>QQUF01000040.1 GCA_008501735.1 Calditrichota bacterium | reverse complement strand
CAGAGCTTACAGATCCTCTAATCCAACGTTTGAAATCATATGATGTGTCAGTTGGAGTGCAACAGCCCATTAAGATATTTGTATAAGCAAAGACAGGCTATTTTTTAGAATTAAAAACTTCTTTAAGTTTTGCACGTGCACCAACGGAAACATCTTCCCAAAGAATCGCTCCATCAAGTTTGGCATCTTCTTCAACTTGACTATTATCACCTACAACTGCATTTGAAATTGTGGCATTGTTTCCGATAACTGCATTCTTTCCGATAATTACACTACCAACTAAATTTGCATTATTACTAACCCTTGCAGAAGGGTCAATCATTTGCTCGCCATTTTCAAACATTTTTGGAGGTCTTACTTCACCTGACAAAAGGTCTTTGTGAGCTTCGATGTATTCCTCAAGATTCCCAATATCTCGCCAATAACCGTCAGCAACGTAACCAAATAGATTTTTCTTTTCATTCAAGAACCTTGGAAAAAGGTCTTTACTAAAATCGAAGTCTTCTTTTTCAGGAATGTAGTCAAGAGCTTCAGGTTCAAGAATGTAGATTCCTGTATTAATAGTATCACTAAAAACTTCACCCCAAGAAGGCTTTTCGAGGAAGCGAGTGATTTTTCCATTTTTATCGGTAATCACAACTCCGAATGCAAGTGGGTTTTCTGCGTGAGTCAAAAGTAAAGTCGAAATTGCATTACTTTGTTCGTGAAACTCTACTGCTTTTGCAAGGTCAAAATCCGTTAAAACATCGCCACTGATTATGATGAATCTTTCATCTAAATATTTCTGAGCATTCTTAACACTTCCTGCTGTTCCGTAGTCTGCTTCGGCTTTGACGTAGTGCATTTTAATCCCAAAATCACTTCCGTCACCAAAGTAATCCATAATCACTTCTGGTTGGTAGTAAAGCAATGAAACTATTTCTGTAATGCCGTATTTCTTAAGGAGATTGACAATGTGTTCCATCATTGGTTTATTCGCAACAGGAACCATTGGTTTAGGAATGTTGCAAGTTAGCGGTCTTAATCTTGTGCCGAAACCGCCAGCCATAATTACAGCTTTCATTCTATGAATTCTCCGAATTGATTTTCGAGTTTATGTTTTCGGAAAGTTAACGAGAATTCAAAGAATTTGCTAACAAATTATCAATATTTACCAAATGGTAATAATTCATTTACATCTTTTTATTTTTTTACAAAAAGCCTTTAGAAAATGGGAATCAATTCTTAATTTGAGCAACCAAATTTTTAGAATTAAATCGAGATTTAAATGAAAATATTAATAACTAACGACGACGGAATTTTTTCAAAAGGAATCGAAGAACTTGCAAAAGTCGCTTCTGAATTCGGTAAAGTAACAATCGTTGCTCCTGACATTGAACGAAGTGCAGCAGGTCACGCAATCACGATTTCAACTTTGCTACGAGTTACTGAAGTCGAAAAAGACGGAAAATTCTTCGGACACGCAATTAGTGGAACTCCTGCAGATTGTGTAAAAATTGCCTGTTCACAAATTCTTGACTCAAAGCCTGATTTGATTCTCTCAGGAATCAACAACGGAAGCAACACCGCACAAAGTGTAATTTATTCGGGAACGGTTTCGGCAGCTTCGGAAGGAACAATGAATGGAATCAAATCCATTGCAACTTCAATAGATTCTTGGAAACCAAAAACTTACGAACTTGCAAAAAATTTCCTTAGAAAATTAATTCCAGAAGTTCTTGAAAATGGTTTGCCACAAGGAACGCTTTTGAATGTGAATGTTCCGAATGTTTTGCAAAAAGACTGCGATGGAATTGTCGTTGCAAAACAAGGCAAAGCTCGTTACGTGGAATATTTTGAGAAAAGAAGCGACCCAACAGGAAGAACTTATTATTGGCTTGGTGGAAAAAAGATGAATCTTGACACAGAGCCTGACGTTGACGACGTTGCAGTTATGAACAATAAAATTGCAATAACTCCGATTCAGTACGAACTTACCAACAACAAATTTTTAGCGGATTTAGAAAAATGGCAATTGTCTTATTAATTTTATCAATATTTTTTATTGGGTGCGAATCTGACTCGGAAGAACAAAAAGTGCAACCTGTTTCAAAAGCAATCATTGCTGTAAATTCTCTGGGAAAAACCTTGAGCATTGTGAACCTTGAAACAGAAGAAATTCAGAACAACATCGTTGGAGTCGGACTTTCACCAAACCAAGTTGTTTTGAAAGACTCACTTGTTTTGGTTATTAATTCACAGTCTAACGACTTAACAGCATTTTACTTTAATTCTAACGATTCTTTAATTTTGCTCGGAACTTTTCCACTTGCAGAAGAGGCTGAAAACAAAAACCCTTGGATGTTGGAAGTTACTGACGACTCAACTTTTTATGTCTCAAATTGGCTTGACAATTCTGTTAGCAAAGTTAACCTAAATGACTTCTCAGTTAAGAAAGTGATTCCAGTTGGTGCATTTCCGCAAAGTGTTCGCAAAGTTGGGAACAAGCTTTTAGTTGGAAACACAAACTACCCAAACAGCGGTTCAATCTCTGTTCTTAATTTGGCAACGGATTTAGTCGAAAAAACTATCAAAATTGGATTCAACCCACAAGACATTGAAATCACACCAAATGGCAAAATCCACGTTGTCTGCACAGGAAATTACTCAGACATCGAAGGTAAAATTTTCGTTTTAGATGAAAACACTTTTGAAGTTACAGACTCTTTGGAAGTCGGTGGGCAACCTGCAGATTTGGAAATTGTAAACGAAATTGGTTACTTAGCTTCGGGAGGATTTGAAGTTCTTGGTTTTGCTTCGGGAATTGTGTTTTCCTACAACACTGAAACTTTGGAATTACTAAGAGGTTTGGAAAATCCGATTCGTACAGATTTTGGTGCAACTAGAATTGTTTCTGACTCAAAAGGTAAAATCTACATTTCGTGTTTTGACGACGATTCAGTCAATATTTTGGAAGCCGATTCAGTTACAAAAAAATATGTTCTTGGCGACGGAACTCAAGGGATTGCGATTAGAGAATGAAAATTTCTAAAAATTGTGCAGAATTTAATGTGTGCTAAAACCACCCCCGAAAATTGAATTTAACCACAAACTAAAGTTTTTCGTTTGAAACTTTAGCTTCTGAAAACGAAAAAGTGGGGTGGTTGAGCAGAACTACAATTTTTAAGACAAAAGTAAAAATATGAAAGTAGTCGAATGAAAATCTACACTTTACACAAGAAATTAGAACTTCGTATTTCTCAAAAAGAGGCTTGGAATTTCTTTTCCAATGCGAAAAACTTAGCTCAACTCACACCAAAAGAAATGAATTTTAGAATCGAATCCGAGATTCCACCGAAGTCTTATCCGGGTTTAGTTTTGGCTTTCAGTGTTACTCCTTTTCTTGGGCTAAGGCAAACTTGGGTTTCTGAAATTACGCAAGTTCAAGAGCCTGATTATTTTATTGATGTTCAAGTTTCAGGACCTTACAAATACTGGCATCACAAACACGGATTTAACAAAACTCCAAACGGCGTTGAACTCGAAGATTTGGTTCATTACGCTCTACCTTTTAGTCCGATTTCAAATATTTTTAACGGACTCATTCAGAAAGAATTAGAAAAGGTTTTTGATTATCGGCAGAAGGTTTTGAAAGAGCTTTTTGGGTAGAATTCTTAAAAGCGATTGGATGGCTTGGAGCCATAAAATCGCAAAAAATTGGAATTCTCATCCGATGGCTTCAAGTCCATCTGATGAGTTTTGAAAATTGTGAGATTTCGACTCCAAGTCGGGTTCTCACTAAAAGCCAAAAACTGAGAGCCTCACTACGAGTGAGAATCTCAGAAAATCAATTTTAGACCTGACAGGTTTTCAAAACCTGTCAGGTCTTTTGGCTTGAAACACACCTTTTCCGGCTTAACTTGAACGCTTAGCGGGCAAAACGCACGAAGTTTTTAAAAAAGCCCAGCTCCATAAAGTTCGTCTAAATTTGGAATTTCTAACTCTTCACCAATTTCTTTGATTTTATATTTTCTGGAAAGGTTTACTTTTTTGGTAATTTCAGTTTTCAGAATGTCTAAATTTTTGTCAGCTACAAAGAGAACTCTCATTTTATTTTGGACTGAATTTCCACTAACCTGCGTTTTGTAGTGAGAAACTGTCTTCCAAATTAAGTAGTAAAAAACAAAATTTGGTGCTGGAAGAACTGTCAAAATTATACTAAAAGGAAGTAAAGCACCGTTCAAGTAAAAGAGTTTTTGATTCTTTTCAATTTCTTCTTTTATGAGGTTTTGGTAAACTTCTCTCGCCTTAAAATCTTCAAATTCCGATGGATAAAAAACACTAATCTCATTGATTTTATCTAAGTCTTGAATTGTCTTTGAAGTTGGGTGTTTTTTTGCAGATTTCTTTTCAAACTCATTAAACATTTTCTTGATTTTGTTAAACCTTACAGGAAGAGTTTCTTCGATTTCAGGAGCGTTTGCAAAAAGAAAAAATTCACCGTCAGCTTTTGGTAGAATGAAAACATTCATTATGAGCCAAAAATTTTACGTTTGACACGTTGGACATTGTAAGAAAACTTTTGCCCGATTTTTGGAATGTTTGAGATTTTGTGAAATTCTGGAATTATTAAATGAAAAGTTGGTGTTGCACAAAATTGTCCGATTGGCTCGTAACCAAATGGCTTTAGAAATTCAAAAAGTTCAGTTTGTTCTTCTTCTGAATTTGCTTCGATTACAAGTTGAGGTTTGTGATTTTCGAGTGTTTCCTTGAAGCCTTCCATAACTTCCATTTGCATTCCTTCAACATCAATTTTCACTAAATTCACGGGCAAGTCAGGAAATTTTTCTTTCATTTCTTTAACAACAGAATCTAAAGTTTTTACTTCTACAAGTTTAACATTTTCAGTTCTTTTTACTTCGGTTGAAAGTTGAGTCATTCCTGTTTGTTCTTTGTCGTCAGGGTGAAAAACTAACTTCGCGAAACCTGGTTCTGCTCCAACTCCTATCTTTAATAAAGTGCTGTTTTTGACTTTGTTAACACTAAGGTTTCTTTCAAGAACTTGGTGCAAACGGTAAGAAGGTTCAATGCAAACGACTTGGTCAGCCATAAACTTTCCGAAGAAAATCGAATGATTTCCGATGTTTGTTCCAACGTCGATAAAAATTCCACCGTGAGTTGCACTCAAATTCAAATAATTCAGTAAATCGTATTCGTAAAAATTCTTAGATTTTGTAATTCTTTTAATTATTAAATCATTTGGGTCAAGGCTAACAATGTCAATTTCAACTTTCCTGCTCAAGAATTGCTTTTTGTAATCCCACTCTAAAATGTATTCAAATTTCATTTTTTATTTCCTGTGTTAATAAATTCAGGATTGCCGACTTTAGTAGGTTAAAATTTATCTAACCGACTAAAGTCGGCAATCCTATCTATTTTTTTAGCCTTCAAAGTTCATCACTTTTTTACAAAAACCTTGTAACTCCAAGGTTTTAATTTCAGGCGATTCTCATCGTTAAAGGATAGTTTTTCATTCGTAAAATATTCTGTAAAATTGCCTTTTAGATTTTTTCCTTCAAGAATTACTTCCTGCGGTTTTTCAGAAAGGTTAACTGCAACAAAAATTTCATTGTTTTCAAATTTGCGTAAAAAAGCAAAAACCGAGTTATCGTTTGAAGTTTCAAGTTTGATGTATTTTCCACCAAAATCGCCATTCCAAAGTGCTTTGTTGTCTTTTTTAAGTTTAACTAATTTCTTGAACAAATCAAAATTTGGGTGTTTTTTCCATTCAATGAAATCTTTTTCAAAGAAAGCCAAACGTTTGTTCATTCCTGCTTCTTGTCCATTGTAAATCAAAGGCATTCCGGGAAGTGTAAAAGTTAAAACCGAAAATACATTTGCACTTTCTCCAAGTCTTTCTTGCACGGTTCCGTTCCAAGAATTTTCATCGTGGTTGGTTGTAAAGTGCATTCTGTAAGCACCTTTTGGAAATTCCTTAAGTTCTTTTTTGACAAGTTCGCCAATGGATTTAGCATTTTTCTTGCCTTTTGCAATTGCATTAAAAGTTTTATGAATATCCCACGCATAACTCATATGAAAAGAGTTATGAATTTCAGGCGTTTCCCATTCGGCAAGCATAAAAACGGGTTTGATTTTGTGAATTTCAGGAACAGCTTCTTCCCAGAAATCATAAGGAACCATTCCGGCAACATCACAGCGATAACCGTCAATGTTTGTTTCTTTTACCCAAAACTTAAGAGCTTCTGTCATATATTTTCGTAATTCTTTGTTCTCGTAATCGAAGTCAACAACGTCAGTCCAGTCGTCAACAGGCGGTTTGAAGTTTCCATTCTCATCTTTTGTAAACCAATCAGGATTTTTTTCAAGAATCGGATTATCCCAAGCACAATGATTTGCAACCCAGTCAATTAGCACAAACATTCCCATTTTGTGAATTTTCTCCACAAGGGCTTTGAACTCTTCCATTGTTCCATAATCAGGATTTACACCAAAATAGTCTTTAACCGAGTAGTAACTTCCGAGAGAGCCTTTTCGGTTTTTCTCGCCGATTGGGTGAATTGGCATAAACCAAATTATTCCTACACCAAGTTCTTTGAGTTTTGGCAAACTTTTCTCGAAACTTTTAAAGTCTCCTTTATCAGAAAATTGCCTCAGGTTCACTTCATAAATTGTTAGATTTTTACTCCAATCAGGTGGGTTTTTCATAAAATTATGACCTTGATTTTCATTTGCAAAAAGTGAAGTAGTTAGAAAAATTAAAATAAAAGTTATTCTGAAAAAATTCATTTGGAAACCTTTGTGTTTACGAAAACTGCATTTTTTAAGTTAAGCAAACAAGAATTAACTTACAAAGGGAAAGACTTAAAATTTCTACAATTTTTTATAAAAATAATCCTTCACCACTTGATTCTATTAAAATCAAAATAATGAAGGATTACGTAGGGTTTGAAAATTAATTTTTTTTCTAATTTACGGATTCACAACTTGTACTAGTTCGATGTAACCTTCTTCACCTGTAACTTTTCTTTCCAAAACCAAGTTCCCAACCTCTTTACTATAAAATTTGTATTCCGAAACTTTTGGCTCAAGAGGCGACCAATCTTTGACTTGTAAACAATCAGTATAATTTCCAACTCTTGTTTTAATTTGCTGATTAAGGCTAAGAACTTCGCCCATATCTTCTGCTTCGCCTGATAAAAATTCTTGTCTGTAAGAATCGCCGACTTTCGGATTTGCTTTCATAATTATTCCAGGCTTTGCACCTTTTACTCCTGCTTCCCAAGAGCCTGAATGATTAATGATTTTTCCATTTTCGTAATTGTCAACCCATTCGCCAAAGTACCAAACATTGCCGTCTTTGTCTTGGGCAAACCAATCGAAAGTGTCTTCTTCCAATTCGCCGTCAACCCAAACTCTGTCTCGAACAACTGTCATTTTAATTCCCATTACGAATTTCTCTTGGTTCGTAACTTCGATTTCGATTCTTTCATTTTCGTCTTCGTCAGTTCCTTCATAAATCCATTTTTTCCCAACTGTTAAGTTCAAGTAAGGATTATTAATTTCACTAATAAAATTTTCGGATTTGATTTCAGGGTTGTATTCTTCGGGCAAAGATTTGTCCGAAGCAAAACTTAACCCAAGAATTGAAATTAAAATTATTAAACTAAAAATTTTCATTTTCGACCTAATCTTTAATGTTTGAAATGAAAATAAAAAGCCAACTTACACGGAGGAAAAAATTGGCTTTTTATAAACTAAGGATTTTTAACTTCCACTAATTCAAGGTAACCTTCTTCACCTGAAATTTTGGTTTCATAAACCATTCCGCCAACTTCTTTGCTGTAAAATTTCACTTCGATAATTTCGGGGTCTAAAGGGCTCCAATTCATAGTTTTAATACAATTTTCGAAAGTTCCGAAAGCTGTTTCAATTGTTTCGGAGACACCTAAGACTTCTTCCAAATCTTCGGCAGAATCTTGTAAAAATTCCTGTCTGTAAACATCACCTGCATTTGGATTTGCCTTAAGAAAGATTCCGGGTTTTGCTTCATTTCTTCCAGCTTCCCAACTTCCATCGTGATTCACGAGAACGCCTTTTTCGTAGTTGTCAATTTCTTCACCGAAATACCAAACATTGCCTTCTTTGTCTTGGGCATAAAAATCTTTCGTGTCTTCAACGATTTCATTTTCGACCCAAACTTTGTCGTGAACAACTGTAATTGGAACTCCAAGAATTTCTTTGTGCAAAGCTGTTACTTCAAATTCAATTCTTTCGTTTTCACCATCATCATTAATTCCTTCATAAATCCATACTTTCCCTGGAATTAAATTCAAGTAAGGATTACTAATTTCATCTACAAAATTTTTAGGTTCAATTATCGGATTGTAATTTGCACCATCATTGTCATTAATCGAAATGACAGGTTTAATATTTTCGTCGTCATTAGAACAGCCTAAAATGACGAAAACAATTAGCCCCAAAAAATAATTTATAGTTTTTAACTTTCGTGATTTGTGAAACATTTGAACACCTCGAATTTAGTTTTTAAAGATTCTAAATTTAATAAACGAAACAAAGATGAAATGAATGTGAAAATTTGGAGAAAAGAATCCAAAAGTTGGTTTAGTAATTGTTATTAAATTCAATGAATAGGATTGAGGACTTTAGTCCGTTAAGTAAGTAGTCGAGCAAATTTATTTGACATTTTTCAGCTAATTTTGGCAGTCTTTTAACCACCCCATTTTTTCATTTTCAAAAACCTTTGGTTTCTAAAATGAAAAAATTCCCACTCCTTGAAAAGGAGGGGAAAAGAAAAAATCGTGCTTTGCACGACAAAAAACTCCTCCTTTTCCAAGGAGGAGACAGAAAATAAATTCAAGCGAAGCGTTAGAATTTTTTTCAGAGGTGGTTAGAGACACGTAAAAATTAGCAGCAGACAGTTTCTTAATTTGTCAAACAATTCTGCTCGACTACTTAGTAAAAAAAACGGACTAAAGTCCGCAATCCTAATCCTCAAATTTATTGAGGAAGTTTCTGGGTAAAGACATAATTTGGTAAAACACATAGGTTTGCCACTACATTTTTTTCGTGTTTTTAGTGTATTTCGTGGGCAATTCCCTTCTTTGCTTTTTTGCGTATCAGTTAACCATTAAATTTTCACTTTGGTTTCATCTTGGCTTTCTAAATTGATTTCAGAATTACAAAAGGTCAAAATTTAAAATTCGAGGTTCAAAATGAAGTCAATCAAATTTCTTTGCATTCTCAGCTTGTTTCTTTGCTCAAGCATTTTCTCACAAACAGAATCAAAAGGAACAATTAAAGGGAAAATTGTAGATTCAAAAACACAAGAATCTTTGCCAAGTGCTACAATTCAAATTGAAGGAATTGAAAAAGGTGCTTTTTCCGATTTAGAAGGAAATTTCGTCATTCCAAACTTATCAGCTGGAACTTATGAAATTACATTTTCCTTCATTGGTTACAAATCAACCACTAAAACCAATGTAGTTTTGAAAAGTGGAAATACTCTAAATCTCGGTAAAGTCGGACTCCAAGAATCCGCTTTAACTTTGAGTGAAGTCGTCGTAACCCCGGGTTCTTTTACAGTTTTGAGCAAAGCAACTCCAGCTTCACGACAAACTTTGACAGAAAGAGACATCAAAAATATGTCTTGGGCAGAAGACATCACTCGCGTAGTTGCAAGACTTCCGGGAATCGCCGCAAATGATTTTTCTTCAAAATTTACAATTCGTGGCGGTGAAGCTGACGAAGTTATGATTAACCTTGACGGAATGGAACTTTACGACCCATTCCACCAAAAAGATTTTGTTGGCGGACTTTTTAGCATTGTTGACGTTGAGACGATTGAAGGAATTGACCTTTACACAGGCGGTTTTTCGGCTGATTACGGAAACAGACAAAGTGGTGTTTTTAATATGCGAACGAAAAAGGTCAGAAACGGTGAACGGAAAACTTCCGTCGGGCTAAGCATTATGAATGCAAGATTTTACACGCAAGGAGCTTTTGCAAAAGAAAAAGGTTCTTACTTAATTTCAGTGCGAAGAGGAATGCTTGACCAAATTGCAAAAGCAGTAGGTTTTGACGAAATTATTCCGACTTACTACGATGCACTTGGAAAAGTCGAGTACCAAATGGACTCAAAAAATGCTGTAACTTTTCACACACTTCACGCAGGCGACCAAACGAAAGTTCGCGATGAATCTGACGGAAACTTTGACCGAAACGACACCGAATACGGAAACACCTACTTTTGGGGAACTTGGAAAAATACTTACAATAACAAATTATTTTCACGAACAATTCTTTCCACAGGTTTGCTAACTCACAAAAGAGTTGGTGCTTTTCACAAATACGAATTTGCAGACAAAGGCGATTTTTCAGTTTCAGACAAAAGGAATTACAATTTTTTTGGTTTAAGACAAGACTGGAATTGGTCTCCAACAAAGAATTTCCTCCTCAAAACAGGATTTGAACTCAAAAAACAAAATGCCGATTACAAGTATCACTTTTTCATCAGTGAGCTAAGAGTCAACCAAAACGACGAGCTTTATCAGTATGAAGACAAAGTTGACATTGAAACTAAACCTTCTGGCGAACAAGCTAATTTTTACCTTTCAAGTCGTTTCAAAGTTTTGCCGAAATTATTTATGGAAGCAGGTTTGCGTTACGATTACGCTTCTTACACAAACGACAAACTTTTGAGTCCAAGACTAAGTTTGGCTTACTCTTTCGGAAGAAATACTTACTTAAGAGGTGCTTGGGGTTACTACTACCAAACACAATTTATGAACGACCTCGAAGTGAACTACGGAAAAGATACTTTCAACAAAGCCGAATTAGCTAAGCACTACGTTTTGAGTTTTGAACACACTTTTGACAAAGGAATTAATTTTAGGGCAGAAGCCTACAGGAAGGATTTATCCCGAATAAATCCAACTTACAGAAACTTGCGAGACCCAATGGAAATGTTTCTCGAACAAAGAAACGACCTTGTAAAAATAAACATAAACAGTGCATTAGCTCAAGGAATCGAAGTTTTTTTGAAATACGATATGGGCAAAAAAATCTCTTGGTGGTTTAGTTACGCTTTAGCAAAAGCCGAAGACGACATTCAGAGCATTGAATACGATGGTCAAGTAACAGAAAGAACAGGAAAAGTTCCGCGTTTGAACAACCAAAGGCACACTGTTTTTGCAGATTTAAATTATCGCCCGAATGCAAAATGGCACTTTAATCTTTCGTGGCAATATTACACAGGTTGGCCAAGAACAAATTATCATTACGAGCATAAATTTTTACAAGGAAGTCCAGGAGCTTCTGTTGATTCTTTGCATTTTTATGCCGTTCACGAAGTTTACAACGACACGGATTACCCAGCTTACCAAAGAATGGATTTACGAATCAACAGACATTTTCAATTTAACAAAAGTCGTTTGTCAGCATTTCTGCACGTGATTAATGTTTACAACCACGAAAACTTAAGAAAATTTGACCTTGACGTTTTAGGCGACGACGAACTTCCTGTTCCAGACGGAGAAGGTGGTTTTCGATATTTCCGAGACGACACACTTTACTTCGGCTTAACTCCAATTATTGGGCTAAGTTGGGAATTTTAATGTGTAGGGAACAAAAATTTTTGTTCCCTACTTTCAAATTTTACTCTCTTTAAGTTATCGGTAGAGAAACAATTACTTTTGTTCCTTTGCCGATTTTGCTTTCTACCAAAATCTCGCCATCGTGAAGTTCAACCAATTCTTTAACAATCGCCAAGCCAAGTCCTGAACCTTGAATGTTTGAACGAGTTTCTTTTGAGCGAAAGAACCTTTTAAACACAAAAGGTAATTCCTCTTCCAAAATCCCCAAACCGTTGTCAGAAACAATTACTTCAATTTTTTGCTCTGAAATTTTATTTAAAGACAAAGAAATTTCGCCATTCTCTGAGGAATATTTTAGAGCATTGTTGAGCAAATTAAAAAGAACTTGTTTGAGTTTCTCTTGGTCAGCCAAAATCTCAACGGCTTCCGAAATTTCAAGATTCAAATTAATATTTTTGGATTCGGCAAGAGCTTTAAAAGACTGGTAAACGTCAATTAAAAGCTCATCGAGACGGATTTGTTTCTTGTGCAATTTTAGCTGAAAAGCATCAAGTTTTGTCAGAGTAAGAAGTGAAATTGTCAAGTTTGTTAAATTGTCAATTTCTGAAAGTGCAATTTTTAGACTTTCCTTTAAATCCTCATTTTCAGTTTGTTTTTCTGCTAACTCAAGTTCGGCTTGAATAATTGTAAGTGGTGTTCTGAACTCGTGAGAAGCGTTTGCAATGAACTGTTTTTGACTTTTAAAAGTGTCGTCAATTCGTGCAATCATTTTGTTAAGAGTCTCGGCAAGGTTTCTGATTTCGTCTTTTGCTTCCGGAAGTTCCAAACGTAAATCAAGGCTTTGTGCGGAAATATTTTCGGCTGTTTCTGCCATTTGCAAAATTGGTTTGAAGGCAGCTTTTGAGAGAAAAAAACTTAAAAAAGCCGTAAAAAGCAAGCCAAGAGGAATCGCAAGCGAGAAAATCCAAATTAGCTTGTTTAACTTTGAGTCGATATTTTCCATTGAAGCGTAAAGTTGGAGCGTGTAAAAAATGTCGTTTTCTTCGTCTTCGATGAAATTTTCGTAGTCAGCGTGAAGTTCAAGCAAAATCCAAAGAACTCTGAATTTTTCTCCATCAATTTCAATTATTTGGAAAAGGTTGTTCGGTTCGCCATTGACAAGTTTTTCCTCTAAAGAAACGATTTCAGTGAGATTTTGTAAAATTGAGTCAGGAATAATTTTTTGTTTTTGGGGTGAGTAAAGCTGAAAACCTGCCTTTTCCAAACCTTGAGGTTTTTGGTTTTTCAACTCGTAAAGAATTTCAAAATCACCTTTGCTTTCAATCAAAGCATCTTCGATTTCATTGTCAAGAATTACAAAAAAACTTTTGAGATTTGCATCAATTTCATTGAGTAAAATTTGCTCGACATTCTTATAAATTACAAATGAAAATGAAATTATTAGGACACCAAAAACGAGTGTGTAAGCAAGATTGATTTTCGATTTAATCGAAAACATTTACGACTCTTTATCGCTAAAAATGTAACCCGAACCTCGAACAGTGTGAATCAATCTTTTGTCAAAATCGTTGTCAATTTTCTTTCGCAAATATTTTATAAAAGCTACCAAGACATTACTTTTCGGGTCAAAATTCATATCCCACAAATGTTCAAAAATTCGACTTTGGCTCAAGATTTTATTTGGGTTTAGCATAAAAAGTTCGAGCAGTGCAAACTCTTTTGTTGTCAAAGAAATCTCCTTTCCTTCACGAAAAGCAGTGTGAGAATCCAAGTTCAAAGTGATTCCAAAATGCTCAAGAACCGAAGTTCTGTCTTCACTGTTTCTGCGGATTAAAGAACGAAGTCTTGCCAAAAGTTCACCGAAGTGAAAAGGCTTTGGAAGGTAATCGTCAGCACCAAGATTGAGACCTTTGATTCGATCTTCTACGTCATCAAGAGCTGTAAGCATTAAGATTGGAGTGAGAATTTTTTGTTCACGGAGATTTTTGCAAGTTGTCCAACCGTCTTGTTTTGGAAGCATCAAATCCAAAATTATTGCGTCGTAATCATTGACAAAAGCAAGTTCTTCACCGCTTTCGCCGTCGTTTGCAAAGTCAATAGCAAACCCTTCGGATTTTAGACCTTTCGTTAGAGCATTGACAATTTTTTTGTCGTCTTCAATAATTAGAATTCGCATTTTAAAATCTTGATAAAAAATTAAAAACAAAACCTGTTTACGATTTAAAGAAATTAAGTAAATTCCAAATAGTTTCTCACTAAATTTTAATAAACTTAATTTTATGTCCTTAGAAAAAATCCAAAAACCTATTTTTATTTTCGGCACAGGAAGAAGTGGAACTACGATTTTTAACACAATGTTTTCCGAACACCCGAACCTTTACTGGCTTTCACAACTTTGCGATAAATACCCGAATAAACCCCAATATAATACTCAACTGATGGAACTGATTGATTACCCAATAATTGGGAAATTTTTAAAAAAGAAGTTTGAAGCAAGCGAAAGATATTCTTTTTGGGATTTTCATTGTAATGGTTTTAGTTCAACCTTTAGAGATATTTATGCAGAAGATGTTTCAGAACGAAACAGATACAAACTTCTAAAAATAATTTCACAACTCAAAACAGAAAAACGAAACAGATTGTTAGTAAAAATTACAGGTTGGTCAAGAGTTGGGTTTTTGTCAGAAATTTTTGAAGACGCAAAGTTTATTCACGTAATTCGAGATGGCAGAGCAGTAGCAAATTCTCTTGTGAATGTAAATTTTTGGTTAGGTTGGCAAGGAGATTATAAGTGGCGTTGGGGAAAACTACCATCAAATTACCGTAAAGAATGGGAAGATTCCGAACAGTCATTTATTGTTTTAGCTGGAATTCAGTGGAAGATTATGATGGATTCTTATGAAATATCTAAGAAATTAGTAAAAAAAGAAAATCTTCTTGAAATCAAATATGAAGATTTGTGTGAAAATCCAATGAGAATATTCAAAATGGTAACAGAATTTTCGGAACTCAAATGGAGCAGTGAATTCGAAAAAACGATTAATAATTTTAGTGTGAGAGATACAAACTCTAAATGGAAAAAGGACTTAAACAAAAAGCAACAAAATGACCTTTCGCAAGCCCTTGAAAATCACCTTAAAAAATATGGGTATCTTTAACTAAAACTAAACGCAGAACTCACCTTTTGTATGCATTTCTTTTCGCTCATTACGAGTTTTAGCGAACCATTTTAAAATTAATAACCCAATTATGATTGAAGGAATTTGAAACAGAAATAAATTAAGTTCAAATCTTCCTGTAAAAATATCCATTAAAAAACTGACCAAGTGAATATTTGAACTTGCAATGATAAACATTCCTGCTGTTTGGTTATAATTTTTAGCAAAGGCAAAACAAGCAATAATTGATAAGATAATTATTGCTAAATCAATAAAAATTACTGTTGTTGAAGTATCAAAATTATAAGCCATTTGGAAAATATTCCAAATTACCCCAACCATAAAAATGATGAGTATTGTTTTCAAGTGTTCTAATTTCATAATTTTGCCCTTTTTTAAATGAATAAACTTTCACTCCAACTTAACATTTTATAATTAATTTCACACCCTCTAAGACTGTCAGCAACTTTGTCGTAACTTCCTTGACCAGATTCAACAGGATGACCAAGTTCGGCAATGTGAGTTGGAATTAAAAGTTTTGGTTGAACTTTTTTAAGTAAAATTTCCCTTGCTTCAATCGGTGTAAAATCAAGATTTAGCTCACCAATTTTAGCAAATAAAATATCAACTTTTCCACCGGAGTCCAAGAACTTTGTGTAATCGTGGTCGGCAAGAAAAAGTATTTTTTTGCGGTTAAACTTCAACTCATAATTTCTTTGCGTGATTTTGCGACCTCCGTCAAAACTGTGCAAAGCTCTTGAGGCGTTAATCTTTAGATTTGTTTTCCCAAATTTGAAATTAAGATTTCCTGAAGGCATTATCCCTTGGCATTCGCTTGAAATCAAATCTTTGTCTTCTTGTGGAACAACAACATCTTTGTCTCTTCGAAGCATTTGGTGAATAATGTCGATGTCTAAATGGTCAGGAAGTCTTTGAGTAACAAGAAGTAAATCTAATTTGTCAGTCAATTTTGATGCAATTTTTTCAGAAATTTTCCAGTTCACTCCCCAAACGTGACGAGTTGTAACAATGTCAATTCCAATGCAAAAATCTTTAGTTCTAAGAATTGTTCCACAGTTATAAAGTTGAATAATTTCTAAGCCTTTTTTGGGTGGTTCAGAATCAAGTTTTGCTAAAACATTTTCCATACATTTTTGGAAGTAATTGAAAACTTGAGAACTTCTCGCAGAGGATTGCCAACGAAAATTAAAATCCAAAGCACTGAGAGCATTTTCACGCAAATTTTCGTTTTTATCAACGTGCAAAATTTTGAAAATTTCATTAAAAGACTCTTCGGAGTAAGAGTATTCATTTATTTCAAAAACTGAATTCATTCCACCAAAAGAATCGGGTTCGGCATCATTATTTTTCTGGTCTTCAATCCAAAAATGATTGTTAAGAACAAATTTATAACGGTACTGACCAGGAAACTTAACTTCAACTTTTGCTTCCCAATTTCCATTAATTTTAGTGAGTGGATTAGCTTTAGAGTCCCATTTATTAAAATCTCCTGCAACTGAAACTTTTTCCCAATCTTCACCACCGTCAAAATGAAAAGTAACTTGGTTTCCTTCTACTTTTGGGAAATCTTTTTGGGTAACAAAGTGCAAAAATTCATCTCTTTCAACCGATTCAACTGCTTCCATCGCATTAATTGTTCCGTAACCTTGACGTTCTCGTGGAATGTGAGGGATAGAAACTGCTGTGCTAATCAAAACTTCACGAATCAAATCAGGTGGCAAATTTGGGTTCGCTTCAACCATTTGAGCAACAACCGAACAAACAACAGGAGCTCCAAAAGAAGTTCCGTCAACGTGCTGAAAAGTTGGAGAAATTAGTTTGTTTCTTTGAATTAGTGAGTCTATTAATTTCCTTAATTCTTGAGGTATTTTTGGAATCTCTTCTTTTTCAAGTTCAAGAACTTTAGTCAGCTTTTTAATTTCTTGCTTTAAGTCAGAATCTGGAATTGACTTCAAATAAAACAGAACTCTTGCTTTGTCAAAGAGTGGAGTTTTGGGTAGAATCGGAGCAGCGATTAAAGTTCCAGGAGCAGTAATTTCCGGTTTAGTCAAGCCGTCAATTGTTTTTCCAAACTGCGAATGGTAAGCCGAGTAATTTGTTTCAAAAGGAACATTTTTGTCATTGAAACCACCAACAGTAATTACATTTGGCGAATTTGCAGGAGGAACACTCGGTCTAAACGGGTCATTTCCAGCAGCTGCAACGACAACAATTCCAGCTTGAATCGCAAGTTCTGCGGCTTCATCAATCGGACTGCTTCTGAAGGAAATTTCAAGTCCACTTCCTAAAGAAATGTTTAAAACCTTAATGTTATATTTTTCACGATTTGAAATTACCCAACGAATTCCTTTTAAAATATTGTCTCTGTCAATTCCGCCATCTTCACCGACTGCGAGTAAAACGAGATTCGCATTTTTGGCAATTCCACTGTAAAGTCCATTTGAAGAATAGCCGTTTCCAGCACAACAAACAGTTGTCATCGTTCCGTGCCAAGCATCAAGATTTGGTTCTTCTAAAGGAACGTTTCTTCCTGTCAAATCAATGTATTTCAAAATTCGGTTTGTCGGCTGAACTAAATCTGGGTGTGGATAAAACCCTGAATCTAAAAATGCAATTGTAACATCTTTGCCAGAGTAATTCGGGTTTGCTTGAAGCCTTGCAGGAGTTGGTAAAACCATATATTGGTCACGAACAGTCAAACGCGAATCTGCACCAACTTGACGAAGCAGTTTTTCATTCGAATAATTTTGGACAATTCTGAAAAGTTCGGGGTGCGAAAGCGGATTTTCGTTTTGGTTTACAAAAAGATGAGCATATTCGGGAATTTCAGCAACTTGAATCATTTTCTCGATTGCATTTGAAACTTCTGTAGATAACACAAAAGTCCTTTCCTTTCTACCATCATCTGATTTAAGGTTTAGCTTAAATCTTCCCATTTCAACTTTTTCTAAATTGCTGACTTTCATTCCAACAATTTCACTAATGTCAAGTGGAGTTCCGTAGAAAATCATTAAAACTGCTAAATCCCTTAGGCTTTCGTAGTTAAGACTTTCGTGTTCAAAAATGTTTTTGATTTTTTTACGTAATTGGTGAGTTCGTTTCTCAAGGTCGTTCACGTCCCAAAAGTATTCTATTGTGGATTGAACAAATGATTTTGATTCTTTGGAAGTCATCTCGAATTCCTCCGAATTTTTAGGTTAGATTTTGATTCTCAGTTTCTTCTTCTGTACCATTTATATCCATAATTTCAAATGAATCAATATATTTTAAAGTTTTATATTCTGTAATATTTGTGAGTTTGCCAATTATTTTAGACATTCTTTTCGACTGAATTTTAATTTTACTTAGATAAACATCAAGTTTTTCTTTGTCTATTTTATCCTTAATTATTAAGTCTGAAAAGCCTATGATTATTTGTAAAGGTTGGTTTAATTCGTGACTAACAGCTCCTGACATAGCTAAGGCACCTTCCATTTTTTTAACTTTTTCAACTTCTTCAATTCTCTTCTTTCTTTCCGAAACGTCTCTTAAAGTTGCAAAAATTACCTTAGTCCCAGCCATTTCTCCCATAAAAGCAGATAAATCCATAAAACAAATAGAACCATCATTTTTGTAAAAAGTTTCTTCAGCAAAAACACCATCGAAAATTCTTATTTTATCGAATATCACCTCACCTTGTGCCTCTGCTTCAGGAGGAAAAAGTTCAACAAATTTTTTACCTATTAATTCATCAGATTCATACCCCAAATGTTCCTTTACAGAACTACTAACATCAAAAATTTTTCCTGTAACCGCACTAACTAACATAAAAATATCAATTGTATTTTTAAAAACTAAGTCAAATTTTTCACGAAGTTTTTCAAAATTCTTTTCTGTTGTAGCAATTTTTTGTTCTGCCTTTTCAAGTTGTTCTTGTAAAGATTTGATGTCTTGATTTAATTTTTCAACTTGTGTTTCTTGCATTTTTACTTCTACTATTTAAAAGTTTGCTTATCTAAAGGTTTTAAATCCATTCGTAAACAAATAAATTCCTAAGAAATGAATTGAGATAAATATAATTTAGCCCTTAATTTCTTTTTTTAGTGTAAAAAATTTTACAAAAACTTAAATTTTCCCGATTTTATTAAAACACTGAAAGTCAAAAAATGCAAAAATATTGTGAAAATAATTTTTCTTGGAAACGCAGACCAACACGAGTTGTAAATGTCGGTGATGTTCCTGTCGGCGGAAACAATCCAATCCGAATTCAGTCAATGACAATTTCCCACACAATGGACACGGAAAAGACCGTAAAAGAGGCAATCGAACTTTACGAAGCAGGTTGTGAAGTCGTAAGAATCACAGCTCCTTCACTAAAAGAAGCCCAAAATTTAAAAAATATTCGTGAGGCAATTCATAAACGAGGCTATAAAATTCCACTCGTTGCAGACATTCACTTCAAACCTGACGCAGCAATGATTGCAGCAGATTTTGTGGATAAAGTCAGAATCAATCCAGGTAATTTTGCAGACAAAAAGAAATTTGCAATTTTGGAATACACAGATTCTGAGTACCAAGCTGAACTTGAAAGAATAGAAAAAAAATTTGCACCTCTCGTAAAAAAATGTAAAACTAACGGCGTTTCAATGAGAATCGGAACAAATCACGGTTCACTTTCAGACAGAATTATGAATCGTTTTGGCGACACTCCTGAAGGAATGGTTGAGTCAGCACTAGAGTTTGTCAGAATCTGCGAATCTTACAACTACAAAGATTTAATAATTTCGATGAAAGCCTCAAATGCTCAAGTAATGATTCAGGCTTACAGGCTTCTTGCCTCAAGAATGTACGAGTTTGGAATGGATTATCCGTTTCATCTTGGAGTAACGGAAGCAGGCGATGGAGAAGACGGAAGAATTAAATCCGCTGTCGGAATTGGCTCTTTGCTTGAAGACGGAATTGGCGACACAATTCGAGTTTCGCTAACAGAGGACTCAATTCACGAAATTCCTGTCGCCTATGCTTTAGCTAAAAAATACAATCAATTTATTTCTTCTGAGGGTCTGACTTCAAGTTCAGGCTCTCAGTCGGAATCAAAACTGAGAGCCTCACTCGGAGTGAGACACTCAGAGATTTCAGAAAAACGGAATCCTTTTGTTTACGAGAAACGTGAGACAATTGAACTCCAAAACGGCACTTTCAACTTTGGTGGAAACTACACACTTCCTGTTGAAACGCAATTTTTTGAGGACTTTGAACACTTCCCCGAAACAGTAAAAATTATAAATGATTGCTTAAAAGCAGAATCAAAAACCGAAATTATTAGATTTTGGATTGAGGAAAGTGAAGCTGAAAAATTTGAGACCTTCGTAAAAAAAGCACAAAAACTTAACTCTGATTTTTTTAATGCTTTAACAGTTGAATCTTCAAGTGCAAAAGTTTTTGAAAAGTTCAAAAGTGTTGCTTCAAAGTTTGCACTTTTAGTTGAAAATGGGACAAAAAACTCTACTTTGACTCAATCAATTTCTTTCGCAAAAAATTCAGAAAGGTTGTTAGAGATTTGTTTTAAAATTGACTCCGATTCTACTTTTGAAATTTTAGAAGAAAAACTTAATTCCATTTTAAAAACGGATTTTGAAAACCTTACTTTTTCGTTCAAAACTTCACCCGGAATTAGTTCAGTCCCTTTTTACAGATTTCTAACTGCGTTTTTAGAAAACAAAGAATCAAAACTGCCCATCACTTTAATTGCCAACACATTCGGTGAAGAAGAGGAACAACTTTTGCGAAGTGCGACAGAAATCGGTTCTTTGCTTTGCGACGGAATTGGCGACTCGGTTTTGGTTGTCGGAAGTGGAAATCCTGAAATTTTGGCTCGTGTCTCTTACGGAATTTTACAAGCGACAAGAACAAGAATTTCCAAAACTGATTTCATTTCTTGCCCGAGTTGTGGAAGAACTCTTTTTGACTTACAAGAAGTAACCGAAAAAATCAAAAAACGAACTGACCACTTAGTAGGTGTAAAAATCGCAATAATGGGTTGCATCGTAAATGGTCCGGGAGAAATGGCTGACGCAGATTTTGGTTACGTTGGTTCAGTTCCGGGAAAGATAAATTTGTTTGTCGGAAAAGAGTGTGTCAAAACGGGAATTCCAGAAATTGAAGCGGTTGACCGACTTGTTGACTTGATTAAAGAAAATGATAAATGGATTGAAAAAGTGTAGTTTTGAGCGTTAGCACCGCAAAATTGGAAAAAATGAAAAACTTAGAAAAAAATTCGACTTTGCAAGAGTACTTTGATTTGGAAGAATTTTCTGAATCAAGACATCAATTTCACAAAGGAAAAATTCAAGAAATGGAAAGTGGAACAGCAAACCATAATCGAATTTCTGGAAGTTTGACGGCTTTATTAATGGATTGTTTAGAAAAGGAAATCTGTGAAGTCTTTTTCATTGGCTTAAGAGTTCAAGCGCAAAATGAGTTTTTCACTTACCCTGATATTTTTGTAGTTTGTGGTGAAATTAAATTTTATGAAAATCGACAAGACACGATTTCAAATCCCAAAGTCATTTTTGACGTTCTATCGGAGTCAACAAAGGATTACGACAGAGGAACAAAATTTATGCTTTACAGAAGTTTGGAAAGCTTAACCGATTACGTTTTGGTTTCTCAATCGGAAGTAAGAATTGAACATTTTCATAAAGATGAAAAAGGAGTTTGGAGTTTGAAAGAGATTGTTTCTTTAGAAGATTTTTTTTCATTAAATTCTCCAAATTGTGAAGTAGCAGTTAAAAAAATTTACGAAAGAGTTGATTTTTCACTCTTAGAAAATTAATAAATTAAGGAAAAAATAAATGTCAATGTTTAAAGTTCCAAGAGCGGTTAATGAACCTGTAAAAGGTTACGCTCCTAACTCTCCTGAAAAAGTGTCTTTGCAAGCGGCACTCAAAAAAATGAAATCCGAAGAATTGAACTTACCTTTGGAAATCGGTGGTAAAAAAATCGAAACAGGAAATTTGGACACAGTTGTTTGTCCACACGACCATCAGCACGTTTTGGCTCGTTACCACAAAGGAAACAAAGAACACGTTCAAATGGCAATTGATTCTGCAATGAAAGCTGCTCCGGCTTGGGCTGCAATGTCTTGGGAACATAGAGCTTCGATTTTCTTGAAAGCTGCTGAACTCCTCACAACAACTCACAGAGATTTACTCAACGCTTCAACGATGCTTGGACAATCCAAAAATGCTTTTCAAGCTGAAATTGACGCTGCTTGTGAATTGATTGATTTTTTCAGATTCAACGTTCAGTTTATGCAAGAAATTTGCGAACAACAACCAATTTCTTCTCAAGGAATTTGGAACAGAACCGAGCAAAGACCACTCGAAGGTTTTGTTTACGCAATCACGCCTTTTAACTTCACTTCGATTGCAGGAAACTTACCAACTGCTCCGGCTTTGATGGGAAATGTTGTTCTTTGGAAACCTTCAAGAACTCAAATTTTTTCTGCTCACTACTTGATGGAACTCTTCAAAGAAGCAGGAGTCCCTGAAGGTGTGATTAACTTGGTTTATGGAAGTGGTGCTGACATTACCGACGTTGTTTTGAATGACAGAAATTTTGCAGGAATTCACTTCACAGGTTCAACAAGAGTTTTCAATAGCTTTTGGAAAACAATCGGTGCAAATGTTTCAAACTACAAAACTTACCCAAGAATTGTCGGTGAAACAGGTGGAAAAGACTTCATTTTTGCACACGAAGCAGCAGACCCAAAAGCTTTAGCAACAGCAATTACAAGAGGTGCTTTTGAGTATCAAGGGCAAAAATGTTCTGCGGCTTCAAGAGCTTACATTCCTTCAAATCTTTGGGAAGAAGTCAAAACTTACGTCGGACAAGATTTGGCAGAAATTACAATGGGTGATGTCGAAGATTTCAGCAATTTTGTAAACGCTGTAATTGACGAAGCGTCTTTTGACAAATGTAAATCTTACATTGACCACGCAATTAATTCTGACGACTCAGAGGTTGTTTTCGGTGGAAACTGCGACAAATCTAAAGGTTACTTTGTTGAACCAACAGTAATTCTTACTTCTAATCCAAAATTCAAATCGATGTGTGAAGAAATCTTCGGACCGATTCTCACAATTTATGTTTACGACCCGAACAAATTTGAAGAGACTTTAGCACTTGTTGACTCAACTTCCGAGTATGCGTTGACGGGAGCGATTTTCTCTCAAGACCGTTATGTAATTGAAAAAATGAGCAAAGCCTTAGTTCACGCAGCAGGAAACTTTTATATTAACGACAAACCAACAGGTGCAGTTGTCGGACAACAACCTTTTGGAGGAGCAAGAGCTTCTGGTACAAACGACAAAGCAGGTTCAGCAATCAACTTAATGCGTTGGTGTTCACCTCGCTCAATCAAAGAAACTTTCGTTCCACCTACAAATTACCGCTATCCATTTTTAGGATAATTTATTTTAACCTGAAAGGTTTTTAAAACCTTTCAGGTTTTCTTTTTTCTAAAATTCTTTCTTCGGTTCTACGTATAAAATCTTTTCAAATTTTAATTTTACCAAGCCTTTTGGTGCTTTACGAGGTTTTGAAACGTGCTTGACTTGTGTGTAAGTTACAGGTGCAACTGACGAGTGTTTTCCGTCGCTGTAAAACGCTGCCACAGAAGCTGCTTTTTCAAAAATGTAAGAAGGCGGATTTCCTTTTCGACCTTCTTGACGAAGAATTACATGAGAACCTGCTCCTCCGTAAAAGTGGAAAAACCAATCGTCTTTTTTCGCAACTTTTAAAGTAAGCTCATCATTTTCATTTTTGTTTCGCCCGACCCAAACATTCCAATTCTCACCCAAATCAACTTCACGATATTTTTTTGTGATACTTTTGCCGATTTTTTTATTCGGTGCATTTTGGCTTGTGAAAAATCCGAGTTCAGCTAACTTTTGCTCAACACTCGCAATTTCTTTGAATGTTTTACTCTCCTCTAACTCTTCTAAAAGTGAATTAATTACTTCAAGTTCGGGTTCAAGCTCGTTAATCCTTTTCTCAGCTCCTTCGATTGCACGAACTTGTTTTTTAGACCTTTTAAAATAATTTTTAGCATTCACATCAGGTGCAAATTCAGGATTTAACTGAATTTCAATCGGCTCACCTGTTTCAAAATCATTTAAAGTTACAGACTTTTGTCCTTGCTTGACTTCGTGAAAGTAAGCCAAAATCATTTCGCCGAACTTCCGAAGTTCAGCAGAGTTGTCAGGTTTTTCAAAAACTCGATAATTTTCTTTTAAGGCTTTTGTAGCTGATTTTTTTTTGCTTGATAGGACTTTCTTACAAGCACCTTTTCGATTTTGAAACGCTTCTGCCTTCTCAAATTTTGAGCCGAAAAATTGAACCGCTTCTTCCAAGTTTTCAAACTCTTGGAACTCCATTTTACCAAGAGATTTGAGTTCACAAAGTGAGAATTTTACAGGAGCATTTTCGTCTAAGTAAATCTTAGCTTTTGAGGTAACAAATTCTTTTAGGACTTCTTGAGTTACGTTATAAATTTCTTCTAAAGTTTTTTCGTTTGTTCTAAAAAGAATTTCTTGAGCTAAGGTTTTGCCTAAGTGATTTACTTTTTTTTGTAAAAACTTCTCAGGTTCTAGTTCTGACTCCGTAAAGGCATTTTCCCAAATTTGAAATTCTGAATTTGGAAAAATATTTCCGACACGCTTTTTAGTTTCAAATTTTTGTCCACCAATGAAACCCAACCTCTTAAAAGCGTCAATACAAATTTCATCTTTCACTAAAAAAACGTTTGAGTCTTTACCAAAAATTCTGAAAATCAATTCTCGTTCTTCAATTTCAATTCGGATAATTCTTTCTTCCGAATCCAAAAGAATTTTTGTGATTTTTTTACCTTTGAGTTCTTGGAAAAACTCAATTGATTGCCTTGCACGCTTCAAAAACTTTTGCGGTACGAAACCCGCAATTTTACTGTGAACACAAAAATCGTATTTTCTAATTTCTTCGCCCTTGCTAAACTCAAGAGTAAGTTTGTTTTTTCTTTGAGAATAAGCCTGTAAAAACTTGTAGTCAACAAGCTCCGTAAGTGATTCAGAAACGAACTTTTTTAATGTAAAATAATTTGAAAACATTCTAATGATTATTGATTAATGGTTAATGATTAATTGGGAATGTAACACAAAATGTTGGGAACAAAAATTTTTGTTCCCAACAAAAAAAGAGAGGCAGAGCCTCTCTAAAATATTATTCATTAGTCATTAAACATTAATCATTATTTGAGTAGTGTCATTTTTTTGATGTCAGTGAAGTTTCCGCTTTCAAGTTTGTAGTAGTAGATTCCACTTGCGACACTTTGTCCGAAATTGTCTGTTCCGTCCCAAGTCAAACTGTGTTCGCCTTTTGCCAATCCTTTTGAAACTAAAGTTTTTACTAATTGTCCTGTAATGTTGTAAACGCTTACTTTTGCTAAACCGTCTTTTTTCATCAAGAAACTTATTGTTGTAGTTGGGTTGAAAGGGTTTGGGAAATTTTGTTTCAATTCGTAGCTAAGTTTAGCGTTGTTTGTTTCTTCATTTTCAAAAACTAATTTTATAAAGACTTCTTCACTTGTATTCTTTGTTTGATTGTAGTCAACGTCAATTAATCTGTAAGAGTAAGTGTTTCCAAAATTTACATTTTTGTCGGTAAAAGTGTAGTTAGTTTCGTGGCTAACACTTCCTTGCCCGATTAAACTTGTGTTATTTTCATAGCTTGAAATTTCAATAAATTCTAAGCCGTTTGTTGCTCTTTCGATTACAAAACCTTTGTTTTCTAACTCAGTTGCGGTTGTCCAATTAAGTTGAATTTCTCTGCCATTTTGTTGTGCTGTGAAAGCTGAAAGTTCTACAGGAAGTGGTTCGTCTTCTGCTTCCCCGATATTCCAGTCACTAAAACCTGTAACATTGTTAGCTTTAACAGTTGTTCCATTGACAACTGTAATGTCATTATAAATTTCCCATTCTGAGTCTGCATTAGCACGTCTTAAAATTCTAACTTTATTTTGGTCAAAAGCCATTCCAAGTTGAGTTAAATCAAAAGTTATTTCAGTTGAGAATGAAGACATTGTTGTTCCGAGATGCCAGAAAGAAGCATTGTTCATCATTTCAATTCCTGCAGGCAAATCGCCTGTTGGGTCTTCAGGAACAAACATTCCGAATAAATTATTAGTTCCTTGTCCACCACCACCAAAAGTTGCGTTTGCAAATTGGAAATCCAAACCGATTCCATTCATATTCACATTTTCGTTGTTACCGTCTGCAAGTTGGTTAATAATAATTTGACGGTTTACAGTTATCGGCTTAATTTCGATATTAAAATCGTAATAGCCAATTTGGTTTTGCTCAACCGGTGAAACAGAAGAGAATTCAAAAGCTACATTTCCTGTTCCAAATGGATCTAACTCAGCAACCCAATTTGCATCACTTGCTCCAACATCAATTACACCTTGTCCAAAACCTGATTCAAAATTTCCTGCTCCGTGAGGTGGTGGATAAGAAACTGTAACTTCAGAAACCAAGTCTGTCAAAACAAGAACCGGATTTCCATTTAGATTGATAGTAGCATTTCCGTGTGAGTAAATTCTTTTGTCTCCGGTTCCTAAGTGGTGGAAACTTGTTAAATCGTAGCCAGTTACAAAAAGTGTTATTCCACCTGTTCCTGCTACTACATTCAAGTTTTCTGCTGTGCAAGAAGAACTTGTTGGAGCTTGTCCTTGAGGTCCGTTACCAAATTTCCAATCAAAATCTTTGTAAGCAAAAACATTTTGTCCTTCTGTGTTTACAAACATAAAAGGACCAGCAGTTGTTGTGCCTGTGTAATTATCAACACTAAAAGTTAATGACTGTGAGTTTGCTGCTGAAAAAATTCCCACTAAAAGTGAAATCGTTGTTGTGAAGTTTGTTAAAGTTTTCATTTTATTACCTCTAAAAAATTAAGTTTAAGTTTTCGTTTGTTGTTTCGCTTTAGTTATTTCAAAAGCAGTGCCAAAAACAAAATTGCGATTTCAAAGACTTTAAACTGAACTTGTGTTAAATATCACAAGCAATTTGTTAGCGATATTTCGCAACTTGAGCTTTTTTAGAGAATTGTGATTTGGGTTTGAGAACAAAAAAAGCCGCTTGAAAAAATTCAAACGACTTTGAGGGGATTTTATGAAATGCTACTTCAAATGCTACTTCCGAAAGTAAAAGTAGCTACAAATGAATTGAATTATCAGAACTATCGGCGAAAGCCTTATAGTTTTCGATAAGTGATTTGTATCACAAGTTTACTGCAAACTACTTGAAACAACTTCAATTACAAGATTGTCTGGGTCTCGAATCCAAAAACTTTCACTAATTTCTGTTTCTTCGTCTTCGATTGTTACTCCTTTTGAGAGAAAATATTTTTTAGCTTCTGAAATTTCATCGACTAAAATATCAAAAGAAAAAGTAGGGTTTTCACAGTAAGGAGTTTTAATATTTTCATTTTTCGCGAAAGGTAAAAGTAGAAAATAATTACCTCCGAATTTTAGTCGCATTGCACCCGAATCCTTTTCAACAAATTCAAAACCAAGAATTTCCTGATAAAAGTGTAAACTCTTTTCCAAGTCTTTACAAACAATGTTGAACTCACCCAATTTGAAATTCATTTTTAGACCTTTATTAATTTTTTATTTGTGCGACAAAACCCATAGCTCGACTTTTTCGTTTTGTCGCCAATCTTTACGCCTTGTCTTTTTTGAGGAAGGTTTTGGTTTCTTTTGAAAAAATTCCACTCTTCTAAATCGGTTAAAATTTCCTAACTCAACATTTATTGGGTTTTTAACTTCCTGACCAACAACTTTTGCAAAATTTGAAAAAATCATTACAATTTTACCATCTTTTGCCAAATGATTTTTAGCTTGTTCAAAGAATCTCGGAAACAAATCAGGTTCGTAGTAAATCGCTTTATCAATTCCTTCTTCTAATTCGTGATTTGCAATTAGCCAAGGTGGATTAAATACAATCAATTCAGTTGCAAAATCCAAACTTGCAAACAAATCTCCACAACTTAGATTGAATTTATTTCCAAACTTCAATCTTTCAACTTCTTGTGTTAAGCCAATAATTGAATTTGGATTAGAGTCAGTTCCATAAATATTTTGGAATCCGTTTTGCAACATTTGAAAAGACAAAACTCCGCTTCCAACTCCAATGTCAATTGCATTCTTTTTAGTTCCATTGTAAGTTTTCAACCAATTTTCAAAAAGTTCCAAATGGTCAAACCTTGTCGGAAAGTAAGTGCCAAAATATGGTTTTAGACGAAATGGCAAAATATCTAACTTGATTCCATTTTGAAACCATTGCCACGAACTGTTCAAACCTTGAACGTCAGGAAACGAGATGAAAAATTCTGAAATTTCGGGATACAAAATTTTCAGCCAACCAATTTTCGGTGACTTCCGAACTTCCAATCTATTGTCACTAACCATCAACAATAATTTGTGCGAAAGTTCTCTGAAAACAGAACGAGCTTCACGTTGCGAATTGTAATCTTTCTTTGAAAATTTCTGTTTTAAGTAAAAGTTTAGCTCTTCCAAAATCTGTAAACCTGTGCTGTAAAAATCGTCAACAAGGACGAACTCTTTACTCAAAAGTGCTTCGATTGCATGAGCGATATTCATTCTGCGATTGAAAACTAATCCTTCAATTTCAGTTGTAATTATTTTCGGTCTATTCGGTTTTAGATTTTGCTGCATTTTTAAATTCTAACATTTTTCTTTTTTGAATTTGAATTCCCAAAATGTAATCAAATTCAAAAAAGAAATTAATTGTTTAGAAATTTACCTTTGATTTCTAATGATTTTACAAATAAAATTTTATCTCTAAGTCTTTACAAACAATATTAATCTCGCCTAACTTGAACTTCATTTTTTACTCCCATAAATCTTTATTAAATTTTATACTTTTTGAGTTTGTAAAGTAAGATGTGTCTTTCAATTTTTAGTGCTTTTGCCGTTTGTGATTTATTTCCACCAAATTTTTCTAAAGCCGATTTAATGATTTGAATTTCAATTTCTTCAAGTCCCATCTCAGAAGTTTGGAGGAATTCTGTCAATCCAGTAATTGGAATCGAAGCATTCGAATAAGAGCCTAAATCGATATTTTCTGAATCGGAAAGTAAAACAGCTCTTTCAATTGTGTTTTCCAATTCTCTCACATTACCTTTCCAAATATTCTCCAACAGTTCATTTTTAGATTTTTCGGATAAGAATAAATTTTTATTAAAAATATTATATTTTTTTAGGAAAAATTCTGCCAATGGCAAAATATCTTCCTTACGTTCCCGAAGTGACGGAACTTGAATTGGAATCACATTCAGTCGAAAAAATAAGTCTTCACGGAAAAGCCCTTTTGGAATTTGCTCTAATAAATTTCTATGCGTTGCGGCAATTACCCGAACATCAATTTCTAACTGTTTATTACCGCCAATTCTTTCAATTTTTTTCTCTTGTAAAACTCTCAGGAGTTTTGCTTGTAAATCAGGTTTCAAATCGCCAATCTCATCTAAAAAAATAGTGCCTTTGTCGGCAAATTCAAATTTACCGATTCGCTTTTCATTTGCTCCTGTAAAAGCTCCTTTTTCGTGTCCAAAGAGTTCTGACTCGATTAAAGTGTCAGGAACGGAAGCACAATTTATTTCCACAAAAGGAGAGTTTTGTCTGTTGCCCGAGAAGTGAATATTTTTTGCGATAATTTCTTTTCCTACACCTGTTTCACCTGTAATTAAAACTGTCGCAGAGGAATCTTTAATTTTTGTGATAATATTTTTTATGAATTCACATTTTGGAGATTCACTTTTAAATTCAATAAAATCTTTGTTTTTAAGTTCTTGTTTGAGGAATTTATTCTCTTTGTTAAGCCTTGAAAGTCGATAATTTTTCTCAATTGTAAAAACCAGCCTTTCGACTCCAAAAGGCTTTTGAATGTAATCATTTGCACCAAAACGAACCATTTCCATCGAATCGTCAACACTGCCGTAAGCCGTAATTACAATAAATGGAATTTCTGAATTTATCTTTCTAATTTCTTGAAGAACTTCTTTACCCGACATTTTGGGCATTTGAATATCACAAAGAATCAAATCGAATTCATACTTTTTGAAAGCACTCAGACCTTCTTGTCCGTCGTTTGCTGTGATAACTTTGTAACCTGAATCTTCAAGTTGAATTTTGTTTACTTTGAGAAGGTTTTTGTCGTCGTCAATTAATAAAATTTTCATTTGGTTAATCCAGAAATAAAAAAGTCTGCAAAATCATAAAAATTGCAGACTTTAAATTTAAATTACATTTTACAACATTCAGGCAAATTATTGTAAGCTGTTCCGTCTTTTTGAGAATCATTTGCATCGTAACCTGCTTTTGTAATCGCAGTTTCCAATTTTGACAATTCGGTTTTTGTCTTGTCAAAACTTACGTTTGCAATTTTGGTTTCTTGGTTAATCTCTACAGATTCGACTCCTTCAACAGATTTTAGAACTTTCGTGATTGTTGCCACGCAAGATTCACACTGCATTGAAGGAAGGTTGATTTGTGTCGTTTCAGCAACTGCCTTCTTATCGGCACAAGAGTAAAAAACGGAAACTATCGCAACTAAAGCGATTAGTAAAATTGATTTAAACATTTTTTTCCTTTTTTAGATTTTAGTTTAAAGTTTTTTCATCAATTGGCAACGTAATAACAAAAGTCGTACCTTTTTCAATTTCGCTAAAAAATGAAATTGTTCCTTTGTGCTCTTCTGTTATTTTTTTACAAATTGAGAGTCCCAAACCTGTTCCGTTTGAACGAGTCGTAAAAAATGAGTCAAAAATCTTTTTTTTATTTTCTTCTTCGACTCCAATCCCATTGTCAACTACTTTGAAAACTATTGAATTTTCATTTTGTGAAACTTCAATTTTAACTTCACCACCTGATTTTAAAGAATAGAATGCGTTTAAAATTAAATTCAAAAAAAGTTGTTGAAGTTGAATTTTATCAACAAAAATCATAAAATTTTTAATTTCTTGAGTTTCGTAAATTAGTTTAATTTCAAAGCCATTTTTTTCAAATTTAGGTTTCAATAATTTTACAACAGATTCAAGTAAATCTCGAGTTCTAACTTCGGATTTTTCTTCGGGTTTCTTTTTTACAAAAGTCAAATAATTACTAACTACTTCCTCAAGACGACCAACTTCTTCATTCAAAACTTGCATCAATTCTACTTCTTTAGAACCCTTAAATCTTCTTTCAAGAATCTCAGCAACACCTTTTATTGAACCAAGTGGATTTCTGACTTCGTGAGCCATTGTTGCAAAAAGTTCACCGAGAATTGAGAGCTTGTCAGCAAAATTTAATTTTTGCTCAAGCAACAAAATTTGTTTGGATTGTTCTTCAATTTCCATAGTTTTTTGCTCAGCAATTTTTTGAGATTTACGTTGGTAATCCGTAAATCTCCCAATTAAAAAAGAAAATCCAAAGATGAACCCAACTTCAATAAATCTATCAATTTGTGCAAGGAAACTTTGTGAATGATGAGCGTGTTGCAGAATATGAGGAAGATAAAAAAGTGTTACAATTCCTGAAAAAAATATTCCACCACGAAGCCCAAAAGTCAGCGAAGCTAAAATCACAGGAAGGTAATAAAGTCGTCTTAGAATTACGTGCAAGTAACTAATATCCAAGTGAATCGAGTAATGCACAAGACTGATAAAAAGGATTAGCAGAAAAATTAAAAAACCGTTTTTGGATTTCAAAATTGCAAGCATTATTACTCCAAAATTGTAGAATATTCAACAGTAGTTGTAGCTATTTCTCCAATGAGACCTCTAAAGTTACAATGATTTGCTTTTTACTTGACTAATTTTCTATAAATGATTTTGGCACAAATATTGGAAGAAAATTAATCGCTCCCAAAACCATTTTTTTGAAGGCACCTTGTTTCTTTCCAAAATCCAAGGTGCCTTTGTTTAAATAAAAATGTTTCAGTGGTATTTTGATAAACTAAAAACTAAACTTTTACAGGAGTTCAAAATGAAAACATTAATCTTTGTTTCATTCTTAATTGGATTTGCATTAATCCAAAATTTACAAGCTGGTTCAGACGATGTTAAAGAGTTAATGAAAGACTCAAAAAAAACTGAACAAGTAATGAATCACATTGCCACAAATCCGGAAATGAGAATGGAAATGATGTCCAAAATGATGGAAACAATGCACGGCAAAAAAGATGAAATGATGAAAATGTGTAAAATGATGATGAAAGATGGCGAAATGCATTCTACTATGATGAAAATGATGGAAGGAATGATGCATAAAGACGATTCTGATTCAAAAGAAAAAGACACTCACAGCAACCACAAACACTAATATTTTAAAAATAAAGAAATTCAATGCTTGAAGGTTTTCAAAATATAAACGCAATCCATCCGATTTTCGTGCATTTTCCAATTGCATTTGTAATTGGTGCATTAGTTATGGAAATTATTTTCATTTTCAAAAAAGATGAAAGGTTTAAAAAGTTTGCTGAATGGTTAATTTATTCAGGAGCTTTTATGGCAATTATCGCAGTTTTGAGTGGTTTTAAAGACACAGATTTTTTCGGACACAGTGCTCCCGGACATAATATTGTGCATTCTCATAGAGATATTATGATTTGTATGAGTGGAATTTTAGTCCTAACAGCAATCACAACTTTTTTATCACAAAAATATGATATTAAGTTCCTTAGGAAAACTCTCATCTTATCGCTTCTCATAATTTCTTCTCTATTAATTTACGGTGCAGACATTGGAGCGAATTTAGTTTTTAATTATGGACACGGAGTTAATACTACTCAAAATGAGCAAGATTCAGTTCATCACGATGACCATAAACACGAGGAAGAACGCGACCATAAACATTAATGCAATTAATCTATAGGTGCAGATATGCCAAACAAAAAAATTTATACTTGTCCTATGCATCCGGAAATTCAACAGGAAACTTTTGGAAATTGTCCAAAATGTGGAATGAATTTGGAATTGAAGGAGATTAGTATTGATGATGAAGACAATTTGGAACTTAAAAGTATGTCGAAAAGGTTTTGGTTTTCGACAGTACTAACAATTCCAATTTTTATAATTGCTATGGGAGATTTGTTACCGAATAAGCCAATTTCTCAGTTATTCTCTCAGAACTTTCGGGTTTGGACTGAATTAATTCTTGCAATACCAATTGCCACTTGGTCAGCTTTTCCATTTTATGAAAAGGCAATTCAATCCGTAAAAAATAAAAGCCTAAATATGTTTACATTAATTGGACTTGGTGTAAGTATTGCTTTTATTTACAGTTTAGTTGCCTCAATTTTTCCTGAAATTTTCCCTAATTCTTTCCGAAATGAACTTGGTCAAGTTGAAGTTTACTTTGAAGCGGGTGCAGTCATTGTTACTTTAATTTTGCTTGGACAAGTTCTTGAATTAAAAGCTCGAAGCCAAACCAGCCAAGCAATCAAAAAATTGTTGGACTTAGCTCCAAAAACTGCAAAAAGAATTAATTCTGATGGCTCAGAAGAGGAAGTAAGTTTAGAATTAATTAAGATTAACGATGATTTGCGTGTAAGACCGGGAGAAAAAATTCCCGTTGATGGAATTGTCATTGAAGGTCTTAGTACAATTGATGAATCAATGGTTACAGGCGAATCAATTCCTGTCCAAAAAGAAATTGGTAACAAAGTAATTGGTGCGACAATTAATGGAACAGGTTCATTAATAATTAAAGCGGAAAAAATTGGCTCTGATACTTTGCTTTCAAAAATAATTTCGATGGTTTCAGAAGCTCAAAGAAGTCGTGCTCCAATTCAAAAAATTGTTGACACAGTTTCAGGTTATTTTGTCCCAACGGTAATTTTAATTTCTCTTTTTACTTTTATAATTTGGGCGATTTGGGGACCTGAGCCAAGTTTAGCTTTTGCTTTGATTAATGCAATTTCGGTTTTAATTATTGCTTGCCCTTGTGCATTAGGTCTTGCAACTCCAATGTCAATTATGGTTGGTACAGGAAAAGGTGCAACAAAAGGAATTTTGTTCAAAAATGCCGAAGCTATTGAAATTATGCGTAAAGTCGATACAATTGTTGTCGATAAAACAGGAACTCTTACAGAAGGAAAGCCCAAGTTAATTACTGTGAGAACTGTCAAAAATATAGATGAAGAATACCTTCTAAAAATGACTGCAAGTTTGGAAAAAGGAAGTGAACACCCTTTAGCCGAAGCAATTATTCAAGGAGCAAAAGAAAGAGGAATCCAGATTACAAATGCCACTGATTTTGAATCATTTACAGGTAAAGGAATCAAAGGCAAAGTCAATAACTCTGTTGTTTTGCTTGGAAATGAGCAACTAATGATTGATTTCAAAATTGATTTCAGCGATTTCAATGAGGAAATCGAAACTTTAAGAAAAGACGGGCAAACTGTAATTCTAATTGGAATTGATTCATTAATTAGTGGAATTATTGGGATAATTGACCCAATCAAAGATACAACTGTTGAGGCAATAAAAGGTTTACAAGATGAAGGGATAAAAATTGTTTTACTTTCAGGAGATAGTCAGACAACAACTGAAACGGTTGCACAAAAACTTGGAATTAGCAATGTTATTGGTGGTGTTTTACCTCATCAAAAGGCTGAAATTGTCAAAAAATTACAAAATGAAAATGCAATTGTTGCAATGTCAGGAGATGGAATTAATGATGCTCCAGCTTTAGCACAAGCTCAGGTTGGAATCGCAATGGGAACAGGAACAGATGTTGCGATGGAAAGTGCAGGAATAACTTTGGTAAAAGGTGATTTAAGAGGGATTTTACAAGCAAGACATTTGAGTCACCAAACAGTGTCAAACATTAAACAAAATTTATTTTTTGCTTTTTTTTACAATGCTCTTGGAATTCCAATTGCGGCAGGAATTTTTTATCCTTTTTTTGGAATTCTTCTAAGTCCAATGATTGCGGCAGCTGCAATGAGCTTTAGTTCTGTCTCAGTTATTCTAAATTCGCTTAGACTTAAGAAAATGATAATTTGAGTTTAGAATATTCCACATTAATCTCTACACCAAGTGGAGAATATTCTACACTTGTTTTCAAAAATCATTGCTAATCTTCATTAAAACGGTTTATCTTTTTGGCACGAAACTTGGAAATTGAATTGAAAATTAATTTGGATACTTGAATAAATGTTTCTCATAATTTTAATCCTTCTAATCCCATTAAATTTATTTGGGCAGGAAATCTCACAAAACTCAACTTTACAAGAACTTTTGGAATTTTCAGCTGAAAACAACCCTTCTCTAAAAGCAAAATTCCATTCGTGGAAAGCAAGTCTTGAAAGAGTTCCACAAGTCGGTTCCTTACCTGACCCAACTTTGAGTTTTTCATACTTTGTCAAAGAAGTAGAAACCAAAGTCGGACCTCAAAAAGCAAAACTTAGTTTGAGTCAAAAATTCCCGTTTTTCGGTAAACTTGACCTTGCTGAAAAAGTTGTTTTAAAAGAAGCTGAATCTTTAAAACAAGAACTTGACTGGGAAAAGGTTAAGCTATTTTTTGAAGTGAAAAAGGCTTACTTTGAACTTTATTTCTCACAGATTCAAATCAAAATCTCACAAGAAAATTTGCTTTTGCTTGAAGACATTCTTACGGTTACAAAATCAAAGTATGAAAACAACAAAACAAGTTTTGCGAATCTAATCCAAACTGAAATTCAAATTGAGAAATTGAAAGACAGAATCAAAACTTTAAACCAACTGCTTAAAGTTAGACAAGCAAACTTGAATTTCCTTTTAAACCGTTCTTCAAATGCCATTTTACCAGAAGTAAAACTTGTTTTTGAGAATCTAACTTTGAACAAGGAACTACTTAAAACAGAGATTTTGCAAAATCCAAACATCAAGTCTTTAGAATTTTTGGTTGAAAAAGAAAAAGCCAAAACCAAACTTTCAGAAAAAGATTTTTACCCAAACTTCACTTTTGGAATCGATTACGCTTTTACAGAATCAGGAACGACTCAGTTAAAAGACGACGGAAAAGACCCTTTGATGTTAATGTTTGGAATTAGCGTTCCGATTTGGCGTGAGAAATATTCTGCAAAAGTCCGTGAATCAAAGTTTAGACAAAATTCAGTTGAGCAAAAAAAACAAAATCAATTGAACAAATTTGAATTTGAAACAGAATCACTTTTCTTTGAAATTGAAGATTCAGAAAGAAAAATTACACTTTACGAAAATACTTTAATTCCAAAAGAAAAGCAAAACCTTGAGGTTACCAAAACGGCTTACCAAAACGGGAAACTTGATTTTTTGAATTTAATTGACGCACAAAAAACTCTTCTCGAATTTGAACTAAACCTTGAAATGGCGAAAACTAAAAAAGCAATTTCATTAGCAAAACTAAAAATGATTACAAACTAAAAAGTTAAAACAATGAAGATTTTAATAATTTTTTTGATGTTTCTCGTTGCTTGTGGTGAGAAAAAAGAAGAACACAACCACTCACAAACAGAAACTGATTCAATAACAAACACAACAATTTGGACTTGTTCAATGCATCCACAAGTTCGTTTACCTAAACCGGGACTTTGCCCGATTTGTAGAATGGATTTGATTCCGCTTGTTGAAGACACTTCCGAAGAAGGCAATGAAAGAGAAATCAAAATGTCCGAATCGGCGATGAAACTTGCAGAAATACAAACAACAAAAATTGAAAGAAAATTTGTTGATGTTGAAGTCCGAATGGTTGGAAAAATCGTCCTCGATGAAACCAAAGTCAAAACTATTTCCGCTTGGACTAACGGCAGACTTGAAAGACTTTTTGTTGACTACACTGGAGTCCGAGTGCGAAAAGGTGACCATTTGGTAGAAATTTACAGTCCTGAACTCGTCTCTGCTCAAGAGGAATTTTTACAAACATTTCAATTCGCTAATTCTGAAAGTCAAAAGAAATCGGCACGAAAGAAACTTGAGATTCTCGGTGTAAGTTCTGAACAAATTCAAGAACTTGAAAAGACTAAAAAAGTAAAACAAAACTTAATTGTTAATTCTGAAATTGACGGAATTGTGATTCACAAAAGTGCAACGGAAGGAATTTACGTCAAAGAAGGTTCTCCACTTTACCAAATTGCAGATTTTTCAAAAGTCTGGGTTTTTCTTGATGCTTACGAATCCGATTTACAATTTTTACACTACGGACAAAAAGTCGAATTTAGTGTAACGGCGTTCCCAAGTGAAGTTTTTACAGGAAGAGTTGCATTCATCGAACCGACTTTAAATCCAAAAACACGAACTGTAAAAGTTCGCCTCAATGTTGTGAACAAAGACGAAAAATTAAAACCTGAAATGTTTGTGAAAGCAACTTTGAAAGCAACAGTTACAGAAGACGGTTCAGTCATCGAGAATTCCCTTGAAGGAAAATGGATTTCTCCGATGCATCCTGAAATCGTTAAAAACAATCCCGGGAATTGCGACATCTGTGGAATGAGTTTAGTAAAAGCAGAAAAATTGGGATTCGCTGACAAAGAACAAAAAACTCACGCACCTTTGGTTGTCCCTAAATCAGCAGTTTTGATTACAGGTAAAAGAGCAATAGTTTACGTTAAAGTTACAAATAAAAATGAACCAACTTTTGAAGGAAGAGAAGTAAATCTCGGAGTTCGTGCAGGAGATTTTTATGTAATTAAAAATGGATTACAAGAAGGCGAAGAAGTTGTTACAAACGGTGCTTTCAAAATTGACTCTGCTCTCCAAATCGTTGCCAAACCAAGTATGATGAGTGAAAATAGACCTGACAGGTTTTTAAAACCTGTCAGGTCTGAAACTTTAAATGCGAACTCTCCTTTAGAATTTCGCAAACAAATCTCAATTTCTTTGGAATCTTACTTTTCGTTACAAAAAGCACTTTCCAAAGACCAAAGCAAACACTCTAAACATTTAGCAAAGAATATTTTGGCAGATTTTGAAGATTGCAACATTGAACTTTTGGATAAACTTAATCGAACAAAGTGGTTTAATTTAATTGCTCAACTTCGCAAAGATTCAGAACACTTTTCTCACTCAGAAGACTTAGAAACTCAAAGAAAATATTTTTCCCCTTTCTCCCAAACAATAACGAAAATTGTAAAAATGTTTGGTGCTGAGAATGTTGTTTTTATTGCAAAATGTCCAATGGCTTTTGGAAACAAAGGTGCAACTTGGTTAGCTGAAAGAAGTGAAATTGAAAATCCTTATTTTGGCTCAAGAATGTTCAGTTGCGGTGAAATTTTAGAAAAAATCGAGTAATAAAATGTTAGATAAATTAATCAGATTTTGCCTTGAAAATAAATTAGTAGTAATTCTTTTACTGCTTTTCACAATTGCTTGGGGATTAATTGTTGCTCCTTTCGACTACGATTTAGGAATCCTTCCAAGAAATCCTGTAAGAGTTGATGCGATTCCTGACATTGGAGAAAATCAACAAATCATTTTTACAGAATGGAAAGGGAAATCTCCTCAAGACGTAGAAGACCAAATTTCTTATCCACTCACAACTGCTTTACTTGGAATTCCCGGAGTTAAATCAATACGCTCATTTTCGATGTTTGGCTTTTCTTCGATTTATTTGATTTTCAAAGAGGACGTGGAATTTTACTGGTCTCGTTCAAGAGTTTTGGAAAAATTAAATTCTTTACCCAAAGGAACTTTACCCGAAAATGTTTCACCAACTCTGGGACCTGACGCAACTCCACTTGGACAAGTTTTTTGGTACACTTTGGAAGGTCAAGACGAAAATGGAAATGTAACTGGAGGTTGGGATTTACACGAATTGCGTTCTATTCAGGATTACTACGTTCGTTACGCACTAAGTTCAGCGGAAGGAGTTGCAGAAGTTGCTTCGGTTGGAGGATTTGTCAAAGAATACCAAATTGACGTTGACCCAGATGCAATGAGAAATTTTAATGTAAACTTGAATGAAGTTTACACCGCAATCCGAAATTCAAACGTTGACGTTGGTGCAAAAACAATTGAAATTAACCAAGTTGAATACGTCATTCGTGGAGTTGGCTACATAAAATCTCTTGAAGATTTGGAAAAAACCGTAATAAAATCTAACGAAAATGTTCCGATTCTAATCAAAGACATTGCAACTGTAAACTTAGGTCCAGCTCTTCGACGTGGAATTTTGGACAAAGAAGGAGCAGAAGCAGTTGGAGGAGTTGTCGTTACTCGTTACGGCGGAAATCCGCTCGAAGTTATAAAAAATGTTAAACAGAAAATCAGTGAAATCGAAACTGGATTACCACAAAAAACACTTTCTGACGGAACAGTTTCAAAAGTAAAAATTGTTCCTTTTTATGACAGAACTGGTCTAATTAACGAAACTCTTGGAACTCTAAATTCTGCTCTTACCGAAGAAATCTTGGTAACAATCATTGTAATATTAGTAATGGTTGGACATTTTTATTCTTCAATTTTAATTTCTTTACTTTTGCCGATTGCAGTTTTAATGTGTTTTATCGGAATGAAACTATTTGACATTGAGGCGAACATTGTCGCACTTTCTGGAATCGCAATTGCAATAGGAACAATGGTCGATATGGGAATTGTCGTAACTGAAAACATTCTTCGACATCTCGAAAAATCAGAAGAAAACGACAATAAACTTGAGGTGATTTTTAAAGCTACAAGTGAAGTTGGCTCAGCAATTCTGACTGCAATAGCAACAACAGTAATTTCATTTTTACCAATTTTCACAATGGAAGCCGCAGAAGGAAAGCTATTCAGACCACTTGCTTACACTAAAACTTTTGCACTCATCGCTTCTGTGATTGTTGCTTTGACAATGATTCCACCTTTTGCACAACTACTTTTTACAGGAAAAATTAAGTCTGATTCTTTGAAAAAGTCTTTAAATGGAATTCTTGTTCTGCTTGGAATTTATTCTTTAGTAACACTAAGTATTTTACTTGGGTTAATTTTAATAACTTTCGGGCTTTACAAAATTTTTGAGTCTAAATTACCAAAAGTAGTGGCAGAACATTCCTCATTGGCAGTAAATATTTTTGCAATTTCACTTGTTGTTTATTTTTTGACTAAACATTGGCTTCCTCTTGGAGTCGAAGCAGGAATTTTATTGAATTTACTTTTTGTCGGAATTTTGATTTTTGGTGTTTTATTTCTTTTTAAATATTTCATTAGAATTTACCCGAACCTTCTTTTTTGGACACTTGAGAACAAATCAAAATTTTTGATTTTAGTGTCAGGAATTGTTCTAAGCGGATTTATGGTTTGGCTTGGAGTAGAGAAAACAGTTGGGAAAATTATTCCAAATTTTGCAAAAGAGAATAAAATTTACTCAACAATAATTCACGAATTTCCTGGTCTTGGCAAGGAATTTATGCCTTCACTTGACGAAGGTTCTTATCTTTTTATGCCAACAACAATGCCTCACGCTTCAATCGGAGAAGCTTTAGATGTCATTCAGAAATTAGACAAACAAATCAAGTCTGTTCCAGAAGTAGAATTAGTGGTAGGAAAACTTGGAAGAGCTGATTCACCTCTTGACCCAGCTCCAATTTCGATGGTTGAAACAATTGTAAATTATAAACCCGAATACAATGTTGACAAAAACGGCAATAAGATTAATTATAAATTTGAAAATGGAGAATACGAACGCGATTCAGAAGAAAATTTGATTGAAAATGAAGACGGACTTCCTTTCAGAAATTGGCGACCCGAAATAAAATCTCCTGATGATATTTGGAAAGAAATTGTAAAAGTTGCCAAAATTCCCGGTACAACTTCTGCACCGAAGTTACAACCAATTGCAGCAAGAATTGTGATGTTACAAAGTGGAATGAGAGCTCCAATCGGAATTAAAGTCAAAGGTCCAAATTTAGAGACAATCGAAAGGTTTGGACTTGAGCTTGAAAAATTACTAAAAGAAGTTCCTTCCGTTGAACCTGCTTCTGTTTTCGCTGACAGAATTGTTGGAAAACCTTACTTGGAAATCCGAATTGACAGAGACGAAATTGCTCGTTACGGAATTTCAATCAGGCAAGTTCAAAATGTGATTGAAGTTGCCATTGGTGGAAAAACAATCACAACTTCAGTTGAAGGGCGTGAACGTTATCCGATTCGAGTTCGTTACCAAAGAGAACTTCGAGACGACATCGAATCACTTGGAAAGATTTTAGTTCCAACTCCCGAAGGTGTTCAAATTCCACTAATCCAACTCGCATCAGTGGAATACGTAAGAGGTCCGCAAGTCATAAAATCCGAAGATACTTTCCTTGTCGGCTACGTTCTTTTGGACAAAAAAGACGGATTTGCAGAAGTCGAAGTTGTTGAAGAAGCTGATGAATTTCTTAAAGGTAAAATTAGAAGTGGTGAGTTGATTGTTCCTGACGGCGTTTCTTACAAGTTTGCAGGAAATTATGAAAACCAAATTCGTTCGGAGAAAAAACTTGCCGTTGTTTTGCCACTTGCACTTTTCATAATTTTTCTAATTCTTTACTTTCAGTTTAAGTCAGTTTCCACTACTGCGTTGGTTTTTAGTGGAATTTTAGTTGCTTGGTCAGGTGGTTTTTTGATGATTTGGCTTTACGACCAAAGTTGGTTTTTGAACTTCTCACTCTTGGGCTTCAACTTGCGAGAAGTCTTTAACATTTTCCCTGTAAATCTTTCAGTTGCCGTTTGGGTTGGTTTCATCGCACTTTTTGGAATCGCAACCGACGACGGAGTTGTGATGGCAACTTATTTAGAGCAATCTTTCAAAGACAAAGCGAATCTCACAAAACAACAAATTCGAGACTTAGTTTTGGAAGCAGGAAAACGCAGAATCAGACCTTGTTTGATGACAACTGCAACAACACTTTTGGCTTTAATTCCTATTTTGACAAGTACTGGAAGAGGTTCAGACATTATGGTTCCAATGGCAATTCCATCTTTCGGCGGAATGGTAATTGCATTGGTTACACTTTTTGTTGTACCTGTTTTGTATTCGTGGATTAAAGAAATTAGACTAACTTCCTAATCAAAAACTTAGTCTTTTTGCCATTTTCTACGAAAAAAAAAGTAAAAGTGGGGTATAATTTAGTATTTCTTTTTTATTCGATTAATTTGTTATTTTAATCTGACTCAAAAATATCAAAATTGGATTACAATAAATGTTAAACGAGAAAATTAAAGCTATTTTGGGAATATTGTTCCTTCCATTCATCTTATTTAACTGTTCTCCAACTTATCTTCCAAATGTTATAAGCACTCCATCATTATCAGAAAAAAATGATATTCATATTGGCGGTTATTTAGGTTTGTCTGGTCTTGACGGACAATTAGCATTTGCTGCAACTGACAACATTGGTTTAATGGTGAATGGTAGCTACATCGGTAAAAATAATAACTCAGATGATAATTATCAGGAACATAAGTTTATTGAATTTGGTACTGGGTATTTTACAGAAGTAAATAGTTCTCTAAATTTTGAGGTTTACGGAGGTTATGGATTTGGAAATCTCAAAAGTGCCTCTTCCGGAGATGGGTTTTTCTTACCTCCTTATACCTCTAACAGTGTGAAATTGAAACGTTTTTTTATTCAGCCATCTTTTCTTTCTGTTAGAAAGGACAAACTATTTTCAATAAGTCTTTCTTCACGATTTTCATTTTTAAAGGCAAAGCAAGACCTTACCAAATACTTTTGGTACTCAACTTTTTCTGAAGAGATAAATTTAACGGAAAATTATTCAAAATTTTTTATAGAACCTGTTCTAACATCTAAAATTGGTAATGAAAATATTAAAGGTGTTATACAAATCGGTTTTTCATTTCTTTTGAACAATAAGGAATTTGATGACTTTTCATACCAACCGCTCATAATGTCTTATGGAGTAAATATTAACTTAAACAATGTTTTTGGAAACTAAGGTGAGTAATTTCTTCCAAAATCTATTTCCTAATCAAGAACTTAGTCTTCTTGCCATTTTCCCACGAAATTATATCGCCTGTTTCTCCGTCGAAAAAGACGACTTCGATTTCTTTTGAATTTATGTAGAATCTTGCAAAACCAAAATTTGACGCATTCCAAATTCCTTTTTCAGGTTGGCTTTCAAAAACTTCGGTGGTTTTTCCTGCTGCTCCAGAAATTACTACGAATTTTGGCAACAACGGATTTTCCTGCTCTTCTTCGATAAAGTGTAAACTGTGTTCGTGTGCTGAAAAACTAAAATCAACTTTCACTCCACTCTCAATTATTGAATTTCGTAATTTTTCAAGAAAATTTTGTGAACTCACAGAGTAAATGTCTTGCTTAAACGGATTCGTAAAAAAGTGTAAAACAGGCTCAATAAATTTTATAAAACTTCCATAATTTCTTGCTCCGCCGTGTTTACCATAAGTTTGAATTGGGTGATGTAAAGCCAAACTTCGCCAAATAACCTTTGGATTTTGATTGTATTTTTGAAGTTCAGTCTTTAAGGCTTCGTAGTATTTTTCAGAACCTTCGTGCAAAGACAACATTGTCTCGGAATCAATCCAAATTATTTGTAAAGTGCTATCAGCCAAAAATGTTGAAGTTGGTGTTGAGTAATGAAAAGTCCAATTCACTTGTTCTTGAAAAGTAATGGTGAAATTTCCATCAGAATCTTTTGCTTGGTAATCGTGATTTCCGGGAACTGCGTGAACATTTCCTTTACCGATTTCCTCGACAATGTTTTGGTAATTTTTACCAAATACAGATTCGATTTGTTTTTCTCTCATTTCAACATTTGGTGAAAGTCCATTTTGATAAAAATTATCTCCAAGAAAAATCAAATTCTCAAATCTGTCTTTCTGAAAATTCCCCCAAAGAGTTTTAGCGACCATTTCTTGTTTGTATTCTTTTATCGTCGGTCGGAGTTTATCTTTCCCAATTCGGTACATTAAAGTTGTTCCGTGGCAACCAAAAGCAACAAATGAATGCAATTCTTTGTGAGTTTTTACACTTTCAAAAGGGACAACAGGTTGTATAATTTTCTTCTGACCACAACCAAATGAAACTAAAGCAGATAGGCATAAAATGATGCTTTGTAAAAATATTTTTTGTTTTGACAAAATTAGTTAATCTCTTAAATTGTTTAGCTTTAAAAAATCGTTAAAAACGGTTAATTATGACGTGCAAATTAAAAGAGAAAATATTTTTTGCCAAACAAAATTTTGATTGCAATTGACGGACCTGCCGCTTCAGGAAAAAGTACAACAGCTAAGCTTTTAGCTACGAAACTCAAAATCGGCTACTTAGACACTGGAGCAATGTATCGAGCAATTACCCTAAAATTTTTAGAAGAAAATGTTGACCTTAAAAATATTGCCGAAATTCAGAGAGTTTTGGATTCAACAAAAATTTCTCTCAACTATTCCGAAAAAGGCTTAACTGTCTTACTTGACGAAAAAGATGTGAGTGAAGCAATTCGAACTCCTGAAATTAACAAAGCGATTAGCAAAATTTCTAACATTCCCGAAGTCCGAAAAAAGATGGTTGCTCTTCAAAGGCAAATCGGACAAACAGGAAGTTGGGTTGTTGACGGTAGAGACATCGGAACAGTCGTTTTTACAAATGCTGATTTGAAAATCTTTATGGTCGCAACTCCAGAAGTTAGAGCCAAAAGAAGACTTATTGATTACGAAGCAAAAGGAATCTCGGCTTCTTTTGACGAAATTGTAGATGAAATTAAAAAGCGTGATGAATACGATTCAAATCGTAAACATTCACCTCTAAAACCTGCTGAAGATTCAATTTTATTGGATACTTCAGATTTGAGTTTGGAAGAGCAAGTTGATTTCATTTACCAAAAAACGAAGAAAATTTAGAAAATAAAAAGTCTCCCTTGGGGAGCATAAAAAAACACCGCAGGAGTTTTTAATGACAGAAACAAACAAAAACGAAGAATCATCTAACGTTGAAGCAGCTGAGACAAACGAAACAGTAGCTAAAACTAATGATTCTGAAACAAAGGCAGAAGTTGTTGAAGAAAAAACTGAAGAAACTAAGACTGAAGAAGTTAAAGTAGAAGCAGTTGAAGAAAAGAAAGTAGAGCCTAAGAAAAAGGCTCACGAAATCGCAGAAGAGTCAGACGAAGAAGTCTGGGTCAAGCTCGAAGATTTAGAAGAAGAGTCTGAATATAGTCTCGAACAAATGACTGAAATGGAAGGTCTCTACGACAGAACTTTCTCTCAAATTAATGAGGAAGAAGTTGTCGCAGGAGAAATCGTAACAATTGGTAACAAAGACGTTATCATTGACATCGGTTTCAAAACAGAAGGCAGCATTTCCGTTGAAGAATTTGACAATCTCGAAGAACTTAAAGTCGGAGATTCAGTCAAAGTTTATATTCAAACAATGGAAGACAGACACGGCAATATGATTCTTTCGAGAAGAAAAGCCGAGTTTATGGAACGTTGGAGCGAACTTGTCGCAAAAGCCGAAAGTGAAGAAATTATCACAGGTGTTTGTACTCGTAGAATTAAAGGTGGAATCGTTGTTGACCTTCGTGGTGTTGACGCTTTCTTACCTGGTTCGCAAATCGATGTCAAACCAGTTCGTGATTTTGATGCTCTCATCGGAAAAGAGATGGAATTCAAAATTGCTAAAGTTAATGAAGCAAGAAAAAATATCGTCGTTTCACACAGAGCATTGATTGAAGAATCACTCAAAGGCAAACGTGTTGAGACTCTCGAAAAAATCGAAAAAGGTGTTACTCTTAAAGGAACAGTCAAAAACATCACTGACTTTGGTGCATTTATTGACCTTGGCGGAGTTGACGGACTTCTTCACATCACAGACCTTTCTTGGGGAAGAATTTCTCACCCAAGCGAAGTTGTCAGCTTAGATGAAGAATTAGACGTTATGATTACCGATTACGATGAAGAGAAAACAAGAATTTCACTTAGCTTGAAACTCTTGAAACCACAGCCTTGGGAAAATATGGAAACTAGGTACAACGTCAACGATATCGTTAAAGGTAAAGTTGTGAGTATCACTGATTACGGTGCTTTTGTCGAACTTGAAAAAGGTATCGAAGGTTTGATTCACATTTCAGAAATGTCTTGGAGTCAACATATCAAACACCCTTCTAAACTTTTGACTGTTGGTGAACAAGTTGAAGCTGTAATTCTCAGCATCGAACCAGAAGTCAGAAAAATTTCTCTCGGATTAAAACAAATCGAACCAGATCCTTGGGAAAGTCTTGAAGACAGATTTCCAATCGGTTCAACTCACAAAGGAATTGTTAGAAACTTAACAAACTTTGGTGCATTCGTTGAACTCGAAGAAGGAATCGACGGTTTAGTCCACATTTCTGACCTTTCTTGGACGAAAAAAGTTCGCCACCCTGGCGAAATAGTTTCTAAAGGACAAGAAATCGAAGTTGTTGTTCTTTCAATCAACAGAGAAGAAAGAAGAATCGCTCTTGGACACAAACAAATCGACGAAAACCCTTGGGATAGTTTCGAATCACAACTTGCAGAAGGAACTTCTGTCAAAGGTGCAATTATCAGAATGATTGATAAAGGTGTCATTGTCGAAGTGCTTGATGGAGTTGAAGGTTTCGTTCCTAATTCTCACCTTGAAAATGACAGAAATGTTCAAGAAGGTGATATTTTAGACCTTGCTGTTATCGAATTTAGCAAAGATGAAAAGAAAATTGTTTTCTCACAAACTGAGCACTTGAAAAAAGAAGAGTCTAAGCTTGTTGACGAATACAATGAAAAAGAATCTGCAAAAGCGGAAGAAACTGTTGAAGAAGTTACTGAAACAGTAGTCGAAGAAGTTGTAGAAAAAGCTAAAGAAGAAACTGAAACTGTTGTAGAAGCAGTTGAGGAAGTAGTCGAAACCGTTAAGGAAAAAGTCGAAGATGTAGTCGAAACTGTTAAAGATGTAGTCGAGGAAGTTAAAGAAGCTGTCGAAGACATTAAAGCAGAAGTTGAAGAAGTTGCTGAACCTGTTGCAGAAGAAAAAACAGAAGAAGCTCCTGCTGAAACTAAAGAAGAAACTTCATCTGAAGAAAAACCTAAAAAAGAAAAAAAATAGAATCTTACTTTCTTTTTAAAGCCGAGATTTAAAAGTCTCGGCTTTTTTTTTGCAAAAATTATTTTGCTTACCGAAATCCCGAATTCAATTTTTCTTGGAGATTAAAACTTAAAGAATTAAATTCGGCAATCTTTTAACTAAACGAAAGAGAATTTTTTGAATGCAAAAGTTAAATGAAGCTGCTCAACCTAAGAGAAGCAAATTTGGCATCAGAAAATTTTTACTTACTGTTTCTACCCTAATTTCTTTGGTTTTGATTTTTCTTGTTGGTTTTGATTTTTACACAAAATATTACCGACACGAAGAGATTCTAAGACTCCGTTCTGAAAATCAGAAACTAACTCGTCAGTTTGAACTAGCAAACAACAAGTTAGACCGATTTGAAAAAGAACTAAAAGAAATCCAAGTAAGAGAAAATGATCTCAGATTAGCGGCTTCGCTTCCAACTGTTTGGAACGACGAATCTTCCGAAACTGACTTCCTTGAATTTTATGATTACGAAGAAATGAATGTCGCCGACTACAGAACTTTTTCGGAAGATGTAGTAAATAAACTTTCAAATTTTGAAACCGAGTTAAAAAACACTCAACAAGAATACGAACAAATTATTTCGACTTTGGAGCAAAATATCCAAATCGTAAGAGGAATTCCTACAGCAAACCCTGTTCCAAGAGGTAGATTAACTGATAAATTCGGAAGAAGATTTGACCCTTTTACCTCAAAAATTCGTAAACACAACGGAATTGACTTAGCTGCTCCGAAAAGAACTCCTGTCTATGCGACTGCAGATGGAGTTGTAAGATTTTCAGGCAGGAATGGTGGGTATGGGAAATTTGTCCGAATCAAACACGAATTTGGTTACCAAACAGCTTATGGGCATCTTTATGTAAGCAAAGTCAGAAGAGGTCAGAAAGTCAAAAAAGGTGATTTAATTGGTTTAGTCGGAAATAGTGGTCGTTCTACAGGTTATCATCTTCACTATGAAATCAAGCACAACGGAACTTTTGTGAACCCTTTAGACTACTTTTATTTGAATAGCTCATTAGAGAATTACTAAATAAAAACTTCAGTTCTCATTAAAAACTAAATAAAAACAAGGATTTCAAGTTGAAAAGACCAAAACTCCATAAAGTTATTCTTACACCGTTTTTAATTCTGACAATAATTTTACTAAACTCTTTACCTGTTTTTGCAGGCTCTGGAGGAGAACTTCCAACTCCTTGGATGACTTTACCATTTGTGATTCTACTTTTAATGATTGCAACTGGACCTCTATTTTATGCACACTTTTGGCATCATAATTACGGCAAAATTGCTGCACTTCTTGGTTTGATAACTGGTTCCTATTACATCTTTGTTCTTCACGACACAACAACTTTGATTCACGCTGGTGAAGAGTATTTTTCTTTTATAGGTTTACTAACACCACTTTTCATTGCTTCAGGTGGAATCCTAATCCGAATTCACAAAAAGGCTACACCAATGCTGAATTCAGCAATTTTAATAATTGGTGCTTTTTTAGCAAACTTAATGGCAACAACAGGAGCTTCAATGCTTCTCATTCGCCCTTTTATGAAAATTAATAAAGGTCGTTTGAAACCTTACCACATAATATTTTTCATTTTTGTTGTTTCGAACATTGGTGGAGTTTTGACTCCAATCGGCGACCCACCACTTTTCTTAGGATTTTTGAAAGGTGTTCCATTTTTTTGGACATTAACTCATCTTTGGCATTTCTGGATAATTGGTGTTGGTCTTGTTGTAGTAGTATTTTTTATAATTGACTCAAGAAATAAAGACGGCGAAGATGATTCAACTGAAATGAGTGGAAAATTAGAATTTGTTGGACTCAAAAGCCTAATTTATATTTTAGCAACTGTTGGTTGTATCTTCCTTGACCCAGCAGTAATTACTTCCGGTCCTTTACACGACATTCTAAAAACTATTAAAGGTTACACTTTCCACCTTTTCGGATTAAGAGAAATTCTATTTTTTGCAATCGCATTTGTAGCTTATAAAACTTCTAATAAAGAAGCAATGAAAGAAAACGATTTCAACTTTGAGCCAATTCTCGAAGTAGCTTACTTGTTTATCGGAATCTTTTTAACAATGCAACCTGCTCTTAGCCTAATCGGAAACTTTGCAGCAACAAACGGCGACAAACTTGACGTTAATACTTTTTATTGGGCAACAGGAGCTCTTTCAGGAGTTTTGGATAACGCACCAACTTACTTAAACTTCCTCAGTGCAGCTTTAGGAAAATTTGGAGTTAGTTTCCCAGTTCCTCACGATTTGATTGCAAGTGGAGCAGAAGGTTTTAGGTATTTGGAAGCAATTTCAGTAGCAGCAGTATTCTTTGGTGCAATGACTTACATCGGAAATGCACCGAACTTTATGGTAAAATCAATTGCTGAACAAAATGGCGTTGAAATGCCTGCTTTCGCTCAGTATGCTGTAAAATACTCGATTCCAATTTTAGTTCCAATCTTCGTAATCGTTTGGTTTATTTTATAATTTTCTCTAATGATTAAGATTCTTGTTAAAGGAAAATCATTAGTTCTTGAAGTTTTGAGTGGAGATAAAATTCTCCACTCTTTTCATATCAAAATCGGAGCAAACGGTCTTCGTAAAACCAAAGAAGGCGATAAAAAAACTCCCGTCGGAAATTATAAAATCCTTTGGAAAGCGTCAGTTTTTCAAGAAGACAACCCTTCAAAGAAACTTTACAAAATCACCGAAGGCAATTCATTTGCACTTTGGAATCCTAAGCTAAAAACCACAGAATTTTCACGTGAGTTTGGCACAACTGACGAAGAACTTTGGAGAGATTCTTACGGAGGCGAGGAAGCAGTAGTTTTGTGTTTAGATTACCCAAATGTAAAAGACATCGCAGAAGGCAAAACAGGAAGTTGTATCGAAATTCACGCCACAAAAAACTTTCACAAACCTTCACTCGGCTGTATTAAATTGACTTGTGAAGATGCCAAGATTCTTTACTGTTTGGTGGAAGTTGGAACGGAAGTTTCGATTTGCGATGAGTGAAAAGCATTACTTCTTTTGGGAGCAACGCTTTTTAATTGTTATTCTGAAAAACTTTTTAATTCCAAACCTTCTGCAAGCACTAAGCTTTCTGCAATAGGATAACTTAATGGGAATACGCTATCCATAAATTCATTTGTTCTTACATTATAAAAAGAGGATTGGTTTACCATAAGTAGATCCTTTGAAATAAATCCAAAATTGGAATTAAAGTAATTTCCTTGAATTTTAATTTGATTTGAAAAATCAATGGTTTTAATTTTCTTTAGATCTAATTTGTTGTATACATCAACTATTGGATTTCTCCTATTGGCAGAATAGATGAATTCTTCATTACAAGTTATATACGATTTATCACCAAAAGAGATTTCTTGTTCAACTGATAATTCGTTAATATTTATTTTGTACAATTTTGGTAACGTAGTATCACCAATAATAAAATACCCATTCGTATATAAGTAATTATCATCAAATGTGTAATGTCCTGAATATGGTGCAGTTTTAACTAATTGATTTTTTTCAGTATCAAATTGCAAAATCTTTCTGTCATCAGTTTGGCTTGTCCAAATACCAAAGTAGTATAATCTACCGTTAAATAGTTCTAATCCTGGAGGAATAGCAGACCCAATACTATCAATTTTTGCAAGATTTTCAACGGAAAAATTCGTTCTGTCAATAGAACCTAACCCAATACTCCTTCCAGAACCAATTCCAACAAAGTATGCCTTATCTTCTCCGAAGGCGATTGCATCAGGACCTCTTAAATCGCTTGGAACTTTAATTGATTTGTAAATGGTTTCCGAATGAGGATCAATTACATAAATGTAATCATTTATGGATAAATCGTAGTCAGATGCTACAAGCCAAATATATCCGTTTTTGTCTATTCTTGCTAAGTTGTAAATTAAATCTGGATAAGGGTGAATTATTTTAATCAATTTAGGAACAGTGTCAGGTTTAATAATAGCAATTCCGTCACCAACAACCATAGATGCAAATTGATTATAATCTGAGAGTTTCTTGGGTTGTTCAGATGAATAAATTGTTACATCAAGATTATCCCCTTCTTTGTAAATTTTTACAGTTGAACCAGTTGTAAGCTCATTACAGGAAATGAGAGTAACAAAAAGAAATAAAAAAATTTTATTGAACATTGTTTTTCCTTTTAGTCATAAAATAAAATGGTAAAATTTTATTTTATGACTAAACCTCTTTATTAACGTTTAAAAGAATTCTCATTGTTGTGCCTTTGCCGGGTTTTGACTCTTTAACGAAGAGTTTGCCGTTGTGGTATTCGTTTATAATTCGTTTTGCAAGACTAAGTCCTAAACCCCAACCTCTTTTTTTTGTGCTAAACCCTGGATTAAAAACCTCATTTTTGAAAGTTCCTTCAATTCCTTTTCCGTTGTCAATTACGTCAATTATGAAATTTTCTTCTTCTGCTGATTCGGTAAGTTCAACTTTTACAAAGCCTTTTTGAGCTTCGATTGCGTCCAAAGCATTCTTGATTAAATTCTCCAAAACCCATTGAAAAAGTCCTGCGTTCAAATTCACTGTTGGCGAAATTTTTGTGGTAAAACTAACGACAATTGACTTTCCTGTTTGCGGAACTCTTCGCTGAAAGTAACCAACTGTTTCCTCAATAATTTGACAAATTGGAGTTGGTTTTAAGTCAGGCTCTGAGCCGATTTGCGAGAATCTTTGCGAAATCAAATTCAATCTTTTAACATCATTTTCCATTTCTTTCACGGACATTTGGATAATTTCCTTGTCCGTTTCATTCGTAGAAAGAAGTTCGAGCCAACCCAAAAGTGAAGAAAGTGGAGTTCCAATTTGATGAGCAGTTTCCTTTGCAAGTCCAACCCAAAGGTATTGTCTTTCCGATTGACGAATATTCGTAAACCCAATAAACCCAACGAGAATGTAAACCACAACTCCTGTCAAAGCAATGAACGGAAGTCGCTCCAAATCTTCAATAAGAACTGAATCCCCATAATGAAAATAGCCCAAAGTTGCGTCTCCGTAAGAAAGTGCAATCGGTGCATTTAGCTCATCAAATTCTTCGATGATTTTACTTACCAAAGCAACATTTTCGGGAGTAATGTCTTCTGGTGGAATTTCAATATTTTTCCAGTAACTTGGCACATTATCAGTGTTTGAATAGATTATTGGGAAGTTTATTCGCTGAATGATTGAATTAAAAATAAAATCCAAATTGTCGCTTGATTCGTGAGTAGCAGCAAGGATGTAAGTTTCAGCATAAAAATTTACAAGTTCACGAGATTCTTGGCGAAGTTTATCAACTAAAGTTTGAATGTACCAAACAAGCCCAATCGAAAAGATTCCGCCAATTATTATTAAGATTAGCTTGAACTTTGTTTTAAACTTGTAAACATTTAGTTTATTATGAAAAAAATTAATAAGCTGTCTAATTTTATTCACGTTGTTTCCTAAAGAAAATTAAAGCTCCAAAGCAAAACAATGCACAAAAAATTGTTGCCATTTTTCCGTATTGAAAAGAATCCAATTCCATTCTCAACTCAACTTTGTGATTTCCAGCAGGAACTTTGACACTTTGTAAAACATAATTTGTAGGAAAAATTTCAGTTTCATTTCCATCAATGTAGGCTTTCCAACCGGGTTCAAAACCAATTTCGCTCAAAACCAAAAGCCCGTCGGAATTACTTTCTGTTTCGACTTCAAGAGTGTGAAGTGAAGTTTTGATACTTTTTACTTGCCCGTTGAAATTTGGTGAAATTTGCAAATTCAACTCGCCTTCAACAAAAGCCAATTGATTCGGGTCGAAAACCGACATTTTTCTGAAAGTCTCACCTTCTTCTTTTACTGTCTCAAAACTTTTCACAAAAAAGGCTCTTGGCATTACAAGAGTGTTTTCGTAAACAGTTCTTTGGCCTGCCGAAAAAACTTCCTTTGTCCCAGGAAACTGCCCTTTTTGTCCTTCAACAACGAAATATTTCACGTTAAGCATATTCAAAAAACTTCGGTTTTGAAGTGTGATTTTGTCGAGTGCTTTTTGGTAACGACCAATTTTTGCAGGGTGATAACCGAGAATTGTACTGATTTCGTGAGCAGCCCAAACATTTGAATTCTGAATTGAACGACCAAGCGGTAAAATTCTGTAAGCAGATTTGTCTTTTTTGAGGAAATTCACGTCAGCAGTAGGTTTCAAGTAATTTTCAATACTTTTTGAAGGTTTCGGGTCTTGCAAATCAAAACCAAGTCTGAAAACATCAAACACCAAAACAACACAAAGCCCAACTCCAAGAATCATTGGTGAAATTGATTTTTTAATTGCTGCAAATCCTAAACCGAATGAAGCAATTAGGAACACAAAACCAAGTGTCAAATCATTTGAAAGCAAATCCCATCTTTGAGAGTTTACCTGTTTGTAATATTGCTGTGGGATTCCTTTTGTCGAATTGTAAATGTTGTAAGAATCTGTAATCTCACTTTGAGAAACCAAAATTATTACAAAAACTGCCAAAAGTCCGCCACCAACGTACATAAATTTTTTAGTCAAATCTGCCAAGGCTTTGTCATTTTCTTTAAGTTTTGCAATTTCAAAAATGTTCTGAATTCCTTTCGCAGCCAAAAATGTTAGCCCGAACTGAACCAAAACCATAATCATTGAAGGAACTCTGAACTTATTGAAGTAAGGAAGAATGTCGTAGAGCGGTTTGTAAAGAATCGGTGCCTCTTTTCCCCAAGAAATTACAAAAGCCAAAATCACAACTGTCCAAAAGAAAACTGTAATTCTTTCACGTTTGTAAACAAGTGTAAAAATTGCAAGAAGAACTGTTCCAATTCCGACGTAATTCGGATAATCGGTGAAAGGCATAAAACCCCAATAGGTTTGCCCTCCAAATCCGAAAAATGAAGGAACCAGAAACGTAATCATTTCTTTTGGGTGCAAAGACCATTGAGTTGCGTATTCAAAACCTGCTCCTCCAGAACCTCCACTTCCATCTGAAATTCCGCGAATTGAGTAAGGTGTGTATTCGTGAATTGGTAAGTAAATCATCGCTGCAAGTCCAAGTCCAATCGCAACTGCACCAGCAAGAAATCCGAGAATTTTTGCTGACTCAACAGGCTCTGCTTTGTCCTTAAAGTTGTAAACGACTTTGAATAAAAAATAAAGCCCGACAAGAAGCAAAGTGTAATAAGAAATCTGTGGGTGCGAACGTTGAAACTGCATTCCAACCAAAAGGCTACTGAGAGCAAGGTAGTAAAAATTCTGTTTTTCAAAAAGTTTGTCAATCGCCCAAAAAACTATCGGAATGTAGGCAGTTGTCATAAGTTGCGAGCCGTGACCAACTGTTTCCATCACAATTAAAAACGGTGCAAAAGTCCACGCAATCGCTCCAAAAAGTGAAGGAAAAAAGTCAAGGTCTTTACTTCGGCAGAAGATGAACATAAAAATCCCTGTTGCAAGAAAATGTAAAATGTGAATCAGTAGGAAATTTACGTCAATAACTTGGTTCAAAAGTTCGAAAGGAATGTAAGGGAAATAACCAAAAGGAGTGTACATCACGGAACCGACAGAAGGCATTCCTCCAAAAATGTAAGGACTCCAAGTCGGATACTCAAAAGTTTCCCAAAAATGTTTTGCGAGTGGTTTTACGGCTGCAGCAGGAGCAAGAGAATCTCCTGAGACAAAGACTTTCCCTTGAAAAATCGGAGCGTAAAAAATTACCGCTACAAGAACGGCTAAAATTATTGAAGCAAGCAGAACAGGACGTTTTTCCAACATTTTTAAAGACCTATTTTTTGATGTAAGTTTTAAGTGGCGATTAAGTTAGGAAATTTGTTTTTCAAAAACAAAAGATTAGATTGAGTCTGTTGCGTTTCGCCTGCATTCGCATTCGACCCGCTAAATCCGAACATTATTTACAGCGGGTTGAACGCTTCAGCGGGCAAAACGCACAGAAAGAATAGAATGCACAACTTTCTCAAATAAATTTAAGGACAAAAAATGAATTTACTAAATGGAGAATTTTACCACCTTTACAATCGTGGAATCAACTCTGAGAATATTTTTAAGGATTCTAAAGACTACCTACTTTTTCTAAAAAAATTCCGCTACCATTTGGACGAACATTTAGAAGTAATTGCTTACTGTTTGATGCCAAACCACTTTCATTTTTTGATTAAAGTTGAAACTGAAAATTTAAAAGAGTTAGTCAGACAATTTAGTTACGTTTTAAGTTCTTATGCACAAGTCTTCAACAGAAAGTACAAAAGAACAGGAAGTTTATTTCAAAGACACAGTAAAGCAAAACTTGTTCAAGACTCAAAATATTTTTTAACCTTAGTCATTTACATTCATCAAAATCCTGTTAGAGCTGGTTTTGTAGAAAAGCAAGAGGATTGGCATTACAGTAGTTTCAGAGATTTTACAGGCTACCGAAACGGCACTCTACCAAAAATGGAATTAATTTTAAAAGACTTTCCACAAAACTCAAAAGAGGAGTTCTATCAATTCTCACAAGATATGATTAAAGAGGTAAAGCAAAAGTATTGGCTTTAGAATGTTGTGTTTGTATGACTTATAATTTTGGTCTGTGCGTAGAGAGTGAGAGTGTAGTGCGGTGCGTTTCGCCTGCATTCGCATTCGACCCGCTAAATCCGAACATTCCTCTCAGCGGGTTGAACGCTTTAGCGGGCAAAACGCACAAAAAACGCACAACAAAACTTAATTTACTTCACCCTAAAAAGTTTAAATTTCTTTTCATAACCTTTGGCTAAATCCATTTCAGGAAGTTCCTCAAAAGAAATTCTTTTTTCACCTCTTCGGGTCATTTCATCTTTAAAATCTTCCGTACACCAAATTTGATTCAAATCTTCGTTGTTTTCTTGAATGTATCTTTTCATTGGCTGGTCAACACGAGCAGTGTCAATTATTGGATTTCCTGAAAAGCTAATTTTATCTCCGACCTTTTGTCTCGTACAAGTTCCGTAACCAAGAACAACTCGAAAACCTTTAATTGGAAAGTCTTGAAAGTCTCTTTTTAGTTTTTGAAAATCATTTATCAAATCTTCGGCAACCCAAACTAAACTCATTCCGTCAAGCCCAAAAGCGATAATGTCATCACCGTTTGATTTGACTTCTTCAACTCCATCTTTTGGCTCAATTTCATCTCTTTCTTTTAGGAAAAAATCCTGAATGATTTTATGAATTGATTCGTCTTCTGCCGTTGCTTTTGAAAAACCTGCTAAGTCTGCGAAAAGTGCAAAAGTGTTAACATCGCATTTTTCGGAAGTAGTTTTTTCAGGTAAAGACTTTTGTTCAATGCTTTCAATTACTCTAGCAAGTAATTTGTTTTGTTCTTTAAAATCACTTTTATCTTCTTTCAAACTAAGATTTAAATATTTCTCAAGTTTGAGTTCCATTTGTAAGTTTTTGATATTGTTTTCCATCTTGAATTGTAGCTTTTCAATTTCTTCAACTTTTGCAGTTCCACCTCGAATTTCAAGATTTAGATTTTCGGTGTCTTCAAAAACTTTCCTCATAAATTCTACAAAACTACCTTTAAGCACTTTCTTGTCATCTTCGTTCTCTGCTTCAAATTCAACTCTAATTCTTCCGCCTTCTTTTTTAGACCTAATTTCAACTTCAACTCCTAAAGTAATTCGGACAAAGTCTTTGAAAAACTGAATGTAGTTTGTAATTCCTGTTCTGATTTCCAAAGGAAGTTTTAAAGCAAAACTCCATTTTATTGGCTCTCTCAAGTAGTGTGCAATTGTAAAATCTTTGTGTTCTCCTTCGCCAAAATTTCCGTCAGCAGGAACACGACTTTCTGGGTCAACAGTTAAGTTTCCGTCTTCATCTTTTGAATAATTTGTGTAAATGTATTTTGTATTTTTAAGTGTTTTATCATCAGGTTGCCAGCCTCTTGTGTGAACAGCATCGAATAAAGCACCTGTGAAATTACAGTTTATAAATCTCTTGTTTGCAAAGCTGATTGAAAGTAAAAAGGAATTTTTGAAAGAGTAATCCTCAAGTTTATCAATTTTCCAAAGATGAGCGGATTCAAGAACTGAATTTTCAAAATTTATTCCTGATGCTTTCAGGTTTTTCATGAAAGTAAAATGAGATTCATTCATTTTTATTTCTTCATTGAAATTTGCCTGAAAAAAGTCCACACGATTAAGGAAACAGGCATTATTAAAACTTGAGTATCCCCAAAATGTGGCTTGAGAAAAGTCAACATCGTTAATGAATTTGCTTTGTGAAAAATTGGCAATCCCTTTAAATGCACATTTATAAAAAGTACTATTTCCCAAAAATTCAATATCAAAGAAATGAGCATAGTATGAAAATATACTTTCACCAAAATCTACATTACCCGAGAACTTACAACCATTGAAAACAGCATTTCCATAAAATTTACATAAATGAAACCATGCAAATCTTGAAAAGACACAATCTCTAAAGACCGCAGCCTCATTAAATTGACTTTTTTCAAAAAAAGTATTTTCAACAAATTTACTTGAGCTAAAATCAACAATTTTATAAAATTCTTTTCCTTTGAAGGATATTTCAGGAAAAACGAAGCCTCTGAAATCATAACGTTCCATAAATACGTTTTCTTCACACCTCATTATGTAATTTTCAAAGGCAATAGTAAAATCCTGTTTTTTTTGTTCCACATTATCAAAATGAAAAATACAAAATTTTTCATTTTGATAATTAGGTTGAGAGCATTTTGTTTGCTCACCTGTAAATTTATATTTACAGGTTTCACTTAATTCCATTTTACTGCTCCTATTAAATCATTCATTCAAAAAAGAAACCTTTCCAAAACCTCTTGGGTCGGAAAAGCCTTCAATTCTGTTTTTTTCGTAATTTATCAAAATCCCTTGTGCGTTTCCAATTTTGCTTCTTGGGATAAATTTGTAAGCCATATTTTCCAAGTTGCGAATTACGTCTTGTGAAATTTGTCCGGGTTCAAGGAAAATTGCGTCAGGTTGCCATTGATGATGAAAACGTCTTGCACAAATCGCCGAAGCAATGTTCATTCTGAAATCAATCACATTTGTAATGATTTGCAAAACAGTTGTGATGATTGTCGAACCTCCAGGAGAACCGATTACCATAAAAAGCGAATCATTTTTTGTAACAATTGTCGGAGTCATTGAGCTAAGCATTCTTTTGTTAGGAGCAATCGAATTTGCTTCGTTGCCGAGAAGTCCGAACATATTTGCACTTCCGCTTTTTGCACTAAAATCGTCCATTTCGTTGTTGAGCAAAATTCCTGTTCCTTCTGCAACAATGCAAGAACCAAAATTACCGTTCAAAGTGTAAGTGTTTGAAACCGCATTTCCGAATTTGTCAACAATCGAAAAATGTGTCGTTTCTTCGCTTTCGATTTTCCCTTCTTTGACTCTGCTACTTGGAGTGTGTTTGTAGCGTCTCAAATCTCTGAGTCTTTCCATCGCATAAGTTTTTGAAGTCAAAACACTGTCAGGAATTTGCCAAAAATCTGGGTCGCCAAGGTAAACGCTTCTGTCTGCGTAAGCTCTTCTTTGCACTTCTGTAAAATGATGAATTTGCTCCGAAGAACCGTGTCCGATGTAGTCAAGCGGAAAAGTCTCAAGCATATTCAACATTTGAATTAACAAAATTCCACCTGAACTTGGTGGAGGAGCAGAAATTATTTTGTAACCTCTGTAAGTTCCACTAACAGGTTTTCGCTCAATCGGAGTGTAAGTTTTCAAATCTTCCGCAGAAATGAGACCTTTGTTGTTTTTCATTTCTCGGACAATTTTTTCGGCTGTTTCACCTTCGTAAAATTCTCGCCAACCAAGTTGCTGAATTCGTTTTAAAGTCTCTGCCAAATCTTTTTGAACCAAAATTTCGCCTTCCTTGTAAGCAAACAAACTGTCTTGTAAAGTTGAATCTTCGACTGAAAAATGAAGACTGTCTTTGTAAAATATTTTGCGAGTTGCTTCGTGAAAAGTCATTTCGGGTCTTTTGGATTCGAGTTTGTAAGCAAGTTCTCCTGCGACTTCAAAACCATTTTCAGCCAAATTTATTGCAGGCTCAAGAACTTCTTGCCAAGTCATTGTTCCGTATTTTTCCAAAGCTAAAGCCATTCCGGCAACAGTTCCGGGAACTCCAACCGCTAAGTGTGAAAAAAGGCTTAAGTTTTCAATGACATTTCCTTCTTTGTCCAAGTACATATTTTTGTTTGCTTTTTTCGGTGCAGTTTCTCTGTAGTCAATGAAGTTTTCAGTTCCGTCAGCAAGTCTGATGAGCATAAATCCGCCACCACCAAGATTTCCTGCTTGCGGATAGGTTACTGCTAAAGCAAAAGCAGTTGCGACGGAAGCATCAATTGCATTTCCACCTTTTTTCAGAATCTCAAGTCCAACGTCAGAAGCGATTTGTTCGGCGGCAACAACCATTCCGCTATCTGCTTTAATCGGTCTTGGAAAAGCTGCAAAAGAGTTTTGTGAAAAGAGAAAAAATATTAGTGTCAAAATTCCTAAAATACGTGTCATTTGGAGTCCTTAGAATTGTTGTATTTGGTAAGAAAAAATTGCAAATTAAATTGAAAAAAACTTATAAAAATTTAGATTTTGTAAAATTAATGATTATTGCATTAAAAACATAATTTTGTTAGATTAAATCTCAATAACTTAGATAAATGTAACTTATTAATAAAGAATTCTGGAGAATTGAATGGAAATAAAATCCTTTAGTGGCTCACTCGAAAACATCAACGCAGATATTACTGCAATTTTCTACTTTGAAGAAGACGAAAATACTTTTTTAAATGAATTAGATTCCAAAGTTGGCGGAGTAATTTCTTTTGCCAAAAAACAAGGAAACCTTTCTGGTAAAAAGAACAATGTTTATGATTTCGTAGCAAGCCTTAACGGTGGACTAAAAAGATTAGCTTTAGTCGGTCTCGGTAAGAAAGATAAATTTAATGCACAAGCCATCAGAAATGCTGCTGGAACTGTAATTAGAAAATTCCAAACAGAAGATATTTCTTCTTTGGCATTTTACTTAGAAGGAGATGAAGTTTTAGCAAATGCTCAGGCAGTTGTTGAAGGTTCAATTATCGCTGAATACCAATCAGACTTTTTGAAATCAAACGACGAGAAAAAAAGAAAATCGAATATCAAAGAATGTACAATTGGTGCATCAACTGAAGTTAGTCCAACAGCTTTAGCAAACGGGAAAACAGTCGGCGATAGTGTGAATTTGGGAAGAACTCTCGGAAACAACCCTGGAAACATTATGACTCCAAAAGGCATCGTTGACACTGCAATGGAAATGTGTAAAGAAGTTGGAATGGAAACAGAACTTCTTGATGAAGCAAAAATTTTAGAACTCGGAATGGGTTCACTTTATAGTGTTGGACACGGTTCCGATGAACCTTCATTTTTACTTTCAATGTTTCACAAAGCAAAATCTGCTAACAAGCCTACAATCGCTTTAATAGGAAAAGGTATTTCTTTCGACGCAGGTGGAATTTCTCTCAAACCTGGAGCAGGAATGGAAGAAATGAAATTCGATATGTGTGGATCTGCAGCAGTTGTTGGAGCAATGAAAATTATTGGAACATTAAAACCAGACTACAATGTTATCGGAATGATTGCTTGTGCTGAAAATATGCCAAGTGCAAGAGCCACAAAACCTGGCGATGTTATTACTGCAATGGACGGAACAACAATCGAAATCATTAACACTGATGCAGAAGGTCGTTTGGTTCTTTGTGATGCAATCAACTATGCACAATCTCACCACAAAGTAGATTACATAATTGACCTCGCAACTCTTACAGGAATGTGTGTTGCTACTTTCGCAAAAATCAGAAGTGCTTATTTAACCAATGATGAAGATTTCGGGAACTTGGTTGCTGAAACTGCTGATTCTACAGGTGAACTTGTTTGGGAACTCCCAACAGATCCTGAATATGCAGATTTATTGAAAAGTACTTACTGCGACCTCAAAAATATTGGTGGTCGATTAGGCGGTACAATTACAGCAGGACTTTTCCTAAAACACTTTGTAAAAGAGCCAACTAAATGGGTTCACCTTGACATCGCAGGAACTGCTTGGGATACAAGTGGAAAATCACATTTAGACTCTGGTGCAACAGGAGTTATGGTTAGAACTCTTCCTGCAATCATTGACAAAATGCAAAATCAATAAAATTTTTAGAAACTGCTCTTGAATATTTCAAGGGCAGTTTGCTTATGGTACAACCTGAAACTGAAAGGTAAAATATGTTAGAATTACTCGTACCTGTAGTGCTTTCTATTGTTGTTGGAGCTTTAATTGGATTTTTTATTAAAAATAAATTGATTCAAAATGAGGTTTCTCAATCTGGTAAAAAAGCTGACGAAATCATTAAAAATGCACACCAAGAAGCAAGCAAAGTAATTGACGAAGCTAAGCAAAAAGCGAAACAAAGAATTCAACAAGCGTCAAACGAAGCTAAGAAACAAAATGATGTCGTAAAAAATAAGTCCAAGCAACAAGAAAGACACTTTTCGGAAGAACGTTTTAAAATCAAGCAATTAATTTCCGAACAAAAGGATTTGGAAAAACTTAATAGTAAAAAAGAGCAACAACTCAAATCCTATGAAACAAAAATTACTGTACGTGAAAAAGAACTTGATGAAATAATTCAAGAGGAAGTAAAAAAATTAGAACAAATTTCTGAATTGAACAAAGAAGAAGCTAAGAAAATTATCTTCAATAACTTTGAACGTCAAATCAAAAAAGATTCTTACGAATACTTAACACGCACCAAAGAACAAGCAATGGAAAATGCTGACAGAGAAGCTAAACGGATTATTTCGATGGCAATCCAAAGACTTGCAGCAGAACACACTTCTGACTCAACTGTTAGTGTGGTAACTTTGCCAAACGAAAGAATGAGAGGAGCAATCATTGGACGCGAAGGAAGAAACATCAAAGCGTTCGAAGAATACACAGGAGTAAACATAGTTTTTGACGACATTCCTGAAAACATTGCTCTTTCTTGCTTTAATCCTGTAAAACGTGAAATCGCTAAAATTGCAATCAAAAGCCTCATTCAGAAAAATAATTTCAGTCCTCGAAACATTGAAATTGCTGTTAAGAAAGCAACAAAGGTTGTTGATGATTCTGTAAGAAAAGCTGCTGATGACACTTTGAAACACCTTGGAATTAGAAATGTTTCTAGAGAAATTAGAGAAAATCTTGGCAAGTTAAAATACCGAACAAGTTATGGACAAAATGTTTTAATTCACTCAATTGAAGTTGCAACACTTGCAGGCAAAATGGCAGCAGAAATGGGCTATGACCCAATTTTAGCAAAGAGAGCTGGACTTTTACACGATATTGGGAAAGCTGCAACAGGAGATGCCGAAGGAAGTCATATTACTCTTGGTGCTGACATTGCCGAAAGAGCAAAAGAACATCCTATTGTTATCAATTGTATTTTTGCACATCACGACGAAGCAGAACCGATTCACCCAATTTCAGTCCTCGTAACTGCTGCTGACAAAATCAGTAGTTCTCGTCCGGGAGCAAGAAGAGACAGTGTCGAAAGTTATGCTCAAAGAATTGAAAACCTTGAAAAAATCACTGACCAATTTCAAGGAATTAGAAATGTTTACGCAATTAATGCAGGGCGTGAAATCCGAGTTATTGCCGATGCAAACCAAATTAATGATTTGGAAGCAAACATTTTGTCAGAAGACATTGCGGATAAAATTCGTGAAGAGTTACGTTTCGCAGGTCAAATTAAAGTAACTGTGATTCGCGAGAAAAAAGCAGTTCAACTTACAGACGACCCGAAAAATTTCTACAACAATTATCGTAACAAATCATTTGAAAAAGCAATCGCTTCCTGATTTTAATGATTAATATTTGTGCGGATTTCATAAAATGAAATCCGCATTTTTTTGTCTTTTTTTGAACTTTTTACTGTTCACTTTTCGCTGTTCACTGAACTAAGTTGGTTTTCAAAGTAGAGAGAGTGAGTTGGGAAAGCAAAACTTAGTCCGAGCTCTTCCACAAGTTTCATAATTTCTAAATTCAGTTTTTGCCGAGTAGCTAAATGCTCTGCCCAAGCAGTTGAGACAGTAAAGTAATAAATTAAAATGTCTAATGAATAAGCGTTGAATTCTGTAAAATTAACTAAGAAAAAGTCTTGGCTAACTTCAGGTGAGTTCTTAAGTAGCTCACGAATTTTAATGACGAGTTTTTCAACTTGTTCAGGTTTACTTTCGTAAGTTACTCCAATTTTCATTTTCACTCTCCGTTTTGGCATTGCAGACCAATTTTCAATAACTTCGGAAGTAATTAATTTATTTGGAATCGTTACTAAAGACTTTGCCCAAGTTCTGATTTTTACTGAACGAAATCCAACTGACTCAACATCTCCGTCAACACCTTTAAACTCAATCCAATCACCAACTTTGAATGGCTTGTCTGTAAGCATTACAATTGTACCAAAGAGATTTGCTAAAGTATCTTGAGCAGCAAGAGCAATCGCTAAACCTCCAATTCCAACTCCAGCAAGCAAGCTCCCAACAGAGTAACCAAGGTTTTGAATTACTAAAATTCCACCCAGAACTACAATTGTTACTCTAAGAGATTGTCTTAACATAGGAGTAAATTGGTGAGCTAACTCTGAATCAGCTGAAGACTTTTCAATTAGGTTTTTAATTATCTCGACAAAAAGTTCGGTCAATCTAAAAACACACCAAATTCCAATAACCGCAAAAGCTGTTTTGTAGCTTTTAGCAAGAAACTCTTTAAAATCTACACCCTCAATGAAGTTTAGTTTCAAAACTGAAACTGCATAAAAACAGCCAATCACTATAATTAATGCATTTATTGGCGGAATTATTGAGCTAACAATTATGTCATCATACTTGATTTTAGTCTTATCAGATAATTTTCTGATTTGCTTTGAAATTATAGAGTCAAAAATTTTGCGAAAAACAAAAGTCGCTAATAAAATTAAAAATGAAATTGTAACTCTTCCTAAAGGAATACCTAAAAATTCTTGCTGAAAATTTATAGATTCGAACATAAAAATAGCTCCGTTTTTTTCTTTGCCGAGAAAGTAATCATTTATTCTTTGTTTTTCAAAAGAACAAATTCGTAAATTAGACTTTTAATTTTTAGTAGAAGTTAACTCAGAGGAATTTTATGAAAATTTTAGCGATTGGTTCTCATCCTGACGACATCGAATACGGTTGTGGCGGAACATTAATCAGATTTGCCGAACAAGGACACGAAGTTTACCTCTTCGTTGCAACTTGTGGAAATTTTGGAGGTTCTCCAGAAATAAGAAAACAAGAACAACTTAATGCAGCAGAAATCATTGGTGCGAAAGAAGTTATCTTTGGCGACTACATAGACACTCAAGTTCCAATGAACCAAGAATTGATCCAAAGGTTAGAAAATGAAATTAACCGAATCAAACCTGATTTAATTTTTACTCATTACCCAGACGACACTCACCAAGACCACAGAAACCTTTCAACTTGTGCAAAATCGGCGACCCGTTTTGTAAAAGATTTTTTATTTTTTGAAGGTCCAACGACACAAAATTTTAATCCAAACATTTATGTTGACGTTGAAGAAGTAATAACAAAGAAACAAGCCCTTTTGAGTGCTCATTACTCACAAGTTGAAAAAACAAATATCAAAGATGTTGCCATTACAAGGTTTATGGAATCAACAGCAAGTTTTCGTGGGATAAAAGGAAGAGTCAAATTTGCAGAAGGTTTTGTAGCAGTGAGATACTTCTTAGACATTCCAGACAACAAACCTGCTGACATTGAAGTCCCTGAAAAGTTTGAAGAATTAATTGCCAAAGAAATCAAAGAAGTCAAAAAAGATAATTTTACGAAGCAGACTAAAGTAAAACAAAAAACCTTCTAAATTAGAAATCAAAATTGAATCAAACTTTTAAAATCTACATTTTGCTCACTGCAATTTTTGTAACAAATCTATTTGCAGAGATGCCAAATATTTTACTTACAAGGAATCTAAAAGGCGATTCAAAATTAATTCAAGAAGTTGTAAGCAACTTTGAGAATTTGCAAAGTCCAAAGAATTTAATTGCCACCCGAAGCCTCATCGGCTACAAAGAAACTTTCATTGATTCTGCCAAAATATTAGAATCAAAAGGACTTACAAATAAGTTTGAATTTCTTCGACAAGGTAAATTTTCTTTGGATAGTCTTGTTTTTTACTTAGAAAACTCTTCGACTAACTTTAATAACTTTTACAAAATAATTTCTTCTTTTCCGAAAGTTAAAGTTGTTTTTATTACACAAAATTCAGACTTGGAACAAAACTTTTATTTAGTGAACCCAAACGGTCAGAAGGTTTTGTTTCTTACACAAAATTTTGAAGCAATTCTTCTTAAATCTAAAAGTAATTTTTACGACTTTGAAATTTTGGATTTAACAAACTCAAAATTTGAGTCACTTTATTCAGCAGAAATCAAAAATGACTTTTGGGTAAAGAAACTTAAAAAAAATGCTCAATCCGATTTTTTGATAAACAAAGATTTTACGCAAAACAGTTTCAAAAATTTAGTTCTTCACTCTACTTTAAAGAATTCCAAATCAGAAGTAATTTTTTACCAAAACAACGATTTTGATTTTTCCAATTGGAGTAAAAATACAGAAGACTTTCACCTAAAGATTTCTGAGTGTAATGAGCAAATTTATTCTGAAAATAATTTTTATCAAGTGAAAATGAGTGGTAGGATTCTTAAAGAATTAATGAAAAATTCAGAAAGTGAATTTCTAACAGTTGACCACTTGTCAAAGAGAAATTTCAAAAACGATGAATCACTAATTTGGCAAGAAGAGATTAATTCTAATGCGAATTACAAGGTCTGCTTTGATGAAAGATTTTTACAAAACTATGAAACTAGTTTCCAAAATTCTCCAACAAAAACCCTAAATTTAAGAGAAGCATTTTTAGTTGATTTTGAAAATTTCACAGGTTTAGAATTTTTAGACTCTCAAAGGTTCTTTCAAGAAAATGGCTATGTAACCCAGCCAATTTGGAATCTAAGTTTTGAAGATATTAATTTAAATTTTGGTCTCAATCGTGTAAAAAATAGACAAAGCTATTCAGAAATTTCAGAGAGCGAATTGCAGGGTGAAAACTACTTAGACATTCAATTAAGCTCGAATATTTTCCTCACAAGAACTACTCGTTACGTTAGATGGAAAAATCAATTTTTTACTGAATTTGGTAGAATAAAACTTAGAAAAGATGAATTCGTCGAAAGTAAAGATGATATTTTTGTCAAAAGTGGATTGGACTGGAATTCAAAAATTTACAATCTTTCGCCATTCACTTCATTCAAATTCGACTCTGAAATCACAAAAGGTAGAGAACAACGCCAAAAAGATTTTCAATTCGACATTGGATTCGAATTACCAAGATTTATCGGTTTTAGGAATTCAAGAATTTCTTACGCTAGGATTTTCGACCTTTCACGAAACAACCGAGTTGTCTTAAATGGAATTCAATTTGAATCTTTTCACCAAATGACTTTCAACCAATCTGCTCCTTCAAACAAAAAAATTAGACTTAGAAGTAACTTGGAGACTATTTTTTACTTTGACGATAGTCTCGAAGGTTCTGAAGGAAGAGTTTTTAAACTTGACTTAAATACGAAGCTAAAAGTTCCAATTTCGGAAAGCCTTTCCTTCAAACCCGAAATCAATGTTTTCCTCTTCAAAGGTGATAACGGAAGGAAATGGGCTTCGACTTTTGAAATCTTAATCGGGCTAAGCTATTCTTCCGAATTTAAATTTCACTAATTTTTTTACCAGAGATTTTCAAACTTTCGTTGCCAATAATTCCACCTGTGTGAATGTAGCAAAAATCGTTAAAGTCTGTATTTTTCAAAACGTGAAAAAGTGTGTAGGAACCGTAAAGCAAATCAAGCTCAATTCCTGTTTCCTCCAAAAACTCAAAGTAAAAATCACCAATTTCTTTTGGCACTTTCCCAAAAGGTCTCTTAAGGTCATTTTCAATTATTACTGGAAATTTTAGTGGCACTAAGCCTTTGTAGTGAGAAAATTGTTTCTTAAGGTAATCTGAATTTCCGACACAAGAAACGGTGTGAACTTCATTTTCTTTCCCAATTTCCAAAAGTGCTTTTTGCAAAAAGTAAGAACTTGAGCCTGTTCCCGAAGGAAGAATTACTTTTAGATTTTTCACAAAATTTACAGACTTTACAAGGTTCTGCATTCCTTCTAAAGTTTTGTTTTCAGCTCCACCAAATTCAATAAACAGAGCTTTCTCTCCACTAAATTTTTCTTTAATTAGTTTGTCTCTTAACTCGGAATTTCTGAAAATTTGAGTCTCAAGTTCATAAAATTTTGTGCCGAACTCTTTTGCAAATTTGTAGTTACCGATTGGGTTTTCTTTTAGAAACTTTGGAATTTGACGCACGACGTAAACAAGTTCTATTTTTTTGAGGAAGCAAAACCTTGAAATTGCCAAAAGAAAATTACTTTGGATTCCACCACTTGTAATGATTTTTAGTGGAAGGAAGTCCTTCTTTAAAAGAAAATAGAGTTTACGAAATTTATTTCCTGAAATGAATTTATCGGAAAGGTCATCTCTAACAACGTGAATCTTTCTTCCTCTAAAACTGACAGTTTGAACTTGTGGAATGAAATTGAGAAGGTTCATTTTAAAATTCGTAGTTTAACGAAATTCCTTTTACGTCGTTGTCAAAATTTTTGATTTGAAAATTGTATTCAAAATTTGAAAGATGGGCTTCAACAAATGCTTCACCAAAACTAATTATGTGAATCGCTGAAAAAAGCCAAAGCATTGTGTTTCTGTCGTGTTGTAAGTCCTCGTAATCTTTTGCAAGACTTTGAGTTTCAGAAGAAGTTGAACTTTCCTTAAAAGCCGTTGCGTAACGTTTTTTCAAATCTTTGAGTCTGTCATTCCTTTGAAAAGCATAGTAAAGACAAGTTAATTCTGTGGTTGTTGCAACCAATCCTTTTAAGTTGTTCCACTTTCCGCCGTTGTAAAATTGTCCCCAACCAGGGAAAACAATTCCTCTCCAAAGTGCTGCTTTCCCACTTTTTTGTTTTGGCTGAATTGGCTCAACTTTGTTTTTTTGTGCAAAAAGACTTGTTGAACAACAAAGCAAAAAAGCTAAAATTTGAACCCTAAACGTAAGCAATGCACTCAATTTCAATTAATGCATTTTTTGGTAAAGCTGCAACTTCGACAGCACTTCTTGCAGGTGAATTTTCAGAAAAATATTTTGCATAAATTTCGTTAAAGGCAATAAAGTCAGACATATTTTTTAGAAAAACCGTTGTCTTTAAAACTTTGCTCAAATCGCTTCCCGATTCTTCAAGAATTGCTTTCATATTTTCGATTGATTTTTCTGCTTCGGCTTGAATTCCGCCTGTTTCCATTTCGCCTGTTTCTGCATCAAGAGCAATGTTTCCACAAGTAAAAATTAAATTTCCAAAACCTGTCGCTTGGTTGTAAGGTCCAATCGGTTTTGGTGCTTTTGAAGTTTCAAATATTTTTTTTGTCATTTTTTTACCAACCTGAAAAAGTTTGTGAAAAAATTAAGTCTGTTGTTTTCGTAATTGCTTCATTAATTGCTGACTCTCTTCCCGAATTACCACTTGCTGCTGTGTAAGTTCCAAATTCGGCGAAACCCTGTCGCCACATTACTTTTTCCTGAAAAATATCCGTCAAAGTTGCTTCAACGTTGACTGTTACTTTGTAAGAAGTTACAACTTCTGATTCGTCGAACGTAAAAGGTGCATCGCTAATTGAAGAAACAACTCCAGCAAGTTTGACTTGTGCGTCTTCTTCATTTACAACTTTTAGTGTGTTATCGCCTTGAAATTTGTTGATTAAGGAATTGCTTAAATCAACTCCAAGTTCGGGTTCGTTTGTTCTGTCTTGAAAAAATTCAATGTGAATTGTCTCGACTCCGGGAAGACCAGAACCTTTGAAACTGTAAGAAAAGCAACCGCTAAGAATTAGAAAAGAAAGTGAAATTAGCAGTTTAATTCTAAGATTTGAATTAAAGTTTTTATTTGTCATTTTTCTCGTATTCATCAATTTTTCTGTAAAGTGTTCGCTCCGAAATCCCTAACATTTTCGACGCTTTTCGCCTGTTTTGATTTGTGATTCTTAGTGCTTTATAAATTTCATCTTTAATTAATTCATCAATTGGTCTAACATCTTCTGCATCACTGATTACACTAAAATTAGATAAATCTTGAAGTCTTGAGATTTCTTCCTCTTTTGTGCGATTTTCAGAAGGTGTTGCAACAGGAAGATTAATTTCAGGCAAATTCGATAAGTTACTAAAAGGAACAATTGCCGTTGAGAAATCCCCTTCTTGCGAAATTACACTTTCTTTTTTTAGAACTAAACTTTTGATTTCTGCAATCTCCGAACGTAAAGAAAGTAACATTCTGTAAATTATTTCACGTTCTGCTTGTTCTGGAGATTTTCCTGTGTGTACAGGCAAGTTTGCATTTTGACTAAAGATTTTATCTTTTGGTAAATAATTTCTGACGATTTCGGGAGTAACAAGATTATTCCTTTCCAAGACTGTAACGCTTTCCAAAACATTCTTGAGTTCGCGAACATTTCCTTGCCAACCGTATTCCATCAAAGCTAAATAAGCCTCCTTTGTCATTCCTGTAAAATCAATGTCGTTTTGCTTTGCGAAAGAATTTATGAAAAAATCTGCAAGTAACGGAATGTCTTCTTTACGATGTCTTAGTGGTGGAAGTTTGAGCCGAATTGTGTTCAGGCGGTAAAATAAATCTTCGCGAAATTTACCTTTTGCAACAGCTTTTTCCAACGGAATGTTAGTGGCTGCCACGATTCTAACATCAATTTTTACAGACTGTTCCGAACCTACACGCATAATTTCTTTTGTTTCAAGAACACGCAGAAATTTAACTTGAACCGAAAGAGGCATTTCTCCAATTTCATCAAGAAAAATCGTCCCACCGTCAGCCATTTCAAAATAACCTTTTCGTTGTGCTTGAGCTCCTGTGAAAGAACCTTTTTCGTGTCCAAAAAGTTCACTTTCCAAAATGCTTTCAGGAATTGCAGCACAGTTTACAGCGATTATTTTATTGTTCTTTCTTTTACTTGCGTTGTGTAAGGCTTGAGCAAAAACTTCTTTTCCTGTCCCACTTTCACCTGTAATCAAAACTGAAATATCTGTTTCTGCAATTTCTAAGATTGTGCCAATGATTTTAGCAACTAATGGAGAACGTGAAATTATTCCGTGCCTTATTTGAAAACTTCGAATCTGCTTTAATTTTTCTTCATTCATATTCTTTGTAAAATCCCTGTAACAAACATTTTTTTATTAACAACTTTTCAAGTTAATTTTTGCAAATTAAACAAGTAAAACTCCTCTTTGCAAGTGATTTTTAGTTTGAAAAACTTAATTCTAAATATTTTAAATGCTAAAAATATAAAAAAGTGAAAATAGAGTTTTTTGACTGACATACAGTTGTCAATTCCATTTCTTAAATTGAAAAAGTATTAAAATAATTCACCCTAACTTTAACAAAAAAATGAAGAGGTAAAAATGAATGGTCTCTGTTACGCTGAATTTTCGGCAACAAATATGGAAAGAGCAAAAGCTTTCTACAATGAAATTTTCGGTTGGGAATTTCACCCTATGGACGAAAATTATGCTACCTTCGAAACAGACGGAATCGGTGGAGGTTTGTCAAAAGTAGAAGAAGTAAAAGCTGGTGGTCCAATTGTTTACATTCAAGTTGAAGACATTGACGCAACCTTAAAAGTCATTGGTGGCAAAGGTGGAAAAACTATTGTTCCTAAAACAAAGATTTCTGATGAACACGGTTCTTTTGCTCATTTTAATGACAGCGAAGGAAACGTTATGGGGCTTTATACATCTCCACAACAATAAATATTTGAAATTCTGAAGGCGAGGTTTTACTTGCCTTCTTTTTATTTTATAGGAAAGAAATGAATCGTTGTGGTTGGGTAATAAATGACCAAATTGAAATTGATTATCACGACAAAGAATGGGGAGTTCCACTTCACGACGACAGAACTCATTTTGAGTTTTTAGTTCTCGACGGAGCTCAAGCAGGACTTAGTTGGATTACAATTTTGCGAAAAAGAGAAAATTACCGAAAGGCTTTTGATAATTTCGAACCTGAGAAAATCTCTCTTTACGATGATAATAAAATTGCTTCATTACTCCAAGACTCAGGGATTATTCGTAATAAATTAAAAATCAATTCTGCAATCAAAAATGCTAAGGCTTTTTTGAAAGTCCAAAAAGAATTTGAAAGTTTTGACAAATACATTTGGCAATTTGTTAATTTTCAAACTATTCAAAATGATTGGAAAAGTAGGCAAGAAGTTCCTGCAACTTCCAAGGAATCCGATTCAATGAGTAAAGACTTAAAGAAACGAGGATTTAGTTTTGTAGGTTCGACGATTTGTTACGCTTATATGCAAAGTGCAGGAATGGTAAATGACCACACAACTGATTGTTTTAGATACAAAGAATTAAAATTTTGAGGTAAGAATGTCGGAAGAAAAATTGATGTCAATCGAAGAAGCACACAAACATTTTGCTGTAAAATTAAATGGCTTAACTTGGAGCCTTCTTGGCAAAAAAGACAGAAGTAGAACAGACGACGAGACAATGATTAGCTCTGCTCACGCTTCAATGTTCCACTGGTTGCAAATTGGAAAACCTTTAAATTTCCAAAGAGGTGATTGGTTAATTGCAAGAGTTTACACGGTTTTGGAAAGAACAGAGTCTGCACTTTATCACGCACAAAGATGCAATAAAAGAACAACTGAGCTCGACTTAAAAGACTTTGATTTGGCTTACAACTACGAAGCTTTAGCAAGAGCAAATGCTTTGGCTGGCAACAGAGAAGAATTTGAAAGAAATCACAAACTTGCAGAAGAAGCTGGCGAAAAAATCGCAGGTGAAGAAGATAAAAAATGGTTTGACCAAGATTTAAAATCAGAACCTTGGTTTGGAATGAAATAATTTTAAAGAAAGGTAGAAAAATGGACAAAGAACGATTAATTACAAAACTCAAAGTAACAAAAATGTTTTTTGATAGAAGCACAGACTGTTTAACTGATGAGGACTCTAATTTTAGCCCTAAAGATGGAATGCTCACAACTGCACAACAAATCGCTCACGTCGCACAAACATTTGACTGGTTTATGGAAGGAGCTTTTAGCCCTAACGGTTTTGATATGAACTTTGAAAAACACTTTACTCAAATTGGCAAAATCCAAACTGTTTCAGAAGCACGAAAATGGTTAGACGAATCTTATGAGAGTGCAATTTCTAAAATTGAAAATTCAACTGAAGAAGAATTAAATTTGCCAATTGTTGATAATCCAGTTATGGGCGGATGTCCAAGAAATTCTGCAATCGGTGGAATCGAGGAACACACTTCTCACCACAGAGGTTCATTAGCAGTTTACTCAAGACTTCTCGGCAAAGAACCCAAAATGCCTTACGCTTAAATTCAATTAAGAATTAAGAATTTTTGGTTTTGTGGTAAAATCTAATGACTTTATACAAAACTAAAATTGTAAAGATTACCGTTAAACAGAGTTGACTAAGTAGTCAAGCACATTTATTTGATAAAACGGGATTGCGGACTTTAGTCCGTTTCTGAGGCACTAAAGGACTAAAGTCCGCAATCCTAATTTTAAAAGTGTCAAACAATTCTGCTTGACTAATTATTAGTCATTTATAATTAAAAATTATTCATTAGAGAATGCTATGCAAAAACTTAAAATAAATCATTTTGCTGTTTGGATTTGTATCATTTTACAGCAAGTAATTCCTGCACTTTGGTTTTCAGAGTTGCTTTTTGGCGAGAAATGGATGGAACTTTCAGTTCTTAAAGAAGAGGATTTTGCGAATCCAAGCTCTATTCCTTTCATCGCTTCATTTTTGGTTTCAATTTTTGTCTGTTACTTAATTGCTTGGCTCTTTAAGGAATTGAAAACTGAAAACGTTCTTGATGGAATCAAACTTTCGTTCTTCTTTTGGTTAGCTTTTGTTGTCGGACAAATTGCTGTAGTTGATATGTTTTCACTCAAACCTTTTGCTTTGTCTTTGATTAATTCGGGATACATTTTAGTGAATTTAATTCTAACAGGAATCTTGCTTTCTACTTGGAAAAGGTATGCAATTTAACTTTGAAAGACAAAAAATTATGCCTGAATTTGAAGTAAAAGTAAAAATCAACAAACCCCTTGAAACTGTTTACTCTGAATTTATGAATTTTGAAAATATGAATAAATGGCTAACAGGTTTTCGCGGAATCGAAACCTTACACGGAGCAGAAGGAAAAGTTGGAAGTAAGTACAGAATCACTTTTGAAGAAGATGGAAAAGAGATTTTTTTCATTGAAGAAGTAACAGGAATTAAAGAAAACGAAGAATTTTCCTTTAGAATGCACCACGATTCTTTTTCAAGTGAAAACAAAATTCGATTTAGAAGACTTGCCACGCAAACGGAAGTTTTGAGTAGAGTTCAAGCAAAAGGAAATAATCTTCTTTGGAAACTTTTGCTTCCTTTAATGAAAAATGAAATGCAAAAACGGCAAGAAAAAGATTTTATAAAGTTAAAGAATTTTGTTGAATCAAAAAATTAGGAGAAAAGTAATTTCTCTCATTCAAATGTTTCTGCTTAGAACGATTTAATTCCAAATTCTAAACTCAACAGCAAATTTATCATTCGACGGAACAAAATTCAGACTAAAACTATTCAGCTCATTTTTATAACTTTGTTCTTTGAAGAAAGAATAAATTGTTGCAAGGCTCAAGACTCCGCCAACAGCGTAAGTTCCGAGAGAAATCATTTTCCACCTGTCAGCACTGTCTTTTGAAGAATTCACAGCAGAAGTTGAAGTTGCTGTTTTGTAGTCGTTAACTGCCGAATTATTTAGGAATTGGCTCGAAACTCCCGAAGCCAAAAATGCAAGTGAAGAATAGAGAAAAATATTTCGTCTTGATTTCCATTTGTCAAAATTTTGTGTTAAAGATTTGCTTTGAGAAGTAAGTTTGAAAATTACTTTTGAAGTCTTGCCTTCTTCAATCGTTACAGTTTGTTCTTGAGTGATGTAACGAGGAAAAAGTTGGGATTTTAAGTTGTAAATTCCAACTGTCAATTCTTCGTTAATCGTATTTCCTCTTAGTTCTCCATTCAAAAACAATTCTGCTTCTGTCGGAAGTGAACTTGCCAAAAGCCTACCTGTTTTTGCATTAACCAAACGATTGATTCTTTTGTTCTCTAAAGCTGAGATTTGAAAAGTTTCCAAATGGTAGTTGAATTTTTTGCCTGAGCCGATTTTCAAATTATGCTCACCAATTTTCACTTTTCCTGAATAACTTCCTTTTCCAACTAATTCTCCGTCAAGGTAGATTTCTGCACCTTCGTTTGTTACAATTTCGATATTCCCAAAAGTTGGTTCAAGTTTGAAATCTCTTTCTAGATTTTCTCCGCCTTCAATTGTAAAAAGAGTGTCTAAAGTTCTGTACCACTCTTTTTTAATTGTCAAACTGTGCTCGCCGATTCCGACTTTTCCTGAGTAAGTTGTTGTTCCGACTTCCTCTTGGTCAAGAATGAATTTTGCACCATTTTCTGCACTAAATTTCACAAAGCCAAATGCAGGCTCAAGTGAGTAAGTGTTTTCTAAAGTTTGATTTCCTTCAATCAGAATTACACTTTCCAGAATTTGGTAATCTTCATTGCCTTCAAGTTCCATTTTAATTTTGTAAGGTTGTGCAATCCAATTTTTGAAAGTAAAAGGAGTTTTTTCGCTAAAAGTTGGAAATCCGTCAATCGTGATTGTTGCTCCTGTCGGTTTGGAATCAAGAATGAAATTCCCCTTTTCATCGGATATTTTTTTGGTGGAGTTGGTTTTCAATTTGATTTCCCAAGCCTCAGATTCTTTTAGCCTAATTCCTTGTTCTCTAAGAATAATTTTTAAAGGTTCGTGCCCACTTGCATAAATTGTCAAAGCCGTTTCATAAGGTGAGACGTAAACAAAAACCTCACCGGGTTTTGTTTCTCTGCCATAAACTCCACTTCTCGAATCAACAACAATGTTGTCAATCGGAGTAATAATTCTTATTCCCGAAAGCCATTTCCCATTTTCATCTTTTTTGGACTTTCCATCTTCAAAATCGCCCCAAATTCTAATTTGAGCAATTTTTTCAGGAGTCTGTAAAATTTTAAATTTTGACGATTCTTCTGCGAAAGCACTTTGAAAAAAAATTACCAAAAAGCAAAATGTAAATTTTAATAATCCCATAATCTTAAACTTTTCAATTAAAATATTTTTTATTCTATCACCCATTCTCCACCTAACTCCCATAAGTTTAATACGTTATCCTTACCTCCACTAACAATTCTATTACCTTCATTATTTGATGAACAAGAATAAACAATATTATTGTGATTCCCAGTCCAAAGTAATTCACCAGAAGAAGAGTTCCAGACTTTAATTGTATTATCTAAACTTGTACTAAAAGCCAAAGTCCCTAATTCATTAAATGTTATTGAAGTTATATCGCCTATGTGATTTCCAAACCAAAGAAAAGAGCCATTATTTGAATCTCTCATTTCAATTCGATTTCCTACTGTTCCAATTAGAATTTTACTTCCATCAGGACTGAAACAAACTTGCGTGTTAAGACTAGAGTTATTTTGTATCCATAGGAGTGAATCATTACTGACATTCCACATTTTCAATGCGAAATCTTTACCGACACTAACTATCTTTTCTCCGTCAGGACTAAAACTAATAGAACCAACATCATTTGAATGAGGTTCTTCCCAATGTAGTAAACCAGTTGTCACATTCCATAATTTCAAAGTATCATCTAAGCTTGCACTAGCTAATTTATCTTCAGTAGGACTGAACTCAAGAGAAATTATTTCTTCCGTTTGATTTTCACTCCAAATTAATGCACCATCAACGACATTCCATACTTTCAATTCACCACTGGATGTACCGCTTGCAATTTTGCTTCCATCAGGACTAAATGCTACTTGTTTTACGTGAGATGAGTGTAATTTACTCCACATTTCTGTACCACTTTCATTCCAAACTTTTAAGAATTTATCATTTCCTCCACTGGCAATGACACTACCGTCATAATTAAAAGCAATTGAACTAACATCATCTATATGAGTTCTTGACCAAAAAGATAAACCTGTTTCAACATTCCATAATCTAAGCGTATTATCAGAACTTGCACTCAAAACTTTATTTTGATTAGGACTGAATTCAACAGCAACAACATCACCAGTGTGACTACCTGCCCATTTTTTAGAATAAAATGAGTTATAATGTATTGTTTTGGCTTCACCAGTAGAAAGGTTTAGATTTGTAAATGCTCTAATTTTATAGGAATAGGACTTAGTTACATCCAAATCAAAATCAGAAAATTGTGTTAAATTACTACTTACAATTCCTACTTCCATAAAACCACCTCCATTAGCTTGCCTCTCAATTTTAAACCCTTCTTCAAAAGTCGAATTGTCTTCCCAGTTAAGCAAAACTTCTGAATGAGAAACGCTGGTTATTTGCAAATTTGTTGGAGCTGGAAAATGGGTTTGTATAGGCTCCTCGTTCGTAAAAATAGAATTATTAGTTTGTGTAAAGGCTCTGACTCGATAAAAATATGTGGTTTCGATTAATACTTCGTTATCAATATATTCATTTATATTTTTGTCTATTATTGCAATTTCCAAAAATTCGTTATTAACATATTTTCTTTCAATTTTAAATCCATCTTCAAATGTTGAATTATCAGACCAAGTAAGCTGAACCTCAGAATCGCTTAAATCTGTAATTTGCAAATTTGTAGGTGCAGGAAAATCAGTTTGAATGCTTTGCTCTTGACTAAAATTTGAAGAATTAACAAGGCTTACAGCTTTGACTCTGTAAGAGTAAACTTTAGTAATCAAAAGTCCTGTATCAATAAAATCTGTTGAATCTTTTCCAACAGTTGCAATTTCAGTAAAACTTCCACTATCCTCTTTTCTTTCGACAATAAATCCTTCCCCAAAAATTGTATTGTCTTGCCAAGTCAATAGAACTTCTGAATCTGTAATTTGAGTAATTCCTAAGTTTGAAGGAGCAGGAAAATTTGTTTGAGTATTTCCCTCATTTGAAAATTCAGAAATATTCACCTCAGTAAAAGCTCTGACTCGATAAAAATAAGTTTGTAAAGTCGAAAGTTCAGAATCAGTAAAACTCGTTGAATCAGAGGGTAAAACTACTATTTCTGTAAAATCTCCACTTCCTTCTTTTCTTTCAACTTTAAATCCATCTTCAAAAGTTGTGTTATCTTTCCAATTAAGACTTACCTTTGAATCCGAAACTAGAGTGATTACTAAATCAGTTGGAGCGAGAAAATTTGTTTTAATGCTTTTTTCAGTAGAAAAATCAGAAACATTTGTCTCTGTAAAAGCCTTAACTCGATAAAAACAAGTATCTAAAATTGAAAGTCCAGTATCAATAAAACTTGTTGAATCAGAATCCACACTTGCAATTTCAACAAAACTTCCACTGTTAGTTTTTTTCTCAATTTTAAAACCTTGAAGTGCTTTTTGAAATTCTCCTTGGTATTCTCCTTCGTATACAAAATTCCAAGAAAGTCTAACTTCTGAATCGGAAATTTGTGTGAGTTTTAAGTTAGTTGGAGCAGGTGGAATGTAATTTTCTTCAAAAGGATTTAGTCCGTCAGGTTCTTCATAACAAGAAGAAAAGGATAAAATTATAAATATTAGTAACAGTGTTCTCATTTTGAATTTTCCTATTTTTTGCAATAATTACCTAAAAAATATGATTTTGAAATCTGCTTTATCTTTTAGAAAACTGCCTTTTAAAAAAATTATATTTTTACAATTTTTTGGGAAGTTATGAACTATTTTTAAGTTTAAATTTTCCATTAATTTCTCCGAAAATATTTACGAATAATCTTGTAAAATCTGTTCAAACTCTTTATGAATTTTAGGAAGTTTTACAGTTACTGTTTCCCAAACCAAGAGCAAATTAATGTTATCGTAACCGTGGATTATTTTGTCTCTCATTCCAGCAATTGCTCTCCAAGGAATTTGTGGATAATTTATTTTAACATCGTCAGGAATTCTTTTTACAGCTTCTCCAATAATTTCCAAAGACCTCGCAACTGCAAAATTGGTTCTAAAATCAATTTTAAATTCTTCAAAAGTCATTCCCTTTACGAACTCTTGTGCTTTTTCTGAAACGTCCAAAATATCTATTAAGTAATCTAAAAACTCCTTTTTCATACTTCAATTGCTTCTCTAAGAATGTGTTTCCCGATTCGCTGCTTTAAATTTTCTTTAATGGAAATTTCAACCTTAATATTTATTAAATCTGAAAGGTAATTTTCTAATTCAATTAAACCTATTAAATCCATTTTGACTGGTTTCTCCAAATCAATCAAAATGTCTAAATCGCTTTTGGAATTTTGTTCACCTCTCACAAATGAACCAAAGATTTTTATATCTTTTATGCCATACTTTTGGATTAAAAACGGTTTTTCATTTTGGAGAACTCTTCGGATTTCTTTTAGGTTTTTCATTAGTTTACCTTTTGGTTTTCTAAAAAGTAAACTATTCCAAAGTTTTTAACAAAAGTATTTTTTAAAAAAAATTTACTTAATTTCAAAATCCGTTACTTTAATTAATTGCTCTTCACTCCACTCTTGTGGAAGCCAAGCTCTTACGTGAATCAACGGAGGTTCTTCACCAAAATTTATCACAAGGCAAAGATAACCTTCATCGGCATAATTTTGAGAAATGTAGTTTTGCCTAACGTGAACTCCGTAAATCTCACTTCCTCTTGCTCCTTTAATCACTTCGAGTTGGTCGTATTGGTAGTAAAGAAATGAATTCACGTTTTCTGAAAAAATATTGCCAAGCCTTCGGATGTAATCTTGTTTTGTAAAATGCAAATATTCAATTCGTTCTTGTGGTAAGTGCGATTTTATTTCCACACTTAAAGGCTGGCTTTTGATGACTTTTCCAACAATAATTTCTGCGTTGTCAGAATACATTTGCTCAACTGCTTCGATTTGCCTTGAGTTGTAAGCTGTTTTGAAAGTCTCCAAAAACTTTACAATCTTTTGCCTCTTTTCCCAATCTTCAACTTCTTGCCCAATTTCATAAAATCGCTGAAAATCTGCTTCTCCAATACTAAAGTTCACGTCGGTAATTTTCCCGTTTTCATCAAAATCCACAACCAAATTGTCAACAATTCCCTTTAAGCCTTTCTTTGAAAGGCTCACTGGAATTTCACGAACTTCCCAACCTTCGTTATTTTTGTAAGATTTGAGATTAAAATTTTCAGACTGTGGTTTCGGCTTTGTCAGACGCAAAATATCTTTTGCTTTCGCGATTGCAAATTTATCGGCAAAAATGCTTTCATCGTTAATTTTCTCGTCTTTAAATTGCTTCACCAAAGACGCACAATTTTTAGGCGAATTTTCTTTGAAACCTTTTGGAGAATTTTCTTCAAATGCGATTCTTACACCAAAATCTCTGGGTTTTTGTGGTTCAATCTTTGGCTCTAATTTTGGTTGTGATTCTTTTGCAAACGATAAACCTTTTCTTGAATCAAATTTAGGTTTTGCAACCAAATCCCAAATTTCCGAGACTGTACTGTTTTGGTCTTTGTGAGACGAAAATTTGTACTCAATTTCCAAAACAACTTCATTTTTACTCTTTGCAGAACCGTCAAGCCAAATCAAAAGTTCAGAGTGATTAACCTCTGTTGGAATCCAATCAAATCCATTGTCGTAATGAACTTTTAGACTCGAAACAGGTTTATTTTGGAACAATGTTTCAAATGAAATTTTTCTTGAATCTGCCTCAAGCCAATCATCTTTTAATTTGAAATCCAATCCGTTCAAAATTTTTGTAATTTTTTTGATGCAAGAAAGTTCGTTGACTCCATTTTGATTCTGTTGGAAAGTTGCAGGAACGCTTTTGAAAAGTAAATCAGCTTGGTAAAACCACCTTAGAGCTTGTTCAAGTTGATTTTTACTTTCAGCTTCTTCCGCAGAAAAGAATAAACCTTCTGCTTGGTGAAGCCTCGAAGAAAAGATTTTTTGAACTTCACTTTTTGGAATTGACCACTGAAAAATAATTTCTTTGTCGGTTCGCCTTTTGTTAAGCTTGGCGTTTGTCAAAGAAGCGGAAGAATAAGTTTTGAGAATTGACTCACAACGTCTTTTGAATTCCGTTTCATTGGCAGAAACATTTTCTTCAATTGAATTTGTAAAGTCACTTTGAACACTAACAGCAATTTGTGAAAGCATCTCGGAAAGTGCAATATCATTAGCTTTTTTCTGTTCTTCCAAATCTGCTTTTATTGGACAAGTTGCAGTTCCAATATAAGAATTAGCAAATAAGTTTAAAGTCGCAAGAAATAAAAGAATTAAAACAGACGAAGATTTTAAAATTATCAGCTTCTTTCTTATAAAATCTCTCATAAATCTTATTTTTTTTTAAAATGTTAAAGAGTTTTCATTAAACTGATTTGGGTGTCCTTCAAATTGCAAATTTCCTTCTGGGTCAATTACAACTAATTTTGGAATTGAAACTGCTTCGTAAGCCTGACCAATTGCTCCGTCTTTATCCAAAAGAACTGTCATTTGGTATTTATTTTTACCCATAAAATCTGCAATTTTGGCTTCATCTTCTCTCAAATTAACAGTCAAGACAACGACTTTATCACTTTCAAGACTTTTCTTATAAAGAGATTCTGTTTTCGGCATTGTTTGCCTACAAGGACCACACCAAGTTGCCCAAAAATCAATAATTACAGTTTTTCCTCGAAGTGATTTTAGTGAAACTTTTTCAGTGCCATTTGTACCGACTTTTTCCAAAACAAAGTCTGGAGCTGGTCTGCCAAGTTTTTGAGAGGAAATTATTTCGTCTCTAAGTTTGCTGACCATTTGAAGTTGCGGACTCAAGAACCACGCTTCTTTTACAAACTCTTTTGCTTTGTCGTAATCTTTATCAAAAGAAAGTGCTGCTTGACCTTGTAAATAAGCTAAAAATGCCTTTTCATAATCAGGAGCATCAGGATTTTTCTTCAATTGTTTAATTGTCAACTCGTAACCTTCTTTGTCATTTTCACTAATGGAAAGCTGCCCAACCAATGTCAAAGAACGAAAATCAGTTTCCCGAACTTTGAGAATGTCTTTCATAATTTTTACAGCCTCAGAAAAATTCTTCTGATTATAAGCTTTCATTGCATCTTCTTCCGTCTTGCTTTGAGCGTTTGAAGTTTCGCAACTTTGAAAGAACATAAAATTGATTGCTAAAAATAAACTAATTAAGATTTTCATTAAATCCTCTCTAAAATGTTTTCACGTTAAATTTTGTAAAAGATAATACGATTAAGAAAAAATTTAATTCAAAACTTTTGAAAAATTGTTTTGACATTTTTAAGAATTCAATTAACTTTCTATTGAAATTTAGTCTCAATAAGAATTAAATAAAAAATGACAATAAAAAATTCCACGAATGGTTGTGTTTCAATCAACCCAAAATGCCAAACTGTGAACCTTGAATTTGGGAACTTTTTTCTAAAATTTAAGCCCGAAGCTTTTACAAAATTTAAATCCTTCATTCAAGAAATGAATGTTGAGAAATTCGAGAAGTCGGAGCTTAACAAAAATAAAAACAGGAAGATTTTAGTTTCTCTTTCTGGAGTTACTCTTGCATTCCACAAAGAAGAAATTGATGAACTAAAATCACTACTAAACAGAGCTGAACTTTCTTTAAAAATTAAACAAATAGTAAAACTTTCACAATTTTCACAAAATTAAAAATCGGAGTATTCTCTAAAATGAATAACTTTTTAAAAATTACTGCACTTGCAACCTTAACAATTCCTGCGATTTTATTCGCAGAAGATGATGAATTTTTCACACCAAAATCAACAATTGGTGGTTATGGTGAACTTCACTACAATCACTCAAAAGCTGACGGTTCTGATGCTGAAAAGATATTAGACTTTCACAGATTCGTTCTTTTTTATTCTCACGCTTGGACGCCAAAATGGTCTTTCAAATCTGAAGTAGAACTCGAACACAACTTTGTTAAAGAAGGTCAAGGAGAACTTGAACTCGAACAAGCTTACATTGATTACCATCATTCTGATGAATTTGGATTTCAAGTTGGAGTTGTTTTGCCTTCAGTCGGTTTAATTAACGAATGGCACGAGCCACCATTATTTTTAAGTGTTGAAAGACCTTCTTACAGCAAAAATATTATTCCAACAACTTGGTTCGGAAACGGAGCCGCAATTTATGGAAATGTCAAAGGGTTCGATTACAAGTTCACAGTTATGGAAGGTTTAGATGCAACTGGATTTTCTTCTTCTGGAATCCGTAGCGGAAGGCAAAAAGGATTTGAATCAAACGCAGAAGATTTACTTTACAATTTTAGATTAAACTACACTGGCGTAAACGGTTTGCTTGTTGGAACTTCTTTTTCTTATAATAATGCAACTCACGTTGATTCGAGTAGCAACAACTCTGTTTCACTTTTTGAGTTTCACGCAAAATACGATGCTAATAACTTCGTTGGTGTTTTTGAACTTGGAAACATTACTTATGGAGAACCTGATTTAATCGGTGGTGTTGAATCGTCTTTTGGTTACTACTTAGATTTAGGTTACAATGTCGGAAGTTTTATGAATTGCGACACAAAAATAATTCCATTTTTCCGTTGGGAAGACTACAACACAGCAGCAAAAACAGAAGCTGGTGGAGATTCTGAAAAAGCAAATCATCTTACAACTTGGATGGTTGGGCTTTCAGTCAAACCAATTGACCAAGTAGTTTTCAAAGTTGATTACGGAGTTTCAAAAAACGAGCTTTCGGATGCTAAAACCAAAATGTTTAATTTTGGTGCTGGTTATATGTTCTAAATTTTATAAATTTGCCTCCTTTAAAAATTAAGAATAAGCCTAACAATTTTAGTTGTTAGGCTTTTCTTTTCAACAAACTTAAATTTTACGTTAATGAAATTTTCTAATTTTTACATTTTACTTTTGCTTTTCACTTTGACAGGGAATGTTTTTTCCTCAATTAAGAATGATGCAGAAACTTCGATTAAAAATATTTTCGGTGAAGAATCAACTCTTACTTTTGAAAAATTCAAACTTCAGAATGAATTGAAAAACTCCATTGAAAAAGAGGCTAAGCAAAAATTTTTCCGTGATGAGGTTTATCTTTGGAAAATAACAAAAAACGATTCAAGTTTAGGTTTTGCAATTCTTGACAACGTTCTTGGTAAGGCAATGCCAATAACTTTTCTTATAATCTTTGACAAAGAAGCTAAAATTCTTTCTTCTGAAATTATAAAATACCGTGAAGCTTACGGCGGTCAAGTCGGGAATAGAAATTGGAATGAACAATTCATTGGCAGAAATGCTGAATCTTCCTTCACAGTTGGAAAAGACGTTGATGGAATTAGTGGAGCAACAATTTCTGTAAATTCAGTTTCAAAAGGGATCCAAAAATTGTGTATTTTGGCAAAAGCCATTAAGGAAAAACCATAAAATGAAAATTGAACTTTACAAGCTTGACCGACAACTTAAAAATTTTCTCCTAATTTTTGTTCTTGTGATGACAACAGGAGTTGGAACAGGTTTGGTTTTTCTTTACACAACAACAGGAATGAGCTCAAGTGGAACAGTAACTCGCTACAACGGTTCTCAAGCCAGTGAATCAGAAGACGAGTTTGAAATTCCTGAGCACTATCCAAAACCAATCTCTGAACTTTTAATTACAACTCACAACCACATAATATCAATGTCTTTGATTTTCTTAGCGATTGGAATGATTTTTTACTTTAACACAGTTGTTAGTGGATTTTGGAAAGGATTTTTACTTTTTGAACCAATGATTTCAGTTGTCTTAACTTTCGGCTCAATTTGGGGAATGAGATTTCTACATCCAAGTTTTGTTTACGTAACAATGATTTCAGGAATTTTGATGTACACTTCTTACTTTGTTGTGGTTGGAATCTTGATTTACGAGTTGAGATTCAAGAAATAAAAAAACTTTTTTTCCTTACTCAACTAAAATTTCAATTCCTTCTTGAAAGACTTCTCCTTTGCTTCCAATTTGAATTTTGTAAATCCCTTTTCCTTTGTCGAAGCGAACTTTGAACTTAAAATTATTTCCATTCCACTCTGCTTTATAGCTCCCAACTCCTGTGTAGTATTGAGTTTTACTCACATAAAATTTTGCGTTTTCATCAGGAAAATTAACAAAAATTGTGATGTCCTTTTTCTCAAAATCACCAAGGAATTCAAACGTAAATTCTTTTTCTGCCCCAAAATCTAATTTTTGGGGAATCGGAGTCAGAATTTTCGCAACTAAACTTCCGAACACTTGAGTTCCGTAAATTTTGTTTCCTTCAACCAAAATTCCAACTCCAAGTTGTGTAAATTCTTTACGTAAAATATTTTCTCGATGACCGGGAGAATTCATCCATTGTTTGACTAATCTTTTAGCAGTCCCTTCGATTTCGTAACCTTTGTTAAAAGCAATATTTTCTCCAATACCTCCGAGAATTTCAGGAAAAAATGCTTTCCTTCTTTCGCCAATTTTCATTCCATTTTGGTCTTCGTGGTCGAAGAAATCGTAGTCATTCATATTTTTATTGTGAATTTTTGCAAGTTCTTGAAGTTCTTGGTTGAACTTTAGTGATTTAAGTCCACGCTCTGTTCGTTCTTTGTTTGTGAATCTGAAAATTGCTTTTTCGATTTCAGAAATAGAATTACTCTGCCCTTGCAAATTCACCACAAAAATTAGTAAAAAAATTATTGTTACTTTTGTCATAAAATTTGATTTTTATAGAATATTTTTACCCTGTGAAGAAACTAAGAACGTAAAAATTTGAGAAAATTTCCAATAAAATTTTTATAATGGAAAATTATTTCTTGCAAAATTTGTCAAAAAGCCTTAAAATAGCCGAACTTATTTTTTACAAATAATTCAACTTCCAAAAACTCGGAGATTACTAATGCAAATCCTACAAAGATTTTACGGACCAAAAGTCAGTGCAGTTAGAGTGGTAGCTTCGAGAGATTTTGGCAATCCAAACGCTTTAGCCAATCATTGGTTTAACCCCAAAACCGATTGCTAAAAGCAACCTCTTTTCTCTCTCTTTAAAATCACTTTTTTAACTTTTTAATACACTGGAAGTCCTCTTTTTTGGATTTCGATAATTGTCGAATTATTGGCTAATTTTGTGCCTTTGATTCACTTTGTTTAATAAAATTATGGAGTAAACAGAAATGTTTAACACAAAAACTTACGCAATGACAGCCTTAAGTGCTGTTTTTAATTCTGGCAATCAAAATATTGCTGTTGATGTTTGGAAATTTAGAGTCGCTAATTTCGAATTTGTTCCCAATAGATTTGATAAACTAAGACTGATTTTGTCACATAAACTATCGCAACTAAAACATCCACCAAGTTTGAAACTTTTAAATCATAGGCTACAAAGATGGAAACAAATCTAAAATTTGAATACATTGAAAAATATTTAAAACAAAAAAGTAAACTTCCTAAGGAAGTCCGAGAGCTAGTTCTTAAACAAGAAAAGAACAACGAAATCAAACTTTATGCATTTTCTGACCTTGACGAAAACTTAATGTTTAGAGGCTCTTGGTTAGTCCTTACTCCTGAATTTCTCTACTTAATTTTAGAAGAAAACAGAGAGTACAAATTAAAATCAAAAATTAAAATTGCTGAAATCAAAAGCGTCAAAGAAGTTGAGTCGGTAAGTTGCACAACTCTACTCTTTTTGGCAAGCGATGACGTTCAACCACTAATTTCAGTTTCATACACTCATAGACAAAAAATAATTATGGGTCATTTGAAGTACGTAGTTGAAGAGAAAATTGAAGACGGTGTTTTCGGAAATTCTTCTTTTGATGCAGACACAGAGTACGTAAACGCAATTTTAAAACCCGTAACCGAAGCTCAAAACAGTTTCTCGAAGGATAAAAATTCAGTTTTATGGAGGCTTTTAAGCTACTTGCTTCCTTACAAAAAAGAACTGACAATCGGAATGATTGGTGCAGTTTTGACAACAATTGTTTCTTTGGTTCCTGCATACATTTCAGGTTACTTAATTGACTCGGTAATTCAACCTTTTCAAGATGGAAATCTCACCTCAGACGAAGCAAGTGAAATTGCTTGGACTTTAGTGGCAACAATCGCTTTAATCTACGTTTTGAGAGAATTTTTCATTTGGATTCGTTTGAATAAAATGTCAATTATGGGTGAAAAAGTTGCACGAGATTTACGTGACGAACTTTATCGACATTTGCAAACTTTGAGTCTTGACTTTTACTCTAAAAAGCAAACAGGAAGCATAATCAGTCGTGTTAGTTCTGACACTGATAGGATTTGGGATTTTGTTGCATTTGGAGTTGTTGAAGTCTCGATTTCAATCATTACTTTGATTGGGCTTAGTACAGTCTTGATTTCGATGGATTGGAAACTCGGTCTTTTTATCACTTTGCCTGTTCCTTTTCTACTCTATTCGATTTTCCTTCACGGAGAACGAATGAAGAAGATGTTTTTGAAGGCTTGGCGAAAATGGTCAAACTTGACTGACGTTCTTTCAGACACAATTCCAGGGATGCAAGTAGTAAAGGCTTTTAATCAGGAACAACACGAAACTGAAAGATTCAGCCAAAGGAACGAAACTGTAACGGAGGAATTCTTTGTGATTCACGAATCTTGGACAAAGTTTTGGCCCTTTTTAATGCTTGGAATTCAGATGTTAATTCTTGGTGTTTGGGTTTTTGCTGTTCCAAGATTAATCAGTCCTGAAACTTCTGCTTCGCACTTAACTGCGGGAACTTTCGTGTCATTTTTGCTTTATATGACGATGTTTACTCAACCAATTGAAGTAATCGGTCAAATGGCAAGAATGTTAAATAGGGCGACAAGTTCGGCTTACAGGATTTTCGAGATTCTCGACACAAATCCGACTGTAACCGAAAAAGAAAGTGCGGTTAAAATTGAAGACCTCAAAGGAAACGTTGATTTCAAAAATGTTGCTTTCAGTTACGATGGTGTTCGTAAAATCATCAAGGATATGAATTTTTCTGTCAAAGAAGGTGAAATGATTGGTTTGGTTGGTCCTTCTGGAGGAGGAAAAACAACAATCACAAAACTAATTGCACGTTTTTACGATGCAGTTGGCGGAGAAATCTTGATTGACGGACACAACATCAAAGACATTGAAATCGGTTCTTACAGGCAACAAGTTGGAATGGTTTTGCAAGACCCTTACCTTTTTCACGGAACAATTTCCGAGAATATCGGTTACGGAATTGAGAACCCAACAATGATGCAAATTATCGAAGCTGCAAAAATCTCGAATGCTCACGAATTTATCTTGAAACTTCCTTACGGCTACGACACAGTTGTTGGAGAAAGAGGTCATACTCTTTCAGGTGGCGAAAGACAAAGAATTTCGATTGCACGTGCGATTTTGCACAATCCGAAAATCTTGATTTTGGACGAAGCAACAAGTGCTGTTGATACCGAAACAGAATTTAAAATTCAAGAAGCACTCGACAGACTAATTGAAGGTCGAACAGTGTTTGCAATTGCTCACCGACTCTCTACTTTACGAAAGACAAACAGAATTTTCGTAATCGAAGACGGTAAAATAGTTGAACGTGGAAACCATTTAGAATTACTGGAAATCGAAAATGGAGTTTATCGCAAATTACACGAATTACAGCATCAGATGCACGAACTCTTCCCAGTTTAAAGTGGAGATTAACGAGTATTCTGAAAAATTAGTCGGTGGAGACGAATGGCTTTTCATCTCCACAAGTAGAAATAAAATTGTTTTTAGAATCTGGAAAATAGAATTTCAGTTTATCTTTTAGTAGAGACGCACCGCCGTGCGTCTCTACATCAAATTTTTTAAATTTGATGTATCAAAAAACGGAAAAAATAATGAGCAAAAATTATAAAATTTATCTTAAAGAAAACAATCTCCTTTACTTCAAAAATGGTAAAGGGGAAATGGAAGTTAGTGTAAAACAATGCTTCCCTTGGTCAGACCCAACAAAATTTCTTTCTCTTAGAAACGACGATGAAAATGAAGTATTTTTGATTGAAGACGTAAATACTTTGGACAAAGAAACAAAGTCAGTCATTCAAACTTATCTTGAACGGATTTCATTCGTGATGGAAATTACAAGCATTTTACGTGTTGAGGACGAAATTGAGCTTCGAGTTTGGGAAGTAATGACTAAACAAGGTCAAAGAGTTTTTCACACAAAACTTGACGCTTGGCCCAAACTTCGTGAAGATGGAAGTGTTTTGATTGAAGATATTGCAGGCGATTTGTTCGTCGTAACTACGATGGATTCCTTAGACCCAAAAAGTCAAAAGACGCTTCACACTTTTATTGATTAAACAAACCAGAACTGACAGGTTCAAAAACCTGTCAGTTCTTTTCTTCAAAAGTAATTTTCTGATAAATTTCATCTAAAGGGATTTCGATATTCAGATTCTCAATTTTCAAAGTTTCGCTAACATTTCTAAACTCTACCAACTCCCAATGCTCTTTTTCATTTTTGTAAAAATACTCCACACGAGCTTCTTTTTGCTCAACCAAAATATAGTGCCTTAGCGAATCAATGTCTCTGTAAAGCGTGAATTTCCCACCTTTGTCATAATCTGCCGTTGATTCCGAAAGAACTTCAACAATCAAAAGTGGATTCTTAACAGTGTCATTTCTTTCCTCAACAAATTCAGGTTCACCACAAATTACACTTACGTCAGGATAAGTGTAAAGCCCATTTTCTTTAACTTGAACTTTTAAGTCACTTCCAAGCACTATGCAAGGCTTACCTTTAAGCAAATTCCTAAACTCACCTAAAATATTCGAAGCAATCAAATTGTGATTGAAAGAACCACCCGACATTGCAAAAATCTCACCTTTGTAAAACTCGTGCTTTTCATCAGATTTACTTTCTAATTCAAAGTATTCTTCTAAAGTGTAGTATTTTTTTTCTTGAACTTGTGTCATTTTCAACTTAAAATTTTTAAAACTTCAATTTGTTTTGGAGTTCCTGTTTCAATTACTTCTCTATCTTTGGTAATAAAAACATTGATTTCACTCCTAACTCCAAATTTATCCAAATAAATCCCGGGTTCAATCGAAAAACAAGTTTGAGGTAAAATTTGCCTTGTGTCGTGGTTTTCTAAGTCGTCAATATTCGCACCATTTCCGTGGTCCTCTTCACCAATAGAATGTCCTGTTCTGTGAATAAATTTATCTCCGTAACCGTGCTCAATTATATATTTTCTTGTAATTCTGTCAACTTCCCAGCCAGCGACAAATTGCCCTTTTGAAAATTGACTTTTCAAAAACTCAACTGCTGTATCTCTTGCCCCTGCAACAATTTCAAAAATCTTTGAATGTTCTTCAGGGACTTCTGTACCGACAAAACCTGTCCAAGTGTAGTCTGCAAAAACAGAACCTTTCTCTTTAGTTTTTGCCCAAAGGTCAATCAGAACAAAATCGTTTTCTTTAATTTCATCGTGTTTGTCAATTTGCGGTTCGTAATGAGGATTTCCACTGTTTCCATTCACTGCAACAATCGGTGAGTGGTCGGTGTACAAATCTTTTTCTTCAAATTTTTGTAAAATAAATTGCTGAACATCGTATTCTGTAAGTTGTTCTTTTGCTGTAATTTTCTCTCGGATAAAATTAAATGCTTCGTCTTTTGTTTCAATCACAAGTTTTGCGGCTCTTTGGTGAGTTTCCCATTTGTAATCGTCCCAAACAGCTTCAAAAAGTTGAACCAAATCCGCTGAAGAAACAACTTCGACTCCAAATTCTCTAATCATATCAACAGTTCCTGCATCAACTCTCGAGACGTAAGGAATTGCATTTTTCGGCGAAAATTCCATTGCGACTCTTGAACCTCTTGGTAAAGTGTGGTGAATTGCCATTTCGTAATCTTGCCAACTGCTGTAAGTTCTTTTGTCTCCGGGAAGTGTGTCAAGATTTCCAGCTTCAATTTTGTGAACAATTTTAACAGGCTCACCGATTGCAGGAACGTAATACAGGTAACGTCTCGTAAGAACTTGATTTTCAGGAAGTTTCAGAATCCTTCTCATTAAAATATTTGTTCCTCGAAAATCATAAAACAACCAACCGTCAAGACTTTTGGAAGAAAGTTCATTTTGGATTTGTTGAATCAGATGCATAAGATTCTCCACTTTTTAGAATTTTTTGGGGACTTAGTTTAAACTTGAACAATCCGAGTCCTCAAAAAGTTGCACCAATTTGAAAAAAAGATTTCCCAAACCTCCAAATCATTAATTAAAGTTCTGAAACAAACTCTTGAAAACAAAAAAGGTAGTAACACCAAAAGCACTACTACCCAAAATTTTGCTTGTAGAGACGCAATGCATTACGTCTCTACAAAAATAAATTCTTAATTCTTAATTCTCTTAAGTTTCCAGTTACTTTGACCGTTGTTTGGAATGTTTACAATTTTCTTAGTTTTGAGTTCAGAAAAAGCTGCCGCTCCCGCAATCAAAGCATTTTCTTCCTCTTCGCCAATTTCCGTTAAATATTTCGGGTCAAAATAATTTTTTACAAAATGAGTGTCAAAATCTCCTGAAACAAATGCTTCGTGGTTCAAAACAAATCGGCAAAATGGAATTGTTGTGTTCACTCCTCTGATTTCGTATTCGTCCAAAGCACGTTTCATTCTCGCAATTGCTTCGTTTCTATCTCGTCCCCAAGCACAAAGCTTTGAAAGCATTGGATCGTAATAAACACTAACTTCCTGTCCTTGATAAATTCCACTGTCTTCACGAATTCCAAAGCCATCGGCGGGAATTAAACTCGTGATTTTTCCGATAGAAGGAGCAAAATTATTCACACAATCTTCAGCGTAAATTCTGCATTCAATTGCGTGTCCGTTGAACTTAATGTCTTCTTGAGTGAAAGGTAATTCGCCACCTTCTGCGATATTGATTTGTTCTTTCACAAGGTCAATTCCTGTAACCATTTCTGTAACAGGATGTTCTACTTGTAAACGAGTGTTCATTTCCAAAAAGTAGTAATTCAAATCTTTGTCAATCAAACATTCGATTGTTCCAGCATTGTAGTAACCAACTGCTTTTGCACTCTTAACAGCCATTTCACCCATTTTTTTACGAAGTTCAGGAGTCAAAACAGCCGAAAGAGCCTCTTCAACAACTTTTTGGTGTCGTCTTTGGATTGAACATTCTCTTTCTCCTAAGTAAACAACGTTTCCTTGTTGGTCTCCAAGAATTTGAAATTCGATGTGTCTTGGTTTTTCCAAATACTTTTCGATGTAAACTGTTGAGTCACCAAACGAAGAACCTGCTTCACTTTGAGCCATTCTCATCATTTTTTCAAAATCTTCTTTTTGCTCAACAACTCGCATTCCCTTTCCACCACCACCAGAAGCCGCTTTGATTAAAATTGGATAACCGATTTCGTCAGCAACAACTTTTGCTTCTTCGATGTCAGTGATTCCTGATTCTGTTCCGGGAACAACAGGAACTCCTGCTTTGATCATTAATTCACGAGCAGAAGTTTTATTTCCCATAGCTTTCATTGCATAGGAAGAAGGTCCTATGAAAGCAATTCCAAGACTTCTGACCAAATCTGCAAATTCTCCGTTTTCCGACATAAATCCATAACCCGGATGAATTGCATCAGCTTTGGATTCTTGAGCAACTTTTAAGATTTTATCTGCAACCAAATAACTTTTTGAGGAAGGGCTTTCGCCAATGTAGTAAGCGTAATCTGCTAATTTTACGTGTTTTGCAAGTCTGTCTGCATCACTGAAAACTGCAACTGTTTCGATTCCGAGTTCGTGACAAGCCCGAATCACTCTGACAGCGATTTCGCCTCTGTTTGCTATTAATACTTTTTTTATTTTTCGCACTTTTTAACTCCGCGTTTTGATTTAAAATTCACGATTGCGTAATTTACAAGAGTGATTTTATAAAAAAATGAAAAAAATGAAAATTTTTGGGAACTATTTGGAGTTTGCTTTGTTTAAGTCCCGACCTTTTTTGTGAGGTCTATCACATTTTGAAGAAATTAACTTATTAAAAGAACAGGATTATAGATGTCGGTAATTACCACAAAGAATAAAACAAGAGAGAATCAATCCTTAGAAAGATATTTGCAAGAAATCAGCGATGTCAATCTTTTGACACCTCAGGAAGAGATTGACCTTGCAAAGAAAATTCGTGAAGGTGATTCTTGGGCTCTTGAAAAAATGACAATCTCTAACTTGAGATTCGTTGTTAGTGTGGCAAAAGAATATCAAAATCAAGGTCTTTCCCTTGGTGACCTTATTAACGAAGGTAATTTGGGATTGATTAAAGCTGCGAAAAGATTTGATGAAACTAGAGGATTCAAATTTATTTCTTACGCTGTTTGGTGGATTCGCCAATCGATTTTACAGGCTTTGGCAGAACACTCAAGAGTGGTAAGACTTCCGCTGAACAGAGTTGGAACTCTCAACAAAATCAGCAAAGTTGCAAGCGAACTTGAGCAAATCAGTGAACGTGAACCAACAACAACAGAAATTGCTGAAGAACTTAACTTGAATCCTTACGAAGTTTCTAATACTTTGAAGATTTCAAGCAGACATTCTTCACTTGACGAACCTTTCCAAGCAGGTGAAAAGAACAGTCTTTTGGACGTAATTCCAAGTGACCAAAAACCTTCTCCTGACACAGCTTTATTGACAGAATCTCTCAAAATCGAAATCGAAAGAGTTTTAGACACTCTTACAGAAAGAGAGAAAAAAGTCATTCAGCTTTACTTCGGAATTGACAGAGAAAAACCTCTTACACTTGAAGAAATCGGCGAGCAATTCAACCTCACTCGTGAACGCGTGCGACAAATCAAGAAAAAGGCAATTCGCAGACTTAGACACAAGTCAAGAAGCAGACCTTTAAGAAGCTACTTAGGTTAAAACTTTTAAAAGCCCCGACAAATTTTGTCGGGGCTTTTTTATTTCATTGATTTTAAAAAAGTTGGGAACTTTTTTACCTCGAAAAGCATTTAAGATTGTAACATTAAAAATTTGGAGTCTCGAAATGAAAGTCTTAACCTTTTCACTTCTTTTGATATTTGCTTTGAATTTTAAAGTGAAAGCACAGCAAACAATTTGGGAGTTATTACCAAAAATTCAAAATAATAATTTGAATTCCATTACAAGTTTATTTGACAGCAATAAACTCTTTGCTGTTGGTGACTCAGCAACCATCTTATCTTCAAATGATTTAGGCATTACTTGGCAAAAACTTCCAGAATTTACTTTACCAAATATTGACTTTAAAAAAATAATTTTTGTTAGTCCAAGTGACGGTTTTATACTTGGTACAGGAGCTAAAATTCTCAAAACTGAAGATGCAGGTTATTCTTGGTTTGAAATAAATAATTTTTTAGGACAAATTATTTATGATATTCAATTTGTAACAGAAGATATAGGGTTCGTAATAGAACAACAAAATTTATATAAAACTATTGACGGAGGAATTAATTGGTTTCCATTTTCAGCTTTACCAAGTTCTTTGAGTCATAAATTTCATTTTAAAAATGATTCAACAGCGTTTCAATTAATAGGAGCATGGTTAGAACGAACTTTTGACTATGGATTAAATTGGAACTCTATTTTTTTTCAACAAGTTAATTTTTCTATAGAGTACCAAGATATTTTTTTTAGAAATAATAATGGGTATGTTATAACAAGTGGAGTTAAAGTTAAGAATATTGTGGGTTGGTTGGAATTATTTTTAGTTGGAAAAATTCAAAAAACAATTGATGGCGGAAACAATTGGTCTGAAATACATTACGATGACGCTTTTGGTATAGATAAAATCTATTTTCTAAATGATAATATTGGATACATAATTTGTCGTCAGTGGAATTCGTTTCAATACCCAGATTCTACAATTTCTTACTTTAAAAAAACATTAAATGGAGGATACACCTGGGATTTAAATTCAATTCCAACGAATAAAAGAATGAATAATTTTCATTTTATAAATCAAGATATTGGTTTTGCTGTTGGAAATGACGGAACAATAATTAGAACTCTTAATGGAGGAGTCGTCTCAATCTCCGAAGAAACAAACTCGGAAATTCCACAACTGCCAAACACAATCCAACTTCTCGAAAATTATCCGAATCCGTTCAACCCTTCCACGACAATCAATTACGAGTTGAAAAATACGAATTATGAATTGGCGAAATTATCAATTTTTAATGTTCTTGGACAAAAGGTGAGAGAATGGATTTTGCCAAGCAATTCAGGTAAAAACTCTGTAATTTGGGACGGAACAGACAACTTTGGCAAAAGCGTCAGTTCAGGAGTTTATCTCTACAGATTGAAAATCGGTAATGAAAGTCAAACTAAGAAAATGTTGCTTTTAAAATAAAAAATTGGAGTCTCGAAAATGAAAGTCTTAACCTTAGCACTTCTTTTAATCTTTGTTTTTATTTTCAAAGTAAATGCACAACAAGCCGCTTGGGAATGGGTAAATCCAAGACCTCAAGGGAATACATTGAACGATATTGCTCAGATTTTAAATACAAATAACATAGTAGCGGTTGGGAAAAAAGGTTCTATTCTTCTCTCTAATAATATGGGCAACACTTGGAATCCCATTTCTTCAGAAACTGCTGAAGATCTTAACTCTATTAGTTTTATAGATCCAAATATTGGGTTTATTGTTGGTAATCAAGGAATTATTTTAAAAACCGATGATGGTGGAATTACGTGGAATATTTTAAACTCTGGAATTATTGAAGATTTTAACTCCATTAATATCATTAATACAAATACAGGATTTATTGTCGGAGCAAATGGTACAATTCTTAAAACCTTAGATGGAGGAACAAATTGGAGTACTTCAACAGTTGGAAATTCAGTCAACCTAAAATCTGTTTATTTTGTAGATGATACTACCGGATTTATTATCGGTAACAATGGAAATATCTTTAAAACTTCTGATGGTGGAATAAATTGGGATAACAAAGCATCTTTTGGCGGAGTTTCTTTAAATTCTATTTTTTTTACTGATTCAAATATTGGCTATGCTGTTGGTGGAGGATTCAACGGTTATTTTCCTGAAAGTAAAATGTTAAAATCTCTTGATGGAGGGAATAATTGGTTTTCTTTTAATCAAATATCTTCCGATGAATTATTATCCATAGATTTTCCTAATTCTTACACTGGATTTTCATTGAGCAATTCCGGAAAAATTTATCGAAGCAATGACGGAGGATTAAATTGGTTTAAAATTGATGATATTGGGGTCAGTGACCAGCTAATTAAAATGAAATTTTATGACATAAATAATGGATTAATCATTGGTAGAAAAGGCATAATTCTTAAGACAACTAATGGAGGATACTCTTGGGGTTCGTTGAATTATGGAACGACAAATATACTTTATTCCTCTTTTTTCTTTGATGAGTTAAAGGGATTTGCGGTTGGACAAAATGGTACTCTTTACAAGACTACAAATGGTGGATTAACTAACCAATTAATAAATTATGGTAACTTTATTGCTCAATTTTTCTCTATTCAATTCTTGAATTCTACAACCGGTTTTATTGTTGGAAGTAATGGGAATATTTTAAAAACAAATAACCAAGGCAATTCTTGGAATTATGTTAGTTCGCCAACCATAGAAGACCTTAATTCTATTGTGTTTTCAAATGAAACAGTCGGATTTGCAGTTGGAACCAATGGAAAAATTTTGAGAACAAATGACCAAGGCAATACTTGGAACTCTCTTAGTTCTGGAACTACTTGGTCTCTCTTCTCGGTTTGTTTTACTGATTCTAATACCGGATTTACTGTTGGTGAATACGGCACACTTTTAAAAACAATTGATCAAGGCAATACTTGGATTCCTAAAGTTTCGCCGACTCCACATTTATTAAAATCAGTTTATTTTTCAGATTCTAATACTGGTTTTATAGTTGGAGCAAATGGAATTATTTTAAAAACTTCTAATGGTGGAGATAATTGGTTTCTTAAAAATTCAGGAACAACCAAAACTTTAAACTCAATTCATTTCGCAAATTCTTATACAGGTTTCATTGTTGGGCAAGATGGTATTTTGTTGCAAACTACAGATGAAGGAGACACTTGGATTCAATCGAATTCAGGTACAAATAACTCGCTTCAATCTATAAAATTTATTGATTCAAACACTGGATTTATTGTTGGTGCTGGAGGAACAATCCTTAAAACTACAACTGGTGGTGAAGTCGTCTCAATTTCCGAAGAAACAAACTCTGAAATCCCGCAACTGCCAAGCACAATCCAACTTCTCGAAAATTATCCAAATCCGTTCAACCCTACAACGACAATTAATTACGAATTGAAAAATACGAATTACGAATTGGCGAAATTATCAATTTTTAATGTTCTCGGGCAACTGGTTCGGGAATGGACTTTGCCAAGCAATTCTGGTAAGAACTCTGTCACTTGGGACGGAACAGACAACTTTGGCAAAAGCGTCAGTTCAGGAGTTTATCTCTACAATTTGAAAGTTGGCAACGAAAGTAGAACTAAAAAGATGTTATTGTTAAAATAAGACTTGTAGGGAACAAAGATTTTTGTTCCCTACTTTCTAACTTTGCATTGATTTTCTTAATTGGAGCCACACTTTTAAGTATTTTTTCAAGTGACTGTTTTCAGGTTTTTCTCCTAAGTCTTTGATTAACTCTGCAACCGATTTTTGTTCGGATTTGTATTTTTCGGAATCAAAAAGTCCAGCCAAGTGAGCAAGTCTTAACCAAATTAAATACGTTGTCAAAACATCGTGTTCGCTGTAATTCACAATTTCCTGTAATCTTCCGTCAAGCCAAATTTCTGCAACTTCCATTCCATCAGTGTGAAATTTTCCTGGAATTCCACAAGCAACTGCAAGCTCATCTAAAGAAGGAAAAGAGCTTTTTCCACCACCAATGATTTTCATTAAATCAACATTCCAATCCGTAGAGGCATTTTCAATGTAACCAGGTTCATCAATCCAAGGTTTGTCAGGTCTTTCAAAAAAGCTCGGAATCTGTAAACCGTGAACCAAAGCTCTTTGCAAAAGGATTTTCAAATCTGAGCCGATTGAATTGTAACCAACAAGTTGAGGCTTCTTGTCTCCGATTGCATTCAAAAATGTTTCGATGATATTTTTTTCGCTTACTTGGTTCGGGTCGTCAACGTCTTTCGGAAGTGACAAAAGATGAAGAGTTGTTTCACCATTGCTTTTGACTTTGCGGATAACTGCCGAAATTGAAACAATCCTACACAAAACCAATTTCAAAAAAGGTTTTGGATTTTCTTTTGTTGCTCCGCCTTTTTCCCGCATTACTTTAATTACTTCTGCATCGGAAAGACTTTCATCTAATTTGTAAAGAACTCTTCCAACAAGTGGGTCAGGAACCCATTCACAATCGAAAACCCAAGTTTCATTTTTTATACTTCTAAACATCTTTTACTCCTTGCAAAGTTCGTCAAATTTTGATTTTAGTTTGTGGTAACTTCTTTCGAGACCTTCCGAAATTACTTTTATATTTCCAACAACAGGCATAAAATTTGTGTCGCCATTCCAACGAGGAACAACGTGAAAATGAATGTGAGCGTCAATTCCCGCTCCAGCAGCAGAACCAAGATTAAGTCCAACATTAAAACCTTGAGCCTTAAAACTTTCCGCCAAAACTTCACACGAAATTGAAGTCAGTTTCATTGATTCCAAATGCTCTTCAGGTGTCATTTCCGAAAGTTTGGAAATGTGTCTGTAAGGAATCACCATCAAATGACCGTTTGTGTAAGGGAAAATATTCATTATCACAAAACAAAGTTTGCCTTGAATTAAGATTTTATTTTCAAAATCCTTATTTTCCTTTGGCTTGTCGCAAAAAATACAACCTTCACTTTTTTCTTCGCTTAAAGTTTCAATGTATTCGATTCGCCAAGGAGCCCAAATTTTTTCCATAATTTTTGCCTACTGTATAAATTTCAAAAAAAGAAAATTGCCCACGAAACACACGAAAAAGAATTTTGACATTTGTTTAACCACACCTGAATAAAATTTCTAACGCTTTGCTTGAATTTTATTTTGCCCTCTCCTTGAAAAGGCGAGGATTTTGGGCAGTGCAAAGCACAAATGCTTTTCTCCCCTCATTTTCAAGGAGGGGAATTTTTTCGTTTTAAAACCAAAGGTTTTTGAAAATGAAAAAATCGGGGTGGTTAAAACAACTCAAAGTTTCGTAATCAACTTTTCATTTTACCTAACACCTATTTTCAATTCTTTTGCGTGCATTGCGTGGACAGAAAAATTTTAGTAATGAGAATTTGTTTTTAATTACTAAAAAATTAACTTCAAGGCAAATTTATTAAAGTAAGGTTTACAATCAATGCAATTTTTACTAATTCTTTTCTTATCGCTAACTTTTGTAGCTTGTGGCGACAAAAAAGAAACACAACAAAAAACAATTGACCCACAAACTACTCAAACAGAAGAAGTTAAGAAACCTCAAGAAGTTGTAATTCCAGATTTGGAACTTCCGAAAATTACAGAAAAAGACCAAATCATAAAACATACTTACTACACACTTTCTTACAACGAAGAATATGAACAAGCAAATTGGGTCGCTCACAAATTGACTAAAAAAATGACTGAAGGTGATGTGAAAAGAAAAGATAATTTTCGCGAAGACAAAAAAGTCAAAACAGGTTCGGCTTCTCTAAAAGATTACAAAAAATCAGGTTACGACAGAGGTCATTTGCTCCCTGCTGCTGATATGAAATTTTCCAAAGAAGCGATGTCAGAAACATTTTTTATGAGTAATATGAGCCCACAACACAAAGATTTGAACAGAGGAATTTGGAAAAAACTAGAAGAACAAGTCAGGGATTGGGTTGAAATTGAAAATGAACTTTACGTTGTTACAGGTCCGATTTTTGGAAAAAGGAATAAAAGAATCGGCGAAAACGATGTCGCAGTTCCACCATTTTACTACAAAGCAATTCTCGACTACACTTTGCCAGAAAGAAAAGCAATCGCCTTTGTAATGCCAAATCGCAAACCACCGAAACGTGCAAAACTTAGAAATTATTTTGTAAACATTGACTCACTCGAAACCTTGACAGGAATTGACTTTTTCCCTGCTCTACCCGATTCGGAAGAGGAAAAACTAGAGTCTTGGTTTGACAGAGAACTTTGGGGATTTTAAAATGAAAGCATTAACTTTTGACGGTAAAGAACTAAAACTCACTGAAATTCCAAAACCTGTTCCAACTGAAAACGAAGTTTTGATTAAAGTCGCCAAAGCAGGAATTTGTAACACTGACCACGAAATTATAAAAGGTTACATTCCAAACTTCAATGGAATTTTGGGACACGAATTTTTCGGTTACGTCAAAGAAGCTCAAGACAAAAATCTCATTGGCAAACGAGTCAGCGGAGAAATTAATCTTGCTTGTGGAACTTGTGAATTTTGTGAAAAAGGGCTTGGAAGACACTGCCCAAACCGAAGTGTTTTTGGAATCATTAACAGAAACGGAGCTTTTTCAGAATACGTAACTTTGCCCAAAGAAAATGTAATCGAAATTCCAAGTGAAATTCCTGACGAAAGAGCTGTTTTCATTGAACCTTTAGCAGCTGCTTGTGAGATTTTAGAGCAAGTAAAGATTCTTCCAAATCACGAAGTTTTACTAATTGGCGATGGAAAATTGGCTTTGCTGATTGCAAGGGTTTTACACTCAACAGGTTGCAAACTTAAAGTTTTGGGAAAGCACCAAGACAAGTTGGAGACTTTAGGGGAAGTCGGAATTTCAACAGTGCTTTTGGAAAACTTTACTCCTAAGACTTTTGACGTTGTGGTTGAGGCTTCAGGAAATTCAACTGCTTTTGAACTTGGACTTAGCTGCACAAAGCCAAGAGGAACTTTTGTTCTCAAAAGTACTTACGCAGGCGGAATCAATTTCAACCCTGCTTTGGTTGTTGTAAATGAAATTACAATGATTGGTTCACGTTGTGGCAGATTTGAAGACGCTGTAAAATTTTTGCAAAACCACAAACCAACACTCGAAAAAATGATTCACTCCGAATTTGAATTTTCAAAAGCCTTAGAAGCATTTGAAAATTCTGCTCAAAGAAATACCCTCAAAGTAATTTTGAATTTTTAGATTTTTGCGAATTTCACCCATCTGATGGCTTTGAGCCATCAGATGGGTTTTGCTTTCAAAACTCCTTTGCTCCACAGCGTTACAAAATTTATTTTGCTCTGGTTCGATACAATTCTCAGAAACACTATTTTAAAACAACCTACCTAATAAAAATTCTTATTTTGCTCTATAGCGAGACAAAATACTTTTTATTTCTCCCCAGCAACGGAGTCCAACCCAAATATTTGTTTTATAGTAACTTACATATTTTAAATTGTTTTTGGCACACGACTTGATAGGAGAATAACTGAAAACGTAACAATAAACTCTAAGGCAAAAAAAATGCGACGTTCAGTTTTAATTCTAATCTTAATCACTTTGGTAACACTTACAGTTCAAAACAGTTTTGCTCAAGCAAATTCACACAATGAATTTGAGCTTACATTAGGTGAATCAAAAAACGTCAATATTGAGTTTTCTGTTCCGAATCTCAAAAGAGGCTTACAACAAGTTGAACTTCTCATTCTTAGCCGAAACGGAAATTTAGTAAGAAGTTTGTTTTCAGGATTTTTGCCTTCGGGAAATTACTCAATCAAATGGGATTCAAAAAATAGCGATAACAAATCAGTCAATGAAAATGAAAAATTCATTGTTCAAGTGAACACTGAAAAACCACAATTCACAGAGAAACTTTATTCTCTTAAATAATTAATTAACTAATCGAAAGGTTTTGCAAAATGAAAACTTTCAACAAATTTTTAATGTTCAGTTTGATGTCAACATCACTCGCACTTTACTCTTGCGGAAGTGACGACGACGACAAAGGTTCGTCTTCATCAACTGAAGTTTCTTCTACTGTAGAAGATGTTTCGGGTCCAGAACTTTCAAGCTCAGAAGTGAACACAAAATTAGCTTTAAGCGAGGTTCCAAATGTTTCTGATCCAAATGGTTCAGCAGCAATTGCTCAAGCAAAGTCGGTGACTGCACAGTTTTCAGGAATTATCGCAGGAATGCCTTCTGCACCAATAATTTCTAAAGGTGTTGCACAACTTTCTGACACAACTTGGTCAAGCACAAGTAATGGAATTACTTACACTTACACAATGATTGATGACGGAAATAAGTATAAAATTACTTACGATGCAAAAGGAACATCTGAAATTACTGGTAACTCTGTTGACGGAACTTTTTACGAAGCAACTGTTCTTAAAAACAGACGTGGTGGATATATGAAGTATGATTTTGGGCTTTTCTCAGAAATTAACACTGAGCAAGCAGGTTACACTTATGACGGCTTTTACGAAGCAAACTACACAATTGTTGAAGATGGAAAACTTACTGTTGTTTACAGTTATGACATCTCTTCATCTGGTGTAGTTCAAGGAATTAGCTTTGAATCTGAAACTGTTTATGGCGGAACACTTACTGTTAATGCTGACAGATCAGGAAAAGCCGAAACTACTTACAAAGTTACAAGTGCAGGACAAACCCAAAATGGTTCTTACTGTGTAGAATGGAACTCTAACGGTGCAACAAGCGACTGTTAGTCAAAAAACTTAACAAATAATTTTCCTCCGTATTTTTTACAAATTTTAAAATTAGGAATTAATAAAATGAAAAAATTAACATTATTAGCATTAGCATTACCTTTAGTAGCAACTTTAAGCATTAATGAAGCAAATGCAGAAGGACTTGGAGTTCACGGAACACTTGGTTTACCAATGGGCGATTTTAGTGACTTTGCTGGACTTGGATTTGGTGGTGGAGTTAGTTGGACAAGAGAACTTAACGAAAATATGACTTACGCAGCAAAAGTTAGCTACTTGACTTTTGGTGGCAAAGATGTAGATGCTTTTGGAGGTTCTACAGAATACTCTTACTCAATGATTCCTGTCGTTGCAAAAACTAATTACTACTTTGGTGGTAGCGAAAGTATGAGATTTTACGGTAGTTTAAGTGCTGGTTACTACTTTGTTTCTGTTGACGTTGGTAGTGCGAGTTCAAGCTCAGGCGAAATTGGCTTCGCTCCGGGTGTTGGAATGGAAATGGGAAATTTAGATTTCAATGCTGAATACCACCTCATTGATGGTTCAAACTTAACTTATCTTGGAATCAATGTTGGTTACAATTTTTAGCAAATTCTTTTGCAAAACCTAATTCAGTGTTATTTACACTGAATTAAACTCCTCTTTTCTCCCAAGCCTGTCGAATTTATTTGACAGGCTTTTTTTATTTTAGCTCTTTGAGAATTTGGTTCGATTCTTCAAAAGCGATTTCACATCTTATTTTAACTTCCAAAATCATTTCTTTAATCAAATCTAATTCTTCTGTCTCAGCACAAAGTTCGATTTTATTGATAATTTCTAAGGTCTCTTTCATTCCCATTGAAGCAATCATTGACTTGATTTTGTGTGCATTTTTTTGAACAGAATCCCAATCACCATTTTTGTAATGAAGTTCTAAATTCTTGAGTTCCTTTGGCATTTCTTCAAGAAAAGTTTCAATCATCATTTCAAGAAATTCTGCTCTGTCTTCTTCGTAGCCTTCGATTAAACTTTCTAGGTAATCTAAATCAATAATTGAATTCATAAAAATCTCATATTCGCTAAATCAAATTTAGCTTTTCAATCAAAATATTTTTGTAGGATTTGCTAATTGGAATTAATTCTTTTTTAATAATTATTGAGTTGCCTTCGATTAGAGAAATTTTATCAATTCTAACAATAAACGAGCGGTGAACTCTCACAAATTGGTCTTTCGGCAACTTACTTAAAATATTTGTCAAAGTTGTATAAATCGTGTGTTTTTTACTTTCGGTGTGAATCACAACGTAATCGCCAAGCGACTCAATCCAATAAATATCAGTTACATAAATTTTGACTAATTTTTGATTTTCGCGGATAAAAATGAAATCTTTAGAAGAGTCCTCAATAGTTTCAACGTTATGAAAAAGCCTTTGTGTTTTCACAACTGCTTTTAAAAAACGTGGAAGAGTTACAGGTTTTACAAGGTAATCGACAACATCATTTCGGTAAGCGTCAAGTGCAAATTCTTCTTTTGAGGTAATCAAGATAACAAGTGGTTTATTTTCCAAATTTTGCAGAAGCTCAATTCCATTCAAATCTGGCATTTCAACGTCTAAAAAAAGTAAATCAATCTCATTGCCGTTTAGGAATTCAAATGCTTCAACTGAGTTACCAAATTCTTTCACTAAACTGAGTGATTCCGTTTTCTCAATACAATGTTTAATGACTTGCCTTGACATTTTTTCATCGTCAACAACGACACACTTCATTTTTTTGCCTTAATAAAATTTATACCTTAAAACTGATTCTAAAAGTAACGAGTTTTTCTTTCTTTTCAACGAGTAAAAAATTCATTCTAACGAGTAGCCATTTTTCAAAAGCCATGAACCCAATACCTTGTCAAAAGTTAAAACAACTATTGTTAATCAAAATATTGGAAATAAAGAAATGGCAAAAATATTAATCATTGACGACGACGCATTAATCAGAATGCAAACCAAAAAACTTCTCAAAGACAATGGCTTTGAGGTAAATGTAGCTGAAAATGGTAAAATTGGTCTTCAAATGGCTCACAAACTTTTACCTGACTTAATAATTTGTGATGTAAATATGCCAATTTTAAACGGTTACGATGTTTTAAAAAAGTTAAAGAATTCTACTCGAACAAAATCAATTCCATTCATCTTTTACAGTTCAGATGTTTCCTATGAAAACCTTAGAAAAGGAATGCTTTTGGGTGCTGACGATTACTTACTAAAACCAATTCAAACCAATGAAATCCTTTTCTCAATTACAAACCAGTTAGAAAAAAGTAATGTAAAAAAAGAACAAACACAGATTAAACAAATTAAAACCTTTAGAAAAATCTCACGCAATTTTAGAATAGCTTTAACTGCAAGATTTATTTAGAAATTAGAATACAGTTCATTTCTTACCCCTTTCTCGCTCAGAAGCCCTCAAATTTAAGAAATTTGAGGGCTTCTCATTTTCATTCAAGTTTTTTCCAAAAGTCTCCTTTTTATTCTTAAATTTGCAGTTATGGAAAAAGTAAAACACATTTTAGCTATGGCATTTATTGCTTTCCCAATTCTTGTAATGATTATAGGAATCCTTCTTTGGTTCTTTCAGAGGTAAAAATATGATGTCTTCAAAAATAAAAAAACTCGCATTAATTTTCGTTACTACAATAGTTCTTTACATAATTCTTTTTTGGTTCGTCGAAGGAAGAATTTATTAAAACTCAAAACAAAACAAATTTCGTAGAAATTTAATTTTCCAAAAATTTGTTTTCCTTTTTGGAAGTTTACTTTTAGCATTTTCGCCTCAATTATAAAAAGCCAGATTTTTTGAATGAAAAAACTACTTCTAATATTTTTTCTTCTAACTTTTGCTACCAAAGTTTTTGCACAGAACATTCGTGTAACTACTTTCAATAACGAAAAAGACTTACCGACGAACTTAACAAAATCTGCTGTTCAAGATGCGGACGGTTTTGTTTGGGTAGCAACTGATGCAGGTTTAGTTCGTTACGACGGAAGAATGTTTGTTAGCTTCGCAGATAGTTTACCAACTCCTTACATAAAAAATTTAGTTCAACTTTCTAACCAAAAAGTCCTAATCGTTTCTGATCTTGGAATTTATGAAATTATTAGAAACATTGATTACACTCACTCTTTCAGACCTTTCTTGCTTGGAACAACACAAAGAACCGATTCGACTTTGCTATACCCAAAAACAGTTTATGAAGCAAAAAACGGTGAACTTTGGATTAGCGAACCTGACGCAGTTGTAAAGCATTCAGGTGGGAAATTAAAACGTTACTTGTTTGACCCGAAATTTAGAGCTGACAGCTATTTTCGTTCATTCTCTTTCGTGGAAGATGATTTTGGGAAACTTTTCGTTACTTCTCACAGAGGTTTTCTTTTCTACTTCGATTCTGAAAACGATTCTTTTGTGCAGTTAGAAATCGAAAGAGAAAATGACTTGCTAAGATTCGATGATATTTACAAAAGGGAAAATGGAAAAATTCTAATTGCTTCAAGTTTTGGAATTTACGAACTCCAAACGACCCAAAATGTTAGAAAATTTAATTTACAAAAAGTCCTTCCTTTGGAGTACGCATCTTCAATCCAAAGAGACTTAAATGGAAATTTTTATGTTGGGACTTGGTTGAGTGGACTTCATTCGATAAAAATAGAAAATGAGAATTACATTTTACAAAAAGTCGAAAAACTTCCTTACAAAGTGATTAACAACCTTTTTCTTGGGCAAGACGGAACAATTTGGGTAAGCTCTGACGAAGGATTTGCCTACATTCAAGAAACTACTTTTGCAAACTTAGACCTACCTTTCCTTAGCTTTTACATTCAATCGATAATTTCTCATAATGGTAAAATTTTTGCAACTGACGGAAACTCAATTTTTGAAATTTCCACTCAAAATGAGAAAATTACTTACAAAGAAATCTACAAAAAAAATGAAAGTCTGATTCTTAGTCTTGCAAGTTCGGAAGAAGGGCTTTGGATTGGTTACAGAGATAATTTTGTAGAATTTCTCAAAGACGGTAAAGCTAAAAAAATTCAACTTTCACAAAGCACAAAATCGAATTTACTTGTGAGATTTATGACTTTAGCAAGCGACGGAAATTTGTGGCTTTGCCAAGAAGGTTGGCAAGGTGTCGTTAGAATTGACAAAAATCATCAAATAAAATATTACAGTGAAAATGAAGGTTTGCCAACTTCATTAACAGTAATCAAAGAAAATGAAAATGGTGAGATTTTCGCTGGAGGAACTGGCGAGAACTCATTTTTATTCAAGTACGACAGACAAAATGATAAATTTATAAACCTTAGTACTAAGCTAAATTTGGCAAAATCTACAAATCCGTTGGTTGTCCAAGATTTGAATTTTCTTTCTGACAACAGTGTAGTTTTCGGCACAAACTACGGACTTTACAAATTGCAAAACGATGAAATTACTTTACTTAGAGATAAAAGTGCTTTTGGGAATTCCGAAGTAAAATCAATCGCAATTGACTCAAAAGACCGAATTTGGGTCGGTGCAGAAGGCGGAATTTGGATTTTCGACAATGAAACCCTAACTCTTTTTGATGGCAAAGATGGATTGCCAAACGTAACAATTAGTCACCGTTCAACTGTTTTTACTGGAGAAAATGAACTTTGGATTGGAACTGCTCACGGAATCGCTTACTTGCAAAAAAGCCTTTCGAGTAAATATAAAACTCTAAAACCTTACTTTACAGACATAAAAGTTGGTGGCAAGTCTTTAAAAAGAAATTCAATGTTTAACGCTGAATTTAAGTACGGGAACTTTCTTCAAGTCTTTTTTACTTCTTTAAGTTTTCCAATTGAAAAACTTATTTACGAGTACCGTTTTTTAGGAACTGACGAAAATTGGTCGAAACTTCAACACACAAATTTTCTCATTTTCTCTGAACTTCCCGAAGGAGATTACACTTTACAAATTCGTGCAAAACAAACGAATTTCTTTTGGAGTGATGAAATTGAATTTAGTTTTTCAGTTCTTGCACCTTGGTACAAATCTTGGATTGCTTACTGTATTTACGCATTAGCTCTGTTTTTCTTGATTGTGCTTTTGGCGACTCTCAGAGTTTCAATTAAAGCTAAAAGACAAGCTGAGTTAGCACTACGACAGAGTGAGAAAAAGTTTCGGTCACTTTTTGAAAATATGCAGGACATTTTTTTTCGAACGACTTTAGAAGGTGAAATTCTTGAAATCACACCTTCTGTCGAAAAATACTTTTCGTTCACAAGAGAACAACTTATCGGCAAACACACTTCAGAACTTTTCGATGCCAAAAGCCGCAAGGAATTTGTTAGAGTTCTGACTCAAAAAGGAAGTCTTACTGACTACGAATTAGAGTTCACAAGTAAGTACGGCGAAACAATTTTTTCTTCTGTCAACGCTCATTTTTTCTACGATAATCACCGCAAACCAATCGGAATCGAAGGAAGCATTCGAGACATTAATGACAGGAAACATTTCGAGCAAGAACTCGAAATCGCAAAGAATTCTGCCGAGTCAGCGAACTTAGCAAAAAGTGAATTTCTTGCAAATATGAGCCACGAGATTCGAACTCCTCTAAATGCAATTATTGGAATGACAGAACTTACTTTGGATACCAAACTTGAAACTGAGCAACGTGATTTTTTGAAAATCGTTCAAGCCTCTTCGGAATCTCTTCTTACACTAATCAACGACATTCTTGACTTCTCAAAAATTGAAGCTGGTGAAATGGAAATTGAAAACATTGACTTCGATTTACAAGAAATCACTGAAAGTGTAATGGACATTTTGAACGTCAGAGCTTTCACCAAAAAACTTGATTTTAACTTTGACATTGACCAAAGAATCACTAAAAACTTAGTCGGCGACCCAGGAAGGTTAAGACAAGTTTTGGTCAACCTCCTTGGTAATGCAATAAAGTTTACAAACGAAGGCGAAGTTACTTTAAAAGTAATTTCAGAAAGCCAAAATGATAAAAAGAATAAAATTCATTTCATCGTTTCGGATACAGGAATTGGAATTTCTGATGCAAATTTAGAAAAGATTTTTTCAAAATTCTCTCAAGCAGATTCGTCAACAACAAGGCGTTTTGGTGGAACAGGTTTGGGACTTAGCATTTCAAAATCGCTTGTAGATTTGATGGACGGGAAAATGTGGGTTGAAAGTGAATTCGGGAAAGGCAGTAAATTTCATTTTGAAATTGAATACTCAATTTCTGAAAATGCTACGAGTTCCCAAACTCATTTGCCAAACCACGACTTTGTAGGAATTCAGGTTTTAGTTGTTGATGACAACACAACAAACCGAATAATCTTGAACAAAACTCTTTCAACTTGGGGAATGAAAGTCCAAGAATCCGACAACGGAAAAGAAGCAATAGAACTCATTCAAAAAAATGATTTCCAGCTTTTAATCTTAGACCACCAAATGCCTGAAATGGATGGACTTGAAGTAATTCATAGAATCCAAGATGAAATAAAAAATAAAAACCTCAAAGTGATTGTTCTCTCTTCTTGGGGCAAATTTAACTTTGAATTGATGTCAAAACTAAACATCGCATTTTCGATTGTAAAACCTGTTAAACAGTCCAAGCTACACAACATCCTGCAAAATGTTTTGATTGCTCCAAAAGTTGAAAAAAATGAGATATCGGAAACAAAGCTAAAATTTACTCCTTCTCGCAAATCAAAAAACATTTTACTTGTAGAAGACAACCTTGACAACCAAGCCTTAGCAAAGAAAATTTTAGAGAAAAATGGCTTTAATGTCGAAGTTGCTGCAAATGGTTTGGAAGCAGTTGAAATTTGTAAAAACAAAATTTTTGATTTGATTTTAATGGATATTCAAATGCCAGTTATGGACGGATTTGAAGCAACAAAACAAATTAGAGAAATTGAGAAAGAAGAAAATCGAGAACGTTCGCCAATCATTGCCTTTACAGCTCACGCAATGTCAGGCTATAAAGAAAAATGTCTCGAAAACGATATGGACGATTACTTAACAAAGCCAATTCGTAAGAAACTTTTACTTGAAATGATTACTCACAACATTGATTCACGAAAAATAATTCTTGTTGCAGAAGATTCAAAAGACAACAGACTTTTGATTCAAAAATATATTGGTGAAAGTGAAGATGTAAAATTACTTTTTGCCGAAAATGGCAAAGAGTGCCTTGACATTTTCCAAAAAAGAAATGTTGATTTAATTTTAATGGACATCGAAATGCCTGAACTGAACGGCTACGAAGCAACTGAAAGAATCCGAAGTTTGGAAGGTGAAACCAAAATTCCGATAATTGCACTAACAGCTCACAAAGGTGCAAAAGAAATCCGAAAATGCCTCGACTTAGGTTGCAATACTTACTTAGAAAAGCCTGTCAGAAAAAGTGCCTTACGAAAAATTATCGAAGAGTTAACAAATGCTGACTCTCAAGAAGCCTAAACATTTTCACAATTTCAAATACTCATCTCTCGTCTGAGAATACCAAACTGCTTTTCTTTCTTCCTCACTCGGAAAATCAGGTAGTAGTTCTAAGGGTTCGATAAATTCCTTTTCGAGATTCAAACCTATTTTCTGCATCACTCTTTGAGAACCGATATTTTCAAGTAAAGTAACAGCAAAAATGTAATTTACTTTCCAATTCCTAAATCCTTTTTCAAGGAAAACCTTAGAACCTTCGGTGGCAAAACCTTTTCCCCAAGCAGATTTTTTTAGACGATAACCAAGCTCAATTTTATCAAAATTATTCGGTTCTTCTTTATCGGGGCGAAAAAGAAACCAGCCAATGAACTTCCCACTCAATTTTTCGTCAACTGCCCAATAACCAAAGTGGTCGTGATTTTCATAAAACTCAAAAGTGTGCGGTAAAATTTTATCTTTGATTGTGTCCATCGAAGTTCCTCTTCCATTGGTCAGAAATCTCATCACTTCTGGGTCGCCGTCTAATTCAAAAATATTTTGTGCATCTTTTTCTGTGAATTGGCGAAGAATCATTCTTTCAGTTTCAAGGAAAATTTTCATTTTGTCTCCAAATTTTTTTGTCAAAGAATTTGATTTAAATTGAAACTTAACTAATTAAATTTATCAAAAACAAAGGAAGTTTAAATGTTAGAAATTAGACCGAACTGCGAATGTTGCAACAAAGACTTAGAACCAAATTCTAATGAAGTTATGATTTGTACTTTCGAATGCACTTTTTGCAAAGACTGTTCTGAAAAGATGAGTTTAGTTTGCCCAAACTGTGGTGGTGAACTTGTCAGAAGACCAATTCGCCCAACAACACTTTTGCAAAAATATCCTGCTTCCACCAAAAGAGTTTTACCAAAGAAAGAATGTTTCTAAAAATGGAAATTACTTACACTGACAGTTTGAAAAACATTTCTCACAAACAACTCAATGGCTTTTTTGTCGGTTGGCCTAATCACCCAAATTCAAAAAAGCATTTAGAAATTTTGCAAAATAGTTACAAAATTTGGCTTGCTTTTGAAGGTGAAAAATGTGTCGGTTTTATCAATGCAATTTCAGATGGAGTTTACTACTCTTTCATTCCGTTGTTGGAAGTTTTACCTGATTTTAAAGGTCAAGGAATCGGCTCAGAGTTAGTAAAAAAAATGCTTGAAAGTTTAAAAGGAATGTATGCAATTGACGTTGTTTGCGACGAATCCGTTGTGCCTTTTTACGAAAAGCACAACCTTGCAAAGTGTGTCGGAATGGTCAAAAGAAATTACGAAAATCAAAGTTAAATTCTAAAACGTAAAGACGCAAGGTTTGTCTCTTTAACAACCCAAAAGGCGTAAAATTGTTAGACAAATTCTACATTCTCGGTTCAAAATTTGAACAACCTAAAAGTAAGCAAACGATTTTTGTTGACGGTTCTCCTGAAGTTTTTCGCGAAGGAAAAGACATTGAGCTTAGTCATTGGCTTCCTAACCGAACTCCGAAGAAATTCAAAGCTGACACTTCAACCGAAATTTGTTTGAATTTTGCTTCAAACCCTTTGTCAGGAAATTGGGATTTGGTTGTAAACAATCACATTGACGTTGACGGAATTCTTTCTGTCTTTACAATTCTGCACAACGAAACTGCTTTACAAAATCGTGAAATTTTGGTTCAAGCTGCCGAAATGGGCGATTTCTCAAGCTATGGAAAAACCGAAGCACAAATTCTTTTTCAAGGTTTGACTTTAAAAATGCTCGAAGGGAAATCTAAAAATTTAGATGTTTTTAAAAATTACAAAAAATGCCTTGAGGAAGTTTTTCTTTTACTCGACGGAAAAATAACTTCTGAAATTGAAGAAGGAATTTCCGCTTTGAAAAAATCCGTCTCAAAAATCGAAAAATCAGAAATCGAAAGAAAAGTTTTTAATCAAAGATTTGTCAGTTACTCAATCCCCCAAAATTTGGCAAAAAAGAATTTAAATTCGGCTTTGAATGTTCCCAAATTCAATTCTTTGCTTTCGGAAGAGACTTTGCTTTTGCCTCAAGCCCGAAACAAATTCGACAAAGAAAAAGTCCAACTGGTTTGTGCCGAAAATGAGAATGGTTGGTTTTACGACCTTCATTATCCAGGTTTTATGTGGGCAGAAACGGTGAATGTTTGGAGAGCTGAGGGTTTTGAGTTTAGCGGAAGCACAAACGGTTATTTTTATGGTTTTCCCAAACTTGAAAAAGTTGTTTCTGAACTTCGAGAGTTAGAAACTAATTTTGGAATTTGGGTTTTGGCAAAAGAATTAACGCCTTTTTCAAGTATTAAAGGTAGAGGATTCCCTGTGATTCTTTCGTTTTTAAATTCAGAATCAAAACCAACTCAAAGTTCATTAAAGCCTGAATTAGTTGAAAAAATGTTAAGCGAAGTTTTTAATTAGAGACGCACGGCTGTGCGTCTCTAAGAAATTAAGTTTTATTCTTCGTAAAAGCCAATTTGAGAATACTTTTCGATTCTTTGGTCAACTAACTTTTTTGCTGAGAGTTTTTTGAGAGCTTTGTAATTTTTAAGAATGCTGTCTTTTACAAAATCAGCAGCTTTGTCGTAATCCTCGTGAGCTCCGCCTTTTGGCTCTTCAATTTTTTCATCGATAATTCCTTGCTCAATCAAATCGTCAACTGTGAGCTTAAGAGCATCGGCAGCAACTTCTTTTTTCTCCCAAGTTCTCCAAAGAATGCTTGAACAAGATTCAGGTGCAATTACTGAAAACCAAGAATTTTCCATCATCAAAAGTTTGTCACCAACTCCGATTCCCAAAGCTCCACCACTTGCACCTTCTCCAATAATTACACAAATTATCGGAACAGGCATAATTGCCATTTCAAAAAGGTTTTTTGCAATGGCTTCGGCTTGTCCTCTTTCTTCCGCTCCGATTCCTGGATAAGCTCCTGGTGTGTCAATTAAAGTCAAAATCGGTTTGTTAAATTTTACAGCTAACTTCATCACTCGAAGTGCTTTTCGGTAGCCTTCTGGATTTGCCATTCCAAAATTTCGCTCAATATTTTCTTTTGTCGAACGACCTTTTTGCTGTCCTATAATTGCAAAAGTTTCGCCGTCAATCTTACCGAAACCTGAAATCATCGCTTTGTCATCGCCGAAATATCTGTCTCCGTGAAGTTCTTTAAAATCAGTTACGATTCTTTCTATGTAGTCTAACGAGAAAGGTCTTTTGGGATTTCGTGCTAACTGTACTTTTTCCCATCTTGAATTAGTATTTTTATCTGACAAAATTTGTCTCCGTTTTTTTTGTAAATCCGCGTTTGGTTTCAGAAAAATTAATTTCATTAGCTTTGAAAGTATCTTTAAGAAGTTCAAGGAAACTTTCAAAATCAAAATCATCGTTGCAGCTAAACAAATCTAAAGTTACAAGATTTTTTTCGGGCCAAGTATGAATCGAAAGGTGAGATTCTGTAAGAAGTAAAATCCCTGTTACACCTTCTGGTTCAAATTGGTGAAAAGCTGTTTTTAAAATATTTAATGAAGATTTTTTTGCAACCTCCAAGATTTTCTCCTGAACTAAATCTACTTTTTCGAGTAAGAACTTATCCAAAGTGATTAAATCAACGAGCCAATGTTTTCCGACATAATTTTCCATTTTTTGAAGTTACAAAAAAATTAGAAATTTCAAGAGATTTTAATTACTTTGACCTCGCAACGTAACAATTCATTTTTAAGTTAGAGGAAATTTTGAACGGTACTTTTATTGTCTTTGAAGGAATTGACCACTCAGGAAAATCAACTCAAGTTAGACTCCTTAGTAAAAAATTAATTGAAAAGGGTTATGAAGTTCTCAATGTCAGAGAACCGGGCGGAACAAATATTTCTGAAAAAATTAGAAAAATCATTCTTGACAACAAAAATATAGAAATGCACGAAAAAACAGAAGCTCTTCTCTTTCAAGCAAGTAGAGCTCAACTTGTTAACGAAAAAATTCTACCTGCTCTTAAAGAAGGAAAAGTTGTCATCGCAGATCGTTATATCTTTTCAAGTTTAGCTTATCAAGGTGGCGGAAGACTAATTTCAAAAGACTCTTTGAAAAGTCTTTGCAGCTTTGCAACAGGAGATTTGTTGCCTGACTTTACATTTTTCACAGACATTTCTTTTGAGACTTACGCACAAAGAAAAAATTGGTCTCGCAAAAATCTTGACCGAATTGAACAAGAAAACGCTTCATTTTTTACAGAAGTTCGCAAAGCCTACTTAAATTTAGTGAATGAATTTGAAAATTTTTGCGTTGTTGACTCTAACGGAGTTATTGAAAAGATTCATTTAGAAATTTGTAAAATTTTATCCACGAGACTCAAAGGACTTTAAAATGTTTCAAAAATACCAAAAAACATTGTTCTTTTTGATTTTTCTATGCCTTGCAAACATTGGTTTTGGGCAAGATAAATACCGAGAAGTCCAAAAAAACCTTCAAAATTTCTACGAGGTTTACAAGCAAGTAAATGCAAATTACGTTGATGAGATTGACACTGGAAAATTCTTGAAAAGCGGGATTAACGGAATGCTCAAAACTCTTGACCCTTACACTGTTCTTTTTGAAAAAGAAGACACAAGAGAACTTGACATTTTGAAGTATGGAAAATACACAGGAATTGGCGTTCAAGTTTCTATGGAAGATGAAGTAATTACAGTAATTTCATTAATTGAAGATGCTCCTGCACACAGAAAAGGAATTCAAATCGGAGACATTTTACTCGAAATTAACGGCGTTTCAATGAAAAACAAAACTTTGAAACAAGGTCAAAAACTACTTCGAGTTCCTTTGGGAAGTGAAATCAGTTTAAAAATAAAACGTTTCACAGAAGACGAATCTCTGGATTACGTTCTTAAAACAGAAGAAATTACCATTCACAACGTTCCTTACTCTGGTTTTGTAGAAGAGGGAATTGGTTACGTAAAATTGACAAAATTTTCGAGAAGTTCTGATTACGAGGTTCGTGAAGCAATTTTAAAACTCAAAGAAGAAGGCGAGTTAAACGGATTAATTTTAGATTTAAGAGGCAATCCAGGTGGATTACTTGACGTTGCAGTAAAAATTCTAAGTTGCTTTTTACCACCCAATGAACTCGTAGTTTACACCAAACCAAAATCTGCGACAGGAAAACGAGATTACTTTACATCTGGGAAACCTGTTTTCTTAGACAAACCATTGGCAATTCTTGTTGACGAAGGAAGTGCAAGTGCTTCTGAAATTGTTGCAGGAGCAATACAAGACTTAGACAGAGGAATTGTTATTGGGACAACAACTTATGGCAAAGGACTTGTTCAATCAGAAATTTCTTTGAAAAGTGGAGACGTTTTAAAGATTACAACTGCAAAATATTACGTTCCAAGTGGTCGTTGTGTACAGAAAATTGATTACTCAAAAAATGATATTTTTGAAGAAGGGTTCAAAATTAAAGAAAACAATTCTTTCACTACACTTAATGGAAGAACTGTTTTTGGAGGTCAAGGTGTTTCACCAGATGTTATTTTTAAAGAAGAAAAAGAACCTAAACTTCTTTCGGAACTTAAACGCAAAGGAATGTATTCAAAATTTATCACAAAATATTTAAGTGAAAATCCTGAGGCAAAAGTTTTACCTGAAAGTTCTTTTGCTGAATTTGTAAATTTCTTAGAGGAAAATTCTTTTAACTACACAAATCGTTGGGAGAAAAACTTAGACGAAATTCTGACTGAAATGAATTTACCAAAAATGGATTCTCTTAATGTCTCTTCTAAAGTTCAAGAATTAAAAAATGTTTTGGCTTCACTAAAACAAAATGAGATGGAACTTAACAAACAGAAGATTAATGACTCACTTCAAATTGAATTTTTAGGAACAACCTTGAATTTTGCCTCTAAACTTGAGTATTCAGTCAAGGTTGATTCGGAAATCAAGTTGGCAAAGAAATTGCTTGTAAACAATTCTAAATACCAAGAGAAACTGTTTACGACAGCGATTATTGGTGAAAAGGAAACACATTAAATTCAAAAGGTTACAAATTTTGGGTTTACATCTAAAAAAATTGTAACTATCTTGTAACTTACAGATTTTTTTACGGGAATTCCTTTTCATTAGTTAGATAAAATACTACTTAACCATTAATTTTAATGGAATTTACAAAAATGCGAAAATCATTACTTTTAATCATTTCTTATGTCTTTTTGAGTTTTGGGTTTGCCAATGCTCAAGGTACTGTAACAATCCTTGGTGGAAATTTCAATGCTGACAGCGTAGGGTTTTCATTCACTGTGCCAATTGAGGTTACAGGAATTACTTCTCAAGATTTGATAACAGGTTACAGTTTTGACATCTCTTATCCAAATGGATTACAATTAGAAAATGTCGAAGTTACTAACACAATTACTCCTTCAACAGGAGCAAATTCTTATCAAACAGCTTTGAACAAAACTTTTGCTCAACAAGTTAGATTTGCCGCTGCTGGTGGACAAAACCAAATCACTTTGCCACAAGGTCAAACTTCAGGAATTTTGGCAAACTTAATTTTTAAAGTAAACAGTAGTGTTACCAATGGACAAATCGAATTTACAGAGTTCAATGCAAACACAACGCCAAACGGTTTTGTTTTTAACTCTGGTTCTGTCCCAACGACTTTAGTAAATGGAACAATTGATGTTACACTTGTAGGCATTGAAGATGAGAATAATTCTTTACCGACAAGTTTTTCTTTGAACCAAAACTTCCCAAACCCATTTAACCCTTCAACAACAATTCAATTTGCACTTCCTGTTTCTGAATTTGTCAGCCTCAAAATTTATAATTTATTGGGACAAGAGGTCAATCAACTCGTAGATGAAAATTTCAACGCAGGTTTTCACAATGTTAAATGGAATGGTTTAGATAAAAACAACAATCCTGTTTCAAGTGGAGTTTACCTCTACAAAATCGAAGCGGGTTCATTTGTAAGTATAAAAAAAGCAGTATATTTAAAGTAATTTAACAAGACTATTAACCTTAATTTAATCCGTGGAGGGATTAAAATGAATAAACAAATTACTACTTGTTCATTGCTAACACTCACAGCAGTTGGTTTAGCAATGGGCGGACAAAGCGAGCTTCTTTCAAAACAAGCTACAAAACAACCAGTAATGCCTGAAAATGCAGTTGTTATGACTACAGGTAATACTAATCAAGTAACTCAAAACAACTCAGGTCCTTTCCAAGTAAATTATAATTCTCCTGGTGTTGTTATTGGTAACGGCTTTTATGATTATCAAGCAAATGGAGCAATTGGTAAAAGAATGGTAATAGATGATAGTGGAAATTACCACTTAACATTTATCAGTGCAAATATCTACACTTCTGATCCTGGAACAAACACAACTCGTGGTTCTTTTTACTCTTTCTCAAATGACGGAGTTAACTGGGGACTTGACGACGGAACAGGAACAGGAACAATTAGCCCAACTTGGACAAGAATTGAAAATGCTCGTGGCGGTTTTCCTGCTATCGATTATTTCAGAAATACTTCTATCAACGGTGTTGGTGGAGCTGCAGCTTTAGTAAGTCACTACAATGACCCAAGTTTGAATGGTGCTGTTCACTCAGTTGGTAGTATTGACCTTTTCCCTGGTCAAGGACTTTGGGAACATCCTGAGTTCCCACTCGTTCCAGGACTTCCTGCTGGAGATGATCAACCAATTTGGCCAGTTTGTACAGTTGGAAACAATGATGTAGTTCACGCTGTTGGTTCTGTTGCTCCTGCTGACCAAGCAACTTCTCCATTAGCAGCTTATTATGCTTCTCTTTCAAACCCATTTGCACAACAATTCTCTCCAATGCAAGCAATGGCTAACTTCCCAGGAGTTTATATCGTTCCTGACGGCGGAGCAAAAGCTTTCGTTTCTGATGGTGCTGATCATATCTTATTATTATTCTTCAATGCTTCTGGAAGTGCTTTCCAAGATACTACTGTTGGTTCAAACGCTCTTTATAAATTTGAATCTATGGATAATGGAGCAACTTGGGCTTTTGATAACGTAACTGAAGACACACCTCTTAACTTCAACCCAAGTACAAATGTAGAAGATTTTGAATGGAGATCTTGGCAGCATTTTGATGCTTCTTTTGATGCTCAAGGTGACCTTCACTATGTTTACACTGAACATAAATCAACTTCTTCTGGCTCTTACTTCCCAAATGCATTTAGACTTATGTATAAAAACACTACTGGAACAGAAACTCAAATTTTCGCTTACAATGACCACGAATCTGGTAATGAGTTAGTTGGAAGTGTTTTTGAAGATGGAACTTCTTGGAATAACCCAACAATCGCTCCAAGTGGTGCTGATCTTGGTGGTGCTTTCCAACAAATCGTTGGAACTCCAATGCTCGGATTCGACACAAATGGCGATATGCACGTAATCTTTGAAGGTTTTCCTTTAGGAGATGTTGATTGGGCAAATATGCCAAATGGTGATTCTGCAAGTGCAATGACTCACGGAGATGTTTGGCACACAATGTCAACTGATGGTGGTTCAAGCTGGGGTTTTGGTTCTGAAATCGCTGGTTCTTTAACTCAAATCGAAAACATAACTAACTCTCTTGGAACAGATGAAAGATACCCAATGTGTCCTCCAATGGGAATGACTGCTGGTAAAGTTGCAGTTTCTTTCCAAACTGATGACGTTGCAGGTTCTTATTCTTACAATGGAACAGGTGCTCTTTCTGCAGTTCCTGGGGACGGAACAGATTATATGTTCTACGAACACGACAATGGAACAGGTACAGTTTATGACATCGCTCTTGTAACTTCTTCAGAAGAAAATTCTAATGAAGTTGCTAAAGGTTACGAATTAGCTCAAAACTTCCCTAATCCATTCAACCCAACTACTAACATTGAGTTTTCTGTTGAAGGAATTAATAATGTTAAAGTTGAAATTTTCAACATTAAAGGTCAATTAGTTAAAACATTGTTTGAAGGAACTGTTTCAGGTTCTAAATCAGTTCAATGGGATGCTACTGACTTAAGTGGAAACGTAGTTTCAAGTGGAACTTACTTCTACTCAATTACTGGTCCTAACTTTAATGAAACTAAAAAAATGACTTTCTTGAAATAGTCTGAAATTTTTTTTAGATAAAAAAAGCCACACTAAATATTTAGTGTGGCTTTTTTGTTTTCAGAAAGAAAATTATTTAAGCATTCTTTTGTAATGCATCAGTTAAGTCTGCCTTTGTAAGTTCAAGATTAGCCGTTACTGCTCCACCTGCAACTGTGATTTGTTTGACAACTTTTCCACTTGCTTCTTTAATTCCTTCTCCCCAAACTTTGAGAGTATAAGTTCCGTCAGCTAAGTCATAAATTTCAAAACTTCCATCTTCACTTGTAATTGCATAGTAAGGGTTTTGTGCAGCAAGTCTGAATGAACGTTCCCAAGGATGTGGGTCGCAAGTGCATTCCAAAGTTCCTGGCTTTTTAGTTTTGAAAGGGAGTTTCATTCCCTTTGTTGGGAGTGCCAAGTTTTTGATTTGTTTACCTTTCTCATTCACTGCTCTAACCTGGTGTAAAACTGGGTCATTGTTGTAAACCATCATTTTCCCACCAGAAACTTTTGCAAGTTCAATCACATCAACTCTTGGAATCATAACTGCACCTTTGTGGTCAAGAATTGTTTCTTTTCCTGAAAATTTCTTTCCTGTTTTCGCTTCTTCAATGAAAACTACAAGGTCTTTAACACCATTTCCTGTCCCAACGTTAAGTGCTTCCCAAACTCTTGGTGCTTTTCCTGCAACATCAAAATCTGCTGTAATATCTTTCATAATTGGTTTTGGCACAGTTCCAGAAAATGTAATTCTTCCACTTAAAGTGACGCCTTTAAAACCAGCTTTACCTTTGTATTTTGTTTTTGGTCCTGCAAAAGCACTGAAACTGAAAAATTCATCAGTTCCTGTTAGCTTTGTAACAACTGGTGCTGCTGCAATTCCTGCGACAGCAAGTCCCATTCTTTTTAAGGCTTCTCTTCGATTTTGAAGATTTGATTTATTAGACATTTAGTTCTCCTATGATATTTTTTAAAATAGTTTTGAGTATTTGAAAAACAAACTTTTTACTAATTTTACAAAAGCTAATTTTACTTACAAAAATCATTCCACTCGTGAATGCCTTCAGAATCGATTAGATTTTGAATCAGGTCGCTTTTTTGAGACTGTTTTTCAGAAATCACTACTGAATTTGCAAGTCTTAATTTTGCAGGCTCAATCGAATTCTCTAACTCAGTAAAAACTTTTGCTATGCCCTCACCTTTTTTAACTTTGCTGCCGACTCGTTTTTGAAAAATCATTCCAGCTTTTGGCTCAATTTTGTCAGTAACTTTCATTCTTCCTGCTCCAAGGTTTACAGCAGTCATTCCGATTTCGTAGTTGTTGAATTCAGAAATGAAACCGTCTTTCTCTGCTACGAAATCAAATTCAAATTTAGATTTTGGGTAAGAATCAGGCTTTTCAATTACACTCAAATCTCCACCTTGAGCAACAACAGATTTTTTGAAAAGTTCAAAAGGCTCACCTGACTCAAGTTTTTTTCGGCAAAGTTCAATTCCTTCTGAAATCGAATCAGTTTTCTTACCAAGTAAAAGCATTGCTCCTGAAAGTGCCAAAGTCAAATCTACCAAATCTTTTGCACCTTTCCCATCTTGTAGAATTTCGATGCACTCTTTAATTTCAAGCCAATTCCCGACGTAATTTCCGAGTGGCTGACTCATATCTGTCAATAGTGCAATTGTTTTTTTACCAGCAAGTTCGCCGATTCTGACTAAACCTTGAGCAAGTTTGATTGTTTCTGATTTTTCAGGAATGAAAGCTCCGCTTCCTGTTTTCACGTCAAGCACAAGCCCGTCAATTCCTTCCGCAATTTTTTTGCCCATAATACTTGCACAAATTAAAGGAATCGAAGCAACAGTTCCCGTAACGTCTCGAAGTGAGTAGAGTTTTTTGTCTGCGGGACAAATGTCTTTTGTTTGTCCCATCATCGCAAAACCGACTTCACTCAGGATTTTTTTAAACTCATTAACTTCCAAATCAACACGAAACCCTGGAATGGATTCAAGTTTGTCCAAAGTTCCGCCTGTGTGACCAAGTCCTCTTCCTGACATCATTGGAACAGGAATTCCAAAACTTGCGACAAGCGGTGCGAGAATCATCGAAGTTTTGTCGCCAACTCCTCCGGTACTGTGTTTGTCAATTTTTAAACCTGAAATTTGCGAAAGGTCGATTGTTTCGCCCGAATTAATCATCTCAAAAGTCAAAATTGAAGTTTCTTCATCAGTCAATCCGTTAAAGTAAACTGCCATCGCAAAAGCTGACATTTGGTAATCCGCAAGCGAGCCGTCAACGTAAGATTTTATGAGAAAACTAATTTCTTCTTTTGTTAATTTTTTGCCATCACGTTTTTTTACAATTATTTCAACAGGGTTCATTTTTTATCTCTAATTTTTTAAAATTTCAAAATTATAGCTTAATGATTAGCCTTTTTCAACATTTTTGTTTTAATCCGTCAGAATTAACGCACGTCAAAAACGACGCACGTTGCTTTTGACGTATTTTCATTCTTTTATTTTCAAATTGCTATTAAAAACCTCCTTAACTAAATTCCGAGTTCAATTTTTCACTAAGAGAAGTCGTAATGAAATTTATTCAAAAACTTAATTCCATTGTTGCAAAATTTGAAGGTTGGTTGTTGGTTCTGGTGCTTACTTCGATGGTTTTGCTTTCTTTCACGCAGGTTTGTTTGCGAAACTTTGCGGGAACAGGAATCGACTGGGCAGACATTTTTTTGCGTCAAATGGTTTTGTGGGTTGGGCTAATTGGTGCTTCTCTTTCCGTCAAAAGTGATAAAAATATTGCAATTGACGCGGCTTCAAGATTTTTGCCTTTCAAATACAAAATGCTTTCAAAAGTCATTACCAACTTTTTTTCAGTTTACATCGCTTACTTGCTTTCTCAAGCCGCTTATACTTTTATTCTTGATGAGAAAGAATTTGGTTCTGTGCTCTTTCAAGAAATCTCACTTGGATTTGTGAATTTTGAAGAAGTGCACACTTGGGTTTTTGCTTCAATTTTACCAGTTGCGTTTGTAATAATTTCAGCAAGGTTTTTGATAAACGGTATTGAAGCTGGAATCACATTCTTTACACAAGAAGAAGAGCTTGAGGTTACTGAATGACTTTTGTTTTTGCGATATTAATTGTAATTCTTGCACTACTTGGAACTCCTCTTTTTATCGTTCTTGGAGCAGCTGCCTTACTTTGTTACAACACTTTTGACCTAGAAACTTGGGGAATTTTCATAGAGTTTTACCGAATCTCCTCAATCCCAACTTTACTCGCAATTCCACTTTTCACTTTCGCAGGTTATTTAATGGCGGAATCGAATTCGCCGAAAAGACTTGTGAATTTTGCTCGTGCGACAATCGGTTGGATTCCTGGAGGAATTGCGATTGTTTCACTTGTTTCTTGTGCATTTTTTACCGCTTTCACAGGAGCTTCGGGAGTAACAATTATTGCTCTTGGCGGACTTCTTTACCCGATTTTGTTAAAAGAAAAATATAGCGAAAAATTCACACTTGGACTTCTCACTGCTTCTGGAAGTTTAGGTTTACTTTTTCCGCCGAGTTTACCGATAATTCTTTACGGACTTGTCGCTCAAGTTAGCATTGACGATTTGTTTGTTGCTGGAATAGTTCCGGGCTTTGTTTTAATTGCTGTTCTTGGTGCTTACAGTGTAAAAAACGCAAATTTTGGTGAAGTTGAGAAAACAGAATTTTCGATGTCAGAAGTTCTTAGGACGGCAAAAGAAGTAGCTTGGGAAATTCCTTTGCCTTTCATTGTTTTGATTGGAATTTACGGTGGATTCTTTACAGCAACAGAAGCTGCGGCAGTTACTGCTTTTTACATTTTTGTCGTCGAAGTTTTTATTTACAAAGACCTAAGCCTGACCAAAGACGTTCCAAGAATTATGCAGGAAAGTATGACTTTAGTTGGCGGAATTATAATAATTTTAGGCTGTGCTTTAGGTTTAACAAATTTCTTAATTGACGAACAAATTCCAATGCAAATGCTTGACTTGATTCGTGAATTCATTACAAACAAATGGGCATTTTTACTTCTGCTGAATGTTTTTCTTTTGCTTGTTGGTGCTCTGATGGATATTTTTTCGGCAATTGTTGTTGTTGTGCCTTTGATTGTTCCGATTGCAAATGAATTTGGAATTGACCCCGTGCATCTTGGAATTATTTTTCTGACAAATCTCGAAATAGGTTACTTAACTCCACCTGTTGGGCTCAATCTTTTCATTTCAAGTTTCAGGTTTAAAAAGCCAATTCTCAGCCTTTACTCAGCTTCGATTCCTTTTATCCTACTGCTTTTAGTTGCTTTACTTTTAATAACTTACATTCCTGAGTTAAGCCTTTTCCTAATTAAATAATTTCACTTCCTCTTAGTTTTGCAATACAATTCTCAAAAATCCTTTTTTTAGATTTGTGACTCCTTTCGTAAAGCCTTGAAAGACCTATTTTTTTCGGTATGTCTTTTGTAAAGTCTGTGTTTTGAAAATTAAATTCAAACGGAGACGAAAATGCCCAAATTATTTGAAATTCTTACTCGTGAAGAACTTGCCCCGAAAACAATTATGTTTAACATTTTTGCACCCACAGTAGCAAGAGCTATTCAAGGCGGTCAATTTATAATTTTACGAGTTTCAGCAAATGGCGAAAGAATCCCTATTTCAATTTCAGGTTGGAATCGAAATGAGGGTTCAATTCGCATAATTATTATGGCAGCGGGAAGAACTTCTGCTGAAGCAATAATGCTCAAAGTTGGTGATTGTTTCCAAGACATCGTTGGACCTCTTGGTAAACGTTCTCATGTTGAAGAACTTGACGGAACAGCTGTTTTGATTGGAGGCGGTTATGGAACCGGAGCAATTATTCCAACTGCAAGAGATTTGAAAGCTCTCGGAAACAAAGTCATCGGAATTGTCGGTGCAAGAAACAAAGATTTACTTTTGCTTCAAGATGAAATGAATGAAGTTTGTGACGAAGTAATTCCCACAACAAACGACGGTTCAATGGGAATCGAAGGTTTTGTAACTCACGGTTTGGCGAAAGTCATTGAAAGAGAAAAAGTTTCTTACGTTTTGGCTGTCGGACCTGTTCCGATGATGAAAGCAGTTTCCGAAATGACAAGACCTAACGGAATTCAAACTTGGGTTTCGCTCAATGCAATTATGGTTGACGGAACAGGAATGTGTGGAGCTTGTCGTTGCACTGTTGGCGGAAAAACTCAATTCGCTTGTTTCCACGGTCCAGATTTTAACGGACACGAAGTTAATTTTGAAGAATTACAAGCAAGACAAAAAATGTTTCAAGTTCAAGAAAAAATTGCTCTTGAGCAACTTAACGAGGTGTTAGTATGAAAGACCAAAAGCCAAAATTAAAACCAAAAGAAAAAATGAAAATCCAAAGAACTGAGATGCCCGAAAGAACGGCAGAAGAAAGAGTTCTTGGATTCGGAGAAGTTCCACTTGGTTTTTCAGAAGACCTTGCGGAAATCGAAGCACTTCGTTGTTTGGATTGCAAAGACCCAAAATGTATGGTTGGTTGTCCCGTTGGAATTGACATTCCTGCATTTCTTAAAAAAGTTGAAGACGGCGATTTTGCGGGAGCGATTGCAAAAATTCGTGAGACAAATTTTTTGCCTGCAATTTGCGGAAGAGTTTGTCCACAAGACCAACAATGCGAACTTACTTGCATCGTTGGAAAGAAAAATAAACCGCTTTCAATCGGGAATCTTGAACGTTTTGTTGCTGACTACGAAAGAGAACACGGACTTAGAGTTACACCTGAAATCGAAGCTCCAACAGGTTTTAGTGTCGCAGTTGTCGGAAGTGGACCTGCAGGGCTTACTGCAGCTTACGAACTCCGAAAACGTGGACACGAAGTTACAGTTTACGAAGCATTCCACAGAGCAGGTGGAGTTTTGGTTTACGGAATTCCAAGATTCAGACTTCCACTTGACATCATTGATGAAGATGTAAAAGCTCTTGAAGAAATGGGAGTAAATTTTGAATTCAACACAATCATTGGAAAATCAATGACTTTAGATGAAATGCTCAGTAAAGAATTTGGATTCGATGCAATTTTCATTGGAACAGGAGCGGGTTTACCGAAAATGCTCAATATTAAAGGTGAAAATTTAAACGGAATTTATTCGGCAAACGAGTATTTGACAAGAATTTATTTGATGGGAGCAGACAGATTTCCAGACAACGTAACTCCTTTGAACCAAGGCAAAAAAGTCGGAGTAATCGGAGCAGGAAACACTGCAATGGACGTTGCAAGAACTGCAAAACGTCTTGGAGCAGAAGTTACAGTTTACTACAGACGCTCAAAAGAAGAAGCTCCAGCGAGAACTGAAGAACTTCGCCACGCAATGGAAGAATTTATCAATTTTAAATTTTTGTCAAACCCTGTAGAATTTGTTGGGGACGAAGATTATTTTGTTAAAAAAATCGTTTGTGACGAAATGAAACTTGGCGAACCTGACGACTCAGGTAGAAGAAGACCAACTCCAACAGGCAAACAATTTGTTGACGAAGTTGATACAGTGATTTTCTCGCTTGGTTGTAACGTAAACCCTCTAATTCCTGACTCAACACCGGAAATTGTTACAAACAAATGGGGCGTCGTTTTGGTGAACGAAGAAACTTTGGAAACTTCAAAAAAAGGCGTTTTTGCAGGAGGTGACATTATCACAGGCGGAGCAAAAGTGATTACTGCAATGGGACAAGCAAAAATTGCCGCTCGTTCAATTCACCATTACTTGACAGAGAAAACTGCGAAACACACTTACTTTGCTAAGGAGGTCGAAAGTGTCTGAGTTAAATCCGACAAGAGTTAAAATCGAACGACAAGGTGAACTTTTAGACAAATTGAAAGAATACAAACTTCGGCTTCGGAATCGCTACCAACTCACAAAATACGAAGACGGAATATTTTTTGAAAAATTACTCGAAGGTTACGGAAAAGAAGGTTTAAGACTTTCAGATTTTGACAATCGCGAACTTGTTATGGCTTACAATAAATTAAAAAACGGCTCTTCTATTGAAGAATTGAAAATTAAGAGTTAAAAATTTTTGAAGTTTAGTGGTAGTTTTTAAAAAACTACCACTAAACCAAAATTTTTGCTAACAAATACAATGTAATTTTTTCATCAAATAACTTTCAGTCCATCCGATGAATTTTAAATTCTATTAGTCGTTAATCATTTCAAAGTTGAATTTCCAATTCCGACATTTATGTTTCTGAATCTTGTTGGAGAAGCACCGTGAGACATTTCGGCGGTTTGTCCAGGTTGGCCTTTTCCGCAATTACTTACTCCCCAAAGTGTCCAATAATTGTCGTTACAAATTGCGTCGCAAGAACCCCAGAATTTCGGTGTGATGCTTTGGTAAGAGCAATTTTTGAGCATTTCACCTTTTTTACCGTTTTTAATTTCCCAACCGATTTCAGTTCCAAATTCAAAATTTAATCGCCATTGGTCAATGCTCCAACATTTGTTGGTTTCCATATAAATTCCATCTTCAGTGTCAGAAACCAAATCATCAAATTCCCATTCACCAGGCATTAAACTCAGGTTTGTAATTCTTACAATCGGAATATTGCTCCAACCGTGAGCTCTATTGTTTCCGCTCGACTCTTCTGCTTCGATTGTGTGAGCAAGTTCTCTGTTAAATTGGTAGCCGACAAAATCACCATCTTTCACCAAATGATAACGTTTTGCACGAACTCCGTCGTCATCGTAACCGATTGTTGCAAGTCCGTTTGGAACCGTTGAATCACAAACTAAATTCACAACGTCAGAACCGTAACGAAAGTTGTTGAGCTTTTCTAATGTCGCAAAACTCATTCCTGCGTAATTTGCTTCCATTCCCAAAACTCTGTCGAGTTCTGTTGCGTGTCCAACTGACTCGTGGATTTGCAAAGCCATTTGAGTTCCGTCTAAAATTATATCTTTTGTGCCTTCAGGGCATTCTTTTGCTGTCAAAAGTGCAATCGCTTCCTCTCTGACTCTTTCAGCATTTTCGACAAGTGGAATTCCGTGAATCAATTCATAACCCATTGTCATATACTGCCCTCTAAAAGAATTTGGGTAAGAACGAATTTGCATATCGTTATTTCCGACTGCTGTTGCACTGTAACCTACTCCACTTCTCATTAATTTTTGGTCAATAAAAGTTCCTTCTGAAGTTGCAAGCCATTGGTGTTCCATCAAGAAATCCATTGAAACGGAAGTTCGTTTAATTTGACTGTCTCTTCTGAGAATGTCATCAATTTGGTGCATTAAACCCAGTTTTTCGTGCATCGGAACTTGAAATGGGTCAATCAAGTAAGGTGTTTGCCATCTCTCGTTGTGAACAGGTTCTTTGGCAAGTTTTACATCTTGTTTTTTGAGCATTGCACTTGCTTTTGCAATTTGGACTGCGAGTTTTGCTGTCTTTTGAATTTCTTCAACTTTAAGATTGTTTGAACTTGCAAACCCCCAAGCTCCATTTGCAATTACTCTAACTCCGAAGCCAACATTTTCAGAAATATCCATTTCTGTAACGTGACCGGTTGTAACTTCTAACTTTTCTCTTTTAGTGTAAATTATTCTAATGTCTGCATAAGAAGCTCCATTCAAAACCGCTGTGTCAATCGCTAATTCGGCTAATCTTTTCATTTATTTATCTTTCATTTTAATTTTCTAATTTATCGCTAACCTTAAATTTTCCACAAATCTGTGAAAAGACTTTTCAATTCCGTAAAATTCTTTAGTTGGGAAATTGTTGTTTACAAGTTTCAACATCGTACCTAAACCTTTCCCTTGTCTTCCAGTTTTTCCAAATTTAAACTTTTCAATTTCATCAAGTTTTTGAAGGTAATCTAAAAACGGTAAGTTAATAATTTGTGCTAGTTCTTTTCTTACTTGCCTATTCTGAATGATAAGTTCAGGTTGATTTGCCGCACACCAACTTTCTATTGCGCGACAAGGGAACATTTCTACAAAACTATCAGATTTCAAATTTTCAGAAATTTGCATAGCAGCTTTAAAAAGGGTCTTAATTATTTCTTGGTAGTCTCTTAAATATTTCTTCAAAATAGTACCATTTTCTAGTAAATCAATTTCACCGTTCAAAGAACGCTGAAAAATATCAAAACTTACTTCGGTATCTATATGAAAACAGAATATAACTTTCTCCTCTTCAAGAATTGCTTTTGCTAAAATATTACTTATAAGAGTCTGAAAATTTTTCAAATTATTTATATCTGCACCAAGTATTTTAATTCCTTCTTGCTGAAAAACTACTGCATCTCTGAACCCTAAAAAGTTTAAACTTGACTGGATAATCTTCTCGTTAACTTCAGGTGAAGCTACATCTTCTGTAAAATAAAAAATCTTCACCTACCAAATTCCCTCAAAAAGTAAAGATTCTGGTAAATCTACTAACCCAGTTCTGACTTTATTAAAATTAACTTCTAGATTTTTACCTTTCAAGTTTGCGAAAGTAAGCTTTTCTTCCTTGCTAATTTTACAAAGCACAATTGACTTACCAAGTTCTTCCATTGAGTCGTAATTTAGACTGTTGATAATGTGATGACTGTGAGTAGTAACAAAAGCTTGTTTTTGTGGCTTTTGTTCATAAATACTATTTATCAAATCCCTCACCATTTTCGGGTGAAAGCCATTTTCTATTTCATCAATTAGAGGTGTATCTTGAGCCTCAATTTTACTTAATAAATAAATGAATCTTTTTTGCCCCCAAGTTGTGGCTTTATTAAAATCCATTTCTCTTTTATTTTTAAAGAAAATAATTTTTCCATCTCGGTATTCAATTTCCTCTTTGGAAGTAATTTTATCACTGAATCTGATTATAAAAGAATCAAAAAAAGTATATTTTTGCTTAATTCTTTGCAAAAAATCACTTTTGAATTCTAAGTCTAAATTATCAATTTCAATTATTTTTTTATAATCTTTATGGTTTTCTAAAAACTTACCAAGTTCCCAAAAAATAATGTTATTTAACTCACCATATTCTGGTTCACTGAAAAGGTAAGAAGGAAAAGGATTAAATTTAGGTTTTCCTAAAATATAAGTTTTTATTGTCTTTCTTAAGATAGCTTCTAATTCGGAAATATCTTCAACTCCTCTACGGTACATTGAAGGAGTTTGGAGAAAAGACAACTTACTATGGTTTAAAAACTTTTTATCATTTTGCGTTTCTACTTTTAAGTCAGAAAAGAAATCACCAAAGTTCCAATTATCACTATAAAAATCTTTATTTTTTTTAAGAGCTTCATTTTCGTAAATATTAATTTCATTACTTCTCTTATTAATAGTGAAGTTAGGATTTCCATCATCAAAGCTATAATTGATTTTGAAGTTTAAAATATTTTTTTGCCTAGTTCTATCGGTATTTTTCTTGATTGCTTGAAGCTCAACCTTTTCTTCTATCTTTGTTTTCTTCTTTATTGAATCAAATTCTGCTTGGATTTTTGCTCGCTTAATACCCAAAAAATAGACTTCACCTTTTACTTTTATCTCAAATTCATTCTCTTTCAGTTCCTCAAAATCAAATGAAACACAAGCCTGTAAAATTTTTAATAAAGTAGTTTTCCCACCACCATTTGGACCGATGAGTAAATTTAAACTTTTGCCGAATTTCATCTTTTGGTTTGTGATGAGTTCGTCGCCGTAATCGTTTTTAAATTTTACAATTTCGAGTTCTTCTAAAATTAGCATCGGAATTCCTACCTTTCCGTTTTGCTTGAGAAGTTGAAGTCTTTTACTTTGATTGAAGGAACAACGAATCCGCTTCCCCAAAATGTGTGTTTGAATTGCAATTCTTTTGAAATCAATTCGATGTTGTTCATAACTCGTGGAATACTGTCGGTGAAACGAAGATTCATCACTGGTCTTGAAATTTTACCATTTTCGATTAACCAAAGTCCGTCGCGAGTCATTCCTGTCAAAATTAAATTAAAATGGTCAAGTGTGTTCGTGTAGTGAAAATGAGTTACCAAAAGTCCTCTTTCTGTTGAAGCAATCATTTCTTCAAGGCTTGAGTTTCCTGCTGAAAGTTCGAGATTTGAAGGGTAAGGTCCAATTGAATTTGGAAATCCAAAACCGTGACCTGTTGATTCAGTCCCAACTTTTTGAGCTGTGTATCGGTCGTGAACGATTTCTTTTAAAACACCGTTTTCGATGAGAGTTACAGGTTTCTTTGGCATTCCTTCTCCATCGTAAGGTTTTCCCGGATTCATTTCGTTGAAAGCATTTTCTTTGATTGTGATGTTTTCACCAAAGATTTTTTGACCGAGTTTACCTGCCATAAAACTTCTATTTTCCAAGTAAGCAAGTCCACCGAATGCTTTCCAATTCAAGTAAGAAAGAAAGTCAGTTACACAAGGAGCTTCCAAAACTACATCGTATTTTCCGGGTTCAATTTCGGTTGGGTTTTGGCTTGTAAGGCATTTTTCGATTGCCGTTTGAGTTGCTTTTTCGATGTCAATTTTGGCAACGTCTCTGTTTCCGTCTTCTGCCCAACCATAACTTGTCTCAGATTGTGCAGTTAATGAAACTTGTGCATTTGTTCTTTTGTCAAATGCTATTAAACCATTTGAATTTGCCATTGCAGAACGAGTTTCACCTGAAGTATAAATTCCTGCCATTGATAATTTTTTAGCTTCCGCTTCTTTCACTGCGAATGAAATCTGCTCTGCTCTTTCAATCGGTGAAAAATTGGCTGTGTCTTCAAAAAAGCAATTTCTGATTTCTTGATATTTTTGTGCTTCAGGCAACGGAAGGAATTTATCGTGTTCTTTGGAAAGGCTCATAATTTCCATTCCATTTTTGAAGGCTTTATTAATTGACTCGTCGTCAAATTCGTGAATTCTCACACGACTTGTTTTACCTTCTTTTACTAATAAAATTGAAATTGATTCGTCCTTTTTGATAACATTTTGAGTAATGATATTATTCGAAAATCTTGTCAGGGAATTTTCACTTCCTGCATAACTTACTTCTGTCTCATTTGCAGGAGATAATTTTATAATTTTTTCCGAAAGGTCGGCAAATTGGTCTTTAGTTAGCATTGGTTTTCCTTGCTGTTTTGATTAAGTGGAAAATGTAATTTCTAAGACTCTAAAATGCAATGATAATGATTGGTGAAAAATTTGAATGTTGTGATTTTTTGGGTTTCTTGCTTAAATTTTATTGAAACTATTCAAAACAGAGAGTTTAAAATGAAAATACTTTTACTTTTAACGCTAATCTTCACAATTTCTTGTGCGGAACAAAAGCCACCTAAAGCACCAAACGATTGGTTTTTTATTGAAAAATCTTATCCTGCAAAAGACATAAACCAACGTGCTTACAAAGAAGCTCTTCTCAAAACCAAGGGAATGCAGCAAATCGCTCAAACTCAGAATCAACCTGATTGGATTCAAGTTGGCCCGACAAACATTGGCGGAAGAATTACAGACATTGAAGCTCACCCAAATACTCCAGGCACAGTTTACATCGGAAGTGCAAGTGGTGGAGTTTTCAAGACTACAAACAATGCCACAAGTTTTACTCCGATTTTTGATTCCGAGCTTTCGCTTTCAATCGGCGACATTGCAATTGACCCGAATGACGAAAATACAATTTACGTCGGACAAGGTGAGCCAAATGCCGGAGGAGGAAGTGTTTGTTACGCAGGTTTTGGAGTTTCAAAGTCAACTGACGGCGGAAATTCTTGGACAAATATTGGTTTGCCCGATTCTTACTACATTAGCAAAATCGTAATTGACCCGCAAAACTCGAATAACATTTTTGTTGCGGCAATGGGTTCACTTTTTTCTACAAATTCTGAAAGAGGAGTTTACCGCTCGACAGACGCAGGTCAAACTTGGCAACAAGTTTTGGCAGTCAACGATTCGACAGGAGCAATTGATTTAGCGATAAACCCTAACAATCCAAATACAATTTATGCAGCAATGTGGCAACGAATCCGAACTCCTGAGAACAGAGTTTACGGAGGCGAAGGAAGTGGAATTTACCGTTCAACTGACGGCGGAACAACTTGGAATTTGCTAATAAACGGCTTGCCACAAGCAAGTGCAAACAGTGGAAGAATCGGTCTCGCAATTTCAAATTCAAGTCCAAACATTCTTTACGCAAGTTACATTGACCAAATCGGTTACTTTGACGGATTTTACAAAACTACTGATGGTGGAAATTCGTGGACACAAAGTCCAACAACTGACCTTAACAACGCACTTTCATCTTTTGGTTGGTGGTTCAACAGACTTTGGGTTGACCCAACAAATCCCGACAATCTTTTTCTTTCAGGTTTGAATCTTTACAATTCAACTGACGGCGGAAATTCGTGGAATATTACAGGAAGTTCAATGCACGTTGACCATCACGCAATTTACATTTTCCCAAATAATCCGAACAAAATTTTCTGTGGTAACGACGGAGGACTTTACACTTCAAGCAACGGCGGAAACACTTGGTTCAAACTAAACGGCTTACCCAACAACCAATTTTACAACGTGGAATTTGACTACTTGAATCCAACAAAAATTTATGGTGGAGCTCAAGACAACGGAACTTTACAACAAGTCAACGGAACGAATTTTCAGAATATTTTTGGCGGAGACGGATTTTATGTTTTAGTGGACAGAACTAATTCAAACAAAATTTATTGCGAATATCAGTACGGAAATTTACAGCGTTCAACTGACGGCGGTTTTAGTTTTCAAAGTGCAACTCAAGGAATTAGTAATTCAGACAGAAAAAATTGGCAAACTCCTGTTGTTTTCGATCCTTTTGACCCGAACACACTTTTTTATGGAAGCAACAAACTTTACAAAAGTACAAATTCCGCAATTTCTTGGAGTCCTATTTCACCTGACTTGACACAAGGTCCGGGAAGTGGAAGTTACACTTTTGGAACAATCACTACAATTGCCGTTTCGCCTGTAAACTCTGACATAATTTATGTTGGTTGCGACGACGGAACAGTTCAAGTAACGACAAACGGCGGAACTTCTTGGACTGAAATTTCTGCCCAACTTCCGACTCGTTGGATTACAAGAGTAATGACTGACCTTTACGCCGATTCAGTTGCTTACGTTACGCTTTCAGGTTTCAGAATTGACGAAAACCTTCCACACATTTTTAGAACAGAAGACTTCGGTCAGACTTGGACTTCAATCGCTTCAAATTTGCCTGATGCTCCGATAAATTCTGTAATTGTTGACTCTGTTGACAACGAAGTTCTTTACATCGGAACTGACGTTGGACCGTTTTACACAACTAATTTGGGTGAAGATTGGCACTTTCTTGGAGAACAAATTCCGACTGTTCCGATTAACGAAATTAAAATTCACAATCCAACTCGAACTTTACTTGTCGGAACTTACGGAAGGTCAATGTTTACACTTGATGTGAATGAATTGTTCTTAGAAGATTTTAGCCTTTTAACGCCTTCCGAAAACGACACCGTTTTTACTGATTCAGATTTCAACTTGACTTGGGAATCAACTTCTTCGCCAAATGGAAGCGTTGTTACTTACACCGTTGTTATTGATTCAACCTCTAACTTTGCCGATTCACTTTTAGTAATTACGACAACTGACACATTTGCAACAATTCAGGCAGGAACTTTGCCAACTGGAAATTACTGTTTTAGTGTCAAAGCTGAAAATGAAGAATTTTTCAAGGAACAAGGAACTTCACAAACTACAAATGAAAACTTTCAGTGCTTTCTGGTGGACACAGGTGTTTCTTTAGAGGAAAATCTGAACTCTACTCCAGAGGATTTTTACTTAAGTCAAAACTACCCAAACCCATTCAACCCTTCAACTTCTATAAATTACGAATTACGAATTACGAATTACGAGAAAGGTAAATTGGTAATTTTTGATATTTTGGGTAAAAAGGTGAAAGAGTTTGTCTTGGACAAAGCAAAAGGTTCTGTTGTTTGGAACGGAACTGACGAGCTTGGAAAACAAGTTGGAAGTGGAGTTTATTTTTACAGACTCAAAGCAGGAAATTATTCCGTTAGAAAAAGAATGACATTATTAAAATAAGTAACTGATTTTGTTTTAGGTAAGTTTATGGACTCAAAAAAGATTTCTTATAGAAAAGCAGAAGAAAAAGATATTTCTGTTTTAACAAATTACAGAATTGAATTTTTAAATGAAATATTTCCAAATAAGACAGAATTAGAATCGGAAAAACTTAGAAATTGCTTAAACGAGTATTTTAGCAAAGCATTGTCAGATAAAACATTAATTGCTTGGTTCGCAGAATACAAAAATCAAGTAATTGGTACAAGTTGTCTCGTAATTTGGAAAGCTCCACCAAGTTATTCCGGAATTGGTAAATCAGGAAAACGCGGATACATTTTGAATATGTTTACTCTGAAAGAATTCAGAAAAAAAGGTGTAGCATCAATTTTATTAGAAAAGTTAAAAGAAGAAGCAAAAGGAATGGAATTAGAGTTTGTGCATTTACACGCTACAAAAGATGGAATTGGAGTTTACAAAAACATAGGATTTGAAGAACCTTTTTTTCCAGAATTAACATTAAAAATTTAACCTAAAAAACTAAATGGATGCAAAAATGATTTTTGAGACAGCAAGATTAGGAGTTCGTGAATTTAATTTTGATGACGCTGAGTTTACTGTTGAATTGGTTAATTCGGAAGGTTGGCGGAAATTCATTGGCACAAACGGACCAAAAACTGTCGAAGCTGCAAAAACCTACTTAGAAAAAGTGATAATTAGCAGTTATAAAAAATTTGGTTACGGACTTTGGTTAGTTGAATTAAAAGACTCAAAAATTCCAATTGGAATGTGCGGTTTGGTCAATCGAGGTTATTTGGAAGACGTTGACATTGGTTTTGCAATGCTTCCTGAATACGAAGGTTTAGGGTTTGGTTTTGAGAGTGCAAATGCAACAATGACTTACGCAAAGACCACTTTAAACTTAGAGAAGGTTCTCGGAATCACTGCACCTAATAATGTTACTTCAATTAAACTTTTGAACAAAATTGGTCTTCAATTTGAAAAAAGTATTAAAGACTCACAAGAAAGAGATACTTTGGTTTTTGCACCGCCAAACCAAAATGAAGACAAAAAGAAAATTGACGAACTAACTGCAAGATTTTTTGATTTGTTCACAAACACTGACGGAAAAGTTCCAAACTTTAAAAAAATTTTCGATTTGTGCATTCCCGAAGGAATGTTAATCAGTAATACAAACGGAAAACCTGTTGTTTCTAATTTGCAAGATTTTATTGCTCCAAGAGAAAAGATGCTGATAGATGGAACGCTCACGAATTTCAGTGAATTTGAAATCACAGGTGAGACAAAAATTTTCGGAAACATTGCACAAAGATTTAGTTTTTATGAGAAATCAGGAATCCTAAATAACGAGCTTTTCACCTCAAGAGGAATAAAAACAATTCAGTTTGTCAAAGTTAGTCAGAAGTGGAAAATTTCTTCTGTTGCTTGGAGTGACGAAAAATATACTTAGTACTAAAATGGAGAATTGAATTTAATTAAGTTACTAATTTTCCATTAATTTTTTGACCTGAGCAATTTTTAAAATATCGTTTGTGTTTTTATAAGCTTTTAAAAGCAAAGGCAAAACAAAGGTTCTTGTTCTTTGATTAGGATGATTTATCAATGGTTCTAGATATTCTATAACTTTTTTATTCATTCCTTTTTTATAATAAAGTTGAGAAACTGCCGTAAGAGTAATTTCATCATTTGGAGCCTCTAGTAATGAGACTTCAAATTTATCAATGGCGTAGTCAGTTGCTTTAGGTAAACCTGATTGTCTTAATAACATTCCCCATTCTCTATAAATTAAAGCTTTATCATTGCCTCTTCTAGGAGAATTTATAGCTGCTTGCTCATATAACTTTAGAGCCTCCGAAAGGTTTTCTTTTTTTCTATAAAGTTCTGCAAGTTCTCTCGAAGCTTTCCAACTTCTCGGGTTTCTATTTAGAGCTTGATTCAATAATATTTCGGCTCCATCTATATCATGCTTTCTCTTTGCAGAAATTGCTAAATCAATGAGTGCGGATTCATTATTACTTTCTCCTTGGCGAATACCTCTAATAATTTTTCTTTTTTCTTCTCCCTGAATATCATTCGCTTCAAAATACCGAGTAAGTTTCTTTCGAATATTTTTCTCAAATTGTTTATCTTTTCTAACATCAGCATAAATAAAAGACTTTGTAATTGGCGACAAGAAAAAATTATAGTCGTTCGTTTCTGTATCAAAAATCCTATTTACTAAAGCATCTTCAATCAATCCTTCAATTACATCAGAAACTCTTTCATGTAACCCATCCATGTTCATTCCAACAATTATAGCTTCATATTGTATTGGGTGATTAAAAATTGACAAAATCTGTAAAATTTCTTTTTCAATGGAATCCATTTCTTGGAAAACTCTCCTAAAACAAAACTCTAATAGCTCTTCCCCTTGTAAACTTCTATGTGTAATATTTTCAGCAAGTCTTAAGGCATCTTGAGGTGTTTTAGATTTAGTTAATGTCCATCTCATAGCCAATGGGATTCCATCACATGAGTTTCTTATTCTAAAATATTCATTTTTTGAAAATGAACTACAATATTTTAACCCTGATTCTTCTGATAAGGTTTTGATAAAACTTATGGCCTCTTTCTCATTTAATTGTTTTACCTCAATTGGTCTTGTTGCAACTCTAACACGTGACCTTCTTGAAGTTACAATCGCGTGAACTCCAACAGGTAATGAATCTAAAAACATAATTATCCTTAAGTCATCAACTGTTTCCAAATTATCAACATAAAGTAATCCGTCAGAGTTTTTAAGAAGTTCCTTTGCCTCTTTTTCTTTTTCTAAAATACTATTAGTTTTTAATTCTGGAAACCCTAGTACATCAAAAATTGCATTCAACAAAGACTCAAAGCTAGTAAGTTTAGGTTCTAAAGCTTTTATACCAAATGCTGTAAGTTCTCTGTCTTTTGCAGTAATTGAAACAATAAAACGAAATAGACTTTTCTTATAGGCTTCTAAAACTGCCCAAGTTGCTGTTGCTGTTTTACCAACTCCTCCAATTCCAATTAAAGATGTTACTGAGACTCTTGGATCGTTTATTGAGTTTAACACTTCTTTACACAGTTCTTTTCTTTCTACAAATTTATTGTAATCTGGTTGTAGTATTCTAAAATAACTTTCATCAACTGTATAAATTTTATTTAGGATTGGGCTTAATTTATTACTATGAAATTTATTCACTTCATTTTGTTTTATAATTATGGAAGAATCACCTTGTCTTATCGCTGAGTCCCCTTTTTTAAAAATGAGCTTTCCGTTATATTTTTTAGGAGATGTGTAAGTAAATCTTTCAAAAACAGGTCCTCTAGGTTGAATTATAGCAATACCTAAATACCTTTGATCTGATTGTATAAATTCTCTATGGTATTCAACCCAAATTGTATCAGGTAAATATTTCTTAATTTTATCATTAACTTTTTTACTATCTAATGTAGTATTTGCCCCAAGAAATTTAAAATCATCATCAATACCAAAAAAAATTATTCCTCCTTTTTGATTATGAAAAGCTAAAATATCTTTACACATCTCTGCCCAATCTTCTAAAGCTATTTTATCGTTTCTTGCTATTTTTGGAGAATTGCTTTTATAATCCCAAAGCTCAGTTTCAGTATTAAATCCATGTTTTATTTTTGGTATATTATTTTCGTTTTTAAAGAATAACGAAACTATACTTTGAACATTTCTATTATATATTGCTTTTGCAATATCTGAGTCTCTAAAGGGCATTTTATTTTCTCCTATTATCTATCATTAGTTGAAATTCATTATATCGAATAAAAAAACTACTTTATCGATTGCAAACCTTCCTCAACGTAAGATTTAAAAGTGCTTTCGGGAAAATCTCTTAGAAAGATTGTGAAGTGTTCTTTTGCTTCTTTTGACTTTTTGAGTTTTGCGTAAGTAACTCCTGCGTAAACTCTCGCAAATTCTGCATTTTCACTGATTGGGTTTTGGTGCAAAAGTTTCTCGAATTGCTCGGCTGCTTTCGCCAAATTTCCGTCAAGAAAATCTTGGTAAGCGGCATCAAAATCAACTTCCTTTTCTTCCATCCAGTAAAAATCTTTGTTGCCTGTTGCTTCGACTTCTGTTCTACGGATTCCCGCAACGGCTTTGATTCGATTTGAAGATTTTTTGCGAACTAACTTGTTCAGGCGTTTTAGTGCTTTGTCGTCCCAACTTGTCGTTTCTTCGTAGTTTTTGAGCAACTTTGAAACTTGGATATTTTCGCTACTTCCGATTTCAGAAACATTGTCGAATTCATTCCAAGTAAGTTCGAGTTCTGTGTCTGAAAAAGTCTTTAGTTCACCTGTCCCTGAAACTATTGAATTTAGGCTCAAAACATTCCAAGGAGAAGTCTTTGAATCTCTGTATTCGGCTTTTCCAACCAAAAATGTAACAGTTGCTGTTTCAGCTTGCAAACTTGCACAAAATGTTAAGGTTAAAATTGTTGAAATTAATTTGTAAAAGTTCATTTTTAGTTTTTCCTAAATTCTTGTGAAATGTCTGCAAAATTTTCTAAAACAAAGTCTGTATCGACCATAAAAGCTTTTTGGTAAAATTTTTCCGCCTTAGCTTTCTCACCTCGCTCCAAGTAAAGTTTACACAGATTTACCAAAATTCCTGCATCTTCAGGTTTCTTTTCAGTTGCTTCCAAAAGGTAAGTTTCTGCTTCAGGAAGTCTGTTTTGGAAAATGTAAGCATTTCCTAAATTATTTATGGCAATTACGTTTGTCGCATCGTAATTCAAAATCGCTTTGAAAGACTCAATTGCTTTGCCGTATTTTTTCTGTTGAATGTAAAAAAGTCCAAGTCTGTTACGTAAGAAGGAGTTTTTGGGGTATTGTGAAATTGCTTCTTTAAGTTGATTTTCAATTGATTTCTCTGAAATGTTTGCGATGTTTTGAACTTCGTTTTGAAATTTATTTTTACTTGCTTCAAAAGCTCTTGAATCTAAACCTAAACCGCTCAAAGAACTTTTATAAGTGTAGTTCACAGGCGGATAAATTTTTGCAGCATTTGCAATTTCGATAATTTCAGGAATTTCACCATTTTCGATTGTTTCCTTGTAACGTTGAATTCCTTTTGACCAAGCCTCGTAAAAAGTTGATTTTCCAAGCAAAGTCGTTTCAATTGGAATCCAAATTTTACCAAATCTTTTTATAACCATATCTTCTTTCACGCCTTGCTCAGTCAAATTACTTTCTTGAATATCGTAAGGTGAGAAAGCCAAGAAAACGTGTCCCGGAACGTCAATGTAAGCTGTTGCAATTCCGATTGATTCGTAACAGTTTGAAAGCAAAGTTACAAGGTCATCGCAATCGCCGACCTTCCTTTGCAAAGTCTGGACAGGAAATTGAACGTAATCAATCACATCGGTACTCAAAGAAGCAGTTTCGTAAGGAGTGTTTGGGTCAGCGACGTAACTAATTCCCAAATCTCCAAGAACTGTGAAAATCTGCATCGCTTGACGGATTTGTTTGGAAAGTGGAGCGTTGCTTCCGACTTCTGAAAATTGTGAGATAATTTTTTCGGTCATCAAATCACGAATTATTTGGTCTCGCGGATTTATGAATGAAGAAATTTGTTTTTTATCTCGCCAACTGATGTCGTTGAGTTTTTGAATTTCGAGGTCTTTTTTGATGACTTTGGTGTAAGGCGTTCCGTCAACTCTGTAAAAAATCGTGAGTGTTGTTTCCAAAGTCAAGTTCGCACTTGTCGTTGCTTCTAAAAGACTTTCGTTGAATTTAACGTTTAGCAAGTATTCGTCTTTTCGATTTTCAAGAACAGTCGGAATTATAAACTCCAAAGGCTCATCACAAACTTTTGGTACTTCCAAAGTAACTTTTACATCAAGTACAGAGCGATTTTTTGTATTAAAAACTTCAATTGTTCCGATTGGGTGAGTTTTGTAGTATTCCCAAAGTGAAGGGAAAACTTTTACTAAATCGTAGTCAGCAACTTCGATTGGGTCTCTTGTAATATTTATTTTTCTTCGCAGTGATTGAGCTTCTTTTAAGAAAGCCAAAATTTCATTTGAATAAGGATTTTCTTCATTTGCAATTGTAAGTTCTGCAACTGCGTCATCTGCTTTCTTTGCTTTCAAATAAATTTTTCCTAAAGCAAAACGAGCTTCAACATTTTTTGGAGAAAGTTTGACAGCTTTTTCATACTCAACTTGTGCATCGTCAAGTTGATTCAGAACTTCATAATCATTTCCTAAAGCAAGGTAAGCATCAAAGTAACTGTTGTTCAAATCAATTGCTCTTTTGAAAGCATTTACGGCTTCTTGTTTCTTTTTGTCTTTTGAATAGGCTTTTCCAAGATTGTAGTGAAGTTCAGCTTGTTTCGGGTCAATCTGAATTGCCTTTTCAATTTGGAATGAACTCTCAGGATAATTTCCTTTTTCGTAGTTTGCAATTCCAATTTTTAAGTAAACAATTGAACGTGGGTAATTTATGTCTTGAGCTTTTTGATATTCAGCAATCGCATCTTCATAACGTTTCATTTCAACATATAAATCGCCAATATTTAAATGTAAATTCTTGTCGCCTGTTTTAGAAAGAATTGTTTTGTAAATTTTTAGTGCTTCAGTGAATTCGACATCTCCTTCGTAAGCCTTTGCTTTGAGCAATTCGATATTTTTATCAAATCCTTTTTTGGAATGGTAATTATTGGCTAAAATTATTGCTTTCATAAATCTATTCGCAAAAATGTAAAGTTTCATAAAAGCAACATTAAACTGCTTGTTCATCGCAAATTTTGACTGAATTTGAGAGTAAATGTCAATCGCTTTATCCAAATCTCCAAGTCCTTTATAACACTTAACTTTTTCTTCAAAAAGGTCAAGGTTGTTAGGCTGAATTTCCAATGCTTCATCAATGTAAGAAAGTGCCAAACGGAAATTCCCATTCGCTTGTTCTTCTCTTTGCGAAAGAATGTAAAGTTCGATAATTTTGTCAGTTACTTCATCTTTGTTTTCGATAAAAATCAAAGATGACTTGAGATGTTTGATTGCCTGAAAGTAATTAGATTTCTTTACGTTTTGACTCGCAGCCGTAACCTTGTCTTCAATTGAATTACTTGCATTACTTCTCAAACCTGCTTTGTAAGATTTCACAAAATATCCGTAAACTTCTTCCGTTGACTCAGAAATAGTGAAAGATCTTGCATCAGTAACGAAGAGTTTTTCAGCTTTTTCTGCATAATCTTTAAATCGGTAAATTTCAAATTGCAAGTTGTTAAATTCGTGTTCCCAAACAAGTTTTGCACGCAAAGGGTCAGTTACTACTAATCGTAAATTTTTAGGAGCAGAAGGTTTTTCGAGAACTTTGAAAACTTTGGTTCTCTTTGCTTCCGAATCACTTACATAAACTTCATTTTTTGAAGCGTTAAAATAAATTCCACTGATTTCAGCAAATCGGTTTGAGTCCTCTTTTTCACCTTTACTTCCAAATTCAGCAACCTTGCGAAAATTCTTGAAAATTTGTACTCTTTGGGTTTCTTCTTCAACAACAAGTAATAAATCACTGTCGGTTACTTCAATTCTTGAGAAAGAAAAATCTTTGGAATCGGGAATAATTTTCTTCGGAGCTTTTGAACCATCGAAAATGTAAATTGTGTTTGATTTGTCTAAAACGTAAATAATGCCTTTTGAGTCAATCGCAATACTTTTCGGTTCTTCCAAAAGGTTTGATTTTTTTGGGAAAAAGCTAAGGAATATCCCATCTGTGCTAAAAACAGAAATTCTGTTGTTGTCGGTATCGCAAACGTGGATTTTACCATCGTTTGAAATTGCCAAATCAGTTGGAGATTTTAGCTTTCCTTCTGAGCTTCCCTTTTCCGAGAAACTAAATTGATAATTTCCTTCTGCATCAAAAATCAAAACTTGGTGTTCATCGGTGTTCACAACAAAAACTTTGTCTCCAAAAGTTGCAGTTGCACTCGGCTCTCCCATTTCAAAACCCAATTTTTTTGCAGAGTCTTTTGTGTAAGTTTGACCACCTGAAAGAATTGACATAGATTCAAAATATTTTACTGAGTTATTTTCTTTTGAAGTTGCAAGAAGCCCTTTGCCCGTAAAAGTTAAATCAGAAAATTCAACACTTCTTTCACCCAAAAACTCTACAAGAATTGGTTCTGACAAAACGGTTTTATCAGCATAACGGCTTTGCTTAATTTGAATGTTAATTTCTTGAATTAACCCAAATTTTTTGTCTGCAATGTAAACAATATCTGAGTTTTCATCCTGAGTTACTACTGCAAGAAAACTTGCTTCATTAAAAGCAGCCGGACCAGAGTTTTTACTTTTGTTACCGAATTTCCTTCTTCCTATTGGCTTTGCCATTGCATCAAGATGCCAACAATTTCCAAGCTTTGAATCAAGCAAATAAAATTCACCGTAACCGTTGACTTTCAAATCAACCAATTCCTTAGAAGTTATTTGGTTATTGTTAAGAGGATAAAATTGGTTCAATTTCTCAAAGTAATTTTGAAAAACATAAATTCCAAAGTTATCTCCTTCTTTGTAAAGCACATTAAGTTTGTCTTCAAAATCAACTGCAATTGCAATCGGCTCTTCAAAAGATTGTTCACTTAGAAAAAAGCCTTTCTCATTGAACATTAAAACTGAATTTCTATCTCGGTCAAGCACAAAAATCTGCCCAAATGAATTTACAGCAATGTCTTCAGGAGAATTTAATTCGCCGTAACTTCCACCTGCAAAACCAAATTCAAGCTCAGAAATTAGGTCTTTGCTAAAAACTTTAACCTTTTTATTATCAGTATCACAAACGTAAATTTTGTCTTTTGAAGACACGAAAATTCCACTTGGGCTTTTTAAACCCGACTTTAAACTTTTTATGATTTTTCCATCTGAGCTAAAAGAATGAAGAGAATTACTTTTTTTATCAAGCACGTAGAAATTTCCATTTTCGCTAACGCCAAAATCTGAAATCTCACTCAAAGCCATTCTGTGTTTCGCTTCCGGAATAAATTTCGAAAATTTGATGTCGTCAAATCCAAAAACTTGATTGGCAAATGAAAAAATTATTAGGAAAAAACTTAACTTTAAAAAATTCATCTTGTGTACTCTATAAAATTTGGGGTTGAAAGAATTTCTAAAATAACAAATTACTTTAGATTGGTCAAAGAGTTAATAAAAACAAAACGCTTGAAACAATAAGCGGAATAGTAAAATCATCTGGGATTTTGTCTGAAAAAATTTCTGTTAAAGTTCCCATTAAAGCCCCACAAAAAGCAATTGTTAAATTAGATTCAGGAAAAGCGTAAATTGTAACGAAAGAGGAAACTAAAAAGCTAATCGAACCAACCCAAGATTTTTGCTTGAAGATTTTCTTTTTCCCAAACTTCCTACCAAGCAAAGCAGAAAGAGTATCGGAAATTACTGCAACTGAATTTCCTGCTACAACAACAAACTTGTCTTCAAAAACTAAAATTGTAATCAAAGTTGCAAAAATAAAGAGGCTCGCATTTGTCAGTCGCTTCTGTTCTGCTCCTCTCAACATTTTTCCAAAAAGAGAATCAAAAATTTCACGAACTGTTTTAACTTTAAGCCTTAGTAAATCAATAGCTAAGCACAAAAATGCAAAAGGAACAAACCAAGTTAGAAATTCACTTTTGGTTTGAAAGTAGTAAGAAATTGGAATTAAAATGTAAGCTAAGTGAATTAGCTTTCTAAAAATTTCATTGGTAAAATTCATAGCCAAAGTTACAAACAAATAGGAAAAAATAATGATTGATTTAAGAAGCGATACGGTTACAAAGCCTTCAAAAGCAATGCTTGAAGCAATGTTTAAAGCGAAAGTTGGAGACGACGTTTTTGAAGACGACCCAACAATCAACTTGCTTCAAGAAAAAGCTGCGGAATTACTTGGCAAAAAAGAAGCCCTTTTTGTTCCAAGCGGAACAATGGGAAACCAAATTTGCGTTAGAATTAACACTACTCTTGGCGATGAAGTAATTTTGGAATACGGTTCACACATTTTTAATTACGAAGCAGGTTCTCCCGCAACACTTTCAGGAGTTCAAATTCACCCACTAAACGCTGAAAAAGGATTTCTTTCGATTGAACAAATCAACTCAGCGATTCGACCTGACAACGAACATTTTGCAAGAACAAAACTCGTCTGCCTTGAAAATACTCACAATAGAGCAGGCGGAACAGTTTACCCTTTGGAAAGAATCGAAGAAATTTCTGCTTTCACTAAAAAAAACAACTTCAAACTTCACCTTGACGGAGCAAGACTTTTCAATGCTGTTGTTGCTTCAAAAACTGACGTTAAGGAAATTGTAAAACATTTTGATACTGTTTCGGTTTGCCTTAGCAAAGGTTTGGGAACTCCAATTGGCTCAATTATCGCAGGAGGCGACGACTTTTTCTACAAAGCAAGACGAGTAAGAAAATCCTTTGGTGGTGGAATGAGGCAAGCAGGTTTTTTGGCAGCAGCAGGAATTTTTGCACTTGAAAACAACATCGAAAGGCTCGAACAAGACCACGAAAATGCGAGACTTTTAGCAGAAGAAATTAATAGAGTTGGCGGAATCGAAATTGACCTTGAAAACTTGCAGACAAACATTGTCATTTTAGACATCTCAAAGACAAAATTCAATTCAAACGAAGAAGCTTTAGCAGCACTTGAAAAAGAAGGAATTTTATTAGTAGCTTTTGGAATTGGAAAACTCAGAGCTGTTACACATCTTGACGTTTCTAAGAAGCAAATTCAAATTGCCTGTGAAGTCATAAAAAACACTTTCTCTTAATTTTAAGATGTTTTAGACTTTACCCCTAAATAAATTGCTTTAAAGAGTAGTTAAAGTTGGTCTAAAAATTGTTATTCACTTTTGTGTTTTAAAATTTTGAATTTTAACAAAGAGGTGAAAAAATGTTAATAAATAAATTAGCAAAAATGCTTGAAGACAATGCCGAGAAATTAACTGAAAATTGGATTGCTGAAATTACTTCAAATCCTTCGACAAAAAGTTACCACAAGTTAGGGCAAACAGAATTGCACGACAAAGTAATTGCTGTTTACAGCAATTTAAAAGATTGGATGAATGACACAAGTCGCCATAGCGAATTTGCAAAAAATTTTGTCAATTTGGGTTTGAAACGCAAAAGTCAAAAGATTGAGTTAAGTGAAGTAATTTTTGCAACAATTTTGGCAAAGAAAAATTTGATTAATTACATTACCACTCAAGGTATTTTTGATTCACCGCTTGAAATGGCAAGACAAATTGAATTCGTGAATCAAATCTCAACTTTTTTTGAAAAAGCAATGTACTTCACAGCTCTTGGTTATGAAATTAGCGATAAAAAAGATAAAGAGCACAAATCATTAGTTGAAGATATTAGCATTTCATTTTGGCGTTCAATTGTAAACAAAACCTAAGGTAAATTGGAAAACTCTCGACGAATAAAATTAACATTAACCTACGACGGAACTGATTTTTTAGGTTGGCAAGTCCAAGCGAATCAAGTTCGTACAGTTCAAGGTGTAATCGAAGAAAAATTATCTAGTTTTCTAAATTCAAAAATTAGAATTCACGGTTCTGGAAGAACAGATGCAGGAGTTCACGCCAAAAACCAGGTCGCACATTTTGATACAACAAGTTCTATGGATTCTGAAAAAATGTTTCATATTTTGTTCAAAATGTTACCAAAAGACATTCTTCTAAAATCCCTTTCTGAAGTCGAATCTGATTTTCATTCAAGATTTAGTGCAAAATCAAGACAGTACGTTTACCAAGTAGCTTCCAAGAAAATTTTGTGGGAAAGGAATTTCAAATGGATTTTAAAAACTCAAGTTAATTTGGAAAAAATGAATGAGGTTGCTAGGGTTTTTCTTGGAAGACAAAACTTAGTTTCATTTTGCAGAGCCAAAACCGAAGTCCAAAATTACTTTTGTGATATCCAAAAAATTGAAATTTTAGAAACAGCTGACGGATTTGATTTCAGAATCAAGGCAAATAGATTTTTACATTCAACAGTCAGAATGATTTTAGGTTTTTTAATTGAAGTCGGAATAGGGAAATATTCTTCAGAAGATTTAGAAAAAATTTTAAAATCAGATGAAAGAGTTACAATTCATATGAGAGTTGCACCACCACAAGGTCTTTTTTTAGAAGAAGTTCGTTACTAAAACACTAATGTAACAAATACTAAGTTTCTTGCCCTCTAAAGTCAAAACACGAAAAGCTCGAAAGGAGAGAGGAAAAAATTCTTTTTTCGTGTCTTTCGTGGTAGGAAAAGGGGTTGAAGACTTAGCATTCAATGCACTAGTACTCAAATTTTACACACCAAAAGCCTAAACATTCCTTTGACAATTTTGTAGTGATTTCAAAAAGTCATTTTCATTTTAATCAAGGGAAAGCCAAATGAAATTATTTCGATTTTGCCAAAGCCGAATCGTTTCCTCTGTAATAATTTTTGTTTTTACTGCTCAACTTTTATCGAGTTGCTCACCAAAACTCACAAAAGGAAATTTCATAAATGTTGAGAGAATTGAAGACACCAAAAAATTAGTTTCAACAGATTACAAAATCGAAATTCTGAAAAAACCAACTCCCGAACAACCAACCGCAAAATTCAAAATTACCAAAATCCTTTCTTTTACTTACGAAACTTACGCAAAGTACAAAACAAAAGCCGAGTACAAGGACCGAATGTTAGCCTCTGGTCTTGGCGGATTTTTACTAATTGCTTCCCTAATTGTTGGAAACAAGAAAAATGCTCCCGAAGTTGACACAGGAACAACAATTATGGCTGCAACAGGAGCAGGGCTTTTAGCTTCAGGTTTTTATATAAAAAACAAAACTGACCGCAAAATTGAGAGGCAACCATTCTTTTATGCAGACACAACTTTAAGCAAACCTGTTGAGGAAATTCTAACACCAAAAAGTGAAGAAATTTTGGCTCAAATTGGAGAAACTCAAAGAAACTTCACACTTAACGACTCTGGTTGTTTTGTCATAAATTTTCCAAATGATTTCGGTTTAGTTTCTTTTAAAAATCCACAAGACTTAAACTTAATTGTAAAAACCCAAGACAAACTTTACACTGAGAATTTCATTTTTAACTCACTCGATTGGACAATTCCTTACGCAAGAGCAACTAAAAAAGGAAATCTTTTTTCAGAGAAAGACAGCCTCAGTTACCTTTTAGGGAGTTTTGCTAAAGACGAAGAGTTCAAAATTATTCAAGGGAAACCTGATTGGATAAAAGTAAGTTTTCAAGGTAGAGAAGTTTGGGTAAGCGATTCAGAAGTTGAAAGAATTTGGAAACCTCAAGTAATTTTTGACCCGACGAAACCACCGAAAATTTCTGCGACCTTAAGTTTTGCCGACTCTTCAAAAAATGGTTTGCTCGAAGCAGACGAAAGAGGATTTGTAAAAATTCATTTCAAAAATGACAGCAACGGAAATGCGTACAGACTTAAAGCCAAAATTACACCAAACAAAATTGACGGCTTAAATTTTGAATCTGAAATCGAAATCGGAGAAGTTTTTGCGAACCGAGAAATGATTTTTGATTTTCCAATTTCAGCAACAAAATTTGTTAATTCAAAAGTAGTTAATTTTAAAATTTCCTTTGAAGAAGCAAGTGGTTTTGAACCTCCACAAACTGAAATTCAATTTGAAACTCGCAAATTCGTTGCTCCAAAACTAGAACTGACAAATCTTGAGTTTTCAGACTCTGACGGAAACAACGAAGCAAATTCTGGCGAAGTAATTCAAATTTCAGCAACTGTCAGAAACACAGGAAAAGGCTTAGCAAAAAATACAAACGTGATTTTACGTCTTGGGAAAGATACTTTTTTCACTCAAGACAGTAAGAAATCTTTTTCATTTGGAAACTTACTTCCGAACGAATCAAGGAAAATAAATTTCACTGTTTACACAAATCTAAGAGCAGAAGATTTACCTGTTTTCGTAGAGTTAAATGAATTTTATGGACTTTACGGAAAACCAAACATCAAAATCCCGATTCCATTTTCTAAGACAGAGCGAGAAGTTCAGAAAGTAGTTGTTGAAGCTAAACCTGAAATTCTTTCACAAAATTCACAGCAAAAATTTTTCGCAGAAGCTCCGAAGCACAAGTTGGCAATTTTGTTTCTTGAACCACAAACCAAGTCTTTGAGTAGAGGTGAAGCAATGATTTTGACAGAAATTCTAACTTCCGAATTTTCCCAAAAAGATATTGCCGACTTAGTTGAAAGAGCTCAAATTGACAAAATATTAAAAGAGTGGCATTTTCAAGTTAGCGAATGTGTTGACGAAGGAATTTGTAGAGACAGAATCGGCGAATTAACAGGAGCAAATAAAATTTTGATTGGAAGTGTTGGGAATCTTGGGAATGAAAATTCTTGGATAATCAACGCAAGAATCGTTGACGTTTACGACGGCTCACTTTTCTCCGTTAGTGAGAAGTGCGATTGCAATATTGAAGATTTAGACAAAGCAGTTAAAGCTCTCAGTAACAGATTGTCAGATTGGTTAGTTACTCACTAAACTTACTAATCTTCAATTTCAACTTCGGTTTTTACAACCCAAGCAGATTTAAATTTTTTATCTAAAATCTTTTGCAAATATTTCGAGGCATCATAACGAGAGGTAAAATTTCCTGTTCTAAGTTTGTAGTAAGGCTCATCAAAGGCAGAATAAATTTTCTCTTCGGGAAAAAGTTTGATAAACTTCGCTTGTACATCTTTTGATTCTTCAAAATTTTTTGTTGAAAAAATTTGAACTCTGTAGCCTTCAGCTTTTCGGAAAGTTTTCTGTTTCGTAGTGTCAACTTTAGAAGAAAGTTCTTCACCAAAGTAAAGACTAACCTCTTCCTGCTTTTTACTTTCTGTCGGAATAATTTCAAAATCAACGGGCGGAAGTTTTGCAAAATCAAGACTTTCATCTTGAGAATTTGCAGATTGCTCTACTCTGTTTTTACTTTGTTTAACAACTTCAGAAGTTGAACCACAAGAGATAAAATTGACACAAATTAAAAAGATTACTAAATATTTCACGATTACCCTCAAAATTAAATTTTACCAAAAAGTCCGCTTAGAACCCAACCTGTTTTTCCGTCAATTAAACGTACTTCCAAGAATTCACCTGTTTTTCTCAAAATTTGTGCTTTTGTTCCTTCGTGAATGCTAAAAACAACTTGCGAATCTTTGTTCGGCGAACTGTAAGCATTTGCTTCGTAACCGACAACAACTCCATAAGGAATCGTGTCAAGGCTGTATTTGTAATTAAAGAAAATTCCTTCCAAAACCACAAAGCCTAAAAAAGCTAAAGAGATGTAAAGGAAAAGCTTGTTCCTCTTAAAAATGAAAAGCACTAAAAATATTGCGAAAACCCAAGTCAATCCGACAAAAATGTACGCGAGTTCCGAAACAGTAAAAAACTGCAAAGAAGAGTTCACAAATTTTGTAAAAGAATCTGGTTCAGGAAGTTCAATTTTGTCGATTGTCAAATTGTTTGCAAGCTTTAAGTTGTAAAGCAAATTTTCATCTTCAGGGTTGATATTTTTCGCCTTTTCATAAAAGCGAATTGCATTGCCGATTTGATTCAATCTGTAGTAACAATTTCCGATGTTGTAAAAAAGTTCGAAACTTTCAACTTCTGAGTTAGAAATCTTTAAGTAATTACCTAAGGCATCTTCAAAATTTCCTTGAGTGTAAAGTTCATTTCCTTGCTTAAAATAATTTTCAATCTCATTACCAAAAGCAAAATTTGAACACAAAAAGACAAGTCCAAAAATTAAAATCAATTTTATTTTTTTCATTTTTTCTTAAAATCTTCCCAAAATAAAATTTTATCCTTTTGCAAAAAGACTAATGTTTTATCGAAGATTAAAAAATCTGTAATTCCTTTAAGTTCTTGAGGAATTTTCATTCGATAATTTACTCCACCGCTAAAATTAAAAGAATAAATTAAGTCTGAATCTAAAACCAAAATTTCACCATTGTAAATTCTAAAAGTAATTGGTTTTTCCAAAAATTTATCGCCAAAGTCTGTCAAAAAATTACCAAAGTAATCGAAGATAAAAAGTTTAAGACTTTTCCTGTCAAGAACAACAATTTTTTTCGATTTGTTCACTCTGACTCTGACAGGCTCTTGCAGTTGAATTTCACTTGAACCGATTGCAAACTCAAAAGTTTCATCAAATTCTCCGTCAGAACCAACTTTTTGCAAAACTCCATTTTCCGAATCCAAAAAAATCAAATCGCCTTGAGAAGAAAGAACAGCAGAAACCACATTCCCAAAACTCAAATTATTTTCTTCACTCGGAAACACCGATAAAAAATTCAAATTTCTATCAAATCTCTGCACTCTCCTATTGTTAAAATCTGCAACAAAAATATCAAGTCCACTCGAAGCGTCAATATCGATTGGCAAATCAAATTTTCCATTTGCCCAACCGTATTTGCCTTTTGTCTGAATAATTTTGCCCGAAGAGTCAACTTTGACAACTCGGTTATTTCCTGAGTCAGCTATGTAAAAGAAACCGCTTCCGTCTCTGTCGAAACTTTTCGGATTTTTTAACGGTAAATCACCTGTAATTTTTAGTTCTTTAAATCCTTGTGCAAAACAAAAATTGCAGAAAAAAATCACAGCCAACGAAAGACAGGCAAAAGCACTAAAAAAAGTCTTACCACAACTTTTTAGTGTAAAGAGTTTTGAATTTTTTAATTCAGATAAATTGTAAAAAATGTCTTTTGAGTTTAACAATGCTTTTTTTCATTACTTTTAAAATCACTTTTTTAGGCGGTGAAAGTAAGTTAAGTTTGCATTACTTGTCAAGTAATTTTACCCTTAAGAGTTTAACCTTTTTTCCGAAAGTTGTAAAAAATGTTCAGAAATATTTTGATTTTGTTTTTAACTGTTTTGAGTTTCAGAATTTCCTTTGCTCAGAAACTACTCATTCCAATGGATTTGTCCCAAAGTGACCATTTGAAGGCATATGGAATTGCTTATAAAATTCTTGAACAAGGAATTAATGTCGAATGGCTTTTGAATTACAGGGGAGGTTCTTTCCTTTTTGATTCACACTCAGAATTTGAAAAACTTTGCCGAGTTCGCGGAGTGAATTATGAAGTGATTGCTGCTGGCGGAGAAGCAAAAATTTTCGCAACTATTGAAGAAAATAATATGGAAACAATAATGCTTGAAAAAGCACCAAAAGTTGCCGTTTATACTCCCAAAAGTAAACTTCCTTGGGACGACGCAGTTACACTTGCGATGACTTACGCAGAGATTCCTTACGAAAAGATTTTTGATGAAGAAGTTTTGACAGGCAAACTTGACGATTACGATTGGCTTCATCTTCACCACGAAGATTTTACAGGACAGTACAGCAAATTTTACGCAAGTTTTGCAAATGCTCCTTGGTACATTGAGCAACAAATTCAGTCTGAAGCATTAGCAAAAAAATTAGGTTTTTCAAAAGTCTCAGATTCAAAAAAAGCAGTTGCAAAAAGAATTAAAGAATACGTTGCGGCAGGAGGTTTTATGTTTGCAATGTGTGGAGCAACAGACAGTTTTGACATTGCACTTTCTGCTGACAAAGTTGATATTGCAGGAACAGTTTACGATAGAGACCCTTTCGACCCAAATGCACAAAAGAAAATCGATTACGATAAAACTTTCGCCTTCAAAGACTTTGTGGTTTACACTGACCCAATGCAAACTGAATTCTCAAACATTGACACAACTCCAAGAAACAGACTTTTCCTTCGTGGAGCTGAATCAGATTACTTTTCACTTTTTGATTTTTCTGCAAAATACGACCCTGTCCCAACAATGCTAACACAAAATCACACTTCTGTTGTCAAAGGCTTTATGGGACTTACAACCGCTTTCAAGAAAGAATTGATTAAGGAAAATGTGATAATTTTGGGTGAGTCAACACCAACAAACGAAGTAAAATATTTGCACGGAAAATTCGGAGAAGGAACTTTTACTTTTTATGGAGGACACGACCCAGAAGATTACACTCATTTAGTTGGCGACCCTCCGACACAACTTGATTTACACAAAAATTCTCCTGGTTACAGATTGATTTTGAATAACGTTCTTTTTCCTGCTGCCCAAAAGAAACCACAAAAGACTTAATTTTTGGTTTAAGACACAAAGTGATTTTAGACGTACAGCCCCCGTGCGTCTCTACTAGTTCTTCTAATTTGTAAAAGCGATTCCTAGAGAAAAGCTGTTGTAGGCGAGTGTGTTTTCCCCTCTTAAAGTTCTTGAGAAATCTAGATTAAGTTGCATATTTTCCTTGAATTCAAAAATTAATCCCGAACTCCATTTTAAAGAATTTTGGTTTCCTGAACTTGTAACTATTCCTGATGAATTACTACCCATTGAGCTTATATCTTTTGAATTTTGAATCCCGTCAAGAGAGTTTTTGAAAAGTAAGTTTTGGTAACTAAAGCCAATTTCAAATCCGTAAATCATTTCATTATTCATATCACTTCCACTATAAATTTTATAACCAAAATCTCCAGTTAAATAAACTGGTAAAGGATAAAGTGAAGCTCCAAGCTGAATTTTTGAATGATTTGCATAATTCCCATTACCAAGTGCAAGAGCATCATTTTTATCGTAAAGAAATGGTAAAGTAACATCGTTTTGGATAGAAGCAACAATTGGGTCAAGTTTCAGAATTCTAAATCTTGCTCCGACAACCCAATCACTCAAACCTGTTGTTGTAATACTTTCTGAAACGATTTGGTTTACTCCAACTTCAAATTTTGAGTTAAGTCTTTTAGCTGAAAGACTTGAGATTAAAGTAAGTTTTTCAGTAAATCCGTATTCAATGTAAAAACCAATATTTGAATCACTAAACTTTCCATTTTGAGCTTCAAAAGCAGAAGCGTAACCTTGTTTATCTCCTTCTAATCCGTACTCTTTGTCTGTCTCAAGAATGTTTAGTGAAAATTTTTGGTAGTATTTTCCTTCCCCTTGTGTCCAAGCACCTGCGAAAAGTAAATTTTGTAAAAAAAGTGTTATTAAAATTGTTAACGAAAATGATTTTACTAGCATTAATTTTTCCTCTGAAAATTTGCAAATTAGAATTTTGATAGATAACGTAGATAAAAAGTTATTCTTCCAATAAAGTTAGGATTTTATAGATTATCTTTTTATCTGACTTGATAATTTTCTTGAATCTATTTTCCTTAATTTCAAGTCAAAAAGATTTTGCCTAATCTCAGTTTTAACTTAAATCAAACAAACTGAATGGAAACATAATTTTTTCATTAATTTTGCAACATTTTCTTAATACATTAGGAGTTCAAAATTTTGAACTATTTTGATAAATAAATAAAGTTTTTAATCAATCCCCAGGAGGAGAATATTTTATGGATTCTCAAAAAATTAGAAATGTTGCAATCATAGGACACGGAAGCGTTGGAAAAACTTCTTTATCGGAAGCAATGCTTTTTATGGGAAAAGAAATTAACAGAATGGGAAACATTGCCGACGGTTCAACTGTCTCGGATTACCACGAAGACGAAATCGAAAAGCAAATTTCAATCGACTCTGCTCTTTTGCATCTTAACTGGAATGACCACAAACTAAATTTAATTGATGCTCCTGGTTACTCTGACTTTATTTCTGAAGTTGTTTCTTCAGCAAGAGTTGCTGACACTGCGTTAATTGTTGTTCAAGCTGACCACGGAGTTGAAGTTGGAACTGAAAAAGCTTGTAGTTTGGCTGACGAAGTTGCAATGGCAAAAGTATTTGTAATTAATCGTTTAGATGCAGAGCGTTCAAATTTTGAAAAATGTGTTTCAATGCTTCGTGAAAGTTACGGGGAAAATGTAGCTGTTATACAAATTCCAGTTCACGAAGGTGAGAATTTTGTTGGTTACGTCGATTTGCTTAAAATGAAATATTTAGTTTATGACACTGATGGCTCTGGAAATTATACGGAAGAAGCAATTCCTGAAGATATTAAGCCAAAGATAGCTGACTACCGAGTCCACTTCGTTGAGGCAATTGTAGAACACGATGACACTTTGATGGAAAAATATTTAAGTGATGAATTAATTTCAGAAGATGAATTGAAACACGGACTTCACGAAGCTGTCAGAAAATCTGAACTTTTCCCTGTTCTTTGTGCTTGTGCGACAAAAAATATTGGTACAAAAAGAATTCTTGACGTTTTGGTAAATTACGCTCCTTCACCTCTCATTCACGATACTGCCGAAGCAACTGACGCAGATGGAAATCCAATTCAAGTAAAAACAACAGATGATTATGTTTCAATGATTTTCTTCAAAACTCTTTGGGTTAAAAACTTTGGTGAGCTTTCATTCTTTAGGGTTTATTCAGGCAATGTTCACTCTGGTATTGAACTTTACAATCCAAAACACAATGCCTCTGAAAGAATCGGAACAATTTACACGATGAATGGAAAAAATAGAACAGACGTTAGCGAACTTTCCCCTGGAGACATTGGTGCGGTTGCGAAACTCAAACACACTCATACTGGCGAAACTCTTTGCGAGAAAAAACACATTGTCAATTTACAAGGAATCAATTTCCCTGTTCCTGTAATTCGTGAAGCGATTGTTACTAAATCAAAAGGCGATGAAGACAAAATTTCTTCTGCACTTTCAACCCTTCATTTAGAAGACCCTTCTTTCAAATATGTTGTTGACGACGAACTCAAACAAACAATCGTTAGTGGACAAGGTGAAATGCACCTTGGAATAATTATTGACAGAATTCAACATAGATTCGGAATCGAAATCGGTGTCGAAGCTCCAAAAATTCCTTACCGTGAAACAATCACAAAATCACTCGAAACAATCCAAAGACGTTTCAAAAAACAAAGTGGTGGAAGAGGACAATTTGGAGATGTTCACATCAAAATTGAACCTCTTGAAAGAGGTAAAATCTTTGAATTTGAAAATAAAATTGTCGGTGGTGTAATTCCGGGCAAATTCATTCCTGCTGTTGAAAAAGGTGTCAAAGAAACTTTGGACAACGGAATTTTGGCTGGGTTTCCTGCTGTTGACGTAAAAGTTACACTTCACTACGGCTCTTACCACAACGTTGACTCTTCCGAGCTTTCCTTCAAAATGGCTGGTTCAATGGCAATCAAAGACGGTTTTATGGAATGCGGTCCTGTTTTACTTGAACCAATTTGGGAAATCGAAATTCTTTGTCCTGAAGATTATATGGGCGATGTAATGGGCGATATTTCTTCACGTCGTGGAAGAGTTCTCGGAATGGAAACTTCTGGTCACTTCCAAGTAATCAAAGCACAAGTTCCATTAGCAGAACTTTACAAATATTCAAACTCTCTTCGTTCAATGACTCAAGGAAAAGGTTCACACAGACGTAAATTCTCACATTACGAAGTTGTTCCTTCTGACACAGCAAAAACAATTATTGCAGATAGAAAAGCAGAAGGTAACGATTAAAAATATTTCAGGGCGAGAAATTTAATTCTCGCCTTTTTTTGTTTAAACTCCTTACAAAATTAATTTTTAGGCAAAATGGAAAAAATCATAGTTACAGGCGGTTGCGGACAAATCGGTTCTGAATTGGTCGCACTTTTAAGACAAAAATACGGTAATGAGAATGTCGTTCTAACTGATGTTCAAGTTCCAAATTTTCACGTACAAGAAATTGGTCCTTGGGAAATCCTTGACGTTACAAGTTACGAATCACTCAAAGCAGTTTTCACGAAGTTCAAGCCTACAAAAATTTTTCATATGGCAGCAATTCTTTCTGCAACAGGCGAAAAAATCCCACAAACTGCATTTAACGTAAATTTACTTGGAACTCGGAACATTCTCGAACTTGCTCGTGAATTTGAACTTCCCCAAGTAATCGTTCCATCAACAATCGCAGTTTTTGGTCCTGAAACTCCAAAACAGAACACTCCAAACGAAACAGTAATGCGACCGAACACAATGTACGGAATCACAAAAGTTTCAATTGAATTACTCGGCGAATACTACGCACAAGTTTACGGAATTGATTTCAGAACACTTCGTTATCCTGGAATTATTTCTTCTGATGTCAAACCTGGTGGAGGAACAACCGACTACGCAAACGGATTTTATTTCGACGCAGCAACAAGAACAAAAAGTACTTGCTTTGTTAGCCCCGAAACAATTTTACCTTTTATGTTTATGCCTGACGCTCTTCGTTCAATAGTAGAGTTATCGGAAGCACCTCAAAAGAATTTGAAACACCGCTCATTCAATCTTGCAGCATTTTCTTGCTCTGCTTTGGAAATTGCCGAATCAGTTAAAAAATACCTTCCAAGTTTCGAGTTTGAATTTGTTCCTGACCACAGAGACAAAATTGCTGCTTCTTGGCCACAATCAATTGATGATTCTTGTGCAAGAAATGAGTGGAACTGGAAACACGAATTTGACCTTGACGGAATGACTGAAGGAATGCTCAAGAACCTAAAAGTTCTTTAAAAATAACCTGTGAATAGCGAAAAATATTTTGTTAACCAAAAACTCTAAAGTTTAATTCTTGGAAGCAATTTTTCAAATTTATAGCAATTCTCCATTGTTAATTGTTTATTGTTCATTACTTATTATTTACTGTTTGTTAGTTTTTGGGCTTTTGGTAGGAATTTTGAAAGTCCGAAGAGCTAAGCCAAGAAAAACAAATGAGTTTATTAGTGTAATTGTTGCAGCAAGAAATGAAGAACAGAACCTCCCCTTTTTGATTGATTCTTTAAAAAACCAATCTTACCAAAATTTTGAATTAATCATCGTTGATGACAGGTCAGAAGATGGGACTTTAGCGGTTCTTGAAAAATTCTCAAAGATTTTTGCAAAACTAAAATTCCTAACTGTTGACAAAAACTCAAAGTTAGAAATGGCTCCGAAAAAAAATGCCTTGAGTCTTGGAATTTCTGAGTCAAAAGGAGAAATTTTGCTTTTCACTGATGCCGACTGCATTCCTGAAAAAGATTGGATTGAAAAAACTTTAAATTACTTCACACCGAAAGTCGGACTTGTAACGGGTTATTCTCCTTCAAAAGGAAAAGGACTTTTTTCTCTTTTGGCAGAACTTGACACATTGAGCCTTGCTTGTGTGAACGCAGGAACAATCGCCCTCGGGTTTCCGATGACTTGTTCGGGCAGAAATTTGGCTTACAGAAAAGAGGTATTTGAAGAAGTCGGAGGTTTTAGCAAAATCGCAAAATTCATTTCAGGAGACGACGATTTATTTTTGCATTTGGTAAGAGATTTGACGAATTGGAAGATTGTTTTTTGTCCTGAAAGTTCTGTTTTAACAAGCCCACCAAATTCTGCAAAAGCATTTTTTAACCAAAGAATCAGACACGCTTCAAAAGGTAAAAGTTACACTTTAAAAACCAAAATTTTGCTTGGAAGTGTTTACCTTTTTAATTTTTTACTTTTTATCTCACCGATTTTATGGTTTTCAGGTTTTGTAAAATTAGAAGCAATTTTAGGAATTTTTTTCACAAAAACACTCATAGAGTTTTTAGTAATTTTTTGGGGAATTTCAAATTGGAAAAGTTGGAAATTAATTCCAATTTTTCCGCTGATGGAATTGCTTCACATTCCTTACGTAACAATTCTTGGACTACTTGGACAATTCTTAAAATTCGAGTGGAAGGAGCAGAAATTTGAAGCTAAGAAAAAGTCCTGATTTTTCTACTGCATTTTTGCTAAAAGGTCTTTGTCTTGAATCGTGCCGACAAGTTTTTTGGCAATTTTGATGTATTCTTGCGAAACTGATGATTCTGGTTCTGAGATTAAAATTGGAACTCCTTCATCTCCGCCAACTCGAATTTTTGTTTCGATTGGAATTTCACCAAGGAAAGGAACTTCCAATTCTTCTGCTGCATCTTTTCCACCGCCGTGACTAAAAATGTGAGTTTTTTCGCCACATTTTGAACATTCGTAGTAACTCATATTTTCGACAATTCCCATAATCGGAACATTCACTTGCTTGAACATTGCAACTCCTTTGTAAGCATCTCGAAGAGCTACATTTTGCGGTGTCGTTACAATCATTGCTCCTTGAAGGTCAACAGTTTGTGAAAAAGTAAGTTGTGCGTCGCCTGTTCCGGGAGGTAAATCAATAATCATAAAATCAAGTTCGCCCCACTGCACATCTCTTAAAAATTGTTCAATTGCTTTCTGAATCATTGGACCTCGCCAAATCAAAGCATTTCCTGCTCCTGCAAAATTTGCCATCGAAATCGTTTTGATTCCATAATTTTCGAGAGCTTCCATATTTTTGCCGTCAATACTTTTGGCTTTTTGACCTTCGACTTTTAGCATTCTGGCAATGCTCGGTCCGTAAATGTCAGAATCAAAAACCGCAACTGAAAATCCTAATTTTTTGAGAGCAAGTGCAAGGTTTACACTTGTAGTTGACTTCCCGACTCCACCTTTTCCACTTGCAACTGCAATTTTATACTTAACTCCTGGGGCGATTGGATTTTCGCGACTGACTCCGTGAGGTCCGACTTCACCTGTTCCGTGAGTTGGTTCTTTCTTAGCTTGTTTAATTTGGAATGAAATTTTTACGTCATTAACACCATCTAAACTTCTGAGTAATTTTTCAGCTTCTACTTTGATTTTTGCCAAATTTTCTTGGCTTGACTTTGCTGAATCCATTTTAAAGTGAACTTCACCTTCTCCGACAAAGAGGTCTTTTACCAAACCAAAAGAAACGATGTCTCTTGAAAAACCAGGATAATTTATATTTTTTAATTGTTCTAAAACAAAATCTTTACTGACCATTTTTGAGCCTTTTTATATTTTTCTGTTAAATAAAAAGCGGAATTCACATTTAATGTGAGTCTTACGCTCTAATCAATTTTAGTAAACCAAAATTTACATTACTGAAAGTCCGTGAATATAAAAATCATTGTTGCCAAATTTCAGAAAAACTTAGAATTATTTTCAAATTTTAGGTTCGAATCTTCAATTGACTTTTTGAAGAAAAAATTATAAATTTCTTAGCTTTTTATTTTTACTACAATAATAAGTTTAATCATAAATTAACTAACCATTTAGGAGTAAACTAAAATGGAAATAATTGTTTGTGTGAAGCACGTTCCTGACACCGCTTCAAGGATAAAAATTAACTCAGATGGTAATGGAATAGATACTTCGGATATAAGCTTTGTCTTAAACCCTTATGACGAAATAGCTGTCGAAGAAGCTCTCAAATTAAAAGAAGCTCAAGGTGGAAAAGTTACTGTTGTTACACTTGGTGCTGATAACTCTGTTTCTTCGCTCAGAACTGCTCTTGCAATGGGTGCCGACTCTGCAATTCATTTGAAATCCGATAACTGGACTGGTGATTCTTACGCAACTGCAAAAGCTCTCGCTGACGAAATCGGTAAAAACTCTTACGACTTAGTTCTTTTCGGAAAACAAGCTGTTGATGATGACTCTTCTGCAGTTCCACAAATGGTCGGAGAATTCCTTGGAGTTCCTTCTGTTTCTGTTGTTGTTGGACTTGAAATTGACGGTTCAAACGGGAAAGCTGAAAGAGAAGTTGAAGGCGGAAAAGAAATCGTAGAATTTTCACTCCCTGCTGTAATTTCTGCCCAAAAAGGGTTGAACGAACCTCGTTACCCAAATATGCGTGGAATTATGCAAGCAAAACGTAAACCTGTAAACACTGTTGAAGTTGGTGTTGCCGATTCAAAATCTACTGTTTCTCAAATGGAAATGCCTCCTGCAAGAAGTGCTGGGAAAATTGTTGCTGATGTTTCAGAATTAATTGATTGCCTCAAAAACGAAGCAAAAGTAATCTAATTTTAGAATTAAATTTTTTGGAGATAAATAAAAAATGAGCGTTTTAGTTTTAGCTGAACACAGAAACGGCGAATTAAAGAAAACTACATTCGAAGCACTCACAGCAGGCAGAAGCGTTGCTGATAAATTAGGAACAGAAGTTTGTGCTTTGCTTCTCGGAGACGGAGTTGATTCTCTTGCTTCTGAACTCGGAAAATATGGTGCTGACAAAGTTTTAGTTGGAAACAACTCTGCTTTACAAAATTATTCAACTGAAGGTTACGCAGAAGCAATTCAAAGCGTTGTCTCTTCGCAAAGTGCAACAGTTATTTTACTTTCTGCAACTGCTCTTGGAAAAGACCTTGCTCCAAGACTTTGTGCAAAAATTGGTGCTGGTTTGGCAGCTGATGTAACTGAACTTGATGTTGCTGATGGCAAACTCGTTGCAAAACGTCCTGTTTATGCTGGAAAATCAATTTCAAAAGTTGAATTTAATTCAGATGTTCAAGTTGCAAGTCTTAGACCAAATGTTTTTACTGCTCAAGAAAATGCAAAAGCTGGTGCAGTTGAATCAGTTGATGTAAATCCTGGCGACATAAAAGCACTTGTAAAAGACATAGTTGCTGCTGCTGGTAAAAAAATGGATTTGTCAGAAGCAAATATTGTTGTTTCTGGTGGACGTGGACTCAAAGAAGCAGAGAACTTCAATATTGTTGAAAACCTTGCAGAAGTTCTCGGAGCTGCAGTTGGAGCTTCAAGAGCAGTTGTTGATGCAGGCTGGAGACCACATTCTGAACAAGTTGGACAAACAGGTAAAACAGTTTCTCCTACTCTTTACATTGCAATCGCAATTTCAGGTGCAATTCAACACTTAGCAGGAATGTCTTCTTCTAAGTTCATTGTTGCAATCAACAAAGATGCAGATGCTCCGATTTTCAAAGTTGCAAACTACGGAATCGTTGGCGATGCTTTCGAAGTTGTGCCGACTCTCACAGAAGAACTTAAAAAAGTTTTAGTATAAAGAATAAAGACCTGAAAGGTTTTGAAAACCTTTCAGGTCTTTTCTTTTCTAAAATTTCTCTCTAATTATCAAACTAAATTCTTCAGGCTGAACTTGAAAGCCTGTTACCCAACGCGGTAAATTTACTTCCACTTTGTAATCGGTTTGTCCGTAACGCCAATTTCTTCTAAAATCAAATTTTGCGTAAACCGAATCTTCTGGAATTGAAATTAAGTAATCAATTCCGCCTTCCAAAATTACATCAACACTTGAAGGGTTAAAATAAATCTCTTTGTTGCTTGGTGGGAAAATTGGTTTGATTTCTACACCTGAAAATTTACGAACACCAATTTCTTGAATTTCCGCAGTGATACTTACCTCATTTCGCAATATCTCAACTTCTGAAAAATTTGAAGTTTCGAGTTGGGCTTTATAAGTAACATCTTTGAATAGTTCAGTAAGTAGTAACTCCTGTGTTTCAACCTCTTTAAATTTTGCACAAGCCATTTCAGTTCCGCGAATCTCAACCGAATCAGGTTTGATTTTTGGTAAACCAATTACTGTTCTTCCCGAAAGAGTTTCAAATGCAATTTTACTGATTACTGGAATCTTCTTTGTAATAATATTTCCAAGTCTTACTCGAACTGTATCAGGATAAACAACTGCGATTGGCTCGACTTTCCCGATTAAACCTGCTCCTCGAATTCCTTGCAAATTACTTTGCATTGAAAAACTTATTGAGTCAGTAACAGGCGAAAGGTCAAGCTCAATTTCAGGTGAACGAAAGTATTTCAAAAAGGCAAGTGAACTTCCCTGTCCTTCAAAAATAAACTCTGCACCTTTAGGGATTTTGCTAACAATAACTTTGTCAGGTCTTAAATTTGTAAGAGTAATTGGGATTTCTACAGTGGTTTTGTAGTTGTCAGAAAGCACAACGTAAAACCAAAGCATCAAAGCAAGGCTTATCGAAAGAACCTTGTATTCCCAATTCTCTTTGAAATTCATTTACTCGGCTGAACCTTTAGTGAGAATTAAATGACCTAACTTATCTCTTTTTGTTTTAAGGTAATTTTCATTGACTTGATTTGGGTCAATTTCAAGAGGAACTCTTTCAACGACTTCTAACTCGTATTTGTCAAGCCCAACAATTTTTTTAGGGTTGTTAGTTAAGATTTTCATTTTCCCAACACCAACATCTTTCAAAATCTGAGCTCCGATTCCGTATTCTCTCAAGTCTGCTTTGAAACCAAGTTTCTTGTTTGCTTCAACAGTATCAAAACCTTTGTCTTGCAGGGCGTACGCTTTGAGTTTGTTCACCAATCCGATTCCACGTCCCTCTTGTCGCATATAAACAATTACTCCACTTTCTACTTCTGAAATTTGCTTCATCGCAGAAGCAAGTTGTGAACCACAATCGCAACGCAAAGAATGTAAAGTATCTCCTGTGAGACATTCAGAATGAACACGAACTAAAGTTGGTGAGTTAGAGTCAATATTTCCTTTAACAATTGCAAGATGGTTTTTGTCATCAATTGTTGTTGAGTAAGCAAAAAGTTTGAACTCTCCGTACTGAGTCGGAAGAACTGTTTCGACTTCTCTTACAATCAACTTTTCTCGTGCTTGTCTGTAAGCAATCAAGTCTGCAATTGTAATCATTTTGATTCCGAGCTTCTTAGCCATTTCTTTGAGTTCAGGAGTTCTTGCCATTGTTCCATCTTCATTCAAGATTTCGCATAAAACGCCACAAGGCTGAAAGCCTGCAAGTTTTGCTAAATCAACGACTGCTTCTGTGTGTCCTGCTCTTTGCAAAATTCCGCCTTTTCTTGCAACAATCGGGTGAATGTGTCCGGGACGAGCAAGGTCAGAAGGTTTTGCATTTTTGTCAACAAAAGCCATAATTGTCTTTGCCCTGTCAGAAGCAGAAATTCCAGTTGTTGTTCCGTGAACGTAATCCACTGAAATGGTAAAAGAAGTTTCGTGAAGTGCTGTGTTTACTTGAGTCATTTGTTCGAGTTCAAGTTCTTTGGCTCTTTCAGGAGTGATGCAAACACAAACCATTCCTCTTCCGTGAGTAACCATAAAATTCACCGCTTCAGGTGTAATTTTTTCTGCGGCGATGAAAAAGTCGCCTTCATTTTCACGATTCTCATCGTCAGTTACGATTAAAAATTCGCCGTTTTTGTAGGCTTCAATTGCTTTTTCTATTGTTTCAAAATTGCTCATTAATTTTCCTTATTTTTCAAAATTAAAAGGTCGCCTAAAAATATTAAGAATTTGCATTTAATAAAAGTGAATTAATGACTAATTGATTTTACTCAAAGTCGTGAATTTTAGCCTGTCTCAAAATTTGACGTTTGTTTAAGCAGACCTGAAAAAAGTTCTAACGCTTCGCTTGATTTTTTTTCTGTTCTCTCCTTCCAAAGGCGAAAATTTTGGTCAGTTTTAAGAAAGAAATGCTTTAGGTAATTTATGGAGTAAATTTTCTAGTCAATACTTCTTGTGTTCTTAATTCTACTAGATTTTAATAAAACTATTTCTTTGTTGCTAAAATCGAATAAACCATTGGGATTTTGTCTTCTAAATGTTTGATTCGGTACTTGCTTGGAGCAATTTCAACTGTCTCAAGAAAGCAATTGTGAGGTGAGTAATCGAATTCATTGAAAGAATTAATCTCAAGTCCATTTTTAATTAGGCTGTTCAAGACTTCACTCAAATCGTGATTCCAACCAACTGAAGTTAAAGTAAGCGGAGCGTTTCGGTCTGCGTAAGTTCCTTCTTCCGTTTCGACAATTGCTTCTTTATTGAAGTAGCTGTATTTAAGTTCTTGAAAATTGTCATCGAACATCCAAACGACAGGGTGAAATTCTGCAAACACAAATTTGCCGTTTGGCTTCAAAAAATGAGACACTACTTTCGCCCATTTGTCAAGGTCAGGAAGCCAACCAATTGTTCCGTAACTTGTGAAAACGATGTCGAATTTTTCGTCTAAATTTTTAGGCAATTCGTAAACGTCAGACAAAATGAATTTTGTATCGGAATTTACAGTTTGAGCCAATTCTTTAGCTTTGGCAATCGCTTTATCGGAAAAGTCAATTCCTGTTACTTTTGCACCAAGACGATTTAGTGAAATTGTGTCTTGTCCAAAATGACATTGAAGATGCAGAATTGATTTTTCTTTGATGTCTCCGAGCAACTCAAGTTCGATTTCATTTAAAGCATTTCTGCCTTTAATGAAAGACTCATTGTCGTAATTTGCAGAATCAAAATGCACATCGACTCTTTGATTCCACGAATTTTTATTTATTTCTTTGTAGTTGTCTGCGTTGTTCATTAGAGTTTTTCCAAAATAATTTTTTTGTTCTAAGATTTTACTCGTGAATTTTTATCCAATCTACCGAATTGTTTTCTAAAAGTTTTATCACCATAGTTTTTGTATGTAAAGTCCAAGGTCCAAGGCTTTTTTCAGTTATCAAATAATAAAGGAAGTTTTTGTTTTCCCTGTAATAGGAAGGTTCTCCGAGTAGAGCTAAAATCTTATTTTTATCTAAAGTTCTTATTGTATAATTGTAAACAATGTCATTCACCATTTTATCTCTGTATAGGTAATCGTTTCCTTCTTTGATTTGCCATTTTGCTTTATCAAACACCATTTCACTTTTGGGATTGCCATCCAAATTTTCGTTATAGCTTTCCTCAATAGAACAAGAGAGGAAACAAACAAAAAATATTAATAAGAAAATTTTTTGCATAATCTTAATTCCTACTATTTAACTCTTTATTTGGTTTTAGATTTGTCTTTTTGTAAAGAAAAAACTAAAAACATAAGGCAACCAATTAAAAATATAATGTTTACAGTTCTTGCAAAAGGAGGAGCTCCTTCAGGCCAAATCTGACCTAATAGCACAATTAAGTTTAGAAGAATTAAAATTATTGTAATTGTCTTTTTCATTTCAATATTTCCAAAGTTGTCGGATGGACGGTTCGGTGTTGTAACATCTGAATTTTTCTTTTTCAATGTTAAAGAGTTTGTGGCAAAAGTTGAATGTGAGTTTGTCTAAGTACCTAATTTCTATGACTTCTTCTGCAATTTTATCTAAGCCGTAAAAATCTCTGAGTTCTCGCCAATCTTGAAAGTTTCCACGAGTCAACACTCGTTCAATTACAAAACGTGAGTTCTTTTCGTAGTTTATACTTTCGTATTCAACGTCCCAGAAAAGAGATTTACTTAGTTTCGGTTTCATTTTTTATTCCCTAACTGATAAATTACAGCTTTCAATACTTGCCAGGAAATCTTCGCTGTGTGTTTGTCGGGTGCAAAATTTGAACTTAATTGCTCAAAAGGATGAATATAATTTCTAAAGTCTCTTAAAGAGTGGCTAAATTTTTTAACATCTTCTTTTAAAAAACCAATTTCATAAGAAACATTAATCAGATTATTTAATGTCCAATCTTGAAACTTTTTTACTTTACCATCTTTATCTTTAGGAGCAGATTTAGCAATGTTAAACTTCTGAGGACTTCTTGAAGCTATTCCAAGCAAAATTCCCTCTAAAGTACTTCCGCAGAGAAAGATTACAGCTAAAGGTGCATTAGTATCCAAACACTTTTTAATTTCCTCAAGTCTGTTCTTTAAGATTCCAACAATTAACTCTTCCAAATCTAATTTCTCAAGCGAGATGTCTTTAAACTCCTGAATTAAAAATTCATCTTCTTTTGCCTTTTCCTCATTATCAATAGTGAAGTCTTCAATAACTATTGTCTCTGCTTTTTCTAATAAAATTTCAGCATCTTTTCTCACTACCTTCCATTTATCAAAAGAGAGATAACTATTGAAATCATTAATAAATTTATCTAATTCCTTTATTCTATTAACAAAGTTAATTGGTGAGAATAGTTTTTTTATGCATTGGTCAATTTCAGGAGTTCCATTTATTTCTTTTAATTTTTCATCCGTATAAATCCACCGAGAAGGGAATCCTTGATAGTATTTATCCTTAAACCCTAACTGGTTAAAAAACGAAATAAGGTTGGGTCCGCTTCTATATTCAGTTTCTTCGTTAATTAAATTTCTAAGCTTTTCTAATGTTTTCTCTTGAAGTTTCATTTTGAGAGTTCATAGTTAAAATGTTAATTATTGAGTAAGAAAATAATGATATAAGATTTTAAATAAATCATCAGACCAAAATATTCTTCACTCTTTCGATTTCACCAGTTTCTAACATAACTTTTATTCGGTAGGTGATTTATAAAATTTAATTTACCCTTTTTCATAGCCAAGCAAATTCACGATTAATTGAGTTACTCAAAAAAATTAAAAATTTAGTTTTTCTTCTTGGAGGGCTTTGGCTTTAATTCGGAAACATAGTTCAGACTTTTTTGAAGATACTCTGAAAGCTCTTCTGTTTTTTCTAACAAATCGCTCGGAATTTCTACATACTCTTTCATAGTTCGCTCGTGTTGCTCAATAAGATTACCGTTAAATTTTTGAATAAAAACTTCTCTGTCATCTTTTGAAAGTCTCAATCCCATTACTCCTTCTTTAGACAAAAAAGAAAACATATGTCCATTCAAAGATGTGTAAGGTGTAGTTTTTCCCTTTCTCTCAATTTGAGGATTACACGCAATTAATTTATCATAAAGTTCTAACTTACGATTTGGTATTTCATTGCTTGGTTTACTCATCTGATATTTTTCCTGAATTTTTAGATTGAAGATTAAAAAAAATATTTTACCCCAAAATATTCTTTACTCTTCCGACTTCGCCTGTTTCTAACATCACTTTGATTCCGTGTGGGTGATTTGCTGAATTTGTGAGAATTCTTTTCACGAAACCGTCTGTTAGTTCGCCTGTTCGTTGGTCTTGTTTCTGCACGATTTCAACTTCCAATCCAATTTTCACATTACTTCTTTTTCTGCCGTCATTTTCCATTTTTAATTCCATTTCATTTTTAATCTATCAGATGGGTTTTAGCAATCGGATAGAACTTTGATTCGTAATTCGTAATTTCTAATTCGTAATTCTGTCCGAAGCTTTTCTTGCCCTTAGAACTGCCCAATTTCGTAAGTATTGGATTTCTTCTTTCATCATTTGTGAGAGCGGGACAGTTTCTTCGATGCTTTTTGCGATGTCTTCGGTTTTGAGAATTCGGTCTTCTTTGAATGCCTCGAAAAGTCCAGAAATTACTGCTTGTTCGATTTCTGCTCCACTAAAACCTTCACTGATTTCGGCGAGTTTTGTGATGTCGAATTTTTCGGGATTTCGGTTCTTTTTCTCAACGTGAATTCTAAAAATTTCTTCTCGTGCTTCTTGCTCTGGCAAGTCAACGAAGAAAATCTCGTCAAACCTTCCTTTACGCAAAAGTTCGGGTGGAAGAATTTCGATTCGGTTTGCTGTGGCAATTACAAAAACAGGTTTTGTTTTTTCTTGAAGCCAAGTTGTCAAACTCGAAACCACTCTTGAAGTTGTTCCTCCGTCAGTTGAGCCTGAACTTGAAGTTCCCGACATTCCTTTTTCGATTTCGTCAATCCACAAAATACAAGGCGAAATTGCTTCGGCGAGTTGAATCACTTGTCTAACGTTTGCTTCCGAAGAACCGATGTAACCGTGAAAAATCTTTCCAACGTCAAGGCGTAAAAGTGGAAGTTTCCAGTGTGAAGAAACGGCTTTTGCAGTTAATGATTTTCCGCAACCTTGAACTCCGACGAGCAAAAGACCTTTCGGGTTCGGAATTCCAAATTCAGTTGCTCTGTTTGAAAATGCACTTGCACGAGTCGTGAGCCAATCTTTCAGGTTTTCCAAACCACCAACATTTTTCAAAGTATCGTTTGGTTCAAAGTATTCGAGAATTCCTGTTTTGCGAATGAGTTGCTTTTTCTCGTCCAAAATTCCGGGAATTGTTTGGTGCGAAAGCCCTTGATTTGTTACCAAAGATTTTGCGATTGCATTTTTGAATTCGATGAGAGTTAAGCCTTGTCCTGCTTTCACAATCTTTTCACGAATGTTCGGCGGAAGTTCGACGCTAACGTCTTTGGTTTTCAAAGTTTCAGTAATTTTGTCCAAAGATTCGCCGATTTCTTTTACAGAAGGTAAATCAAGGTCAAGGACTACAACTTCTTTTGAAAGTTCAATTGGCAAATTCATTGTTGCAGAAACAAGGACAATGTTTTTGTGAGATTTCCTAAGTTTCTGCCCAACTTCTTTGAGACGGCGTTTTACAGTTCTGTCGTTCAAAAATTCGTGAAAATCCAAAAGTGCAAAAATCCCTTTTCCACTAAAATTTTCAATAAAATCCAAAAGTGCTTCCGGGTCGTTAAGGTCTTCTTCTTCGGGTTTGTCAGTAACGTAATTCCTTAAACCTTTGGTTTCCGACCAAACGAAAAATCTTCGGCGAAGTTCTTTAGAGATTTCGTCGAGTTTTTCCAAAGCACGTTCTTCTTCCCAAGTGAGAAAGTAAAGAAGTGAGTAATTTGCTTGAATGTGTATTTTCATTTGAACTTTCATTTTTCACCAAATAGTGAATTACCAATCAGTAAAAAATAATTTTCTAGAGAGTTACTTCCGAAAGGAGCGTAAGGAACTCAGTTTCATTTTTTAATTTTCAAAAATTTACGTTTCCCGACTTTGACAACAAGGTCGTTTTCGAGTGTAAAGTTTGCGAAGAAATCTGCAACTTTATTTCCATTAAGACTCACTCCGCCACCTTTGATTAACCTTTTTGCTTCACCTTTTGAGGCTGTCATTTTTGAAAGGACGAGAAAGTCAGTTACGAGCATTTCATTTTCAAAAGCACTTGCGTCAAATTCAGGAATTTCATCGGGAATGTCTTTTTTGATAAAAATTTTGTCGAAACCTTCTTCGGCTTTTTGTGCTTCTTCTTCGTTGTGGTAAAGTGCAACGATTGTTCTTGCGAGTTTTCGTTTTGTATTTCGTGGGTCAGTTTCAGCAGCAGTTTTGACTTCGGAAAGTTCTTCGTCTGTTAAATCGGTACAAAGTTCAAAATATTTGTAAATCAAGTTGTCAGGAATCGAAAGCGTTTTACCATACATTTCAGAAGGACTTTCGTCAATTCCGATGTAGTTGTCAAGAGATTTTGACATTTTCTGAACGCCGTCAGTTCCTTCCAAAAGTGGAAAAACCATTACAATTTGTTGTTCTTTTCCGTAAGCCTTTTGGAGCTCTCTTCCAACAAGGTTGTTGAAAAGCTGGTCGTTTCCACCAATTTCAATGTCTGATTCAATTGCAACCGAATCGTAACCTTGCGAAAGAGGATAAAGAAATTCGTGAATCGCAATAGGCTGCTGAGTCGAGTAACGTTTTTCAAAGTCATCTCTTTCAAGCATTTGTGCAACTGTGTAATTTGCCGAAAGTTTAATCACGTCTTGGAAACTAAGTTTGTCGAGCCATTCGGAATTGTAAAATACTTTTGTTTTTTCGATGTCAAGAATTTTAGATGCTTGGTCAAAGTAAGTCTGTCCATTTTTACGAGTTTCTTCTAATGTCAAATTCGGGCGAGTTTTACTTTTTCCTGTCGGGTCGCCAATCATTCCCGTAAAATCTCCAACAATCAAAATTACTTCGTGACCAAAGTCTTGGAAATTCCGCAAAGCTCTTAAAACCACAGAATGTCCTAAATGCAAATCTGGTCTGCTTGGGTCGCATCCTAATTTTATTTTCAAAGGTGTGTTAGTTTTATAAGATTTTTCGAGTTTTTCTTTTAGCCCATTTTCAGGGACAATTTTTAAACAAGTTTTTCCTAAAACTGCAAGTTGTTCTTCAACAGGTTTAAACATTTTTTAAAATCCTTTTTTGAGAGCTCTTTCGACATCTCTTTTTTGGTCTCGTTCGGCTAAAGTATGTCTTTTGTCTTGGACATTCTTACCTTTAACGAGAGCAATTTCAACTTTAATGATATTTTTATTGTTTACATAAATTTTAGTAGGGACAACTGTTAGCCCTTTTTCATCGACTTTTTTTCTTAGCTTTTCGATTTCTTTTTTATGCAAAAGAAGTCTTCGTTCGCGAAGAGGTTCGTGATTATTGTAAGTGCCTTCTTTGAAAGTATTTATGTGAACATTTCGCAAAAACGCTTCACCATTTTTGAAACGAATGAATGCGTCCGGAATACTCGCATTTCTTGCTTTCAGAGACTTAACTTCTGTTCCTTTTAGAGAGATTCCAGCTTCGATTTTCTCTAAAATTATGTAGAGGAAGTTAACTTTTTTGTTTTTTATTAAAATTTCCATAGTCGCCGAATAAAACGAAAAAACGAATTAAAGTCAATCTTGGAAAAAATGACTCAGTTCAATATTTTATTTTTTATGTATTTGAACAAATTTTTTGTATTTTATTTTTCCATATTCGAAATTTTAGGCAAGTTAAAATTTCTAAGATTCGTTTATGTCAGTAGCGACGTAAGACAGTACCTAAAACGTCATTTATGGCATTGTAAATTGATAAAGACCATTTGTAAGAAATGAATGGAATGATTTTAATTTTTGGTATGTTTTATGTAGATAATGAAATTTAATAACTTTAGATGAAAATAATATTTTGAAAATAACACTAACCCAGGAGAACCAAAAATGAAAAACCTTACTAATCTCCTTTTACTAAGTAGCGGGTTTTTGCTTAGCTCAGCGGGATTTGTCTCTGATTCTTTCGCAATTGATGCAGACGAGATTGCTCGTCTCACAAGTGCTGAAAGACTCGAAATGGCAAAAAAGAATTACCCTGACTCTCAAAAATACCCAAGTAAAAATTCAACGCCAATAGTAAATGGTGGACCAACAGTTCCAGTTACCAACTTAACTCCGTTTTTCGATAGTTTTGAACTTGGTAATTTTTGGGGTTGGGGAGATGCTGATACTTCACCAAGTGGACAGTATGTAAAATGGAGGATTTTATCTCCAGTTCCTGACCCAGTCGCAAATCCTCAAGTTGAAACTTGTGTCATTCCAGGACTTCCTCCTTGTTTGCTTCAGTTTCCTGATGATGCTTGTCTTTTACCTCCTTCTTTGGTAACTGACCAATTTGGAATTCCACAGCCAACAGCCAACATTAAATATTATTCTTATGTTGATACTTTAACTTACTCTTTTGTAGGTGAAAATTGGGCTGGAAATCCTTCAAACCAATGTGGTGGATTACCAGGAGCTCATGGTGCAAATGGTGCAAACAATGGTTCTTTAATTTCACCAAGTTTTGACTTTACAGGCGAACTTAATGGTCGTTTGAGATTTGATACTTATTGGGAGATTGAGGGTGTTGATGTTCATAACTTTGATTTAATGTATCTGCAAGTTTCAATAAACGGACCAAATGGCCCTTGGGCTCCTGCTTTTACAATTGCGGGAAAACCTGCAAATAGACAAGGTACGTTAAATCCTGTAAACGATGTAAACTCACCTGGTGGAACTCCTTATTCAAATGCAGGAGTTGCTCAAAAACCAAAATGGGCTAATGATTTAGTTGATTTAAGGCCTTTTGTTCAATCAAACGGTGTGCCTTTAAATAATACTCTTAATTTTAGATATTTTTTCAATACAGTTGATGCACTTTATAATGGATTCAGAAGTTGGCACGTTGACAACGTTGAAGTAACTAATAAAGCAATTCAACCTGCAACAATTACAAAAATTGTTCCTTCAGCAGGATTACCAAATAGTATTATTGGGATTGAAGGTATTAACTTTGTTCTTGGTTCAATTGTAGTTTTCAAAAGTGTTGCTACTGGAACAGAATATCCTGCAACAGCTGGAGCTGGAACAGGACAAGGCGGTCAATCTGCAGTTCTTGGATCGACTTTAGCACAAGCAGTTGTTCCTAATTTAGGACCTTATGGAGATTATGAAGTAATTGTTCGTTACGGAAGTGGAACACAATATCAACAAGATGCAAATTCTGCAAATGCTACTCCAATTCCACTTTATTTTGAACACACAAATGTTCCTCCAACAGAAGTAGAATATGTTACAAGTGCTTACGAAGGAAATTTACCAGATACTTTAGATGTTCTTCCTGTTCCTTATCCAATTACTCCTTTAACTCAGCCACTTCAAGGAACTACTCAATTTGTACCTCACGGCGATTCTGTTTTAATTGAAATGCACGGACAACAATTTGTCCAAGGAACAGCAGGAAATGAATTTATCGCTCGCCCTTGGCTTCCACTTCCTCCTCCTGTTGGTGGCACAAGTGATGGATTTGAATTCTTTACTCCAATTACATTTATTGATGCAACTCAAGTAAATGGAACCTTCAATAATAACTGGAGTCAGTGTCATATACCTGGAAACTATAGAGTTTGGGTTAAAAACCCAGGAGCTCCTGATGCTTATTTCCCACCACAAAGTTCAGGTTTCTTTGCTTTGACAATCTATAACCCGCGTCCACAAATTGGAAACCTAAGATACTTTACTGAAGGAATTCAATTTTTACAAGCAAATGCAAACGGTTGGTCTGTGCCTACTGATATTACATTATTTGGTAGAAATTTTGATGATTTTGATTATTGTGATTCTCAAGCTCCAGGTTACAACCCGTTCGGTACAGGTAATATCCAAAAATCTTTAATTTATATTCGTGGAATTGCAACTGCAACTGGAGATACTGTTGAAACCAATTTCTTCGAGCCAGATATAATTATTAATCATCCACAATTATTAATTGAGCCAAGCACCCCACAGGATTCAATTGTATTCAATTTACCTGCAATGCCTGCGGGAGTTTATGATGTTTACGTCATCAACCCTGATGGAGCTGCTCAATTTGCTGCTTATCTAGATGGATTAACAAATTACATCGGAAAAGTTGATTATGAATTTAGTAAAATTGCAATTGTTGGTGATTTGGAAATTATTGGTGATGTTGATGGCAACCAAAGTATCTTGGCTGATGATTCTTGGGATATTTTAAGACACGTTGTCGGATTACTTCCACTTCCAAACGCAACTGCTTTTACAAGAGCTGATGTTGATTCTTCAAGTTCAATTCAAGCTACTGATGCTGCGTGGATTTTGAAGAGAATTGCAAACGTTGTTGATTGTTTCCCTGCAACACACCAAAACTGTGCTTTGCCAAAAACTGTTAGTAATTCGGGTGCAGAAGTTTCTCTTACTTCTACAGTGAAAGACTACTCACTTAATATTAATGCTACTGGGATTAGAGCTGTAAATTCTGCTGAATTCACAATTTCTTACAATCCAAACGAAGTTGAAATCCTCAAAGTTGAAACAACTGATTTGACAAAAGGATTCTCAATCGTTTCAAATCCACAAGATGGAATTTTGAAAATCGCAATGGCTTCAATGGACGAAATTACAGCAGGTGGAAACTTAGTTCAGATTTACACAAAAGGAAATCAATCTTCTGTGAAACTTTCTGGTGCAACTCTTAACAGTGAAATATTTGTGAACGAAAAAGTTGTTCCAAGTGCTTATACTTTAGAGCAAAATTATCCAAACCCATTCAACCCTAAAACAAATATTCGCTTCACTTTACCAGAAAATGCTAAAGTTGAATTGAAAATTTATAACTCTTTAGGTCAAACTGTGAAAACTCTTGTAAACACTAATTATGTTTCAGGTTCACACACAGTTGAGTGGAACGGAACTGATGCAAGCGGAAAATTAGTTTCAAGTGGTGTTTACTTTTACCAAATCAAATCTGAGAATTTTACTCAGACTAAAAAAATGTTATTTCTCAAGTAAGCTTCCAAATATCAAACTCTTAAAGGCACGTCATTCGGCGTGTCTTTTTTTTTGCCCAAAATTAAAATCATTTTAAAGTGTAAGGTTAGTTTCTTACAGGATTTTGTTTTTTCTGTGTGTAACTTTTAGCAAAATGCTTATTTTTAAAGTTATCGTAATCTTAGTTTGTTCCATCAAAATCAAGGTTTTAAAATGAAGAAAAATTTAAGTCTCACCACACTCATTTTACTTTTTGTAGTAAGTCTTTCTTACTCAACACCATATTGGTCTTTAGAAGAAATCTTAGAGTTTCGGGCTAAAAAAAGTAAAAGTGAACAATTGCAATCGAATCAGATTTCCGATTTGCCTCTCGCATACGATTATAAAAATAATAGCTATCCTTTAAGAATTGCAAAAATTGCTCACTACCTTTCAGTTTGGCAAGTGAAAGACCCACAAGATCCAGAATTTGGAGGAATGGTTGAAGCTGAATCAGGTGATTTAGCTGACGTTGTACAAACTGACAATACTTTGGAATCTATTTGGGTTTGGTGTGCTTACGGAATTATTACTGGTGACACTTTAAAATACAAACAAAACATTCTTGACGCTTTTACTTACGGACTGAATTTTCCTGCTTACAATGAAGAAGGAACAGGTTCAGATTATTATAGAAATCACAACTGTGCTTGGGCTTTACTTGCAGAAATGACTTACAGACAAGTTTACGGCTCGAATGCTTATTCAAATTACGCTCAACTTTGTGCTGATTACATTGTCAATCACCCAATGAATTTTAGCCAAAACGGTTACCAATACATTCATCCTTTTGTTGCAGGTTGGTGTGCAGGAAATCTATACGATTACGGCATTGATGTCGGAAACACAACTTATCAAAACACTGCTGTTACTTGGGGAACAAACATTAAAAATTGGCTCGATTCAAACCCTGCAAATTTTTCACAAGAAGATTGGGCAATGTCATCAGGAACTGCAATTTGGGGAATGTGCAACTCTCTTTTCAAAAATGACCCAGCTCAAGGACAAACTTGGATTTCACAAAATATGAGCAACTTTGAGGTGTTTGAGCCTTTTGCAAATATTCCAGGATTTGATTGGGATTCTTCTTGGAATGTTGCTTATGCAAATTCTCACGCTGCACTTTTCGACGTTTCACAAGATTCTACATTTTACTATAACCAACTTGCTTTAACTGATACTTTGATTGCTCTTGATTGGGATTTTGATGGTGCAATTCCTGCGGAATCTATTGTTCAAAACAATGAAGATATGACTTGGGTTAGTTGTTACCTTGCTTTGATGGGAGCAGGAAATACTTTGGATAATTTGCCACAAGATGACATTGGAATTGGTGATGTTCTTTCAATTAAAGATGGAATGACTTTTGCAATAAATCAAGACATTCCACTCGAAATCAGAATGGATAATTTTGGACTATCTGCTCCTTCACAACTTGTTTTGATTGAGGCAACTTTGGACGGTCAGTCTTCACAACTCAACAGTTTTGTTGATGTTGCTGAAAGTGAAGTTCTTGATTTGGGAAGTTTTCAAATGACTCAAACAGGAACTTACGACGTAGTTTTTACAGTTCAAAGTTCGGGAGATTCTGACACTAGAAATGACACTGCAAAAGTTTCAATCGAAATTGTAAATGGAGTTCAATTTTCGGGGCAAATTACGAATGGAACAGGAGTTCAAGTTCAAATGCTTTTTGAATCTGAAAATGGTGAATACTCTGCAAAAACAGATTTTAACGGAAACTTCTCAGTCAATTTACCACCTGATTCTTTCAATGTTGTTTTAGTTCCACCCTTACCTTTTGGAATCGTGAGAATTCCTGATGTTGATATAAATTCTTCAACAACACAAAATTTCACACTTTCACCTGCGGAATTAATTCTCGTTGACGATGACGGCGGAGACCCTTACGAAGAAGAATTTATGGAAACTTTGGCAAACTTAGGCGTTCCTTTTGCTTATCACGAAAATTTAGATGGAGTTTGGTTCTCAAGCCAAATTTCACAGTTGGCAAATAAAAGAATGATTTATTTCACAGGTGATATGAAAACAGGAGTTTTGACTGACGACGAAGAAAATGCTTTAACAGATTTCCTAAACGACGGCGGACAACTTTTGATTTCAGGAAAAAATATTGCTGAAAGCGAATTCAATTCCCCATTTTTTCAAAATTATTTCAAAATAACTTGGAATCAAAATTCAACTTCTTCAACAGGTTTTGCCTTTGGTGTAAACCCGATTCAGGAATTTGCAAACCTTGTTTTTTATACAGGAACAGGAAATGGAATTGATAACCAAGATGCGGATATGGACAAACTTACAATTCTTGGAACAGCAGGTGACCAACCTGTTCAAGTTTTCAATTACGATTTCCAAAGTTCAAATCCAAATTCTATCGGTGGAACTGCTTACGATGGACTTTATGACGTGATATTTTTGGGATTTGGTCTTGAAGGAATTGATGACTCAGGAAACCTTCCACAAGCCAACACTCAAGAAGAACTTCTTGGTGCAGCTTTGCAATGGTTTGATTTAATTTCCGACGTTGAAGATTCTGAGAATGTGCCTGTAAAATTTAGTCTCAAACAAAATTACCCGAATCCTTTCAACCCTTCGACTTCGATTAATTACGAGTTACAAATCTCGAATTACAAAAATAGCAAGTTGACAATCTTCAACATTTTGGGTGAAGAAGTTAAAGAATTTAACTTGGATAAGCCTTTTGGAACTATTGTTTGGAATGGAACAAATCAACTTAACAAACCTGTTTCAAGTGGAGTTTATTTTTACAAACTCAAAGCAGGAAAACATTCTTTAACCAAAAAAATGTTACTGCTCAAATAGAAATTGGAAATCAAAGAATTTTTAGAAGCATTTAAAGAAAAGCGTGCAGGACTTTTACCGATTCTGTACGCCTTTCAAGAAGAAAAAGCCTCAATCACACCAAAGGAAATTCAGGAAGTGGCGAAACAGCTAAAATTGGAATTTGAAGAAATCAAACAAGTTGCCGAAGAAGTCGTCGGAATTCAAGTCAGAGAGACACCAAAAAGAATTATAAAAGTTTGCACAAACATTCATTGCGACGTTGCAGGAAGTGATAAATTAATTCATTTTCTTTGTCAGACACTAAAAATTGGTTCTGGTGAGATTTCTGAAAAAACAGACACTGCTTTTGTTGCAACGAAATGTTTTGGCTACTGTGACATTGGTCCAAATTTAGAAATTAACGGCAAACTTTACGACGAAGTAACCACTGAAAAATTAGCAAAAATTTTGAAGAAAAATGCCTGACCCAATAACAAACTGCCAAAAAGATTTTTTCAAACTTGGACTTGTTGGTAAAAAGTTAGGACACAGTTTGTCGCCCGGAATTCACAGCCTTTTTGCAGAACAAACGAAAGTGAAAATTACTTATGATTTGTTTGAATTTGAAACTGAACAAAAGTTTTTAGATTGGTTTTCAAACAACGACTTGGACGGCTTCAACATTACAATTCCCTACAAAGAAACTTTAATTGGAAATTTAGATTCAGTTTCACCCGAAGTTGAAAAAATTGGAGCTTTGAATACTGTTCTTTACTTCAACGAAAAGACTTATGGCTTTAATACTGACATTTTTGGAATCGCAGAAACACTAAAGGAAGTTGAGAAAAGTACAACTTTAGTTTTTGGTTCAGGTGGAGCAGCAAAGGCTTTAATTTATTTTTTACAAGACAAGTCAGACAAAATTTTTGTTTACAACCGAACAAAATCGAAAGCCTTAGAAATTCAAGAAAAGTTTGGAAATAAAGTTAAAATTGTCGAAAAATCTGATTTAGACTTTTGTGTAAAGAAATCAATTTTAATCGCAAATTGTACACCTTTGGGAATGTTTCCGATTTTGGACTCAATGCCTTACAAATTCAATTCTTCTCTTAAAGGCAAGACTGTTTTCGATATGATTTACACACCAAGAAAGACATTTTTCTTGAGAGATGCCGAAAAACTTGGAGCAAAAGTCATAAACGGATTTGAAATGCTTGCCTGCCAAGCTGCAAGAAGTTTTGAAATTTGGACAGCAAGAGAAATCACAAATAAAAATGTATAAAATGTTCCAACGCAGGAGCATTGGAACAAGAAAATTTGGACAGCAAGAGAAATCACAAATAAAATTTCGTAGAGATGCACGGCTGTGCTTCTAATTTTAAAAAATGCAAAAAACAATTTTAAAATCAATTTTCCTTTTAGTTTCACTTCTAATTTTAAAAGAAATCACGATGGCAAAAGAAACAGAAAACTTTGTTCCTGAATGGGCAAAGAAAGTAGTTTGGTACCAAATTTTCCCCGAGCGTTTCCATAACGGCGACAAATCCAACGACCCAAAATTAATAGACCAAAAAGGTGCTTACCCTCACGACTTAAAATCGGATTGGGAAATTCACCCTTGGACTTCCGATTGGTATGAACTTCAACCTTACGAAAAAAAGAATGGTAAAGATATTTGGTTTAACATTCAGAGAAGAAGGTACGGAGGAGATATTCAAGGGATTATTGACAAGTTGGATTACTTGCAAGACTTAGGAATATCGGCACTTTACTTAAACCCGATTTTTGAATCTCCTTCAAGCCACAAATACGATGGAAAAACATTTCACCACATTGACCCAAATTTTGGACCAAATCCTGACGAAGACCGAGAATTAATGGCACAAGAAAATCCTGCTGATTCTTCAACTTGGGTTTGGACCTCAGCCGACAAACTTGTTTTGAAACTAATTCGTGAAGTTCACAAACGCAAAATGCGAATAATTTTCGACGGAGTTTTTAATCATATGGGAATCGAAAGTTTTGCTTTCAAAGACGTTAAGAAAAATCAGAGAAAATCTGTTTATAAAAATTGGTTTGAAGTTACATCTTGGAGAGATAAAGAAAAAGGAACAAAGTTTTTTTACAATGGTTGGTACGGAGTTCGTGAATTACCAGAAATTAAAGAAGATGAAAATGGAATCGTTGCAGAACCTAAAAAATACATTTTTGAAGCGACAAAACGTTGGTTAGACCCAAATGGTGACGGAAGTTTGGAAGACGGAATTGACGGTTGGCGACTTGACGTTGCTTTTTGTATCAAACATCCTTTTTGGAAAGATTGGCGAAGGCACGTAAAAGCAATTAATCCTGAAGCGTATTTGACAGCAGAAGTAATTGAGCCTTTAAATGAATTGCTTCCTTTTTTAGAAGGTGATGAATTTGATGCGATGATGAATTACTGTTTTGCTTTTGCAAGTGCAGATTTTTTCTTTGACGAAAAAACTCAGATTTCACCAACAGAATTTGACAAGACTTTGGAAGAGATTAGAAATGCTTTTCCAAGTGAAGTTGCTTACGTGATGCAAAATCTTTTCGGAAGCCACGACTCAAACCGAATTGCTTCTCACATCGTAAACCGAGACAAATTAAATTATAAAGATTGGAGTGATTACTTCAACTTCTCAAAAGGAGAAAATCTAAAATATGACACTCGAAAGCCAAACCAAGAAGAAATTGCACTTCAAAAATTATTCGTGATTTTCCAAATGACTTACGTTGGAGCTCCGATGATTTACTACGGAGATGAAGTAGGAATTTGGGGAGCAAACGACCCTGATTGTCGGAAACCAATGATTTGGAAGGAATTTGAATACCAAGACGAAGTACTTTTGCCAACACAAGAAAAAAGACCAAAAGCAGATAAAGTTGAAATTAACGAAGACCTTTTCACTCACTATAAAAAATTAATTGGTATTAGAAACTCAAACTTAGCTCTACAAATTGGTGACTACAAAACTTTGCTTACTGACGACGAGAAGAATGTTTTAGCATTTTCACGAAGCATAAAAGACCAAAAGTTTGTTGTAATTCTTAACAAAAGTGCAAAAGAGCAAAAAGTAAATCTCAATTTAAACGGCAATTACGAAGACATTTTAAACGGTGATAGATTTTCGGGAAATGAAATAATTGTAAAACCGAAATGGGCAAGAATCTTAGTTATGAATAATGATTAATAACTAATGTTTGATAGAATTTTTCGTTAAATTTGAACTCAGTTACTTAATTCTTAATTCTTAATTCTTAATTCTTAATTCTTAATTCTTAATTCTTAATTCAAAATATGACACAACAAAATTGGTTTTTAATAAGTGGAATCTTGGGATTCCTTGGAGTTGCACTTGGAGCTTTTGGAGCTCACGGACTAAAAAAAATGCTTTCGGAAGAAATGATGCAAGTTTATCAAACAGGAGTTCTTTATCACTTAGTTCACACTGTTGTCCTGCTAACAATCACGATTTACAATAAAATGCCTTATGCTCAAATTTGTTTCTTAATTGGGATTTTAGTGTTTTCGGGTTCGCTTTACATTCTCACAATCAGTGGAATGAAAAAATTAGGAATGGTTACGCCAATTGGTGGACTTTTCTTTCTTGCAGGCTGGTTTTTTGTGATTTGGGAAGGAATGAGAAATGCCTAAAACAATTGCAATCAGACGCGAAGACGAAACAAAAGTCGGCGAACTAAGAGTTGGAATCACTCCAAAGACCGTTTCGGAATTGGTCTCTAAAGGCTACGAATTTCTTGTTCAACCAAGACTTTCTCCAATTAACGGCGAAGTGAAAAGAATCTTTGAAGACGCTGAATACGAAAAAGCTGGAGCAAAGATTTCAGAAGACATTTCAAAAGCTGAAGTAATTTTTGGACTCAAAGAAATTTCAATCGAAAAAATACTACCGAATAAAACTTATCTTTTCTTTTCGCATACACACAAAGGCCAAGTTAAAAACCGCGAAATGCTCAAAGACCTTGTCAAAAAAAAATCAACAGTAATTGATTATGAATTAATTACAAATTCTCACGGTAGAAGAACAGTTACTTCTTTCACAACTTTTGCTGGTTACGCAGGAATTATCGACACTCTTTGGACTTATGGGAAAAGGCTCGAAACTTTAGGTCTTGAAAATCCTTTCTCAAAAATTTCTCAGACAATTACACACTCGAACCTTGAATTTTCTAAAAATCAAATTAAAGAAGTTGGAAAATTTATTACTGCAAATGGAACTCCTAAGGAACTTCCACCTGTCATTTGTGCTTTTGCAGGAAATGGTGGAGTTTCAAAAGGAGCTCAAGAAGTTTTTGATTTTTTAAAACCTGAAAGAATCCATTTAAAAGAAATTAAATCTGTTTATAAGAATGGTTCGAGAAATAAGGTTTACAAAATTGTTCTTGGAATTTCTGACCTTTACAAAACTAAAGACGGTTCGGAAATCCCACACGATAATTTTTACTCTGTTTACAAAAGACACCCTGAAAGATTTGAGACAAGAGTTCCCGATTACATTGATTTTATCAGCATTTGGGTAAACGGAATAAATTGGACTCCTAAATTCCCTAGACTTTTGACTTACGAAGATTTGAAGAACTTTTTCACTACAAGTAAAAAGACGAATCTCAAGACAATTGGAGACATCACTTGCGACCCAGAAGGTTCGATTCAATGTTCAAGAGAGACTTGGATTGACGACCCTGTTTTCATTTTCAATCCGAAAAACCAAGCAATTGACTATGGGTTTGAAGGAGAAGGTTTGTCAGTAATGGCAGTTACAAACTTGCCTTGTGAACTCCCAAAAGATGCTTCTGAATTGTTTAGCCAACAACTCACACCTTACTTAGAACAAATTTTTGATGCAGATTTTTCAAAGTCATTTAATGAACTTGATATGAAAGATGAAGTTAAGAAAGCAATGTTTTTACAAAATGGAAGTTTCACTGAAAAGTTTAAATATATGAGTGAATATTTGTAATGGATAAAAAATTAAAAATTGATAAGTCTTATTTTTCAGTTTCAAAATCTTTCGATGAAACAGAAACTAAAGAATTTTGGTGGAACAAAACACCCGAAGAACGTTTGGAGCAAATGGAAATCTTAAGAAGAATAAATTATGGCGATAAAGCTACCGAAAGACTTCAAAGAGTTCTTGAAGTTATAAAAAAAAAAATGATGTAAAATATTTGTTAATTGGTGGTTATGCTGTCGGTTATTACGGTTACCCAAGGGCGACAAATAATATTGATTTTTGGGTAGAAATCAATCCTAAGAATGCAAAGAAAATATCAAAAACATTTATCGAATTTGGACTTCCAAAAGAAGAAGTTGCAGATTCTTTATTCCTTGAAGCCAACATCGTAAGAATGGGTTTTCCGCCAATTCGGATTGAAATTCTAACCGAAATTTCTGGTATTGAATTTGCAAAATGTTATCAAGAAAGTAAAATAATTGAATTGGATAAAACAAAAGTTAGAATTATTTCATTAAAAGATTTGAAGAAAAATAAAAAAGCTAGTGGAAGGTATAAAGATTTAGACGATTTAGAAAACCTTCCATAGAATTCACCTAAAAGTGAAAAAATAAAATTTGGAGTAAAAATGGCTTTAAGTTGGAATTAGATTCGAGACAGGTCTTTGAAGTTTACTCAAGAATGGGAAAATGAATCAAGAGAAAATGCAGAGGCAAAATCTTTTTGGGATAGCTTTTTTAACGTCTTTGGTATTTCTCGAAGAAGAGTTGCGACCTTTGAAGAACCTGTAAAAAAACTTAATAATAAATTTGGCTTCATTGATTTATTTTGGAAAGGAACTTTGCTTGTTGAACACAAGTCAAAAGGTAAAAACTTAGACAAAGCCTACTCCCAAGCATTAGATTATTTTAATGGACTAAAAGAAGAAGAACTTCCAAAGTACGTTCTTGTTTCAGATTTTGAAAGGTTTAGACTTTACGACTTAGAGGAAAGTACCGAAGAAGAATTTCATCTAAAAGATTTCTAACTGAGAGCCTCACTTTGAGTGGGAAACTCAGCTTAAACTTAGTGAGATTCTGACTTGAAGTCAGGCTCTCACGAAAATCTAAACTTTACTCATCGAACATTCTTCAGTAACAATCTTTAATCCATCTTCTTGACAAGCTAAAATTCCGCCTTCAACGTCTGTTACTTTTTTGAAACCCAAATTTTCAAGGAAAGTTCGGGCAACACTTGAGCGGTAACTGCTTCGGCACATCAAAATAATTTCTTTGTCTTTGCTAAGATTTGCAACACTGTCAGAAAGGTTGTTCAGTGGAAAATTTTTGAAATTTTCAATTCTTTCAGTTTGAAATTCTCCAACTCCACGAATGTCAACAAATTGGAAATTAGGATTTTCTAAAATCGATTCAAGGTCTTTCGGTGCAAGTCTTGGTTTCGGTTCCATTTCTCCTTCCCAAGATTCGATTCCGCCAGCTAAGTAACCAACTGCAATGTCAAGTCCGATTCTTGAAAGCCTTGTTGCAACTTCTGCTTCTTTTCCTTCTTGTGCAACAATTATTACTTTATCATTTTCTCCGAAAACACAACCCGCCCAAGTAGCAAAACTTCCATCTAAACCGACATTGATTGAGCTTGGAATCGCATTTTGACTAAAGTCTTTGTGGCTTCTAACGTCAAGAATTTTTGCACCACGATTTTGCAGAAGTACAACTTCTTGTGTAGAAAATGGTCTCAAATTTCCAATTACATTTTGTAAAGGCTGAGCTCCTTTTCGGTTAATCTGAACGTCTAAAGGAAAGTATTTTGGTGCAATCGGCTGGTTTGTTGCAACAAGACTAATGAACTCTTCTTTTGATTTTGCTTGGAGAGCGTAATTCGTGTCTTTTTCTCTGCCAATTGTTGAAACTTTGTCGTTGCTCAATGCTTTTCCGCACATTGAACCTGCTCCGTGTCCCGGATAAACTTTTGTCTCGTTTGGTAAAACTAACAACTTTGTTTGAAGCGAGTTGTAAAGCATAGTTGCAAGTTCTTCTTTGGAAATTGTTGCTCCGAGTAAATCAGGTCTTCCAACATCGCCAATAAAAAGTGTGTCTCCTGTAAAGACTGCTTCTGGGTTTTTCGCATCTTTTTCAAGGTCGAAAAGAACAGCACAAACACTTTCTAAAGTATGACCTGGAGTTTCACGAAATTCGACTTTAGCTTTTCCAAAACGTAAAACTGAGCCATCAGCAACACCAACAAAGTTGAAATCTGCTTTCGCTTCTTTACCCATAAAAATGGTTGCGTCGTGAACTTTTGCAAACTCAAGATGTCCTGAGACAAAGTCTGCGTGATGATGAGTTTCAAAAACGTACTTTATTTTTGCGTTGTGTTTCTTTGCGGCTTCGAGGTAAATTTTAATGTCTCTTTGTGGGTCGATTACAAGTGCTTCACCTTCTGAAATTATTAAGTAAGAAGCTTGTGCAAGACAATCTAAGTAGTATGTTTCTAAAATCATTTTATCACCAAAATTTTAAATTTTCAAAAAATAAAGTAATTGAAAAATTATTTTTTTCAAAAGACTTAAGATTTAAGCAGAGTCAAAAGGTATTGTTCTAAGGGTTTGTTTTCATTTTTTACAATTCCTTTCAAAACAGCTTCTTCCAAAGAATTTTTAATTTTCCCGATTTCTGGACCTTGTCCAATTTGTGAGATTTTTATAATCTCTAAGCCGTCTAAAGCCAAATTGAAATCTGTAAGGTTTTCTTTTTGGTCTAAATTTTTTAGTCTTTTAAAGGCTGTTTGAGTTTGAAAATCAAGTTTCATAATTTTCTGCAAAATTCTACCCAAGAACCAAACCTCGTCGAAAAAATCACCTACAATTTTTAAGTAGCGTCTTTGTTTTTCCAGATTAAATTTGCCTTCAAAATCCAACTCAAAAACTTTCAAGGTAAGTGGAAGAAGTGAAGTTAAAGATTCGGTTTCTTGTCCAAAATTTATCGGGAGTTTAAAGCGTTTACAGATTTTGGAAAGTTTGGTTGAGTAAGCAACTTTTCGTGAATTTGATTCCAAATGTGTCGGGTTTTCCCAATTTGTTTTGTAAAGCAAAGATGCAAACCTCAACTCAGTCTTTTGGCTTTTGGTAGAAACTTCGTCAACAAATTCAAAAAGTAATTCGTTTTCATTCCACACAAAAATTTCAGGTAAAATCATTTTCAAAATCCCTGTTTCCTCTAAAAGTTTCAGACCTATTGAAGGTTTTGGAGAGTTAAGGATTTTAGTAAATTCATCAGTAATTCTTTCTTGAGAAATAATTTTGAGCCGTTCTCGCATTTTCGTTGCTGCTTCAAAAGTCTTGGCTTCAATTTTAAAGTTGAGTTGTGAAGCAAACCGAATTGCTCTTAAAATTCGCAAAGGGTCTTCTGAGAAAGTAATTTCAGGGTCAAGTGGAGTTCTAATAATTTTATTATTTAAATCAATTTCACCTTCAAAAGGGTCGTAAAGTTTACCGAAGTTCTCTTTGTTTAAACCGAATGCAAGAGCGTTAATTGTAAAATCTCTTCTCAATTGATCGGATTTTAGATTGGCTCTTTCAACTTTTGGCTTACGTGAGTTTTCGTCGTAGATTTCACTTCTTGCAGAAACAAATTCAAGGTTCAAATTTTTGTAAACAAACATAGCTGTTTCAAATCTTTCGTAAGTAACGACTTTCTTTTTACCAAGAATTTTCGCTACTTTTTTAGCAAACTTAATTCCTTTTCCAACGACAACGAAATCAATGTCTTTAGTTTTACGGTTGAGTAAAAAATCCCTCGCGAAACCTCCAACTGCGTAAACTTCAACCTTTTCAGAATCCGCAATTTTACCGATTTTTTCTAAAATTTGGTTAATGTTTTTATCTTTTACAAGCAATTCTAACGACTAATGATTAATGATTAATTACAAGGCAAACTTGGTGGCAAAATAACAGTTTAACTTTTAAAATTGGAAAAAAGTTAATCAAACCCTTAAAACAAATTTAACTGTTCTGGTTCATTACTTCTATTCCAATTTGGAAATTCTCCTACGGAGTTAATTTTCACTTTAGACTGCAAAATTTTGTGAAACTCTTTACAGATTTGTGGAGCAAACAAGTCAGTTGGTGAGTGCATAAAGATAAAAGGCTTTTTTCCTTCATCAATCCACTTTGCAACAAAATTTGCCAAATAATTTAATCTTGGTAAATTTGGTTCAACCTCATTGTAACCGACAAATCGCAAAAATGGATTTTCCGCTGTTGAAACGATTCTCTCCACTACTTTTGGTTTCTTTCGTTGTGCTTCAAGAACAGAAATTTCATTACTTCTGATTGAGTGCAATGTTTGAGTATCGAACATTACTCTGTTAATTCCCAATTCTTCTAAAAGTTCATTAAATCGAATTTCATTTTCACTTTCATCAAAAAAATCTTTGTGCCTGACTTCAATTGCAAAAGTGAAACTCTTTGGTAATCTTCTCAAAAAGCTTTCTAAAGTGGTAAAGTTACTTTTATCAAAAAATGGTGGAAGTTGTAAAAACAAAATACCTAACTTATCTTCCAAGACTTCAACAGTTCTTAAAAATCTAGTTGTTTCCTGCTCCGTACCCACTAATCTTCTATTATGTGAAATGCTTTGAGGAAACTTAAAACTGAACTTGAAATTACTTTGCGACTCTTCTTTCCATTTCAAAAAAGTCTCAATTTTTGGAAGTCCGTAAAAGGTGCTATTTCCTTCAACTGTGTTCAAGACATTCGAGTATTCTTTAAGAAAGTCTTTTGGTTTTGCTTTTGTGGTGAAGAAATTTCCAACCCAATCTTTGTTTGACCAAATTGGACAGCCTATGAAATAATTTTTTATCATTTTAAAAGTCGTTAAAAAAGTGATTTAAATTTGTAACTTTAGTGCGATTTTATGAAAACTATTTAGGAATTTAAATGAAAAATACAAAATTAATTTTACCGATTTTGACATTTGTTTGCATTTCAAATGTCTTTGCCCAAAAAATCAAACCTCTTGAAAATGAAGTCCATTTAAAAAATATAAAGCAACTTACTTTTGGTGGCGAAAATGCAGAAGCATATTTTAATCAAGATGAGACAAAACTAATTTTCCAGTCAAAAAGAGACGAATTTGAGTGTGACCAAATTTTTTCAATGAATCTTGACGGCTCTGATACAAAATTAATTAGCACAGGAAAAGGTAGAACGACTTGCTCTTACTACATTTATGGAACTGACAGGATTCTTTACTCCTCAACTCATCTTGGAGGCGATGATTGTCCTCCTTCAGTGATGTTTGAAAGTGGAAAATACGTTTGGCCACTTTATCCGAGTTACGATATTTTTACAGCAAAAGAAGACGGAAGCGACTTGCAAAGGTTGACAAAAAATGATGGTTACGATGCAGAAGCAACTCTCTCAACTGACGGTAAAAAAATCGTTTTTACATCAATGCGAGACGGAGATTTGGAAATTTACACAATGGATTCTGACGGCTCAAATGTGAAAAGACTTACAAAAACTGATGGTTATGACGGAGGAGCTTTTTTCTCTGACGATGGCACAAAAATTATTTACAGAGCTTATCACCCACAAACTGATGAAGAACTAAAACTTTACAAAGAACTTTTGGCAAAAGACTTAGTTCAGCCCTCAAAAATGGAGCTTTGGTTAATGGACTCTGACGGCTCGAACAAAAAACAAATCACAAATTTTGGTGCTGCAAGTTTTGGTCCTTTTATGCATCCTGACGGGAATCGTGTAATTTTTTGTTCAAACTTACACTCTCAAGAAACAGGTGGAAGAAATTTCGATTTGTTTATGATTAATCTTGACGGAACAAATTTGGAACAAATTACTCACAACGAAACTTTTGACGGATTTCCAATGTTTACAAGAGACGGCAAAAAATTGGTTTTTGCTTCAAATAGAAACAATGCGAAACGCGGTGAAACAAATGTTTTCATTTGTGATTTTGAGTAATTTTAATTTTAAAGGAAAATTTCTGTGAAAAATAAATTTATCATTTTTACAATTTTAATTTTTACACAAAGCCTCTTTGCTGTTGACGAAATTCTGCAAACGAACATTGAAAAGCACGTAAAATTTCTTGCTTCTGATGAACTTGGCGGAAGACTCACAGGAAGTGTTGAAGGTGAAATTGCTGCTCGTTACATTGCAACAGAATTTGAAAGTTACGGTTTAGAGCCACTAAAAGATGGAAGTTTTTTAGAGCCCTTTGAGTTCGCTGCTCCGCCAAAAATTGGAGAATTTAACCGCTTTGAAATTCAAGACAAAAACCAGAAACTTGTAATTCAAAAAGACTTTGTTCCGATTTCTTTTTCAAACAACGACATTGTTGAAAGTGAAATCGTTTTTGTTGGCTATGGTGTAAAAAGTGATGCACGAAATAGTTACAAAAATATAAAAGTTAAAGACAAGATTGTAATGGTTCTTCGAGGTTTACCTTATAATTTCCCTGATTCTTTGCAATCTTTGGCAGCACTTCATTACAAATCTTCAGAAGCTCGTGAGCAAGGTGCAAAAGGAATAATTTACGTTACAGGTTACCATAATATTGATGTGCTTTCTGACTTAGTTAGATTCCGTCCTTACAACAAAAATAAAGACAATGCAATTTCTGCGATTTCAATTTCTCAAAAAGTTGCGGAATCAATTCTAAAGAAGTCTAAAAAATCATTAAAGAAACTTGAAGATTCTTTAGAAAAAGGAAGTAATTCTTTTGTTATAAAAAAGTCTAAAGTCATAATTCAAACAGATTTAATTCGTAAAAATAATCTGGCTTCAAATGTCGTAGGAATCGTCAAAGGAACGACAAAACCCAATGAAGCAATTTTGATTGGCGGACATTACGATCACTTAGGGTTTGGGCATTTTAGTTCACTTTCACCAAATCACGTAGGCGAAGTTCACAATGGAGCTGACGACAATGCTTCGGGAACAGCAGGAGTTTTGGAACTTGCAAGATATTTTGCACAAAACCCAACCGAAAGAAGCATAATTTTTATGGCTTTTTCTGGTGAAGAAATGGGACTTCTTGGCTCAAAGGCTTGGTTAAAGAATTCATCTTTTGCAAAAGAAAAAATCTCTGCAATGTTTAATATGGATATGATTGGAAGATTGGAAGAAAACAAATTGATTGTAAATGGAGTTGGGACTTCTGAAATTTGGGAATCGGAATTAAATTCAAGAAGTGAGGAATACAAACTTAAATTATTTTTGACTAAAGACGGCTCAGGTCCAAGCGATTACTCTTCTTTTTATGAAGAAAATATTCCTGTTTTATCATTTTTTACTGGGGTTCACGAAGATTACCACACTTTCGAAGACGACACAGAAAAGCTCAATTTTGAAGGTCAATTTAGGACTTTAAAATTTATTGGTGAAATGTTAGAATTTGCAGGAAACTATGAGAATGATATTCCTTTCACAAAATATAAAAGTAACGATCCACATTCAGGAATTGCGAAAACAGGTTTTCGAGTTTACGTCGGAACAATTCCCGATTACAGCTACGAAGGCAACGAAGGAATGAAACTTTCAGGAGCAAAATCTGGTGGTCCTGCTGACAAAGCTGGAATGCAAAAAGGTGATTTTATTATTTCTTTCAACAAAAGAGAAGTTAAAAATATTTATGATTTTATGTATGCGATTCAAGATTGTAAGCCAAACAAAACTGTTCCTGCACAAATTAAACGAGATGGTAAAATTTTAGATTTACAAGTAACTCCAATAAATAAAAAACAATGAAAAACCTAAGCCAAATTCTCAATGAACTAACTGGAACCTTAGGTAAAGAAAATGTGATTTTCTCACCAGAGGAATTAATCGTTTACGAAGCTGACGGTTTTACAATGAACAAAGCTTTACCCGAAGCAGTTGTTTTTCCAAGAGACACTAACGAAGTTCAGAAAATCGTCAAAATTCTTGCGGAAAACGAAATTCCATTTGTGCCAAGAGGAGCAGGAACAGGACTTAGTGGAGGTTGTTTGACTCCTGAAGGTGGAATAATTATCGCTTTGGCAAAGCTAAACAAAATCTTAAAAGTCGAACCTAAAAATAGAATCGCTGTTGTCCAATGCGGAGTTGTAAACGCTCATTTGAGCAGAGAAGTTGAAGAATTTAGTTTGTGTTTTGCACCTGACCCGTCGAGCCAATTCGTTTGCACAATCGGAGGAAATGTTGCAGAAAATGCTGGAGGACCTCACACATTAAAATACGGAGTTACAACGAATCACATTCTTGGACTCAAAGTCATTTTACCAAACGGAGAACTCGTTGAACTTGGCAGTGAATTTGAAGAAGACGAAGGTTTGGATTTAGTTGGGACTTTTGTAGGCTCAGAAGGAACTTTTGGAATTGTAACTGAGATTACTTGTAAGTTGACTCCTTTGCCAAGTTATTACAAAACATTCCTTACCTTTTTCAAAACAGTTGAAGACGGAACAAACACAGTTGCTGAAATCATCGCAAGTGGAGTAATTCCTGCTGCTTTAGAAATGTTGGATTCTCACGTTTTAAGTGCTTTGGAAAGTGCCTTTAATTTGAACATTCCCAAAAGTGCAAAGTCGATTTTGATAATTGAACTTGACGGATTTGAAGAAGGAGTTGAAGCAGAAGCCAAGATTGTCAAACAGTGTTGTGAAAAGAATAATGCCGAAAGTTACCGCTTTGCTGAAACTCCTCAAGAACGCTTGAAGCTTTGGACAGCAAGAAAAAAGGCTTTTGGAGCTTTAGGAAGAGCAACACCAAATTATTACACACAAGACGGAGTTGTTCCGAGAAGTAAACTTCCAGAAATGCTAAACAAAATTTATGCAATCGGTGAAAAATTTGATTTAAAGATTGCAAACATTTTTCACGCAGGAGACGGAAATCTTCACCCTGCGATTTTATTCGATGCAAGGAATTCAGAGCAGACTAGAAGAGCCGAAAAAGCAAGTGAAGAAATTCTCAAGGCTTGTATTAATTTTGGAGGTTCTATCTCAGGTGAACACGGAATTGGATTAGAGAAGCAAAATCTAATGGGCTTACTTTACACTCAAAACGACCTTGAGGTAATGAAAAATTTAAAAGAAGTTTTCAACCCGAAGAACCTTTGTAACCCAAGTAAAATTTTCCCTACAAACAAAGGTTGTATCGAACTTTCTGTGAAACAAAGAAGCGGTTACGTTTAGGAAGGATTTAAAAAATATTATTTTTTTGTTTTCTTAACTTTATAATTCACATTATCTTAAACATAGAGCTATGTTAATAAACAGGAAATTAAATTGAAAATGTTGAAGTTTTATAGTTTTTTAATTGCAATGCTTTTATTTTCTGAGAACTTTGCTCAAAGCACAGTTTTAGGATTAATTATTAACAAAAAAAATGGGACTTTTTCTGAGTTTGAAATTCAAGATATTCAGAGAATTACTTTTGGTAATGATAATATTAAGGTCTTGAAAAAGAATGCCACGAGTCCTGACATACTAATCACTGAAATTGATAAGTTATTTTTCAAAGATGTTTTAATTACAAAATTACAAGAGAAGGAAATCAATTCTTTAGCAAATTCTTTTGACTTATCCCCAAATTACCCAAACCCTTTTAATCCGTCAACAACAATTCACTATTCTATTCCAACTCAAGAAAAAGTTGAAGTAAGTATTTACAATATTAATGGAGCTTTAGTAAAGGAATTATTTTCAACAGTTCAAAAAGCTGGAAATCATAAAGTTAAATGGGATGGTAGAGATGAAACTGGAAAAATTTCATCAAGTGGAATTTATTTCTCACAAGTAAAATATGGTAAAATTACTAAATCACAGAAAATGTCGCTAATCAAATAAAGAGAGGTTTAAAATGAAAAAGGCATTAGTATTTCTAATAATTTTATGTGCATATGAATTTAGCCTTTCACAAAAAATGCTCATTCATAATTCTGATGGCTCAATTGATAACTATAATATCTCAGAAGTAGATTCAATTACATTTATAGATTCAACAGCGATATTTGATAGTTTAATAGCTTATTATCCATTTAATGGGAATGCAACTGATTTAAGTGGGAATGGAAATGATGGAACTCTTCTTGGCAGTGCAACGGCAACAACATTTTTAACAATCGGTGACAATTCTATTGACTATATGAGGATTCCTTATACAGTGGCCAATAATTTAACCAACTTTACATTTTCAACTATGTTAAAGATTAATGCTTTGCATTCTTCAGGCTCTTTATCCTTTGCAAATACCTTTATCAGTGGAGCAGCCAGTTTTCACCCAGGCGGAAATGGATTTAATATTACTTATGATGCAAATATTCAAAAATGGCGAATCCTACTCGTCCCTCCCTTTCAAGTAAATTATTTTTTTGATACAAATTCTGTTGTAGAAGACAATAATTGGCACCACATCGCTGTTACTCGCGAAAATAATACTGCGAAACTTTATATTGACGGATTACAAGTTGGAAATCCAATAATAGTACCTTCTGATGCAATAGTTGTTGATATGAACGGTTTTCTTATCGGCCAAGATCAAGATTTCGTTGGAGGTGGTTTTGATTCTTTTCAGTCTTTTGCTGGAAATATTGATAATCTTAGAATCTACGGAAAAGCACTTTCCTATCAAGAAATACAATTAATTTACTCTATAGATGGGTATTAAAATTAAAGGCGAATAAATTGATTACTAAAATACTAATATTTTTAAGTTTAATTTCAATTTCTACTCTAAGTTTTTCACAGCAAATGTTAATACACAAGGCTGATGGTACAGTTGATGATTATGAAATCTCTATCGTTGATTCTATAACTTTTATTGACTCAACATCTTCAATTTTTGATGACTTAATAGTTTATTATCCTTTTAAAGGGAATGCTAATGATGTAAGTGGAAATGGGAACCATGGAACACCTTTAGGGAATGCTACAACTACTTCTGTATTGACTTTAAATAACAATAATTCTGATAGATTAAAAGTTCCATACAATGTTATAAATGGACTAAATGATTTTACAATTTCTGCAAAGCTAAGAATTGATATTTTACACGGAAGTTCCCCAGGAATTGGAGGACCTTGCAACACATTAATCGGAAGTTATGTTGGAAACCTTTTTCCAAGTAATGCTTTAAACATTACCTACAATACAAATTTTCAGAAATGGAGAATTGAAATTTATCCTCCTGGAAATCCTGGAAGTGAACATTGGTTTGATACTAATACTTTAATCGAGGATGGAAATTGGCACCATTTTGCCTTTACTCGTGAGGGGGCTGTTGTTAAACTGTTTATTGACGGAACTCAAATTGGAAATGGTGTAAGCTATAAAAATTCTACATTATTGTCAGATTCTTTGGGGTGTGTGATTGGACAAGAACAAGATTCTCTTGATGGAAGCTACGACCCAAATCAATCTTGGGCAGGACAAATGGATAATATTCGGATTTATGGAAGAGCGTTAAATTCACAAGAAATAAATTTACTTTTCAATATTGACGGTAATTAAATAGATAAACCAATGACCAAATAATACTATAAGCAAAATTTTAATCACCAAGTCCTTCTTTAAAGTGTTCTTCTTTAAAATCTGTTAGTATTTTTCTAACCTGCTCATTTTCAGTTGTTTCAAAAACTTCGGCAGAAAGTTGCTTTAATAAATTAAGGTCGGTTTTGTTAATCACTTCACGAACTGTTGGAATTGATGAGGGTGAAACACTCAAACCCTCAAAACCCATTCCTATTAAAAGAGGAATTGTCAAAATATTTCCTGCCATTTCTCCACAAATGTTTACAGAAATCTTTTCTTTCTTTGCTGAGTCCAAAACCAACTTTAAAATTCTTAAAACTGCAAGATGAGTAGGAGTGTAAATATCAGAAACCAAGTTATTACTTCTGTCAACGGCTAAAGTGTACTGAGTCAAATCATTTGTCCCGATACTAAAAAAATCTGCTTCTTTTGCAAAAATGTCGGCTGTTAAAGCCGCAGATGGAATTTCAATCATCACTCCAACCTTGATTTCTGGATTAAACTTTTTGTTCTTTTGGAGAAGTTCTTCCTTTGCTTCTTCAATCAATTCTTTTGCTTTTCTGAATTCTGAAATTTTAGAAACCATTGGCAAAAGAATTTCGAGATTACCAGAAGTATTTGCCCTTAGAATTGCTTTGATTTGAGTTTTGAAAACTTCTATCTCCTCAAGGCTAATTCTAATTCCACGCCAACCTAAAGATGGATTTATTTGAGTTGGTAAATTAAAATTTCCAACTAATTTCTCTCCGCCAATATCGAAGGTTCTAATTCGTGCGGAATATGGAAAACAGTGTTTTGCTAATTTTTTATAAATTTCGGTTTGAGTTTTCTCAGTTGGGTAATCAGCTTTGTCCAAAAGTAAATGTTCGGTTCTGAAAAGTCCGACTCCTTGAGCATTGAATTTTTTTGCCAAATGGAAATCTGTTTCAAGACTTAAGTTTAGCGAAAGGTTTATCGAAATTCCACCTTCTGTCGATGCTTCTTCAAGTCTTTGGTTTGTGAAAAGAGTTTGTGTTCGTTTGAACTTTATTTTTTCAGCTTGGTAATTTTTTAAGGATTCTAAAGTTGGATTGACAATTAATTTCCCGACTCTTCCATCAAGAATCGCCATCGAATTTGCTAAGTTTGCAAGTTTGCTATAAAGTTTTCCAGAGCCTGAAATTCCACCAAAACCGAGAGCATTTGCAATAATTGCCAAGTGAGAATTTACGCCTCCGAAGTCCGTTACAAAACCAGAAGCCTTTGCTTTAGAAACATCAATTAATTCTGTTGGAGTCAAGATTTCCGCGACAACAATTGCACCATCTCTAAACTTTGTATCTTTTGGTATCAGCGAAGAACTTCGTTTTAAAACTCGCATTTTTACATCGTGAACGTCGAAAGCTCTTTCACGTAAAACTGAATCTTTGATTCCGAGTAAAGAATCGTGGTATTCAGTCATAATTTCTGAAAAGATGAAATCCCACTTGATTCTTTGTAGTCTGACTTTGTCTTCAACTTTTGAATGAAGTTCTGGGTCTCGTAAAATCATCATTTGAACGTCTAAAATTTGAGCTTTTTGTTCGCCCACTTTTTCTTGAACATTCTTTTTGATAATTTGAAGTTCTTTTCTGACTTGTTTAAGAACAGTTTTAAAATTTGAGATTTCGCTTTCAATTGCTTCAAAACTAATTTTTATGGGTTTGAGACTTACTTTTTGTGAGTCGTAAACGAATAGCGGACCAATTGCAATTCCTTTGGAAAGAGATATTCCTTCAAGTATAATTTCGTCTGCTTTTTTCACGTTTGTTGTTTTACTTTTATTGAAAATTTATTTTTTAAAAAGCTCTTACGCAAGAATTGTAGAAATTTGTCATTCATTAAAGTTATCAACTTCAACGAGTCTTTGAATTGCGGAAACGAGTTTTTTTGCGTCTTCTCCGTTAGCTTTTACGTGAAGAGTTCCATTTCTTGTAACACCGAGTTTCATCACTTCCAAAAGGCTTTTCCCATTCACTTCAAAATGACCGTTTCCAAATCGAATCTCAGATTTATATTTTGCAGTAAGTTTTACAAGTTCTGCCGAAGGTCTTGCGTGAATGCCTTTTACATTGATAACTTTAAATTTTGCTTTGACCAAAATTAGTACTTTCGTTTAACTACAAGATTGAGATAATTCACAAGGTCTTGAGTGTCTCTTCCTTTTAATGAATTCAGGCACTCTTGAGCCTTTTTAAAATGCGAATCAATTTCCTTCTGACAAGCTTCGATTGTTCCATTTTCTTTCAACAAGGTTGTAACTGTTTTGAGCTGTTCTTTAGAAATTTCGCCTTTCCCTGTGAGTGAGAGAAATCTTTCTAATTTCTCGCCTTGCAAAGTTTCGATTGCGTGCAAATAAGGAAATGCTTTTTTCCCTTCCGCTAAGTCGCTTCCAGTGTCTTTCCCAAGAAGTTCTAACTCAGCGACAATATCCAAAAGGTCATCTTGAATCTGAAAAGCGAGTCCAAGTTGTAAACCAAAATCCTCGACAGCTTCGACTTCTTCTTTAGTTGCATTTGCAATCAAAGCACCAGCTTTTGCACAAACTGAAAGTAACTTTGCAGTCTTTAATGAAATCATATTTAAATATTCAAAAATTGTAACATCGCTTCTGTTTTCAAAATCCTTGTCAAGATTTTGTCCTTCGCAAAGTGCTAAGTTTGTTTCATTCATAATTCTGACAAGTTCGCCGATTTTATTTTGTGGTGCAAAAGTCAAAGCGTTGTGAGCAAGACCAATCAGAGCATCACCTGTAAGAATCGCAACAGAAAGATTCCACTTTTTGTGAACAGTTTGTTTGCCACGCCTAAAGTCATCTTTGTCCATAATGTCATCGTGAACTAAAGTAAAATTATGAAGCATTTCAAAAGCGACAGCAACGTCAACGGCATTTTCAATTTTAGAGCCGAAAGTTTCTGCAACTATTAAACTTAAAATTGGACGAAGTCTTTTTCCTTTGTTCAAAAGTATGTAATTCACAGGTTCTGACATTGAGATTAGCTTGTTTTCTCTGACGTGAGATTCAAGGCTTTCATCAATTAATTTTCTAAGTAAAATGAGTTTCGATTCAAAATCAGACAAATTCGATTTCTCCCAAACATTGTTAAGGTCAAGAAGTGCGACAAAAAATCAGCACTAAGTTTTAATCAAATGAAATTAAATAATTTCTTCTAAATAATTTAAGACTTTTTTCAAGTCGTTGTATAGGTAAGAAAAGAATTTGCTAATTCCGTTCTATATGAATTTTTTGGAATATTTTAGTAAAATTTTTATTTATAAATTAACTTAAAAGCCACTTTTAAAATCTTAATAATTATATAGTTTCACTTTATTTTCAATTAGTTAAAAGTATTTCTATGAAAACCAAAAACAAATTAGAAGAACTAATCCAAAAAGCCCATTCAAATATTTTACCTAAACCTGAATTAGCGATAAAACTTACAAACGAAGCTTTAAGGTTAGCTAAAGAAGAAGACAATAAACAAATTATTGCCGATGCAAATAAAGTTTTGGGTTTAATAAAGATTTCAAAAAAGAATTTCTTTGAAGCAAAGATATTAATCGAATTGTCAATTAACTTAAATAAAAAACTCAAAAATAAGTCCGAATTAGCTAACCTTTCTACAATCTTAGGAAGCATTTTATTCAACCAAGGTTTTTATGACCAAAGTTATAAGGCTTACTTAAATGCAGTGAAATTTTATGAGGAAATTGGTGATAAACTCGGACTTGCAAGAGTTTACGATAATCTTGGAAATTTATTTGCTGAGAAAGAACAATATTCAAAAGCCCTTGAGTTCCGAATGAAAGCTGAAAAACACTTTGAAAACTCTACTGAAAATTTTGGTTTGATTTGTTGTTACTTGAATATTGGGGCAACATTTATGGATATGAAATTGCCACAAAATGCACTTGAGTATTTTTACAAAGCTGAAGAATCGAATAATTCAAAACTCAATAAATACTTTGTTGCAAATATTTATCACAACATTGGTGAAGCTCACAAAGCACTCAAAGAAAATGAAAAAGCTTTGCTGTTTACTCAGAAGGCTTTAGAGATTTTCAACAAATTACAAAATGTGCAAGATATTTTTATCTCATTGCTAAGTTTAGCTTCAATTTATCTTGATTTGGGAGATTTGAAAAATGCTGAAATGCATCTTGACGAATGCGAAGACCATTTCGAAAATGTAGAAATTGACAAATATATTTTGGAGTTTTTTCAGTGCAAATCCGAATTTTTCGAAAAAAAATTAGATTTTCAAAAAGCGATTTATTTCCATAAAAAAAGTATGGGGATAAAAGAAGAAATTTTGCAGAAAGAGAATGCCGAAAAATTTTCTGAGTTACAAATTAAATATGAGACTGAGAAGAAAGAACTTGAATCCAAAATTCTAAAAGAGAAAAATGAGGAACTCAATAAGAAGAATAATATTTTAGACAAAGCATTAAAAGACTTACAAAAAGCACAAAGTGAGTTGATAGAAGCAGGAAAACGAGAAATGTTTTTTGCGACGGTTGTTACAGCCAATCACGAATTGAATCAACCTCTTGCAGTAATTCAAGGTTATTTGGACATAATTAAAAAAAGTGAGATTAATAATTTATCAAAAGAAACGAAAAACAACTTTCTGAAAATTATTGAATCCGTAAAAAAATGTAATAACATTCTTGAAAAACTGAGAGACATCGAAACTCCAAAATACTCCACTTACATTCGAGATATAAAAATGATAAATTTGGAAAAAGAAACTTTATAAGTTTAAATTTTTTGCTTCAGAAGAAATTTACTAAATTCACCGAAATTCAAATTCATTTTAACTCAAACATTTTAGGATTTCTTTTGGTTGACGAAATTAGAACTATCGCGAAACCTCACAAAACAGAAATAAAAATAAAAAATTCAAAATTTATTGGTTTCGCTTTTGAGTCAAAAGAAATTACCACTTTTGAAAATGAATTAGATAAAATTCGTAAAGAACACTACCTCGCAAATCACAATTGTTTCTCATACAGAATCGGAAACGACGGTGAAAAGTTTCGTTACAGCGATGACGGAGAACCTTCAGGAACTGCGGGAAAGCCAATCTTTACAGTTCTTGAAAATTCAGGTTTAACAAATCTTGGTCTAATCGTTACAAGGTATTTTGGTGGAACAAAGCTTGGAACAGGTGGATTAATTAAGGCTTACACAGAGTCCGCCAAAATTACACTTGAATCTGCTAAAATTAAAACCGAAATTCTTTACCAAAACCTTGAAATAGAATTTGACTACGCATTGACGAGTGTAGTAATGCGAAGCCTTGATAGTTTTTCCGCAAAAATGATTGACACTTTTTATTCAAACAATGTTAGAATTCACGCAGGAATTAGATTAAATTCAGCCGACGAATTTAGTAGAAACTTGCAAGAAAAATGTTTAGGCAATGTCCTAATTAAAAATTTATGATTTCCAATTTTTTAAAATATTTTTTTCGACTCACATTATGTTTATTTAGCCTTAAACCAAATAACATTTTGATAGGCTTAGTCTGTTTCTTTGCATTTAATTCAACACTTTCTGCCCAAAATTCAAGCGATAGAATTGCAGTCCTTGGAATCAGTTTTGTTGACGTTACAGAAATTGACTCTGCCGAAACAATCAACAGAATCAAACAAAACTTATTAATCACAAAAAAAATCTCTCTGCTTCCAACTCAAAATATTAATTCATTTCTTGCTGAAAAACCTTTTTATCAAAATTGTTTTGAAAAACGCTGCTTAAAAGAAATTTGCGAAAATATTGATGCTGAAAAATTAATTTGGTTTGAACTCACGCAAATTGGCGAAAACTATTTTTCTTGTGAAGCAAACATTTATTCACTTAAAGATGATTTTACATCAAGAGAAATAGAAGATTGTTTTGATTGTAATTGGAATGTTTTTAAAAGTGAAAGTCTTTTGAACCTTGCTTACAAAGTTGCAGGTTTACAAATATCTGATGAATCCGAATCAGAAGAGACTGGTTTAGTCGGGAAAGTTGAAATCACCTCAAAACCTTCGGGAGCAAGAATTTATCTTAACGGTGAAGTCACAAACAAAATTACCCCAACAACTTTGCAACTTACTTCTGGGCGTTACAAAGTAACAGTTGTTACAGATAAATTAAGTTCGACAAAATTTGTCGAAGCGGAACTTGGCAAAACGAAAACTGAAAATTTTGAACTCCAAAAAGGTAAAAGTAACATTCAAATTAATTCTAATCCAACAGAAGCAGAAGTTAGTTTGAATGGAAGAACAATTGGCTACACTCCTTCTTTTATTGCAGGTTTAGACACAGGTTTAGTGCAAATTGGAATAAAAAAAGACGGTTATCAAACTATCTCTCAAAAACTTTTAGTTCTCAAAAGCACAAATCAAATTATCAATTTCAACCTTGAGTATTCAGAAGCAGAAACTTTAAGCAATGATATTCTTGCTTTACCGACACAAGGAAACTTTGCAAGTATTTATGTTACCTCAATTCCTTCAGACGCAAGAATCTATATTGACGGACAAATAACAAACAAAAAAACTCCTGCTTTAATCAACAAAATTCCTTTAGGAAAATATCAGCTTCGAGTTGTTTCGGAAGAAAAAAGTGCAATTCAGTACTTGGATTTGACGACTCCACAAAAGCAAGATATTCAAATGATTCTCAATGACGGAGCTTCAAGTTTGGAAGTTTTGTCTTCACCCGATGAAGCGGAAGTAAGTTTAGATGGAAAAATTATGGGTTACACTCCACTTTTTATTCCAGATTTGCAAAAAGGGAAATACCTACTCAAAGTTTTCAAAAAGAATTATATCGAGCACAAAGAGCAAATTGATTTAGACAGAAGTAAAAATCCTATTTTGAACATTAATTTTCAAAATTATGCTTCTTTAGACTTCTCAGGGAATGACTTTGAAGGAGTTGAAATATTTTTGAATGGCGAACAGGTTGGACCTTTTTCACGACACATAAAAAAAATCCCTCCACAAACCGTTGAACTCAAAGTTTTAAAAGATGGAATAGTGCAACAAAGAATGACAATGAATCTTGGTTCAGGAGAAAAAAGAAAAATTAAATTCAATTTTGATTCAGAAGAAAGTCTTTTAAAACTCACCTCAAATATTCCAAACACAATTTATTTTATGGAAGGTCATCAAATATTTCCTCCGACAAAATTGGAAAGAGGAACTTATAAGGTAACTGCTAAAACATTCGGACACTTTGACCAAGACAAAGAAGTAAAAGTCGAATTTTCAGGAATGAATGAATTTAAATTTGAAATGATTCCAACTCCTGAATACTTAGCAAGTCAACTCGAAACCTCAGAAACTTACAAAGTCCGTGCATTTAGAGGAATGGTTTTCACGAGTAGCTTTTTAGCAGTTTCAGGAGGATTAGCTTACCTCGCAAACAAAAGTTACAATGATTACAAAAAATCAAGAAGTTCGTCTAAATCTGAAAGCCTTTATTCAAAAACTAAAAATTTAGATTTAGGTGCTTTGATAACTTTTACTTTTGCAGTTGCAGGTGGAATATACACAGGCTACTCAACTGCAAAATATTTTGAATTAAAAAGTCAGAAAAGACCAAGTTTGACTTTAAAAAATGAAAATGAATTAACCAAAATTGGGATTGAAATACAATTTTAGAGATGAAAAACTATTTACCTAAAATCTTTGTGCTATTTTCTTTTCTCGCAATAATTTACTCTTGTACAAGAGAACATTCAAATTTTTTAGACCCGAATTTTAGCGGTTCACCAGATGCTCCTGACAGCCTTTCGATTCGCACAAATTTGGATGGTAATGTTTTAATTCTTTGGAAAGATTCTGGTAATGACGACGGTTTTGAAATTTGGCGAAAGCTGACAGAAAACACTTTAGGGAATTTTGTAGTAATTGCCGAAACTGACCCAGAAGCAACTTTTTTTATAGATGGAACAGTTACACTTTTTGACACTTCTTACACTTACAAAGTCGTTACAATTTTGCCAAACGGAACCATCGCGGAAAGTGAGGGAATTGAATTTACTCCATCTTTTGAACCATCAAATTTGCAATTTTTCCAAGTTACAAATACTCAAGTTGAGCTTAAATGGAGAGACAACAGTAACTTTGAAGATGGATTTTTGATTCAATTCAGAGAACAAGGTGGAGCGAATTTCGAGACAGTCGGAATTGCTGAAAGTAATGACACTACCTTTGTCGCTGATAATTTATCTGCAAACAGAAATTATTCTTTTTCTGTGCAGTCAATTCTAAATAAGGGCGAAAATCAACTTCTTTCAAACCGTTTACAAAAAACATTTGATAATGTCTTAGAAGCTCCTTCAAATGTTACTTTAAAACAAACAAAGGATTCCGAAGTTTTATTGATTTGGCAAGACAACACACAAATTGAAGTTGGTTATGGAATTTACCGTGGTTTAGATTCTTTGAATTTCACATTAGTTAATGTTGTTCCACCAATAAACATAACAAATATTGGTAGTTATAAAGATACCACTCTTTATAAAGGAATTGAGTATTTCTACACAATCGCTGCTTTGGGGTTAAATGTTCAGTCTTTCTCTGATACAGCTTCAGTCACTCCAATTTTTCCAGGGATACAAAATTTTGACCTTTCAATTTCTACTCAGCAAGAAATTTCACTTAACTGGGACGAATGGGATTCAAATCTTTTTTGGGATATTTCTGGGATTCGAGTTCTAAGACAAGTAAACGACGGAGAATTTGAAAATTACGCTGAACTACCTTCTGATGCTTCATCTCTCAGTTACACTGATTTGAACCAAAGCAATTCGTACGCATTTAAATTAGCAGCTTTTACAGAAAAAAATATTTCTGACTCAACCGATTTCAAAAAGATTGCTTTCACACAAGTAGTTTATCGAACTGTTGATTCTTTACAAACAGGAAACATTGGTGCAAAAATTCGACTTGACTCAAATGAAAGCCGAATAGCAACGTCTTACAATAATGCACTTACAATTGAAATAAGGGATTTACAAAATCTTTCTGTCATTCAATCATCTTTAGTTGGACATATTGGGGGAATCACGGATTTAAATTTCAATTCTGATGGCACAAAACTTATTTCAGCTAGCGGAGACTCAACAGTCAAGCTTTGGGATTTAAATTCAAGTTCATTACTTTGGTCAAAAAAACAAAACCACATTCTTTTAGGTGCTAATTTTTCAAACAATGAAGACAAAGTAGTAAGTTTCGGAATTGACAGTTCTTTTGTTGTTCGAGATGCAACCAACGGAGATTCTCTTTGGTTTGGTAAACATAACAATATTGTTGTTTCTGGGGAATTTTATCAAAATGATTCAAAATTCCTTTCAGTGAGCATTGATTCTAATTTTGCTTTAATCAAATTTTGGAACTCAAATGGCAATTTTATAGACGAAATTAAAATCGGGCATTTAGCAGGGGAAATACAAATATCACCTGACGAAACTGAATTCATCTATGGAACTACAGATGGAAAAGTTGAACTTTGGGATTTAAATTTAAAGTCTAAAGATTGGGAAGGAATTCACTCTTCTAGTCAAGCTGTCAATAAAGTTAAATTTTCAAAAAATGGTAACCTAGTTGCCTCAACGAATTTTAGAGCAGGAATTCAAGATTCTTCATTTATAAAAGTATGGAATGCTCAAACTGGAGATTTTATTTGGGAAGGAAGCCATAAAGCAACAATTAATGACTTTGAATTCATTTCTAATGACAATTTAATAGTAACTTGCTCAGAAGATTCCACTTTAAAAGTATGGCAAGCATCAGATGGTAAACTTTTTTGGTCAGGGAAAGAAGAAGGCAGAATCAAAGAATTAGTTGGCAAACTTGATGGAAGTAATATTTACACAATTAATACTGATGGTTTTATTAGGTTTTGGGGAGAAGACATTCCAAAGTGGTTTATCCTTGAATAGTCTTATTGACAGAATGTCTCATTTTATCAATATTTCTATGACAAGTTTAACTAAAAAACTTTTAAAGTGGCTTAAAATGAACTTTTTTATCAATTGGCTTCAAACTTGTAACTTGAGTTTAGTTTGAAAAAGTGGCAGAAAAAGTTTAAGCTTAAGGAAATATTTAAAATGTCAAAAGATGATAAAATTCAAAATGATGAAACTTTATTAACTGACGAAAACCAAGTTGGTGAAACTGAAGAGCAACAAGTGGCTCTAGAAGAAAATCCAACTGAACAAAACTTAGATTCTGAGATTGAATCTTTAAAAGAACAAGTTGCTGAACTAAACGATAAAATGCTTCGTAAAGCAGCGGAATTTGATAATTTCCGTAGAAGAAAAGACAAAGAGTTTGCGGAACTAATTTTAGTTGCAAGCGAACGAACAATTACATCAATTTTACCAGTTCTCGATGATTTTGAGAGAACCTTAAAAGCTTCTGAAGAAAACGAAAATGATACAAAAGCTCTTAAGGAAGGTATCTTATTAGTTAAAGAAAAATTGCAAAAAACTTTAGAGGAGCAAGGTCTCAAGACAATTGAATCCCTTGGGAAATCATTCGACCACGAAAAGCACGATGCAATGCTTCAAATTGAAAAAGAAGGAGTCGAGAGTGGTATTGTGGTTGAAGAATATGAAAAAGGTTACCTGCTAAATGATAAAGTCATTAGGCATTCAAAGGTAATTGTAAGTAAATAATTTTTTGAAAGTGAATTTTTAAATGGCTACAAATAGAGACTACTACGAAATTCTTGGTGTTACCAAAAGTTCTTCTGCTGATGAAATAAAAAAAGCATATCGCAAAATGGCGATGAAATATCACCCTGACAAAAATCCTGACGATGCAGAAGCAGAAGAAAAATTTAAAGAAGCTGCTGAGGCTTACTCAGTGCTCAGTGATTCTCAGAAAAAAGCTCAATATGATAGATTTGGTCACGCAGGAGTTAGAGGACAAGGTGGTTTTGGTGGACAAGGTGGATTTAGTGGTTTTTCTTCAACTGACGATATTTTCAGTGCCTTCGGAGATGTTTTTGGAGATATTTTTGGTGGTGGAGGAAGAAGTCGTGGTAGAAATCAAGGTCCAAGAGTTCATCGAGGCGAAGACCTACAAGTTAAGTTAAAACTTACACTTGAAGAAATAGCAACAGGTGTAAATAAAAAAATAACCGTTAAAAATATGAAAAATTGCCAAACTTGTACTGGAACGGGCGGAACAGGAGTTCAAACTTGTCAGTCTTGTAATGGAAGCGGTGAAGTTCGACAAGTTTCTCGTTCAATTTTTGGACAATTTGTAAATATTGGTGCTTGTTCAACTTGTCAAGGCGAAGGAAAAGTCATCAAGCAAAAATGTTCAACTTGCTATGGTGAAGGAAGAACAAGAGGTGAAACCTCAATCAATGTAAAAATGCCTGCTGGAGTTTCAACTGGAAGTTATTTAACAATTCGCTCCGAAGGTAATGTTGGACTTCGTGGTGGACCTTCTGGTGATATTCTTGTTGTTGTAGAAGAAATTGAACACGATATTTTTACTCGTTATGGAGATGACATCAAAATGGAAAAATACATTTCGTTTGCAGATGCAGCTCTTGGGGGAGAAATTAGAGTTCCAACTTTAGGCGGAACAGCAAAACTCCAAATTTCTTCAGGGACCCAAACAAATAAGATTTTGAGAATGCGAGGAAAAGGAATTCCAAGTCTCAATTCGGGAAAAAGTGGTGACCAATTAGTTGAAATCATTGTCGAAACACCAACTAAACTTTCTGGAAGAGAAAAAGAACTTTTGGAAGAATTGAGAGTTCTAAGACAAGGAAAAGAAGAAAAACACTCAAAGCATAAAAATGACAATGGCTTTTTTGGAAAGCTAAAGGAAGAACTTGGACTTTAAGAATATTTTTACAGAAACTGAACGCAAAGCCTGTTATTTTTTAATCTTGACTGGTTTTGTTGGAATTTTTTACGGCTCTTTTTCAAGCGAAATTTACAGCCAATCGTTTGATAAAAATGTCGAAACGAAGATTACACTTCAAGAAACTTTGACAACAAAACTTGATTCTGTTTCCCAAAATTCGAGAAGTGATTCAGTTGAAATTAAAAGCATTCAAAAACCAATTGTAGAATCTAAGAACCTTAAAAAAAAGTTTGACACTGAAAATAATTCTTCTAAATTGGACTTGAATTCCGCAACTATAGAAGACTTAATTAAACTTCACGGAATCGGACCCAAAACTGCAACAAAGATTATTGAATTAAGAAATCAAAAAGGCAGTTTCGGTAGCGTTGAAGAACTAATTGAAGTCAAAGGAATCGGAAAAAAGAAATTAGCAAAAATTAAAGACTTTGTAGTAGTTAACCCTAAAAACTAAACGGAGGAAACGTGTCAGAACAAAACACTAACTCAGGTGGTGGTTCAATTCTTTTCAAAATCGGAATTTTGGTTCTGATAGCTATCTTAGTGGCTGTTGTAACAATTCCCAAAAGTATTTGGCAAGAGGAGGAAGACAAAAAACAACTTGCACGAGTTCAGATGGAATATCTTTACCAAGCGAGTCTTTCTTTTTACGCTTCTGAAGGACGTTACCCTCAGTCCCAAACAGAATTAAATGCACTGCTAAGAGATTCTCTTCACGTAAAAACAATGTTTGACTCATTACTTACTACAGAAGATGTCATTAAAACTGTTGAAGGTTACGTAACTTTACCATTTTTGGAAAAGCAAGTCGAAATGCTTCCTTCAGCTGCACGAAGTTCAATTTCCAAAATCCACAACTCTGAAGATTCAGATACTTTCCAAAAAATGGACGTTGTTATTGAAGCAATGCTCAAAAATTACCTTCATTCAGGTAAAATTCTTTCTTGTCCTGTTACAACCAAAGAATACATTTTTCAGGTTAAAGATAAACCTGCAAGAATTACTATAAAATCGCCAATATCTCCAGAAGAGCCAGTGTCCGAAACTTATGGTGCTTTTCCTCTTTTCAGTTATAATTTCGAGAACCCAGGTTACATTGAAGACGGCGATAAATACAATTGGAAAAATTAATTTTTATGAAACAGTAATACTTAAGGCTTACTGTTTCATTTTCCACTCTTAACTAAAAAACCACTTAAAATGCCAGAACACAAAACATTAGGAATTTCAATTAACGAATTAGGTTTCAGTTTTACGGAAATTGACTACTCTGGAGAAACTCCTTTGGTGCTGAATATTGGAAGTGGGAAATTTCCTTCAAAATTACTTTTAGAAGATTTAGAACGTTCTGGCAAAATAAATTTGTTTGCGAACTCAATCGCTAATGCACTTCGTGACAAGGGAATAAATCAATCAAGAAAAGCAGCGATTGGGCTTGATTCTTCTTTTGCTTTGATACACAAATTTCAAGTTGATGCAGGTCTTGATAAAGTTGATTTTACAAAACATTTAGAATGGGAGTTAGAAAAAATTAGTGGCGAAAATGCAGAGAAGTTCAATTTTGATTACCATAAATTTCCAGACTTGCCTTCTAAAAGTCACCTCCAAACAATTATTATTTTTGCAGTCAATAAAAAGATTATTGATTTTTTTAGTCAAATTGCAAAAATTGCAAAATTGAACTTAGTCTCTTTAGATTTGGATATCACTTCTGTTTTTAAGCTTTTAGAAATTTCTTATTCTGACACAAAACTAAGAAAACCAAATTTGTTTGTAAAATTTTCAGACTTAGTCAAAATTACTCTTTTTCAGTTTGATTCATTTTGGGAACTCACTTTAGCCACAAACGAGCCGAATTCAATTTCCGAAGCAATCAATTACCTTTTTACAAAATATTCAAACTCTCACGAGAAATTAACTTCTGTTGCAAATATTTTTTATTACTCGGATAAAGAAATTAACCCAAAACTGATAAAGCATTTGGGAATCATAAGCTCAAATCCACCTTTACAAATTACGCCAAATTTGATTTTTCAGAATGAAGAAGGTAGCGTAATGGCTACTGAGTTCATCGAATCAATAAGTTTAGCTCTTAAGAACAATTGATTTTAGTAAATATTTCTGATTTAAAATCTTCAACGATAAAATAAATTCGTAAAACAAAATGATTAAAATTAATCTTTTAAAAGAAATTGAAAATTCTAAGGCAAAAGAATTAGAGCCTAAAGAAGAAGTATTAACTCCAATTCAGCCAAAACCTGAAATTGTTCAAGAGCCAACAGAAATTGAACAACAACAAACCGAACCAGAGTTAGTAGCTGAAGCAGAAGCAATCGAAACTGCCGATAATTTTGATGACGTTGAAGAAAAAGAGACTCTAATTGATGCCGAATCTCCAAGCGAAGAAATCGAAGTTAAAAATGCAGAGACAGAGCTAGAAGAAGTTGAAGAAAAAAGAAGCCCATTCAGACCTATTAAATTTGATACTAGTGTTCCAGAGAAAGTTGAAGATGAACCAGAAGAAGAGAAAATAGAACTAATTGCAAATGAGCAGAAAGATGAAGAAATTAAAGATGAGGATTCAGAACAAAAAGAAACTGAATCTGAGGAAACTCATATAGAAATGGAAGAAGAGACTAAGAAGGAGAAAAGTTTAGAAAAGAGTGAACAAGTTGAAGACGAGAACGAAAAAACCGAAGAAAATGATGATGAATCTGTAATTGTTGACGATGCAAAACCAGCAGTTCCATTTAGAGTGGTTGAATCTTCAATCGAAGAAGATGATGACGACATTGAATTCACTGAGTTCACTGATTCCAAAATGCCTCACATTCTCGTCACAATTGCAATTCTAGCTGTTATCGGAGCAAGCGGTTATTACCTTTGGACAATTAATGACGATTTGGTAGATCAGTCTGTTGCCGACAAAGTTCCTTCGGAAGAATATCAAGAAGAAATGCCTTCAGAATCCGTGTCAATATCGGAAGAAATTAAAGACGACGAAATTACTGAAATTCCTCAAGAAGAATTCAAGTTTGATGAATCTGCTTCCTCAAAAATTGAAGAACCAATTTCAGCAAAGCCAAAACCTACCTCAACTACCACAGAAACTAAAAAAGAAGAAAAACTACCTAAAACTCCACCTGTAACAAAAGAAGCTAAGGAAACTCCTGAACCAGCTTTTACAACAACTGGAAATGTTAATTTTAATAAAGTCACTATACCTAACGCTTTAATTTTAAAAAGAGATGTTAGTGCTGGCGAATTCAAAATTACTTGTTTCTCACAGAAAAAATTCACTCGAGAAGTTGTTGCAGAATTCAAAAAAAGAGGTGGTTACTCGCAACTCAACATTAACGTTAGAACTGATATTCGAGATGGAAAAATTGGTGATTTAATCATCTTTACGGGGAAAAATTGAGAGTAATTTTTGGCTCAGCAAAAGGTAGGAACCTCGTCTCACCAAAATCAAAAAATGTAAGACCAACAACAGACAGAGTTAAACAATTCATTTTCGATTGCTTAGGCGAT
>QQUF01000013.1 GCA_008501735.1 Calditrichota bacterium | reverse complement strand
CTTCACTCGCACTCTGAAACCTATCTTTTGGGTTTTTCTCTAAAAGCCTCAAAACGACTTTTTCAATTTTGGGAGGTAAATCGGGAATGATTTGTCTTGGAGAAATAATTGGTGAACGTAAATGAGCGAGAGCAATTTCTCCAAGAGATTCGCCATTTATCGGACAAACTCCTGTTAACAATTCATAAAAAATAATTCCAAGAGAGTAGAGGTCTGACCGAGAATCAATTTGAGTTGAATTGTTACATTGTTCAGGTGAAGAATATTTTAAAGTTCCAAGAAAATCACCACTTGCAGTCATTGTCGAGGCATTATCAATTTTTATAAGGTCAAAATCAGTGATTTTTATTTGACCATCTTTTGTTTCAAGAATGTTAGCAGGTTTCAAATCTCTGTGAACAATTCCTTGAGAATGAAGTGCTTCTAATCCGTTTGCAATTTGAATAATTTTAGTGATTTTGTCTTTTAGAGACGCAAGATTTTGTGTCTCTAAAACAGAATTATTTTTTTTACTAGAGGCAAGTTTTTGCGTCTCTACGGAATCTACAAATTCCATAACAAAACCGATTTCGTTTTTATCTTCAAACCATTCAATCATTTTTACACAATTTGGGTGAGAAACTTTTTGAGCAGATTCAAAACCACGTTTAATTCGTTTGAGTTCTTTTGGATTCTTATAATTCTCGTGTATAAGTTTTAGTGCATAGAAATCACCATTAGTTGATTTCTTTACTTTGTAAACTGTTCCGAAAGTTCCTGATGCAATTTTTGAAATAAACTCGTAAGTCATAAAAGTCTCTGAATTAAAATGAAGCAAAACTTAAAACAGTAATCCATTTTTCACAAAACAAAAAAGCCTAACAAAATTAATTGTTAGGCTTTTAAAATTGCAAAAGAACAGAAAGGTTTTCAAAATTTTATAGATACAATAAATTATTTCAATAAAATCATTTTGTTAGTTTTGGTGAAAGCCCCAGAAGTAAGTTTGTAGAAGTAAGTTCCACTTGAAACGGATTTTCCAAAACTGTCAGTTCCGTCCCAAACAACCGAACCTTTTTCATCTGTAAGTTCAAATTCTTTGACTTTCTCACCGCTTACATTAAAAATTGCAAGTTTCCCTGATTCGTAATTCGCAATTCTAAATTCGTAATTAATCGTAGTGCTTGGGTTAAAAGGATTCGGGAAGTTTTGAGCTAAAATGAATAGTTCAACAACTTCTGTTTGTTCAACTAAGTTTGTAGTTACCGAAACTATTTTGTCTTTGTGAGTAGTTTCCATTCCGTCTAAATTAATGTCAGCAATGTAGTAGAAGTATTTTTTACTAGTCTCAACTTCTGTGTCAGTCCAATTGTAATTTGTCGAGAAAGTAGAATTGATTTGCCCACGAAGATTTTCATCAGCTGAGTGAGAAGCAATAGTTTGGAAATCACCTTTTTCAGAAGTAGAACGATAAATCTTGAATCCAAGATTGTTTGTCTCAGTTTCAGTTCTCCACAAAAGTTTTATTCCATTTGAAACAGACTCAGCTTCAAAACTTGTTAGTTCAACAGGTAAACTTCCATCACCTCCAACAATTGTAAATTCACTGAAACTATTTGTGTGTGCAACTAAAGTATCTCCATCTAAAGTTGTAGCGAGTTGTGTAAATGTTCCACTTCCTTCAGTTGGTCTGTGGAAAATTGCAGCGTTATATGGAAAATCAAGAGTAAAAGGTAAAGCCGATAGGTCGATTCTAATTTCAGCATTTGTAAAAGTCAAACCTCCATCAGTAATTACCCAACGAATAGGTTGAACAGTTGCACCAATTCCGGCAGTGTCTGCTGGTGTTTCAACGTAAGATTGGCATTGAATAGTAGCAGAGTTTGAAACTCCAGTGAAATTAATATTAATTCCTGTATCTTCGTTTGTTCCGTCATTAAAACTGAAAGTTGTATTTGAATCTACAGTTTGAGTAACATCAGCATTTACAATTGGTAGATTCCCATAAATGTAAGCTGCACCAGTAGGATTAGCAAATCCTCCTTGGTCAGGAGTTCCTGAGATTATATAATTTCCATTGATTGCAACTGAAAATCCAAAATCATCACCTGCTGCTCCGTCGTCAGAAGTTAATTTAGTTTGCTGTGTCCAAGAAGTACCACTTCTTTTAAAAACATAAGCTGAACCTGAACTAAATCCTGCATCATCATCTTGGTAAGTTCCGACAACGGCATAATCTTCACTAATTGAAACTGATGAACCAAATTCGTCGTCTGTAGCTGCATCACTTGCATTTATTTTTGCTTGCTGTGTCCATGAAGTTCCACTTCTGTTAAAAATGTAAGCTGAACCTGTACCAGAATCTCCGTCATCATCTCTATCAGCTCCAACAATTACATAATCACCACTAATAGAGATTGAACGACCAAATCTATCTCCAGTCGCCGCATCACTTGCAGTTATTTTTGCTTGTTGTGCCCATGAAGTTCCACTTCTTTTAAAAATATAAGCTGAGCCTGTTTCGTCACCTGCGTTATCTAAATAAGCTCCAATAGCTGCATATTCACCATCAATTGCAACTGAATATCCAAAATACTTAAGTGATGCATTATCACTTGCATTTAACTTTGCTTGCTGATTCCACGAAGTTCCACTTCTTACGAAAATGTAAGCTGAACCAGACAAAGCTCCGTCATCATCATCAGAATAAGCTCCAATTATTGCATAATCTCCACTAATGGAAACTGAATGACCAAAAAAATCTTGTGCTGCCGCATCACTTGCAGTAAGCTTAGCTTGTTGTGTCCACGAAGTTCCGCTTCTTACAAAAATATAAGCAGCACCAGCTTGAGAACCTTCTGTGTTGTCGCCAATTGCTCCAACTATTGCATAATCTCCACTAATAGAAACTGATCCACCAAATAGATGACTTGCTACAGGATCACTTGCATTTAGTTTTGCTTGTTGAGTCCACGAAGCTCCGCTCCTTATAAAAATATAAGCTGAGCCAGAAGCACTTGCAGTATCATCATCTTGTCTAGCCCCAATAATTGCATAATCTCCACTAATAGAAACTGACCCACCAAATAGGTCAGAATTAGCTGCATCAGCTGCGACAATTTTTTCTTCGTATTCTGCGAAACAATTAGTTAAGGTGATTAAACTAAGAACTAAAGCGGACAAGTGAATTTTAATAAAATGCTTCATATTTTTTCCTACTAAATAGAGTTTTTATGTTTCTAATTAAATTAAGCTATAAAGAAATTATTTTTTATCAAAATAAAAAAAGCCTAGCAAAATTAATTGTTAGGCTTTTAAAATAGAGAAATTTTCAAATTACTTTAGCATTGTCAGTTTAATTACTTTAGAAAAAATTCCTGCTTCAACTTTCACAAAGTAAACTCCTGTTCCAACAAAAGTACCTTGATTGTTTAGTCCATTCCACTGAGCATTGTAAAATCCAGCTGATTTAGAACCGTTGACTAAAGTTCTAATTTCTTTGCCTAAAATATTGTAAATAACAATTGAGACTTTTGTGTCTTTCGGCAATGCGTAAGAAATTGTTGTTGTCGGGTTAAATGGATTTGGGTAAGCAGGAGAAACTGAAAATTCTTTTGGCAAATTATTTTCAATTTCTCCAATTTGCCTCAAACTTGCTGTTACAGTTTCTGAATGAATTGTTACTTCACCTGTTAAACTCTCATCTGAAATTCTGTATTCATAAATTTGCCCAAAAGTTACTGAACTGTCTGCAAATGAATACTTTGTTTCAGATGAAGAAAATTCTTGCCCTTTTAAAGACTTGTGAGATTTGTAAGAAGCAATTTCTCTCCAAATTTCTTCGGAGTTTTCATTTTTTCTTTCGAGAATGAAACCTTTGTTCTCTACTTCACTTTCAGTTGACCAATTTAATAAAATTGCTTTTTCAAACCCTTCCGCAGAGAATGAATTCAAAGAAACAGGAAGTGGATTGTCTTCTCCACCACCGATTGAAAACTGTGAAAAAGTTGTAAATCCTGTTCCAGAAAATGTTTTTGCATTCGTGTCATTTGTGAAGTCGCTTGTAACGTCTGTCCAATCATCAGTTGGAGTAGAGCGTTTGAGGACTTTTAGCGTTGCAGGATTCTCTGCTCCAACAATGCTATTGTAATCGAATTCTAAATCTGTTGTTACATCGCCGAATTCTTTAATTCCCCATAAAATATTTGAACGTTGTAAAACTCCAGCAGGGAAATTTTCACCACTGTTTACTACATCGTTTCCTTCACCTGATTTATAAACATTTAGGAAATTTGAAGCGTCAGGAGTTGAAGTAATTCTAACTTTCATCTGTTTTCCTGAATCGCCAATATTTGTTTGGGCATTGTAGTTTACTGTTTCCGACGTTTCGCCCAAAGGAATTGAAGAAACAACCCAATCATCATTTGCCATATTTACTAATGAAGCATTTCTACCATTTGGAGAAATGTCAGTAAGAATTGAACCTGTTGAGTTATTGAAACGATAGTAAAGTTCTAGGTTAAATTCGTCTCCATTTAGGATTTTGTTCATATTCTCTCTAATTTCACTTTGTGTTCTAACATCACTCCAAAGCCTAAATTCATCAATCATTCCATTAAAAGTATCGCCTGAAAAACCTTTTCCTATTTTTAAATCATCATTGCTAACTGTTGAAAAGTCAACTGCACTTGCGTTTGTAGTTGAAATTACTTCTAATTCTCCATCTACATAAAGTTTTGCATCTTCAATTCTTGGAGTTCCGTCATTTTCAAAAGTAAAAGCAACGTGATGCCATTTGTTGTCAGTAACAACCGTTGAACCAACGATGTAACTTCCATATACATTTAATTCCAAAGCTCCAACTAATCCATTATTTTGACATATTCTTAAAAGCCATCTATTATCTGAACTATTTAATCCCCAAGCTACAATTATTCCTGACGAAGTTCCTGTTTTTATCCAAGCTTCACCAGACCGAGCATCAGTTCCAATGATTCCTTTGTAGCCATCAACTTTTACTCGGTCATTGTCTCCGTCAAATTCCAAAGCATATTCAGTTCCTCCAGATGTTGCAGAAGTTCTAAATCTTTGAAAATAAATTCCGTAATCTTCACCGTCAAGAGTAGCAGTTGAGTTATTTAATCCATCTTGCCAAACGGCGATTAGAGCTTTTGAATTTTGGTATTGTGCAACAGAAACTTTTTGTTGAAAATTGTTTTTGCTTCCATTTATTGGAGTTTCATTTCCATTTGTAGTTCCGTCGCTGTTATAAGATTGTAAATAAACTCCTGTAAAACTTCCGTCTTGTCCATAGGAATCCCAAGCAATTGTGAAATCAGCATCAAGGTTTACCGAAATTTGTGAGTTGTCTTGATTTCCAGCAGTTGTTGTTGAAACTTGAAATTCACTTCCATTTGCTGTGCCATTACTCAAAAATCTTTTTGCATAAATTCCACCTTGGTCGCCATCTTGACCAGAACTTGTCCAAGAAACTACAAAGTCTCCGTTTGTAGCCATATCGACTGAAGGTGAAGTTTGATTTCCTGCTGTTGTTGTGTTTATCAAAAATTCGCTTCCTTGCTTGACACTTGCGTTATTGAATCTTTGCCCATAAATTCCGTGTCCAGAGCCATCAGTTCCCAAACTTTGCCAAACTACAACGTAAGCTCCGTCATCTTCAATTGCAATCGCAGGATAACCGAGAAAACTTGAAGACGAAGTGTTAATCTGAAATTCATCAACGGTTAAATTATTGTCTTTATCGTAATGTTTGCCTTTTATGGAAAATGAAGAACCGTCTAAAGCAACTTCTTGCCAAGCAATTACAAAACTTCCTGAGTCGTCCATTGCAACAACAGGATTTCTTTGATGTCCTGTTGTAGATGTATTGACAAGAAATTCCGAACCTTGTTTGCTTCCTGAATTATGGTAAACTTGAGCATAAACTCCCCAACCACTTCCATCTTGATTTTCGCTCATCCAAGTAACAACGAATTTTCCAAGCTGTCGTCTTGCAACTGACGGAGAAACTTGGTTGCCGGAAGTTGTTGTATTCACTAAAAATTCAGAAGTTATTGGAATTGATTTATTAGAATAAATTTTTCCATAAATTCCAAAACCATCACCATCATTTCCTTCGCTTTCCCAAACAACTACAAAATTATTAAATCGGTTCATTGCGATTTTTGGAGCAGTTTGAAAACTCGCAGTTGTTGTGTTTGCTTTGATTTGAGATTCAGCTTTATAAACTTGCCCAAAACTTAATTGAGAAATAAATGCAAATGCTATTGTAAGTATTAATGTCGAAGTTTTTTTCATTTGTTAATCTCTTTGGTTTATAGAAATGAGTTGAGCATTATTACTTTTTAGTTTTTTTGAATTTTTTTCCAAATTGATAAGTTTCCTTTCGAGTTTTTCAATGATTGCATTTTGTGCTAAAATGATTTTTTGTTGCATCTCTAAATTTGAGATTTTCTCATTTTGGCTTTCGATTTGCTCTTTTTGAGCAAGAATGATTGAATTTTGAGTTTCCGAATTTTTACTCAATTCTTGCACAGCTTTTACTAAAGGAACTACAAATTCGGCATAACGGATTCCGTAAATTTGGCTTTCTTTATCTTTGGGAGAATCAACTCCGCTAAAGTCAAAGTCTAACTCGTTTGCAATCTTTTCCACTTCTTGAGCAATGAATCCAGTGTATCGAATTTCTTCTTTATCAGAATTAGCTTCTCTAAGAGTTTGAGGAATTTCTTTTCCATAAAAATTTTCTAATTTTTCAGTTTGGTAAGTGTAAGAAACAGGTCTTAGTTTGTTAATGAATTCAAGTCCTTTAATGTTTTCTTTCACATTTGTTTTGAATCTTCCATCAGAAGTTGCAGTCCAATTAACAATTCCACCAATTGAAGTCATTGAAGTATTTCCAATGTAAACAGAATTGTCGGTCGTAACAGTTGTTCCGTAACCGATTCCGATTGAGTTAATACCTGAAATATTTGAAGTTGCACCTATGCTAATAGATTTGTTCCCAGTAATATCAGCATTAAAACCGATACTGATTGCATTGTTTGCAGTAATATCTGCATCTTTACCAAGGCTTACAGAATTATTTCCAACTGAAGAAGATTCCGAACCGATACTTGTTGCATTTGTTCCATTTGCAATTGCAGAATAACCAATTGCTACAGCATCATCATTAGAAATACTTGTATTTGTACCAATAAAAGTTGCTCTACTGCGATATTCTGATGTCATATTTGCACCTTTACCAATTCCTACATTATCCGAACCAGTAACATTTTTTTTACCAGTTTGAAAACCAATAAAAGTATTACTATTTCCATAACTGAAAGCATCATCAGAGTTTGTGTTGTATCCTGCATAAGCACCAATCATTGTATTAAAATCAGCTTTCTCAATTTTAGCACCAGCACTTGATCCAATTAATGTGTTATAGTTTCCTAAACTGTTGTCATAACCTGCCGAGTCACCAATTGATACATTGTTATGGTTGGTATTTAAATCATAAGCAGCTCTACTTCCAATAGCAGTATTTTGATAACCTGTAGTATTCTCAAATCCAGATTGATTTCCGATAAATACATTTCTAAAGCCTGAAGTGTTTTCGTGTCCAGATTCAACTCCGATAAATACATTTCTAAAACCTGATGTGTTTTCGGATCCTGAATTAGAGCCATTAAATGTATTAAAATAACCTCCCTTATTCTTGATTCCAGATTGAAAACCAACAAAAACATTTTGGTTCCCACTAGTGTTTGCTTTTCCAGATAAACTTCCAATAAAAGTATTTTCTTGGCCACTTTTATTACTACTGCCAGAAGAATAGCCAAAATAAGTATTGTCATATCCTGTAGTATTACTTTTTCCTGATTGATAACCGACAAACGTGTTGAAATTAGCAGTATTTTCAAACCCAGAATAATAGCCAATAAAAGTATTTTGGAATCCGCTACTATTTTTATATCCAGCAGAATATCCTAAAAAAGTGTTTTTGTTACCACCTAATGTGTGTCTCCCAGAACTTGCACCTAAAAATGTGTTGTCTGAACCATTTGATAATTGCGTTCCTGAAGAGTCACCAATAGCAACATTATTGTCACCTGAGCCGATTCCAGTACCAGATGCTGTTCCTAGAAATTCATTGTTTGTTTGTGCCAAAGAAGCACTATATGACATTAAAGTTATTGTTATTGCTTGAGTAATTAATTTTGAAATTTGATTCATTTGGTAACTTCCTATGCTTTGATTTAAAAAATACAAATTTGTTAATTTTTGGAAATGAGTTTGTAAAGGGGAGTAATAGAGTCTTTTGAATCTTCTTCTAACTTTATAAGTTTTCTTTCGAGTTCTTTAATAAGTTCATTTTGTGCTAAAATGATTTTTTGTTGCAGTTTCAGATTAGAAATTTCTTCATTTTGAGATTCTACAGTTTTGCTCAATTCTTGCACAGCTTTTACTAAAGGAACTACAAATTCGGCATAACGGATTCCGTAAATTTGACTATCTTTGTCTTGAGGAGCATCAACTCCACTAAAATCAAAATTCAATTCTTTTGCAATTTTTTCAACTTCTTGAGCGATAAACCCAGAATAACGGATTTCATCTTTTTCTCTACTTGAATTCTTTAAGGATTCAGGAATCTCTTTTCCATAAAACTTTTCAATTTTTTCAGTTTTGTAATTGTAAGAAACAGGTCTTAGTTTGTTAATGAAATCGAGTCCTTTAATATTTTCTTTAACATTGGTTTTGAATCTACCGTCGGAGGTTGCAGTCCAATTTACAATGCCACTTATGGAAGTCATTGAAGTGTTTCCGATGTAAACTGAATTGGCAGCCGTTACTTTTGTTCCATATCCAATTCCAATAGAATTTGAACCAGTTACTTGAGATGAAGCACCAATACTTATCGAATTTGAACTTGAAACATCAGCAAGATGTCCGATACTAACATTATTGCTTCCGAAAACTTTAGAAGTAAACCCAATACAAACTGAATTGCTTCCAACAATATCTGATTGAGAACCAATAGCTGTATTATTACTGTCTATTGATGTTAGCCAACTAGATTGAAATCCAATATAGACATTATGTTCACCGGAAGTATTAAAATATCCAGCTCCTGAGCCTACAAAAGTATTGTATTCTGCAATGTTAGAATAACCAGTGGAAGTTCCTAAAAAGGTATTTTTACCACTTGAAAGGTTACTGAATCCTGATTTATAACCAACAAATGTGTTCCCATCTCCTGTTGTGTTCGATTTGCCAGATTCAGTTCCAACAAAAGTAAGTCCTCCTCCGCTATTATTATTTTTTCCAGAATCTTTGCCAACAAACACATTGTCAGAAACTGTTTTTTGGTTCAAACCTGCATTTCTACCGAGAAATGTATTGTTACTTCCAGTTGTCAATTCTTCTCCAGCATTATCACCAATAAGAACGTTATTGTCTCCATTTGTAATGCTTGAACCAGCTTGGTTTCCTAAACTCTCATTATTTGTTTGTCCAAGAATAACATTTGAGAAAGATATTGTTAAAAAGATTGAAAAAAATGTTGAAGAGTTTAAAAATTTATTCATTTGTTTGCTTTTTCCTTAAAATTATTGTCAATTTTGTCTTTATAGTTTAATTATTAAACCAATCTAAGAATCAATTTGGTTTGATAAAGATTGATTGGAATCGTCTTTCAGTTTGATGAGTTTTTTTTGAATTTCTTGAAGTAGAGTATTTTCAGGTGAAATAATTTTTTGTTTCTCTTTTAAAATAGAAATTTCTTCATTTTGTGATTCTACTTTTTTACTTAATTCTTGCACTGCTTTTACCAAAGGCACAACAAATTCCGAATAACGCAATCCATAAACTTGGCTATTTTTATTTTGTGGGGTGTCAACTCCACTAAAATCAAAATTTAATTCATTTTTAATTTTTTCGACTTCTTGAGCAATAAACCCTGAGTATCGGATTTTCTCTTTTTCTCTACTTGAATTCTTTAAGGATTCAGGAATCTCTTTTCCATAAAATTTTTCTAATTTTTCAATTTGATAATTATAAGAAACAGGTCTTAACCGATTTATGAAATCAAGACCAATAATATTTTCTCTAACATTTGTTTTGAATCTTCCGTCAGAAGTCGTACTCCAATTTACAATTCCACCAATTGAAATAGTTGAAAAGTTTCCTATAACAACAGAATTTTTTGAATTAACAATAGTGCCATTACCAATTGAAATAGAATTTGTATCAGAAACTATGGTAGAATTTCCAATACTTATGGAACTTTCTTTTGAAATATCTGCATTCTGGCCAATACTTACAGAATTTTTCTCTACAATATCTGCATCTTTACCAATAGAAATAGAAAAACTTCCATCAATACTAGATTGTGAACCAATTGAAACATTTTCAATAAAATGCGAATTAGAGCTATTAGCTTGATAGCCTAAATAAACATTATCATTACCAAACGAATTAAGAAGTCCCGCAGAATTTCCTACACAAGTATTTTTACTTCCGTTATTAATCCAACCTGCATATGAACCAGCACTTACATTGTCTCTTCCAGATTGTCCAACTCCAGCTAACTGTCCTATTAAAGTGTTGTTACTTACTCCTTGAGAAATGCCATAACCAATTAATGTAAGACTATCAGCAGTTTGATTTGATGCACCTATTGAATATCCCATAAACACATTGCCAGATTTAGTGGCTTGGTCACGACCTGAATTAGTACCCAAAAAAGTATTGTCAGAACCAGTTTTTAGTTTCTTTCCTGCTTCATCTCCGATAGCAACATTGTTGTTACCAGTAGTAATACTATTTCCAGCATTTGTACCTAAAAATTCATTGTTGGTTTGTGCAAAGGCATTTCCAAATGTCATTGCTAATGCTAAGATTAATGAAACTTGCAAGGTGTTTTTTATTTTTCTGTTGAACATTATTTTCCTCTGTTTAGTGTTTAATTTTCTTGTAACTTCAAATCTTTTAAAGTTAAATGCTGAGGTTTTAGTTCTTTGGCAGAGCTAATAATTAATTGCCCAAAGAAACAAGGATAACAAAAGTTATTACTTTTGTTATATAAAATTTTCTTTGTAGGTTTTCTCATTAGGGGTAAATTTTGAAAAACGATATTACAAAATCAACTTTTGACTTGAACAGCATTGCTTAATGTAAGAAATTTTTAAAATAAATTTAGAGTTTTGTCGTTATCCTAAAGGAAACTTTTTACTTAAACCGATTTATAAAACTTAAAAAGAATTAGAAAATGCCTTTACCAATTTTTGAATACAAATGGACTTGGGACTTAAAAACTCCGCCTGAAAAACTTTGGCACTTAGTTTCTGATACAAATAGATTTGATCGCGATTCTGGTTTGCCTCCAATAAAATATTTGGAAAAAGATGAAAACGAATTTCAAAATTATAGAATGCCTTTAGAAATTATCGTTTTTGGAATCAAACTAAAATACATTCAAGAGCCATTTGAATGGACATTTCCAAAACGATTTAGTGTAGTAAGAAATTATTCTTCAGGACCTGTAAAACAATTAAAAGTAATTGCAGATTTAATTCCTAAAGGAACAGGAACATTCTTAGAATACAAAGTTTGGGCGACTCCAAAGGATATTTTGGGAGTTGCAGCAATTCCATTCCAAATAGGTGTTTTAAGTAAAATCAATTTTGATAAAATTTTCAGACGTTACGATAAAATTGCGTTTGAAAACGAAGAGATTTTTGAGCAAAAAGCAAAAGTAGAGTTTGTCAAAGGTGGGAGAAAAAGGTTAAAGTCTTTAGAAGAAGTTTTAGCAAAGCGACTTAAAAATCCAAAAATTGTAGAAGTCTTAACAAATGTTTTGACAAATTCAGACGAAATTTTTGCTTCAAAAATACAACCATATTTTATTGCTGCAAAATGGGAACTTAACAAAAAAGAAGTTTTGGAGGCTTGTCTTGAAGCAACTCGAATTGGATTATTGGATTTTCAGTGGAATTTACTTTGTCCATCTTGCAAAGGTGCGAAACAGTCAAAATTATCTTTGTATGAAATTGACAAGGAAGTTCACTGTGATGCTTGTAATATTGATTTTGAGGCTAATTTTGAAAATTCAGTTGAGATTACTTTTAAGCCGAATCAATTAATTAGAAAAGTTAAAGAAAATGAATACTGCGTCGGTGGACCTCACTTAACGCCACATTTTATTGCTCAAAATTTACTTCAACCAAACGAAGAAATTGAAATTTCTCCAATTTTAGAAAAAGGACGATACAGAATTAGAACTTTAACGACTAAAGGTTTTAAGTTGATAAATTCTGACCCAGTTGCAGAACTTGAATCAACTTTTGAACTCACTGAAGAGGGTTGGAGTAGCGGAGAAAATTTGATTTCTACTTACCCAAAAATGAAATTTAAAAACTCAACTAAAACTGAGCAACTTTTCATTTTAGAAAGAGCTGCTTGGAAAGATTATTCGACAACAGCAATGGAAGTTTTTCTACTTCAAAAGTTTAAAGATTTGTTCTCAGATGAAGTTCTAAAACCCGAAATGCATGTTTCGGTTGGAAACTTAACCATTCTTTTTACAGACTTGGTTCAATCAACAAGAATGTATTACGAAATTGGAGATGCTCCTGCTTTTGGAAAAGTTCTAACTCATTTTGAAATTTTAAAAAAAGCAATTGATGCAAACAATGGAGCGATTGTAAAAACTATCGGTGATGCAGTTATGGCAACTTTTGCAAGACCAATTCAAGCTGTTGATGCTTTAATTATGGCAGATGAAAAACTTGAAGAAAGTGGTTTGAAACTTAAAGCTGGAATTCATTCAGGTCATTGTTTGGCAGTAACTTTGAATGAAAAAATAGATTACTTCGGAAGTACAGTAAACATCGCTGCTCGTCTTGTAAATTTTTCAGAAGGTGATGATGTTGTAGTTTCAAAAGAAGTGAGTGAAGACATTGAAGTTTCAAATTGGCTCAAAAAAACACATCATCAAACTAAAGATTTGTCAACTGAAATTAAAGGTTTCGATAATCAATTTGAACTTCTGAAAATTGAACTGTAAGGGAGGAAATTATTCGCTCATTACAATTTTAGATTCTGATTTGACTAGAAATCTGCTTGGGCTTGGGATTTCAACGAAACCAAATTTATTGTAAAATTTTTGTGCATCATCAGTTACCAAAAACCAAGTTCCAATTCCTGAAAACATTTTGTCTTCAAGGATATTCTTCAAAAGATATTTTCCAATTCCCTGACCTTGAAATTCAGGTAAAATGAAAACATCGCATAAGTAGGCAAAAACTGAAATGTCCGTAACAACTCTAGTAAAACCAATTTGCTTTTCACCTTTGTAGATTCCAAAACAAACAGAATTTTCGATTGAGGTTTTCACTATTTCAATTGTTTTGTCTTTACCCCAGTAAGACTCATTTTTTAGGTAATTGAAAATTACATCAAATTGTAAATTTGATTTATCCGAGGAAATTACTAATTCATCTAATTGCATTTTTCACACTGAATTTTAGAGTTTGCTTTTTCAATTTGAATTGTTGTATGGGAAACTTTGAATTTTGATTTTAAAAGTTCATTTGCCTTTTCAAGCAAAGTGTTTGAGTCTGAATTTTGGTTTGAAACTAAATGACAAGTCAAAATATTTTGTCCGCTTGTCAAAGACCAAATGTGCAAATCGTGAACTGAATCAATGCTTTCTAAACCCAAAAGTGATTTTTTGATTTTTTGGAAATCAACTTGTTTCGGAGTTCCTTCAAGCAAAATGTCGGTTGTTTCTTTTAGCAAATTAATTGAAGAAACTAAAATCAAAATTGCAATTACAATACTAATTATTTGGTCAACAAAATAGTATCCAGTGTAAAGAATAATTATTCCACCAACAATTGCACCAACAGAGCCTAAAGCATCTCCGAGAACGTGCAAGTAAGCACCTTTTACGTTCAGACTTTCTTCGCTTCCTTTATGCAAAATGTAAGCAGAAATTATGTTTACAAGAAGTCCAATACTTGCAACTGTTAACATCTCAGGAACTTTTATTTCGGGTTGTTCTACAAATCTTTGGAAAGCTTCGAAACAAATCAAACCAGCAATAAAAATTAACGTTACTCCATTTATCAAAGCAGCAACAATTTCAGTTCTTTGGAAGCCGTAAGTTTTAGATTCAGTTTTAGCTTTTTGCCCCATTTTCATTGCAAAAAAACTGAGAGCCAAAGCTAAAGAATCACTTAACATATGACCTGCGTCGCTAAGAAGAGCTAAACTATTGCTTAAATATCCGCCGATTACTTCGACAATCATAAATGAAACAGTAATGAAAAAAGCTATCGAAAGATATTTTGAATTGTGTGAGTGAGAATGTGAGTGACTGTGAGAATGTGAATGATTATGAGACATTTTATTTATCTTTTTTGTTAGATTCAGCAATCAAATTAAAAAAACTCATTCACAAATTCAATACTAAACGAAAATGAAAATTTTAAACATTGACCACATTCAAATCGCAATTCCAAAAGGCTCAGAAATAGAAGCCAAAAAATTTTATTGTGAAATCTTAGGTTTAAAAGAAATTCCAAAACCTGAAATTTTGGCTAAAAGAGGAGGCTTTTGGTTAGCAAATGAAAATTTTTGCCTTCACGTTGGAGCAGAGGAGAATTTCAAACCTTCAACAAAAATGCACGTCGCATTTTTAGTTCAAAATTTAGAAGAAACAAAAGAGGATTTTCTTACAAAAGGGTTTCAAGTTAAAGAAGATTTTTCGCTTCAAGGTGTTAAGAGGTTTTATGTTTACGATACTTTCGGGAATCGCTTGGAATTTATCCAAAATACTCAAGGGTTTTCACAACAAAAAGTGGAATTCCAGTTTAGAGTAGAGGAAATTGGTGAAAAAGACAAAACTGAAATTAGCGAATTCTTTAAAAATGCTTGGGGTTCAGATAAAGTAGTAAGTAGAGGCAAACTTCATTCTTATAAAAATTTGGAAGGTTTTTTTGTAAAGGAGAATAGAAAGTTAATCGGGATTGCTAACTACCAAATCGAAAACGGTGAAATGGAATTAGTTTCACTTTATTGTTTGATAAAAAAACGAGGAATTGGAACAGCATTAGTGGAAAAAGTAATTGGGAAAGCAAAACAAAAAAATTGTAAAAGACTTTTAGCAATTGTTACAAATGACAATTTGAAGGCAATGAGATTTTACCAAAAATTAGGTTTTGAGATTTGTGCTTTACATAAAAATGCTGTAGAAGAGTCTCGAAAACTTAAATCAAAAATCCCTTTAACAGGAGCTGATAAAATTCTGATTAAGCACGAAATTGAATTTGAACTAAAGTTCTAAATTTCCGCAGCAGGGCAAAAAGGAACTAATTGGCAATCGGAACATTTTGGTTTTCGAGCGTTACAAGTTTTTCTTCCGTGGTCAATTAGCAAGTGCGAAAAAATTACCCAATCTTCTTTCGGAACGATTTTGTTTAAATCTTGCTCAAGTTTGACTGCATTTTTGCCTTTGGTGAGCCCAAGTTTGTTTGTGATTCTTGTAACGTGAGTGTCAACTACAACTCCGTCAGAATTTCCAAAACAATTACCAAGAACAACATTTGCAGTCTTTCTTCCGACTCCGCCAAGTGAAGTAAGTGCTTTCATTGTTTGTGGAACTTCACCGCCAAAATCATCAACTAAAGTTTGGCAACATTTGACAATTGATTTTGATTTGTTTCTGTAAAAGCCTGTAGAATGAATGTCTTTTTCAATCTCTTCAATTGGAACATTTAAGAAATCTTGAGGGGTTTTATACTTCGGGAAAAGAATGTCTTGGGTTACTTGATTTACTCGAATGTCTGTGCATTGAGCAGAAAGGATTGTCGCAATTAACAACTGAAATGGGTTTTCGTAGTTGAGTGAACATTTTGAATCAGGAAATTCAGCTTTTAGAATTTCTAAGATTTCGAGGACTTTTTCTTTTTTTCGCATAAAAAAAGGGAATTACTTTTCAGCAATTCCCTAAAAATAAAAATTAATATTTTGTCAAATAATTATCAAGTTCCCAATCAGAAACGTGAAGTCTATAATTATCCCATTCTTGATTTTTTGCATTGATAATTTTTTCAGCAGTCATTTCACCAATTGCTGATTTTATGACTTCATCTTTTTCAAAATTTTGAATAGCGTCATAAAGATTTATCGCCACAGTTTCAATTCCTTTTGATGCGGCTTTGGCAACTGAAAATTCAAAAATATTTTCCTCAACAGGTTTTGCAAGAGGAAGTTTGTTTTCAATTCCATCTAAACCTGCAGCAATCATAACTGCAAAAGCTAAGTAAGGATTTGTTGTTGGGTCAGGACAACGAAGTTCGCAACGGGTTGCTCTTGCTTCGCTACCTTTTGTAAGCCTTGGAATTCTGATTAAAGCAGAGCGATTTTTTTGTCCCCAAGCCACATAAACAGGAGCTTCGTAGCCAACAACTAACCTTTTGTAGGAATTGATTGTTGGGTTAATAATCGCATTCATTGCTTTTATATGTTTTAACTGACCTGCAATAAAATATTTTGCTAAATCAGAAAGGCTATACTCACCATTTGCATCATAAAATAAATTTTTGCCATCTTTGTCAGCGATAGATTGGTGAACGTGCATTCCACTTCCATTTTCACCTGCAACAGGTTTAGGCATAAAAGTTATATGAAGATTATTTCTTTTTGCAATAAATTTCAAAGTGTCTTTGTAAGAAATAATTTTGTCAGCAACACTTAATGCGTCGCCGTATTTAAAACCAATTTCGTGTTGTCCAGGAGCAACTTCGTGGTGAAGAGCTTCAACATCAATATTAAAAGATTTTAAAGCATTACTCATTTCCTTTCTGAGCTCAACTCCTAAGTCTGTAGTTTGATCGAAATAACCTGCATTGTCGTGTGGAGTTAAATCAACATTACCTTCAGAATCTTTATTGAAAATGAAAAACTCTAATTCAGGACCAACATTAAAAGTGTAACCTAATTTTTCTAAGCGTTCAAGTTGTCTTTGTAAAATGTATCTTGGACTTCCTTCGAATGGAGTTCCTTCAGGCATAAAAACATCACAGATAATTCTTGCCATTACTCCGTGGTCACTTTGTCTTGTCCAAGGTAAAATTGCAAAAGTACTTAAATCAGGTTTCAAATACATATCACTTTCAGAAATACGAGTAAAACCGTCAATAGAACTTCCATCAAACCAAACATTATTGTCAATGGCTTCTTCCAATTTACTAACTGGAATTGTGAGAGCTTTTAGCGTACCGAAAAGGTCGGTAAATTGCATATTTACGTATTCAACGTTAGCATCTTTTGCTAAACTAAGCACTTCGCTTTTTGAGAGCATTTGATTTTTGCCTTTTAAGTTTATAAAACTAAGTAGATTACTAGATTTGCGGTGAATTTAAAGAATTGGGTTTTGTTTGGAAATGAAAAAATAAAAGACTTTTGAATAAAAAATGAATTAGTGGTTGGAAAGTATTTCAATGAGATTTTGAAACAAAAAAAGCCTTCCCAAAATGAGAAGGCTTAAAAATTTTAAAAGTAGGTAACTACTTGAGTAAAATCATTTTGCGAGTTTCTGAGAATTCAGAAGTTTCGACTTTGTAGAAATAAGTTCCGCTTGAAACTAAATTTCCATTTAAGTCTTTTCCGTCCCAAACTACACTGTGAGTTCCTTGTGGCAAATTAGCGTTAAGGATTTCGTTAACTTTTTCACCTTTGAGATTAAAAATTGCAACAGTTACTTCTTCATTTGAAGGAAGGTTAAAGTCAATTTTTGTTGAAGGGTTAAAAGGGTTAGGGTAGTTTTGAGAAACAGCAAAAGAATTAGGAGTTGGGTTCGAGAAATCAGGAACGCTTACGTTTCCGCTAAACCAATTACTAATTTCAGATAAAAGAAAATCTAAGTCTTTTAAACTTGGAGTTCCATTTGGGTTTCCAATTCCTTCTAATGAGAAACCAGAAGCTACAACTTTGTAGTTTGCTCCTTCATTATAAACTAAAGCTGGAGCAAAAGTTCCTGCTGGTCCGTAACCTAAACCAACTGTAGCGGTTGAAACTGTTAAGGCATCACGATTTGGTTGTGAATTATTTATTGCAGTATTGAAAAGTTTACCTGAAGCAATGTCACTTGTTGGAACGCCACGAATGAAATTGTGAGTTTGTCCACTTCCGTCTCTTGTAGCACCGATAAAGTTAGATTCAAAATTAGTTCCATTTATGTCATCAAAAATATCAACACCAGCTAAAACTAAATTTCCACCGTTTTGCAAAAATGTCTCACAAGTTGTAATGTCTGAAGTTGAAAATCCATTTGGAGTTTCACTTGTTGACCAAATTACATTTCTTTTTAAGAGAGTACTTAACTTTGTGTTATCAATTTGACCTTTTTCGTCAATATCCCAAGTAAAGAAAGGAACAGAATATAAATTCAATGCCTCTTCAAAAATCATTTGAGATTCAGTGTTATTGTCATCTGAAACTATCAAAAACTCTGCTTGAGGAATATCCCAATTAGAAGTAGTTTGATTGTTTGCAGTAATTACAATGGCTTGAGATGAGTCAACAGAAATTGGATAATTGAATTCAGGTGTTAAAATTACAGTGTGATATTCCAAAAATCCTTGTGCCGAAATCGGAACTTGATTGAAATTAAAAGTTCCATTTGCATCTGTCATTTCCGTCAAAATAACTTGGTCTAATGAATCATTAGCAATTAATTGAACTTCAATGTTTGGAATTGCACTTCCGTTTGAAGCGTCAGTAATTGTTCCGTTAAAAGAACCAACTTGTGAATTTTGCAAAGTTTGGTCGGCTTGGAAGTTTGTTGTGTTATTTACAGAAATAGTTTGAGTAACTGCTTCATAACCAAATTTATAAAAACTGATGTCTTGGCTACCAGCAAAAGTACCTATTTCATAAGTTCCGATTTGGTTTGTGTAAACTGTTTTTGCAGGTGTAATTACAGCAACGTTATCCAAAGGATTTCCGTTTGCATCTGTTATTGTTCCGTAAACTGTTCCACCTAAGAAACTAACTGTTGCGGCTTGTTTTACTTCTTTCGATGCATTGTCTTGGACAAATGCAATAATTCTTACATTTTCCAATTCCCAATTTGAGTCAACAGGAATTGTTCTTGTAAAAGTTTGGCTACCACCTGCTGCGAGTGTAAATCCTTCACCATTTGCATCAGGAAGCATTTTAATTAAAGCATTTGGAAATTCAGTTTCACCGTTTGAACCAGGAGGAGATGAATAATGTAAACTTTCTGTAACTACAATATGAATTCTTGAATTATTTAAATCATTTGGATTAGCTCCAGCTTCAACACTAACGTCAGCTTGAATATCCAATTGCCCTTGGTTAAAAGTACTTGTTAAGTTTAAAACAAAAGGTGTTGGTAAGCTGTAACGGCTAAGAATATCTGTTTGCATAGATGCTGGAGAAGCCATATTTCCATTGATAATTCCGTCAATGATAGCACTCGGAGCAGCATTAACTGAATAATATTGAATTCTAGCTGTATTATCGACAACATTTGCATTGTACATTGGGTCAAATCCAGGCCACCAACCGTGATAAGATAATAAAATAACTTGGGTATCACCAAGTTGCTCTAACATAGCTTCCATACCAGGATTGTAGGTTGCACAAGGAGGACAACTTGCATTCGTTACTTCCTCAAAAAGAACTAATCTTTGAGCACCAAAGACTAAATTAACACCTAATAGAATAGGTAGAGTAATGAGAAGTTTTTTCATTTTTTTTCTCCGTAAAGGTTAAGATGACTTTCAAAATAATTAAATTTATAATTTCATATTTGAAAAAGATATTCCATAAAATACTAATAATTTTAGACTTTTAGTAAAAATTCATTTGCCTTTTCAAATTCAAGTTTTATTTCTTGAATTGTTTCAAGTACGATTTCTGCGGGAATATCGCTTGTAACAAAAACATCGCCAATCTTTTCAGGTAAAATAAATCTAGTTTTACCTTTAACAACTTTTTTGTCAGCTTTTAATCTTTTAACAATATCATTAACATCAATACTCAGATTTTCTAAGCTGATTTTGTTTTTATCAATTAAATCACAAATTTTTTGGTAATTAGTTTCGTCAAGTCTTCCCATTTTTTTTGAAATTGTTGACGCTGCTTTCATTCCGATTAAAATTGCCTCACCGTGACGAAGTCCTGAATATTTCAAATGTCCTTCAATTGCGTGTCCGATTGTATGTCCAAAATTCAAGATTGTTCTTAAATTTTGGTCAAACTCATCTTGAACGATAATTGCAGATTTGATTGCACAAGATTTTTCAACAATATTCGTAAGGACATTAGTTTCGAGGTTTTCGATGTCTTCGTAATGAGCACTTATGAATTCACAAAAAGATTCGTCCCAAATAATTCCATATTTTATGACTTCTCCTAATCCACTAATTAATTCTCTTGGAGGTAAAGTCTTTAGAAGTTCGATGTCAAGAACTACAAATTTGGGTTGGTGAAAAGCACCAATTAAATTTTTACCAAGCGGATGATTTACAGCAACTTTGCCACCGATGCTACTGTCAACTTGTGCCAAAAGTGTAGAAGGAATTTGAACTAGTCGTATTCCACGCATAAAAGTAGCAGCAATAAAGCCTGCCAAATCTCCTACAACTCCACCTCCAAATGCAATGATTACAGAAAGTCTATCGATGTTATTTTCAATTAATTTTGTGTAAATCTCATTGGCGTAACTAAGTTTCTTAGCATCTTCTCCGTCTGAAATAACAATTTTTAAATCATAAGATATATAATTCTCAATTATGTGAGAATAAAGTTGCGAAACTGTGTTTGAAACTATTAGAACTCTCTTGCTTGTTTTTGGACAATTTTCTTCAAAGTATTTTTCGAAATTGTCTAAAATTCCACTCCCAATGAACAAAGGATAAGCACGTTCTTTTAAATCAATAAATAATCTTTTCATTCGTTTTTAATTTTAAGTTTTGACTAATTTGGGAAGAGGATTTTATAAATCATCTTCAATGAATTTGTAAGTTTCGATAAAATTACGAATTTGACCATCTGTAAGTACGTGATTAGAGGATTTCGCAAAATTAAATAATCCGTGAACCAAATGCTCAACAGGAGTATAACCTCGTTTTTCTAACCAGTAAATTATATTTGATTCGCCACTCATCGGACCGATTTCAACGATTTGTTCTAAGCCAAACATTTCAGCAGGAACTCCTGAATAAACTCTGTCAGCTAACCATTTGTCCCCTTTCCTGAGAGCTTTAATTACTGCAGCAGCGTGAACTCCTGTTCCTGTTCTAAAAGCATCGTGTCCAAAAACTGGATAATTAACTGAGACTGGAACTTTACAAGATTTTGAGATTGTCTTACAGTATTCTGGTAAAATTGTCAAATCATTGTCAATCCAACCCATTAATTTTAGATTCACAAGCAAAATATCCAATTGAACGTTTCCTACTCTTTCACCGACTCCAAGCCC
>QQUF01000001.1 GCA_008501735.1 Calditrichota bacterium | reverse complement strand
AGGTGGAGTTATGGGAGTTGACACAATTTCACTTTTTGAAAATTATTCACAAGTGATTTTGGTTGATTGTGTAAATGTCTCAAACTCCGACGAGCAAATTTTTGAATTTCAACTTGACGACGTTTCGTTGAAATCGAATGATTTTAGATTTTCACTGCACGAATTGAATTTGAACACTGTTTTGACTCTGATGGAAACACTAAAAATTGAAGTACCAAGGATTCTGTTCCTTGGAATCAAACCTGAAAAAGTTGGCTTCGGTTTGGAGGTAAGTGAAAATGTAAAATTGGCTGTTGACAAAGTTGTCAGCAGGGTTTTGGAAATTATGAATTACTAAGAAAATTTTTTAGAGGTAAAATAAAATGTTACTGGTTGCAAAATTAAAAGAGTTCAAGTTTTTTAACGGACTTGAAGATGATTTTTTAGAAGAAATGGCAATAGTGGCTTCTTTGAAAGATTACAAAAAAGGTGAATACATTTTTAAAGAAGGTGACGATTCGGACTTTCTTTACATTGTCGAAAAAGGTAAAGTAGCACTTGAAACAAGAATTTATTCGGAAAAAGTTGTCCGACTGGCAACTGTTAGAAAGGACGATTACTTCGGTTGGTCTTCTGTTGTAGAACCTTATAAATGTACTGCTTCGAGATATGTTCTTGAAGACACAACTTGCTTACTTCTTAATGGAAAAGTTATGCGAGAAGCTTGTAAAAACAATACAAAATTAGGTTATTTTTTAATGGAAAAAGTTGCAAAAATGATTTCAATTCAGCTTAAAAAGACACGTGAGCAATTAATTTATTCACATTTCGGGCAGCGTGAAGTAAAGAAAGTTTTTGTTGACTACTCTGCAAGTCCAAACTAAAAAAACTAAGAGAGAATATGATAAATTTGGAATTGACAAAACAGGAATGCGAACTTCTTAACAAAATTCTTGATAACTACTCTAACTACCTTAGAATGGAAATGGTTTTAATAAGTGAAGGTAATTTTGAAAGTGAAATTAAGCCACAGACCGATTTGATTAAAAAAATTAAAGAAAAGTTAAATAATGCACGAAGCATCGATTTGTAAATCTCTTTTGGAAATGATGCAAAAAGAAAAAGAAGCTAAAAATTATTCAAAAATTTATTCTGTTACCGTCGAAACAGGAGAACTTCAATTAGTTGTTCCCGAATCTTTGGATTTTGCTTTTCAAGCCTTAACAAAAGACACAGAGTTTGAAGGCACCAAATTGATTCAAAAAATAATTCCTGCAAAAGCGATTTGTAAAGATTGCAGACTCGAGCAAACAAGAGATTCTCTGTATTCTGAATGTAAAAATTGCGGAAGTTTTAAGTTTGAAATGTTAAGTGGAATGGAACTTCAAATCTCAAAAATGGAGGTAGAACAAAATGTGTAATACTTGCGGTTGTGGAAACACAACTTTTACCACAAAACACAAACACAGTCATTCTCACGAACATCATCACAATCACGATGAAGTTTCAGTTGAGCAAAAAATTCTTGATTTTAACGACGAACTTGCCCACCAAAATGAACACTTCTTTCACGACAACAAAATATTTTGTCTGAATTTGTTAAGTTCACCGGGTTCTGGAAAAACAACACTTTTGGAAGCAACACTTCGCGAGTTTGGAGACCAATTTAAAATTGGATTAGTTGAAGGAGACCAACAAACAGATTTTGACGCTCAAAGGCTAATGAAATACAGCAAAAATGTTACTCAAATCAACACGAACAGAGGTTGTCATCTTGATTCTCATATGATTCACCACGCTTTGGAAAACTTGGATTTGGAAAATTTGGAATACTTGATTGTTGAAAATGTTGGGAATCTTGTTTGCCCTTCAATGTTTAAACTCGGAGAAGCTAAAAAAATTGTAATTCTTAGCGTTACGGAAGGTGAAGACAAACCTTTGAAATATCCAAACGCATTTTTTGAATCTGAACTTGCGATAATTTCAAAAATTGATTTGTTGCCGTACTTAGATTTTGACGTTGAAAAATGTATTGGCTACATAAAACAAGTTAAACCGGAAATGAAAATTATCCTTTTAAGTTCAAAGACATTAGAAGGTTTTGATGAATGGAAAAATTGGTTGATTGAAGAAAAAGAAAGTTTTCTTTCAGAAGCAATGCACCATCATCACTAAAAATGAATTTTAAAAAAAATAATCTAAATTTTTCTGCACCAAAAACAATTCTTGGAGTTGGTGCAGAACTCAAAAACAGTCTTTGCCTTTTGCACAAAAACGAAGCGATTCTAAGTCCAAATGTCGGAGATTTGAAGACTTGGGAAACGTATGAAAAATTCAAAGAAATCGCTCAAGAATTAATCTCAATTCGCAAACCAGATTTAATAGTTCACGACCTTCACCCTGATTACCTTTCGACAAGATTTGCACTTGAATCAAATTTTCCAACAATCGGAGTTCAGCACCACAAAGCACACATCGCAAGTGTTGCTTGTGAGAACGATTTTAGAGGAAAAGTTATCGGAATTGCACTTGACGGGACAGGTTTTGGTGAAGACAACACTGTTTGGGGCGGAGAATTTTTTGTCGGAAAAGTGCAAAACTTAGAAAGAGTTGCGAGGTTCAAACCAATCCAACTTGCAGGTGGAGACAAAGCAGTCGAAGAAATTTGGCGAATCGGTTTGGCATTTCTAAAAGAAGCTGAAATTGATTCTTCAAAATTCTTCAAAAGTGTTCCTGAAAGTTCCAAAAGATTTGTAAATCAAATGTTAGACAAAAATTTTAACTCAATTCCAACTTCTTCGTGCGGAAGGCTTTTCGACGGAGTTTCTGCGATTCTTGGACTTTGTGAGAAAGTAACTTTTGAAGCGGAAGCAGCAATCAAATTGGAGCAAATTGCCCTGCCAAACGAAAATGGTTTTTATACTTTCGATTTAGAAGAAAGTGGAGGTTTGACCGAACTTTCATTTTTACAAATGTTTCGTGAAATTGAAAATGATTTGAGCAGAAAAGCAACCTCAGAAATTTCAGCAAAATTCCATAACACTTTAGCTCTTGGAATCGCAAAAGTAGTGGATAGAATTGTTGTAGCCACTAAAATTAAAACAGTTGCTTTGAGTGGAGGCTGTTTCCAAAATAAGATTTTATTCAAAAAACTAACCGAAATTCTAAGTAAAAATTACACCGTTTTAACTCATTCCAATGTTCCAACAAATGATTGTGGAATCGCACTCGGACAAACCTTTCTAATGATTAATGATTAATCATTAATCATTAATAGAATTTTTCCTTAAATTCTACGATTAATTCTTAATTCTTAATTCTTAATTCTTAATTTAAAATGACTGAAAATTCTGAAAATACAGAGCCGAAAATTAACCCGATTCGCTCTGGTTCAAAATCTCTTGGGTTTATGTTTGTTTTTATGGGAATAGTGATTCTTGCACTTTTTTACGCTGTTTTTGAATCGTTTACTTACCAAAATCTTACGTCTGAAGAACACATTGTTGACCTAAAAGAAAATGACGATTTGGAGAAGCGAGTTTACAGTGCTTTGAGACTCGGTGAACTTGCGGACACAACTGCGATTCCACAATTGCTTTCCTCGCTAAGAAATGAACCAGACAAATACGTTCGTGGAAGGTGTGCCGAAGCACTTGGTAAAATGGGAACAAGAAGCACTATTCCTGCACTTTTAGAGATAGTTGAAACTGATTCAACTTCTTTGGTAAAAGTGTATGCAATTTGGGCAATTGGGAACTTACAAGCTGAAACAGCGATTGAACCTCTTTCAAAATACCTTGGCTCAGAGGACTCATTTGTTAGACTAAATGTAATTCAAAGTCTTGGTGAAATTGGTTCACCGAATGGTTTGGAAATTTTACAAAACTACAAGACAAAAAATGCATTAGAAGATTCTGTCTTAGAAGTTTCAATCTCAAAATTAACTAACAAAAATTAGCAATGAATATTTTAGAACAAATTAGACAAAGAGCAAAAGCTAACCCAAAAGTTATCGTTTTATCTGAAATTCAAGACGAAAGAACTTTACACGCTGCCCAAAAAATTTCTGAAGAAAAAATTGCAAACGTAATTTTAGTCGGGAATTCTAAGAATGCTCCAAAAGGAATTTTGACAATTGAACCTGAAACTTCACCACGTTTTGAAGGATTTGTTGAAGATTTTTATGAAAGACGAAAAGCCAAAGGAATCACTCTTGAACAAGCAAGAGAGACGATAAAAGACCCTCTTTTTTTCGGGAACTATTTGGTGAAATTTGGTTTTGCTCACGGAAGTGTTGCAGGAGCAGTAAACTCAACTGCTAATGTTTTACGAGCTGGTTTGCAAGTTGTTGGAGTTGCAAAAGGAATTAGTGTAGTTTCGAGTTACTTTTTGATGAGCCACAACGAGAATGCTTACATATTTTCAGATTGCGGAGTAGTTCCAAATCCAAATTCTGAACAGCTTTCAGATATTGCTTTTTCTGCTTCTAAAAATTTTGAATTAGTGGTAGAACAAACTCCAAAGGTCGCTTTCCTTTCTTTTTCGACCAAGGGAAGTGCAAAGCATTCTGACGTTGAAAAAGTATGTGAAGCTCTTGGGATTTTTCAGTCAAAACACCCAGAAATTTTGTCTGACGGCGAACTTCAATTCGACGCTGCTTTTGTTCCTTCTGTCGGAAAAAGGAAAGCACCTGAAAGTAAAGTCGCTGGCGAAGCAAATGTTTTCATTTTTCCAGATTTAGATTCGGGAAACATCGCTTACAAAATAGCTCAAAGAATGGGTGGAGCAGAGGCAATTGGTCCAATTGTTCAAGGCTTAGCAAAACCTTGTTTTGACCTTTCAAGAGGTTGTTCAGTGGAAGACATTGTGAACGCTGTTGCAATTTGTGCAATCAGCTAATTAATGAATAATGAATAATGTTTAATAGGTGATGTTTCGCTTTGGGAACAGAAATTCATTTCCAATTTTACTGTCCCGAAAATTACACTAACCAAAAACTGCCGAATCATAATTTTCTAACACAAACAAAATCCGTGCAATTCGTGTAATCCTTAAAAATCCCGTGATTCAGGTGAAAAAGAGTAAAAAAAGCTAAAACCTTAAAAGTCTCAGCCAAATCAAAAATTCTTAATTCTTAATTTTCATAAAAATGTAGCCGCCTTTTTCAGCTCCCCAAATATGTTCGTCTTTTGTGTTGAAACCTCTGTCCCAACTGACGAGTTTTTCTTCTGAGATTGTTGCTTCGGAAGTTGCATAGGAAGCTCCTCTAAGGTTACTTTTACAATCTTTTCCGTTTGTGCTACCGACGAAAGTCTCGGAATCTTTTCTTTCCATAATCATTGCACAACCTTCTCGAACAGTTAAAGAATCGGGAGTTAAAGTTGCAAGAGGCTTTTCTTTTTTCCACTCTCCTACAAATCTTAGAGGATTTGGTAAGGTATAAATTTCACTTGTAATCTTTTTGCCGTTTTGAGTCAAATGGTAAATTCTTTGACGATAAGGTTTGTCTCTTTTTATAGCAACTGCTTGTTCGACGTAAAACCATTTTCCGTCTTCAAGATTTTGCCAAATTTGTTTCATTTCTAAAGTGATGTGAAAATAATCTGAATCAGCTTTTGCCTGTTCTTCGCTGTTAAAAGAACCTTCGAGCCAAGATGTAAGTGTTTCTAAATCTGTTTGTGCTTGAGCGTTGTTGGAAAGGATTGTTGTGATAAAGGCGAGAGCTACCAAACGTAAAATCATATTGATTTCTCCTATTGAGTTTGAAAAGTTAGATTTCTTACATTTACATTTTAGCAAAGCTAATTGTTTATTAAGTTAGTCGGAAATTCAAAAATAAACAAGAAAGGAAACATTTTGGAATACAGAAATTTAGGAAATACAGGTTTAAAAGTCAGTGAAATTTCACTCGGAACTTGGATTACTTTTGGTGGAACAATTTCAGATGAAGTTGCTAAAGATTGTGTAAAAGCTGCTTTCGATTGTGGAATTAACGTAATTGATACAGCTGATGTTTACCACACAGGAAAAGCCGAAATAACCTTAGCCAAAATTTTAAAAGACTACAAAAGAAGCGACTACGTTTTGGCAACGAAATGCTTTGGCACAATGGGTAAAACTCCAAACGACAAAGGGCTTTCACGAAAGCACGTCATCGAAGCCTGTGATGCATCTTTGCAAAGAATGGAAGTTGATTACATCGACCTTTACCAATGTCATCGTTACGACGTTACAACTCCTTTGGAAGAAACTGTTCGAGCAATGACAGATTTAATTCGTTCTGGTAAAGTGCATTATTGGGGAGTGAGTCAGTGGTCAGCAGTTGAAATTGCTAATGCTGTAAGAATTGCCGAACGCTACAATCTTGAAAAACCTGTTTCAAATCAGCCGATTTATAATATGCTTAACAGAGGACTTGAAGTTGAAGTTATGGGAACTTGTGCAAACGAAGGACTTGGACTTATTGTTTACTCACCACTTGCTCAAGGAATTTTGACAGGAAAATACAAAGTCAATCAAACTCCAGAAGATTCGCGTGGCGGAAGCGAAGGCACAAAACAACTTTTGGCTAAAAGACTCACCGAAGAAAATCTTGCAAAAGTTGAGGAACTTTCCAAAATTGCAAATGAATTAGAAATTTCGATGCCACAACTTGCACTTGCTTGGTTACTGCGTGCAAAGCCACTTTCAAGTGTAATTATTGGAGCAAGTAGACCTTCGCAAGTAACTGAAAATGCAAAAGCTTCAGGAGTAAAACTTTCTCAAGAAGTCCAGGATAAAATTGAAGAAATTTTAGGAAATGCACCAGTTGACCAATACACAGGAAGTCCAAACGGTTACGGTTTCGAGAAAAAAGGTTTTTAGTAAAAACGCACGGCGGTATATCTTTTTTACCACAAAAAATTAACTAAAACTGACAACCAAATTTCAAGAAAAATAATTGGATAAAAACATCTTGAGTTGTAACTTTTAAAGATTGAAATTTTAACAAATCAGGAATAAAAATGCACAAAAATATAAAAGCACCAACAGGTACAGAAATCACTTGCAAAGGTTGGCACCAAGAAGCCGCAATGCGAATGTTAATGAATAATCTTGACCCAGAAGTTGCAGAACACCCTGAAGAACTGATTGTTTACGGTGGACTCGGAAAAGCTGCACGAAATTGGGAATGTTATGACGCAATCATTAAAAGTCTTAAAGAACTTGAGAACGACGAAACGCTTTTGATTCAGTCTGGAAAACCTGTCGGAATTTTGAAAACAAACACTTACAGCCCAAGAGTTTTAATTGCAAATTCTAATCTTGTTGGAAATTGGGCAACTTGGGAACATTTTCGCGAACTTGACAAAAAAGGTCTGATTATGTACGGGCAAATGACAGCAGGTTCTTGGATTTACATTGGAACTCAAGGAATTTTGCAAGGTACTTACGAAACTTTTATGGCAATGGGAAACAAGCACTTCGGAAGTGATTTGAGTGGAAGAATCGTTCTTACTGCTGGACTTGGCGGAATGGGAGGAGCTCAACCACTTTCAGTTACAATGGCAAAAGGTATTTGTATCGCAATCGAAATTGATGAAAGCCGAATTGACAAGCGAATGGAAACAAAATATCTTGATGTAAAAGTTAAGTCTCTTGACGAAGCACTAAAATTAGCTAACGAAGCAAAAGCTGCAAAAAAACCGCTTTCAATTGGACTTCTCGGAAACGCTGCTGATATTGTTCCTGAATTTGTAAAAAGAGGAATTGTGCCTGACATTGTTACAGACCAAACTTCTGCTCACGACGAATTAGTCGGTTACTTTCCAAACGGAATGAGTTTCGAGGAAGCACTTGAACTCCGCGAAACAAACCCTGAAAAATACATCGAACTTTCTTACAAATCAATGGTTGAGCATTGTAAAGCAATTGTTGAACTTCAAAGAATGGGCTCTTTCGCTGTTGACTACGGAAACAACCTTCGTGGACAAGCTGAAAAAGCTGGTTACAAAGATGCCTTTGAATATCCGGGATTTGTTCCTGCTTACATTCGACCACTTTTTTGTGAAGGAAAAGGACCTTTCCGTTGGGCAGCACTTTCGGGCGACCCAAAAGACATTGCAGTTCTTGACGAGTTAGTTCTTGAGCTTTTCCCAGAAGACAAACTTCTTGCAAACTGGATTAAAATGGCTTCTGAAAAAATAGCTTTTCAAGGACTTCCTTGCAGAATTTGTTGGCTTGGTTACGGAGCGAGAGCAAAATTTGGCTTAGCAATTAACAAGTACGTTAGAGAAGGTAAAGTTTCCGCTCCAATCGTAATTGGTCGAGACCATTTGGATTGTGGCTCTGTTGCTTCTCCAAATCGTGAAACTGAAGCGATGAAAGACGGTTCTGATGCGATTGCAGATTGGCCACTTTTGAATGCTTTGGCAAGTACTGCTGGAGGTTCTTCTTGGACTTCTTTGCATCACGGAGGCGGAGTTGGAATGGGAATGTCAATTCATTCTGGAGTTGTAATTGTTGCTGATGGCTCGGAAGAAATGGACAGAAGATTACAAACAGTTTTGACGAATGATCCTGGAATGGGAGTTCTTCGTCACGTTGACGCAGGTTACGACGAAGCGATTGATTGTGCAAAAAGAACAGGTGTTAAAATACCGATGATGAAATAAATTTTGCTTTCCTTAATTGGTTAGCTCCTAATAGCCCTGATAAAATTTATTTTGTCGGGGCTTTTTATGTAGAAGAGTTTGATGGTTGCAATAAATTTAATATGCATTAGTTGATATAAAATGATTTAGTTAGAAATTATATGAGTAATTGCTCAACAAAATTGTATTGAATAAGGAGTTATTTGAAAGCCCAATTTGATTTATTTAAAAAATTAAGTGATTTGTTAACTTAAAAGACTTTTATTCGTTAAAAGTAAATTGAAATTAATTCTTTCATATCTAATGAATTAATTATTTATACAAAAAATAAAACGGTTATTTATAAAATGCGAAACTTAATAAATCTTGTTATAATTTTCATTGCTTTAAACTTTGTTTTCTCTTTTATGCTTTCGATGTGTTCTGACGAAGATTCTTACTCCGACAGTGCTTCGGCAATTGGCAGAGGAGATGTTGACTTGGATAAAATCCTCGCAGTTTACAAAGACTTTTCAAAAAAAGAAAACTCTGACTTACAGGAATTTGCAAATTTGCTTATTGCTCAAGGCCTAATTTCTGAAACTGCGAACTTCAAAACAAAATTGAACGGACAAGGCGAAGTTGTAGGGTTTAACGACTACGACGACAACGACAGATTCACAGGAAATGACAAACTCCAATTCAAAATCGAAGTTGATAAACAGCGTGAAAGAGTTATCGCAAGTGACAGATACAACAACAGAAGTTTTTTTCACATCGGAGCTGGAGACTTAGTTACTTGGTGGATGATTTCGCGAATGCTTGACAACCAAAGAGGTTTTTATGGAGGCTACAGACGTTACGACGATTTTTATTACCGAAATAATAGACCTTCTGCAAGGTCAAGAAGCTTCGGCTCAAGCAAAAGTAGCAGTAGTCGAGGATTTAGCTTTGGAAAGTAGTAAAACACTTCAAGATAGTTTTGCTTCAATTTTTGAACATTCGCCCATAGCAACTTTAATTGTTGAACGAAAAACAGATGAAATTCTTTGGGTGAACCAAAAATTCTGCTCAATGTTTTTCACAACTTCTGACGAAATCCTTTATACAAAATCAATTGAATTAATCGACTACTCGAAGCTCAAAGAGTATTACAAAATTGTCGGTAAAAGAAGTGAAAACCCATACGATACTTACGTAATTGAACTCAAATTCAACAAAGCAAGTTTTTGGGGTGAGGTCAGAGTCCAAAATCACAAAAATTTACAAATTGCTACAATTACCAATGTTACTGAACGAGTAAATGCTATTAAAAATTTGAGAGAGACTTACCAGAAAATAGAAGAAATTCAACATAATTTTTTGCCACACAAAGACTTAAACTTTCCGAAACTAAAATTCGACTATTTTTACAAAGCATTAAGCTATTCAAGTGGCGATATGTTTACTGTCGTTCCACAAAATGAGATTTGTGGAATTACGATTGCAGATATGTCAGGACACGATTTAACGGCTTCTTACCTAATGGCAAAGTTCATAACTTTTATCCGCACTTCGCAAGACTTTAGATACCTTAAAGAAGTAATAAAAAATGCAAATGAGTTTTTATTGAAAATTAGTGATTCAGATGATTTTTCTACAATTTTTGTCGCTTCTTTTTCCCCTGAAGAAATGATTTTACGTTACTTAAATGCAGGTCACCCAAATCAACTTTTGGTTAGAAAAGATAAAAGTTTTGTCCGACTGAAAGCCTCACTTCCTCTAATTGGAACTTTTAAAGGAAATATTTTTAACCCGATTCTTAACCAACAAAACGTTGAAGAAGTCAAAGTAAGTTCAGGTGATAAAATTATTCTTTTCACAGATTTTTTTCTTGCTCCCGAATCTTCTGACGAAGAGATCTTGTTGAAAATGTGCGTTGAAAATTCGCATCTTAATTGTACTGAACTTAAAGATTACATTCTGCAAAAGTGGTTTGAGAAGTCTTCTGCAGAAGAAATTGATGATGACGCGACACTTTTAATTTTGGAAATTCAATGAAAGACGTAAGTGAATACCGTAAAATTTTTCCGCATTTAGAAAAACATACTTGGCTAAATCACGCTTCAATTTCTCCAATTTCAACGAGAGTTCAAGCAAAAATTGACGAATTTACACAAATTCGTCAAACAGGCTCAATCGACAACTTTGCTGAAAACCTTTCAAAATTGGAGCAGTTCAGAACTCAAGTTGGTAAACTAATAAATTCACCCGAAGACCGAATTGCACTTACTCATAACACTTCGGAAGGTTTCATTCTTTTGGCTTCAGGACTCGAATGGAAAAAAGGCGACAGGATTTTACTAAACGACATTGAATTTCCTGCAAACGTTTACCCATTTTTGCAACTTAAGAAACAAGGTGTTGAAATTGATTTTGTCAAAAGCAAAGACGGAAGAATTACAGTTGAGGATTTGGAAAAAGCAATTAGTCCTAGAACCAAAATTTTAAGTATTAGTTTTGTAAATTTTCGTTACGGTTTCCGACCTGACCTTGAGAAAATCGGTGAACTTTGCCGTTCAAAAGGAGTGATTTTTTCAGTTGACGGCATTCAAGGAATCGGAGCAGTTCCAATTGACGTTCAAAAGTGTAAAATTGATTTTTTAAGCTGTGCTTGTCACAAGTGGTTAATGGCTTTGCAAGGAACAGCTTTCGTTTACTTGACCAAAGAACTCCAAGACAAAATTCACTCTCCGCTAACTGGTTGGCTTTCAGTAAAACATTTTTGGGATTTTTTCAACTACGACGAAGAAAATCTTTTCGATTCAGCAAGGCGTTTTGAATTTGGAACTTACAATTTTATGGGAGTTTGGGCGGCTTTAGAATCAATTTCAATTTTGAATGAGTTTAGAATTGAAAACATTTGGGAAAGGCTTCAATTTTTCGCCAAAATGCTACGTGAAGGAATTGAAGCAAAAGGCTACGCAATAAAGTCTCCTTACGAAACAATTTCAGAGACTTCAGGAATTACAAGTTTCCAAGCAAAAAATGGCGAAGAGATTTTAGAAAGATGCAAAAAAGCAGGAACGACAATTGTAATGCGTGAAAATTTCATAAGAGTTTCACCACACTTTTACAACACAGAAGACGAAATTCAGAAGTTGTTGAAATTGCTTTAGGAAATATTTTATTTAGACCTGACAGGTTTTAGAAAACCTGTCAGGTCTTTTTTTTCTGAATAACTAAATTTTATTTCAACATTATCATTTTATTCGTTTGAACAAATTCATTTGATTGCAATTTGTAAAGGTAAATTCCTGAACTTACCTTTCTTCCTGCTGAATCTGTGCCGTCCCAAGTAACCTTGTGGTAATCTGCCTCTAAACTCGAATTAATCAATTCTTTCACAAGTTGTCCTTGAATGTTAAAAACACTCAATTTCGTAAAACCTGATTTTGGTAAATCAAAGGCAATTGTTGTTGTTGGATTAAATGGGTTCGGGAAATTTTGACGAAGTTCGTACTTCTCAGGAATAACAGAACCATTTTCGCTAACACTTACAGGGTTGAAATTAGCTTCAAATGGAATTTCTACAGGAATGATTCCATTGTAAATTACTTTGATTTTTGTGTTTACGTTGTTGTAAATGTGAGTGTAGTAAACCATCAAAGTATCACTTGAGAATGGCTCCATTACAAATGTTTTATTTGAAAATGTCGTAACATTATTTATGACTGAATTCTCTACATAAATGTCGTGAATCGAAACGTAACAAGGTCCGTCATTTTTGATAATCATTTGAGTTGAATCAGAATCACCAGGAACTCCATTTAAGAATTCAATTTCTTGTGGTGAAACTTCTATTGAAGGAACGCAGCCAGTTTCTACTAAAGTTGTTGTTCCGTTAATCGCAACCTGTCCGTCATAAAAAAGTTCATAAGTTCCGCTTGGCCAAAGAACGACAAGGCTGTCAATTGTTACACTTTGCCCAAGTCCAAACTCAACTTCAAGACTTTCCATTGAACGTCCCATTCCACCAATAACTTCACGATACTGAATCATTCCATTTACATAAAGTTTGACTCTTGAGCCAATCGCAGAACGATTACTTGCTGAACCAATTAAGTTAAGTTTTATGTAATTATTGTTGTTACAAATTTGGTTTCTTAGAAGTCTGTTTGCTCCGAGTTGAGTCGAAACATAAACGTCAAGTAAACCATCATTATCGTAATCTGCCCAAGAAACATCAGTAACTTGATTAATGTATGAAGGAATACTTAGGAGTTGTGCAACATCTGTGAAAGTCCCATTTTGTTCATTGTGGTAAAGGTGAGAAGGGTTATCAGTTTGTCCAACAAAAATATCTAACCAACCGTCATTGTCATAATCTGCCCAACCACTTTCCCAAGTCTTTGTTGGAATTGGTCCTGAAACTCCAGCTGTTGTTGCCACATCAGTGAAAAAATGGTCTCCTGCGAAAACTTGATGTTTGTAAAGTGTATTGTAAATTGAAAAGCTAAAAAAGTTTGTCGAAGAAATAAAAATATCTACTAATCCGTCATTGTCGTAATCTCCAAAAGCTGAACTCCAAGTATTGTTGTGATTAATTCCAAGCTGAACTGCAACTTCTGAAAATGGATTACTTTGCCCGACTGCATTCAAACCATTATTTTTGAACATCATATTTCTTTGTCCGCCGTGATTATCGTGTCCAGCATAAATGTCAACCCAACCATCTCCGTCAAAGTCAACACAAGTTACAGAATGAGTAAACCAGTCAAGTTGATTATTCTGAACCAAATTAAGACTTACAGCTCTGTCGTAAAACATTAAGCTACTATCAGGTGCCATTGGACCAGAATTATGAAAAAGATTGTCGTCGCTCAAACTCGCTCCAGCAACGTAGAAATCAAGAAAAGTGTCTTTGTCGTAATCTAAAACAGAAACCGCAACAGTTGGTCCGTCAAAACCTCCAGGATTTCCAAGAGGGTCAATGTAACTGTTAAAAGGAATCATTTGATAAATTGGACTTGAAGTCATTCCTTGATGAATAAAGATATTTTTTCCAAGTAAGACATCAAGCAAACCATCGTTATTAAAATCACAAAAGACTGATGCTTTACGAGTTGTTCCACCAACAGGAATAATTCCAGTTACACTTGAAGGAATTGTTGTAAAAGTTCCATCACCATCATTTGAGTAAAGGAAAAAATCACCGTTTTTGATATTTGCAATATCTAAATCTCCGTCATTGTCGTAATCTCCCCAAGCAGCTCCGAAACCTGTTCCATCACTTGGAATTCCGAGTCCGACTTCTTCAGTTACGTCAACAAATCTGTTTGGGCAGTCATCTTCAACAATTGTAATAATTTGGTTTGTTGGAGTGTTAGAAACACTTTGAACAATCCCACTTGGCCAAAAAACTTTAATTGTGTCAACATCAGGAACATTCGAGCCAAATCCTATTTCGATTCTATGGCTTGATTGTGAACCTGGATTCCCTCCTCCTGTAACTTCTCTTACCCAATCTCCAGCTTGTGTTTTAAAAACAACTCTTGCTCCGATTCCGCGAAAGTTACTTTGAGTTCCTTGTAAATTCACTCCAAGCCAATTTTCTAAACCACAAAAAATAATGTTTACTTGGTCGTTACCTTTTGAAGGTTTTTGGTTAGAAAGACACTCATTTCTAATGAGCATATTCTCTGAGCCATTAACTGTAATAAAAAAGTCAACATCTCCGTCATTGTCATAATCTGCGTGTGCAAGACTTGTTTCGCCTGTTGGTGAAGAGTAACCAAAAGAACCAAGAAGGTCACTAAATTTATTTGTAAAAGAAGTTCCGTCATAAAACCAAATGTAAGGGTTTGCACCTTCATTTAAAATGAAAACGTCATCAAAACCATTTTGGTCAATGTCAACCAAAGAGACTCCAACAGTTTTACCAGAAAATCCAATTCCGGTAACTCCTGTTTCATTCACGAAAGAGGTTGATAAGTTTCTCAAAAATTCATTTTGTCCATCGGTTGCGAGGTAAAGATCGTAATCTCCGTCGTTGTCAAGGTCACTAAACTCTGCACCAAGATTTGTTGCACTACTTCCAATTGCCCCGTAGAAAGCATTTTGTTGTTGAAATGAAAATCCTCCTGTAATTGGGTCAGAAGTATTGATGAAAATTTCGTTTGTTGCGTCGTTTGGACTTCCTTTGACAAGGTAAATATCAAGACGATTGTCTTGGTTTAAATCCGTAATAGTAACACTTTGAACGCCTTTATTTCCTGTGATTCCAACTGCAACTGCAACATCAGAGAAACCTGTTCCTGCAAGATTTTGGAAAACGTGAACAGGTCCATTCAAAGTTCCGACAACCAAATCGACAAAACCGTCGTTGTTAAAATCTCCCCAAGCAGCAGAAGTTGCATTTTCATTCAAAGAAAGTGCAGTTCCCGAAACATCAAGAAAAGTTCCGTTGCCAAGACTTCTGTAAAGTTTGTGACTTTCGTTTTGAGTTACGACAAAGATGTCGTCAAATCCGTCGTTGTCGTAGTCAGCAATGGCAACAGCAACAGAGTTTCCATTAAGATCTGCTTGTGAAGCCGTAGAATTATTTGTGAAAGTAATTGCACCAGTCAAAGGGTCAGGATTTGCATCATTTAAATAAACTTCATTTGGGTTTCCAAAGTTCGCAACGTAAAGGTCTAACCAACCGTCTCCGTCAAAATCTCCCCAACCAGAAGCACGAGAATCAAAAGTCGTTGTATCGATTTGAGCAGCTCCGTTTCCGATTTGAAATTCTCTAAAGCCAATCTGAGCCCAAACATCAGTAAAAATTAGAGTTAAGATGGAGGTTAAGAAAAGTAGCTTTTGGGTCATTGCATTTCTCCTGTCTGGTTAAAAAAAGACGAGTTCTGATTAAGGTTTTGATTAAGAAATAAGATAACTCTCAAATTTCAATTTATCTTCCAAGACTCTTGAAAAAGATTAAAAGTGTTACCTCGAAATTTTACTTTGCAATTTTTATGCCTTTTTTTAAAAGGATTTAATTTTAAGAAATTAAGTTCAAATTAAGCAAAGTCAAGAGTTTTCAATTCTTTAACGGTAAAATATCGTTACTTTTTCTCTAAATTTCAAACAAAACTTGTGAACTTCTAAAATCAACTTGCGAAAAGCAAAAAACTAAACTTTCAGAAAACTTAGATTTTCTTGTAAATTCTAGGTTCAAAAATCAAATCGGTTAAAAAATTTTGCAGCCAATAATTTCTGTCAAAAATCTCACAAAATCTTACAAGGTTTTCAAAAGACGTGAAGGTGTCAAAGGCTCCTTTTTGGACTTGTTCAAAAGAGACTACTATTTTGTTGAAGCGGTGAAAAATGTTTCTTTTGAAATCGAAAAAGGCGAAACAATCGGTTACATCGGCACAAATGGAGCAGGAAAATCCACGACAATAAAAATGCTAACAGGAATTTTACACCCAACAGAAGGTGAAATCAATATTCTTGGAAGAGTTCCTCACAAAGAAAGAACAACTCACGTGCAAAACATCGGAGTTGTTTTTGGACAAAGAACTCAACTTTGGTGGGACATTGCAGTCGTTGAAGCATTTAATCTTTTACAAAAAATTTATAGAGTTGATGAGAAATCTTATAAAAACCGAATTGATAATTTTTCAGAAATTCTTGGAATTGGCGAACTCCTTAACATACCGGTAAGAAAATTGAGTCTTGGACAAAGAATGAAATGCGACCTCGTTGCCTCTTTAATTCACAACCCGAAAATTCTTTTCCTCGACGAGCCAACAATCGGACTTGACGTTTCTGTAAAATTCAAACTTCGTGAGTTTTTGAAAGAATTAAATTCAACTGAAAAGACTACGATTTTCCTTACAACTCACGACCTCGTGGACATCGAAGAAATTTGCAAAAGAATTATAATCATCGACAAAGGGCATAAAATTTATGACGGAACTTTGTCTGAAATTCACAAAAATTTTGGTGGACAAAGAAAACTCGTTTTGGATTTTCGCGAAAAACCTGAAAAAAATCACCTTTTAAATTTTGTAAAAAAATTTCAAGCAAAACTTGAAGATAGCCACACAATAATTTTTTCTCAAAATGTAACTTCTGCCTCTGAATTGATTTCTGTATTTTTACAAGAGTTTAAAATCAGTGATTTGAAACTAAAAGAAATGGATTTGACTGAAATTGTGAAAAACATTTACGAAAAAGAAAAATAGCTTTTCTTTCACAATCTCAAGTTCTTACTTTTGAGCCGAAAAAAATCTTTGGAGAAAAATCTTGAGCAACAAAACTCTCGCACTTTTAACAATTTTACTTTTAGCTCTTGGGGCTTACGTTTACTTTGTAGAACTTCCCGAAGCTGAAAAAGAAATTGCCGAACTTCATCAACAAGAAGAAAATCGCAAAATTTTCAACGGAAGCAGAGAAACTTTGAAAGAAATTTCACTTGAAAATGAATACGTTTCTTTCAAAGCCCAAAAAGATTCAACTTGGTTTTTCACTGAACCGATTCAAGATTGGGCTGATATTTCAAACATTGACAGAGTTATTGGATTTTTGTTTGATTACAAAATCGAAAGAACAATTTCAGATTCAACTTTGGATTTGGAAAAAATCGGACTTGAACCGCCTTTGGTAACAATTCAGTTTAGCTACGAAGACGGAACTTCCGAGGAAATCGAATTGGGAATCGGAACTCCAACGAAAGATTTTTGTTACGCGAGAAAGAATGACAGTAAGGAATTAATTCTGATTACTTCTGAAATTCTCAAAGCCTCAAGACGAAACCTTTACTACTTTAGATTTAAAGGAGTTTTGACTTTCTCGCCAACAGATGCGAATGAAATTTCAATTGAAACTCCAAAAGAAACTTTCACGATTTTGAAAGACAGTTTACAAATTTGGGAAATCACTTCGCCCTTTAAAGCAAGTGCTCGTTCAGAAATGATTCACGCAAAAATTATTGCTCAAATATTTTCGATGAGAGCTATTGACTTTGGGGCAAGTAATCCGGGAAAAAATCTTGGTGCATTTGGCTTGGACAAACCTTCTCACACAATTACTTTGAAAAAAGAAGGCAAAGTTTTAGACAAAATATTCTTTGGTAAAACCCGAGAAAACCTTGTTTACGTAAACACTGAAAATCATCAAGGAATTCGGCTCATCTACAATACTTTCCTTGATCATTACCAAAATTTTTATCAGTACCGAGACTCTAAGTTACAGGAATTTGACCGAGACTCAATTGACAAAATTCGTTTTACTTTTGACAATCAAGAAATCATTTTAGCAAAGAATAACGAAGCTTGGTCAATGACTAAACCTTTGCAAAAATTGGTAACTTCTTTGAACGAACCTCAAGGAATTATGAATATGCTTTACTACACAGAAATCGAAACTTTGAGTCCGATTTCTAAGCAAAAACTCAAAGCTGAGAAATTTAAGAAAGAATGTAAAATTGAACTTTGGAGTAAGGGTGCAAAAGAATTCGATGTAGATTTTTGGCTCAATGGTGAAAAGGTTTTTGCTAGGTCAAATTCACAAGAATTTATTGCACAAATCAAAGCCCTTAAAGGTTACATTGAAGTTTTGAAACCTAAACTTTCCACTTTTGTGGTGGAATAGAATTTAAACTAAAAATTACGGAGAAAATAAATTGAGCAAATTAATGGTTAGTATTTCGGGAATTCGTGGAATTGTCGGAGACACTTTAACACCCGAAGTTCTGATTAACTTCGCTTCGGCATTCGGTGAATTTTGTGGAAAAGGGAAAATCATCGTCGGAAGAGATTCGCGAGTAACAGGCGAAATGGTGCAAAATTTTGTCGTTTCTGCTTTAAATTCTGTCGGTTGCGATGTCGTAGAAATCGGAATTGTTCCGACTCCAACTGTGCAAATGATGGTTGAAAAATTCCACGCTGCCGGAGGAATTGCAGTTACAGCTTCTCACAATCCGATTGAGTGGAACGCAATGAAACTCATTTCAGGAACTGGACTTTTCCTCGACGGTGAAGAAGGTGAAAAAGTTATCGAAATTGCCAAAAATAAATCTTACACTCTCGCAACTTACGACAAAATCGGTAAAGTTGAAAAATACGAAAAAGCAATTGAAGACCATATTCATTCGGTTTTAGATTTAAAATTCATTGACGTTGACTTGATTCGTTCAAAGAAATTCAAAGTCGCTCTTGACACTGTGAACGGAGCTGGTGGAACAACGATTCCACAACTTTTGGAAACCTTAGGCTGCGAAGTCGTCGGTTTGAATCTCGAACCAAATGGAATTTTTGCACACACTCCTGAACCCGTTCCGCAAAATTTGACGGATTTGATGGAAGTTGTGAAGTCTTCAAAATCTGATTTGGGAATTGCGATTGACCCTGACGCAGACCGTTGTGCTTTGATTTCCGAAGAAGGAAAACCTCTTTCGGAAGAATACACTTTGGCACTTGCTGTAAAATTGCTTTTGCCAAAACGTAACGGAACAGTTGTAACTAACCTTTCAACAACTTTGGCAGTTGACAAAATCGCTGAAAGTTACGGAGCAAAAGTTATCCGAACTGCTGTTGGCGAAATCAACGTCGCAAAAAAAATGAAAGAAATCACTTCAACAATCGGCGGTGAAGGAAATGGCGGTGTAATTTTGGGTGATGTTCACTACGGAAGAGATTCACTTGTTGCGGTTGCTTTGACTTTACAACATCTCGCAGAATTCGGTGGAAAGATTTCTGCCCTCCACAAAAGTTTGCCACAATTTTCAATTTGTAAGAAGAAAATCGAACTTGGTGAAATCAATCCTGATGCAGTTTTAGAAAAAATTGCTGAAATGTTCAAAAATGAGATTCTTGACTTCACTGACGGCTTAAAAATTTGCAGAGAAAATTCTTGGATTCACTTACGAAAATCTAACACAGAGCCAATCGTCAGAGTGATTACCGAAGCACCAACTTCCGAAGAAGCCGAAAGTTTGGCAGACGAGTTTGTAAAATTAGCCTTGGAAAAATAAATGATAATTGCAAAAGTAGTAGGTTCAGTTGTTTCGACAATAAAAAATGACAACCTTGAAGGCAAAAAATTAATGATTGTTCAACCAATCGGACTTGAAAACGAAAAGCCTCAAGGTAAAGAAATGATTGCCATTGACATTGTTTCGGCAGGAATTGACGACATTGTTTTGGTAAATCGTGAAGGTGGTTCTGCAAGAGTTTATTTGAACAACAAAAATATTCCTGTTCAAGCAGTCATTGTTGGAGTTGTTGATAAAGTTGATTTGATAAAAGAATAAAATTTTACCTTAACACAAAAAAGCCGAGACTTTTACAGTCTCGGCTTTTTTGTGTTAAAGACCTGACAGGTTTCTAAAACCTTTCAGGTCTAAATTTTCTATTTCAAGAAAGTCATTTTTCTGACTTGAACGAACTTACCTGCTTCCATTCTTGCAAAGTAAATTCCACTCGCAACAGTGTTTCCGTTGTTGTCTGTTCCGTCCCATTTAAATTCGTAGAAAGAAGCCTCAAGTGTTTCACTTACCAAAGTCTTAACAGCTTGACCAAGTGCGTTGTAAATCACAACTTTTGTGAAGTTCTTTTCTGGAATTCCGAATTTAATCGTTGTTGAAGGATTAAAAGGGTTTGGGAAAATTGGTTTCAAGGAAAAACTTGAAGTAAGTAAGTTTTCTACTACGCTAACCGCAACAGCCTGTGGAGTGTGAAACTCAAAAGTGTCGCTACTTACGGTAGTAAATTGTCCATCAGTAACGGAAACAAACCACTTGTAAGTTGAGAGTTCGTTCAGAAGTACACCATCAAGAGTGAAACTTGTGTCAGATATATTTGTGAAAGATAAATCAAAACTGGGATTGAAAATTTTCATAGTATAATTCAAAACAGAGCTACCTGAATAAAAAGCAGAATTCCAATTAAAGTTAATTGGGTTAGTTAGATTTGATAAAGTATCTCCATTAACAGGGTAAAGTAAGCCAAAAGGAAGTGGACCTGTAGTTGGTAAGTCATTAAAATGCAAATCTGGTAATATCCAAATTGGAGCTGGTGGGTTTTCCGTAATTAAAGTTATAGGAGGTAAAACCACAAAGTCTCCTATTTGCCCGTTATTGAAAGTTGTTAATGATTGTGTCGGCAATGCTAATGAAGGTTCGTAAATGTCAATTTCAAATCTAAATGTTGTAGGAAAAACTGCTGGGTCAAAGATTAAACTTGTTCCAAAATTTGCTAAATTGAAAGTTATGTTTCCAGTAACTGGAAGGTAAGTAAATCCGTTTGTATTTGGTTGCATCGGTCCCAAACTAAAAGTTTGTGGAAGAATTGTTGTAGCGTAAATCCCTTTTATACCAACTATTTGAGTTTCAGCTAAGAAATTTCCAGTATTTGCACCTGAAATATTTACTCGCATTGGAGCAAATGTTTGAGAATTGCCCTCTTGAACTATGGCAAGAGCCAAAGCAAGAGAAAAGACCACCCAAAATAGGCTTTTAGTCTTCATAATAAAGTCTCCATTTTTAAAAATTTTTTAGAATAGCTTGACTAAAATAAAAAATGAAGACTGCTTACCAAAACAAAAAAGCCGAAACTGTAAAGGTCTCGGCTTTTTTAATTTAAAAACCTTTCAGGTCTAAATTTCTATTTCAAGAAAGTCATTTTTCTGACTTGAACGAACTTACCTGCTTCCATTCGTGTGAAATAAATTCCACTTGCAACAGTGTTTCCGTTGTTGTCTGTTCCGTCCCATTTGAATTCGTAGAAAGAAGCCTCAAGTGTTTCACTTACCAAAGTCTTAACAGCTTGACCAAGTGCGTTGTAAATCACAACTTTTGTGAAGTTCTTTTCTGGAATTCCGAATTTAATCGTTGTTGAAGGATTAAAAGGGTTCGGATAGTTTGGAGCTAAACTGAACTCTGTTGGAATTGCATTCACTCCATCTTCGATTCCAACAA
>QQUF01000035.1 GCA_008501735.1 Calditrichota bacterium | reverse complement strand
CAACTGTTTTTCCAGACACTTCTTTAAACTCAGGTTGAAATCCTGTTTCGGTTACTTACTCGGTTCCAAGAATTGACTTTTTCCTTGTTGATGACGATGGTGGAGACACAATCGAAGAAGAATATTTTGCAGCAATGGACGAAGGCGGTTTAAGTTACCGTTACTGGAATGTCGAAACTGACGGAGAGCCAACTCAAACTGAGTTTAACTCTCTGCTTAGCAGAAACATAATTTGGTTTACAGGTTGGGAAGATAACACTGCTTTAACTTCTGCAAACTTAACTGAACTCGAAGCATTTTTGCTTCAAGGTGGAAATCTTTTCTTAACTGGAGTTGATGTTGCAAATGCAGTTCAAGGAACTTCTTTTGCAGACAATTACTTAGGTGGAGTTGCTGACATTAGCGGAACAACTGCAAGTTTCTTAAAAGGAAATTCTTCACATCCTGTTGGAGACGGAAAAATTTATAGTATTAGTACACCAACTCAAAATCAAAGAGATGGCTTGACAGTTTCAAGCGGAATTATTGTCGCTCAATTCGGAACAATTGGAAACCTTGCTCCTGCGATTGTTGTAAGAGATGAACCAAACTTTAAAACAGTTCTTTCAGGGTTTGAAGTAGGTGGAATCACAATAACAGCAAATCCTGGATTGCTTACTCCTCTTAGTACTTTGCTTTTGAAAATTGATGCTTGGTGGGACCCAACAGTTGGTTTGGAAGATGAATTTAATTTTACTTCTCCAATTTCTTACAGCTTAAAACAAAACTTCCCTAATCCTTTTAACCCAAGTACACAAATTGCTTTTGTTTTACCGCAAGAGGAAAATGTTACTGTTTCAATTTTTAATGTGAAAGGGCAACTTGTAAATACGCTCTTTGATGGTGTTGCAAAATTCGGACAAAACAAAGTTGTTTGGAATGGAACAAATTCAAAAGGAAATTCTGTTGCGAGTGGAATTTATTTCTACAAATTGCAAACAGAAAGCGGCTACAAACAGACTAAGAAAATGTTACTCTTAAAGTAATTTTTTAGAAAAAACTAACTCTAAAAGGGTTGTCAAAATTGGCAACCCTTTTTTTATTGAAATTTTTTAGCACATTTTTTCATTAAATTGAAGTGAAGCTTAGTGGAGAAGAAATTGTTGCATAAAAATATAAAAGTTCTGAAACAAAAATTAAGTAAGAGTTCAGAAAAAACTAAAGTTGAAACCTTGTGCGAACTTGGAAAACTTTATTTGGAATCTAAAAAAGAAAAAGAGTTTTTAAAAACTTATGAACAAGCTCTTGAAGAATCTCGCAAAATTTCTTTTTACGAAATGACTGCGAAAATCTCATTTAGCCTTGGAAACTTTTATCATAAAAAAGATAATTTTAAAGAAGCTCTAAAACATTACAATGAAGCTCTTGAAATTTATGAGAAATTAAAAGACCAAATTGGATTCGCCAAAACATTGAGCGAAATCGGCACTGTTGAAGTTTCGATTGGTAACTACTCCCTTGCTCTCAAAAATCATTTAAAATCTTTAGAAATTTTTGAAAAATTAGAAGACCAAAATGAAGTTGCTATTCAACTTACAAACATTGGTTTAGTAAATCAGTTTTTGAGAGAGTTTGATACTTCCTTAGAATACTTATTTGATGCATTAAAATTTCTTGAAAATTCGGAAGACCGAATCGCTTACGCGAAGGCACTTTCTTACATTGGAATTTCTTACTACGGAAAGGAAGAAGAAAAATGCTTAGAATTTTATCAAAAGGCTTTAGAAATTTTTGAGGAAGAAGGAGAAGAAGATGGAGTAATTTCTCAATCTGCAAATATTGGAATTGCCTACTTAAGTTTAGAGAACTTTAAATTAGCTTTAAAGTTTCTAAGAAAACCACTTTCTTACTATCGAAAAAAGAACAGTAAGTACCAGCTTGCAATTTGTCTTTTAAATATCGGAAATTGTCAAATTTACTTGGATAAACTTGACGAAAGCATCGAAACATTTTTGGAGGCTTTGGATTTAGCAGAAGAGTTAGATTCTAAAAATTTAGCTTCCCAAATTAGTGTTAGCATTTCTCAAGCCTATGAACTGAAAGGGAATTACGAAAGGTCTTTAGCTTACTTTAAAAAATTCTCGCAAACTAAAGACAAAGTTTTTAATGAAGAACTAAAAGCTCAGACTGCTGAAATGCAAACAAGGTACGAAACAGAAAAGAAAGAAAGAGAAGCCGAGATTTACAAGCTCAAGAACGTCGAATTAGTCAAATTAAATGACAAGCTAAGCAAAACCCTTCAAGAATTAAAAGAAGCTCAAGAGCAACTCGTTGAAGCCGAAAAAAATAAAATGTTCTTAGCAATGGTAACAACTGCAAACCACCAACTCAATCAACCTCTCTCAGTGATTCAAGGAAACTTGGAATTAATCAAACACAAGACATATCAAAAACTTGATCAAGAAACAAAAATACATTTAGACAAAATTTCTAAAAATGTTTTCAGATGTTCCGAAATTCTTCGTTCTTTAGGTGAGATAAAAAAACCAGATTACATTAGTTACATCGGAAAAGTCAATATGGTAGAGTTGAAAAAGGAAAAGTAATTTTGCTAAAGTTTTTTTGCTAAAACGATAGTTTTTTTCTTTTGTAAAATTTTTGTTCCTTGCGAGTTCTTTGCTTTAAACAAAATTATGTAACGACCAATTCTTGCGACTTTTCCGTCGTCATTTTTTCCGTCCCAAAGTTTAGAACTTTTTCCTCCGACAATTTCTGCGTTTGCAAGTTGCCTGATTTTTCTTCCCTTAACGTCAAAAATTTCGATGTCCAAAGTCAGTGAAGTTTCGTTTGTTTGCCAAGAAATTACAGCTTGGTCTTCAAAACCATCACTGTCGGGCGAAAATGGATTTGGTGAAATTGAAACGTCAAAATTAACTTCACTTTGACTCACTTCTTGAAAAATGCTGTTTTGGAATCCTGGAGTTCCTCCTTCAAAACGAACTGACGAACTCCAATTTTCAGAAGTATTCTCCAAAGAGGGATTTATTTTTTCGATTGAAATTCCTGTTCCGCCTCCAAAATTTTCGTCGTAAGCCAAGAAATCAATTTGCTTTTCCAAAGGTGTCAGAATTTGGATTGTGTCTGAACTTGTTAGTGAAAATAAATTCGGTAGAATTAAAGTCTTCTCTTCGGCTTCGGGAAAAATTTTAAAAATACTTGAATCTTTAGTAATGATTACAAAATCATTCGGTAAAATTACTTTAGGAAATAATCTTAATCCCTTGTCTCCATTGGTTTTTGCAACTTTCCAACCGTTCAATTGAATTTCTGTGGGTAAAGTGTTGAAAACTTCAAAATAGTCTGCAATTCCGCTAAAAGGTGAAAACATAACTTCGTTGATTTTTAGGTCGTTAGACTCGTAATCCAACTTGACAGTTTGGTAAGAGTTTGATTCACAAGGAGTTCCACCAACGACTGCCAAACTTTGTTTCCAAATCGTTGAATCAGTGGCTTCAATCGCATAATTTATCCTTTCTAAAGAAATTCCTGTTTCAATTTCCCAGTTAGAAGTGTAAGTAAAAGAATCAATAGTAACCCCAAAATAGTCCTTCAAGATAAGTGTTCCATTTGTGTTTGGAAGTGTGAAAAAATCGCCTAAAATAGTTGTGCACACGTTTTGTGGATAATTTGTGAATAAATTTGAAGTGTCTGAAAATGCTAAAAATTCAGTAGTACTAAGGTTACTTTTTAAAAACATTTTATTGCCTGAAGAACTCTCTACAAACCAACCTTTTAAATTCACTTCGTTTTGCGTGTTATTAAAGAGTTCGAACCATTCTGCTTCGTTTAGGTTGGGAGCAGGAAGAAACTCGCTAAAAAGAACGCTTCCTTTCTGATTCGGCTGTAATCCTGCAAAAGAGTTTTCCTCACAAGGTGTTCCGCCTAAGTCAGCGAGTGAAGATTTCCAGTTTGTCGGCTCGTTTGTCTCTTGCTCCAAATTTATTCTTTCAAGAGATTTTCCTGACTGAATGTCCCAAGTTTCAGAGTCGTAAGAAATTGAGTCAATTACTTGACCACTCAAATCCAAAAGTAAAAGTGTTTCGGAACTGTTGTTCAAAGCCGTCCAATTTATTGGCAACTCAAAACAACTTTGATTTGGAAAATCCGTTTGCCCTTCCGCAAAAACTAAAAACTCGTTTTCCAAAAAATTATTTGAAAGTGGAATGACTGTTCCAGATGCATCTTGAATTTGCCAACCAGCCAAATCAATTTTCTGATTCGTTGCGTTGACAAGTTCAATCCATTCGGGTTTCCCACTTTCAGGCGAAGAAAGAATTTCGTTGAAAAGAACAACTCCCCTTTCAAAAGGGATTTGCAGAAATTTTTCATTGTTCGTTTGGTCTTCGTCTTTAGCCCAATCAATTTTTACCAAGACTGTTGCACCAAAATTGAGTTGAGAATTTTTTTCAAAATTAATTGTAAGCGAATCTGAGAGTTGGGCGAAAATTTTCTTTTGGTCAAAAACTCCTTCAACAAAAAATGAGACTTCAAAAGAATCTGCAGAGCTCGTTCCTAAATTTTTGATTTTCAAATTTACTTCAAAATGGCTTGTCAAATTTTCGACAAGTGCAAATTCCGTTAACTCAAGGTCAAAACTTTTCGGAGAAATTGAATTTTTAAATCCCGGAGTTCCTTGCTCAATTTTTGAAATTTTCCATTCTGTTGAATTTGGATTTGCGAACTCTACTTTTTCAATTGTAAAATTTTCAGGAACGTTATTGTAAGTGAAATTATTAACAGCGTTGTTTTGGTCGTCCAAAATCGAAACTGTTTCGGAAGTGTTGAGCAAACCATTTCCGATTGTTGCGTCGTCAACTTTTAAAATCAAAGTCGAGTCGGGAATAATTCCGTTATAAATTCCAGTCGCCAAGTTGTAGTCGTTTTCCAAAATTATGCAAAACTGATTTGGCGGAAGAATGAAACCATTTCCTGTCTCGACAAAAGTGTCCGTTGAAGTGTTGTCAGAAATTTTCCACTGAGCGAGATCAATCGACTGACTTGAAAAATTATAAATTTCGACGAATTCTTTTTGGTTGTCACTTCCTGTTGGATTCGGAAAAATCTCTGTTAATAAAATTTGTGAGTTTGCTTTTGAAAAATTTGCTAAAATTAGCAAAATAGGAATTAAACTTTTTTTCATTTTCTCAACCATTTTTAATTTTATGAAAATTCAATCTCTTTCAAAAATATACGAAGATTTTTTTTATTCAGGAATTCCTAAAAAAATTTTGCCCTTAACAGATTTTCTTTTTCCAAATTTTTGCTTGGGTTGCAAAACTAAAGTCGAAGTTAAAATTCCAATTTGCAAAAATTGCTTTTTGGAACTTCCGATTTCAGAGCAAAATAATTTTTCGAGTGAATCTGAGTTTATCAAAAAAATCTGGACTTGCTACGAATTTGATTTCCTAATTGAAAAATTGATTCACGAGTTAAAATATTCGAATGGAATTTTGGTCGGAAAATTTTTGACAAGAGTTTTACTTTTTCATTTGGGTGAAAAACTTAGAGCTGAAAATTTTGATTTGATAATTCCTGTTCCTTTGCATCCCGTAAAATTTCGTGAAAGAGGTTACAACCAAAGTGATGTGATTGGTGAAGAAATCTCAAAATTTTTGGAAGTCAATTTTGAGGATAAAATTTTGATTCGAAAAAAATACACCAAGACTCAAACCAAACTTCAAAAATCTGAACGCTCTAAAAACGTCGAAAATGTTTTTGAAGTAAATTCCAAAATTTTGAATTCAACCAAAGTCCTTTTAGTTGATGACGTAATCACAACAGGCAGCACAACTTCAGAATGTGCAAAAGCTTTAAGTAGCAGCTTTTCAGAAATTGAGGTTCAAGTTTTGAGTTTAGCAAAGCCAATTACTTAGAATTTTGCCTCAAATATCAAATTCTTTACTTTATTTTCTACAATATTTTATTTTCCAAAAGTTTTCAACAAATTATCAACTATTCACATTGACTAAAATATCCACTATTTAAATTATTTATTTACAACAATTTAAATATAAACTTATTCACATTTGTGTTGATAAAATGTTGAAAACTTATTCTTTATTTTATCAACAACTTATTCACAATTCAAATTTTTTATCCACAATCTTTATATTTTTATCCACAATTCATCAACAGGTTTATCAGGTTATTAACTTTTTTAGTTAAACAAAAATCTTTTTCAACAACTTATAAACAACACTTTTACTTATTAACATTTTATTCACAATTATCCACAGAGTAAAATCTTTATTTAAAGACTTTATTTTTAAGATTAATCACATTTTTCTTCACTTATTAACATTTCCACTGTCTCTACTATTACTATTGTATTTATATATATTTATTTAAATACAATAGTAAAAAGAGAATTTTCATTGTGGACAGGTAATTGCATTTTTTGTTTTCTTTTTGTGGATTGTTTTACTTTCTTTAGGAGAAAGAGCATCTAAAATTTTATTTATGATTTAAATTGATTTTATCTTATTTTTGGACAATAATTTAACCTGAGGTATAAAAAATGAATACGAAATTTAAAGAAACAGTTGTAGAGTATCTAGACTGTTGTAATAAACATGATGCAGATAGAATGAAAAATATTTTATCTGAGGACTTTGTTTTTAAGACTTATTCCGTTAACGGAAACGGTAAGTTAGCACACGTAAGTTCTCTCGAAGAATATATTTCAGGTGAAAAACAAAGTTATAAAACGTGGATTAACTGGTCAATTGAACCCCAAAAATGGATTATCGGTGAAGACTCAATTGTGTTAACAATTAAGCAAACCTCGACTTTTAAAGAGACCAAAAAGACCAGGACTGGTGAAGATGTAATGATTTTTTCTTTTAAAGGAGATAAGATTAAAGAGATTTGTCAATACTACGAGGTAACTTCTGTCTTAAATGCAATGGCTAAAAATACACCTAATTCAGAGAAAAAATAAACTTTCGCCCTTGTAGCTCAGTTCGGATAGAGCAGAAGTTTCCTAAACTTTGTGTCGGAGGTTCAAGTCCTCTCAAGGGTATTTATTTACGGATTACAACTTCTTTTATTTCTTTAAAAGAAGTTGTGAAAAGAAGCTTAAAAGAAGCTACGAAGACTATTAATCCAATCATTGAAGTGAATCCAAACTTAAGAATAAAATTCAATTCAAACTCTGCTAAAAAGTGATTAGTTAGCAGTAAAATAGAAGCTGCGATAAGCCCAGAAGTGAATGCTGGTGAGATGATTTTTAGGAATTCTAAGAAGTTTGAATTCATCTTTTTATAAACTAACCAGATAAAAACTAAGCCACTGATTCCAGAATTTATTGCGGTAGCGATTGAAACTCCAACGATTCCAAACTGAACTCCAACGAACAAACCTGCTACAATGATTGGGAAAGTTATTAGTCCATACCTCGAAAGAATTTCTGGTTTCCCAATCGCTAAAAAGACTTTTCCACCGTGACTTCCCAATGACCTGACTAAGCCGTAAATCGAGATTATTTTGAGTGGAATTATTGCTTCTAACCATTGGTCTCCACCAATTATTCTTACGAAAGTTTCTGTTTCAATCAAAATTATTACATAAAAAATAACAGAAAAAACACTCACAAATTTTGTCATTTTATTGTAAACTCGCCGCATTTCATCTAAGTCATTTTGTAGTTTTGAGAATGTAGGAAATGCGACTCGACCAAGTAACCAAACGACATTTGTTGTTGGCCAATTCGCCCAATTGTATGCGAATTGGTAGATTCCAACAGCTCCTTGACCTAAGAATTTACCAATGATTAAGTAGTCAATATTTGAAAGTAAATACCCAACAAATTCACTTATGAATGAATGTTTTCCAAAGTTATAAACTTCCTTACATAGCCCAAAATCAATTTTAAAATTAGGTCTCCATTTACATTTTAACCATAAAAATAAGCTCTTCACTGGACTAATCGCAACCATTGGAATGATTAAACTCCAAACTCCAAAACCCATAAATGCGAGAATAACGACGATAATTGTAGAAATTATTTCGGAAGAAATGTCGATAATTGTTATACTTTTAAAGTCAAGTTCTTTAGATAAAATAGATACTGGAACAGTCTCAAATGATTTTAGTAAAAAACCAAAAGCTAAATAAATCAAAATCAATTTTAACTCCTCAATCTCGTACACATAAGAAATTAAGGGTGAAAAAATTAATGTTAAAATGGTAAGAGTCAGACCCAAAGCAAAATTAATCCAAAATGCCGAATTTAAATAATTATCTAATTTTTCGGTTCTCTGAATAATTCCAGCTGTAATTCCTAAGTTTCCAATTAACCTAATTATCGCCAAGGCAACATTTGCAATTGCAACAACTCCAAACTCTTCAGGAGTAAGCAACCTGTTTAAAATTATTAAAGAAGCTAAAGAGAAAATCTTAAAAAAGATTTGCCCTCCAGTTACCCAAATAGCACTATTTTTTGCTTTGCTAATTAAGTTCATTTTTTGGTAGCTTCTATTAAGATTGTTTCAATTTTATTTGAGACTACTTCCCAAGAGTAATTTTCTTTTGCATAAATTTCTGCATTTTGTGCAATTTTTTCACGAAATTCTGAGTCAGTTAGTACTCTCGAAATCTTCTCAGTCAAATCTTCGACATTATTAATTTCTGCAATTAAGCCTGTTTTTCCATCTTGAATTACGTCAGGAATTCCGCCAATATTTGAGCCTATTACTGGAAGTCTGCAAGACATTGCTTCACAAATTGCTCTTCCCATCGTTTCAATTTTTGAATATTGAATGTAAATATCGGCGATTTGGTAAAATTTATGAATGTTCTCTGGCTTAATACCTTCGATAAGTTTTACATAATTTTCTAATTTAAGAGCTTTAATTTCATTCTCTATTTTTCCTTTTAAGTTCCCTGAACCTACAATTAGATAAAAAATATCACCTAATTTTTCTAATCTTTTTATCGCTTCTAAAATCTGAGAATGATTCTTTTCACTCTTAAGATGCCCTACTGTTAAAAGGATTTTTTTATCTTTAGGAAGTTGATAATTTTCAAAAGTTTTTTCTGAATAATTTTTACTTTTAGAGAATTGTTCAGTATCAATTCCACCGATTACAGCTTCAATTTTATTAGTTTCGATACCAATTTTTAATAAATCATTTTTTACAAAGTTACTATTTGAGATAATTTTTATACAAGTCTTTAAGCCTTTTTTTGCAAAATAACTTCTGTATGAAACTTTGTTTTTATCGGTATAAATTTTATTAAGAGGATAAATTTGCAAATCTGGATGGTAGTAAAATTGCTCCCAAAGTGGAATTTTCGGACCATACCAACTTTTCTTAAAATCATTTCCTGCTGTTCTACAAACAATAGGTATTTCTGTTAGTTTTGATAAAATAGAGAATCCAGCATTCGTTAAAAAAATTACATCGGGTTTAAAATTGTTAATCTCTTTAATGATTAATTTTAAATTTTGAATGAAGTTATATTTTTTAATAACACGAATTATTTCTTTTGGTTCACTAATTTTATTTTCAGTTTTCGAAGTTATTAATTTTAATTTATGCCCTTTAGTTTTTAGAGTCTCAAAAATTTTTAAATTAAAGGTTTCAATTCCACCCACTTTGGGGAAGTAATCTGGAAAGATACAAAGTATTTTCATTTTAAATTAAAATCTAAAAGTTCTACTAAAGTAAAATCAGGTCTTTTTGCTTCTTTTCTATCCAAATGTATTCTAAACCACAATTCCAAAATAGTTAAAGACCATAATTTTAAAGCATTAATTCTATCTTTGGTTTTATTAAATTCTTTTTGAATCAATTGAATTTCTGAGTAATTAAATATTCCTCTACTCTCGACAGATTCTTTTGAAAGAGTTTTTTCTACGACAAATCTTAGTTTCCCATCAACCCAATATTTTAGTGGAAATTCAAAACCTTGTTTCTTTCTGTCTAATATTTCACGTGAAACATACCTTTCGGCAACTTTCTTTAGAAGGTATTTTGTGTTGTCTTTTTGGAACTTTTTATTAGTAGGAAGTTGAAGAAAAAACTCAACAATTCTGTGGTCTAAAAATGGAACACGAATTTCAATTGAACTTGCCATTCCAAAAATATCGCTGTCTTTCAAAGGGTCAAAAGGTAAGTAGTGAGTTAAATCATAAAACTGTAACTTGTTAATGAAGGACTCATCGGCAAAATTTTCAAGAGTATTTTCAACTAAATCTTCCGTAGTTGAGGTTAATTTTGTAACAGTATTTTTAGAAAAAAGTCTAAGTTTTGCTTGTTCTTTTTTGTATAAAGAACGGTGATTTTTATACCTATTTCCAAATGGAGTTTTATACTTTGAAGAAAAATCTTTGGTTTTTGAAGTGGGGATTTTTTCTAAAACCGAATTAGTCAAATCCCCAAATTGGGACTGTTTTAAGTAATCAATTTTATGCTCATCGAAATAATATTTTGGATAATAATTGTAACCAGCTGAAAGTTCATCTCCACCAAGTCCAGAAAGAGCAACTGTAATTCCTTCATTTTTCGTGAACTTAGAAACAAAAAATGTTTGTAAACCTGACGCAGTTGGTTGGTCGCAAAACCAAATGAAATCTACTAAGTTTTCTAAAACATCATCTTCAGTTATAATGATTTCGTGGTGTTTAGTTTTTAGAATTTCAGCTGTTTCTTTAGCAAATTCAATTTCGTTAAATTCTTGAAATGAAGATTCAAATCCGACAGTAAATGTATTTACAAAATTAGACTTCTTAAGTTTTTGAACTAATGAGACAATTAACGAAGAATCAATTCCGCCACTAAGAAAAGCACCTAAAGGGACTTCTGAGATTAATCTTTTATTAATAGAATCTTTAAGTAGGAAATCTAATTCATCAATTAACTCGTTCTCGTTTTTAGTTGAGTAATCTTTAGGGAATTCGACTTTCCAAAATCTTTTATTTTCGACTCCTTCTTTATTTATTTTTAAATAAGAACCAGGTAAAAGAGATTGAATATTTTTAAGAATTGGTTTACTAAAAACATACTGAGATAAATAATGAGAAATCGAATTAAAATCTAATTCTTTGTTTAGTAAAGGAAAATTTAAAAGGCTTTTTATCTCGGAGCCAAAAATAAAAAAATCAGAATTGTTTACAAAATACAAAGGTTTAATTCCAAGCCTATCTCTTGCGACGAATAAATTTTTATTCACGTTATCCCAAATTGCAAAAGCAAACATTCCGTTTAAATGCTCAACACACTTCTCACCAAATTCTATGTAAGAGTAAAGCAAGGTTTCAGTATCAGAGTTTGTTTTGAAAGAATATTTAGACTCTAATTGTTTTCTAATTTCTAGATAGTTGTAAATCTCACCGTTAAAAATTATTGTGTAACGATTGTCGGAAGAAGTGATAGGTTGATGACCAGACTTTACATCAATAATGCTAAGTCTTCGCATTGCGAGTTGGATGTTGTGGTTACTAAAAATACCAAAATCGTCAGGACCTCTGTGGTAAATTGACGAATTCATTTTTTCGATGATTACGTTCTTTTCGTCTAAAGAATAGTTATTTTTAGACTTCCAAAATACACCAACGATTCCACACATTTTTTATTGGCAAGATTGTTTAGAATTGGGAGTCGGTAAAACATTTTCTGGATAGTTCCCCGTGAAACATGCAGTACAAAATCCAGATTTATCTAAGGAAACTTCAGCGGCTTCAACCATAGATTCAACAGACAAGTAAGTAAGAGAATCAACTTTTAACCAGTCTTTTAATTCTGCTGGAGACATATGGTTTGCGATTAATTCTTCAGAAGTAGGAAAGTTCATACCATAGTAACAAGGATGTTTTACAGGAGGTGAGCTAATACAAATGTGAATTTCTTTTGGCTCAGCTTTTTTCAAAAGTTTAACAAGTTTTTTAAGTGTAGTTCCTCGAACAATTGAGTCATCAACAACAACAACTTTTCTGCCCTTTAAAACTCCACCAACAGTGTTGAATTTTAATTTTACAGAAAGGTCTCTCATATTTTGTTCGGGATTTATAAAAGTTCTACCGATGTAATGATTACGAATTAACCCAATTTCAAATTTAATATTTGATGCAGAAGCAAAACCTAAAGCAGCAGTATTGCTTGAGTCTGGAACAGAAATTACAATGTCAGCGTCAACAGTTTTTAGGGCTTCTTCAGCAAGTTTTTTTCCGAATTTTCGTCTAACTTTATCAACACACTCTCCATTGAGTTTACTATCTGGACGAGAGAAATAAACAAGTTCAAAAATACAGAAAGATGGATTTTTGGGGACGGGGATTTCTTTTTCTCTTACTCCATCAGAATCAACGATAATCATTTCGCCAGGTTTAATCTCTTTGATAAACTCTGCATCTAAAAGGTCAAAAGCACAAGTCTCTGATGCGAAAATGTGAGTGGAATCTTTTTTTGCATAACTCAAAGGTCGAAATCCATTTGGGTCTCTAACTATAAAAAGTTGAGTTTCCGACATAATTGCAACAGAAAAAGCACCTTTGATTTGGGAAACTGCATCAATTATTTTGTCTTCAAGATTTTCAAATTTTGACTTAGCAATTAAGTGAATTAAAATTTCACTGTCAGTTGTTGTTCGAAAAATCGAACCTTGGCTTTCGAGGTCTTTTCTTAAAGTATGAGCATTAATTAAATTTCCATTATGAGCAATTGCAAGATGCCCGAAACCTGTTTTTACCAAAAGAGGTTGGATATTAAATTCGCTTGATTCACCAGTCGTTGAGTAACGAACGTGACCGATTGCCATATGTCCTTTAAGTTTTTCAAAACTTTCAGCTTTTTTGAAAACGTCATTTACAAGACCCATTTTCATATAACTGTGAACTTTTTCTCCGTCAGAAGATACAATTCCTGCACTTTCTTGACCTCTGTGCTGCTGGGCATAAAGTCCGTAATAAGTGTATTTTGAAGCTAAGTCGTTTGGAGCTCCGAAGACTCCAAAAATTCCGCAAAAGTCTTTAATGTTTTCTAAACTCATTTGTTTCTCGTTAAAAATTGAAGAGCATTTTGAATTCGGTTTATTGTTTTTTCTTTGCCGAAAATTTCACAAATTTTAGGTAATTCAGGTCCGTGCTGTTGGTTTGTTAAAGCAATTCGCATTGGCATAAAGAGACTTTTGCCTTTTGCTTTACTTGATTTGCCAGATGCTTTGATTGCTTGGAAAATATCAGTTGAATTCCATTCATTTAAGTTAGAAGCATTTTCAATAAAACTTGAAAATAAATCGGTACTCGTTTCAAGGTTTAGCATTTCCAAATTAGAATCATCAAAATTAGAAAAGTCATTTACAAAAAGATTAGCTTCGTTTGAAATGTCATTAATCGATTGAAGTGAGCCTTTAAAAATCTCACAAATTTTAACTTTCTGCTCCTCTGACAAATTGGAAAATTCTTTTAAAAGCGGTAAAGCAAGTTCAAGGTATTTTTCATTTTCTAAATCTTTGATGTAAACAGAATTCATCCAATTCAATTTGACTGAATCAAAAACCGCCCCACTCTTTCCCATTCTTGAAAAATCAAATTCGTCAATCAATCTTTGTAAAGAAAGTATTTCTTCACCAGAAGGACTTGACCAAGAAAGAAGGCTTAAAAAATTAATTAAAGTCTGTGGCAAGTAACCGCCATTTTTGAATTCATCAACAGAAGTTCCGCCTTTTCGCTTTGAAAGTTTCTTTCTGTTTTCGTCAAGAATCATTGGAGCGTGAGCGAAAATTGGAATTTCCCAACCGAATGCTTTATAAATTAAAACTTGTTTTGGTGTGTTTGGCAAATGACCGTCTCCACGAATTACGTGAGAAATTTCCATCAAGTGGTCGTCAATTACACAACAAAAATTGTAAATCGGACTTCCGTCAGTTCTTGCAATTACAAAATCACCTAAGGTTTCAGACTGAATTGAAATGTCGCCCATAATTAAATCTGAAAAATTTATTTCCTGATTTTCGACTTTGAAACGCAAAACAAAAGGAAGGTTTTTTTCAAGACTTTTGTTCAATTTCTCGTTTGAAAGGTTGCGGCATTTTTTAGAATATTGGTAAGGAATTCCTTTTTGGTCTGCAATTTCTCGTTCTGCGTCGAGTTCAGTCTGAGAACAAAAACACTTGTAAACTTTACCCTCGTCCAATAATTTTTTAGCAAAATCTTTGTAGGTTCCGTAGCGTTCGGTTTGAAAGTAAGGACCGAATTTTCCATCTTTCATTGGACCTTCGTCCCAATCCAAACCTAACCAATTGAAGTCGTCAATTATTGTTTCAAGAGATTCTTTTGTAGAACGAGCTGCATCAGTGTCTTCGATTCTTAGAACAAAAGTTCCTTTGTTTTTTCTTGCAAAAAGATAGTTTAAAATTGCCGTTCTAACATTTCCAACGTGCAAGTGACCAGTTGGACTTGGAGCAAAACGGACTCTAACATTCTTATTCATTTTTAATATTTTAGCGAATTTAAATTATTGATAATTTTTCCAAAATTGCCCTTTTTTGCGGGCTTCTTTTAAAGAAGTGTTAATAAAATTGAAAGCAACTCCGTAATCCGTTGAAACAGAAATTGTCGTCATTGCAACGACTTCTTTCATTTCTCCCGGACCTAAAGAAAATGGTTTTACAACACAAAGCATTCTTGCGATTTTATCAGTTTCGTCGTCAACCCAACCACTGTAAGTCAGAACGTTTCCATCAAAAATAAATTTCGTCGCATTTCCTTGTTTAGCGTGAATAATTTCTTCACCGTCTTTAGTTAAACCTTTTAAAAGATTTTCAACATTTTGAGCGTTCGGGGAATTTCCGAGCTCTTCAATGTCGGCGTGAGGAAATGCAAAAAGATTTGTATCACTTTCTGTGTCGCTAAGCAAAGCAAAAGCTAAAAAGTGGTAAAGCCCTTGAACTTCATTCACATTAGTACTTAAAGAATCGTAAGCAAAAGCAAGGTCAGTTTGAGTGTCAAAAGCAATTTTATCGTTTGAGGAATTTCCCAAATCTGGGTCAATCCAAAAGCCCATTCTCAAAGTGTCGTAATTTGTTGAAGATAAATTTTCGACTTGGAATCTGTGAAAAACGATTCGATTTAAAGCAGGGTTGTTTTCGTTAAAATCATCAACCCAAGCAGTTTGCCTAACAGCCAAATTAAGTGAAGTTTTATCACCGAACTTGTTGTGAGCTGTTGAATCTAAATCGTTGTAAATTGTCCAAGCCATTTCATCACCGAAAAGAATTGGCGAACCAGTTACAGAATTAAAAGGAGCTCCTAATTCTTTAGGCCATTCTGCAAAACTTCTGTCGTTAATGTCAGATTTTGAATCAATTTTGAAAACTAAACTGTCAGAACCAGTGTAACTCAAATCTCTTCCGGGAAGAAATTCTGAGCCGTAAAAAGAAGTAACTGACGTTTTCAATTCCCCATTCACACGAGTGGAAAACCAAACTCCAAAATCAGAAGCTAAGCCAAAAAGTCCTTCTGGGTCGTCAGAAAATAATTCAAAAGTAATTGCTTTAGGGTCAGAGTTTAAATGCGAAGAACCAAAGCTGTTTAACCGAAAACCAATGTAACCGTTGTCGATTGTGTTGATTGGTTTTGGAATGAACTCTTCGGAAGTCGAAGTCGTTTTTTCTTCAGGTTTGTCCCAGCCAGGAACTGAATCAGAAGCACAAGAATAAAGAAGAGAGGAAAGAAAAAATAAATTAAGAATTTGAAATTTCATTTTGCCTGTTTTTTAAAAATTTTCTCACAAAATAAATAATAACAATTGAAATTAGAACAACTAAAACGAAAGTACTGTACTTTGCCAGATAAGTTTCAACAATTTGCCAATTTTCGCCAAGAGAAAACCCAATGTAAATTAGCAAACCATTCCAAATTAAAGCAGAAATTGTAGAAAAAATTAAAGCGTTAATCCAACTAACTTTAGTGATTCCAGCAAAAATAGTAATCGCAGTTCTTGCACCAGTTACAAAACGATTAACACCAATCAAAATTAAACCGTATTTGTCAAACCAGATTTGGCATTTGTCTAAGGAAGTAGTTGGAAGAAAACGAAAATTTTTCTCACGAAAATATTCGCTACCTAGTTTTAAAGCAATAAAATAAATTATCATAAAACCAGCAGTGCTTCCAGCTGTAGTCGTTAAATAGGTTGCCAAAAAATCCAATTTCCCTACACCAACTAAATAAGCGCCGAAAACTGTAATCGTATCTCCGGGAAGTGGAGGAGCTAAATTCTCCATTACAGAGCTTACAAAAAGTATTAAGTAAACCCAAAAAACAGGAACAGTGTCGATTAAATCCTTAATGAGTTCAATAACTTCAGCCATTAATTAACCTTGGTCTGTTTTAATAAAACCACAGCAAATGCCTGAGCACCTTCTTCGCGACCAGAAAAACCTAATTTCTCATTAGTCGTTGCTTTGACTGAAACACAATCATTTTTGAGTTTTAAGTTCTCTGCTAAATTTGTTTGGACTTTTTCGATATAGGGGGCGATTTTCGGAGCTTGTAAGACAACGGTTGAATCTAAATTAGAAATTTTCCAACCGTAAGAAAGGATTAATTCATTCACGTGCTTTAATAAAGTAATGGAAGAAATTCCTTTGAATTTTGGGTCAGTGTCAGGAAAGTGTTTTCCAATGTCGCCAAGAGCCAAAGCTCCAAGCATTGCGTCCATAATTGCGTGAATCAAAACATCAGCGTCCGAGTGTCCGAGTAAACCTTTTTTTGAAGGAATTTCGATTCCACCGAGAATTAGTTTTCTGCCTTCAACTAATTTATGAACGTCGTAACCTTGACCGATTCTCATTATTTTAGCCTGTGAAAAGAGTTTAGGTAAATTAGAAAGCCTTCAAAAAATTGAAGGTGTAAAAATTAGAAAGAAGCTAATTCAACAAATTGAATGTAACGATTCGAAATTTCTTCCGATGATAAATCTTTAAGTTTTTCCAAACTAAAATCTTCAATAGAAAAAGAAGCCATTACTGAACCGTAAATCATTGCTTTTCTCAAAACACTTTCATCAAGGACACCATTTTTCAAAACGTCGTTGTGAGCTAAGTAACCAATAAATCCACCAGCGAAAGAATCTCCAGCTCCTGTTGGGTCGCAAACAGTTTCCATTGGTAAAGCAGGTGCAGAGAAGATTCCTTGCTTTGTGAAGAGCAATGCTCCGTGTTCACCTTTTTTGATTACAACAACTTGAGGTCCAAGTTCAAAAATTGCATTTGCAGCTTGAACAAGGTTAGTCTTATCAGTAAGTTCTTTTGCCTCTTGGTCGTTAATCAAAATTATATCAACTTTTTTGATTACTTCAACTAAAGATTCTTTCATTCCAGAAATCCAGAAATTCATTGTGTCAAGAGCAACAAGTTTTGGGTTGTCAATTTGAGCTAATACGTCAAGTTGAAGAGTTGGGGCAATGTTTCCAAGGAAAACATACTCGCTGTTTTTATATTGTCCAGGAATTACAGGTTTGAAGTGTTCAAAAACATTTAAAGCTGTAAATAAAGTATCCCTTTGGTTCATATCAACGTGATATTTTCCACCCCAGCGAAAAGTTTTACCTTCTTCAGTTTTGATTCCGTCAAGGCTTACATTTCTTGTTTTCAAAAATTCTAATTCGTTGTGTGGAAAGTCGCTTCCAACAACTCCAACAACATTTATTGGGCTAAAGTAACTTGCGGAAGCACTGAAAAAAGTTGCAGAACCGCCAAGAGCGTCATCGGCTTTTCCAAAAGGAGTTTCTACACTGTCCAAAGCTACAGAACCAACTACTAAAATGCTCATTAAATTTCTCCAAAAAATTAAAAATTAATGCTTTAAAGCGACGGCAAATTTAAGCCTCTTGATTAGTTTTGTCAAGGATTTTTGAGTTGTAAAATCTTTGACAAAACATTAAATTAAAAAGCTAATTTTTAACAGTATTTAGTCTAACACTTAAACAAGGAGTCTTAAAAAGAAAAGAATGCAAAAGTTACTTTCACTTTTCATCTTAACTTTCTTTTTGACGCTTACAGGTTGCCTTGAAACTAACAATAATGGAGATGTCTCGCAAAACGACAAAATCTTCAAGTTAGTTTATTCACACGATGTGAATGGCGAACTCGAACCCTGTGGTTGAAAGAAGAATCCACTTGGCGGTCTTGCCAAGAAAGCAACAATTTTAGATAGCTTAAAACAAATCCAAGATTTGCTTGTTGTTGACGCAGGAAGTATGCTTTTTAAAAGCCAAAATATGACAAGCGTTCAAGAAGAAGAATGGATTCTAAAAGCTGAACTATTGATGAAATCCCAAAAGAAGTTGGGCTTAGATGCAATCAATGTAGGTATAAAAGATTTAACTAACGGTTTAAAGTTTTTACAAGATAAATCCAAAGAATATAAAGTTCCTTACATTTCAAGTAATGTTGTCGGAGTCGACTCAAAAGAACTCGGTTTTGAAAAATACATTATTCAAAATGTTTCAGGAATCAAGGTTGGGATCTTTGGAATTACACAAGGAATTACTCCAAAACCAAGAGGCGTTGATTGGGATGTTCTTGATTTTGCTACTTCTGCAAAAGAAACAGCGAAAGAACTCAAGGAAAAAGGTTGTGAAATTATCATCATTTTGGCTGACGTTTCAAAACAACCATTTGAAAAAATGATTACAAGTATGCAGGAAGTAGATTTTGCTGTTTTAGGACACGACCAATACAGAGTGAACCCTGAAGTTGTTGGGCAAACAACAATCCTCAGAACACGAGACAGAGGAAGAGCTATCGGAACACTTGACGTTGGAATGGGAACTAATAACACAAAGCCTATTTTTACAAACATTACTACAACAAAAAGAGCCTACGAACAAACTTTAAAAAGACTTGAAAAAGCAGATGAAAATCTCAAGACGAATATCCAAAAAGGTCTTGAAAGCACTAAGAAAAAGCTCGATGAAGAGACTCAAAATAACTATTACGCTTTTGAACTAATTGATATGAATAGAAGCATTGTTGACCGAGAGGATATTCGTACAGAAATTGATGCTGTTACAGAAAAGGTTGCATCAATCGCTAAAAACAAAAGGGCTTTGAAAAATGCTGGTTCTGATCCAAATCGTATTTTTGTTGGTGAAAAAAGTTGTAAAGAATGTCATACTAAGCAACATAGTTTTTGGCTAGAAACGGGACACGCTCACGCTTACGCAATTTTGGAACGAGAAAACAAGCAATTCAGTGTTGACTGTGTTGGTTGTCACGTTACAGGTTGGGAAGAAGAAGGCGGCTTTTATCAGCCAAAAGAAGTTGGAAATCTTAAAAATATTCAATGCGAATCTTGTCACGGACCAGGAAAGTTCCATATTGAATCCGCATTGGAAAATCGAAAGAAAACAATTCGTAGAATTCCAAATGAACAAGGTTGTTTGAAATGTCATACAGACGAGCAAACCGACGGATTTAATTTTCCAGTCTTTCTCGAAATGGTTGCTTGTCCGACAGGAAAGTAAAAAACAGAAAAGTCAAAAATTTAGTGTAAATCGGAGACGCTCAAAGTAGCGTCTCTTTAATTTTTAGGAGTAAAGTTTAATGCGTTTTATTGTCAGAACTTCCGAGTTGGTAAAGGTTGTTCAATCACTTAGTAGCGTTGTCCCTTCTAAGACAACACTCGAAATTTTGAATAACATTCTTTTTGTTCTTGAAGGAAATATGCTCAAGTTAACAGCAACTGACACTGAAATCTTTCAAACTTTCAATTTAGAAGTTGATGGTGTTGAAAGTGGTGCGATGACTGTTCCAGCAAAAATTTTGAGTAGCTTCTTAAGAGAAATTAACGACGAAGTTATCACCTTTAATGCAACAGGTGTCAGAATCTCACTTGAGACCAAGCACGGAAAATTCCAAATTTCAGGCGAAGGTGCAGAAAACTTTCCTTTGAATCCTGAAGTTGAAAATGAAGTTAGATTAGAAATTGAGCCTGAAACTTTCAAGAAAGCAGTTGACAAAGTTTCGTTTGCTGTTTCAACTGATACTTTGAGACACGCTCTTAGAGGTGTTTTCGTAGAAGTTTCTCCAGAAGGTGTAAATTTTGTTGCAACTGACGGAACAAAGCTTTCAAAATATCTCGCAAAAGATGCAAAGTTCGCAGGTGAAAAATCTGTAATTCTTCCTTTGAAAGCTTTAACGGCAATTCTTAGAACAATGGAAATTTCAGAAAGTTCAGAGTTTTACATCGCAAAACATCACTTGATTTGGAAATCGGAAAACAGTGAACTTTATTCGAGAATTATCGAAGAACAGTATCCAGATTACAAGCGAGTAATTCCGAATGATAATGATAAAAAACTCACAGTAAATGTTACCGAATTAGCTTCAAGTTTAAGAAGAATTTTGATTCTTTCAAATTCTGAGACTCACCAAGTCCGAATGGATTTGACTGAAAATACTCTTCAAGTTATTACAGAAGATGCACAAATGGGAAGTTACGGACAAGAAACAATTGATTGTAATTACACAAATGAAGAAATGGAAATCGGCTTTAACGCCACTCTACTCCTCGATACTTTGAAAAGAATCGACACTTTGAACGTTACTTTAAATTTGAAACACCCAACAGGAGCAGTCCTTTTGGAGCCAGAAAATAACGACGAAGCAAAAGATAAATTTTTGATGATTGCAATGCCAATCAGAATTAGTTCTGATTAACAATGTTTTTGAAGTCAATCAGACTTACGAACTTTAGAAACCAAAGCGACGTTGGATTTGAGTTTTCGCCAAGTGTAAACATTTTTGTTGGACAAAATGGAATCGGCAAAACAAACCTTGCGGAAGCGATTTACTACCTTTGTTTTTTGAAAAGTTTCCGAACTTCAAGTGAAGAATTTGTTCTTCAAAAAGACAAAAACCATTTTAATGTTACTGGAAATTTTGGTTTTGAAGAAGGTGGAAACAGCGAAGTAATTTTGATTTACAAAAAAGGTGAAGGCAAAAAGATTTCGCAAAACCACAAGGTTGTAAATAGGTTTTCAGAGTTTATTGGCAGTCATCCTTGCGTGTGCTTAACGCCTGATGATATTCAGATTTCAAATGGTTCTCCTTCTGGCAGAAGAAAATTTATTGACGTTGTAATTTCTCAGACGAGTAAGATTTACCTTGACAGTTTGATTCGTTACAACAAAATAATTAAGCAGAAAAATAAACTTCTTTCAGAATTTGAGCCGAAAAAAATTGATGATTTCTTAGACCCTTGGGATGAAGAATTATCGTCTTATTGTTTTGAAATTATTAGACGAAGAAAAGATTTTTTGAAAAAAATTTCTACTGAACTTTCTGATTTTTACAACAAACTTTCAGGAGGTAAAGAAGAAATTACCGTTTCTTACGAAAGCTCGTTGGAATTTACAGAAACTCAGCAAGATATTTACAATGAACTTGTAAGAAAAAGAAGAATTGAAAAAGCACGAAAGTCGTCAGTTTTCGGGATTCACCGAGATGACGTAAGTTTTAAGTTGAGTGGTTACGCTGCAAGAGGTTTTGCCTCACAAGGTCAGCACAAAACTTTGATTTTGGCACTTAAACTTTCTGAAATTAATTTTTTAAAAAATGAAATGCTTGAATCACCGATTGCAATTTTTGATGATGTTTTTTCTGAACTTGACTCAAGTAGAATCGGAGAGTTTTTCAAACTTGTTGGTGATAAAACACAGATTTTTGTAACAACGACTCACGAATTTGAGAACTTGGAAACTGAAAAAAGAATTTTCAGAATTTAAATTAAACAATGATTAGGATTTTGAACTTTAGTTCATAACCTTAAGAACGAAGTAAAAATTGAAAAAAAATTATAAAAAAAGAATCAATAAAGTAACAAACCTTGAAGATGGCTTAAAAGCTTTGTTTAAATCTCTTGGAACTACAGATAGAATTTTTGAATTCCAAGTTCTGAGTGATTGGGAAGAAGTTGTTGGTAAAGAAATTGCAGACCATTCAAAACCAATTGAAGTTAGGCAAAATGTTCTTTACCTAAAAGTTCCTCACTCGGTTTGGCGAAATCAACTTTTCTATCTTTCTGACGAAATCGTAGAAAAAGTGAATAAAAGAGCAAATAAAAAAATCATTAATAAAATAGTTTTCTGTTAACACGGAGCAAAAATGGAAAAAGACGACAAAACATTAAATATGTTTGAAAACCCAAAACCTGAACAACCAGCAACTTACGAAGCTAAAGATATTCAGGTTCTCAAAGGTCTTGAAGCTGTAAGGAAAAGACCTGCAATGTACATTGGCGACATCGGAAACAGAGGTCTTCATCACTTGGTTTACGAGGTTGTTGACAACTCAATTGATGAGGCTTTGGCAGGTTACTGTTCTGAAATCAACGTTTTTATTGAGGAAGACAACTCAATTCGAGTGGTTGATAATGGACGTGGAATTCCTGTTGCAATGCATCCTGTTGAAGGAAAAAGTTCTTTGGAACTTGTAATGACTGTTCTTCACGCAGGTGGAAAATTCAACAGTAGTAACTACAAAGTTTCAGGTGGACTTCACGGAGTTGGTGCTTCGGTTGTGAACGCACTTTCGTCAGATTGTGAGGTAACAGTTAGACGCGAAGGAAAAGTTTACAAACAGACTTATAAAGAAGGAATTCGCCAATCAGACGTTGAGGAAATCGGGACTTACGACTCAGAAGAAAGAACAGGAACGACTACAATTTTTAAACCTGATGGAACGATTTTCCAAAAAACGATTTACGATAACAAAATTCTTGAGACAAGAATTCGTGAACTTGCATTCTTGAACAAAGGTTTGAAAATCACTCTCACAGATACACGAGATGAAGAATTTGGAACAAGAGAATATCATTACGAAGGTGGAATTAAAGAATTTGTTGAATTCTTAGACCAAAACAGAACAAGTTTGATGAACGATATTTTCTACTTTGAAGCAGAAAGAGATGATGTTGCCGTTGAGGTTTCTTTTGAGTACAACGAAAGTTTCCAAGAAAACGTTTTTTCTTACGCAAATAACATTAACACAATCGAAGGTGGAACTCACTTAAGTGGTTTTAAAACTGCTTTAACAAGAGTTCTTAACAGTTACGCAACTTCAAATAATGTTTTCAAAAGTAAAGATTTTAAACTTTCTGGAGATGACGTTCGTGAAGGATTGACGGCTGTGATTTCGGTTAAAGTTCGTGAACCACAGTTTGAAGGACAAACCAAAACGAAACTTGGAAACAGTGAAGTTTCAGGAATTGTTTCTTCACTTTTCGGTGAACACTTGGCTGAGTTTTTGGAAAAGAACCCTAACGACGCTAAAAGACTTCTTGAAAAAGCGATGCTTTCAGCAAGAGCAAGAGAAGCTGCGAAAAAAGCTCGTGAACTTACAAGAAGAAAATCAGTTTTGGAAAGTGGTTCACTTCCGGGGAAACTTGCAGATTGTTCTAACAACGACCCAGAAGTTTGTGAAATTTACCTTGTTGAGGGAGATTCTGCGGGAGGTTCTGCGAAGCAAGGAAGAGATAGAGGTTTTCAAGCGATTCTTCCACTCAAAGGAAAAATTCTTAATGTTGAGAAGTCTCGTTTGGACAAAATCCTTGGCAATGAAGAGATTCGGACAATCATTATGGCTCTTGGAACAGGAATTTCAGGCGATGAATTTGAGATTTCAAAACTTCGTTACAACAAAATTATTGTTATGACAGATGCAGATGTCGATGGAGCTCACATTCGAACTTTGCTTCTGACTTTCTTCTACCGTTACTTGAAAGAATTAGTAGAGCTTGGTCACGTTTACATTGCACAACCTCCACTTTATTTGATTAAAAGAGGGAAAGAAAAGCAGTACGCTTATGACGAATCTACTAAAGACAGAATCATTGCAGGTTATGGAGAAAATACGAGAGGAGTCAAACTTCAACGTTATAAAGGTCTTGGTGAGATGAATCCTGACCAACTTTGGGAAACAACAATGGATCCTGAATCAAGGACCTTACTTCAAGTTCAAATTGAAGAAGCGTACGAAGCAGATAGAATCTTCTCAACTTTGATGGGTGATGACGTGGAACCACGAAGAAAGTTCATCGAATCACACGCTAAATACGTTAAAAATTTAGATGTTTAAAAAACATTAATTTTTTGTATTTTTTTGTTGTGGTACTGAAAGTAAATTACTTACATTCTCGCCTTACAAAAAGTGAAAATAATGTCCACTTGTAATGTCCACTTGGACTTTTAAATTCTTTCTCATAAGACTTTGGTGATTAATTTTGCCAAAGTCACTCCTTTTATAATGCTCCAGTAGATTAATTTCTACTGGAGTGTTTTTTTGTACAGAATTCTGAAAAGCGAAACAGATAAAACTTTTGTCCGTAAATTGGACTTGTAATTTTTACCCTCATTTTGTCGCCTCAAGAATTTTCCCTTTTTGGGGCGACGTTATTTAAGTCCTAAAAAAATGAACTCAAAACTTTTAATCACTCTAACATTAGTTTTACTCGTAATTCTTTCATACAATTTTATGAATAGAAAATCACCTGAAACCGAAAATATAAATGTAACGGGAACTGTAAAGCGGTTTTTGAATTTTGAATCAAAATTTGTGGAAAGTCGCCACGTTGACATTTGGCTTCCACAGAGTTACTCTGAAGATTCTTACAAAAGATTTCCAGTAATTTTTATGCACGACGGACAGAACCTTTTTGACCCTGAAAAATCTTACATTGGAGTTGATTGGGGAATTGACGAAACAATGACTGAGCTAAGCGAAAAAGAAAATCTTGAAGCAATCATTGTTGGAATTTGGAACAGTCCCAAACGCTATCCTGAATATATGCCACAAAAACCGATTGAAGAATTGAACCAATCTAAAAAAGAAGAATTTATGAAAAAATACGGTTCTGAATGGATTGCAGATTCTTACTTGAAATTCATCGTTGAAGAACTCAAGCCTTTTGTTGACTCAAACTTTAAGACTTTGTCTAACCGAGAAAATACTTTTGTAATTGGTTCGAGTATGGGCGGATTAATCTCACTTTACGCAGTTTGTGAATTCCCAGAAGTTTTTGGAGGAGCTGCTTGTATTTCGACTCATTGGGTTGTTTGGGACGGATTAGTTTTGGATTACGCAAAAAATCACCTTCCAAACCCACAAACGCACAAAATTTATTTTGACTACGGAACAGAAACTCTTGACGCAAAGTACGAACCTTACCAACTCAAAGCCGACGAATTAATGGAAAGTGCAGGTTTTGAAAGAGATAAAAATTGGATTACAAAGAAGTTCGAAGGACACGAACACTCCGAAAGAGCTTGGCGAAAACGTGTAAATATTCCACTAAGGTTTTTGCTTAAGTGAGTGAAGTTTTAAAATTTAACAGTTGTTACATTATTTAGAAATCTAAGTACGAGTAGAATGGCACGAAAATGGAAAATGTTCACCAAGAGACAATTTCAGTTTCACACCAAATTCAACACGAATCCCAAAATCGTTCCGCTAAAAACAGGCAATAATGAATTTACTTTTTTACCTTTTGATTCCTTGAGTCGTGAATGACAAACCTTGTTGTCCAGAAGTTGAAATCATAACTCCCTCAAAAAGAGGTTCAGATTTTACATTTTTACTTGCCCACTCAAAAATAAAATTTCCGCCAGTACCACCTTCTTTATCTTTTTCACTAATCACAATTTCAATGGTTTCTAATGGTTTAAGGAAAATAGGTTTATCAAAATATGTTCTTATCAAATGTCCTTCAGTGTTAAAATAATCAGCTTTCAAAATGAAGGTGGAATCTACAGAGCTTATATTTTTCATACTTACTGTTACAGTCAAACCGTGAACTCTTTGGTCTGATTGGCTATAAATTTCGGAATAAACGGATAAATAGGAACTTCCTAAAAATAGGTTTTCTAAATTATTTAACTCAATGCTTCTTTTTTTCCAATTGATAGGAGTTAAAGTGCTTGTACGTGTTTCGTTGCTACACGAAAAAAATATTGTAGTTGTCAAAAAAATCAATAAAAATTTCATTTCTACCCCTTTGTAAAAGTTGGAATAAATTTAAATAAAATCAGGCTTACTTAACCCGATAAGTCTGTGAAATTTCGTCTAAACCTGTTGTACAAACATTTAGGTCTTTGAGAATTCCATTTTGAATGCTGTAAATCCAGCCGTGAATTGCGAGTTCTTGTCCATTTTTCCAAGCATTTTGGACAGTTGTTGAGTGACTTAAATTTGCAACTTGCTCAATGACATTTTTTTCACAAAGTAAATTCAATTTTCCTTTTTCATCTTCGACTCTATCAATTTCACCTTGGTAATTTCTGTAAGTATCTCTAATGTGCCTTAACCAATTGTCAATCAATCCCAAAGCATTATTTTGCATTGCAGCTTGAACTCCACCGCAACCGTAATGTCCACAAACAATTATGTGTTTTACTTTTAGAACTTCAACAGCGTACTGAATTACTGAGAGAGAATTCAAGTCTGTGTGAACAACAAGGTTTGCAATATTTCGGTGAACAAAAACTTCGCCAGGCATAAGGTCAACAATTTGATTTGCAGGAACTCGGCTATCTGCACAACCAATCCATAAGTATTTAGGTGATTGCTGTTTGGAAAGATTAAAGAAAAATTCAGGGTCAGATTCTTTGATTTTTTCAGACCAGTTTTTGTTTCGTTCAAAAAGATGTTTTAATTTTCGCATTTCTTAACTTTGCTTTTTTGTTTAATTTTTACTAGAGTTCTAAAGGAAGTATAAAGTCTTTTTCACGAAAAACAATTGGACTCAATTTCCTACCTGTTTATTTTAATTAAAATAGAATTTCACCAATGGAAAAAGAATTTATTTAGAAAAATACTAACTTGCAAATGAATTCGGTTTTCGATTACTCTACTCTATTTAGCCATAAATTCACTATTGGAATTTCTTTTTAGAAACGTTAGTTTTAATTTCTAACTTAGAACTTAATTTTCAAGGATAAATCAATGCGATTACTTACAATTTTTTCTGCAATCGTCTTAGCTTTTTTAAGTTTTGGTTCGCTTAAAGCACAACATTCTCCGATTTACACTACTCCACTTTCTTCTTTAAATGAAAATCGAGGATTCAACTTTCAAGTCTCAACAATCGGACTTGGGTTCGGAGGAACTTGGGGCAAGAGAGCTTTTGATAATGTTTGGTTTAATCTTTCAAGTCGTTTGGACTTAATTCAAGAAGACGGAGATATTCCAAGAAATACTGTAACAGGTGAAACAATAAATAATGAAAGTACAATTTTAATGGTTCCTGTTATTTTAGAAACTCGTTACTATCCACATTTTGACGCACTTGATCCAAGTTTACGCCCTCATTTTGGAGTTGGAGTTGGTGGGATTTTAGGTTGGAGTTTTCCACGTGACGATGCAGAAGATGGAGTAAAAAACAACTTTGCAATGGCTCCAACGGGTTTTGTGAATTTGGGAGTTGATTATTTTTCTTCAAATTTTTCATACTTTGGTTTTAACATTCGTTACAATTTTGTGAAGTTTGCAGAACCGCTTTTTGGAACTGACGATGAATACTCAAATTTTGCCTTGATGGTGAATTTTGGAAAACTCATAAAATAAAATTGGACTCAGATTGTCTTAGATGAGAAAATCTTTTTTTCTTTTTTTACTAATCATAAACTCATTAGTCTTTCAGCAAGTTTTTGCAGACAAAATAATTTTGCATAATGGTAACGAACTTGATGTCAAAATTCTTAAAAAGACGGAAAAGAACGTTTCTTTTGAGTTTGCAAACGGAACGCGAAAAGGCAAAATGTCTTTGCCTAAATCTTCGATAAAAAAAATTGTTTATACTCTAGCAACTGCAAACGACTCGCTTTTACAAACTTATGAAAATAAACTTTCACAAGTTGACAAAGGCTCCTCAGAATCCTGGTACAACTTCGGAATTTGGTGTGAAAAGTTTTCTTCTTCATTTTCTGTTGAATCTAAAAATGCTTTCCGTAAAGCAATAAAACTCAATCCTCAACACAAAAAATCAAGATTAAAACTCGGCTACAGATTTGAGAATGGGAAGTGGCAAACCGAAGATGAAGTTTACAAATCAAAAGGCTACATAAACTTTGAGGGAAGTTGGTACTCACCAAAAGAATTGAAAGAAACTTTAACTCAACGGGAACGTGAAAACAAAATGACAGAGGAAGAAATTCAACGATTAAAGAGTGAAATTAAAGCTCTCAAAGTTGATTCCACAAACAAAGTCATTTATGAAGAAGTCAAACTTCCAAACCTTGAAAATCACTTAAAAAGCCCGTAGAGAATAATTCACAGGGAAATTTGTAATGAACAAGTATTTTTGTTCACTACAAGAAAGAAGTCATTTAATTAGGAAAAATTGTGATTAGAGTTTTGTTTTTTTTGTTTATCCTTACTCAACTTGGTTTTGCTCAGAAATCAAAGTTTTGGATTTTCGTAAAAAAAGATTACCAAGAAATTTCACATTACTCTGAACTTGAAAAACTTGACTTAGAAGTTCTCTTTCAAAGCAGATTCTTGAGTGCTTTTAGCATTTTAGCAAACCAAGACGAAATTCCAAAAATTGAAAAATTACCTTTCGTCAATAAAATCCAAAAAGTCCAAACTTTTGTAAGAAAGAAAATCACACCTCAAAAAGTAGTTCACAAAAACCAAGTTTCAGACTCGACAAACTACGGTCTCTCAGAGAAACAACTCACAACAATTACAATTGACAAACTCCACGAGAAAGGGTTTTTTGGAGAAGGAATTTTGATTGGAGTAATTGACACAGGTTTTAACCTCGAACACGAAGCATTTGCAGGAATAAAAGTTATCGCTGAAAGAGATTTTATTAACAATGATTCGATTACAAAAAATGAAGTAGGAGATTCTCCAACACAAGATTCTCACGGAACAAGAGTGCTTTCTGTTTTGGCAGGAAATTCAGTTGGAAACTTAATCGGAGTTACTCCAAAAGCTTCTTTTGTTTTGGCAAAAACAGAAATTGACGACCAAGAAATCCGCATTGAGGAAGACAATTGGGTTGCAGCTTTGGAATGGGCTGACAGTCTTGGAGCAGATTTGGTAACAAGTTCTCTTGGTTACAACATTTTTGAAGACGGAACAGGTTACGGAAAAGATGAACTTGACGGCAAAACTTCTGTCGTTGCACAAGCGGCAAAAATTGCCGTTGAAAGAGGAATGGTTGTCGTTGTCGGAGCGGGAAACGAAGGGAGAAATTCTCCAACAACAATCTTAACTCCTGCTGACGTTGAAGAAGTTATTTCCGTTGGTGCAGTTAATGAATTTGGTGAAATTACTTCTTTCAGTTCAAACGGACCAACTTCTGACGGAAGAATTAAACCTGACATTTGTGCAATGGGAGCGAGAGTTTTGACAGTTAGCAATTTTTCGGATTCAACTTTTACTTTTTCATCTGGAACATCTTTTTCTGCACCTTTGGTTGCCGGTGGAATTGCTTTACTTTTAGAATTAGATAAAACTTTGACACCAAAAAGAGTCGCTGACGGGCTTCGTTTTACTGCAAACACAGATTTTGGTGGAAACTTGCCAAACAATACTTACGGCTATGGAATCGCAGACTTTGAAAGACTTTTTAATTTTTTAGAAGCAAGTCCCGAAGACTTTGATTCTTGGTTAGTTTTTCCAAACCCTACAAGTGGAAAATTCAAGGTTCAAATTCCATTGGAAGTTTTTTTTGCAAATTTTGAAGCAAAGATTTTCAACGTTCTTGGACAAGAAGTGAAGAAATTTAATGGAAGATTTTCGTCTCCGATTCAAGAATTTAGTTTTTGGGAAAATGGTGAGGAAAGACTTGCCTTAGGAAATTATTTTCTGCGAATCAAGGCGGGAAACAAAACTCAGAATTTAAAGATTACTTTGATTAAGTAATTTTGTAACCAACCAAATTTTAGTGCGTAAGTTCTTAAAATTAAATTTCTAAGGATTCATAAAAAATGCAAAAGTTATTAATTTCACTTTTTATTGTTGTGTCAATTTTTTCACAAAGTTTTGCAATTGGTGGAAAAAAAGGCTCTTCTTACGATAAAGTTCAGGATATGGAATTTCTGAATCTTGATTGCGATTTGGATTTTGACGACGACAGAAATGTTACTTTTAAAAATGATGGCTCAGAAGTCAAATTTACTTCTGATAACGAAATTTTTATTGATGGTGAAAAAATAAAGTTAAACTCAAAACAAAAGAGACTTGTTGGAGAGTTTAACGAAACCTTTTTGGAGTTACTTGAAAAGGTAAAAGATATTGGACTTGAAGGAGTTGAATTAGGAAAAGACGGAGTAGAGTTAGGTCTTGAAGCTGTTTCAGGTGCTTTCGAAGCAATGTTTTCAGATTCTGAACTTGAAGACGTTGAAGCTGACCTTGAAAAAAAAGCCAATGAACTTGAAGTAAAAGGTGAAATCTTGGAAAAGAAAGCTAAAGCCTTAGAAAAAGTCGGTGACCATCTCAAAGATATGAAAGATGAAATTAAAGATAAAGTTCCTGAATTGGGTAAATTGGATTGGTTCTAAACTTATTTAAGCAAAATCATTTTTCTGATTTTGCTTTTTTTCCCAAATTTTAATCTGTAAAAATAAATTCCACTCGCTACTCTGTTTCCCGAAATATCTTCTCCATTCCAAACGACCGAACCTTTTGGGTTTATTAGTTTAAACTCCCTGATTTTTCTTCCGAGAACGTTAAAGATTTGGATTTTTGCATTTTTAAAAAATGTCGTTTCCAATTCGTAATTTATTGTTGTTGTTGGATTAAAAGGGTTTGGAAAATTTTGTTCAAGGGTGAAACCTTTCGGAGTGAAAAGATTTTGTCCCTCGTTGACAGAAACAACTGAATTTAAATCGTAAATGTAAGCCGAGCCTGAATTCATTCCATTGTCGTCGTCGTAAGCTGCTCCAACTAAAAGATTCCCGTTATCAAAAGCTACTGAACCTCCAAAATGGTCAAGTGAAGCTCCATCGCTTGCACTTAATTTTGATTCAAAATTCCAAAGATTTCCTGACTTTTCAAAAATGTAAACAGTTCCAGAGTGAATTCCGTTTGCTTTGCCCCAATAAGTTCCAACAAAAGCTAAATCGTTTTTAATTTCAACAGAACTTCCAAAAAAGTCATTATCGGTTATGTCTGCTCCTTCGAGCTTTGCTTCTTGTGACCAAATGTTTCCACTTTTTTGAAAAATATAAGCTGAGCCTTCGGGAATTCCATTTTTGAAATCTCGAAAAGCACCAACTAAAACAGTGCTATCAGAAATCGAAACTGAGTTTCCAAAAAATGCACCTAATTGACCGTCATTTGGTAAAAGTTTTGCCTCTTCAATCCAACTTGAACCAATTTTTCTAAAAATATAAGCCGAGCCAGAATTCCCTCCGAAATCGCTGTTCCCACTTGCTCCTACTACTAAAAAATCATTTTCAATTTTAACGGAGTTTCCGAATCTATCGTTTGCACTTCCGTCGCTTGCAGTGATTTTCGAATTTTGAACCCAGCTGTTTCCGACTTTCTCAAAAATGTAAACAGCTCCCGAGTTGTTACCGTTTGTATCGTTATCTTTTGAACCGATTGCAATAAAACTACCTGAAATTGAAACTGAACTTCCAAACTTGTCAAACTCTTGTCCGTCATTCGGAATCAGCTTTGCAGCTTCGTTCCACGTGGAATTTTGCTTTTCAAAAATATAAACTGAACCTGTGCTGTCATTTTGTGAACCAACTACAACTAAGTTACTTTCGATTGAAACAGAAGTACCAAAATCATCTCCTAAACTTCCGTCAGAAGCGGTAAGTTTTGTAGTTTCATTCCAGTTCATTCCTAATTTTTCAAAAATATAAACTGCCCCAAGATTCAAATTTTTCGGAGAACTAGCAACGGCGAAATTTTGCCAACAGTCAACTGATTGACCGAAGAAGTCACCACTTGAAGTGTCGTTTGGTTGGATTTTTGTTTCTTGTGCTGAAAGGGTTAACGGTAAAGTTAAAATTAGGAAAAACTGTCTTAGCATTTTCAAACCTCTTTTTTATTGGAAAGCAATACTAAGGAAATTTGAATTTGGTTGCAGTTACTAAATTTTGCTCTAAAATGGAATAGCGTCTTGAAATAAATCGAGACGCTATTTAGGAACCCATTATGAAAAGAAAGTAAAATTATTTTAGTAAAATCATTCTACGAGTTTGGACTTGGTTTGCAGATTCTAATCGGTAAAAATAAACTCCGCTTGAAACTTGTTTTCCAAAAGAATCAGTTCCGTTCCAAACAACCGAACCTTTTGGTTCTGTAAGTTCAAATTCTTTTACCTTTTGTCCAAGAACATTAAAAATTGAGAGTCTCGCAAATTCGTAATTCGTAATTTCTAATTCGTAATTAATCGTAGTTGTTGGGTTGAAAGGATTAGGGAAGTTTTGCTCAAGGCTAAAACTTCTTGGAGTAATTTCTTCACCTTCAAAAATACTTGTGAGGTTCGAATTTGGAGCAGCAAAAGTAGGATTTGTCATTATTCCAAAATCTCCTGTTCCATCTGGAAATCTTCCATAAGATTCATCATTATTTTGATTTCCAAAATCAACTTCGTCAACAATGTTTGTGTCAGCATCAACAAGGAAAATATCTTCGCCTCCAGCAGAAAGTTTGAAATTTGCGTGTAAACCAACTTGTCCAGAATCGTTATCAGCCCAAACGATTAGAAAATCATTCGCTCCGATTGTTGTGTCAGGGAAAGCCCATTGAGTTAAGTCGTTGTTGTCGTCAGTTAAGAAGAATCCATTTAGAGAAATTGGGCTGTTTGAAGTATTGTAAAGTTCAATCCAATCATCAAATTCACCATCTTGGTCAGCAACAGTTGTATCGTTTGAAGCCATAAATTCGTTAATCACAACATCGCTGTTTACAGGCAATTCATAAAATTCGTGCTGAGCTCTTTCAGGTGAAAACATTCCTGCGTTTGTATTTTCAGAGTAAAAATAGTATTTAACTTTTCCAACTTGAACAGGAACTTCAATTCCAAAAACTCCATCGCCTGCAGCACCGTCGTTGTGGTTTCCGTCGTCAAACATTTCTACTTTTGTGAACTCATCTTTTTTACTGAGTTTATAACCGAGGAAAGCAGTGGTTCCGTTTGTAATTGTTACGTTAAAAGTTGCCAAAGAACTTGTATTGCTTACTTGAATGTTACTGATTGTTGGAGGAGTGTAAGTATATTCAGCGTGAGTTTCCAAGTAAGTTCTTCGTGCTTCCATAAGTTGAGTAATTCCAACTGTTGAACCGCCAGGTCCGCCTCCACCACCTGAAACTGAAGAATTTAAATTTGTAAGCATTTGTGAATAAGTATAAAACTTGTTTTGGTCTGCTTGGTAATCAACAGCAATTAAGTCTTGCAAAGAATCTGCTTTTGCTGAGTACCAACCGCTTGAAACATTTTCTTGAAGCATTGTTCGGCAATGTGCAATGTACATATTTTTGTAAGTTGGGTCTCCAAGAAGTAGATTTAAAAGTGGCCAATCAGATTCGTTTTGTCTTAAAAGAGGGTCGAGTTGCATTAAGGCAGTTTGTCCTCCTCCTCCAGTGCCACCAATCATTGAAAAACCACCAAAACTTTCATTAAAGTCCCAAATTACAGGAACTAAAATTCCGTTGTCATTTTTTATTAAATAATAGTTTTGTTTAAAAGGTCCAGTATAGCTGTCCAAATTTACAAAAACATTGTTGAAAGCGAGTTTCCAAATAGTTCTGTCAATATCGAGAAAGTTCTCAATGTTTGTTGGGTCGTTGTTGATTGTGTAAGTCAAATCAATCAAATCTTGCCAACCATACTCAGAAGCCATTTCGTAGTAGTCATAGTAAGATGTTGAATCGGTTCCCAAATATTCAAGTGAAGAACCTCCATTAAAAACACTGACAGGATTACATTTGATTCTTGTGTTGTCTTTGTCCGCATTTAAATATCCATCTTGGAAATCTCCGTTCACAGATTCGACACTTGTGTAAAGTCCGTGATAATTTCCGTTGATGTAAACTTTTATGAAATTTGCTTGTGAAGCATCCATATATTTCCTTGAAATTTCGTAAGATAAAACCTCACGCACAAATGAAGGGTCTTTTGCTCCGCTTGAAAGTTTTAGAGTTTGGTAACCATCGTAGTCTTGGTCTAAAATATGATTTAATTTTATGTTAAGAGGGTTTTTGGCATTGTTTGCACTATAGGTTGAATTACCTTTGTACTTAACTCCAACACTATCGTACTGAACTCCATTTACTAAAGCAGTTCCAATAAGTCTGTCGTCATTTCCAGCCGAATAATAATTGTCTAAAATTTGGTCCCAATTAGATTCGGCGAAAGTAATTTCGATTGTGTTAATTGTGTTAGTGTCGTAAAAACCTTGACCGAAAAGGTTTAGTGAGACAAGTAGTAAAATTGAGCTTGTAAGTAAAGTAATTTTTTTCATTTTATTAGTTCCTAAGTTTAATTTTTTATTTACTACTCAGTCAATATTCGTACCAAAATTAAAAAATGGATTTAAAACTTTGATAGGGGGATTTTGATTGTTAAAGCTAAGTTTGGGGTATTAGAAGTGTACTTATCTGTACACTTCTAATTTAAATGAAAAAATAATTTTAGAATTAAAAGTCCCAAAAAGGGAATAGCGTCTTGAAATAAATCGAGACGCTATTTAGGAACCCATTATGAAAAGAAAGTAAAATTATTTTAGTAAAATCATTCTACGAGTTTGGACTTGGTTTGCAGATTCTAATCGGTAAAAATAAACTCCGCTTGAAACTTGTTTTCCAAAAGAATCAGTTCCGTTCCAAACAACCGAACCTTTTGGTTCTGTAAGTTCAAATTCTTTTACCTTTTGTCCAAGAACATTAAAAATTGAGAGTCTCGCAAATTCGTAATTCGTAATTTCTAATTCGTAATTAATCGTAGTTGTTGGGTTGAAAGGATTAGGGAAGTTTTGCTCAAGGCTAAAACTTCTTGGAGTAATTTCTTCACCTTCAAAAATACTTGTGAGGTTCGAATTTGGAGCAGCAAAAGTAGGATTTGTCATTATTCCAAAATCTCCTGTTCCATCTGGAAATCTTCCATAAGATTCATCATTATTTTGATTTCCAAAATCAACTTCGTCAACAATGTTTGTGTCAGCATCAACAAGGAAAATATCTTCGCCTCCAGCAGAAAGTTTGAAATTTGCGTGTAAACCAACTTGTCCAGAATCGTTATCAGCCCAAACGATTAGAAAATCATTCGCTCCGATTGTTGTGTCAGGGAAAGCCCATTGAGTTAAGTCGTTGTTGTCGTCAGTTAAGAAGAATCCATTTAGAGAAATTGGGCTGTTTGAAGTATTGTAAAGTTCAATCCAATCATCAAATTCACCATCTTGGTCAGCAACAGTTGTATCGTTTGAAGCCATAAATTCGTTAATCACAACATCGCTGTTTACAGGCAATTCATAAAATTCGTGCTGAGCTCTTTCAGGTGAAAACATTCCTGCGTTTGTATTTTCAGAGTAAAAATAGTATTTAACTTTTCCAACTTGAACAGGAACTTCAATTCCAAAAACTCCATCGCCTGCAGCACCGTCGTTGTGGTTTCCGTCGTCAAACATTTCTACTTTTGTGAACTCATCTTTTTTACTGAGTTTATAACCGAGGAAAGCAGTGGTTCCGTTTGTAATTGTTACGTTAAAAGTTGCCAAAGAACTTGTATTGCTTACTTGAATGTTACTGATTGTTGGAGGAGTGTAAGTATATTCAGCGTGAGTTTCCAAGTAAGTTCTTCGTGCTTCCATAAGTTGAGTAATTCCAACTGTTGAACCGCCAGGTCCGCCTCCACCACCTGAAACTGAAGAATTTAAATTTGTAAGCATTTGTGAATAAGTATAAAACTTGTTTTGGTCTGCTTGGTAATCAACAGCAATTAAGTCTTGCAAAGAATCTGCTTTTGCTGAGTACCAACCATTGATAACATTTTCTTCCAACATTGTTCGGCAGTGGGCCATATACATTTTTTTGTAAGTCGGATTTCCAAGAAGCAAGTTGAGGAGTGGCCAACCTGATTCGTTTTGTCTTAAAAGAGGATCCATAGTTATTAAAGTAGTTGAGCCACTTCCGCCAGGTCCTTGGTTTAACATTCCAAATCCCCCGAAAGACATATTTAAATCCCAAATTACAGGAGAGATGATTCCGTTGTCATTTTTGATTAAATAATAATTTTGGCGAAAAACACCTGTGTAACTGTCTAAATTTACAAAAACATTATTGTAAGCTAATTTCCATAAAGTTCTGTCAATATCAAGAATGTTTTCGATGTTTGTTGGGTCGTTGTTGATTGTGTAAGTCAAATCAATCAAATCTTGCCAACCATAATCAGAAGCCATTTCGTAGTAGTTATAGTAAGAAGTTGAGTCAGTTCCCAAGTAACTTAAAGAAGAGCCACCATTCTGGACACTGACAGGATTACATTTAATTCTTGTGTTGTCATCATCTGCATTTAAGAAATTTTCTTGAAAATCTCCGTTGACCGATTCGACACTTGTGTAAAGTCCGTGGTAATTTCCATTAATGTAAACTTTCGTGAAATTTGCTAACGAAGCATCCATATATTTTCTTGCGACTTCGTATGAAAGAACCTCACGAATGAAAGCAGGGTCATTTGCCCCATTTGATAATTTTAGAGTTTTATAACCGTCATAGTCTTGGTCTAAAATGTAATTTAGCTTGATATTAAGAGGGTTCTTAACGTTGTTTGCACTGTAAGTTGAATTGCCTTTGTACTTAACTCCAACGCTGTCGTACTGAACTCCGTTGATAACAGCAGTTCCTATGAGTCTTTCATCGTTTTCAGCAGCGTAATAATTGTCTAAAATTTGGTCCCAATTTGATTCTGTGAAAGTAATGTCAATCGTGTTGATTGTGTTAATATCATACAAACCTTGACTGAAAAGGTTTAGCGTAACAAGCAACAAAATTGAACTTGTGAGTAGTAGAGTAATTTTTTTCATTTTTTAGGTTCCTTATTTTTAATTTCTATTTCTTAATTCAAGATTCATACCAAAAATTCAAACTAACCCTTTTAAGCTCTTAGAAAAGCACTTTGTTGTTTTCTGAAGAATTTTGAGTGTTGGAATTGTACTTTATGGTACAACATTATAATTTATAATTAACTTTTGGAGTTAAGTTTCAATGTTAACCAAATTTTTTTATTTTCTAAGTTTTTAGTAAAATTTTCAAGAGGTTTGCCTTGTCTTCTTCCGTTTCCTCCACCTCTTCCGCCTCTTCTTACTCCTGATTTTCTATCTTGACTTCTTTGTACCATTTCTGTTTCACCAAGATTACCTATCTCCAAGCAAAGTTTAATTTTGCCATCACTCGAAATAGACAAAGATTGAATCATTTTCTCTGTTTCGTTTAGTGAAATACTTAGTTCAAAGCAATGTGAACCGTCTTCGTAACTTGCTGCTGCTTGCAGCCCACGAACATTTTTGATGTTAATTCCACCTGTTATAGAATCTCTTTCTGATAAAGTAAAAGTTCCTGAGTGTGTAATTTCTTGAGGTAAATTTCTAACAGTTTCATTTGAAAAATTATTTTCAAATTCATTAATGTAGTGAATTCCTAAGGTCTCTTGTTTTTCATTATTTTCGTTAAACCAAACCGTAAAACCAAGCCTTGAGAGTTGGTGAAAAATTCTTCTGTCACTAAATCTTACCATTAAATAGAGGCAAGTGTCATTGTTAGCAATTCCGTAAAGGAGTCTCAAATCTTCGTCATAAACGAGTGGAAAATTTTCCCAATCTTTACTGCTACCGTCAACAATGAAATTTCTATCTGACCATTGGCTTTCAATTTTTTTTTCACCGCAACCGATGAGTAGTACAAGGGAAAAAAGCAAAAGTAAATTTTTCAATTTTTAAATCACTAAAAAATATTTAAGTGAGAGGTTTTTAGAATAAAAAAACTGCTCGGAGTTTAAACTCTGAGCAGTTTAATTGCGTTGTTTACGGTTATCTTCTTCCGCCACGACGACCAAAAGACTTATTCTTTGGTCCGTGAGGTTTTCTTGGAGGAAAGCTATCAAACATTACTCTTTGTTTATCATTTAGAAGTTTACGAATTTCTTGTCTGTGAGCTTCTCTTTCTTTTGCCATTTTGGTTTTGAGTTCGCCAATATCTTCGATTACACTGTTGACTTTACTCATATTTACATTTTCAGCAGTTGTAAGAGTTCTCAATCGAGCTTCTTTCTCACCAACTTCATTTTTCATTGGAAGAGTTTTTTTCATATGCTCTGTTCGTAATTTTTCGATTTGGTCTTTTTGACTCTCTGTAAGGTCTGGAATTTTGTGTTCAATTCCGTGTCTATGCTCAACTCTTTTTTCTCCTTTAAATCCTTTACCAAAGCCGGGTTGTGCATAAGCTTTCATTGAGTAGCTTACAAATCCTACTAAGAATAACACTAAGAGTGTTGCTGTGAGTTTAAGTTTTGAAGTCTTCATTTTTTTAAATCCTTAATTTAAATTTTTTGTTGCCTGTTTAAAACCTTAGACGACACGAAATTTCAAAACTTGCGATTTTATTTTAAAATTTTTTAGAGGAAAGCAAGAACCCTTCAAAATTTAAAATCTTGAAGGGTTCTTTGTCTAACTAAAGAAAGAGAAAAAAAGGGAAAGGAACTTAGTTGACGAGTTCTTTTACTGATTTTACGCCCCAAGCAAAGGCTTCTTCGTTCAGTGGAATCATTGCACATTTACTTTGCAGTGCTTCACGAATCGAAGTGAGTAGTGTTTCTTCGGGGAAAATATTTGTTGCGGCTTGTAAAGCTCCGAGTGCAACAACATTTTTAACCATTACTTTGCCAAGGTCCATCGCAATTTGTGTAAAAGGAACTCCGTAAACTTTGACATCTTTTCCAAGTTCGGGTAAATCGTGAATTACTGAATTATCGTAAATAATTGCTCCACCTTCCCGAACTTCAGGTCCAAATTTTGTCAAACTTGGTGAGTTAAAAGCAATTAAAATATGCGGATGTGGTGATGCAGGCGAAAGAACTTCGTCTTCTGCAACGTGAACGTCTGCGTAAGAAGTTCCTCCACGAGATTCAGGTCCGTAACTTGGAATGTGAGTTGCGTCGAATCCTTCGTGAATTCCTGCTCTTGTGATGAGCATTGCAGCAGTTTGTGCTCCGTCTCCTCCTGCTCCTGCAAGTTTCATCGAAATATCTTTTGGTGCAATGTGCTTAGGGAATTCTTTACAAAACCTTTCGATTTTTTCAGAGCTTGCACCAACGGTTTCTACTAATTTTTCAGGTTCAAATTTTGGTTTGCCGAAATCAAAAAATGGCTCAACTTCGAGGTCTTTTTTGACACCAAGTGGAAACATTGGAACGAGACTTTCTTCAACCCATTTTTCTGCTTGTTCAGGAGTTGATTTCAAGTGAGTTGGGCATTCTGCCAAAACTTCCACGAAAGAAAATCCTCTGTTCTCAACTTGCATTTTTAGGCTTTTGTGAATTGCTTTTTCGGCACGTTTTCTTTGCTTGTTGTTGAAAAGAGCAACTCTTTCAACGTAAATTGGTCCGTCAAGCTGAGCGATTGTTTCAGCAACTTTCATCGGCTGCCCAAACATTTGAGGTCTTCCGTAAGGCGTTGTGGAAGTTGTTTGTCCAATCAAAGTTGTTGGAGCCATTTGTCCACCTGTCATTCCATAAATTGCGTTGTTGATGAAAATTACCGAAATCGGAATTCCCATTTGTGCAACCGAAATGATTTCTGCCAAACCGATTGAAGCCAAATCTCCGTCACCTTGGTAACTGATTACAATTGATTCGGGATTTGCGACTTTGTGTCCAAGAGCCACAACAGGAGCTCTTCCGTGAGCAGCTTGAGTGTTTCCTACATCAAAGTAGTAGTAAAGAAAAACACTGCAACCAACAGGCGAAACCGCAACTACTCTGTCTTGGATTCCAAGTTTTTCAATTGCTTCGCCAAGATATTTGTGAGCCAAACCGTGACCGCAACCTGGACAGTAATGAGTTGATTGTCCTTTCAAGCCTTCGCCGTGAGCGTGTCTTTCAAATTTTTTATAAAAAACTGGTGTTGACATTTTATTCACCCCCTAATTCAAGAACTTTGTTAACAATTTCCTTTTGCTGTGGAAGAACACCGCCGAAATGACGAATATTGTGAATTTCAGGAAAATCCCTAATTTCTGCGTGGCTAAGAGCCAATCTGAGTTCGTCTTCGAGTTGTCCGTTACTTGCTTCGACAACAACGATTTTCTTAACTTTTGGAAGAATTGGTTTTAGTGCTTCAATTGGAAATGGCCAAACTGTAACAGGTCTGAAAAGTCCTGCTTTAACACCTTTTTCACGAAGCATTTCGACAGCACCTTTTGCCATTCTTGAAGGAGTATTACAACCAATAAGCAAAACTTCTGCGTCATCGCAGTAAAAAGTGTCTGCTCGTTGTTCATTTTCAATCATTTGAGCGTATTTTTCATTCAAATGAATGTTGTGTCTTTCGAGGTCAGGTTCGCTAAGTTCGATTGAACAAATCAAATTTCCTCTGTGCATTTCATCACCAAAAACCGCCCAATCAGGCAATCCGGGTTTTGTCATTGTTTGCGGCAAATTGACTTTTCCGGTCATTTGACCCAAGTAACCGTCTCCAACAATCACAACAGGATTTCTGTACTTGAATGTTAGTTCGTAAGCCAAAATTGTAAGGTCAAGCATTTCTTGTGGAGTCGAAGGAGCGAGAACGATTGCGTGAGTGTTTCCGTGTCCAAGTCCGCGACAAACGAGTTTCAAATCCGCTTGTTCAGGTCCAATATTTCCAAGTCCAGGACCACCACGCATTACATTTACGAAAACTCCGGGAACTTCCGCACCAATCATATACGAAATTCCTTCGAGCATCAAGCTGAAACCCGGTGAAGAAGTGAAAGTCATACAAGGTAAACCTGCTCCACCACAACCGTACATCATATTTACAGTTGCAACTTCGCTGACTGCTTGAACAAAAACTCCGTCGAGATTTGGCAAAAGTTTCGCCATTAATTCCGCACCTTCAGTTGAAGGAGTAATTGGATAACCGAAGAAATGTCTGCAACCTGCCAAAAGTGCTCCGATTGAAGAAGCGTAAGTTCCTTTGATTACCAAAGGCTCTGTTTCAGGAAGTGCGATAATTTTATTAGGAATTGTAATTGGTTTAGGTGAAGTTGTGTGTTTTGGTCCGATGATTTTGTGAGGGTCTTCGAGTTCAAATTCTTCATCAGGAAGTTGTAATCCGTAAGGCTCAGGGCAAGCAGTAACGCAAAGCCCGCAACCGTTACATTCAGCTAAATCTAAAGTGATTGGTATTAAACCTGTTTGTGGATTTATTTCTGTTCCAATGTGAATACATTCTTTAGGACAAGCGTCAATGCAACGTTCACAGCCCTTACAATATTCAGGGAAAACAAACGGTTGAGGTCTGTTTTTTAGAGTTGCCATTTTATTCTCCTTAAGAGAGTTTAGTTAAGATTGAAAATTTGTAACCCTTCTTCAAGATTCCAAATTTTCAATCCAACTATTTTGATTAGGCAAACTCAATGCCTTAAAATAAATTCTCTTTTAAAGGCTAAAGGGAAGCATTTAAACTTTTTTGGTCTCTTATTTTTGAGAAGCAAAAGTAAAAGATTCTGATTTTTGGAAATTTTCATTTTATCTTCAAGGCTGATTTTTAGACACAATAATTTTAATTTTTAGGAAGTAGCGTAAAATGAAAAATTCTCTTAAAACTTTAGGACTTTTAACTATTGCGACTTTTGTTTTGGGAAGTTGCTCACAACTCAAACAAGTCAAAAATATGGCAAAAACCAAAAAGCCAACTGCAAGCATCACAAACGTTCAGTTTAAAAATGCTTCGTTCACTGGAATTGACCTTGCTTTTGACGTAAAATTGGAGAACCCAAATCCGATTGCAGTTTCATTGAGCAGTTTTGATTTTGATTTTAAAGTCAACGGAAATTCTTTTGTAAAAGGACTTCAAGATAAAAAAATGACTTTGGCAAAAAATGGTTCAAGCACAATCGAAATTCCTGTTTCATTAAACTTCAACGAACTTTACAACACAGTAAAATCAGTCAAAAATTCTGATGAATCAACTTTTGATATGGCTTGTGGATTTGCTTTTGATGTTCCAATTTTGGGTGAAACAAGAGTTCCTGTCAGTAAATCAGGGGTTTTGCCAACGATAAAATTACCTTCTGTTTCCGTAAAAGGGCTCAAACTTGACAAAATGGGTTTTACAGGTGCAGAAATGGAACTTCAACTTGAGTTCGAAAACCCAAATTCATTCGACATTAATTTGAACAAATTCGACTACGACTTTGAAGTAAGCGGAAAAAGTTGGGCAAAAGGTGCGTTGACAAGTATGTCAAAAGCGACCTCAAAAGGTAAGAGCGAAATCACAATTCCTGTGAAACTCGACTTCTCACAAGTTGGAATGACAGTTTACGGAATGCTCACAGGAAACGACAAAATCGACTACAATTTCAAAAGCGATTTCGATTTAGGGACTTCACTTCCTTATTTGAAAAGTGTTGATTTTCCTTTTGACAGCAAAGGCTTGTTAGACGTTTTGAAGTAAGAGATTATTAATAACGTGTTAAAAACACTATTGGATTTAACACGTTATTAATATTTCTAACACGTTCTGCTAGATTTTAATATAAAATTGAAAATTATACTTAACTAGGAGACAAGTTTATGGAAGAATATTTTGAACCTGATGAAAGATGGAAAGCTTTTTTTGGTATAAAATCACGAGAGGAATATTTGCAAAATTATTTGATTAAAGGGCATTTTCACGAAGATGTACCCAAAGATGTTGTAGAAGCATTTATAACTGTTGAATATCTTTTAGCTCATTCTTATTACCTTTGGCAGATGTACGATGAAGCATTCAGAAAAGCTTTGCTAACTTTAGAAATGGCAATTAAGTTAAAAGCTAAATTGTTAAAGATTGACTTGAGATTTAACGACAAAAGAAACAAGAAACGACCTAAAACTTTAGTGAGATTGATAAATGAAATTTGTAATAAAGAACATTTAGAAGAGTTAAAGTATCAACTTAATCGAAGTCGAAAGATTAGGAATTCTCAAGTTCACCCTGAAAGTAATTCTTATATGGGTGCTGTTGGCGGTTCAGGAAGAAACATTCGATTATTTGTTGTTGTTTTAAATCATCTTTTTCAAAATGATGATTGGCATTTAGCACGTTATAAAGAAAAGAAAAAGTTGGAAGAGTTTTTATTAGTTTTTGGTAAAGAGTTATTAATTTTAGAAATAGGTTTAGTAAAAGGACCTTTAATTTATAATTTTATAAATTTTGAACTTGTGGAAAATACACTTTTTCTAAGTTGTAATCCTGTCCTTCAAAACACTTATGAAATGTTATCTAAAAAGACTTTTCCTAGTTCAATTTTCTTGGTATTAAAAGATTATAATTGCTCAGAAAGTGAGATTAGTGGTTTTAATTCAAAAAATCAAAAAGTAAGATTATACAAGACATCTAAAAAAGCAAACTTAGAAAAACTAAATTCTTATAAAATGGATTTAGAAAAACTTGTTGTTGAAGAGAAAGAAAATCTATACGCAGTTAGATCTTATAAAAGGTTAGTTGAGCAAGATTCATCTTGGGAGATTACAGAAGAAGAATACAAAATTCTCACTTTTTCAAACCAATCGAATCAGTGAACTCTTCTAATTGCGAGTCTTCGATTTTTCCGAAAAGTATTTGAGGGTTGTTTAGGGGTTGTCCGACTTTAAGACTCAATTTTTCCGAATCAGCAAAATCTTTGCTTGGTGAATTTAGAAGTTCAAACACTTTTTCAGCACTAAAAGGCATTATCGGATTAAAAATTACTGCCATTGTTTTTGCAGCTTGTAAGCAAAGGCTAATTGCTGTTCCGCAATCTTCGAGGTCATCTTTTCTTGATTTCCAAGGAGCTTTAAAATCAAAGTATTGGTTGCAGTCTTTTGCAAAAAGGAAAATTTTGTTTGCTGCTTCACGGACTGCGAAGTTATCGTAAGATTCGCCAACATCTTTTCCGATGCTTAGAATTTTCTCTAACATTTCTTTGTCAAGGTCGCCAAGTTCGGGTTTTAAAGCAGGAAGTTTTCCATCGAAATATTTGTGAGCAAAAGTCAAAGCTCTGTTTACGAAATTCCCGATTACTCCAACAAGTTCACCGTTCACTCTACTCTGAAAATCTTCCAAAGTAAAATCCGAGTCTTTTGTGTCAGGTAAGTTTCTTGCAATCGCCCAACGCAAGGTGTCAGCTTCAAAAGTAGCTATTAAATCTTTTATGTAAATTGCTCTATTTTTGCTTTTAGAAAACTTTTCTCCGCCAATGTTTAAGAACTCACTTGCAGGAATGTAAGTTGGTAAAATGTAATCTTTACTTTGCTTTAAAAGCATAAAAGGGAAAAGAATTGCGTGGAAAATGATGTTGTCTTTTCCAAGAAAATTTATGAGAGTTGTGTCTTTGTCGGAGTTTTCCCAAAATTCTTTGGCAAGTTCTGGTTTTCCTAATTTTTCAGCCCATTCGTGAGTTCCAGAAATGTAGCCGATTGGAGCGTCGAACCAAACGTAAAGAACTTTCCCTTTTGCACTTTCAAGCGGAACAGGAATTCCCCAATCCAAATCTCTTGTGATTGCACGGTCTTGAAGACCTTTTTTCAAAAGTGCTTTGCAAAAAGATTTAACATTACTTTTAAATTCAGAACGAGTTTCAAACCACTCTTCAACTTCGTTTTGGAATTTTTCTAACAAAAGGTAGTAGTGAGTTGCAGTTTTTATTTTCGGGGTGTTTCCGCAAAGTTGACACTTTGGTTCTTTTAGTGAAAGTGCGTCAACTAATTTTCCGCAAGAATCGCATTGGTCGCCTCTTGCACCTTCTGAATCGCAGTGATGACAAATTCCTTCAACGTAACGGTCGCTCAAAAACATTTCGTCGTTTTCACAATAAAGTTGTTTACCGGAACGTTCTTCCAATGCTCCGATTTTCAAAAGTTCAAGGAAAAATTCCTGTGAAAGTTTGTGATTTGTCGGGCTTGAAGTTCTGGTAAAAGAATCAAAATGAATTCCGCAATCTGCAAAAGCTTTTTTGTTCAATTCGTAATATTTGTCGGTGATTTCTTTTGGAGTTATTCCTTCTTTAATTGCTGCAAAAGTTATTGGAACACCGTGTTCATCAGAGCCTGAAATGTGAATTACGTTTCTGTTTCTTAGTTTTGAGTAACGGACAAAAACATCAGCAGGAAAGTAAACTCCTGCAAAATGCCCAAGGTGAGCTGGTCCGTTTGCATAAATAATTGCACTTGTAACTAATAATTTATCTTTGAACAAAGTTTGCTCCGTTAACTTTTATTTTCAGGGTTTTCGTTTGGTTGCGAGTTTGTTTTTTCAGCGGTTTTTTTCTGTTTCTCTCTTACAAATTTAGCGATTGGTGGAATTGGAATTCCTGAAGAAGTTACTTTAGGCTTTGCGTCATTTTTTGTTTTTTGAGAAACATTTTTAACTGGTGGAATTGGAATTCCTGAAGAAGTTACTTTTGCTTTTTCAGAATTTTGTGGTTTCTGAGAAGTATTTCTAATTTCAGGAATTGGAATTCCTGAAGAAGTTACTTTTGTTTTTTGTTCGTTTGGTTTCTTCTGAGAATCATTTTTAATTGGATTAGCTGGGGTTTTAGACGCATTAGTATTGTTATTTTGTTGTTTTTGAGGTTTGTTCTGATTTTTTGACTTAGGTTTTTGCTGATTGTTTTGTTGTCTCGATTTCTGAGAGCGTTTTTTTGCTGAGCGGTTTTCATTTTTCTTCTGAGGTTCTGTTCCAACAATCGCATCTTTTTCAAATTGATTTTCTTCTTCAACAGCTTTGAATTTTGAAACAACCTTTTGGTTCGTTTTACCGTTCCCACTCGAAGAATTTGTTGAATCATTTTCTTGATTTTTTACTTCTCCAAGTCTTTCAGAATAGACTTTTCGTAGGACGGCAACTTCATCACGAGTTGGTTGAAATTTTGCATCTAATTTTGCGTAGTTTGGTCGCGTGATTGTTTCAATTTCCTCTGGCGGAAGCATAAATTCAGGTTTGAGTTCTTCCCACTGCTCAGGAGTAAAATTATCCCAATAGTTATCAAGTAAATTTTTGACGTAAATTATGTTTTTAAAAACGTCAATTTTGTCAATTAAAACAGGAACCCCTTCAATTTTATGAATTGAATCAATTTCAGGATATTTTTTGAGTTCTTCGACGTAAAAATCTCTTTCGTAAACTAAGCAACATTTGAGCCTTCCACAGGAACCTGAAAGTTTTGAGGCATTCAAAGTAAGGCTTTGTTCTTTTGCGTACTGACTTGAGATTGGCTCGAAGCCTTTGAGGAAAGTTGTGCAACAAAGTTCAAGACCACAGACTCCACAACCGCCGATTCTTTTGGCTTCGTCTCGAACTCCGATTTGGCGTAATTCGATTCTTGCTTTGTAACGAGAAGCTAATTCTTTGACTAAATCTCTAAAGTCAATTCGTCTATCGGAAGTAAAAAAGAAAGAAATTTTACTTCGGTCAAATTGATATTCAACGTCTGCAAGTTTCATCATTGGATTAAATTCTCGCATAGTTTTTTTTACTTCGCGAAAAATTATTTTTTCTAATTTTTTATTCTCAACCAGTTTATCTAAGTCGGTTTTGTTTGGTTTTCTGATTACTTCAAAAAACTCCTTGTGAGCGATAGAGTCGTCAACTTGTGGAACAGCAACTTTTCCTAAATCGTAGCCTCTGTCGGCTTGAACGATAACTCTATCACCTGCTCTTAGCGGAAATTCCTGAGGGTTTCTGTAAAATATTTTTCTTCCGCCTTTGAACTTTACTTCTAAAAAAATCAAATCATTTTCCTTTCGTTCAGTTTTCCATAAAAACTGTAAAATTGTTAAAAGCAAAAAACCGACTAAAAGTCGGTAACTTCAAAGTAAAATTTTGCTTTCTTATCGAGCAATAATTGTCTTGTTCAACTGAATCATTAAATCAGTTAAAAGCAAATTAATATAAACATTACGATTAATCGAATCAATTGCTTTCTCAAGGAGTTCGACGGCTTTTTGCAAGTTTGCGAACTTGTACCTTTCTATGAATTTTTCAAGATTTTCTTTGTAAGGCTCAAAAACCAATTTACGCTCCGTTAACTCACCTTTCAAAATCAAGCAATCGGTAAACCAACTCATCATCAATCTAAGCAAATTTATCAATTCACTCCGTTCAGATTTGCTTAGAGTTTTTGCTAAAGAAATTACTTTTTGTGGGTCGCAAATAGCAACTACTCTTAAAAAATTTAGAGCTAAATCAAACTTTTCTGTCAAATTTATATTCAAATTTTCTAAAGCATTCTTTAGACTTCCGTTTGAAATCAAAGCTACTTTTTCGCTTTCTTCTTTTGTGTAACCTTGTGAAACAAGAGATTCAACAATTTCTGCTTCGCTAAGCAAGTCGAAACGAATTAATTGGCAACGAGAAAGAATTGTCGTCAAAAGGTTTTTCGGTAAATCTGTAAGTAGAATAAAGATAGTCTTCTGTGGTGGCTCTTCAAGCAATTTTAAAAAAGCATTTGCGGAGTGTTCGTTCATTGTGTCTGCTTGAAAAATTATCACAAAATTGTAATTGTGTTTTGAAATACTGAAAGAAACTTCACTCGAAAGATGCCGAATACTTTGAGTCAGAATTTCACGAGCTTTTGTAATCACGATTCTGTGGTAAGGGTTTTTCGCTTTTGCGGAAATCTCTTCTTTGATTTGTTCAATGTCCCTTTCGCTCAAGCCTTTCAAAGGGTGGTCGTCTCGATTTTTTGAAGAAACAGAAGGAAGTGGGTAAACAAGGTGCAAATTTTGGTGTTGTAATTTTGAAACTTGAATGCAGTCAGGACAAACACCACAATTGTTGTTCGGGCAATTCAGAATTTTTGCAAGTTCAAAAGCAACAGCACTTTTGCCAACACCCAACATTCCTGAAAAAATGTAAGCGTGAGAAAGTCTATCTTCACGAATTACACGAGTGAAGAAATCTTTTACTCTGTTTTGTCCGACTACATTTTGAAACATTCTATTTTCCAATTTATTTGTTGTAGAGACGCAAGCATTGCGTCTCTACTGTTTCCCAATTTTCTCTCGAACTAACTTTGCAATCGCTAAACTTGAAGTAAGTCCAGGAGATTCGATTCCGATTAAATTTACAAGGTTTTTAAAGCCTTTTTCACTTTCTTCTGAAACAATAAAATCAGGTGGAGCTTCAATGTGGCTTGCAAGTTTTGGTCTTATTCCAGACATTTCAGGGGCTAAATCTTGAGGTTCAACGAATGGCAAAAATGATTTTACAGCTTCGTAAAATTCAGCAGATTTTGAAGGATTGACGTAGTAATTTTCCTCTTTTGAAATAAACTCAACGTCAGGTCCAAGTCTCATTTCTCCGCCGAGTGAAAGAGTTACATGAACTCCTAGACCTTTAAAGTTCTTCTTTACAACTGGATAAATTAAGCGGCTTACGAGTTTGTTTTTTCCATTTTGAACACTAAAGTAATCTCCTTTACAAAAGACCAAAGTATATTTTTCTTTTTCAGAATCAATTCCGCAGAGCTTGGCAACTTCGTCGCAGTAAAGTCCTGCTGAGTTCACAAGAATTTCAGTCGTAAAACTAAATTCTTCGCCTGTGTGTTCTCTAACAATAACTTCGTAGCCACCTTCAATTTTTTCAACTCCAATAACTTTTGTGTGTGCGAAAAGTTCTGCATTTGACTTGTGTAAGTAAGCGTCAGTAAGTGAGTGAGAATCAATTATTCCTGTGTTTGGTGAGAAGATTGCAGCAGTTGCGTTGATATTTGGCTCAAGTTTTCGGACTTCGCTTTGTGTAAAAATTTGTAATTCTGCTCCATTCTCAGTCCCTCTTTGGTAAATTCCTTCAAGCAAACTTTCTTCTTCACTTCCGTTTGCAACGATTAGTTTTGTGTATTTTTTGTGCGGAACGTCGTTTGTTTGACAAAAATCGTAAAGAAGTCTGTTTCCTTCGACGCAGACTTTTGCTTTTAGAGAGTCTTTAGGATAGTAAATTCCTGCGTGAATTACTTCGCTGTTTCGGCTTGAAACTCCACGACAAACACCTTCTTCCTTTTCGATAACTGCGATTGTTTCGTAATCTTGAGAAAGCTCGTAAGCAACGGCACAACCAACTGCTCCTGCTCCAATAATTGTAACTTGAAAATCCATAAAAAAAGTTTACCTGTTATTTCTAAAGTGCTCGAATTTAACAACATAATTTTAGTTTTTCCCTAAAAATCTTGATAGTTTTTTTAGTCTTTTAGTTACCTTTCTTGCCAATTTTAACCAAGAACGAAGACGGAAAACGATGTTAGATTTTGTAATTGGAATGACAATTTGTGTCCTTGCAAGTATTGCTTTGATAGAAGGCGGAAAAGTTGTCGGTGTAAAAATCGGTCTTTCACAAAGAATGGTATTTTTTGTGATTGGAGCTGCGGGAACAAGTTTGCCTGAGTTGATGTCTGGACTTTACGGGGTTTTTTACTCTCCGATTCCTGACCTTTCAATAGCAGTTGGAAATGGACTTGGTTCAAATGTTTGTAATGTAACTTTGATTCTTGGGTTAATTGCACTTGCTACAATGGTTTTTACTAAACAGACCTACGTTGAAATTGCACCAAAACAGTCGATTAAAGAAGCAATGGATTTGCTTGTTTTCTTCTCAGTTTTCTTTGTAATTGTGGCTTTGACGAAAGGTTTTATACCAGTTTGGTTGAATATTCTTTTGATTTGTTTCTATATCTTTACAGTTTACAAAAGCAACCAGCTTTCAGAAGTAGAAGATGAGGAAGAAGAAGTTCCAAACATTGCTTTGCCAGTAGCAATTTTGCTCATTTTAATAAGTATTGCAGGTTTTTATTTTGCAGGAGATTTTGTAGTAAGCGGAGTTCAAAGTATTTCCGATTCTATGGGAATAGGAAGCGGAGCAGTTGCGGAAGTCTTTTCAGCAATCGCCACAAGTATGCCTGAATTAATAACAGCTTTAATTGGAATTTTTTGGTTTAAGGACAAAGAAGCTGGACTTGCAACTCTTACAGGTTCAACACTTTTCAACAGTACTTTAGTAATCGGGATTCCTGGAATTGCTAATACAGTTCTAACAGGTGAAACTTACCAAATGTCGAATGAAAATTTGATGTTTACTTTACCGATGCAATTTGTTGCTTTGGTTTTGATGATTAAGTTTTTTGAAAATGGAAAATTTGCCTTCTGGGAAGCTGTTGCCTTAGTCCTCTGCTACATTCTTTACTCATTTATGGTTTTAGGAGTTGTGGCTTAAAAAGTATTTTTAAAAAATAAAGGTATAAAAATGGACAAAGATCAAATGCTACAAAAAATGCTCAACAACATTCCTGAAAAAACGGGTAAAACTTTGGAGGAATGGAAGACGATTCTCAAAACAAAAGCATTTGCGAAACATATGGAAGCTGTAAAATATTTGAAAACGGAGTTCGGTGTAACTCACGGTTTTGCGAATACAATTGTTCATTTATCTAAAGAAGATTCTGAAACTCCAAAAGAAGATCTTGTTGCAAAACAATATGAAGGAAAAGAAAATCTAAAAGAAATTTACGAGGTTCTCAAAAGTGAAATTGAAGCTTTTGGTAACGACGTTGAATTCGCACCGAAAAAAGCCTACGTGAGTGTCAGAAGCAAAAAACAATTCGCAATTATTCAGCCTTCTACAAAAAAGAGATTGGATTTAGGTTTGAATTTAAAAGGCAAAGAACCTTCAGGAAAACTTGAAAATTCGGGCAGTTTTAATGCGATGTGTTCACACAGAGTGAAACTTGAAAGTAAAGAAGAAGTTTCTGCTGAAGTTGTTTCTTGGCTTAAAGAAGCTTACGAGTCTGCAAGGTAATTAACTTCGATTCGCAAAAGCCTTCGCTAAAGTAACTTCGTCAGCATACTCAATGTCGCCGCCCATCGGAAGTCCTCGTGCAATTCTTGTAACTTTTACTCCAAGATTCCCAAGTGTCTTTGAAAGGTAAATTGCCGTTGCTTCTCCTTCAACAGTCGGGTTTGTCGCCAAAATAATTTCATTCACGTCGCCTTCTAATCTCGAAATTAATTCACGAATTTTTAAAGTATCAGGCGAAACTCCTGTTAAAGGAGACAAAGCTCCTCCAAGAACGTGGTAAAGTCCACGAAATTCGTTTGTTCTTTCGATTGTAAGAATGTTACTTGGCTCTTCTACAACACAAATTATCGACTTGTCTCTTCGTGGATTTGTGCAAACTTCACAAGGGTCTGTTTCGGTAATATTAAAACAAACCGAACAAGATTTTACGTTGTCTTTGACTGAGACAAGAGCCTTCGCAAGTTCCATTACTTCGCTTCGTTCTGTTTTGAGAATGAAAAATGCCAAACGTTGTGCGGTTTTTTTGCCGATTCCAGGAAGTTTGGCGAGATTTTCAATTAGTTGATTTAGAGAATTAATTTGGTAAGACATTTTTTACTTTTCACCTTTTTCGTGGGCTTAAGAGTTAATTATCCGAATGTAAAGATTTTCATATTTTTTTACAATCTTTTGGATAGTAAAGTTTTCTTTTACGAAATTTTGCCCGTTTGTTCGGATTTCTCTTCGCTTTTTTGAAAGAATCATCTCGCGAATTTTACCTGCAAGGTCTTTTGAGTTTTCAGGTTCTGCCAGAAACCCGACTTCTTCCGAAATCAAAATTTCAGGAATTCCACCGACGGCAAAAGCAATCGCAGGTTTTCCAAGAAACATTGCTTCTGCTAAGGCAATGCCGAAAGCTTCACGTCTTGAAGGTTGGACGTAAACATCAAAAATATTTACCAAATCGGCAACGTCTTTTCTTCCGCCTGTCAAAACAAAATTTTCAGGCTTGGGAGAGTTTTCGATTAAACTTTGAATCTTTTCTACAAAATCTTTTTCTGAAAAATTACCGACAAGCACAAGTTTTAGATTTGGAAATTCAGGCAAAAGTGAATTCACTGATTCAACGAGCAAATCCTGACCTTTGATAAAACGTAAATTTCCGACTGTTCCGACAACCAATTCATTTTCTGAAATACCGAGTTCGGTTCTTACTTGAGTTTTTGTCCTTTGAGGAACAAGCCTTTCGGTGTCAATCCCGTTGTGAATTAGTTCGATTTTATTCGTGTTCGTTCCGTAAAATTTTGTTTGGTAAACTGTTACTTGTTCGGAAATTGAAACGTACCTTGAAACAACGAAGTTTAAAATTCCTTCGGTGATTCTGTAAACCTTAAGGTCAAAATTAGAAAGTTCTTTTGGAGTTCCGTGAATCGAAGCGACGATTTTTGTGAAGCCTGAGAGCCAAGCCGAAATAGCAAAACAGAATCTCCAGCCCAAGGAATTGTGCAAGTGAACAACGTCAGGTCTGATTCTTTTTAGAGTTTTTCGGAATCTTGGAAAGTCGTCGAAGTTTTTCCAGTCGTTGAAAATATTTTCACTTAAAATTGAAATCCCTTCGTTTTGGAAATCTTTGAGGAGTTCTTGTCTTTGGTGAGTTTCGTAAAAAAAGACTGTGTGTTCAAAACTTTCTGAGGAGTTTTTGATTAAATCCAAAAGCAGAACTTCCGCTCCGCCTCGATTTAGGCTTGAAATTATGTGAAGGACTTTCATTAATCTTTTTAAGATAGAATAGATCTTATAAATCTTTGGTTTTTAGTATATTTTTCAAATTCTTTATACTGAAATTCATTTTTAATCCACTCTTCGATACCAATTTGTTCAGGTTCTATATTTTTGAATTGATATTCTTCTTCTAACCTTTCTTTAATATCATTTGCTTGTTTATCTACAATTTTTATTTTTACATCTTGCGTTAATTGAGACATTAAAAAGTTTGTCATAGAATCAGAGTTAGGAAAACTGTAACCTAAAGTTATGATTTCATTTGCATTACTTAAATACTCTAGAGCAATTTTAATTAGTTTATGCTCCCAAATTTTGCTAAAAGATTTAATAAAAGAAGGAAGTGTCATAAAAGAGGTTAATGGATGTTCAGGAATAGGATTAGGTTCATTTCTTAGCTCTATTCCTGAAAAATAAGATTTTGAACTTATTGGTGATTCTAAGCTAATTTTAATATAATCACTTAAATCTCTACGTTCTTGCCAATTTATTGAGCCATGAAGTTTAATTATTGGTATTAATGTTTCTGGTTTTTTGATACTTAGGTAATTTTCTTCTTCAACTTTACCTATGAAATAACCATCTAATGGATTCCATAGTTTTTCATTCCACAGGTTTTGTTCTAAAAGTAAGTCATAGTTAAATGTTATGATTTTATCTTGTTCGTTTAAGAACTTGGTAAACTTATTTAATTCATTCTTTTTAGGTGATAAAGAGTCTGGAAGTAGTAACTTTACGAACTCATTTTTTAGAAATACTTTAGCCTTTTCAAGTTCCAGAGAGTTTAAACCATCTAAGTAAGGAATGGGAACACTACTGTAATCCACTCCTTTGCCATTAGGAATAAACGGTCTTAAAAGATTTAAGTCTATTATTGTAAATAAAAATTCAATATCAATTGAAAGAGGAATTTGTTCTTGATCTCTATTTTTTAAATTTTTAGAATCTTCTTCAGAAAAAAGAGGAGATTTAAAAGCATTACTTATTGGAGTTCTTAAAATATCAATGAGTTTAATAAAGGAGTTAGCATTTCTGTCTATTTCTAATTTAGACTTTGCTATTTTATAAATTTTTTCAACTATCTCATAAGTTAAAGGAGCATTTGCAAGTGCTTTTGAAAAACCTGCACCAACTATAAAAACTCTAGACATTTTTGTACCTAATCTTGTTCGACTGCAAGTTGTCCGCAAGCAGCTTTGATTCCTTTTCCACCAGTGTCTCTGAGAGTAACAGAAGCATATTTGTCTCCAAGTGCTGCCATAAATCTTTCAATTTTTTCTTTAGAAGGTCGTTTGTAGTCTGAGTTTGTTGGGTTGTAAGGAATTACATTTGCTTTGCAGTTGTATTCGGCACACCATTTTGAGAATCTTTTCGCGTCTTCGATTGAATCGTTTATTCCTTCAAGGAGGACGTACTCAAGCGTAATTTTGTTTCTGTTTTTTTCTGAGTAGAATTTCGATTCTTCCAAGAGTGCTTCGATTGGCCATTTTGCGTTCAAAGGCATTAGTTTAGTTCGAGTTTCGTTGTCAGTAGCATTGAGCGAAATTGCGAGTTTAAAATTGTGGTTTTCATCTGTGAACCTTCTGATTTTGGGTAAAACACCACTTGTCGAGATTGTGATTTTTCTTTGTGAAATTCCAGTTACTTTCTCGTCAGACATTAACTTTGCAGATTCGATTACATTTTCGTAGTTGTGGAAAGGTTCTCCCATTCCCATAAAAACAATGTTTGTAACTTTGACTTCAAAGTCTCTTTCGATTGTCAAAAGTTGGTCAATGATTTCACTGACAGTTAAGTTTCTGAAGAGTCCCATTTGTGCTGTTGCACAAAAACCGCAATCAACAGCACAACCGACTTGTGAAGAAATGCAGACAGTTTTTCTTTTGTTGCCAAAAAGTAAAACGCTTTCTATTTTTTTGCCGTCAATCAGTTGGAAAAGAAATTTGTGTGTGTTAGATTCAGAGTCAACTTGGACTTGAGCAATTTCTAGATTTTCGATGTAAGCAAGTTCTTTGAGTTTCTCGCGAGTTGCTTTTGAGAGGTTTGTCATTTCGTCAAAAGATTTTGCCTTTTTGTTGTAAATCCAAAGAAATACTTGTTCAGCACGAAATCTTTTTTCGCCGATTTTTAGGAAGAACTCTTCTAATTGAGGAAGAGTTAAGCCTTTGAGGTTTTGTTTATTTTTCATAGTTGCGGAAGTTAATTAAAATTAAAAATTTAGACAACAGTGTTTAAAGAATTAGAAAATTAGAATTTTTGATTAGGTGTTTTTTTATGATTTTTTACTTACCTGACATTTTTATTTTTGTTTTAGGGCTTGCAATCGGCAGCTTTTTGAATGTTTGCATTTTGAGAATTCCTGAGGAAAAGAAAATTGAAGGTCGTTCAGGTTGCCCAAAATGTGGTTATGAAATTAAATTTTACGATAACATTCCGGTTTTTAGTTGGTTATTCCTTGGAGGGAAGTGTAGAAACTGCAAAAACCCAATTTCGAAAATTTACCCTTTTGGCGAACTTTTAACAGGAATTCTATTTTTAGTTGTTTACCAAAAATACGGTTTGGTCTTGAGACTTCCTGAAGCACTTGTCTTTACATCTATATTAGTAGTTGTAAGTGTGATTGATTTTAGACATAAAATAATTCCAAATGTAGTTTTGTTGGTTGGAGTTGTTTTGGTTTTTGTTAGTAGAGTTTCGTTGGGAGTTGTGAACGGAAATGTTTTAGATGAAATTTTGAGTTTTGTAATTGGTGGTGGAATAGGAATTGGAATTATCACTTTTCATTTTCTCCTTTTCTGGATTGTTACAAGAAAATCAGGTTTTGGAATGGGAGATTTTAAGTTGATGTTTCTGTTAGGAGCTTTCCTTGGTGCTTTTAAAGCAATAATCTTATTTTTCTTAGCTTCATTTTTGGGTGTAATTCTTTTCTTAATTTTTAAATCAATCGAAAAAGAAAAAGTAAATCAATTTGCTTTTGGTCCTGCACTTTGTCTTTCTGCTTACATCTTTATTTTCATTGAGAGTTCAGAAATTGTCAATTTTTTAAAATTTTGACGAATTTTGAACACAGAGTTTCCCTTTAATTTTCTTTTTATAGTGTTCTTAGGTTCTTTTAACACTAAATATTCAAGTGTTTTGTCTGATAAGTAGTTGGTATAATTTTTGCAATAGAAAAATCAATTGTGCGTCAAGCCAAAAATATAATTTTTTCTTGGTTCTTTATTTGCAACAGATTACTTTTTCCCACCCTAATTTAGGGTAAGATTAAGCAATCAACTTTTAACTTAACTTCATTTTTGGAAGGAGAATTTCAAAATGAAACTTTTCAGCAATTTCCGTAAGGAAGAAAAAGGGTTTACACTTATCGAAATCCTTGTTGTGGTTATCATTATCGCAATCTTGGCAGCTGTTGCAGCTCCGATTTACTTTGGTTATGTCGAAAAAGCTAAAAAATCAGAGGCAGAAGCAGTTGTTCAGTCGATTGTTAACTCGGCTAAAATTCGATACAACGAAAAAGGTACTTGGCCAACAAGTATTGAAAAAGAAGACTTAGGAATTGAAGTTGAGCAAGTACTCCGCGAAGAATGGGAATTTGAAATTATTCCTGATGGTAATAATGTTACTGTTCGTGCAGTTGGAATTGCTCCAGATGGTAGTAACGAAGGTATTGAAGTAGCTTACAGTACAAACACTGGCTATATCAGTAGCGACGACGACCAATAATAATTAGGATAACCTAATAATCAATACTTCTTACTAAGTAAAGAACCAAGAAAAATGACAATAGAAGAATTATTAAGGTTTACGAAAGACAACGGTGCTTCCGACCTCCATTTGAGTGTCGGATCGAGCCCAATGCTCAGAATTAATGGTAAAATGCAGAAAATCAATATGCCTGATTTTTCAAAAGATCAGTTTGAAGAATTGATTTTCGGGATTATGACCAATGAGCAAAGAATGATTTTTTCAAAAAACCATGAGATTGACTTCTCAAGAAAGTTAGATGAAGACACTCGTTTTAGAATTAATGTCTTTCAGCAGATTAATGGTATTGCGGCTGTTTTTAGAACAATTCCTACAGAAATCAAAACTTTTGAAGATCTAGGGCTTCCTAACGTAATGAAGTCTTTGGCTCTTAAAGAAAAAGGTTTGATACTTCTTACAGGTCCAACAGGAAGTGGTAAGTCAACAACTTTGGCAACAATGATTGATTACATTAATGAAAACAAACATTGTCACATTATCACCATCGAAGACCCTGTGGAGTTTGTTCATAAAACTAAAAATAGCCTTGTTAACCAAAGAGAGATTGGTGCAAGTACTCACTCTTTCTCAAATGCGTTGCGTGTTGCACTTCGTGAAGATCCAGACGTTATTCTTGTTGGTGAGATGCGAGACCTTGAAACAGTTTCTTTAGCTCTTACGGCTTCTGAAACAGGTCACTTGGTTTTAGCAACTCTTCATACAAATAGTGCTTCGAAAACAATTGATAGAATTATTGATATTTTCCCAACTGGGCAACAAGGTCAGGTTCGTTCAATGCTTTCTGAGTCTTTAGAAGCGGTAATCGCTCAAAAACTTCTTCCTACAAAAGACGGTAAAGGTCGTGTTGCAGCAATGGAGATTATGTTGGCGACAACAGCGATTCGTAACCTTGTTAGAGAAGATAAAATCTATCAAATCCCTTCTGTTATCCAAGCAAGTAGTAAAGCTGGGATGCAAACGGTTGACCAAGATTTACAACGTCTTGTTATGGAAGGTAGAGTTGATAGAGCGGAAGCTGCGAAACGTGCAGACAACGCTAAACTTTTCGAAAGTGAAGCAATTTTCTAGAGTAAATATTTTGGCTTGACATCTAAATAGAACTCAAAACTCTTATGGAGGTTTTTTCAATGAAACTCGATTTTTTCGAGAAAATGCTAAGCAAATTTGTAAAATCGGTGAAAACCGAAAAAGGCTTTACTTTGATAGAGGCTTTGGCGGCAACAGTAATTTCAGGAATTGGAATTACAGGTTTTACTACATTGATGGGCTTGGCAAATGCTTCAATTTATTTAGATGTCCGAAGTAATGTTGCTCTTGGTTTTGCAATTGATACGATGGAATTTGTAAAATACGTCGTAGAAGCTTCGGAAGCGACACAGGGAAAAATTGAACTTACGGAAAATCAAGAAGTTCAATTCATTTTTAATGGTGGTTCGAGAACTAAAACTGCTGAAGTTAATGGCGAAGAAATTGAATACGAAGTTTTTCTAAGAAGGATTCCTTTAACAGGAGAGCCTGATAGAATTAATTTGTCTTCAAGAATTGCCAGAGGTGCTAGTAGCAATGTTTTGACGAGTCGTTTCCCTGTTGAGGTTCATGTTCAAACTAATCTCGAAGTAACAGGCGGTAGTGAGGCTAAACCTCTTTATATGCTTGTTGAGACAGAAGGCAGAGATGTAGCTTTGTATGCAGATTATTTTACACAAAGGAAGTAAGGGGATAGAAATGTTAAAAAAAATCTGTAAAGCATTAAAATCACAAAAAGGTTTTACACTGATTGAGGTTTTGGTCTCTTCGGTTGTAACAGCTACTGTGATTACAAGTTCTGCCGCATTGGTATCGCACTATTCTTACTATTTCGAACAAGATTTTATAATTAGTAAGCTTAATGCAGCTGGTGGTCAAATGATTTTGGATATTAGAGACATAATAAATCGTTCGACAGCTTATCAAGACCCTTTCAATATTTCAATTCTTTATCCTTATCCAGCTAATAATGGAAATGAACTCGAACTCGCAATTTATGATTATCCTGAGCCAAGTGAAAATACTGCTGTGAATTATTCAGTAAGTGATCAAGTAAAAGGCGAAGGAAGGCCAATTATTGGTGAAATTAAAATTTCGGGTGAAGAAGTTATTTTTAGAGGAAGAAGCCAAGATGATAGAACAGCACTTGAGCAACTTTACAACAAAGAACAAATTTTACTAAACCTCGAAACTTCAGGACCTGGAGCTGTTGGTGGACGTAAAATTTATTATCTTTACAATCCCGAATTTAACCAAGCGGTTTATTTCAAAAATATCTTGGATAGGAATAGGAGCGGAGAGCAATATCTTTTAGATGTTGAAGGGCTTAAGTTTTCTCGATACATAACTGAGTCAGGAGGCCAATCTCCTGAAAGTGTTGTGAAATCAAATCCTATTGTTAGTTACAATCCTGAAGATTGGCGATATGCTTTTTCAGGTTTGATAAAGTATTGGTTTCAAGTTACAGCAAATCTTGATAGAGAAGGAAGAGGCGGTTTCGGAAATAGCCCTCTTGATTATTTTAGAGGTTCGCGACTTGAAGCTACATCAAATGACGTTGACGGGTTTTCAATTGAATACTTTAGTTTAGCTGGAGCACAAATTCCTAACGGAGTTCCAAGTTCCAAAAATTCTTTGTCAACAAGTTTTCAATCTGCTTGTCCAAGTGGGTGTAACTAAGAAAGGGGATTTTTATGTTTAGTAAATTAAATAAGAAATTTAAGTTTTTTAAAGATTCCGAAGCAGGAATCTCAATAATTGCCGCTTTGGCATTTAATCTTGCCACTGTTTTGATGGCAACTTCTTGGGCATATTTTGCAACGAGTCAATCTGGTCCAAGTTATTCAAGGGTTGAAGCTGTGCAAAATGGTTACATCCTTAAAGGGTTTAATTCTCTAATTGCAGTTTCGAGTAATTCGATAGATTGGTTTAAAGCTCAGACTTTAGCGAATTTTTCAATTAATTATCAGCCAAGTTCTTTTATTCCAAATGGTGCTACTTATGACGGAATTCAAACTATTGAATTAAGTCCAGTGCCAGGAGATGAAAATAATTTTGTTCTTGAAACAGGTATTGATTTGAATGACAATGCTGTTACTAGCAAGCAAGCAACTACTTTCTCAAATAATAGCACTTTTGGGAAATATTATTGGTTGACTGATTGTGAAAGACAGAGACAAGAATTTGTTCCACCAGATTGTACGAATTGCCCAAGTGCAGTTGAACTTTGTAGCGATTCTCAACAGTTTCTTTTGTTGAGAGGTCCAGATAGATTTGATGGATTAGTGCATACAAATGATTTTTTCTTTTTTGGTGGACCACCGAACGTAACAATGCAAAAATGTGTTACAGCGAGTGGGCTTTATGCAGCAGTTCCTCCAATTCCAGCAGGAACTTTAATGTTTCCGCCTCCACCACTTGCAGGTGTTACTTTTCTTGATGAATGTAATGCTTCTGGGATGGTTGTAAGAGATGCTCCAATTGACTTTTCACAAACTCCTGATTTAGTTCTTAATGCTGCTCTTGCAGGCGGAGTTTATGTTACTGTACCTGATCCAACTTCTGCTAAAAGAATTAGGTTTACTTCAACAGGTATGGTTATTCAAGAATCAAATAAAGCATTGCTTCAATTATTTGGTCCAGGTGTTTGGGGGGGAGATCAACAAGTTGCTTATCCTGAAAATGGAGCTGTTTTTGTTACTGGAGATGTTTATATAAGTGGCTTAGTTAATAGTGATTTAACAGTTGGTTCTTGTGGGAATATAATTATTGATAACGATTTAAAATATGCTTGTACGGATAGTACAGGTTTGAATTTTACTGGTGTTGAGTGCGATGACAAATTAGGCCTAATTGCTGTGAAGAATATCTTAATGGATACTCGTCATATTGCGACAAATAAAGGTTTTTCTTGGGCTAATTTTGATTCAAGTTATGCTCATAATAGCCACCAAGAAGGTGTGATTATTAATGCTGGAATGGTTGCACTGGGCGAGTCATTTATGACTTTTTCAGCTGACTTCCCGAATTTTGAAAGATATCCAGGAGATCCTTATGGTGGTACAAGTAATCCAACTTATCCTTTGCTCGGAAACCACGGAACAATAAATCATCTTGGTTCAATCGCTCAAAAAAGAAGAGGGATTATTAATCAAGGAACAAGAGGCGGTTATGGTGGAACTCTACTCGGAACTGGAGCAACGGGACCTCAAAGAATAGGAATTTACGATACACGATTCACTACTTCACCTCCAAGATACTTTTTCTCGGTTGGGCAGAGTGATCTAAGTTTGGTAGTTAGATAAAAACAGGGGTTTAACCCCTGTTATTTTATACAAATGGGACTTTAAGTTAATTAGCTTTTTAAATAAGTGCTAAGGAGAATTTAACGCAATGAAAACAATGAATGTTGTTGGGGTAGATTTAGGATCTCACAGCGTAAAGGTTGTCCAATTGGAAAATTCCGATACAGGAAGCAAACTAATTGGTTGTGCTTCTAAGGAGATTTTCAGTGGAAAGGAATACAATCCTGAGGGACCAACCGCTGACCAGATTCTTGAAACCCTGAACGCATGTTTAACAGAGGCAAAAGTCAACCCGAAGAAAGTCAAAGCTTTGGTTACTTCGATTGGCGGACAATCAACTCATGTTAAGCAGATCAAATCTGTACCTCTTTCTGCGGAGGAGTTAAACTCTTCTTTGATATTTGAAGCTCGAAAGCATTTGCCTCTTGATGAAGAGCAACCGCTTCTTGATTTTCAGATTCTTAGAGGCGATGCAAACTCCACCGATATGGATGTAATGTTAGTTGCTACATCAAGAAAAGCTTTTGATAAGCACAGAGAAATCCTAAAAGACACGGGATTTCAGGTTGATGAAGCAATTATTGATGTAGATGTTTTGGCTCTTGCAAATGCTTTCTTGATGCAAAAGAAGGTGGATAATGATGGTTTAACAATCATCTTGGAGATTGGTGCAAGAAGTTCTAATATTTTAGTTATTGGCAAAGATTCTCCATTTTTTAGTAGAAGTATTCAAGTTGGTGGTCATAAAATCACTGAAGACTTAGCGGAAACTAAAAAAATGACTTATTTAGATGCTGAGAATTTCAAAAAATCAAATAATATTTTTGAAACTAAGACTGAAGGAGATGGTCTTTCGCTTCAAATGGTTCAGAAGAATTCTTACGAACAATTATTAGAAGAGTTGAAACGTTCTCTCAGATACTACGCAAAAGAAAATAGCAACTCTGCTTTTAAAGAAGTGCTAATTTGTGGTGGTGGAGCTAAAATTCCAGGATTTGTTGAATTTATTAACAAAAACCTAAATCTTACAACTTCTGCTTACAACCCAATGGCACTTGTAAGTGGTGGCGTTGCGGATACTCAGTATACGCAAGCAGTTGGTTTAGCTTTGAGGAGAGAATAGGATATGGCTTTTAGTTATAATATAAATCTTAATAAAGAAGCAAAAGAAAATAAGGATTTACTCGCTTTAAATAGAACTACCGTTTTGGGAACGGTTTTAGGGGCGATTGTTTTTATGGCTGTTTTTGCTTTTGCATATGTAAGAACTGAGCAATTAGGAGCTCGACATTCAGAGCTTCAAAAGCAACTTCAACAAATTGAAGACGAAATTACAAGAATCAAAACAGAGGGTAAAAGTATTTCTGAGCAAGACATAAGAGACTTAGCTCAAGTTGAGGAAAGTAGAATTTTCTGGACTGAAAAATTTACCCAACTTCCTGATTTGATTCCATCGGGTATGGCTTTTACTGCTGTAACTTTTAATAATGGTCGTTTAAGTTTAGACGGAATTGCAAGAGTTAAGGTCAAAAAAGAAGCTGATGAAAAAAATATTGATATTGTTATTAAACTTATCAATAACCTTGAAAGTGATGCATCATTCTATAAAAGTTTAGACGATATTAAGTTTGAACTTGCAGAGTTGACTACTATCAAAGGTGAAATCGTTGACCCGAAAGATAGATATAAATCTCCTGAACAACTCAAGCGAGAACTTGACGAGTTAGATGGTAGAACCAAAAAAGCAACTCAAGATTTGATTGCATTTTCGTTGGTTTGTAATGCAAATAATAAGGGTGAAGTTAAAGTCAGCACCAAACGCAAAAGAAAAAGAAGATAAATTAAAATAGGATAGGTTAATTAACTATGAAATGGCTAATAGTTGCAGCAATTTTACTTATCGGTTACGTTGGTGGATTTTACTGGCTTTATGGAGAATATCAACCTCTTCCAAGAAAAATCAAAAATGTTGAGCGAAATATTGAAAAGAAAAGAGAAGACCTCTTAAGTGCTCAAATTTTAGACCAAAAACTTAATAAGGTTGCTGACCTTTTAAAGAAAAATGTGGCTTTGTCAGCTCAGGACAGTCTTGCAAAACAAGGCTCTGTTCCTTTTATAGACGAGATGACAGACGAAGTTAACCGAATGGGACTTTCTCTTTTGAGTATTGAACCAAAAACTCAAAGAAAAATTGGAAACTTTGTTCGTACTCCTTACGACATAAAAATCGAAGGAACTTACGACCAAATTACAAAACTTCTTGAGAAAATGGAAAAATCCCCAAGGTTAATTTATGTAAATGGTTTTGAGGTTAAAAATGACCTTAGACAATACTTAAGTATGGAAAAAGAAGAAGACTTAGGTAAATACACTGCAAATATCTCAATCAACACTCTAACTTTGGTGAAAGGATAATCAAGATGGATTTAAGAAAACTTGAAGTATTCCAAAGTAGTATTTTGGCAATAGCTGTGTTGATTTTTATTGTTACTATGTATTTTGCATTCTTTGATATTAACAACACAACTTCTAAAATTTTGGCTAAAAGAATTGACCAAGGTGAAGTTGAGAATAAAGAATTACAAGGTGTTATTCAAGGCATTGAAAAAAGCCTTAATGCTCGTAATGACTTTAACAAAAATGTTAATGGAGACCCATTAACTATTCACAAAAATGTTGTTGAAAGTCTCAGAATTAAAAAATCAGCTAATACTGAGGAATTGGGCAATAGATTCGATTTCCTAAGACTTAGTGCAATCATTGCAACTGATGACGGTTCAAGAAAAGCACTTATTAAATTTGATGCAAAAAACTGGGCAGTCTCTAATCCTGGAGATAAAATCAGTAGAGATTGTAAATTAGTTTCTTTAAAAGACGACCATGTTGTTGTTCAAACTCCGGAAGGCAGAATTACTCGTTATGTCGAGGGAGCAAGTGAAGAAGAACTAAAATTAGCAAAAATTAGAAATTATTAATAAATAAAGTATTTCGCAGGAGGAATAAATCTTGAAATTTGATTTACCAAAAAGTCTTGTGATTGGCAGTGCTTTTGCCTTGTCACTTGCTGTGGTTTTACCTAATGCAGACCTTCAAGCTCAAAGCTTGGATACAAAAGTAACCATTGACGCAGACGATTCATCGTTACCAGATATTTTATCAATTTTGGCAGCAGCAAGTGGTTATAATATTGTTACTGGACCTGGTGTTAATAAAAAAGAAAGAATTTCGATTCACTTAAAAGATACACCAATCGAACAAGCAATGAACTTAGTTGTAAGAGCTGCAGGACTTTCTTATGATTTAGTTGGAAGTTCTTTCCTTGTTGGAAGTGAAAAAGACATCAAAAAAGAAGTTGGGATTACTGCTAAGGTATTCCAATTAAGAAACAGTCAAGCTGTTGATGTTCAAAAGTTATTAAAAGACTTAACTAAAAAAGTTCAAGTTGACCCAGTTCAAAATAAAATTTTAGTTCTCGCAAGTCCTAAAGTTTTGGATCAAATTGACAAATTAATCTCTGAAGTTGACCAACCACCTAAGCAAATTCTTCTTGATTCAAAAATAATAGAAGTTTCTGCTCAAGCTGAAGAAGAATACGGAATTGATTGGGAAAGACTTAATCATCTTTCAACAATCATTGCTGAAAATCCTTCTGCAACTTTCACAGGAAATGGTGGAAACGTTCTCATTGAAGATGTAAATGTTGACCTTGTGAACCAATCTGGATTAGGCGGACTTCCAAACTACTATATTCCAACTCAAGCTGAATTTAGTAGTCCAGTTCCAATCGGACAAGCCCCAGACGCTCATATTTTTCAACCAATCAAAAATGGTCTTGATATTTTACCATCTCAAGGATACAGTCGTCAGTTAAACGCTTTTGACTTTACTTTAGATTTCTTGTTGAATTCTGGTAAAGCTGAAATTCTTTCTGACGCTCAAGTTTCTACAATTAATGGTAAAAGAGCAGTTGTTGAAGTAACTGACCAAGTACCTTACATCTTACAAGCAAGTGGACTTGGTGGACAATTCCGTACAAGATTTGTAAATGTTGGTATAAAACTTCACATAACTCCAAGACTTTATGAAGCAAATTATATCGAAACAGCAATCAGACCAGAAGCAAGTTCAATCTTTAGATTTGTAGGACCTGAAGGAAACGAAGTTCCTTGGACTAAAGTTAGATTTGCTGAAACAACTGTAAGAATGAAAGACGGACAGTCTGCAATCATTGCTGGTTTGTTGAAAAATGAAGATAAATCTGCAGATAGCAAACTTCCTTACTTAGGTGAAATTGAAGCAATTAATGAATTGCCAATTCTTGGACACCTTTTTAGACACGAAGTTGCTTCAAATGAAAAGACAGACTTAATCATCAAAGTTACTCCTCACGTTTTAAAAGACGGAAAACTTGTTAATCCAGAAGGTGAAACAGTTGACGGAGAAACTATGGAAGAAATCTTATTCCAGCTTGAAGGCTTCAAACTCGAAGAAGAAATGGAAGAAGATTCAAGTATGGAAGACGACGATTCTTCAGAAGAAAGCGTTGAAGAAGACAACAGTGAAACAACAAATACAGAAGAATAGATAATTTTGAGGGAGAAGCATAAACTCTCAAAATTAAACCTATGGAGGTTTTTTCATGAAAACTAAAAAGTTTAGCGGACTGCTAATGACTGGTTTATTACTTTCTTTCTCATTAATGGGATGTGAAGGTGATAAAGCAATTGGTGAACCGGGAGCTTCTGGAGGCATATCAGAATTGACGCAAGTGCAAATTACTGGTAATCCTTCATTTTCCGGAGTTGACTCTACAAATGTAGTTGTTTCAACTGACCCAACTGACGGAACTTATATTTTTAACATCGTTAATGGTTTTGTCCAAGGAAATGATGTTACTGCAAGAGTTCCTTATACTGCATTTACAACTGATGGAACTAACACAATTTCAACAGATAATGTTGAAGTGTTAATGACAGGTGCTTCAGAAGGATTTGCTCCTTCTGCTTTTGTAACTTCATCTTTTGTTAATGTTCAAAATAATGGTAAAGAAGGTTCTGTAACAGTTCAAATTAGAGCAACAGATTCTAAGGATAATGTAAAAACAACTAAGGCAATCAAAATGTCTTTTGTTGAGCGTCAAGCCACAGGGTTTGAAGTTTCTTTAAAAAGACTCGCACAAACAAATTACATTGGAAACGACGTAAGTGCAACGCCTCTTGATTCAGTAAACATTCCTGTATTTACTGAGAATTCTACAGATTTAGACCCAATTCTACTCGGAACGCTTTCTTCAACACAAGAAAAGTTTGCGATTGAATTAAAGGTTCTTGATGGTAGTGATATTCTTAGTAATGCAAGAGTTGAGATGAAAAGATTTGATGCAGATTCTACAAGTTTGCTCAATAACTTCTTCTCAAATAACAGCTATAGTTATCTTTCTGATGGTACAATCTATAGACCTTACACAAGTATTATTTCTAAAAAAGATTCTGACGGAAGACCAATTTATAGCGGGGTTTTTAGTGTAACTCATAAAACGGCAAAAAATCAAACAGGCCTTACAAAATGGTATTCTTACAATATTCAGGATACAAAAGTCCAATTGAAAATTGCTGAACCAAATCCTGTAGGGACAATTACTGCTCCAAGAACAATTCTTAATAACCAACGAAGGGCTATCTCAGTTGGTGCAACTTATGTTGACGGTGACAATGCAAAAAATGTAGCTGTTTCTTTTAATTCAAAGTTAGTTGGTTATCCAAACACTTCGAATTCTGGAAAATTCTATACTGAGACTTCAGGTGGAACAGCAGTTAATTCGGAAACAACATCGTCGAATGGTAAAACAGATTTCTTGTTTTATGATGCAACAGGAGTATTTGTTGACAATGGTATCACAAAAGATACTGTTACAGTTCAAATTTATGGAAATTCAGGCGAAACTTTTAGTGATACTTCTTATTTTAATGTTGTAAGAGTTCAACCAACTCCACAAGTTGCGACAGTAATGAATATTAGTGGTCCTTACGAGTTTGATGAAAACTCAATTTCACCACTCGCTCAAGTTACTACTTTTGAGGATTCATACTTATTAGTTGAATTAAGAAATGCTGATGGCAATGCAGTAAACAACAAATCAATCAATTTTGCTCCTGTTTTGGGCAGTGTTACTCCTCAAAATGTTTTAACAGAAAGCTTCTCTTGGGGCGGTGAAAATTTTGAAGGTGCAGCAAGAGTTATTTACACTGGTTTACAAGAATCAGGAACAGAGGTAATCACAATTACTGTGAATCAAACTGATGGTGCAACTTTACAAGATTCTATCGCTTTTTCTGTAGTTTCAACTGCAACTCCAGCATCAATTGATATTGATGTGAGTTCAAATGAAGTTCAAGTTAAAGGGACTGGTGGAACTGAAACTATAACAGTTCAAGCAATTGTTTATGACGGAACAGGTCAACCTGTAACTGCTGGACAAGAAGTAGAATTTAGTTTTATTAGTGTTCCAAACGGAAACGATCCATTGAATGATCAACCTGTACTCTTTACAACAAATAATAGTGCACAACATCATTTTGGTGAAAATCCAATTACATCAACAACAAACAATGCAGGAATTGCTAATATTCAAATGACTTCTGGAACTGATAACGGTCCAATTTCAATTAGAGCTTCGATTCCTTCAGCAAACATTAATGCAGGTTATAGTCAAATCGTAATTACTTCTGGTCCTCCAGCAAATATATTTGTTGGTTATGCTCCAGCAGGTGAAAACATTGGTGGTGGGCTTTGGAAAACAGAAGTTTCTGCATCAGTAGTTGATGCTTATGATAACCCTGTTCAAGATTCAACAGCTGTTTTCTTTACAACTGATGAAAATGACTTTTTCAAAATCATCAGAAGAATTCCAGGTACTGCAGGGAATCCTCCTGTACAATGTGAAGTTGTAGATTTACAAAACCCTGTTTCTGGTTCTGAAGTAAATATTGGTGGTGCAGCTGTGACTTTTAATGAATCTCCACTTGGTGGTGATCAAACTAAAGGTGTAGCATATACTGAGCTTACTTACAGAGGTTTTGAAACTAATGGAGAAGTTTGGGTTTTTGCTTCTGCAGCTGGTGCAAATGGAGATCCTATAATTGATAGTTTACTTGTAGACCTCGGTTTGAATGAACCAGAACTTTCTTCTTCAGCTACTCAGCCTGGAATTATTAATGAAGCAGGTGCTTGTTGGACAAGAATTGATGTAACGGCTAATCTTGTTGATGGTCAACAAAATGCAATTACAGGAACACCTATTCAGTTTACAGCAACTAGAGGAAGATTTACAGAATACATTGACCTCGACGGTTGGGTAAATAATTGCTTGTATGAAGTGGATCCTATTTCAGGTGAGCTTGATGCAAACTCTTGTTATGCTTTAAACTATCAATTGTTGAATCCAGGAAAACCTTTACCAAATTATCCTGAAGATTTTGTTCAACCATTGATTGCTTCAGTTTTAACAAATTCTGGTGGTTCTGCAACAAACACATTAGTTTTTGCTTGTGATGATGTTGATGACCCACAACAAACTGATCCTCCTTTCCCAATTATTTCTACTGAAAATGTTACAATTACTGTATCTGTAATTGGAACAGGAGTAAATGATCAACCACCTTCAATTACATTAACAAAACAACATTACAATCCAGGTGAAGATCCACAATCTCCTGCAGATTTAAAATGTCGTGTTGGAACTTGTGTAAACGGTGCTTCTCCTTGGGGTTCTCCATTCTGTTTTAAATCAATTGTTGACCCAATTGATTTAACATCAAAAGACCTTAAAAGAAAAGTTCTTGATTTCAGAAGTCGTGAAGTTTTTGAAGTTCCAGATGGAAGTTGTACAAATTGGTACACTATCGGTTGTGGACCAGTTGCTAATTTAGTTGAGCAAGTAGAAGCTTATACAGCTAAGTAAAACTTATATTTTTCAGAGACACTTTTAAAAGTGTCTCTGAATTTTAATTTTTAGTGAAAAAAATCTTTAAAATGTGCGACAGGAGATTTAATGAGTAACTACCAATTCGTTCAGTTAGGGACTATTCTAGTTAAAGAAGGTTTGGTTAGTGAAAACCAACTTCAAGATGCCTTAGATTTTCAGAGACGAAATCCAGGTGAAAAAATAGGTGAAGTTTTAGTAAAGCAAGGTTACGTAACTGAGCAAAATGTACTTTCAGCCCTTGGAATGCAGCTTGGTTTCGAAACAGTTGATGAAGACGCTTTACTTAGAGTAGAAAAAGATATTGTCAGATTAATTCCTGAACCATTTGCAAATGAAAATAATGTCATTGCATTGGCACGCGACCACGATATTTTAAAGGTTGTTATGGTTGATCCTGATGATGTTGTTCTTCTCGATAGTTTAAAAAAAATAACAGGGTGTGAAATAATTCCAATAATTGCTACTGAGAAAATGATCAATTTAGCAATTGATAGACATTATAAAGAACTTAAGATTGAAGGACAGGTTTCGTCAACTCTTCAAGGTGTTGAATTTGTCGGTGGAATTGAAGAAGATGATGATTTAGATTTGAATGAGCTTGGAGATTTGTCTGATGAAGGACCAATTATTAAGTTCGTAAATATCTTACTTCGTGAGGCAATTAAAGATAGAGCAACAGATGTTCATATTGAAGGTCTTGATACTCATACTTTAGTTCGTTATAGAATTGATGGTGTTCTTCACGAGATTATGCGTCCACCAAAAACTGCTCACAATGCGATTACATCACGTATTAAAATTTTAGCAGATTTAAATATTGCAGAGCGTAGGCTTCCTCAAGACGGTCGTTTTACAATGAAATTTACTGATAAAGAAGTTGATGTTCGTACTTCTATTTTGCCTACTGTAACAGGTGAAAAAGTTGTAATGAGACTTTTGGACAAAAAATCATTTACGCTTTCTCTTACAAACCTTGGTTTTGATGACGATATGTTGGCAATTTTCCGTAAATGGATTGCATTGCCTTATGGAATTATCATTGTATCAGGTCCAACAGGAGCTGGAAAATCAACTACACTCTATTCATCTTTAGTTGAAGTAAAATCAAGTGAAGTAAACATTACTACTGTAGAAGACCCAGTTGAGTATCAAATTGCAGGAATTAACCAAGTTCATTGTATTCCAAAAATCGGGTTAACTTTTGCGGCAGCTTTGAGGTCAATTCTTCGACAAGACCCTGATGTTCTACTTATTGGTGAGATTCGTGATATGGAGACGGCGGATATCGCTGTTAAATTCTCGCTTACTGGTCACCTTGTATTTGCATCACTTCACGCAAATGATGCTCCAGCGACAATTACTCGTTTGATTGATATTGGAATTCCTGAATTTCTCGTAGGATCATCTTTGAATATGGTTGTAGCACAAAGACTTGTAAGAAAAATTTGTGACCAATGTAAAGAACCATATACTCCAACTGATATCGAAATAGAGGCATTAAGACTAACACCTGAAGAAGTCAAAGAAATTAATTTTATGACAGGTAAAGGTTGTATTCACTGTAGAAATACAGGATATCAAGGAAGAAATGCATTATTTGAAATCCTTGAAGTAAACCGTGATGTTAGAAAAATGATTTTCGCGAAAAAAAATCAAGATGAAATTCGTGATGAGGCTATCAGAACAGGAATGATTACATTGCGTGATAGTGGACTTAGAAAAATGAAAGCAGGATCAACAACTGCTGCAGAAGTAATTAAAACAACTTACGAAGAATAAGCCTGAGGTAATTAAATGCCAAATTATGCTTACGTACTGAAAGACCCAAAAGGAATAAAAAAACAAGGGGTTATTACTACTACCAACCAACAAGAAGCGATTACAAAGCTTCAGGAAAGTGGTAATGTTGTAATTTCTTTGAAAGCTGCAAGAGAAGGTTCTGAAGACCGTCAGCTCACGATTAACGATAAAGTTAAAGCGTCACTTGACAAAATTCAAAATTCAGTCCCTTTGAATATTCTAGTATTCTTTACAAGGCAGCTTGCAACAATGTTCTCCGCTGGGCTTACATTAGAAAAATCATTAACAAATATTACCGAAGAACAGAAACACAAAAGATTCAGAAAGGTTTGTGAAGAAATTACTGCTGATGTTAAGAGAGGTCAAAGCCTTTCTGATGCATTACAGAAATATCCTGCTGTCTTTTCTTCTCTTTACGTTGCAATCGTAAAAGCGGGAGAAGTTTCAGGTACACTTCACACGACTCTTGAAGAATTAGCGGATTATTTGGAGATGTTAGAGGATACAAAGCGAAAAGTAATCTCTGCTATGGCTTACCCTGTTGTAATTTTAACATTTACAGCAATTGTAGTTGTTGCAATGGTTGTTTTACTTGTTCCTGAATTTAAAGCTATTTATGATAAAGTAGGAGCTGAATTACCACCTGCGACAGCGGCGTTGATTGTTTTTAGTAATTTTCTCGCTGAAAATGGACTGGTTACCTTCTTTATTCTTGCTATTATGTTAATTGGAATTTGGATTTCCTCACTTACGAATACAGGAGCTCTGATAATAGATACTGTAAAGTTGAAATTTCCAATTGTTGGTAATCTTGTAAATGGCTCAATTATGTCTAAGTATTCTAGAACACTAAGTATTCTTCTTGCCTCTGGTGTTCCAGTTTTGGATGCTTTTAAACTTGTAAATAAAGTTGTGGACAACATAATTATTGAAAGAGGTATTTCAAAAATTATGTCAAGTATTAAGGAAGGAACTACAATTGCTCATGCGATGAGACTTGCTGGTGTTTTCCCAAATATTTTATTACAGCTTGCTGCTACAGGTGAAGAAACAGGAGAAATTGACCAACTGCTTGGAAAAGCCGCTGATTTTTACGATAAACAAGTTGATGCTACAATTACGAGATTAACATCTGTAATTGAGCCGATTTTGATTATCATTATGGCGATTGCAATCCTTTCGGTTGTATTTACAATTTACTTTCCGATTTTCTATCTTGGAGAAGCTTACCTCAAACAAGGTGGTGTTCGTTAAGAATAAAAATTATTACAATTTTAAAGCCTCAGCATTTTTGTTGGGGCTTTTTTGGTTTTAGAGGAAAAATTTTTATGGGCAGAATTTTATGTCTTGATTATGGAACAAGAAGAATCGGTGTTGCCGTTACTGATACTATGCAAATTATCGCTTCTGGAGTCAAAACTATCGATAAAAAGGTAACACCAAGAGTCTTTGAAGAAATTCAAAAATTACTTGATAAATACGAACCAGAAGAACTTGTAATTGGATTACCAATTAGTATGAGTGGAGAAAATTCAAAGAAAACAGATGAGACGTTATTCTTTGTTGAGAAACTAAAGGAAAGGTTTGAGATTCCAATTATTTTGCAAGACGAAAGGCTCACAACAGTTGAAAGCCATAAGATACTTCACAAAATGGGAAAGAAAACAGGAAAGAATAAAGCTAAAATTGACGAAATTGCAGCATCAATTATATTGCGAAATTATTTAGACGAAAAGTAAGATTTCAAAAGGTATAAACATAATTTACACTTTTTCCACAAGTTATTAACAATTATTGAAAAGTTATTAGATAATTTTGTGAAGGCAAATTGCACTTGAAGGGCAAAGAGAAGAGAATTCCATAGTTTCCGAAATCTTTAAAGGGACTTTTTTTCGATCAAAATTTTCGAAACCAAGTCGCAGAAAATAATTTTCAGCAGTTGTGGTAAGAAGGAATAGTTCTTTCACTTCTTTTGATAGAGCTAAATCTATTGCTTTTTGAACAAGTAATTTTCCAAGCCCAAAATTCCTTTGGGTCTCCAAAACTACTAAAGAACGGAGCAAACCGATTGAACCGTAAATTTCCAAACCTACTATTCCAACCAATTTATTTTGGTGAAAAGTTAAAATAAAATTTGAAAGATGTTTTTGTATGTCTTCAAAAGGAAGTGAGAAATGGCAAAGAATATTTTGGATAATTTCTAAGTCTTTTTCAGATGGAGAAGAAAAAGAATAATTCATCAAAACTAACTCGCAACAACGACAGATCTGTATTTGTTGGTTTTTGCAGCTGTTTTAACAATCCAATTCATTGCAATCATTCTTGATTTTTCACAAGTTGTTGACTTGGTGTTTGAATCTTCGATAGTTGCATAAATCAAGTCGAAATTATTGTTATAAATTTCAATTAAATGTTGGTCTAAACCTCGCAATACATAGCTCCAAACGAGTTTATTTCTTGAGCAAAACTCAGAAATATACAATTCCATTTGGTTTGCAGAAGGAACTAAAACCCATTGGGTACTTGGAATGAACGAGAGTTGAGTAACAGTTGTGTTGTGGTAAACATCAATCCAAACTTTTTTGTTCGCATTGTAATATTTTGTTAGCTGTGTACCAAAAACACGAGCTCTTTGACCATCTTCTAAGTTGTTTCTAAGCCATTCTTGAAGACTCTTGTTCGAATAAAGAGAAAGTATTTCTTTAGATTCCATTTTGATTTTACCTTTTGCTAAACCTTTTGAAAGACTAAAATAAATTTTTTCTTAAAGTATATTATAAAAGTCTTAAATTCACTGTTAAGTTTAAATTACTGAACAGTAATCCTAAATCTAATAAAAAATTGGAAAAAAGTATGTACTTAAATTTAGTCTTAATAATTCTAACCATTTTATTTTCAAGTTGTTCACCAAAATCACAGTTCGGTTCACACTTTCAAGGAGTCAAAGGCAAAGTAATTTATTACAAAGGAAACTTTATGCCTGGAAGTGCTTCAGGAAAAATGACACCTGTCTCCCGAAAAGTTATAGTCTTTAAACCTATTCTTTCTACAAATTATTCACCGAAAGATGGTGTTTTTTTTGATGGAATTAAAGAAGCGAAAGTCGCAGAATCAATGTCTGATGAAAATGGAAATTTCACAATCGGCTTACCGCCTGGAAAATATTCGATTTTAGTAGAGGAAGAAGGTAAAGGGCTTTACGGAAATTCTTTCGATGGTCAAGGGATGTTGACCATTTTTGAAATTTTCCCGAACCAAGTCACAGATTACAACATAAAACTTACACACGAAGCAGCATTTTAGGAGTTTAATTTTATTAAATCTCGAACTCCCTCAAGGACTAATTCAGGCTCAATTTTATCAATAGAGTTTGATTTTTGTGAAATTAATTCTCCAAAACCACCAGTTGCAACTACCAAAGGTTTTTCACCAAAATCGTTTTCTAGAAATTTAGAAAATGAATCAATTTGAAAAACAGTACTCCAAAAAACTCCTGACTGAATGCACTCAATTGTATTTTTACCAACAGGAGAAGCGGAAAACTCAAAAGGGACTTCTGGAAGTTGAGCACCTTTTTGAGTGAGCGACCAAAGAAGAGTTTTCGGACCAGGAGCAATTACTCCACCGATAAATTTTCCTTCTTTCGTAACAACGTCAAGAGTCAAAGCTGTTCCAATGTCTGCAACAACAATGTTTTGATTTTTACCAAATTTATTAAAGGCTGCAACAGAACTGCAAATTCGGTCAACTCCCAAAGTCTGCGGAGTTTTGTAGTCAAGTTTAATTGGCAATTTGGATTTTGAAGTAATGACAAAAGGTTTTTTCTTAAAATTCTTTGCTAGAAACTCTATAAGGAAATTTGTTGCATTCGGTACAACTGACGAAATTCCTATCGGAAAGTCATTTGAAAAAATCTCAGTAAGTTCTGAAGTTTTAGTTAAAGACTCAGTCAAAACAAATTCTTTGCGAGTAAGTTTTTCATTTTCAAAAAAACCGAAACTTACCTTTGTATTTCCAATGTCAACCGTAAGAATCATTCTAAAATCGTGATTTAAATTCGTAGAAAATTTGAATAGTCTTTACAGGTTTACCTTGGTGAGCTCCAGGAGTAAACCGTAAATTGTTAATTTTTTCATCAATGATTTCCTGTAAGTTTTCCGAAACCTCATTCAAAAATTTCAGGTCTTGCAGTTCACCCATTGGAGAAATTGAAAATTCAATTTGAATATCTCCAGCCTTTATAAAATCTCTCCGTTCTTCACCTTTAAGTTGGCTGAAAAAAGCAGAACGAAAACTTTCATTGAAATTCCCAGTTGCATAACTTATTGGCATAGGTTTTAGTTCAATTTGGTCAAATGGAATTTCTGTTCTATCTGCTAAAAACATTTTTTCTTCTTGAGTTAGAGAATCGTAAGGAACAGAAGCTAAAGTGTCTTCTACAACATTTTTTAAAGAATCAATCATTGTTGAATCTGCTTCTGTCGCAATTTTTGCTAAAGCAAAGTTCTTCAACTTTGGAACGTTGAAGTTTTCAGATAAAAATGTGTATTCTTCAAGAGCTTTGTTTTTGTCTTGAATTTTATTCTCGTAAGTCCAAGCAATTGCAAATTGGCTTTTTGCAGCAAGTTCACTTTCGGGGTAATCTTTGACAACTTCGCCAAATTTACGAATTGCAGTTTCGTACTCCTGTGTTTCCCAAAGGCTATTTTCTGCTTCCAAAAAAGCAACTTTTGCACTATCGATTTCTTCTGATTCAGTAACCAAAATTTCTTCTTCAAACAAGACTCCTCTTTCTTTCAGAATCTCTTTTGCAAAAATTGTCTTCGGGTGATTTTCCAAAATATTATTTTCTAACGAGTCAACAAAAGTCGAAGAGCTGTCTTGCAAAAGTTCAACTGCACGTAAAGAGTAGAGCGTTTTTGCAACTAAAGTAGAATCTTTAGTGATTTCCAAAACCTCTTTATAAAAAGATTTTGCAGAATCAAGTTTCGCGAAGTCGATAAAAAGGTATTCAGCAAGTCCAAATTTTTCAGAAGCTAATTTTTCTCTCTTGCTTCCAATTTTTGCAAAAAATGAATTGTTTGTCGGTTCTTGTTTGGTAGCAGAAGAATCTAGTACGGAAGAGTCTTGAGGTGTAATTTCATTTTCTAAATTTTCTCCAAAATTCTCGTTTTGTTGAGTTGTTTCTTCACCATCTTCAAAGAAATCAATTCTTGTGAATTTTCTGAATTTGTCCGCTGAACGAATTTTCCTCAAATCCCAACCTTTGAGTAATAAAGACTCGAATTCCAAAAACTCCTCTTCCGAGAATTCGGGATTTTCATTTTCGGTTAGGGTTTCCACTTCATTTGAGTCGATTTCAGCGATTTCAAGAGTGTCTGTTAACAACGAATCGGTTTCAGCAAAGTCTAAACTGTCAACACCTAAAGAGTCAGCAAAAGTTGTATCAACAAGAACAGCAATGGAATCCGCAACCTTAACAGAATCATCAAAAACAATTTGGGCAAAAAGTTCCTTAGCATCTTCTCGAGTTGTTACTTCGCCCAAATTAATCAAGGAATCAAGTTTGGAAGCAAAAAACAAAGAATCTGTTATAAGGCTATCAAGTTCAATCTGAGTTCTTGATGTTTTGTTTGCAATCTCCAAAAATTTATTCAACAAGTTTTCTTTTTCTTTTGAAGGGTCTGCAAATTCAGGGTGACTTTGTTGTTTGCTCGCCTTCGAATAGTTTTCCAAAGCTTGTGGAAAATCGAAAAATAAATTTTCATTAATTTGCCCCAAACGGTAATAAGCTTCTGTACTAAAAGCTGAGTTTGGGTAAGTGTAAATTACTTCTTGAAGTTGTCCTAAAGCCTCAGGGTAATTTCCTTCTTTGAGGTAAATTTCCGAGAAATTAAATCGAACTTGTGGGAATTTATTTTTCAAATTTTGCTGTGAAAGGTCAACATTTGTCAAATCTTTTTCAAGTGAAACTCTGTAAGTAAAGTGTCTTTCTTGGTCAATAATATAAAATTCATTGTTCGAATTTGAAGAAAGGAAAATGTTGCTTCTGATACTTTTAAGCTCATTTGGAAGAGGAAAAACAGCCACATTTTTCCCATTTGCAGGATTAATTTTTACTAAAGCAATTCCATCTTTTGTCTCAGAAATTACCCAGAGAAAGTTAGAAGAAAAAGTTATATTTTTTGTATACTTTGAATTTTGTAAAAAATAAAGTCGAAAAATTGCAGAAGGCTCGCTCAAACCTGTAATTGGATTGACTCTGTAAACGTCGTTTTCGGGAGTTAAGTACCAAAGCCAGTTGTTTCCGTAAGTTAGGGCTCCAGGAGTCTGGGGAGTTACTTTTGCCTCGTTTGGTAACAAGTAAGTTTTTGAAAGTCTTAAACTGTTTTGGTCAAATGACGCAAATTTTGGTCTATTGTTTTCAAAGATAATTCCCCAAAATGACGATTCGGTTGTAGTCATTGGGATTGCTTCGAATAAATCTTTTGAGTTAGTACTCGTAGTAAGTTTTAAAGGTTCTTCGATAAATTTGTTATTAGTTTGATTTGCATTTTTACGAGCGATTCGAATGTTGTAAACTGTTGAATCTTTAAGCAAGTAAAAAGAGACTTTCGAATTTGCAAACCAGATTCTGTCAGGGATTAATTCTTCGAGAATTTCGACTTCAGGGGTAACGTTTCGATTAAAATTTTGAGAATCTCCTATTCTGTCACTTCCTCCTGCTAAATCCTTACTTTCATTGTCAAAACTTTGACTCCTTTCGGTTCTTGGAGTTTCTGTTTCAGTATAATTGTTGTCTGTATAAGGGTTGACTTGAAAAATGACTTCTGTGAGTGGAAAGAGTTTTTCTTCACCAAAACTTTCAACTTCAAGTTTGAGCAAGTCAGAGAAAATCTTTTGTGCTTCTTCTAATTTTCCCAAAAGTTTTAAGGCTCTTCCTTCTTTAAAGTCCTTGTCAAACTCGTCTTCAATTCCAGGTGAAAGTTTTTCAATTTTTTTGTATTCTGTAATCGCTTCCTCGTATTTTTCTAACTCAATTAGAGCATCTCCAACAGCAAAATGAATTTTGATTTTTTTGTCTTTTTCGTCAAGAAATTCACTTGCTTTTTTGAACCGTTCAACGGCCTTTTCTAAGTTCAATCTAACTAAAGAGATTTCTGCAAGTGTAAAGTAAGCTTCACCAAGAATTTCGTCTTTTTTTGATTGAGTAACTAACTCCAATAAAACATCTTCAGCTTGCTTAGTAAATTGGATTTTATCAGCTTCAATTGGTTCAGAACTTCTTCTTTTAAAAAGAGATTTTCCCTGCCAAAGAGTTGATTTCTCAACAAAATTGCTTTTAGGAAAGTTCGCTTTTAATTCTTCAAATTTTGTAACAGATTTTTCAAATTCCCACTTGTAGTAGTAAGATTTTCCAATCAAAAAAAGTGCTTCGACTCTGTGTTTGCTTGTCGGGTAAATTTCAAGGATTTTGGAACATTTTTCGATTACTTTGTCGAAGTTGTTTTTTTCATTACGGCTTAAATCTGACTTCAAGCGTTTGTTTTGGTTCTTCTGAGAATTTTGATTTAAAGATTCTGTTTTGAGTCTTGCAAGGTATTCTCTCTCATTTTTCTCGAAGAGTTTCTTAGCATTGTACAGAGTGTTGTAGTAAGAACGGAAAGATTCTGTTTTGTCCCAACTGTAACCAAGTCCTTTTCCTAAACCGTCAAAAATCCAACCGAATGTGAAGTACCAAATATTCCCTAAAGTGCTTCTACCTTCTTTCACAGCTGAATCTTGAACTGCTTCTGTTTGCAAGGATTCTGCAACAACTTCTGAAACCTCATTTGTTTCAATTTTGGCAGTTTCTTTGTTTGAAGCACAAGCAAAAAGAATCGCTTGAATTAAAAAAATAAAAAGTATTTTTTTCATAAAAAATTAACTCTCTAACCTTTTAAAAATCTCTTCTAAAATTTCGTTTGCTTTTGCGTAAGGCGACTCATTTTGTTCTAAAGTTTTTTTGCTCAAGTCTGAATTTCTATAAAATTTAATGAGTTCTGACTCCACGATTTCGTTAATTTTGTTTTCGTTTTGTTTGGCTTTTTTGATTTCTAAAATGTTATTTTTTTTCAAAAATTCACTGTGTGCCAAAATATTTTTGGAAAGTTCGTCAATCCCTTCTGATTTCAAGGCAACAGTTTTTAGGACAGGTGGAATCCAGTCCATACTTTTTAGTCGAATTTCAAGAACAGATTGCAAATTTATGCAAAACCTTTCTGAGCCTTCGCGGTCTGATTTGTTCACAACGAAAATATCTGCGATTTCCATCAAACCAGATTTCATTGCTTGAATACTATCACCAGCTTCAGGAACAAGAACAACAACAACTGTGTCGCTTGCTTTGACAATTTCAAGTTCTGACTGACCAACTCCAACAGTTTCGTAAATTACAACATCTTTGCCCGAAGCTGCAAGAACGTCACCGACTTCTTTAGCTTTCAAAGAAAGTCCGCCAAGGCTCCCACGAGTTGCCATACTTCTGATAAAAATTCCACTGTCTCCAAAAAGTTCTGACATTCGAATTCTGTCACCAAGAATTGCTCCACCTGAATATTGGCTTGAAGGGTCAACAGCAACAATTCCAACAGTTTTACCGAGTAAGCGTAAAGTCTTTGCAAGTTCGTTTGTCAAAGTTGATTTTCCTGCTCCTGGAGGACCTGTGATTCCGATTCTGACTGACTTGGTTGTGTACGGGAAAAGTTCTTCCAAGAGTTGCAAAGAATCGGGAAAATTATTTTCAACCGCAGTAATTCCTTTTGCGATTGAGAGTTTGTGCCCGTCTAAAATTTTCTGTGTCAGTTTGTGCAAATGAAAGTTAAAAATTAAGTTAAAATTTATTTACCGAGAGGCTTACTTTAAAGCGATAAATTCGGTATTTTAAAAGCTAAAAATCGAAGCAATAAAACAAAATTTTTAGCAAAATTCACTGCTAAAAATTATTTGGAAATCATTCTGCGTTTAAGTACCTTTTTTGGTACTTTCAATTTAGTTTAAAATTACTAATCATAATCATTAGTAATTAATCATTAGAAAAAGGTAATTTAATGTTAAGAATAATGTGCAGGGCGAAAATTCACCGTGCAACTGTAACTCAAGCGGAACTTCATTACGAAGGCAGTTTAACTGTTGATTCCGAAATTTTAGAACAAGCTCAAATTGCACCTTATGAAAAGGTTTCTGTTGTGAATGTTAACAACGGTCAGCGATTTGAAACTTACATTATCGAAGGAGAACCTGGTTCAGGTGTTTTTTGTTTAAACGGAGCAGCAGCAAGACTTGGACAAGTCGGAGATAAAATAATCATAATTGCTTATGGCTTTGTAACAAACGAAGAAGCAAAAAGTGTTGTCCCAAGAGTTGCTTTACTTGACGACGACAACAAAATTAAGCAGATTACAGGATGATTTTAAACCCACCTAATTTCTTAAATTTCTCACTAAAAATTCTTTTACTTTTTTGTTTTGTTTCAGTCTTTGCAATGGAATCTTTTGCCCAATCTGAAACTTTAAAAAAGGATTTAAAAAAAGTACTTGAATCTGAACTTCCGTTTCAAAAACGAGTCGCAAACTTGAAATCTTTGCTTCTCAAATATGAAGGTAAAGACAAAAGCACAATTTATCAGCTTCTTGGTCAATTTATGGAGCAAGTAGATTCGACCGAAACAATCAAGAACTACGAAGCTGCTTTAGCTCTCGAACCAGAAGACCCAAGAATAAGTTTTCAACTTGGTTCTTACTTGTTGCTTTTGAGTGACCAAGGAAAACACCAAAAAGCATTAAAGCTATTGCGAAGTGCTGAAGACAAAGTAAAGACTTTGAATCCACGTGATGAACTTCTTGAAGGTTACATTGCAGACGGACTTGGTTGGGCTTTTGCATTGAATGGAAATTTAGACCTTGCAGAAGAGAAATTGAAGTCTTCAATTAAGATTTTTGAAAAATACTCTCTGCCGACAGTCTCTCCTATTTCACATCTTTTGGAAACTTACGCTTTGGGAAATAATTATGAAGAGGCTTTTGATTTGATTCTTGGACTTTATGCTGAAACAAAAGGTTTGAGTCCTCAAATTCGCCAAGATTTAAAAGTCGCTTACAAAGGTTTTAATAACGGAAACTTAGAAGGTTTTGATAGAAGAGTCGCAGAAGGTCTTAAAGCTGCAGAAGAAGATTACAAGTTGGTAGTGGAGCAAAATGGTGGTGAAATTATTTCTTTTGAGACAAACGACTACCACAAAATCGAAGGAATTCTTTACAAAGCTAAAGTTCCAAATTCACCTGTTGTAGTTTTTGTTCACCCTTTTGGTGATTCACAAAAAAGCCTAACCTCTGTTGCAAAATCTTTTGTCAAAGCAGGAATAAATGTTTTTACTTTAGACCTTCGTGGGCACGGACGAAGTGTTTCCAAACAAATTCCTGTTCCTGACGCATTGCAAGCTCCTGCGAATTCAGTGGACTTTCATAACATCACTTTTGACATTAAAAAAGCAATTTCAGTTTTAAAGAAGATTCAAGGAATTGATGCTTCGAGGATTGCAGTTATTGGAATTGATGAAGGTGCTTCAATTGGAAGAATCGCAACTAAATTCAAAGATGAAGTCAAGGCTTTCGTTTTAATTTCTCCACTACAGACTTACCGTTACTCGGATTTACGGAAAGCAATTAAGTTAGCAAAGACACCAAAACCGACTCTTTTTGTAACAAGCAATGTTGACTCAGAGTCTTTAGATTTGGTTGACGAATTGATTGAGATTTCCGATAAAAGCCTCACAGAAAAAAATGTTTTCGACTCACCACAAGTCGGAATTCGTTTGCTTAAATCAGAAAAAGTTGTTTCTGATTTTGTAATCAATTGGGTAAAATCCAAACTTTAATAAAAATTCTTTAGTCTTTCTGAAAGGAAAACAAAATGTACAGAACTTACTTTTTAAGCATTCTTTGTACAATTTCGATTTTAAGTTTTGCGACTTTGCAAGTCAAAGCAGAAACTGAATCTGAAAAAGAAGTAAAAAAGATGCACGAGATTTTCGATGAAAATTGGGAATACTACCTCGAACGTTATCCGACTTCTGCTACTTACGAAGGAGACCATCGTTTTGACGATAAACTTCCTGACTTTTCTGAAAAGGCAATTCTCAAAGACCGAGAGAGGACAAAGAAAGTCTTAAAAAGAATCGAAGCAATCAACTATGAGATTTTACCGAAAGAAGAAAAGTTAAACCTCTTACTTTACAAAGATGGTCTGGAAAGCCAAATTGAAAGTTTCAAGTTTAATTATCATTTGATGCCAATTGGACAGCAAAACGGTTTTCACATTTCATTTCCACAAATTCAAGGTTACTCGCGTTTCGAGTCGGTCAAAGATTATGAAAATTACATTTCAAGGCTAAACGGTTACGCAGAACAAATTGATAATTTGATTGAAAGAATGAAAAAAGGTGTGGAACAAAAGATTGTTCCACCACAAAAAATTATGGAAAAGGTTGTTCCACAAATTCAAGCATTAATAAAAGATGACCCGAAAGAAAGCATTCTTTTCAAACCTGCAAGTAAGTTTCCTGACAGCTTTAGTGAAGCAGAGAAAGAAGGACTTTCGGAAAAAATGGCAAAGGCAATTTCAGAAAAAATTAATCCTGCAAACCAAAAATTGCTTGAATTTTTTGAAAAAGACTACTTACCAAATTGCCGTGAAAACTTTGGAACTTGGTCTTTGCCAAACGGAAATGAACGTTACGCTTACCTTGCAAAATCTTACACAACAACTGACTTAACTCCTGAAGAAATTGCTGAACTTGGTAAAAAAGAACTCAAAAGAATTCGTGCGGAGATGGAAACTGTAAAGAAAAAAGTTAGTTTTGAAGGAAGTCTTGACGAGTTCATTACTTACGTAAGGGAAGACAAGCAGTTTTATGCAACTTCTGGTGAACAATTAATGAAAGGTTTTCGAGAAATTCTTAAAAAGATGGACAAGGAGTTACCAAAGTTTTTCAAAAGACTTCCTGAGTCAGAGTACGATTTAAAAGAGATTGAAGAATTCAGAGCACTTTCTGCACCTGTTGCTTACTACTATTCTGCTCCTGAAGATCGTTCGCGTCCGGGGTATTTTTATGTGAACACAAGTTTACCTGAAAAACGAGCACTTTACACAATGGAAGCACTTGCTTTCCACGAAGCGGTTCCAGGACATCACTTACAAATTGCTTTTACTCAAGAACTTAAAAATTTACCAAAATTCCGTCAAGGTGGAGGAGAAACAGCTTTTGTTGAAGGTTGGGGACTTTACGCCGAAAGTTTGGGAAAAGAGGCAGGTTTTTACCAAGACCCTTATTCTGATTACGGAAGATTAACTTTTGAAGCTTGGCGAGCAGTTCGTTTGATTGTTGATACTGGAATGCACTACTTCAAATGGACTCGCGAAGATGCGATTGCATTTTGTATGAAAAATCTTAGCCTTGCAGAAGTTGACATTGAGTCAGAAGTTGAGCGTTACATTTCGATGCCTGGGCAAGCGTTAGCTTACAAAATCGGTGAATTGAAAATAAAAGAAATTCGTGCAAAGGCTACAAAAGAACTTGGTAATAAATTCGACATTCGCGAATTTCACGACGCACTTTTGAGAAATGGTGGACTTCCTCTCAGTGTTCTTGAGAAAGTTATGGACGAGTGGATTGAACAAGAAAAATTGAAATGAAAATTCTTTTACAAAGAGTCAAAAAAGGCTCGGTAACAATTGCTGGAAAAGTTGTCGGAGAAATCGGAGAAGGAATTGTTTTGCTAGTCGGGTTTCACGATTCTGACACAGAAAAAGATTTGAAGTTCCTTGCTGAAAAAGCTGTGAATTTACGAATCCACAATGATGAAAATGGAAAGATGAACCTTTCAACTTTGGCACTCAAAAAAGACATTTTGATAGTCTCCCAGTTCACACTTTATGGAGACACACGAAAAGGCAGAAGACCAAGTTTTATCGAATCAGCAAAACCAGATTACGCAGAGAAACTCTACGAAGAATTTATTTCTGAAATGAGAAAATTTGGATTGAAAGTTGGGACAGGAGAGTTTGGAGCGGATATGTTAGTTGAAATCCAAAATGATGGACCTGTAACTTTGATGCTTGAAAGTTAAAAAAGGTAGTGAACAAAAAACTTTGTTCACTACAAATTAAAATTTTATTCAGCTACGTTTACTTCTGTGAGTTTTCCGTCAGGATTAATGAGAGCGAGTAAATCTGTGTTTTCGTCATCGTACTGGGCAACTCTTGTTTGAGTTCCGTTTGTCTCTACAAACCAAGATTGAGAATCTGCGTTAAAAAGAAGGCTTGCCTCTTTTCCAGTTTGAAGATTTTTAACGTCAAAACGATTTTTTGTGGCTGTGATTTCGTAATTTTCTCCGTCCATTTCTACGAACTTAGTTTCCTTTTCGCCTTCTTTCATTGCAACAGGGTTGTCTCCTGTCCAAAATTCAATAACATTTAAAATTGCCACGTCAACAAAACCTGCAATTGAGTAGGCAGGAACAATCATCAAGACAATCATCATAATTGAATTTATCCACTTGTCCCCAAGATTTCCATTCCAGTTGTAAAGTTTTTTGGTGAGGTTGAACTTGCCGTAACAACTTGTTAGGCTGAAAGAACAGAAAATAGCAATCAAAACCATTGAAACAATTTTGTTAATTCTTTTTTGCATTTTTTTCTCCATATTTTTGATTAAAGTTGGCGAGTAAGGTACTGATAATTTTTATAAGAGAAAAAAAATATTTTTCGGGACTTTTTTCCAAAGTTCTTAAGTTATTTAAAATAAAAATACTTAAATTGTACAATGAAACTAATGCTTCCAAAAGAATCAGATAAAACAACCCTTCTTCTCGATTACTTGAATGACATTCAAAAAGAGCCTAAGATTTCTCAAAAACTTAAACTCGCTTGTAAAGCTTTTCAAAGAGCTGAACTCTATGAAAGAGCAATAATTTATTTGCTTGATAGAGAATTACAGCAAGTTCATCTCGGTCATTTTGGAGTCAAACAAGAAGAGCTTGAGAAACTTTATGCAAGTTATAATTTTTTCGACTCACTTTTGGAAAAACTTTCTTCAAGTGATAAATATAAAGGAACAAATTCTTACTATCTTACAGAAGAAGAACAGAAAAAAATTATTACTGGTACTGAGAAAAGAACTATAAAAAGTGAAATCCCAAAGAAAGATTTGAACGAAGATTGGGACCCAGACGATTTTTTTCTAATTCCAATTAATAACTCCAAAAATGAGGCGATTGGACTTGCGACTTTAGATGATTCTGTTGAAAGAAAAAGACCAACACCAAGTTTGATAAAATCTCTTGAAGCATTTATTAGTGCAGTAGGAATTGACATTGAAAGAGTGTTATTGAACGATTCCCTACAAAAAAACCTTGAACTTTTGAGAACAAGCCGACAAAAAGAAATTGAGTCGGAAGTTAGATACCGAACAATCTTTGAGAATTCAGAGGATGCAATTTTTCTAATTACACCTGACGGAAAACATATTGTCGATTTCAACCCTAAAGCCCTAAAGCTTTTTGAATGTGATGAATCTGAATTGTTAACTTACAAATCATTTTCAACTAATTTTCAGCCTGACGGAAAACTTTCAAAAGATAAGCTCAAAGAACTTATCAAAATGGCTTCTAAAGACAAATCTATCAATTTCCAATGGAGTTTTTTAACTACCAAAGGCAAAACATTTTTTGGAGAGGTAACGCTTTCAAGAGTAGACATTAACCAAAAGAACTTTCTCTATGTTGTAATACACGACACAACAGAGAAGGTTGAAGCACTTAAGGAAGCACAGAAAAATTATTTAAAACTTGAAAAGCAAAGGCAGCACCAAAAATTTATTAATGAATTTCTTGAAGTTGTAACAACTGCGACTGACTTGAAAGTACCAATGGAATGGGTTACTAAAAATTTAGTAAAATTCTTTAACGCTGATTTCTGTGCGATTGCTTATCCTTGGGAAAAGAATGAACCTTTCGGTAAAATTTTGTATGCAGCGTCTAAAGAAGGAGAACCATTAAAATTACCTTTAGGGACCGAAATCAAACTTAAAGGAGATTTTGAAAGGGAAGCAAGAGTTGACATTTATAAATTTAAAAAAGAGCCTTGGTTTGAAAATGATTTAAAATATTTAGGAAGAAATGTTGAAGGAAACAATGCCAAATCTTGTATTGGAGATTTGATTGAGCCTTTCAATGACAAAGATTGGTTAATTAATATTAGTTTTCATAAAAATTTTCACAAGTTTTCACAAAGTGAAGTCAAACTTTTTCAAGATGTAGTTAGGATTTTGCGAAAGACGATTGAACAATTTCAACTAACGAAAGAAAAAAATGAATCTGATGAACGTTACAAAATTTTAATCGAAAATTCACCTTTAGCAATTTCGATTAGTAAAAATGGTAAAGTTTTGTTTGTGAACAGAAAGTGCCTTGAGTTAATGGGATTCGCAAAACCTGACGAAATGGTTGGAAAATATATTTTAGATTTTATCGGAAATTCTGACCGCAAGAAAATGACTCAAAGAATGGAAAAGGAATGGTCTTTGGGCAGAGTTGAAGAAAAATATGAAACAATTGGTCTTAAAAAATGCGGAAAAGAATTTGATATTTCTGTAAGGGTTGCACCACTTCCTTTAAAAGATGAAGTTGTAACTTTGGCAATTTTCAGAGACATTACGGAAGAGAAACAGTTAAAATCACAACTCATTCAAGCTCAAAAAATGGAGTCAATCGGAACTCTTGCAGGAGGAATTGCCCACGATTTTAATAATATTTTAAATGGAATTCTTGGCTTTGCTTCACTGCTCGAAATACAATCAGAATGGAATTCTAAAAGCGAAGATTACGTCTCAAAAATTATTAAATCTTCACAACGAGCTTCGGAATTAGTTGCTCAACTTCTAACTTTCGCAAGAAAAGAAAAATTTGATTTCAAAAAATTTAATGTGCATTCGGTAATTAAAGATGTTTTTGGAATTGTAACCCATTCATTCGATAAAAAAATTAGCGTTGTATTGGAATTAAAAGCAAAGAGTTCTTTTACTTTGGGAGACGGAGGTAAAATTGAACAAGTGCTTATCAATTTCCTAAATAACTCAAGAGATGCAATGCCTCAAGGCGGAAGAATAATTGTTTCAACATCTGAGACGACTATTTCAAAAACCAAATCAGAGCCTCTTGAAAACTATATTTTAATCAAAATTGTTGACACAGGTTCAGGGATTTCGGAAGAAAACTTGCCAAAGATTTTCGAACCATTCTTTACAACTAAAGAGGTTGGAAAAGGAACAGGGCTTGGACTTTCTACTGCTTACGGAATTATCGAAAGTCACAACGGATTTGTAGAAATTGACAGTGTTTTGGGTGAAGGAACGGAAGTAAAACTTTATTTGCCAAAAGTCAAAGAACAAGAATTGGACTACGAAGAGAAGTCAGACACTAAACCCGTTAGAGGTTCTGGGACAATTTTGGTGATTGAAGACGAAGATTTCTTACGTGAGTTTTTGGAAACAAGCCTTGAAATGTTAGGTTATTCTGTTCTCTTAGCAGAAGACGGAGAAAAAGGCGTTGAAGTTTTTGAGAAGAATAAAAATAGAATCACGCTTGTAATTTGCGATATGATTATGCCAAATATGAATGGAAAAGAAACATTTGCCAAGCTGAAAGAAATTGACCCAAACGTCAAAGTGCTTTTCTCAAGTGGTTATTCGAAAGAAAAATACATTGAAGAAGTAGAACAAGGTGGAGCAGTTGGATTTCTTAACAAACCTTATGGAGTTGAAGACCTTTCCAAAGCCATAAAAGAAATTTTGAGTGCAGAGATTTAGGTTAGAAAACTCTTTCGCCACTAGAATAAACATTGCACTTCTCTCTTCCCAAAAAGCCGACTAAAGTTACTCCGAATTCTCTCGCTAATTCGACTGCTAAAGTGCTTGGAGCTCCGATTCCAGCGAGAAACGGAATTCCTCCAATGATTGCTTTCTGTACGAGCTCGAAACTTGTTCTTCCGCTGACCAAAAGGGCTGTGTCAGAAGCAGGAAGTTTGTTTTCAAGCAACATCGCTCCGAGAACTTTGTCCAAAGCATTATGCCTTCCAACATCTTCACGAATTGCAAAACACTCACCTTTTGTATCAAAAAGTGCCGAAGCGTGAAGTCCGCCTGTTTTTGAAAAAATTCTTTGTGAGTCGTTCAAGTAGTCTAAAATCTTAACAAAAAAATCTGCTGAAACTTTGAAATTACCTTTTGGTTTTGTTGGCGAAAGATTCCGAACCATTTCCAAAGAAGTTCGACCACAAATTCCGCAACTTGAGTTTGTTAAAACTTTTCGGCTAAATCTTTCAGAGTCAAACTTACTCCCTTCGTTTAGCTCAACTGTAACGATGTTTTGGAATTGGGTTGTTTTGGCAGTTTTGCAGTAGTCAATGCTTTTGATGTCAGAATTCTTCTTGACAATTCCTTCACTGAGCAAGAATCCTGCGGCGAGTTCAAAATCATTTCCTGGAGTTCGCATTGTTACGGCGATGTTGTTGATCTTTTGTTTTCCACCTTCAACCCAACCGACACGAATTTCTAAAGGCTCTTCGGTTGCAATTTCATCAATTACTTTAGTTGCAACACCATTTTTGATTTTTGTAATTTTTAACTTTTGAGTACTTGGTAAAGGATCTTTTGTTACAACAGGACAAACAGATAAAGTTTCTTTTTGAACTTCATTTTCTACAATTTTCAACTGAGTTCCTTTTCAAGTTCAGGAGATTCCTCAAAAAAGAAAGCTCCCGGAAAAATGTCGTGGCTGTGGTCTTTTGTATCTAATTTAAAAACTTCTGCCGCACAAATTTTGTAAGAAGCAGTTCCTGTAATTTTATCGCCAACATCGTTTGTAAGAACGTTTGCTCTTGCTTCGGCAAAGTGCAAAGGCATCCAAATGCAGTGAGGACGAACTTGTCTTGAGTAAAGAGCTCTTGCTTCGATTGAACCTCTACGAGTTCGGACTTCAACCATTTCTTTGTGTGCGATTCCACGTTTTTTTGCATCTTTTGGGTGAATCTCAATGAATGCTTCCGATTGTTTGAGAGCCAAACCTTCTTCTCTTCTTGTTTGGGTTGCTGCATTGTAGTGGTAAAGAGTTCTTCCTGTTGAAAGAAGTAAGCCGTATTCTTCGCAAGGCAATTCTGGTGAAGGCTCGAAAGAAACTGCTTGGAAAAGACCTTTCCCACGAGAAATTCCGTTTTCGTGTAAGTACTTTGTTCCAGTTTCAGAAGGATTCTCACAGGGCCATTGCAAACCTGTTTTTCCACCTGTTCCGATTTCTGTGTCAAGTCTTTCGTGACTAATTCCTGAAAATTTTGGAGTGTCTTTTACAAATTCTGAGTAGATTTCAGCAGGGTTTTTGTAATCCCAATTTGCACCACAAGCATTTGCCAAACGAACGAGAATTTCCCAATCTGCTAAAGCATTTCCGGGAGGTTCGACAGCTTTCCTGACTCTTTGCACTCGACGTTCCGAATTTGTGAACGTTCCGTCTTTTTCGGCAAAAACTCCAGAAGGAAAAACTACATCTGCAAAACGAGTCGTTTCATTTATAAAAGGCTCTTGGATTACGATGAACTCCATTTGGTTAAGACCTTCTTCGAGTTTCAAAACATTTGGTTCAGAAAGAACAATGTCTTCACCCATCACAAAAAAGGCTTTAATTTTATTTCCTGCTGTTTTCATCATTTCATTTAGGTTCAAACCAAGATTTGGAGAAAGTGAAGTTCCCCAAGATTTTTCGTATTTTTTTTGCACTTCTTTGTCGTCAACTTTTTGGTAACCAGGATAAAAAACAGGAGTTGCTCCTGCGTCGTTTGCACCTTGAACATTATTTTGCCCACGCAAAGGATTCATTCCAGCAGAAGGTTTTCCGAGATGTCCAGTCATCAAAACCAAATTCGACAAAGCATAAACATTGTCTATTCCGTGAGTGTGTTCGGTGATTCCAAGAGTGTAATAAATTCCTGCTTTCTTAGTTGTCGCGTATTTTCTTGCAGTCCAACGAATGTCTTCTGCTGAAATACCAGTCATTTTTTCGGCTTCTTCGGGAGTGTAGTTTTTAACCGCTTCTTTAACATCTTCAAAATTTTCAGTGCTATTTTTGATAAATTCTTCGTCTATCAAATTTTCTTCTATGATTACGTGAGCCATTGCATTCAAAAGCCAAACATCAGTTCCAGGATTTATGTGCAAATGTTTTTCTGCAATTGTTGACATCCAAATTGCTCTTGGGTCAGCAACTACAAGAGTTGCTCCTCTTTTGACAGCTCGTTTCATTTCCATTGCAATGATTGGGTGAGCTTCACTTGTATTTGAGCCAATTACGAAGAGAAAATCTGCATCTCGGATTTCTCCGATTGAATTCGTCATTGCTCCAGCTCCAAACGTGTTGACCAGACCGGCAACAGTTGGAGCGTGTCAAGTAGCAGCACATTGATGAACGTTGTTCGTCTTGAAAACAGCTCTCGACAATTTTTGGACTAAATAATTTTCTTCCATCGTACAGCGTGAGGAACTGACAAAACCTAAGGAATCTGCTCCGTGTCTTTCGGCAACTCCAAGCAAACCTTTTGCGGCAACTTCTAAAGCATTTTCCCAAGTTGTCGGGTAAAATTGTCCGTCTTCCCCGCGAACTAAAGGTTCTGTAAGTCTGTCTTCGTGGTTAATAAATTCATAGGCAAAACGTCCTTTGACACAAAGATTCCCGTCATTTGTGGTTTCTCCAACAGGTGGACTTGTAACTTTCACAACTTGACCTTTTCCATCGTTTGCTTCTTTATCAACATTCAATTCAAGTTGGCAACCAACTCCACAAAAATTACAAGTTGAACGGACTTTTTCGAGTTCCCTTTCGTGTTTTGCATTTTTTGTGAGTGGAATTTTCTCTCCCATTGCTCCAGTTGGGCAAACGTCAATGCAACCTCCACACATTTCACAAGTTGTGTCTAAAAGTGAAAGTGAGTCAACAGTTGAGATTGTTGTTTTACTTCCTCTGTCAGCTAAAGTGATTGCAGAAACTCCTTCTATTTCATCACAGTAACGAACGCAGCGAGCACAAGAAATGCAAGTTTCAGGCTCAAAATTTACGTAAGGGTTTCGGTCTTCTCGGTCTTCTCGAATGTTTTCCATCTTTCCCCAATTTTGAGGAGCTTCGTAACGTTCTGCAAATTCAAAAATTTCGTTGGTTTTATGTGGCTCTGCTTGTTCGCGAGTTTCAGGTTGGTCAGTTAAGTAGAGTGCGAAAAGAGTTTTTCTGTGTCTTTCGATTCGGTCATTTTCAGTTGTAATCTCCATTCCATCTTCGGCTTTTTGGTAGCAAGAGGGAACTAAACGGCGACTTCCTTCGACTTCTACAAGACAACTTCGGCAAGCTCCAACAGGATTCAATCTTGCGTCGTGGCAAAGAGTTGGAATTTCTGCTCCAACTTTTGAAGCGACTTCCAAAATTGTTTCGCCTTCTGAAAAGTTTACAAATTGACCGTTAACTTTTAATTTCATTTAAAAACCTTTGTGAATTTTTGGAAATTTGTAAAATCTACGTTAAAATAAAATTTAAACAATTTCAACTAAATTCTGTGCTTTTAAATCTTTCATACATTTAAAGTGGGTTTTGGGGCATTTGTCGAAGCCTGATTTTGCACAAGGTCGGCAATCCAAGTCTTTGTTCTCAAAAAGGTAGCCATTTTTGTTTTCTACCCAAAAGCCAAATTCTTTGGTCGTTGAGCCAAAAACCGCAAAGTATTTTTTCTCTAAAATCCTTGCCAAGTGCATTCCGAGACTGTCGTTACAGACTAAAAATTCCGATTTTTGAATAATTTCTGCAAATTCTGAAATCGTTGTTTTGCCTGTTAGGTCAATTACAAATTCGGGTAAGTTCTGTTTGTCGAAACCTGCTTTCTCTAATTCTTTAGGGAAACCAAGTAAAACTGACTTTAAACCATTTTTCTCAAAGTTAAGTTTTGCAAATTCTGAAAACTCTGTCCAAATTTTTGTTCTTTTAGTAGCACCGATTGCTAAAACTGTGAATTTTTCGGGCAAGTCAAACTTTGAGTTTTCTTCAAGAATTAGCTTTGTTTGTGGAACTCCGAAACTTTCGCCCGAACTGTGTTTCGGATTGAATTTGAATCCCAATTTTCGGGAAAGGAATGAACAGTAAAGAAACGGAATTTCTTCGTAATTGATGTTTGTTTTGAACTTTACTTGAAGAAATTTTTGTAAACGTTTCTTGGGAAAGGAAATCCATTTTTTTTCAGGAAGGCAAAATCCAAGTAGTCTTGCTTTGGGATTGTTAGAAAAATCTAAAACCAAATCTGCTTGTGCGATAAAATTTAGGTTTGAAAAGAAATCAGAGTAATTTCGTGATTCTGCAACATCAAAAGAAAGGTTTGCAACTTCGGGGAATTTGGAAATGTAAGAAATTTGTGCTTGGGGAATTTTCTTTTTGAGCAAAGTCAAACACTCAAAGGTCAGTAAGATGTCGCCAGCATTGTGAAGGCAGATTGCACAAATTTTCATCTAAAAAATCCGAACTCAAAAATGAATTCGGAAAAAATTATTACTTATTAAGTCTTGCGAGGTAAGCGTCAATGTTTTTAGCTTCTTCTGAGTCATCAAAATCATCTTTTACTTTTTGGTAAGACTCTTTTGCTTTTTCAGAATTTCCTGCTTTTTCGTAAGCCAAACCAGCTTTAAAAATATAGTTCGCTTTTTCAGAAGGGTAATTTGAAAGATTGAATGCTTTCTCATACTGTGAAGCAGCTTCCGAGTGATTTTCTAAAGCAGCGTAACAATCTGCAACACCAGCATAACTTGAAGGAATCAAAAGATTATCGTCGTAAGAACTGATGTATTCTTCAAACCTGACTTTAGCTTCGTCAAATTTTTCTTGATAATAAAGCGAGTTTGCAAGGTAAAAAACTGCATAACCTCCAGCATTCATTCCTGAGTAATTTTGTGCTGTTTCTTCTAAAAGAGGAATTGCTTCAGTATAATTTCCTTGTTGGTAAGCAGTTTGTCCTTTTGCGAGAGAAGCAAAAGCCTCACCGTTTTGGGAGATTTTGTAGCTGTCATACCCAAAGTAAGCTGCTGCAATCAAAACAATAATTGTAGCGATTGTTCCGATTAAAGGTAGATTCTTTTTAAAAAGGTCTTCTACGACAGCTTGCTTTAAAATTAAATCTTCAGCGGTAGATATTTGGTTTGTTTCTTGTGCTTTCTTTTTTGCCATTTTTTCTTCAGCTCCGAAATTCTATTTTTTTCGAATAAATTACAGTTTTATAAAAGGTTGGCTAATGTAATGAAAATTCTAAGAATTGTGAAATAATTTTAAAAAAGTTACAAACGTAATTTCTTTAAAATTTCACAATTCTAAAATTCGTTAAAAAGTCCTAACAAAGACAGTAAATTTAATTTCTTTAAATAGATTTTCTAGTGAGTTCGAATTCAAAATAAAAAAACTGAAAAAAACTGTTTGAGTTTTAGTAACAAGTTTTTATTTTCCAAGCCCGATTTTGCCGATGTAGCTCAGTCGGTTAGAGCAGCGGAATCATAATCCGCGTGTCCGCAGTTCGAATCTGTGCATCGGCATCAAAAGCTCGTTTGATTTTTCAGACGGGCTTTTTTGTTTTAGAGAAGTCGTCTTTTGAATTGATTTGGTTGAGGTCTTTTAAGAGTTTGATTTGGAGGAATAATTTGATCTTCCGCTTTTTGCTCTTGTGGAACAGGTTTAGGCTGAGTTTCCTCAGATTCCTGTGCTTTGTAAAGAGGTTCTTGAGGCAATTTAGTCGGAGCATTTTGGTGAGTTTCAACTCTGTTTCCAAGCCATTGTTGTAGTGAACGTTGGCTCTCGCCTGAGCGTCTTCCAAGTACAAAATGTTTTATGCTAATATCTTCGTCCAAAAATGCCCAATGAACTCCGTCTCCATCTCCGATTAGTCTCCAATTTTCTCTTTCTTCTTGAGAAGCGTTGAAAAGTCTTGGATACCAAATGAGAGGAACAATTATCGTTCTACCATCATTGAGGTCAACGTAAATTGAATCTTCGGTCACATTGAGTTCTAAAATTTTAAAATCAAACTTCATTGTACCAACTCGTTAAAAAGTGTTGTTGGTTTTCTTGAACAATTCTTTGAACCTTTGCAAGGTGTTTACGTGAAAAGCCGTTACTTTCTTCTAAACGCACAGGTGAGAGCCAAAATTTCGCAAGAGAATTTGCACCTTCAACGTTAACGTAAGGCGATTCACTTTGGTCACCTGAGTAGAAGAAAAATCTAAATTCTGCATTTCGCATTACTGTTGGCATAACGAATTCTAATTTAAATTAGTTAAGATTTGACTTTGTTGATAGTAAAGTTATTATCTATAAACTTTTCAATTTATTCGATAATCGCTTACTTTTATAAGATAAGTGCTTCTTTACTGTAGTTTTACAAAAAGATAAATTGAAAATTAACTTAAAAACTTCAAAAAATTTTAATGAATTATTTTTTCGTATTCTTTAGGAACTTCAACTTCAAAAATTTTGTCCGAAATCTCTTTGTTTTCGATTGGTTTTTTGAATGTGATTTCGGTGATGTCTTCGTCAAGGTCTAACATTACGATTTTGCTTGGAGTCCAATTCTTTCTTTGAACTGTTAAGTCAATTTGTGTGAAATATTTTGCCGAAGGGTTGTCTTCTAAAGGAAATAGTTGAATCGTAATTTGAGAGCCTATTTCGCTGATTTTGATGTTGAATTTCTTTTTAGCTTCTTCAAAAGTTTCACCGAAACCCCAAAATCCTTCTTTGTGTTCAACGCCTTTTTTGACTTTGTAAATGTCTGCTTTTTTTCGGCTTTCGGAAATGATTGTCAAAGTCCTGCCAACAGAAACGAAAGTCGTTTTTTGTGGTTTTTGGTAATCGAGTAAAAATTTATCTTTTTTCTTGTAGAAAAACTTTCCCGATGAAAGTTCTTCTTCGTCAAAAAGTGTTGAAATTTTCTTTTGTTCAAAATCTGCGGTAAAAGTTTCAAGAGTTTTTGACTTCTCTTTCATTTTTTCAATTACGTAATCAACGGTAAGTTCTTGAGCATTCGTAAAGTTTGCAAGAACGGAAACTAAAATGAGTGAAAGTATTTTTAACATTTTTTCAATTGCCTTTCTAAAATCAATTTTTCGCGACGGTTAACAAGTTCGAGAAGAGCAGGTAAAAAGATTAGAGAATTTATTGCACAAAAAGTAATTCCAAGAATTGCCAAGTAACCGACACTTTCGAGACCTCTGTTTTGTGAGAAAATCAGTGAGCCGAAACCAACGAGAGTCGTTAAAGCACCAAAAATCAAAGACTGACCTGTCTCACGAACTGCTGCAAGAATGTCGTTTTTACCGTCTTCGAGATAACGAGTTAGAATGTAAATTCCATAATCAATTCCAATTCCCAAAATTAAAGGAGTAACAATCATATTTGCGTAATTCATTGTGATTCCGAAAATCTTCATTGCTCCGAGCATCCAAATTATTCCAAAAGTCAGAGGAATCAGGCTAAGAATAATGTGTTTTGTCCGTCTGTAAGTCAGTGTTACTGTAAAAATCACAGCAAGTAAAGCAGCAATCGTTGCAAGAAAAAAGTCGTGTTTTACAATTCCCATAAACTCTGCAACAACCATTCGGATTCCAGTAACTGTGTCGTTAATTCCACTTAATTTGAGTTCTTTTTCAAAGTTCGAGACTTTGCTCAAATCTTCAACGTAACCGTTCAGGAAAACTTGAGTTTTGACTCTGTATTCGTCATCTTTTTTGACGTAAAATTTTGAAATTATGTCGTGAAGGCCGAGTCTTTCAAAGTCGTCAATCGAAATCGGTTCTCGAACTGAAAATGCTTTTTTAAGGCGTTCAAATTTAAATTTATCAGCTTTAAAACCTTGTGCTTTAAGTTCTTCTTTTGTCTTAGAAATAACTCTTTCAATGTCAATGTTTTTGATTAACTCAATGTTATTTTTTTGTCTGCTAAGAGGTGGAATATAGTTCGTAATTGTCTGGTAGTTTTCGACTAAACCTCTTGCTTGTAAAGAGTCTAAAGTTGTTGAAAGAGCCGAAACTTGTTCAATGACCTCGTTACTGTTTTTGGCTTTTGAAATTACGTAAAGCGGCTTGAAGTTTGAGTTGAATTTTGTTGAAATTTTTTCTTGAATCAAAATATCTTCGTCGGTTTCAGGGCGAATTTTTTGCATATCCTCTTCAAATGGAATTCCAATTCCGGGAAGTTTTGTTGGCAAAACTCCAGACAAAGTTACGAGCATCAAAACTGTAATTATCGCAGTTCCTGTAACAATGTATTTCGGGTGAGTGATGACAAAGTAAAAGTTTTTGTCCATCAATTTTGAAAGCGACTCCTGAAAATGAAGTTTTTTGTTAACATCTTCGGCAATTCCCCACAAAGAAATTTCAGCTGGGAAAATCGTGAACATTGTGAAAAGAATTACCATTAAACCCATTCCTGCAAGTAAACCTAATTCCGAAAGTCCACGAAAATCCGTGATGATTAAAACCGCAAAAGCGATTGCGGAACTCAAAGCTCCAAGTGAAACACTTGCTCCAGTGGATTGAAAAGTGTTTCGGATTTTTTGCAAAGCATCAACTTCTTCGAGTTCGTCTTCGAGGTAACGATTGTAAATGTGAATTGAGTAATCAATTCCAAGTCCCATCAGCAGTGCGGAGGAAACAATTGTGATTACATTCAGACTTCCAATTAAAAAGTAAGCTAAACCAAGCGTCCAAGCAATTCCCATTAAAAGTGGCAAAACGATGTAAAAAAGTGAGCGTTTGTTTCGGTAGAAAAGGTAGAAAATGAAAATAATTCCGATTAAAACAATACTCGAAGAAACGATTAAGTCGCGTTTAATAGACTTGGCATTTGAAAGACTTGAAACGTAGCCACCTGCAAAACCGATTTGTAAAGTCTCTTCTGCACCATCAAAATCGGCGAAGGCTCTTTCAGTTGTTGCATAAACTTTTTCCATCAAACCTTTTGAGAAATCAACGTCTTGAGCAAGTCTTGTGGGTTTAATTAAAACCAAAAGAGCTTGTTCGTCTTCTGAAAGAAAATACCATTCTTTTTTTGCACCGAAGGCTTCTTCTGATTTTCCCGTGATTCTTTCATAGTATTTTTTGAGAATTTCAGAAATCAAAAGAGGGTCTTGAATGATTGTTTTTTTGAGAGTGCTTCCGATTGGAGAAGTCAAAAGTTCTTTGTCGGTTTGGATTTGCTCCGCAATTTTTTCGTCGGAAAGTTTGCCTAAGACTTTTTCGAGGTCAGGTTTGTCTAAGTAGAGCAGAGAATTTTCAATGAAAAAGTCTGCTAAGAAACTTTGTTTCTGTTTGTTAATTTTGTGCTCGACAGTTGAGACTTCAGGAATTTTTGCAATTTCCGAGACGTAAAAATCTCCGAAAGTTTGGAGTTTGTGAAGTTTGTCTTTTTGCCCATCTTTGATTTCGATTAATCCTACAAGGTATTCAGTCGCTCCGAAGTCTGTACTTGCTTCCCAAAAACTTTTTACGGTTTCTGAATCTTGAGGAACAAGGTAAATAAAATTGCTGTTTAGCTTGAGTTTGGTTGCAAAAAATCCCAAAACGAGGGTCAGCAAAAGACCTGTAATGAGAATTGCTTTTGAGTTTTTGTAGGAAAAAACGGCAAGTGATGAAAGTAATTTTTTAATCATTTATTTTTATTTTTAAATCTCTAAATTTTAAAGGTTTACTTGTAAAAATGAAAAGCCAATAAAGTTAGCTAAATTTCTTTTCGCAAACAATAAAATGCATTTAATTTTTAATTAGTGGAATACTTTAATAGTTGTTTAGATTTAATTGGACGAAAAATAAAAACTGGAGATAAAAAATGGACATTAAAAATTTTCTAAATAATTCAAAAGCAACAAAAGAATTTAAAGAATCAGTTAACGACTTTCTTAATGGTGGAAAAAGCGATTTAATAAAATACAATTGGACAGCACCAAGGGTAAAGGTTGAGCGAACTTTGACCAAAATTGTTGAGGAACTTCAAGACTTACCAATCTCAAAAGTTGAAATTGACGGAAGTTCTGGCTGTGAGTATTTTCGTGGAACTGCAAAAATTTGGGCGGAAGAAGAACTATCAATTGATTTTGAGTGGAATTGTCTTTGGAAGGCTGAAGAAGAAGGTTACAAAGATTACTTTGGAATGCCTGACCAAATTCGTGCCGCAAGAGAATTTGGCTACGACTGTTTCAAGAAATTTAATGTTTTAGAAAAAGTTTAGTTTTTTAACTAACTTGCGAAGCAAAAAAGTGAACTAAAAGATAAGATGCTTCAAAAGAACGGTAAAATCATTAAAGGTTACGGAAGTTCCTACTTTGTAAAATCCGAAGGTAAAATTTACACTTGTTCGGTTAAGGGCAAAATGCGAATCGCAAATTCCGACCAACACAATCCTGTTGCAATTGGCGACAATGTAATTTTTGAACCTGAGGCAAATTCTAACTCAGGTGTAATCTCAGAAGTTTTGCCACGAAGAAGTAGGCTTTCGAGACCAGCAAACTATTACACTGACAAAGAACAAGTCATTGTTTCAAACATTGACCAAATTGTTGCTGTAGTTTCGCTTACAAAACCGAAATTTAAATCTGGGATTTTGGACAGAATTCTTACCGTTGCAGAAAGAGAAGAAATTGAGGCGGTAATTTGCCTTAATAAATTTGATTTGGCAGAAAAGGAAGAAGCGGATTTTTGGCTAGAGCTTTACTCGTCAATCGGTTACAAAACAATTCTGACAAGTGCTGTGAGTGGAAAAGGTGTTGAGGAATTAGCAAATTCCCTTAAAGACAAAGTTTCTACCGTAATCGGGCAATCAGGAGTCGGGAAATCTTCATTGCTAAATTGTGTCGAACCTAACTTAAATCTCAAGACAAAAGACGTTAGTGATTACAACGAAAAAGGACGGCATACAACTGTTCATTCTGAATTTTTCGAGTTAAGTTTTGGTGGTTTCATCGCCGATACTCCGGGAATTCGTGAGTTTGGACTTTGGGGAATTGATAAAGAAAACCTTAGAGATTGCTTCAAGGAATTTCAAGAGTTTGGTGCTGACTGTAAATTTTCAAACTGTAAGCACATTACCGAACCAAAATGCAAAGTCTTAGAAGCATTAGAAAATGACAAAATCCAACAACTTCGCTACGATTCTTACCTAAATATTTTTGACTCTTTGTAATAAAAATGCAAAAACTACTGCAAGAAATCAGAAAATGTGAGATTTGCATCCCAGAACTTGAATTAGGGGCGAATCCGATTTTGTCGGCTGACGAAGCAAGTAAAATTGTAATTATCGGTCAAGCACCCGGACAAATCGTTCACAGAAACGGAGTTCCTTGGAAAGACAAAAGTGGAGAAAACCTTAGAAGTTGGATGGGAATTGACAACGAGATTTTTTACAATCCAAAGAAAATCGCTTTAGTTCCGATGGGTTTTTGTTATCCGGGAAAAGGGAAAAGTGGAGATTTACCACCAAGAAAAGAATGTGCTCCTTTGTGGCACGAGTTACTTTTTCAAAAAATGCAAAATGTCGAAATGATTCTTTTAATTGGAAAGTATGCACAAGATTATTACTTGCTACAAAGCAAAAAGAAAACTCTAACTGAAACAGTCAAAAATTACCAAGATTTCCTACCGAAATTTTTCGTTTTGCCTCACCCTTCACCACGAAACAACATTTGGCGAGCAAAAAACGAGTGGTTTGAAAAACTCGTTGTTCCGAAGTTGAAAGAAGAAGTGAAAAGAGTTTTGAGTTAAAACACTACTTTTTCTTTTTTTTATCTCTCTTAAACTCCACTAACCATTCTGTTACTAAAAGTCTGTTTCGTTTGTCTTCGACTAAAGTTTGGAATCTTTCTGCTTCTGTAAAATTCACACTTTGAATCCTTGAAAAAAGATAAAATGGGATTTCAGGATGCCAAACTTGTCTATAAAGTTTCCCAACTGTTGTTGAAATTTTTTCAAAAATCAAAACTTCGACGTAACCACTGTCAGGGAAAGCATTTTGCTCTTTCAAAGTTCGGTCAATTAGTTGTTCAAAGTCTTTTTTCTCGATTGGTCTAACTTGTTGGAAAAGTTGTGAAGCACTGACACTTGCGTAACCATTTTTCACGTAAGGCAAGTGTGCGAGAGTTGAATCTTTGTAATCGTTTGTGATTTCTAACGGAAACTGTGGGAAAACAGGAATTTCATCTGTTCGCATTACAAAAGGCGAGAGACTGAAAATTCCGAGATTGTTCGTTCCAACTCGTTCAGTTGTTGGTTTTCCTTCGTCAATTCTGTTGAGTTGCAGAACTTGTGCAGTTTTTCTGTCTAAAAAATAGCTATAACGAATGTTGCTTGCTTTTTTTCTGTTAAGCCTTGGCGAATTTGTAAAATGAATTCCGACTCCTACGAAGAGTGAGTCAACAATTTCGACTTCATATTTTCTGTAACGGGATTTGATTTTATCGCGAGATTCCCAACCTGATTGAGTTTTTCCTGTAACCCACCAAAAGCCTTTTTCAAGTTCGGGTTTGTAAGAAAATTTTGGCTCTTCTTTTGGATTTTCGCCGCAAGAAAGAAGTAAAGTGAATAAAATTAAAGTAAAGAGTTTAGATAAATTTTTCATTTTCCTGAATTCTGCTCCCATTTAGGAAATTTATAACTTCCATTGCTTTTTTGCCTTGTGGCTGTAATTTTCTGACCGAAAGGTAACCATCTTTGCACTTTACCAAAAGACGTTTCTTTTGAGCTACAAGTTCTCCAATTTCGTGATTTCCTGAAAACCCAACTTCTTCCGCAAAAAGTATTTTTAAGTTCAATTCCCTAAACTCAGTCCAAGAACAAGGAATCGGCGAAAGACCAAGAATAAAATTTTTGACTTCCAAAGCTGTCTTGTTCCAATCAATTCTTGTGTTTTCACGAGTTAGTTTTGGTGCTTGAGTAACTTCGTTGTCGTCTTGAGTTTGTAGTGTGAAATTATTTTCGGAAATCATTTTGATTGTTTTTACTGTTGCTTCCGAGCCAATTTCTTTGAGTCTTTCGTAAAGTTCGCCAAAAGTTTCGTTCGGTAAAATTTCAGTTTTTTCTTTGAGTAAAATCTGCCCTGTGTCAACTCGTTTTTGAATGAAAAAAGTTGTTACTCCTGTTTCCTTTTCACCTTGAATAATTGCCCAATTTATTGGAGCTGCTCCTCTGAATTTCGGTAAAAGTGAGCCGTGAAGATTGAAAGTTCCTTTTGGTGGAATCACAAAAACTTCTTCGGGCAAAACTCTGTAAGCAACAACGACGAAAAGCTCTGCATTGTAACTTTTCAATTCAGAATTAAACTCATAATTTCTTTTGAGGTTTTCAGGCTGCAAAATTGGAATTCCTTTTTCTAACGCAAATTCTTTAACAGGAGTGAAAGCGAGTTTCATTCCTCTTCCTTTTCGCCTGTCAGGTTGCGTAACGACAGCACAAACTTCGTGATTTTCTTCCAAAATTCGTCTCAAACTCTCAACCGCAAAATCAGTTGTTCCGAAAAAAATTATCTTCATTTTTTATGCGTTTTCTTTTTATTCACAGTGAATTTGGATTGCCTCTGTGGCAAACCTTAAGCCTTGAAAAACTTCCGAATAGTTATCACCTCGACAAAACAAAGAAGCATCTCCGATGTAACTTGTCGATTTCGGCATTCCGAAACGAGGCATTTTTCTTCCGACAATCAAATTTCCAAGCCTGTGTTCTGTTAAATTCATTCCTGAAATTCCAGCGATTCTACTTCCTGCTCCTTGAGCTCGCAAAGCAGCAGAACCTGAATTAAATTTCCTAACTGATGAGAGATTACACTCTTTATCGACCATCAATTTTCCCCAAGCAGAAAATAAATTTATGTCGTGCCCAAAATTAAAAACGTCAATTATCGAACCACCTGCAGGTCTTGCAGCAATTTCGCCAACGTAAATTCGACCTGTTTTTTTGCTTCTGAACCATTCCATATGAATCATTGAAGTTTCAACTTGAAATGCATCAACAGTTTTTGCACCGATAAATTTTATTTCGTCGTTTTCGGGTGAGTCCATATTTTTGTCAAACATACAAATTGTCTGAATCCAAGGATTTAGCATCGCGTCTAAAGGTGGTGGAAAATATTGGGAAATTGCGTGAAAAACAATTTTTCCATTTAAAACAAGAGCATCAAAAGTTCCTTCTTCGCCTTCAATGTATTCTTCCAAAATTACTAGATTTTGGTTGTTAAGCGGAACTGTTGTAAGCATTTCGTGGAACTGAGTTGAGTTATAAATCAGAAAAGTATTTTCACAACCTGCACCTTTAACAGGCTTCCAAATTACTGGAAAGCCATTTTGAGTAATAAATTCTATTGCTTGTTCTGGACTTGCGACTTTTTTGTGATTAGCACAAAGGATTCCGTTTGCACGAAAAATATCTTTCATCACGGCTTTATCTCTAAATTTGTCGGCAGTTGGTTCATCAAGTCCTTCGATTCCAAATTTCTCTCTGAGCCTTCCGAGAAGCGTTTGGACGTTTTCCAAAATATTTAGAATGGAATCAACTTGTCCATATTTTTTTGTGATGTCTGAAAGTGCACGAGTAAGCTGCTTTTCATCCATTGCGTTGTAAACTTGGAAGAAATCATCGAAACAATTGAGACTTCTCACGTAACTTGTTGGGTCTTGTCCAAGTCCAATCAAACGAATATTTTGTAAAGCCAAAAGAGGTCTTACAAACCTTAAAATATTTTCACCAAAATGTGGTGAGTAAAAAACTATGTTTCGCATTTTTACCTCTAAGTTTAACAGTGAAGTTTAATAATTTCTGTTCCGTAAGTTGAAGCCCAAAGAGTTTTCTCAAAATCTTCTCCACGACAGAAAAGTAAACCTTCTCCAACGTAACTGTCCATTCTTGGTGAACCAATTTCAGGTAAGTGTAATCCTTCAATGTAATCTTTGAGACGGTCTTTAGCTTCTTCAACGCCAGAAATTCCAGTGATTGTCTGACCTTCGCCTTGAGCTCTCAGACAAGCTGCTCCAACGTTGTGCTTAGGTTCTGCAATTATGAAATTTTTGTCATAAATCATCAACTTTCCCCATTCAGCGAAAATGTCAATGTCGTGTGCGTAGTTGTGAACATCAATTACAGGGTGTCCAGGAGGTCTTGCAGCAATTTCTCCAATGTAAATTTTCCCATCACTTTCACGTCTGAACCATTCCATATGAGTCATTGCAGTTTTCAAACCAAGTGCTTTTATGACTTTTGCCCCAATTTCTTTGATTTCATTGTTGTGGCTTCCACGTAAGTTTTTGTTCAAAGCATAAATCGGCTGAATCCATTCGTTCATCATCGCATCTAAAAGTGGTGGATTGTAAGTTGTTATCGAATAAAATTCAATTTCGCCGTTTACTGTGAAAGTGTCGAAAGAACCTTCTTCGCCTTGAATAAATTCTTCTAAAATTGAAGGATTTTCAGGTGAAGGATTCAAAGCCTTCAAAGCACTTTCAAATTGTTCGTCATTAAAAATCAAAAAAGTATTCACACAACCTGCACCTTTGAGAGGTTTTGCGATAATTGGAAAACCATTTCTTGCGATAAATTCTCTTGCGTCTTCGTTGTTTTCAGTTCTTTGGTAATCGGCACAAAGGATTCCATTTTCTTTGAAGACTTGTTTCATCAAAGCTTTGTCACGGAATTTTTTGGCAGTTTCTGAGTCAAGACCTTCGATTCCAAATTTTTCTCTGAGTCTGCCAACCATAATTTGATATTCTTCTAAAGTATTGAGCAATTTATCAATTTTTCTGCCACGCGAAATTTTTGTCAAGGCTTCGGTCAACTGCTCTTCGTCTGTTGCATTTTCAACTCTGTAAAACTCGTTAAAGCAACCTAATCCGTCAATGTATTCTTGTGAGTCTTGTCCTAAACCGATTAAATTTACGTCTTGCAAGTTTTTAATTGGTTCGACAAATCTTAGAGTGTTCTGTCCAAAATGAGGTGAGTAAAAAACAACATCTAGCATTTTTATTTTTCCTTAGAATATTTTGGTAAAAAGTTGATAACAAATTTAACTATTAAAACGAATATTTTCACAAGCAAAAGTCGCTGCTTTGAGCATTTCTTGGTAATCTTCTCCGCGAACGTAAAGCAAACCTTCGCCTCCGTAACCGATGACTCTTTTTGCACCGATTTCAGGAAGTTCTAAGCCACACATTAAATGCCCCATTTTTTCTTTTATCAAATCAACTCCTGTGATTTCAGTAATGTGAGTTCCAATTCCTTGTGAACGTAAACAAGCTCCTGCAACGCTAAATTTTGGTTCAGGAGTTCCTAATGTGTAATTTCCTTCAAGCATTACATTTGCCCATTCGTAGTAAAGGTCAATGTTATGTCCAAAATTATGCAAATCAATTGTTGGACCTCCTGGAGCTCTTGCAGCGATTTCACCGACGTAAATTTTTCCATCACTTTTTCGTCTGAACCATTCCATATGAGTCATTTCAGTTTGCAGCCCAAGTGCTTTGATTACCTTTTTTCCTGTTTTCCGAATGTCGTTATACTTTGGGTCATTTAAATTTTTGTCGAAAGCACAAATTAGTTGCATCCAAGGATTTCGGATAACGTGCAAAAGTGGTGGAACGTAGTGCGTAATTGACTGAAATTTAATTTCACCGTTAAGCGTCAAAGTGTCGAAAGAGCCTTCTTCACCGTCAATAAATTCTTCAAGAATCGCAGGTTCTGATTCTGAAATTTTAAATTCCTCAAGAGTTTTCTCTAAATCTTTTTTGCTTACAACTAGGAAAGTGCTTTTGGAGCTAACGCCTTTTAGCGGTTTCAAAATTATTGGGAACTCGTTTCTTTCTGCAAAATCAAATGCCTCCTCGTTACTTTCGGCTTTTTGATAATTAGCACAGAGAATAGCATTTTTTTTAAAAATCTGTTTCATCAAAGCCTTGTCACGAAACTTTAGGGCAGTCGTAAAACGCACTCCTTCAATGTTGTATTTTTCGCGAAGACGTGCAATCAGAAGTTGCAGAGATTCTTGAATGTTGAAAATTCTGTAAATCTTCCGATTTTGCAAAATTTGGTGAAGAGCTTGCTCAAGTTCAACTTGGTTAAAAGCATTTTCAACTTTCACAAAATGGTCGAAGCAACCAGCTTTCTCAACATTCTCATAGCTGTCTTGGCCAAGTCCGATGATTTCTATGTTTGGAAATTTTCTAAGTGCGTAAACGTAACGCAAAGTGTTTTCGCCAAAGTAAGGTGAGTAAAAAACTACTGTTCTCATTGCACTTCAAAATTTGGTTTTTATTAAAATTTGATTTTAGGCTTTTGGTTCAAAAGCTTCCATAAACTTACGAACTTTTGGTTCGATAACTGCACGGCAATAAGGTTGGTTAGAGTTGTCGTTAAAATAATTTTGGTGGCTTTCTTCTGCTTTGAAAAATTTAGGTAAGTACGAAATTTCAGTTACAATTGGGTTTGACCAAATTTTTGCATTTTCCGTCTCTGACTTAGATTTTAAAGCGATTTCTTTTTGATTCTCGTCGTGAAAGTAAATCACCGAACGGTACTGAGTTCCGACATCTGCTCCTTGCCTGTTCAAAGTTGTTGGGTCGTGAATTCTCCAGAAAATGAAAAGAATTTCTTCAAAGGAAATTACTTCCGAATCAAAAGTGATTTGTATTACTTCTGCGTGGTTTGTTGTTCCGCTACAAACTTCTCGGTAATTTGGGTTTTCGTTTTTTCCACCTGCGTAACCTGATTCAACTTTGCTAACTCCTTTAACTCGTTGGTAAATTGCTTCGAGACACCAAAAGCAACCTCCACCAAGTGTGGCTTTTTCAATTTTTTCTGACATTTTTCTTCTTTCTTTTTTAGAGGCACAGAATTTTTTAGACACACAGCCGTGCATCTCTACTATTTTAAAAGTAACATTTTCTTTGTTTGGGAAAAGCCTGAATTTTGCAGTTGGTAAAAATAAATTCCACTTGCAACTTCTTCACCAAGCTCATTTGTGCCGTTCCAAACAACAGAACCTTTGTTTTTATTCAAAACAAATCCTTTGACCTTCTTGCCCAAAATATTAAAAATTGCCAATGTGCTTCTCTCGTAATTAGTAATTAGTAATTCGTAATTTATGGAAGTTGTTGGGTTGAAAGGGTTTGGATAGTTTTGGCTAAGAGAAAATGAGTTTTTAAGATTTTGTTTGGTTTCAATTTCTGTGGCATTTGTGAAATCGTACTTTGTTAAAAAAGCATCGTTTGTGCCACTGTTGTAGTTTTCTGAAAAAGCTCCGTTTGTCGTTGGGAAGTCAACAGAAGTAACATTTCCCGTTACAAAAAGAAAATCATTTTTGACTAAAGAAGGTGTTCCGATTTGCTGTTCTTCAACATCATTTCCACCGAGTGAGTCGTAGAAAACCATTGTGTTTCCTAAAGCATTCAGCTTACTGACAAAAACATCTGAAATCCCGTGAGAAATTTTTGATTTTTGCTTTGACGGACTTCCCGCAGAAAAATTAATTACTCCAGTAACTACAACCGATTCATCGCTAAGAAATCCAATTCCGTAACCCGTTTCGCTAAATTCATCGCCAAAGTAAGTTGAAAAGATTAATGCAGTTCCGTCGGAGTTCATTTTGGTAACAAAAGCGTCGTCGCTTCCCATTCTCATTTGGCTCAAACTTCCGCTTGTTGTTGGAAAATCAACCGCCAAAGTTACACCTGTCAAACCAATTGCATTTTCAGATTGGTTTAGGGCAATTTCGTAAACTGCTTGAGTTCCAAATCCTGCTGTTCCACCAACGACTGCCAAACTTCCACCTAAAAAAGTTGAGAAATTTAATGCTGTTCCGTCGCTTTCAAACTTGGTTAGGAAGTTGTCAGTCAAGCCATTTTTTGAATTTTGAAAAATACCGTTTGTGGTTGGAAAATTGCTTGAACCAGTGCTTCCTGCAATGATAATTTTGTTGTCAGAAGTAATTTCAAGTGAGTAACTGTTGTCGGCAGCAGAACCGCCAAGGAAAGTTGAAAAACTCAAAGCTGTTCCACTCGGATTGAATTTTGTTAACAAAACGTCTCCGAAACCACTGTTAAAATTTTCGTCAAAAGCTCCGCTCGAAACAGGAAAATCGACTGAAACGGTAGTTCCTGAAACAATAGCTTCATTTTGTGAACTTAGTTCGAGTGAGTATGAATCATCGTTTTGGGTTCCGCCAAGAAAAGTTGAAAAAATTAGACTGTTACCTAAGTTGTTCAGTTTGGTAACAAAAATTTTTTTTGAAGAATTGGAAGTTGTGTCAAAAGAAGAACTCACTGTCGGAAAGTCTTGAGATTTTGTAGAACCGCTAAAATAAGAATTTCCTTGTGAGTCAACTTTTATGGCAAGAGCTTCTTCTGCTGAGCTTCCGCCTAAGTAAGTTGAGAAAACTAAAGCACTTCCTTGTGAGTTCATTTTAGTAACAAAAATGTCTCTTACTCCGCTAAAATTTTCATTGAAAGAACCACTTGTCGTTGGAAAATTTGTGCTTTGTGTCCAACCCGTAACAAAGGAATTTCCTTGTGAGTCAACATCAATTCCATAACCTAAGTCCGCAGAACTTCCACCTAAGTAAGTTGAGAAGGAAATACTCGTTGCTTGGAGAGTAGAGGCAACAAGTAAAAATGTTAAGGTCAATTTTTTAATTTTATCTGCCTTTGAAGTCGGCTTTACGTTTTTCTAAGAAAGCTGTCATTCCTTCGAGTTTGTCGTCAGACTCAAAAAGAACAGCTTGAGAAATCATTTCCAAAAGCATTCCTGCATCTTGTGGAGTTTGTGTTGAGTTGTTCAAATTGAGTTTTGCGAATCTTACTGCGAGTGGAGCTCGAGCCATAATTTTTTCGGCGACTTCTGTTGCTTTTTCCAAAAGTGCTTCTGGTTCTGTAACTTCTGCTACAATTCCAACATTCTTTGCTTCTTCTGCCCCAAAAATTCTACCTGTGAGAACGATTTCTTTTGCTCTACTTAAGCCGATTAATCTTGGAAGTCTTTGAGTTCCACCTGCTCCGGGAATGATTCCAAGACTTGTTTCAGGGAAACCGAATTTTGCTCTTGTACTTGCAATTCTGATGTCACAAGCTAAAGCGATTTCAAAACCACCTCCAAGTGAAAATCCGTTAATTGCTGCGATTACAGGACAGTAAAACTTTTCGATTGTGTCAAAAAGTTTGTTGTTGATCCCTTTGAAAGCGTCGAATTTATTGCGAGTTTTTAGGTCGTTAATGTCTGCTCCCGAAACGAAAACTTTGTCGCCTGCTCCTGTAATTATTACAACAGAAGCCTCATTTTCTTGGAAGAAATCAAGTGCTTTGTAAATTTCGTTGACTGTTTCAAGGTTAATCGCATTTCTCACTTCAGGTCTGTTGATTGTGAGAATTCCGAGTTTACCTTCCATTTTTACATCAAGAGTTTTGAAGTCCATTTTCTAAAGTCCTAAATATTTTTAATTATTGAATTTCAGCAACCAATTTACGAAAATAAACTTTAATATCATTGTCAGAATCACGGATTAAAACAGATTACACTGATTGCACGGGTTTTAAAGTTTGGTACTTAACCAAAATCCGTGTTAATCCTTTAATCCATAAAATCCGTGATTAAAATTAGATGAACTTCTGTCCTAACTCTTTTTGCAGTTTTTGGATTTCGTCGCGGAATTGTGCGGCTTTCTCGAATTCGAGTCTTTCAACGCAAAGGTACATTTCTTTCTCTAATTCTTTGATAACTTCGACAGGGTCAAGGCTTGCGGCTTTAAATTCAAAATCTTTGACTTTCTCTTTTTGGTCTTCATCTTTACGAATCATTTCAACAACGGAAGTGAGTTTCATAATTTCGTCTTTTGTGCGTGTGATTGTTTTGGGCTGAATTCCGTGTTTTTGGTTGTATTCCATTTGGACTTTGCGTCTTCGGTTTGTTTCGGAAATTGTTTTTGCCATTGAATTTGTCATTTTGTCGGCGTAGAAAATTACTTTTCCTGCCGAATTTCTCGCTGCTCTTCCGACTGTCTGCATCAAAGAACGTTCTGAACGCAAGAACCCTTCTTTGTCTGCGTCCAAAATTATGACAAGCGAAACTTCGGGTAAGTCAAGTCCTTCTCTTAACAAGTTCACACCAACCAAAACATCAATTTCTGCAAGTCTTAGTTCACGCAAAATTTTTATTCTGTCAAGCGAATGAATTTCTGAGTGTAAATATTTGACTTTTACTCCTGCTTCTTTGAGGAAATCCGCCAAACTTTCACTCATCTTTTTGGTCAGAGTTGTAATCAAAATTCTCTCGTCTTTCCAAACTCTGTCTTGGATTTCGATTAAAAGGTCGTCGATTTGACCTTTGATTTTTCGGACTTCGATTTCAGGGTCAAGTAAACCTGTTGGACGAATAATTTGTTCGGTAACAACTCCGCCAGATTTTTCAAGTTCAAGGTCAGCAGGAGTTGCGGAAACGTAAATCGCTTGGTTCACTTTCAATGCGAATTCTTCAAATTTTAAAGGACGATTGTCCAAAGCTGAAGGAAGTCTGAAACCGTGGTCAACCAAACTCATTTTCCTTGAACGGTCTCCGTTGTACATTGCACGAATTTGTGGAAGTGTTGCGTGAGATTCATCAATAAAAAGTAAATAATCTTTTGGAAAGTAATCGAATAAAGTGTGCGGAGTTTCGCCTTCTTTTCGCCCGTCCATAAATCTTGAGTAATTTTCAATTCCTGAGCAAAATCCAAGCTCTTTCATCATTTCGAGGTCGTAGTTTACACGAGTTTCAATTCTTTGAGCTTCGAGAAGTTTACCATTTTTACGGAAGTAAGCTAATCTATCAACTAATTCTTCTTCAATCTCTTTCAAGGCTTTTTCGATTCGGTCTTCTGTTGTTACAAAATGCTTTGCAGGGTAAATGTAAACTTGACTCATTTTGCGAATAGTTTCACCTTTTAGTGTGTCGATTTCTTCGATTGACTCAATTTCGTCACCAAACATCGAAATTCTGATTGCCGTTTCTTCATAAGCAGGAATAATTTCGATGATGTCTCCGCGAACTCGGAAAGTTCCTCTTTCAAAAGCAATGTCATTGCGAGTATAGTAAATGTCAACGAGTTTGCGAAGAAGTGAATTTCGCTCAATTTCGTCGCCAACTGAGACTTCTACAACCATAAATCTGTACTGCTCAGGATTCCCAAGTCCGTAAATTGAAGAAACGGAAGCAACAATGATTACGTCTCGTCTTGCCAAAGCCGAACTTGTTGCACGTAGTCTGAGTCTATCGATGTTTTCATTAATTGCAGTAACTTTTTCGATGTAAGTGTCAGTCGTTGGCAAGTAAGATTCAGGTTGGTAGTAGTCGTAGTAAGAAATAAAATATTCGACTGCGTTTTCTGGAAAGAAATTGCGGAACTCGCTGTAAAGCTGTGCCGCAAGCGTTTTGTTGTGCGAAATTATCAAAGTCGGTCTGTTTAACTTTTCGATAATGTTTGCCATTGAAAATGTTTTTCCGCTTCCTGTAACACCAAGTAAAGTTTGGTGATTCTGTCCTTTTTCTATTCCTTGCAAAAGTTCTTCGATTGCTTTTGGTTGGTCGCCAGCGGGTTTGTAGTTCGAGACTAATTTAAATTTATTCATTTTGACCAAAAAGTTAAGTTTCGGTTTAGGATATTTTACATTATTTTAAGGCATTCTTAAGCCAAGTCAAACTTAATCTTTACCTCTGACAGCTTTGTGTCAGTTGTTAATTTTGAAAGAAGGTTTTACCCAAAAGACCGATGCAAAAAACTCCAATTTTAATGAAATTCGGCGGAACTTCCGTTGAAAATGCTAAAGCAATTCTGAATTTAATTTCGATTGTGAAGTCCAAAATAGAGCAAGGTTTTTCACCAATTCTTGTAGCTTCTGCAATGGGGAAAATTACAGACAGATTGCTTTTTTGTGCAAATCTTGCCAAAGAAAATCAACTGGAAAAAGCTAAAGAAATTGTCCGAGATGAAATCCGAATTTTGCATTTTAACACTGTTGGAGTTTTGCTAAAAGGTGCAGGAAATGAGGAAGAAATTAGGCGAAAACTTGACTTGCTTTTGGAGGAACTCAAAGACTTGCTCACAGGAGTTTCACTTTACGGAGAACTTACGCCGAGATTTTTGGATACTTTTCTTTCTTATGGGGAAAGACTTTCGACTTTGATAATTTCTGAAGCGTTGAATTTTCACAAAGTAAAAGCCAATCTTTGTGACTCAAGAAAAGTTTTGGTAACTGACAGTCACTTTGCAAAAGCAGTTCCTGATTTTCCAAAGACAAAAATCAAATTGGAAGAAATTGTAAAACCAATTTACGAAGCTGATTCTGTTCCTGTTTTACAAGGTTTTGTTGGTTCTGACGAAAATGGAATTACAACAACTCTTGGTCGTGGAGGCTCTGATTTTTCTGCGGCGATTTTCGGTTCGCTTTTGAGTGTTGCACAAATCGAAATTTGGACTGACGTTAGTGGAGTTCTGACAACTGACCCAAGAATTTGCTCAGAGGCAAAAACTGTTGAATCGCTTTCTTTTAACGAAGCTTCTGAACTTGCTTACTTTGGAGCAAAAGTGCTTCACCCTTCGACGATTCGTCCTGCAATCGAACGCAAAATTCCAGTTTACATTTTGAATTCAAAAAAGCCACAAGCCGAAGGAACAAAAATTACTAAAAATGTTTCGAAAGATTCGCAAGAACCGAAGGCAATTGCTTTTAAAGAAGGTTTGGTGAATTTGCAAGTAGTTCCGTTTGAAATGATTCAACACGCAGAATTTTTGGCTTTGGTAACAGGAGTTTTTGCAAAAAATAAAGTGAACGTTGATGCTGTAACAATTTCGGAGTCAGGAGTTGGAATTGTTTTTGAGAAGACTTCTGAGTATGACAGAGTTAAGCAAGAACTAAAACTTCTGGGTGAAATTAAAGTTTCGGAAAATGTTGGTTTGGTTGGAATTGTCGGAAAGAACTTTTGGTTAAAGAAGGACAGTCTCGAATTAATTTTGCACAACTTGATGAATTTTAAGATTCACGTTTTCTCGCAAGGAACTTTAGGAATTGTTCTTAGTTTTGTGGTTGAGTCTAAAGATGTTCAAGAGGTTGTGAGGAATTTGCACAAGCTACTTTTCGAAAAAAATGAATTTGTTAGGTAGTGATTCTAATTTAAATTGAATGAAAATATTTAACTAAAGAAAAACAGAGGAAAAATAAATGTCACTTACACCTAATGAATTAGATTATAAGGATTTTAAAGCCTTTTTATTTCTTTATGCGGCGAGAGCAGATTTCAATGTTTCTGAAGAGGAGAACGATATTTTAGTAGAAATCGTTTCTGAAAAACGCTTGAAGGAATTGAAAAAATTAAGTGATTCAATGTCAGATTATGAAGTGATTCAACTGATTATGGAATTAAAAGATAAATATTTAATGACAGATGCAACTAAAGACAGATTGCTCGAAGAAATTATGGACCTTTTCAAATCAGACGATGATTTTAGTATTAACGAAAGAAATATTTTTAGAGCTTTAAAAAGAATTTTATAAAGATAAATTCTTTTTAAATTACTGAATTTATCTTTTCTGCAAGGCTTCTACTTCTATCAATAAATTCATTTAGATTGTTTTTATCAGCAAGCTTTTGGACTTCTGAGTTTATGGCTTTTGCATTTTCATATTTTTTAGTCGAAAAAAGTAAATCAGCTTTTTCCATTAGTTGGTTACACAAGTATCTTGGGATTCCTAGATTTCTTAAAACTTCGATTGCCTTATCAAAATTCTCTAAAGTTTTGTCGAACTCTCCATTTATCCTATGAATTTCTCCGATATTTCCAAGTACAATTGAAAGCCCGAAATTATCTCCCAACTCTTTACAAAGAATCATTTTCTTTTGGAAATACTCCATAGCCTTTTCATAACTTTTGATACCTTTAAAAACACTACCAATATTTCCTGAAGCAATCGAAATTCCTCTTTTGTTGCCGAGTTTCTCACAAATTTTTATCTGTTTTCTGTAACACTCAATTGCTTTTCCTGGATTTTTTTGGCTCCCATAAACCCTGCCCATATTTCCAAGTGCAATTGAAACTCCATTTTTGTCACCGATTTCTTCATAAATTCTTTGTTGTTCCTCAAAACACTCCATTGCTTTGCCTAATTCGTTTTTTTCGGTGTAAACAATTCCAATGTTTCCAATTGCGTTTCCAATTCCTTTTTTGTCACCGATTTCTTTGCCGATTTTTAATGATTTTTGGAAACTTTCGATAGAGTTGTCATAATCACCCTTTTCTGCATAAACAACTCCCATATTTCCGTAAACATTTAAGATTTTATCTTTTTCTCCAATCTCATTGCAAATTTCAACTTGTTTTAAAAAATACTTCATACCTTCGTCAAAATTACCTTGATAAACCAGGTTTACTCCAATTTCGTTAAAAGCAACTCCTTGCAATTTTTTAAAGGAGAGGTTTTGGGCTTGTTCCGAACACTTTTTTAAAACCGAAATAGCTTCGTCAACTTTGCCGATAAAAGTATAAATTTTTGAAATGTCAATTTGAGCCATAATTTCAGCTTCGTTATCAGCTTTAATTTTTAGGATTTCAATTATTGTCAAATATTTCCCTATTGCTTCTTCATTGCGGTACTCGTCTTTATATTTTTCTCCCAAATACTTTATGAATTTTAAGTATTCATTTAAAGTTTCTTCTGAGTAGGCTTCAATTGAAAAAATGATTTTCCCATTTTCATCAATAATTTCATTAGCGACTCCAAAGTGAAAAGAATACTGTTCAGCAACTTTGTAAATTTCATCACCCTCAAAGAAATTCTTTAAAGTTTCAACAATCATCGAATGGATTTCAAGTCTAAAATCTTCATTAATTTGGTAGTAAATGTATTTTTGAACCAAATTGTGTGTAAAGTTGTAAATCTTAGTTAGTTTGTCGTAAACTGTTTCCGACTTCAAAATTAGGGAATATTTCTTTTGTAATTCTTGGACTTTTTTGAGTAGTTTCAGATTACTGTCTTCTAAAATTGTACCGATGACTTCCAAAGAAAAATCAGTTCCTTGAACAGAAGCAATTTGCAAAACTTCTTGCAATTCTTCCTTTAACCTTTGGAATCTTTCTTCAATTACACCAGAAACTGTGGTCGGTAAAGTTGTTAAGTCCAAAGTTTCGTCTGAGAAATACATTCCATCTTTTTCATAGATGATTTCTCGTTCTTCCAAATTCAGTAAAAGTTCTCTAACAAAGAGTGAGTTGCCTTTAGTCTGTGTTGCAATTTCATTTTTAAATTTTGCACTAAATTCATTTTGTGGAAACCGCAAATCAATGTAAGAACCAATTTGGCTCTGGTCTAAGTAAGAGACTTCAACTAAGTCAATAGCACTGTAACGCTGAAGATTATTTATCTTTTCTTCCCAAGGATGTCTTTCTACTTCACCTGAAATTGGATTCAGTCTTCCATCTTTTATGTCTTGTGGTCTGAAGGAACCAATCAAAACCATTGGATAAGGCTCGTCTTTTAAATTTTTGGATAAGTAGAAAAAAAGATTCATTGAAGAAATATCTGCCCATTGCAAGTCATCAATATAAATTACAACAGGATTAGATTCTGCCAATTCACGAAATCTGTGCATAACTCTAACAAAAAAATCTTGTTGATTCTGTGAGTAAGTTACTTGTTTAGATTTCTGAATGGCATTGGTTGTTTTGTAAATTGCTGCTGACAAATTCCCGACAACAGGAATTACATTCAGCCATTCTCCTGTGCATTCTTTTGCAACGTTTTTGAGTCTGTCTTTTAAAGCTAATTTCTTAGAATCGCCTGTTTCAGTGTCAATTAATTCATCTTTAGAGATTGTCTTTGCTGTTTCAAAGATTGCAGAAGAAATGTCTCCGATTACAGGAATAGCTTCAAGCCATTGTGAACCTGCTTCATCGAAAACAGTTTTTACTATTTTTTTAAAGTTAGACTTCTTTTCCTCATCTTTACCTGCTGCTTTGTCTGCGTCAAGTTCAATTAGAACTTCTCGCCAAGGCAAAAAACCTCTCGAAACTCCGTCCATATCTAAGCAAGAACCAATTGCTGTGAGAACATTCTTTTCTGAAGCTTTGTCACAATTGTCCATAAAGTTTTTGATTAAAGTAGTTTTACCGATTCCGGGTTCACCTGAAATTAGAATTGTTGAACCGATTCCATTTTCGATTGCTTGGCTTAATTTTTTCTGTAAAACTTCTGTTTCGTGTCGTTGAATGAACATTTGTGACTTACCTTAGTTTTCTAGTTCTTCAATGTATTTTTTAAAATAATCTTTTTGGGTTTTAGAATATAATCTTTGGTAGAGGTTTAATGCTTCGATTTTATACTTTCTGTCAGATGTCATTTTCCAAAGTTCGTAGTTTAAATCTGCAATTTCAACTTTGTCTTTTGTTTCAGTGAGTATTTCGAGGAGTTGTTTTGGTGGATTTTCCTTGTCTCCAAGTGCAAAATCTATTTTGGAGGAAAGTAGTTTACCTTTGAAAATATCGTCTTTTTTGCCTATTTCTTTTGCGATTTCTAAACCTTCGGAGATTATTTTTTTAGCTTCACTCAAGTTTTTTAGAAAAAATAATATTTCTGCTTTGCCAATTAGCAGTAGGCTTAAGAAAAATTTGATTCCTAATTCTTTTGCCAACTTGATGGATTTGTCAAAATACTCTATTGCTTTTTCAAAGTTACCTTGAGCTTTATAAATTTTCCCAATATTTATAAAACTTATTAGTAATCCGTTTCTATTGCCTAATTCCTCACTTATTTTTTTTGCTTTTTGCAAATAATCCAAAGCCTTTGCATACTCTTTTGCTTCTAAAAAAAGAGTTCCAATGTTGCCAACCGCAAATGCAATTCCTCGTTTGTTTTTTATCTCTTCACTAATTTCCAAAAGTTTTTTGCAACACTCCATTGCCTTTTCTTTATTTCCTTGTGAAGAATAAATATTTCCCATATTTCCGTAAGCGTATGAAATTCCAACTTTATCTTCCAATTCTTCGCAAATCATCAATGATTTTTGATACTGCTGCATTGCTTTGTCTAATTCACCTTTGTCCGAATAAATTAGACCTATTAGTGAGATTGTTTCTGAAATTTTAGCTTTATCTCCTAATTCCGTACTGATTTCCAAAGAGCTTTTGTAAAATTCTAAAGCCTTCTCAAAGTTACCTTGGTTCATAGAAATTAAGCCAATTTGATTTTGTGCAATCCCAAACAAATCTCTAAAATTATGCTCTTCCGAATCGGCAAGACATTTTTCCGAAATTGGTAACGCTTTTCCAAACTCACCCATTAGAGAATAAGTTTTTGAAATCTTTAATTTGGTTTTTACTTCGGCTTCTTTTTTCGATTGTAATTTATAGATTTCGACTAATTCGAATAATTTATTAATTGCCTCTTCGTTCTGATAATTTTTCCTATAATTTTCAGCAAGGTAAATTTGGAATTTTAAATATTTGTCTAATTTTTCACTTTCGATTCCAATGTTGTTAAAAGAAATCTTACCATTTTCAGAGATAATTTGGTTCGCAACTCCAAAGTGAAACGAATACTGTTCTGCAACTTTAAAAATCTCATCACCTTCAAAAAATGACTCCAAAGTTTCTGCCAAAATTCCGTGTAAGCCTAATCTAAAATCCTCACTCATTTGGTAGTAAATATATTTCTGAACCAAGTTGTGGACAAATTCATAAATCTTTTTCAGTTTATCGTAAACTGTCTCAGATTTCAAGATTAGAGAATATTTTTGTTGTAAATCTTGAACCTTTTTTAAAAGTTTGAAATTATTTTCTTCTAAGACAGTGCTTATTAATTCTAAAGAAAAATCACTTCCTTGCACTGAGGCAATTTGTAAAACTTCTTGTAAATCTTCGCTAAGCCTTTGGAATCTTTCTTCAATTACACCCGAAACAGTTGTTGGTAAAGTTGATAAATCCAAAGTCTCATCTGAATAAAATTTTCCATCAACTTGGAATATGATTCCTCTTTCCTGTAAATTCAAAATTAACTCTTTGACAAAAAGTGAATTGCCTCTCGTAAGATTGATAATTTCGTTTTTGAACCCATTAGAAAACTCATTTTGCGGAAATTGTAAATTTATAAAATCTAAGATTTGATTATTACTCAAGTAACTAATTTTTATTTCCACAACTGCACCGTAACGATTCAAATTATTAATTTTCTCTTCCCAAGGATGTCTTTCTATTTCACCAGAAATTGGATTTAATCTTCCATTCTTTATATCTTCTGGTCGAAATGAACCAATCAGAACTAAAGGATAAGGTGAATCTTTAAGGTTTTTGGCTAAGTAGAAAAATAAATTCATTGAAGAAATATCTGCCCATTGCAAGTCGTCAACGTAAATCACAACTGGATTTGTTTCCGCTAATTCTCTGAATCTGTTCATCATTCGAATGAAAAAGTCTTGTTGGTTTTGCGAGTAAGTTACTTGCTTAGATTTCTGAATTGCAGTTGTTGTTTTGTAAATCGCTGCTGACAGATTTCCTACGACAGGAATTACATTTAACCATTCTCCTGTACATTCTTTTGCTACGTTTTTGAGTCTGTCTTTTAAGGCAAGTTTCTTGGAATCGCCTGTCTCTGTGTCGATGAGTTCATCTTTTGAGATTGTTCTAGCAGTTTCAAAGATTGCAGAAGAAATGTCTCCGATAACAGGAATTGCTTCAAGCCACTGTGAACCTGCTTCATCGAAAACAGTTTTTACTATTTTTTTAAAGTTAAATTTTTTCTCTTTGTCTTTACCCGCTGCTTTGTCTGCGTCAAGTTCAATTAGAACTTCTCTCCAAGGAAGAAAACCACGAGAAACTCCGTCCATATCCAAGCAAGAACCAACTGCTGTTAAGACGTTCTTTTCAGAAGTGCTGTCGCAGTTGTCCATAAAATTTTTAACGAGAGTAGTTTTACCAATTCCGGGTTCACCCGAAATTAGTATTGTTGAACCGATTCCATTTTCGATTGCTTGGTTTAGTTTTTCTTGTAGAACTTCTGTTTCGTGTCTTGGAATGAACATTTGGGATTTGCCTTATTTAGAGGAAAGTTTATCGATACTCTCTTTGTAAATAAAGTAAGGATAATTAGAATATAATTCTTGGAAGAGTTTTAATGCTTCAATTCTGTATTCCTCTTCGGAAGTCATTCTCCAGAGTTCGTACTTGAGGTTTGCAATTTCTTCTTTGTCTTCTGTTTCAGCAAGCATTTTGAGAAGCTTTTTAGGAGGGTTTTTGGAGTCTCCAAGTTTAAAATTCATTTTTTGTTCTATAACTCTAAGTTCGAAATTTAGACTACTTGAGAGTCCCAATATTTTTTCAAAACATTCTTTGGTTTTAGGGTAATTTTTTATTCTGTAGTAAGCTATTGCCATCAATCTTAAAGTATATAATTTTCCACCCTTAAATCCAATTTCCTCATTAATTTTTAAACTTTTATGAAGGAATTCCAAAGCATCTTCAAACTCACATTTATAACTATAAATTAGTCCAATGTTTGCAAAAAAATGAGAGAGATTACTTCGGTCACCAATCTCTTCGCTAATTTTTAAACTTTCTTTATAGCATTTTAAAGCTTTATCAAACTCACCTTTGTTTCCATAAACAGCTCCCATATTTCCAATATTCAAGGCAATTCCATTTTTGTCATTGCTGCCTTTTCTCATCTCGGAAGAATCTTCAAAGTATTTTAGACATTTATCAAACTCACCTTTTACCCCATAAATAACACCTATATTTCCGATATTTTTTGAAGCTCCTGATTTATTTCCAAGTTCGTTATTTAGCTTTAATGCTTTTCTAAAATATTCTTCAGCTACTTTAGATTCATTTATCTTATCAAAAAGATTCCCAATATTTCCTAACACATTTGCTTGTCCAATTTTGTCATTTAATTCTTCATAAAGTGCTAAAGATTGTTCGTAATGTTTCCTTGACTCTTCTTTATTACCTTGTACGCTTAATGAATTCCCAACCTCTAAATGAAAATCTGCTTCTTGCATTCTCAAATTGTATTTTTTACACTCTTCCAAAGCCTCTTTAGAAAATGAAAGTGCTTTTTCATATTGAGAGACTCTAAAATAAATTTGAGCTAAGGTTAGTCTAAATTTCATTTCTAATTTCTTGTCACCCAGAAGTTTTGCAATTTCACAAAGTTCAGAATATTTAGAAATTGCTTCTTCATTTTGATAACTCTTTTTCAAATTATCTGCTAAGTATTTTTGAAACTCCAAATACTTCTTCAAACTCTCTTTTTCAATTTCATTTTCAATTTGCAGTTTCCCGTTTTCATCAATAATTCCATTCGCAACTCCAAAGTGATAAGAGTAAGGTTCTGCAACTTTGTAAATTTCTTCTCCTTCAAAAAAGTCTTCCAAAGTGTCAACCAAAGCACTGTGTAAATCTAATCTGAAATCCTCACTCATTTGGTAGTAAATGTATTTTTGAACTAAGTTGTGAGTGAAATTGTAAATCTTTTTGAGTTTGTCATAAACTGTCTCTGACTTTAGGACAAGTGAATACTTCTGCTGTAAGGCATTCATCTTTGTACTAAGTTTGAATGTCTTAATTTCTAAAATTGCACTAATTAATTCCAAAGAAAAATCACTTCCTTGTGCAGAAGCAATTTGCAAAATCTCCTGCAAATCTTCACTAAGCCTTTGAAATCTTTCCTCAATAATTCCTGTAACTGTTTGTGGTAAAGTTGAAATATCTAATGTTTCGTCTGCAAAGTAAGTTCCGTTTTTTACAAAAATGATTTTTCGTTCTTCAAGGTTAAGTAAAAGTTCCCGAACAAAAAGCGAATTACCTCTTGTGAGATTTACTATTTCCTCTTTAAACTTTTCGCTGAATTCATTCTTTGGAAACTGCAAATCAATGTAAGATGAAATTTGTTTTTGATTTAAGTAAGAAACTTCAACGAACTCTGCTGCATCGTAACGTTTCAAGTTATTAATTTTTTCTTCCCAAGGATGACGCTCAATTTCGCCTGAAATTGGATTGAGTCTTCCATCTTTCACGTCTTGAGGTCGGAATGAGCCAATTAAAACCATTGGATAAGGTGAATCTTTCAAGTTCTTTGCCAAATAGAAAAACAGATTCATCGAAGAAATGTCAGCCCATTGCAAATCGTCAACGTAAATCATAACAGGGTTGTGTTCTGCAAGTTCACGAAGCTGAGACATTACGTGAATGAAAAAGTCTTGCTGATTTTGTGCGTAACTAATTTTCTTAGATTTCTGAATCGCATTCGTAGTTTTGTAAATCGCAGCTGACAAATTTCCTACAACAGGAATTACATTCAGCCATTCTCCTGTACATTCTTTTGCAACATTTTTGAGTCTGTCTTTTAAAGCAAGTTTTTTTGTATCTCCTGTTTCAACATCAATTAATTCGTCTTTTGAGATTGTCTTTGCAGTCTCAAAAATTGCAGAAGAAATGTCTCCGATTACAGGAATTGCTTCAAGCCACTGAGAACCTGCTTCATCGAAAACAGTTTTTACTATTTTTTTAAAGTTAGACTTCTTTTCCTCATCTTTACCTGCTGCTTTGTCTGCATCAAGTTCAATTAAGACTTCTCTCCAAGGAAGAAAGCCTCTTGAAACTCCGTCCATATCCAAGCAAGAACCAATTGCTGTTAAGACGTTCTTTTCAGAAGTGCTGTCGCAGTTGTCCATAAAATTTTTAATGAGAGTAGTTTTACCGATTCCAGGTTCACCAGAGATTAGAATTGTTGAGCCAATTCCATTTTCGATTGCTTGAGTTAGCTTTTTCTGTAAAACTTCTGTTTCGTGTCTTGGAATGAACATTTGGGGTTTGCCTTAGGTTTGGGAAAGTTCTTCGATGCGTTTTTTGTATTCGAAATTTGGAATTTTAGAATATAATTCTTGGTAGAGTTTTGATGCTTCAATTTTGTATTTTTCTTCTGAAGTCATTTTCCAAAGTTCGTAATTGAGAGTTGCTTTTTCTTCTTCGTCTTTTGTTTGCGAAAGCATTTCGAGAAGTTCTTGAGGTGGATTTACTTTGTCATTAAGTATGAAATTTAATTTTAGGGAAAGAATATTGCTTTCAAATAAAAACTGTTTTGCCTCTTTGTCTTTTCTACCCACTTTTTTAAACAGAGTTAAACACTCATCGTTAGCTTTTTGGGATTTTTCATAATCCTTTAGTTGAAAAAGTAATTTTGCCTTATTAAGGCATATTTCTGCAATATTATATTTTTTTGGACTGTTTTTTAATGCATCAAGACCTTTTTCAAATAAATTTTGAGCTTCTTCAAAATTTCCTTCTTGAATGTGAATTCTTCCTATTTTCCCCCAAATTACAGAAATATCAGCTGGGGCATTAAATTGCTCTAAAATTTTTATGCATTCTTGGAAAAAATATTTAGCCTCATTAAATTCACCTTTAAGCAAATGAACATTTCCGATTCTTGATAAGCAAGTAACTTTGTTTCTTTCATTATCCAACTCCTCTAAGATTTTTAATTCCTTATTAAAATAAGACATTGCTTTTGCATAATCTCCTTTGTCGGAGTAAATTGCAGCTAAATAACCGTAAATATTTGCAATTTCTTTTTTATCCCCTATTTCTTTGACAATTTTCAAAGCTCTTAGTAAGTGTTGAATTGCTTTTTCATAATCGCCAAAAATTGGGTAAAGCGAGCCAAGTGATACTAAGGCGTTTCCAATGCCTATTTTAAATCCAATTTCTTCAAAAATTGCCAATCGTTTTTTTTGATAGGAAAATGCCTTTTCAAATTTCTCTAATCTGAAATAAATTGTTCCCAAAAGTGAATATGCATATCCGATTGAAACTTTTTCTCCTAACTCTTGGCTAATTTTTAAATATTCTTCGCCATACTCAATGGCTTTACCGTATAAAGTTTGATCAACATAAACATAACCCAAGTTTCCCTTAGCCATAGCAATTCCTCTTTTGTGACCTGTCTTTTTACTAAATTCCCAAACTTGGTTATAGCATTTTATTGCTTCTTCATATTCACCTCGTTCGTAGTGTATATTTCCTATATTGAGTATTACTGATTGTGCATTTCCATTTTTTCTCATTTTCTCATCTTCTAAGAGTTTGTTATAAAATTCCAATGCTTTGTCGTAATCTCCTTTATCTCTGTAGATATTGCCCATTCCAATATAAGCAAATGATGTTTCTTGAGGTTTACCGATTTCTTCAAATGCTTTTATAGAATTTGAAAAAAATTCCAATGCTTCATTGTAATAACCTTTTTCAGCATAAATCCTTCCAATATAGGATAGTATTTTTGCAACGGCTTTTAAATCGCCTAAATTTTTCTTTATCTCTAAAGATTGTTGATAGCAATCCATTGATTCATCGTAGAACCCTTGTCGTATATAAATCCTTCCTCTTACAATTAGGCTATCTGACTCAATTATTTTTAAACCTAATTTCCTTGACTTTTTGATAACTTTTTCACAAAAAGAAATGGCATTATCTAAATTTCCGAATATTCCGAAAACTTGAGAAATTTCTAATTTTGCATTCAATTCATTTTTCTTGTCAGATAAAAGTTTAGCAAGTTCAATGATTTTGAAAAATTTTTCTAAAGCTTCTTCGTTTTGGTAATTATTTTTAAATTTTTCAGCAAGAAGATTTTGGAATTCCAAATATTTTTGTAAACTTTCCTCATCAAAATTATTTTCGATTATTAATTTTCCATTTTCATCGATAATTCCATTTGCAATTCCAAAGTGGTAAGAGTAAGGTTCAGCAATCTTATAAATTTCATCACCTTCAAAAAATGATTCTAAAGTCTCCACCAAAGCACTGTGTAAATCCAATCTGAAATCTTCTGTCATTTGGTAGTAAATATATTTTTGAACTAAATTGTGAGTGAAATTATAAATCTTCTTAAGTTTGTCATAAACTGTCTCGGATTTGAGAACAAGTGAATACTTTTGTTGAAGTGTATTAATCTTCTTACTGAGTTTGAAATTGTTTACTTCAAGAATTGAAGCAATTAATTCGAGTGAAAAATCACTTCCCTGAGCCGAAGCAATTTGCAAGACTTCCTGTAAATCTTCACTTAACCTTTGAAATCTTTCTTTAATTACTCCCGAAACTGTCTTTGGCAAAGTCGAAAGGTCTAGAGTTTCATCTGAAAAATATGTTCCATCTTTTTCATAAATGATTTTCCGTTCTTCAAGATTCAGAAGAAGTTCTCTTACAAAAAGAGAATTGCCTCTCGTAAGGTTTACAATTTCATCTTTAAACTTGGCACCGAATTCATTTTGTGGAAATTGTAAATCAATGTAAGAACCAATTTGATTTTGGTTTAAATAAGAAACTTCAATCAATTTTGCTGCATCGTAGCGGTCAAGATTGTTCATTTTTTCTTCCCAAGGATGTCGTTCCATTTCACCCGAAATTGGATTGAGCCTTCCATCTTTCACGTCTTGTGGTCTGAACGAACCGATTAGAACCATTGGATAGGTTGAGTCTTTAAGATTCTTTGCCAAATAGAAAAACAGATTCATCGAAGAAATATCTGCCCATTGCAAGTCGTCAATATAAATAATTACAGGATTGTTCTCAGCAAGTTCTCGAAAACGACTCATCACTCGAATAAAAAAGTCTTGCTGATTTTGCGAATAAGTCATTTGTTTAGATTTCTGAATCGCATTCGTAGTTTTGTAAATCGCAGCTGACAAATTTCCTACAACAGGAATTACATTCAGCCATTCTCCTGTGCATTCTTTTGCCACATTTTTGAGTCTGTCTTTTAAAGCAAGTTTTTTTGTATCTCCTGTTTCAACATCAATTAATTCGTCTTTTGAGATTGTCTTTGCAGTCTCAAAAATAGCCGAAGAAATGTCTCCGATTACAGGAATTGCTTCAAGCCATTGTGAACCTGCTTCATCGAAAACTGTTTTTACAATCTTTTTGAAGTTAGTTTTTTTCTCTTCGTCTTTTCCAGCTGCTTTGTCTGCATCAAGTTCAATTAAGACTTCTCTCCAAGGAAGAAAACCACGAGAAACTCCGTCCATATCGAGACAAGAACCAACTGCTGTAAGGACATTCTTTTCAGAAGTGGCATCGCAATTGTCCATAAAATTTTTGATTAAAGTAGTTTTACCGATTCCGGGTTCACCTGAAATTAGAATTGTTGAACCAATTCCATTTTGGATTGCTTGGTTTAGTTTTTCCTGTAAAACTTTTGTTTCGTGTCTTGGAATGAACATTTGTGATTTGCCTTAGGTTTTGGAAAGCTCTTCAATACATTTCTTATATTTGAAATTTGGAATTTTAGAATATAATTCTTGGTAAAGTTTTAGTGCTTCAATCTTGTAATTTTCTTCGGAAGTCATTTTCCAAAGCTCGTAGTTGAGGTTTGCGATTTCTTCTTTTACTTCTGTTTGACTAAGCATTTCGAGAAGTTCTTTAGGAGGGTTTTCCTTGTCACCAAGTGCGAAATCGATTACTGAAGATTGGAGTCTAATTTTAAAGGTCTCATCTTTTCTATTTAATTTTTTAGTTGCTTCTATTGCTTCGATGTTTACAATCTTAGCTTCTTCGAATTTTTCTAAAGTGATTAATACTTTTGTTTTGTAGGATAAATGCACAGTAATCATATCTATTAATTTCAACTCATTTGCAATTTCTAATCCCTTTTCAAAAACCTCAAGAGATTTTGTGTGGTTTTCTGTTTTTAAATAACTTAATCCCATATTTGCATATAAGTGTGACATTATTCTCTTTGCACCTACTTCTTCCATAACTTTTAATGCATCTGAGTAATATTTTAATTCTGTATCAAAGATTTCTTTTCGTCCATATATATCACCGATATAAAATTTTGTATTAGCAATCTCTCGATTTAGGCATAAATTTTCAAAAATTTTTAAACCTCTTTGATAAAATTGCAAGCCTCTATCCAATTCTCCTCTCTCTGTGTAAATCGTTCCAATTAGTCGGACTATATGTCCAATATTTATTTTATCTCCAATATCTTCACCCATTTCTAAACTTTCTTGGGCAAATTGTAATGCTTTGTCATTATCACCTTTTGTTCTATGAACATTTGCAATATTTGTTAACGCCCTTGCAGAGTTTCCTTTATCACCAAGTTCGTTATTTATTTTTAACCATCTTTCAAAATATTTTAATGCTTTGTCAAATTCACCTTTGTTAAAATAAATAACACCAATATTTCCAGATATTTTTGCAACCCTCTTTTGATCTCCAACTTCTTCAAAGGTTTTTAAAGACTCTCTGAAATTCTTCATTGCTTCTTCATAGTTATTTCTTCTTATACTATTAGAGCCTTTTACTGAAATTAAAGTTGCTACTTGGTGTTTATCTACACTTATTTCAAATATCTTTAAAGCCTTTTCAAACAATTCTTCTGCTTTCTCATATTTACCTTTAATTGAAAGAGCTTCTCCTAATCGAAGACAAATAATTCCAATGAGTTTTTGAAAATCTTCTTTCTCTGCCTCAATCAAACAAAGCTCTAATTGCGAAATCGTTTTATCAAATTCACCTAAGTAAGTATAAACTTTACAAAGTTCAAGCATTGCTTCAATTTCAGCTTCTTTATAATTTCGAATTTTGTAAATATTAGTTAATTCTAAATACTTATTAGTTGCTTCCTCAAACTGATAATTTTTATGAAAATCTTCAGCAAGTGTTTTCTGAAATTTCAAATATTCATCTAAAATTTCATCACTCACTTGATTTTTATCTAACAAGAGTTTCCTGTTTTCATCAATAATTCCGTTAGCAACTCCGAAATGATAAGAGTAAGGTTCAGCAATTTTGAAAATTTCATCACCTTCGAAAAACTCTTCTAAAGTCTCAACCAAAGCACTGTGTAAGTCCAAACGAAAATCTTCGCTCATTTGGTAATAAATGTATTTTTGAACTAAGTTGTGAGTGAAATTGTAAATTTTTTTGAGTTTGTCATAAACTGTCTCGGATTTCAAAACTAGAGAGTACTTTTGTTGAAGTGTATTGATTTTCTTGCTTACTTTGAATGAATTTTCCTCCAAAATTGAACTGATTAATTCCAATGAAAAATCACTTCCTTGTGCAGAAGCTACTTGGAGAATTTCTTGTAGTTCTTCGCTCAATCTTTGGAATCTCTCTTTGATTACTCCTGAAACTGTCTTTGGTAAAGTCGAAAGGTCTAGAGTTTCATCTGAAAAATATGTCCCATATTTTTCAGAAATGATTTTCCGTTCTTCAAGGTTCAGAAGAAGCTCTCTTACAAAAAGAGAATTGCCTCTCGTAAGGTTTACAATTTCATCTTTGAACTTGACACCGAATTCGTTTTTGGGGAATTGTAAATCTATGAATGAACCTACTTGATTTTGGTCTAAGTAAGAAACTTCAATTAATTCAGAAGCTTCGTAACGGTCAAGATTGTTCATCTTTTCTTCCCAAGGATGACGTTCCATTTCACCTGAAATTGGATTTAGTCTTCCGTCTTTTACGTCTTGTGGTCGAAATGAACCAATTAAAACTAACGGATAAGGTGAGTCTTTAAGATTCTTAGCTAAGTAGAAAAACAAATTCATCGAAGAAATATCTGCCCATTGCAAGTCGTCAATGTAAATCACAACAGGATTGTTTTCGCAAAGTTCACGAAAACGGCTCATTACTCGAATAAAAAAGTCTTGTTGATTTTGTGAGTAAGTTACTTGCTTTGACTTCTGAATCGCAGTTGTTGTCTTGTAAATTGCAGCTGACAAATTTCCAACAACAGGAATTACGTTGAGCCATTCTCCCGTGCATTCTTTTGCTACATTTTTAAGTCTGTCTTTTAAAGCAAGTTTCTTTGTATCTCCTGTTTCTACGTCAATCAACTCATCTTTTTTTGCAGACTTTGCAGTCTCAAAGATTGCAGAAGAAATGTCTCCGATTACAGGAATTGCTTCAAGCCATTGTGAACCTGCTTCATCGAAAACTGTCTTGACTATTTTTTTAAAATTAGATTTTTTCTCTTCGTCTTTACCCGCTGCTTTGTCTGCGTCAAGTTCAATTAGAACTTCTCTCCAAGGAAGAAAGCCTCTTGAAACTCCGTCCATATCCAAGCAAGAACCAACTGCTGTTAAGACGTTCTTTTCAGAAGTGCTGTCGCAGTTGTCCATAAAATTTTTAATGAGAGTAGTTTTACCGATTCCAGGTTCACCAGAGATTAGAATTGTTGAGCCAATTCCATTTTCGATTGCTTGAGTTAGCTTTTTCTGTAAAACTTCTGTTTCGTGTCTTGGAATGAACATTTGGGGTTTGCCTTAGGTTTGGGAAAGTTCTTCGATGCGTTTTTTGTATTCGAAATTTGGAATTTTAGAATATAATTCTTGGTAGAGTTTTGATGCTTCAATTTTGTATTTTTCTTCTGAAGTCATTTTCCAAAGTTCGTAATTGAGAGTTGCTTTTTCTTCTTCGTCTTTTGTTTGCGAAAGCATTTCGAGAAGTTCTTGAGGTGGATTTACTTTGTCATTAAGTATGAAATTTAATTTTAGGGAAAGAATATTGCTTTCAAATAAAAACTGTTTTGCCTCTTTGTCTTTTCTACCCACTTTTTTAAACAGAGTTAAACACTCATCGTTAGCTTTTTGGGATTTTTCATAATCCTTTAGTTGAAAAAGTAATTTTGCCTTATTAAGGCATATTTCTGCAATATTATATTTTTTTGGACTGTTTTTTAATGCATCAAGACCTTTTTCAAATAAATTTTGAGCTTCTTCAAAATTTCCTTCTTGAATGTGAATTCTTCCTATTTTCCCCCAAATTACAGAAATATCAGCTGGGGCATTAAATTGCTCTAAAATTTTTATGCATTCTTGGAAAAAATATTTAGCCTCATTAAATTCACCTTTAAGCAAATGAACATTTCCGATTCTTGACAAGCAAGTAACTTTGCTTCTTTCATTATCCAATTCCTCTAAGATTTTTAATTCCTTATTAAAATAAGACATAGCTTTTGCATAATCTCCTTTGTCGGAGTAAGCCAAAGCTATAAAACCATAAACACTTGCTATCTCATTTTTTTCTCCCATTTCTTTAACAATTTTCAATGCTCTTTGTAAGTGCTCCATTGCTTTTTCATAATCACCAAAAATTGGGTAAAGTGAACCAATTGATATTAAGGCGTTTCCAATTCCTCTTTTATATCCAATTTCTTCCAAAATTGCCAATCGTTTTTTTTGAAAAGAGAATGCTTCCTCAAATTTCTCTAATCTGGAATAAATTGTTCCAAAAAGTGCATAAGCATATCCTATGGAAACTTTGTCTCCTAATTCTTGGCTAATCTTTAAATATTCTTTGCCATATTCAATCGCTTTATCGTATAAGGTTTGAGCAACATATACATAACCCAAATTTGCCATTCCTAAGGCAATTCCTCTTTTATAACCTACTTTTTTACAAATCTCTAAAAAACGATTATAGTATTCTAATGCTTTTTCATATTCTCCTTTTTCATAGTAAATAATTCCGATATTAACAATCACCGCTTTTGCATTGTCAGTTTCACGCAATTTTTCATCGTCCAAAGTTTTTGTGTAATATTCCATTGCTTTATCAAGTTTTCCTTGATTTTTGTAAACATTTCCCATTCCAATGTAAACTTGAGTTGTATTTCGCGGATTTTCAATCTTATGCAAAATTTCTAAAGCTTTTGCATAAGATTCCAATGTCTCTGTATAAAAACCTTTTTCAAAAAAAGCCATACCAATATTTGTTAAAGCTTGTGCAGTAGCTTCCAAAGCATTTAAATCTTTGCTAATTTCTAAGGCTTTATAGTTATTTTCCAATGATTCATCGAATGCTCCTTGTGAAAGCAGATAAAATCCTTTTCCAAGTAAAAGATTAGCTTCTCTTTTTCTAAAACCATACTCTTTTGCCTCTGCTAATGCTTCTTCCAAATAAACTAAAGCATCTTTCATTTTACCTGTTAAAGAAAGGATTCTTGAAATAGACCTTTTTGCCTCTATTCCATTTTCAATATCTGATAATATTTTAGCAATTTCAACGATTCTAAAATATTTCTCCAAAGCCTCTTCATTTTGATAGCTATCTCGATGATTTAGGGCAAGGAGATTTTGAAACTCTAAATATTTTTTTAAACTCTCTTCATCAAAATCACCCTCAATAATTAATCTTCCATTTTCATCAATAATTCCATTCGCGACTCCGAAGTGATAAGAATAAGGTTCTGCAACTTTATAAATTTCATCGCCTTCAAAAAATGACTCCAAAGCCTCAGCCAAAGCACTATGTAAGTCCAAACGAAAATCTTCGCTAATTTGATAATAAATATACTTTTGAACTAAGTTGTGAGTGAAGTTGTAAATTTTTTTGAGTTTGTCGTAAACCGTTTCGGACTTTAGAACAAGCGAATATTTTTGCTGTAATTCGTTTACTTTTTTGCCTAATTTGAATGAATTTATTTCTAAAATTGTGGCAATTAGTTCAAGTGAAAAATCACTTCCTTGTGCAGAAGCTACTTGAAGAATTTCTTGCAAATCTTCACTCAATCTTTGAAACCTTTCTTTGATTACTCCTGAGACTGTTGTTGGCAAAGTGGATAAATCCAAAGTTTCATCTGAAAAATAGGTTTCGTTTTTTTGAAAAATTATTTCTCGCTCTACTAAGTTCAAAAGTAATTCTCTTACAAAAAGTGAATTGCCTCTCGTAAGATTTACAATTTCATCTTTGAACTTTTGTGAAAATTTATTTTTGGGAAATTGTAAATCAATGTAGGAACCAATTTGATTTTGGTTTAAATAAGAAACCTCAATTAACTCAACAGCATTGTAACGCTGAAGATTGTTAATTTTTTCTTCCCAAGGGTGACGTTCCATTTCGCCCGCAATTGGGTTGAGTCTTCCGTCTTTTACGTCTTGTGGTCGAAATGAACCAATTAAAACTAACGGATAAGGTGAGTCTTTAAGATTCTTAGCCAAATAGAAAAACAGATTCATCGAAGAAATGTCAGCCCATTGCAAATCGTCAATGTAAATCACAACAGGATTGTTTTCACAAAGTTCACGAAAACGACTCATCACTCGAATAAAAAAATCTTGTTGGTTTTGCGAGTAAGTTACTTGCTTGGACTTCTGAATTGCATTCGTAGTTTTGTAAATCGCTGCTGAAAGATTTCCAACAACAGGAATTACATTTAGCCATTCTCCTGTGCATTCTTTTGCAACGTTTTTGAGTCTGTCTTTTAAGGCTAACTTTTTTGAATCTCCTGTTTCAGTGTCAATCAATTCGTCTTTTGAGATTGTTTTTGCAGTTTCAAAGATTGCAGAAGAAATGTCTCCGATTACAGGAATAGCTTCAAGCCACTGTGAACCTGCTTCATCAAAAACTGTTTTTACAATCTTTTTAAAATTAGTCTTTTTCTCTTCGTCTTTACCTGCTGCTTTGTCTGCATCAAGTTCAATTAAGACTTCTCTCCAAGGAAGAAAACCACGAGAAACTCCGTCCATATCCAAGCAAGAACCAACTGCTGTAAGAACATTTTTTTCAGAAGTTGCATCGCAATTGTCCATAAAATTTTTAATCAGAGTAGTTTTACCGATTCCGGGTTCACCTGAAATTAGAATTGTTGAACCAATTCCATTTTGGATTGCTTGGTTTAACTTGTTTTGCAAAACTTCTGTTTCGTGTCTTGGAATGAACATTTGAGATTTGCCTTAGGTTTTGTTTTAAAGAAGTTAAAAATGAAATGAAATTCTCAAAGGTTAAAATTCAAATGGTTTGGGAATTTTAGGCAAAAAAAATCCACCGTTTGTAACTTAAAACGGTGGATTTTTTTTAAATTTTGTTGTTGAAAAAGGTTCTTAATACTTTTTAAGTTCTTCTTTTAAGTTGACTAAAATCTCGACGGGAGTTGGGTCAATTCCTTTTAAAATAGAAAGGTAATAACTCGTCCAATCACCAAGTTGAATCAAGTGGAAAGTTCTCGCCAAAAGTGAATTTCCCTCAGAAACAACGTCTGTCGCAAAACCTGCTGTTCTTGTAAAAATTCTACCAATCAGGTTAAATCTTTGCTGAACTCGCTCAAATTCATTTTCGTCGCGAAGGTTAATCACAGCGACCTTTTCAGAAAATTCATTTCTTTTGGTAAAGGCAACAAGTTCGTTGTGGTTCATTTCAGGAACTTCATTTGCAAAAGAAAAGTGTTCAGCATTTTCACAAAACTGCCCTTTCCAACGCTGTGCAACTGTTTTGTGCAAGTCACTTGAACCATAAACCAAAATAAATTTGTCTTGCAAGTTTTTGGCTAAAGTCAGCGGGAAGTTTGTGTTTGGGTCAACGAAGTAATCTTTTGCTTTTTGTTTCAAAAGCTCTTTTGTCTCGGCAATGTCTTTGGCAGGAAGTTCGTAAAAGCCCATTTTTGCTAAAGAACAAAGCAATCCGAAAAACGAATAACCAAGTGCTTCACGAGGTTGTAAACCACCATTTATTTTTACCAAATCAAGATTGTTTTCTTCTGCAATCTTTCCAACTTCGCCACCAGTTGTAATGCACATAATTTGTGCTTTTCGCTTCAAAGCATCTTTTAAGGCAGAAATTGTTTCTTCTGTGTTTCCTGAGTAAGAAGAAGCGATTACCAAAGTTTTGTCAGAAACAAAATTTGGCAAAAAGTAAGAACGATTCACGAAAATCGGGATTTCGATTTGTCTTTCAAGGTAAGTCTTCAAAAGGTCACCGCCAATTGCTGAACCTCCAAGTCCAGAAATTACGATTGTAGTTACTTTTGATTTGTCGATTGTGAAATTTGTTGCATTCACAACTTTTTCGGAAGAATCAATTTGACTACTGAAACTCCCAAGATTGTCAACCATTTTGGTTTTGTCGATTTCTAAAATTTTTTCGCCAAAATTCATTTTGAACTCCTAAAAACTTATTTCAATTGGAATTGGTGTAAAGCAAAGTATAAAAATAACTAAGCTAATTAATGAAACGACTTTTCGCTCCTTAGAAATTTCCGAATAATCCATAACAGGTGGATGAGTTAGTTTCATAAAGAATAAAAGTCCAGCCCAAACGAACCAACCATAAAATTCTGTAAAGTAACCAAGAGCAAGCAAACTAACCCAAAAAGTATTTGCAACGGTTTTGTGGTAACGCGGAAAAGTTGCGTAAAGAATGTGTCCTCCATCGAGTTGCCCAACAGGCATCAAGTTGTAAGAAGTTACGAGAAGTCCAACCCAACCGGCAAAAGCAATTCCGTTTAAATTCAGAGCAGTCATTTCTGCAATTCCTTCACCCCAAATTACCATTTTTATGAATTTCATAACAAGTGGCTCGCCGAGAAAAAGATTGAAATCGCTGTAAGGACTTAGCCTAACCAAACTCATTTGTGAAACCTCGCCAAGAAATCTTGGAGAAACTTCCACCAAAGAACTTGTCGCTATTCCGTAAATCAAAACAGGAATGCAAATCACAAAACCTGCAATTGGACCAGCTGCTCCGACATCGAGAAGTTTTTTGAGATTTTCCATTCTTGCACGCATTTTGATAAAAGCTCCCATTGTTCCGATTAAGCCAAGAAATGGCATTGGAATGAAAAATGGAAGTGAAGTCGGCATTCTGTGATAAATTGCTGCAAAGTAGTGTCCAAACTCGTGAGAAAGCAAAATTGCTAACAAACAAAACGAAAACGAAACTCCGTTCCAAAGCAAAGTTGGATTGTCAAGGATTTCAAAGAAACCTGTTTCAAAAGATGCTTCTGCGTAAATTGTGCTAAAAATTGTTACAACAAAAAGAAGAATGTTTAGCCAAAGTTTTTCTTGTTTTGCAAAAAGCGGTTGTCTTTTTCCTTCAAGAGCTTCGGGCAAATAAACTTGGACATTGAGTTTACCGCTTTCGGAATCGAATTTTACATTTGAGAAAAATCCCTTACGAAGCAATTCGTCTTGAATTGAGAAATAAAAATTATCGCCGAAGTTTTGTGGTTTTCCCAAAATATTAATTTGGTCATCAAGAACTTCTGCTTTTTGAACTAGCATAAAAGGAGCGAGAGTTTTAACCAAAAAATCAATTAATTCCTTTTGACCTTTTGCAGGAAAAATTTTTCGTAAAATATTTTCCATTAGAAATTTAGAATTAATTGTTTTTGCATAATTTGCTTCTTTAGTAAGTTGTTCTCAGCTTCAAGTATTTTGAAACGTCTTGTGCAGAAGTGAAAATTTTTCGTTTGTTTTGATTTGTAAAAATAAATTTTGTCAAAGCACAAATCAACAAGTAACGATTTTCGTAATCTTCTAACGCTAAGTACTCACTGAAAATTGCAAGAGTGGTTTTTAAAGTGTGAGGATTTCCGCTGTTTTTACCAATTAAAGAAACAATTTTTCTAAAAAATGGATTTGGGTTCAAATTTTCCAAACCGATTTGGTAAACCTTTTCCATTGCGTGAACGTATCTTTTTTCCTCGTAAAATCTATCTAAGTAATTACAAAGTTCAGAAGAACTGATTCTACGAATTACGTCGTACTTGTAGTAATCACTTTTGTTTTCTTCAAGGTCAAACTTTTTGCAATAGTTAATCATTTGTGCAGAATAAAAAAGTTGACGAATCAGAATATTTGAAGAAGTAGTTCTGTAAGTACTTCGCAAAGCCTGAATGTGAGTTAAGCAATGTGTAACAACTAACATTGAGTGCGAAGGAAGTTGATTTTCATTTTCAAGGTCAAAGCGAATCATTCTTTCCGCAGCAGAAAGCGAATGGCAGTCAATCAGAAGTTCAAAGTGAACTCCATTTTCCAAAAGTCTTAAAGTTTCTTCAAAAACATCTTTTGAATTTCCTTCAAGTAAAATTTGAATGTAGTTGTCTTCTTCGCTGAAAAACGGTTTTTCTTCGGCTTCTTGTTTTTGCCAAATTTCATCTAAATTGAGTTCAGCACTTTCAAAAAGTTTTGTTGTTTCGTCTAAGTAAAGGGTATTCTCGTCCTTTGAAGAATTCAGTAAAGTTGTAACGAGTGACGGCAAAATTAAATTTGCTTTTTCCCAACCAATAAAATCCAAAGTCTCAAATGCTTTAATCGTGTAAATTAAACCGTGTGAGTAACCGTAAAAATGTTGAGTCGCAAATTCTAAAACAAAATCTTTAAGAAGTGAAGTGTCTTTTTCAACTTCCAAAACTCCGAGCATTAGTTGTCTTGCCTTTGTTTTGTCGTCATCTTCACAGGCTTGGAAGAAATCTACTTTTCCTTGTTCAAAATTTTCAGGAGTGATTTTTTCAACTTCATTAAAATCTTGAACTCCAACTAAAGACTCTGCAATTGTCATAAAACCAAGAGTTAAAGTTTCAACTTTTCCCGCAAAAGTAAAGTTTTCTGCAAGTCTTACAGAAGCAACAAAAGAAGCCAAGTTGTGTCCCCAAGTTGCTTTTTTAGAAACAATTTTGACTGCAAACTCAGTTATTTCTTTTACAGAAGTTTTTAGGCTAAGTAGGTTTTTGACAGAACTTAAAATTTGAGCTTGATTCTTTTGTCCTATTCCTTCTTTAAGGAACTCAAAGGTATTTGCTTTTTTGGTTTCTTTCTGTTCTTCACTGCTACCGAGATTTACGAAAGTTTCTTCATTTTTTTGTAGAATCTCGTAACAAGGAACGTCTTTTCCATTCTTTCCAAGACAAGCACCGTTTCTTAAGTCAAATTTCCAGTTGTGGTAACTACAGACTAAAATGTGTCCGTTTGTTGTTCCTTTGGAAAGTGGATGACCTTGATGCGGACAACGGTTGTCAACTGCGTAAAACTTATTTTCACCTAATTTAAAAACTGCAACTTCCTTACCGTTCTCTTTAACTACACTTGGTTTTTCAATGTCAGTATCAATTTTTACTAAGTCTTTGTTCGTTTGTGTTTTCGGTTGCTTAGTGGCGGTTTCATCTTTTGCTGCAACTTCGCTAGTTTCCACTTTTGGCTTTTCAGTAGCAGTTTCATTCTTTACTGAATCTTTTTTAGTTTCCATTTTTGGCTTTTCAGCAGCAGTTTCATTTTTTGCTGAATCTTTTTTAGTTTCCATTTCTGGCTTTTCAGCAGCAGTTTCATTTTTTGCTAAATCTTTATTGTTTTCCATAATCTTCCGATGTAATGTATTCGATTTGTTTTGCCGAACTTGGGTAGTTCAATTCAAAAACTTTATCTTTTAATTTTTTATTCACTTTTTGAGTTCTGTAATTAATCAAAAGATACTGATTGTTCGCAAGGTTTTTGACTTTTATTGCTTTGGGAAGGTAAACACCTTTTGTCTTAACAAAGTTTTTGTATTTCTTTTCCAAAATAACTTCTTCCGAAACTAAGTCAATAATTTGACTTTTTGTAATGACTGAGAATTGCGGCTCAACCCAGATTTTCCTCAAATAACTTTCGTTCTCAAAGGTAAATAGAAATTTGTCGTCATCAATTTTAAAGCCTTCGAGTTTCGCAATTTCTTTTGGTGAAAAAAACTCAAGCCCTGTCAAAACTCGTGTTAATTCTTCAAATCCCATTGCAACTCCGATAAAGTCTTCGATTGTTGCACTTGAAGTTTTACCCAAATAAATTTCATTTTTGAGCTTGTTGTAAGCCTTAAATTCCGTACTGTCAGCAAGAACTTTTGCAATACTTCCGACAAGTAAAGTTTTTACGTTCAAAAAAAGTGGTTCAGGTTTTTTGAAAATCACGTCAGCATTAAAACTTTGATTAAAACTTTGGGTTTCAACGCTAATGCTTGCTTGACCTAAAAACGTGTTTAGTTTTTTGTGGTTTTTGTTTACAAGAGAAACAATTTTTGCAGGCTCGGTTTTTGGGTCTAAGGCTATTTTCTGAGTCGCACAACCGTAAACGAAGATTAGTAAGAGAACAAGAATTTTGGGGCAAAGACTTTTCACAAGGTTTCTTCTTAAATTAATTCTTTGATTTTTTCAAGACTCAAGAAAAGTTCGCGAAGTGCGTTTCCTCGATGACTGATTTGATTTTTGATTTTCGGTGGAATTTGTGCAAAAGTAGAAGTATGAGTTTTGACAAAAAACAAAGGGTCGTAACCAAAACCATTTTTCCCAAAAGGAGCGAGTAAAATTGTTCCTTCGACACTTCCTTCAAAAGTCTCTTTGACCTTTTCCCCAACAACAGCAATGCAACAACGGAAACGAGCAGTTCTTTCAGTTTCAGGAATTCCTTCGAGTTTCTTGAGAAGTAAAGCATTATTTTCTTCGTCAGTTGCATTTTCGCCTGAAAAACGTGCAGAGTAAACCCCAGGTTCTCCATTTAAAGCATCAACTTCAAGACCTGAGTCATCGGCAATTGCTGTGATTTTTGTGTGCTGAAAAATCTCCGTAGCCTTTTTCAAAGCATTTGCAGCAAAAGTCTTTCCGTCCTCAATTACTTCGGGAGAATTAGGAAAAGAATCGAGAGTTAAAATCTCGAACTCTTCTCCCAAAATTTCTTGAAGCTCTTTTAGTTTCTTTTTATTTCGTGTTGCTAAAACAATCTGAGTCTTAGACAAAGCTTAGATTCCTCTCATCTTCATTGCGTCGAAAACTCTTTCGAGAGCTAAGATGAAAGCTCCGATTCTCATACTTACGCCGTATTGTTTTGACTTAGACTGAACTCTTCGGTAGGCTTTTGACATCTTTTTGTGAAGCTCGTTGTTTACGAATTCTTCTTCCCAATGCAACTGTTGTAGGTTTTGAGTCCACTCAAAATAACTTACAGTTACTCCACCTGCATTTGCAAGAATGTCAGGAATTACAACAATTCCTTTATCATTAAGAATTTCATCTCCGCCAGGAGTGATTGGATGATTTGCCGCTTCAACAATTATTTTTGCTTTAACTCTGTCAGCATTTTCTAATGTAATGACACCACCCAAAGCGGCAGGACAAAGGATATCACATTCAAGTTCAATTAATTCTTCATTTGAAATTCTGTTGTTAGGCATAAAACCTTCGAGAGAACCATTTTTCTTTGCGTAAGCCATTGCCTTTTTTATGTGAATTCCCTCTTTATCATAAACTCCACCACTAACATCACTAATTGCGACTACTTTTGCTCCTTGCTCGTCCATAAAAAGAGCATAGTTTGAGCCAACGTTTCCGAAACCTTGAACCGCAACTGCACAATCGCGAATATCAATTCCAGAATCTTCACAAGCATCTTGAGTAACGAATAAACAACCTCGTCCTGTTGCTTGTTCACGACCTTCAGAACCACCAAGTTCAAGAGGTTTTCCTGTAACACAAGCTGGACTGTAACCTCTTCTTCTCCCGTATTCGTCCATAAACCAACCCATTACGGTTGCGTTTGTATTGACATCAGGAGCTGGAATGTCTTTGTGTGGTCCAAGACAAAGGTCAATTTTGCGTGTGTAAATTCTTGTGATTCCTTGAAGCTCTCTTGGTGAAAGTTCTCTTGCTTTCACAGCAATTCCACCTTTTGCACCTCCAAAAGGAATATCGACAATTGCATTTTTCCAAGTCATCAAACTTGCTAAGGCTCTAACTTCATCTTGGTCAACATCTTGGTGGAAACGAATTCCTCCTTTGTAAGGTCCTCTTGCAGCATTATGCTGAACTCTAAAACCTGTAAACTCTTTTAATTCACCTGAGTCCATTCTAAGTAAAAGTTGGACTTTAAGTTCTCTGTAAGTCCCTTTCATTGCAACTCTATATTCCTCAGGAAGATTGAGTTTATTTGCTGCCTGTTCGAAATAGTAATTTACCATTTCGTAAGCAGAGAGTTTGTCAAGTTTTGTTAATTCGTTTTGTGGTTCTGTTTGAGTTTTTTTAACAGCCATTTTTATTAAATCCTGCTTTTTTCTATTAGTTATTATTTTTAATTATTATTCAAAAAATTCGTTTTTCATAATTTGCAAAATTTCGGGGTAAAGATTGAATTCAATCAATTCACCCAAATTAATTCCTTCGTAAGTGCCATTTTTGGGAAATTCGCCGTGTTTGTACCAATTCTTAGAAATCACAACGGCGTTAGCTTCAAGCAACTTTCGGAAAATTTCTGTTTGTTCAGGTAAGATTACGTTCTCTGCTAAGGTGTGGGAATTTTCTACAATTTTTTCAAAAGATGCGATTTTAGCTTCTGAATCCTCGAATATTTCTAAAATTGTTTGACAAGCGTTACAAAATCCAAAACCCTCTGCAATTTTTATAAAATTATAATCTAAAGGCAATGTGCAATTTGGGCAACTTGATTCCATTGTTTAACCTATTTTTTCTAAAAGTTTCTAAATGTAATTGATTTTACGTTTGATTTAAAATTTTAAAAAATAGAATTTTTAGTCTTTTTGTGCTTTGAAATTTTTGGAGATAAAAAAATAAAGTCCACCAAAAGCCAAAACTGCCAAAATCGCTGATGTAAGACCAATCGGGTTTTCTAATGAAAGTAATTTGTTTGTGCTAATAAAATCGTAAATACTTTGTGCAGAAAGTCCAGCTAAAACGGCTAAGAGTGTTCTAGGAGTCATTCCAATCATAGTACCCCAAAAATATTTCGTAAAGGAGACTCTGGAAACTGCAAAAACAATGTTCATCAAAACAAAAGTTCCGATTGGCGAAATTCGTGAGAAAACGATAATCCACTTTTCGTCCTTCTCAACTTTTTTCTGAAACTCGATTGCTTTGGGATAATTTTCAAGGAGTTTTTGAATTTTGTCCTTTTGGAACTGTCGAATCACTAAAAATGAAACTGCACTTGCGAAGTTGTAAGCGACAAAAACAGGCAAGAAGCCCTTAATTCCAAAAAGGAAACCTGCTCCCCCTGCGACAAAAGTTGCTGGAACTAAAGCAAAACACATTAGAGGAATTGTTAAAAGTGTGTAAAGTAAAAGCCCATAATTCCCAAACTCTTGGATTTTTATGAGCGAATCACTAAAGAAAAAAATCACGTTTGCACTTACTAAGGTCGGTAAAATGATTCCGATTGCCGAAAGTGTAAAAAAAAGAGGCGAAGATTGGTAAGCAAGTTTAAGTTGAGTAAAAATTTTCTTCAATTCAGTTTAGTTTTGTTCCTGATTTTTTAAAACCTCAATAGCTTTGTCAAAGTTCTCAAGTTGAATCATTACCCTAATAATGCTTAACTCACCAGGAAGTTTGAACATACTGTCAGCTTGTGAAAGAATTTGCGAGTGAATTCCGTTGTAGTCGAACAAATCAACTAACTGTTGAGCTTCGTAGTTTTGTTCAAAAGTACGAATCGAAATCCAGTCTTCAAAAATGTCGTAACCCTGTTTCTTTAATTCTGCTAATCTTTTATCGTCAACTAATTCATCAACCAAATCAATTTGGCAGTCGTAACATTCTGTGAAACCTTCTCGGTATTCACTTTTGCAATTTGGACAAAAAGGCATTGTTTTGTTCCTTTCCAAAAAAATTAAAGATTCTTAGCAAAGTTACTCACTTTTGCCTGATAAAATAACGAAAATCGTCTTGAAGAGAATCTTGAAGTCAAACCAAATACCCATATTTTCTAAGTAAAAAAGGTCGTGTTTCATTTTCTCTTTTGTGTCCTCAAGGTTTTGTTCTTTAGTTCCTTTAACTTGAGCCCAACCAGTAATTCCCGGGCGAACTACTAATCTTTTTGTATAAAATGGAATTTGGTCTTGAAGTTGTTCGACAAAGTAAGGTCTTTCAGGTCTTGGTCCGACAAGACTCATTTCGCCTTTCAAAACATTAATCAACTGTGGTAATTCGTCAAGTTTGTATTTTCGTAAAAACTTACCAAGAGGTGTAATTCTTTTGTCGTCAGTTTTTGCCCAAATAGGTCCTGTTTGTTTTTCAGCATTTTGAATCATCGAACGGAATTTATAGATTTTGAAGACATAACCATTTTTACCAACTCTATCTTGTTTTATAATTCCTGAGCCTTTACTAGTAAATTTCACCAAAATCCAAATACAAATTCCAAGAGGCAAAAGTAGAACTGTTAGGAAAAATGAAGTAAGCAAGTCTAAGGTTCGTTTGACAAAATTCCCCCAAGAACTAATGTTTCGAGTTGCGATTCTAACTAAAGGAACTCCTCTGACTTCTGTTGTTTTGTGTCCAGCAGTAATGTCGTAAAGGTCAGGCATAACTTTGAAAGTGATTTTTAGACCAATGCAACGGTAAAGAAGCTCCAACATTTTTTGGAAATCTGTCGCTGAAATTGCGACAAGTGCTTCTTGGATTTTGTACTCAGTTGCTAATTTTTCAAGGTCGTCGAACTCTCCCAAAACATTAATACCTTGAAAACTATTACCGAATTTTGTTTTGTCCTCAACTAAGAAACCCGCGATTTTATAATTCATTTTTGGGTATTTTTTGATTTGTTCAAGAAGCTGTTTTCCTCTTTCACCAGCTCCAACAATGACCGCAACTTTGTCGCTGTACTCTAAAATTTTGTACCGCTTTTCTAACCAAATCACAAAACCACGACCCAAAACAACTCCGCTATAAATCAAAATTCCATAGATTAGAAGAATCAAATTCATTTCTCCAAACAAGTCGTTGAAACCATCAGTCAGAAGCAAAAAGAAAATCAGAATCCCGATGAGAACGGTTTTAAGAATTGTGATTATTTTTTTCGCAAAAGGAATTTCCCAAGGCATCTCGTAAAGCCCTGAAAAGACAAAAAGAATTACCCAAAAAGCCGAAAACCAAATAATTGGGACAGTATAAAATTCGATTGGTATTTTATCTCGAAAAGTGAAAAGCCCAGATTCAAACTTTAGAAAATAAGTGATGACAAAAGCAAAACTTATTGCAATAAAATCTGAAAGTAGAATGAGACTTTTTTCTCCGATTCTAATTAGGTTCATCGGAGGCAAGTAGGATTCTTGTTGAGTTCCAAAATCAATTGAAAAACGTGGTGGAGTGTAACGAAGAAACTCTACGTAACCGAGTCTTTTAATTGCAAGAGCCGTCAGAAACACAAAAATTATCAGCAAATTTATACTCAAAAAACCAGAGTCAATTTTTACCCAAAAACCAAGTACACAAAAGATTAAAGTGAAAACGTAAACAAGTGTAACAGCTTGTTTGTGATTTAATCCAAGTTCAACTAACCTGTGGTGAATGTGTTCTTTGTCTGGTTTAAAAGGGTGCATTTTTTTGCCAAGCCTTCTAAAAATTGCAATCAAAGTATCAAAAATCGGAACAGTCAAAATCACAACAACAGGAAGTAAATCCATTGTTAGGTTGGTTTGCTCAAGTTGTCCGATTTTTATTCCGATTCCACCAAGAACAAAACCAAGTAAAAGGCTTCCTGTGTCGCCCATAAAAATGCTCGCAGGATTGAAGTTGTAACGCAAAAATCCTAGAATCCCACCAGCTAAGCCGAATGACAGAACAGCAAGTTCGACTTGGTTGTGAAGTAATGCAATTACTCCAAAAGTAAAGCTACAAATTCCTGCAACACCTCCAGCAAGTCCGTCCAAACCGTCAATCAAATTGACTGCGTTTGTTACACCGATGAGCCAAAAAAGTGTAAACGGAATTGAGAAGTAACCTAAATCAAGTTGGTAAAAAGAGTCGAAGTGATAAAAAGGAATGAGGATTTTTTCTACTCGGAAACCTGAGTAAATTAAAAATCCGCCTGCAATAATTTGCAAAAAGAATTTGAGGGTAAAACGCATTGGGATAAAATCGTCCCAAATTCCAACAGCAACCAAAAAGAAGCCGACAAGAACTAAAGGCACAACCTTTTCTAAATCCAAACCGGAAAAAAATGAAATCGGAATGATTGCACAAAAACCGAGGAAAATCCCAATTCCTCCCATTGTAGGAATTATTTTAGTGTGAACTTTTCGTTGATTTGGTTTGTCTCCCCAACCAAATTTTAGCGAAGTGTCTCTTACAAGTTTTGTTACAAAAGTTCCTAAAACTCCTGCAAAGAAGAATGTTATAATTACAGTAAAAAAAATATTCAAGTCTTTAGGCTAAAGTTTTATTATCCAATTCAATTTGCGGAATTTATACCATTTTCCTTAGAGTTTGATTAGTAATTTTAATTTTTAGTAAAATGGTTTTTATAAAATAGGAGGGAAGTCTGAAATTGTCTATGAAAATTATTTGACACTATTTCAAGAACAACATCTTTTTTGTTTTGGTAAAATTCTTAAAGGAAATTTTGTAAAAATAAACTCCACTTGCGACTTCATTTCCAAACTCATCAGTTCCGTTCCAAACAACTGAACCTTTTGAATCACTCAACTTAAAGGCTTTAATTTTCTCACCCAAAACATTAAAAATTACCAACTCCCTGTTTTCGAAATTCGTAATTTGCAATTTGTAATTAATTGTCGTTGTTGGGTTAAATGGATTTGGATAATTCTGTGAGAGGTAGAAATTATTTTTGATTTCATTTTGGGAAGAAGTTTTTACACTCACAATTTTATTATTGTGAGATTCTTTTATTCCGTTAAAATCAACATCAACTAAATAATAAAAATAAGTTTCGTTAGGTTCGGCTTCCAAATCTGTCCACTCGTAATTAGTTTGAAAAGGAGTGCTTCCTTGACCTCTTAGTTCCGGATTGTTTACAAAAGAATCAACTTGTTCAAAGCCTTTGTCAGCAAATTCCGAACGCATAACATTAAAACCTAAATTATTTGTTTCAGAATCTGTTTGCCAATTAAGTTCGATACCTTTTTCTGATTCTTTGCCCTCGAAAGAAGAAAGTTCAACAGGCAAAGAAACATCATTACTCGCTAAAATAAATTCACCAAAACTCGTAACAGTTGCTCTAAATTCCGAACCAACTGTTGTAGTTGTGAGTGCTGAAAATGAGCCTGATCCAACTGTTGCTCTGTGATAAATTACAACTGTTCCTGCTCCGTCAACTCCACTTGGAAACTGCGAGTGGTCAATTCTAACTTCGGCATTTGTAAAAGTTAAACCTGCATCAGAAATTACCCATCTGTAATCTCCAATGTTTGTTTCTGAAACTCCTGTAAGGTTTTGAATTCCTCTTGTGAAACTCTGTATTTGAATGTTTGCTGAATTAGAAACTCCTGTGAATGAAATGTCAACAGAAGGCTCTTCTGTGCTTTCATTAAAAGAAAATACAGTGCTACTTGAAACAGTGTTTGTTACGTTAGAGCCGTTAAAAGTTGGAACAAATTCTATTAGATAAACTTCTTCGCCATTATTAAAAGGGTCAGTAACCATTACAATTTCAGGATAAGAATCTCCGTCTAAAAGTGACGTACTTGCAGGAATGAAAACGATGTCATTCACTTCGTCATTATTTCCTAAACCGTCAAAAACTGTTACGGAAGAATGAAAATCTGAACTTGTGAAACTGCCTGTTGAGCCAAAAAATTCAAGATATTCTAAACCGCTTAAATTCTTATAGGAGTAAAATATTTCACTAAAACCATCGTTGTCAAAATCACCAACTTCAAGTGCTTCTGGGTCATCTGCAAGTGTAAAAATTCCGCTTCCCGAATCCATTGCATAATTTGTTCCGCCACTGTTTTCAAAAATATAAATCTTGTCATCACTCAAAAGTGAAAATATAATTTCATTTGTTCCGTTTTGGTCAAGGTCGCCAATTGTTAGAATATTATTTCCAGCAGAAGTAACAGTGGGGTTTCCTGAAATTGTTCCATCGGCTATGACTGAGTCGCCTGAAATTGTGAAAATCCCTAAAGCATTAGAAGGATTTCCGTCTGAAAGACAAACGATTTCTAAATCACTGTCGTCATCAACGTTCCCAACTTGCAGAAAACTAATTCCATTTTCAAAATCGTGATTGTCAAATCTTCTCCAGCCGTCAGTTCCGTTCCATTCCATAACTCTAATGTTATTATTACCCGCCTGAGTTCCAACAACGAATTCGGGTTTTCCGTCCAAATCTGTATCTCCAAGAATTTGAATCGAAGCAACTTTAGAATTAATTGTTGCATTGCTTCCACCACCATTTGCACTTGAAGTGTTTGTAATTGGCGAACCAGGGTGTTCTGTAATTGCAAAAGTTGTGGTATTAACATCGTAGATTCTCAATCTTCTTGCTTCCAATGTATCTCCATCTGTCTTTTTTCCATAACCAACAAGGATTTCTAAATCGGAGTCTCCGTCAACATTTCCAAATGCAAGACCTCTGTTTACCGTTGCAAAATCTACGGCACTTGGAGTTGTCATTGATGCTTCGTCATCATTGATGTTGTGTTTTGTTCTGATTACGTAATTGTTATCTGCGGTTGCTTCAAAATATTTGATGTGTCCTGTTGAATCTCTTGAAAAGACGATAAATTCACCTAATCCGTCGCCGTCAATATCGAATCCACCAACGACTGCTTGTCCGTGATTTGCCAATTCGTCTTCACTTCCGGTAATTGTTCTGAGCGTAAAGTCGTTTTGCCCTGACTGTGCAAATAAATTTGTTGTAAGTATTAAAAAGACTAAAATAAACATAGCAAGGAAACTAAACGATAATGTGTTTCCAATTCTTTCTTTTTCGATAAATGACTACTAAATGACGACGGAAAGTAAGAAGGTTTTGACGAAATTTAGTGGCATAAATCACAATTTGGTAATATACTCTTAAAAAAGAGAGGTTGTTAGTTTTTATTAACGATAAAAGTATTTTTAGATTAAAATTATCAGATGGAAAATTTACTTAGAATCTCAAAATTCCTTGCGAACCAAGGAATCTGCTCACGTCGAAAAGCCGAAGAATTTATTGCAAAAGGTTTGGTTTCAGTTGACGGAAAAATTGTTACGGAACAAGGTGTGAAAATTAACCCCGAAACTCAAAAAGTGAAAATCTTAGAAAAAGCCGAGCAAATTCTCCAAAAACAATTCACGATAATTTTGAACAAACCTGTTGGTTACGTCTCAAACCTTCCTCTAAAAGGAGAAATTGAAGCTAAAAGATTAATCACTAAAAAGAACTCTTTCGACTACACAAAAAAACTAAACGAAATTTTAAAAAATGTTAAGTCTTTCTCAGTTGCAGGAAGGTTGGATAAAGATTCAAGAGGTCTTTTGGTTTTGACTCAAGACGGAACAGTTGCTAAAAAAATTATTGGCGAAAATTCAGAAATTGAAAAAGAATATTTTGTAAAAGTCTCTGGGGAAATTACAGAAGAAAAAATTCGAAGAATGTCGAATGGAATGCGTTTGAAAGATATTCAGCTCAAACCTTGCCGAATTCATAGAACTGGAAAACAAACTTTAAGATTTATTTTGCGTGAAGGTAAAAATCGCCAAATCCGAAGAATGTGCCAAAAAGTTTTCTTGAAAGTTGAAGACTTGGAAAGAGTCCGAGTCGGCGGAATAAGACTTGAGGCTTTGCCAGAAGGAAAGTGGAAAATCTTGGAAAATTCAGAATTAAGTTCGCTTTAGAATTCCAGGCAAAAAGGAAGCCATTGAGACGTAAAGAAAACCAAATTGAAACAAGAGCAAAAATGGAATTGAAACGTAATCTTTTGTTTCCCAAAACAAATAGAAGAGGCTTGTTGTGAAATAAAAGGCGAGTCCGAGCTCAAGAAAAAGTGAGAAGTTTTTGCGAGTAATGTATTTTTTGCTAATCCTTTTACTGCTTTTAGAAATGTCACCATACTTTGGGGTTCGGATAAAATCCGTTGCGTGGTTGAACAAAGCTTCAAGAACTGCTTTTGAGTTGTTAATCGAAAGTCCGATTCCAATTCCCATCAAAAGCGGAAGCAATTTGATTCGGTCTTTCCAGTCATTATAAGCATATTTTTGTGAAACTAAATAGTACATCGAAACCGAAAAAGTCGCAAAGAAGAAGAACAAAAAATAGCCGATTGTAGAAAGTGTTAAGTTGTCGGAAAGGTGTTTATTCGAAACAATCACAGGAATTACCAAAAATGACGGAATGCTCATCAGCAAGTAAGCGATATTATTTGTAAGGTGAAAAAATGCCTCGAATTTTACCTTGAAAGGCAATTTGCTACCGAGAATTTTTGGTAGTAATTTTTTCATTGTTTGGATTGAACCTTTTGCCCAACGATGTTGCTGAGATTTGAAAGCATTCATATCGACAGGAAGTTCAGCAGGAGTTACAATGTGTGGTAAAAAGATAAAATCCCAGCCGTCAAGTTGAGCTCTGTAACTCAAATCCAAATCTTCAGTCAGAGTATCGTGTTGCCAACCGCCTGACTCCAAAATTGCCTTTTTTCTCCAAATTCCAGCTGTTCCATTAAAATTAAAAAAACTGCCCGAACGGTTTCGTGCTGTTTGTTCGACAACAAAATGCCCGTCAAGCATTACGGCTTGGATTTTTGTGAGCAAAGAATAGTCACGGTTAATGTGTCCCCAACGAGTCTGAATCATTCCAACTTTTTCGTCAGTGAAAAAGTGAATTGACTGCTTGAGCATTTCAGGATTCGGAACAAAGTCAGCATCAAAAATTGCAACAAAATTACCTTTTGCAACTTTCAAACCTTCTGCTAAAGCACCTGCTTTAAAACCTGTTCTATCAGTTCTATGCAAATATTGAATGTCAAAACCTTGTTTCTTGTAGTCTTGCACAAGTTTACTTAAAATATTTTGAGTCTCGTCCGTACTATCGTCAAGAACTTGGATTTCGAGTAAATCTTTTGGGTAATCAAGTTTAGTAATTGCGTCAACGAGTCTTGAGGCAACGTACATTTCGTTGAAAATTGGGAGCTGAACAGTAACTTTTGGTAGTTCTTTGAAATGTGACTTTGGAACAGGAACTTTGTCTTTGTACTTCATAAAAAGGTGAATGAGGTAAAATCTGTGAAGTCCAAAAATTCCAAGAATTGTTAGTGCTAAGTAGTAGAGAAAGGCGAAAACCGTCTCAAAGAGTTCAAAATTCAATGTTGTTTTAAATCCAATTTTTTTTGCAGCAAAACTAAAGTCGGGTTAAGAAAACGTAAACTTACAAAATTTATTCAAGTGATTATTTGATTTTTTTGTCTAAGACCAAATGGCTGAAATAACCCGTTACTGCGGCAAGGTAGAAGTGCAGACTTGTGAAAATAAGTTTTCCTGAAAAGAAAGGAGGCTTTTTCAAAATTTGAAGTTCGCCACTGAAAATTGAGTGAAAAATTATTATTGAAGAAGGAATGAGAAGTGCTGTCCACCAACGATGAGTCCAACCTCTGTGTTTTCCAAGAAGTGGAGTCATTGCCAGAAGTCCCAAAATCGCTGATTCAATGAATTTTTTTTCAATTAATAAAAAAATATCAATCACAAAAAATATTTTGTAGAACAAACCTTGTCCGACACTTTTGGTGTCAATGTCTGGCCAAAGTCCGCCAAGAATGCTACAACCAAACATAATTGCAATATCCAAAAAAGTCAGTTCGGGAATGATTGTCGGAACAAACCATTTTTGGACAGCGAAGACCAAAGGAACAACTGCAACAATTCCTCCCCAAAGATGACCTCGAAACATTGCCATAAAATTAATCCTAACGAGAATTTTAGCTTTGACGATATTTCGTCAAACGGTGAAATTTAGTGATGAAGTTAAAGGTGATTTCTGTCATAAACAAATTCAAAATTACTTGAAAAGGCGATTTCACTTTTGGCACAAAAATTTAATAAGCCTTAATAAATAACAAAAATTAATTTCAAAAATAGGCTTTAAAAATGCAAACTCAACCTTACAACTCAGTTTTTTTAGACACAAGAGACTCTGGTATTTTAATAAGTGAGTTAATTGAAGAAGTAGAAAATTGGATTGAAGCATTAGAACTTACTCCAATGAAATTTGCTCACCAACCTGTGCGGCTCAAGAAATTTGTAGTTTAATTTTTCTTACTCGAATAGCTAAACTTCATTTGAATAAACTTAAAAACAAATCTTGAAACAGGAACATAATTTTTTAGTTATAAAAGATTGAATTTTATTTACCTTTGCGTTTTAACGAAAATATTTTTTACATAGATTAATTTTAAAATCAGGTTTACAGTTTATGAATTTAGCACGCAGATTTTTGAAACATTCGGAGAAGTGGGGAGACAAAGTAGCTTTAGATTTTCAAGATAAAAGAATTTCATACAAATCATTAAAAAATAAAATTTTACATTGTGCAAAAACACTTGATTCTGCTGGGGTTAAAGAAGGCGACAGAGTAATTTTGATGTTCAATAATTCGCCCGAGTTCATCATTTCTTACTACGCAATTACAACTTTGGGAGCAATAGTCGTTCCTGTGAATGTTATGCTTAAGCGAATGGAAATTATGCACATTCTTAGCGACTCACAAGCAAACTTTGCAGTTTTCGATTTCAAACTCAAAGGCGAATTTTTGGGAGCTTACAAAAGTAACGGAAAGCCAATGAAACTTTTCTCAACTCAAGCTATTGAGAATTTTGAAGAAGTTAAAGTTTTGCCAAATCTCACCGAAGAAGAAGTTGATTTTGAGGTTTCACAAGGAAGACTCGGACCAAACGAAACTTCCGTAATAATTTACACATCAGGCACAACTGGAAAATCAAAAGGTGTTGAACTTACAAACCAAAACCTTGCGAGTAATGCAATCGCTTGTGTTGAATTAATGCACTTGACATCAGATGTAGTGATTAGTGGAGATTTGCCACTTTACCACACTTTTGGGCAAACAACAGTAATGAATGCCTCACTTTTAATCGGAGCAGAAATCGTCCTTCACGAAGAGTACAACACTCCTGAAGTTCTTGCTGACATCGAGAAATATAAAGTGAATATTTTTGTCGGTGTTCCTGCGATGTTTTACTTAATGGTTTCTTACAAAGGCATAAATGAAATTGATTTTAGCTCACTAAAGTATGTTTTAACAGGCGGTGATTCGATAGCCGTTCCTTTGGCAAAAATGGTTGAAAATACTTTTAACGTCAAAGTTCTTGAAGGCTACGGTTTGACAGAAACTTCGCCAGTTGTTACTTTTAACCAATCTTTTGAGGAAAGAAAATTAGGTTCAATCGGATTTCCAATTCACGGAGTTCAGGTAAAGTTAGTTGACTCGGAAGGCAACGAGGTTCACGAAGGTGAAATCGGAGAAATCATTGTTAGAGGCGAAAATGTGATGAAAGGTTACTGGAGAAACCCCGAAGCAACAGCAGAAGTTTTAAAAAATAATTGGCTTTACACTCGCGATATGGCTTGGGTTGACGAAGAAGGTTATTACTACATTGCAGGTCGTAAAGACAATATGATTATCAAAAGTGGATTCAACATTTACCCGAGTGAAGTCGAAGAAGTAATTTTGAAAAACCCAAAGGTAAAAGAGGTTGCAGTGATTGGAGTTTCGGATAGAATTCGCGGTGAAGAACCAAAGGCTTACATTGTTTTGAAAGAAAATGAAAATGCTTTTGCAAAAGAAATGATAGAATTCTGTCGTAAAAATTTGGCAAACTACAAATGCCCGAAATACATTGAATTTTGCGATTCACTGCCAAAAAATGAATTGGGAAAAGTCCTCAAAAAATTACTTAAAAGCGAAAAACGCACACACGAATTAGAATCAAGAAGTTAAGTTAAAATCTTATGGTTGGTACAATACTTTCGGGATTGTACCATTTCTATGTTAAGTATTCATAAATTAAATCAAGTTTTTCGATTACTTCTTTTTCAACTTTTTCAGGTTTTAAAAATTTAACTAATTCGTAAAATTTACCTTTGGGAAGTTGGTTGTAAATTTTTAATGTTTTGTAAAATTCTTCAAAGACGGGCGTTAGAAAATTATCTGAAATCTTTTCATCTTTCCACCAAGAATCGTTTTTATTTTTTAATGCTCTTGGTAAAGTATTGTTTTCTATTGCCGCTTTCATAAAAGCTAAATTATTTTCATTTGAAGCAAAATTTTCAAGAACCTCTGGGAAACCAAAATAATTTTCAATTTCTCTTTTTTGCCAACAAATTATTTTTAAATGAGGATTTGTAACTTCTTTCTCAAGTCTATCAAATAATGCAATGCCTTTGAGTTCTTTTAAAACCTGACTTAGTCCAAAAAAATTATTTTCTGCATCACTTGGTATATTATTGCTAAGGAAATGAATATTAGCATTTTCTAAGATAGGTAAGACTTTATGGTTTAGTAATTTGGCAAACTCTTTCAGAATAACCAAATCCGTTTCTCCTTCGAGATATAAAATATGCCCTTTTTCTCTTGCTAAATAATATTTATCCCAACCAATATTTTTAAGAGTTTTTTCAAATTGTTTTATTGCTTTGACTGATTTTAAATTTTGGGTTTCATTACCAAAAATTCCCACTACACTAGCAATTTCAGCAGCTTCATTTAAAATTACCTCTGAATGACTAGCAATAATTAATTGAGAATTTTGTTCTCGAGCAACTTCCATCAAAAGAGAAAAAATTTCACGTTGTCTAATAATTTCTAGATGTGCGTCTGGTTCATCAAGTAATATTACTCTATTTGGGTATGAGTAAAGGTAAGCTAAAAGTAATAATGTTTGGTGAAAACCTCTTCCAGCAGAAGATAAATCATACTCAATTTTGTAATTGGACAATTTTTCAGAATAAGTCATTTCAATCACACCTCTTTCAGCAATAAACATAGGTTTGTTAAGTTTTGCACCAAATTTTTTTTCTAAATGTTCGGTTAATAATATCCAATTTTTTTCCGCTTGCTCTTCACTAGCTGTTCCAACTGCAACCTCTGGGTAAAGCATTTGATAACAAATATTTCGTAAAACGTCTGCTGTTTTACCTTGCCCAACCCTAACGTCAATTGAACCATAAGTAAATTTATCTTCTTGAGAAGCTAAACCAGACATTGGTTGTAAATAAGCCACCTTAGCATTATAAGCTTCTTCACTAATTTCATATTCTGAACCATCTGTTTTTTTTAATGGACGACAATAAAATGCTTCACTTCCATTAAAATCAAACTCTAATCCACTATGCCAAATTTTTCCTTTTTCGACTCCTTCAACGATAATTTCAATTTTTATATTTGTATTCTTTCTATCTTTAGCACCTTTTCTAACGTGCTTTTCAAACCACATTAATTTCGCATCAGAAATTGGTAAACTAAATAAGTCCAAACGATTAATAGGGACTGCTTTTCGCTGGCTTGCTGTTTTATTTCTACCATTTTCATTCCATTTCCTCATTCCAATTTCCCAAAGAGTAAGAGCTTGTAAAATTGAAGTTTTACCAGAATTATTAGGTCCGACAAGGACAACTTCATTGCCCAGTTCAAAGTTAATATTTTTTAATTTTTTAAAGTTCTTTATAGAAATTTTTGTGATCATAACTTTTTTTAAAATTTAGTAGATTTTTTAGCCTAAGATTAATTTAAGATAATTCTCAATGATTTCCTTCGGTAAAAAAACAGAGGTTTGTAAAATCGTTTCTTTAATTTGAACTTCTGTTGCTCCGACATTTCTTGCACCTTTCAGGTGTGAAATTAATTGTCTTTTCCAAGACAGAACTGCAAGAGTAGAAACTGCACAAAGTTCACGTTCAATAACTGTTAATCCTTTTCTGCTAAGAGTTTTTCCGTATCCTTCAAAAATCATCCACTCAGCAAGTTCAGGACAAAGTTTTTCAAAATGCTCAATCAGCTTACCAAAGTTTTTGCCATAAACTTTTTGGCAAAGTGCTTCACCGTCAGCTAAAGTCTTATCATAATTTTTGTAAGGGTTCTCAAACTTAGGTTTCTCTTCATTTGGGAATACTTCGTAAAGACAAATCATTCCTTCAATTCCTGCAGGGAAACCTGCAAAAAGATAATTTTGTAAAATCACTTCGTAAATTTTTGTGTAAGGAATATCTTTTTCTTTTGTAAAGTTTAAGACTTCTTTCAAATCTGTGTGCAAAGCAAGTGCAGAAGTCGAAGAAATTAAGTTTAGCATTCTTTGTTCAAAATCAAGTTCTGAGTTTGTGAAGTATTTTTGTGCTTTTGCTAAGATATTTTTCATTTTGGGATTCTAAGTTTTAAAAAATAGTTTGTAGAGACGCACAATTGTGTGCCTCTAATTAATTAAATAAAGTTTGTGGAACTTAAAGAAGTTTTTTCGTAACTCTTGAAAAAATCTTAAAACAAAGGTTTAGTGATGTTGCAATTCTTAATTCTTTCCTTTCTGATTTTTACTTTCAAATTTTCTCTTGCAAACGATTTAGTAAACGAGCCAAAACCTCTTCTCAAAAATGAAATTCATAGAGGAGTTTGTTGGGTTGGAGAAAGGCAAATGCTTCCGAATTACTCAATTCCAAAAGCGAAAGAATTTGGTGTCGAATGGCTTTCAATTACTCCTTTTGGCTGGATGCAAAATCACAAAACTCCTGAAGTGCATTCTGGCGGTTATCTTTGGGGCGAAACTGACGAAGGATTGATTGTAACAACAAGAGAAGCTCACAAAAATGGCGTTAAAGTTTTGCTGAAACCGCATTTGTGGATTACTCAACCTCTTGAAAATGGTTGGCGAGGTGAAATTAATTTTGAGACTGAAGCCGAGTGGAAGAAATGGGAAAACAGTTACAAAAAATTCATTTTACACTTTGCTGAAATTGCTGAAGAAGAAGGAATTGAAATTCTTTGCATCGGAACAGAATTTACAAATCCTGTAAAAGTCCGACCTCAGTACTGGCGGAATTTGATTAAACGAATCCGAGAAATTTATTCTGGTAAACTTACTTACGCGGCTAATTGGTACGACGAATACGAAAAAGTTGTGTTTTGGGACGACTTGGATTTTATCGGAATTCAAGCTTACTTTCCACTTTCAGAAAAAAATAACCCTTCGATTCAAGAACTCAACGAAGGTTGGCAACCTCACAAAAAGTCAGTTCAAGAAATTGCTGAAAAGTTTGGAAAGAAAGTTCTTTTCACCGAAATCGGTTACAAAAGTCTCAAAGGAACAGCAATTGAACCTTGGGTTTGGCCCGAACAACTTAACAACCTTACAGCAAATGATTTAGATTTTTCAGAACAGGAAAATGCTTACGAATCACTTTTTCAGACTTTTGGGCAAGAGGATTGGTTTGGTGGATTTTACATTTGGAAATGGTATCCGAGCCATAACTCAATTTCAAGTTCGAATATCGGTTTTACACCTCAAAACAAACCCGCTGAAAAATTATTGAAAAAGTGGTACACAAAATAATTTTTAGAGTTATTTTCAATGTTCATTAGGCTAAAAATGAACAAAAAATTGAAAAGTGGATTTGGATTTAACTCAGCTCAAAAAACTTAGTTTAGAAGAGTCAATTTTACTTGCTCTGACTTACGCGAATATTTTTACTTATCCGCTAACTTCAAAAGAAATTTTTAAGTGGCTAACCTGCAAATCTACTTTTGAAGAAGTAGAAAAATCCTTACAAAAAAATACAAACAAATTTTGGGGTTCAGAGGAAAATCTTTACTTTCTTAAAGGGCAAAATAAACTTGTCAAATTCCGGAAAGAACGTGAAAAGATTTCTGAGCAACTTTTAAGCGAACAATCAGATTTTATTTCCAAGCTCAAAAGTCACAAGGAAGTTAAACTTGTTGCAATTTCTGGAGCCCTTTGTTTCAAAAACTCCAAAGACTTAAACGACGATTTGGATATATTTTTTATCTTAAAGAACAACTCAATTTGGCGTTTTAACTTTGAAATTACTTTGAGAAAAAAATTAACAAAAGAAGCCCAAAAAGTTTGCCATAATTATTTGATTACCGAAGGCAACTTAGAACTCGTAGAAAAAGATTTTTTTACTGCTCACCAACTGTTAAATTTGCAACCCGCAAGCAACTTGGATTTTCATCAGAAATTTTTGGAAGCGAATTCTTGGGCAGGACAGTTTTTCCCGAACTTCTACTTTGAAGATGAACTCGAACTTGAATTAAAAAATGACAAGCCAATTGCTCTGCCAAGTTGGAATTGGATTGAAGATTTGATTTTCAGTCTTCACAAAAAAAGATTAGAAAAAAAACTAAATCCGCAGTTAATCGGTAGCTCTGTAAAAATTCAAAAAGGTGTTTTTAAAAAACATTCAAACGATTACCGACCAAAAATTACTAAACTTTTGACAGAAGAATTTGAACGCAACTGTAAAATTTTAGAATAAACTTAAATCAAACTTTACAAATTTAAATCAAGGAGTAAATTAAATGCCTTTCAATCTAAAAGGACGTTCATTCCTCACGCTCTTGGATTTCACACCACAAGAAATCAACTTTTTAATTGACCTTTCGGCAAAACTTAAAGCAGACAAGTACGCAGGAGTTTACGGCGACAATTTAAAAAGAAAAAATGTTGCTCTAATTTTTGAAAAGTCTTCAACAAGAACTCGCTGTGCTTTCACAGTTGCAGTAATCGACGAAGGTGGTCACGCAGAATATTTAGGAAAAAACGACATTCAACTTGGCAAAAAGGAATCGGTCAAAGACACTGCAAGAGTTCTCGGCAGAATGTTTGACGGAATTCAATTTAGAGGTTTTAGTCAAGAAACGGTCGTAGGTTTGGCAGAACATTCAGGTGTTCCTGTTTGGAACGGACTTACAGACTTGTATCACCCAACACAAATTTTGGCAGATTTTCTTACAGTCAAAGAAAACTTCGGTCGTCTCAAAGGAATCAAATTCGCTTACACTGGCGACGGTAGAAATAATATGGCAAATTCATTAATGATTGGTGCAGCGAAAGTCGGAATGGATTTTAGAATTGTAACTCCGACAGAACTTTTCCCAGCTGATGAACTTGTTGCTCAGTGTAACGAGATAGCAAAGGAAACAGGCGGAAAAATCACAATCACAGCAAGTGTTGACGAAGGTGTAAAAGATTGCGACGTAATTTACACTGACGTTTGGGCTTCGATGGGAGAAGAAGACTTGATTCCTGCAAGAATCAAACAACTCAAACCTTACCAAGTGAATATGGAAATGATTAACAAAACAGGTAACGACGAAGTGATTTTCTTGCACTGCTTGCCTGCATTTCACGACGATGAAACTGCAATGGCACAACAATTCCCTGAAATCAAAGAAGTAACTGACGAAGTTTTTGAATCAAAACACTCAAAAGTTTTCGATGAAGCTGAAAACAGAGTTCACACAATCAAAGCTGTAATGGTTGCAACTCTCGGAAAATAAATTTCTCTAAACTTGGTGGCATTTTGCTACCAAGTTTCCTTTACTAAAATCTAGTTTAAAATTATGATAAAAATTGAAACAGAACGATTGATTCTTAGAGAATACAGAGAATCAGATTGGGAAGCAGTTCACATTTACTCACAACAAGAAGAAATTTTAGTTTACGAAGCTTGGGGACCAAATACCGAAGAAGAAACGAAAGCATTTGTCAATCGGTCAATTGATGAGAAAAATGAAATTCCAAGAAAAGGCATTACACTTGCAATTACGTTAAAAAATGAAGGTAAGTTGATTGGCGGTTGCGGTTTCAGAATTAATGAAGAATCTAGAAATCGAGGCTACTTTGGTTACATAATTAATCCTAATTTTTGGAATCAAGGGTTCGCAACAGAAGCTTGTAAAGCCTTACTGAGTTTTGTTGTGAAAGAATTTGCTATTACAGAAATCGAAGCAAAATGTGATGCCCTAAATGTTCCCTCGCAAAAAGTTCTTGAAAAATGCGGACTTAAAGTTGCCAAAAGGTTTAAGCAAAAGAAAAAAGTGAAAGGTCGATTTCCAGATACTTTACTTTTTCAGAAATCAGGGATAAAATGACAAAGGTTTAGCGTTTAAATTTTACAATCTATTTCAAATCTTTTTTAGTTAGTTTAGTTTAAAATCAAAAAGGGACATATTTTGAAGATTTTTATTCTTTTCCTAATTTTCAGTTTATTCACAAGCGAAATCAATGCTCAAACGGGTGAACTTATCGGTTCAGTTAATCTCCCGACAATTTCAAAAAAGAAAAGAACTTTTCGTGGAAGAGTTTACCGAAACAGGCTTGCCGGAAAGGCTGAAAATAGCCAAGAAGACAAATCTGTAACCTCTTTTGAAAATGTTATTGTTAGTGCTCACCCAATTTCTTTTAAGTCAAAAGTCAAACCTCTCAAAGAAAATGTAAAAGTTCTTCAAAAAAATAAAGAATTCATTCCTAAAGTTGTTGCAGTTACAAAAGGCTCAACAATCGAATTCATAAACAATGACAATTTCTACCACAATGTTTTTAGCTTAAAATCAGGCGACAAATTCAACATCGGAAGAAGACCAACTGGTGAAGTGGTAAAAAGAAAAATCGAAACTTCTGGTGAAATCAAAATTTTCTGTGACATTCACTCCCAAATGAGTGCAGTGATTTTGTCTTTTGAAACACCTTACTTTACAAATTTGGAAGCTGATGGAAAATTCAATTTAGACTTGCCCAAAGGAAAATATGAAATCCAAATTTACCACTCAAGTTTACCTCTTTTTAAAGAAACAATCGAAATCAAAGCGAATCAAAAATTAGAAAAAAACTTCACTCTTTCTAACTAAGGATTCCTGTGAAGTTCAATATTCAAACAAAATTATTTTTATCTCTCGCAGGTCTTTCTGCTGGAATTCTTTTAGGTTTTTTGATAGGACTTGACAAAACATTAACCGAAGTCTTATTTGAAAAATTGATTGACGATTTTAACCAAACAAGAATTGTTTTTGAACGTGACCAAAACCTTCGTTATGACAGATTAGTTGAGTCAGCTTACCTAATTGCAGAAAACTCTACTTTTAAAGCAAACGTTGAACTTGAAAGCCCAACTTCAGTTTACGTAAGTGTTGAAGAATTTTCACTTTTCTCAAAGGTTGACCTTTTCATTGTTACTGACAGAAAAGGAAATGTTTTGGCAAAGCTTGGCGAACCTGAACGCTACGGACAAGACTTAACTTCCAAGCAAAGCATTTCCAAAGCTCTAAAAGGTGTTGAGCCTGAAATCAAAACTACTTGGCCCGAACTTTGGGAAATTGACGAAAAAATTTACCAAATTGTAACTGTTCCAATTTACATCGGAGACGAGATTTACGGAACTTTGACTTTGGGAATGCAAATTACAAAAGTTGAAGCAGTTGAACTCAAAGCCAACTCACAATTTGACATTCACTTTGTTTGCGATAAAAAACTTATCGCTTCAACCAATGAATTTTTGACCCAAGATTATTTCAACGACTTTCTCAAGGAAAATGGAACATTAGCCGATTCTGTTTTAAAATACTTAATTCCAACAAATCCTTACGAAACAGATTTGGCAATGGAAGAGGTCTTCGCTTTTATCAGTCCTCTTGGAGTGGGAATCTCAGCTTTTTACCTTGCAACAATTCCTAAGCCTGTTGCTCTAAAAGTTTTGGACGTAATTGAAAAAAATATTCTAATCGTTGCAGGAGTAGGTTTCGGGCTGACTTTGATTTTAGCTTTTTCACTTGGAAGAACTTTTTCAAAACCGATTTTGAACTTAGTTAGTGGAATGAATAAAGTTAAAGAAGGAAATTTGAACGTCGAGCTTAAGCCAACAACAAAAGACGAAATCGGACTTCTGACACAGACTTTTAACGAAATGCTCATCGGACTTCGTGAAAGAATGCATTTGATGAAGTACGTCGGAAGCCACACAATCGAAATGATTAAAGATTCTTCAAGTAATGAACTCAATCTTGGCGGTGAAAAAAAAGAACTTGCAGTTTTATTCTCAGATATTCGAGGCTTTACAGCTTTTAGTGAAAAAAGAACTCCTGAGGAAGTAATTTCGATGCTAAACCGTTACCTAAGTTTTCAAGCTGAGATTGTGAAAGAGTTCAACGGCTCAGTTGATAAATTTGTCGGTGATGAAATGGTTGCACTTTTTTCGGGAGAAAATGCGTTACAAAGTGCAATCGAGTGTGCAATCGAAATTCAGAAGAGAATCAAAGAAGAACACAAAACTGACCCTGTTCCGATTTACATTGGAATTGGAGTGAATTTCGGTCCGATGATTCTTGGAAATATGGGAGCAAAAGAAAGAATGGATTACACTGTAATCGGTTCAGCGGTAAATCTTGCTGCCCGTTTGTGCAGTGCCGCAAAAGCAAATCAGATTTTGGTTAGAAAAGATTTGTTGGAAGAAACTGTAATGAAAGAATTTCTTACAGGTGATTCTCTAAAAATGTCATTCAAAGGTTTTACAAATCAACTCGAAATTGTGGAGATTTTAAATGAAAAAAACATTATTTCTTAAAAGTTTTTTGGCTTTAAGTTTAATTTTTAGTGCGAAACTCTCCTTTGCACAAATTGAATTTGGCGGAAGCCTTGACCTCGAACTTTCCGCAGGTGGAAAAGATTCAAAATGGATTGCAAACGAAATTAACAATGATTTCCGCAAACCTCACCTTTCGATTAGCCAATTTAATTTGTTTGGCTCAGCTTGGATTGACGATAATTTTTCGGTCAACACAAGAATGCAATTCGACACTTGGGGAAGTGGAAAACTTAACAACTTGCGGCTTTCCTTAGCTTCTTTGGATTGGAATTCTTCGAACTTACCACTAAGTGCTTCACTTGGAAGGTTTATTACGCCTTTTGGACTTTACCCAAGAAGGCAACTTTCCGTTAGTAATCCTTTAGTAAATATGCCACTTGCTTATGGCTATTTTGTAAATGTAACACCAAAACTTGGACTTTGGAGAATTGCAGGAAATTCAGGTGATTATGGAGATAATTCACACACTGGACTTTCAACGATTTATTACGGTGGTTACACAACAGGTGCTTCTTTCAACTGGACAATTTTAGAAGAAAAAATGAACCTTGAAGTTGCTGTCTTGAATGCTGCAATTTCTGCTTCGGAAGCCTATTTAAACAACACAAATTATGGCTTTGCAGGAAGGCTTGGTTTGCAACCAAAAATGTGGTGGCAACAAGGATTTTCTTTTGGTTATGGAAGTTTTATGCAAGCAGATACCCTTAACGAATTAGGGTTTGATTACAAAGATGATTACCAAATGACTCTTGGAACTGACTGGGTTTTATCTTATTCTTATTTTGAGTTTTCAGGAGAAGCAATTTACTCTAAATGGAAAGTTCCAACTTACAGAAGAGGAATTTTCGTAACAGAAGGCGGAGAAAAATTAATAGAATTTGAATTGGAAAATTATTCATTTTACACTGACTTAAAGTTTGAACCTCCGTTTTTGAGTGGAAGTTTTATTTCAGCGAGGTTCGAGAAGTTAATTTTTCAAAAATTCGACAATTACTCAACTCCTGACGACAGAATTGTTACACAAGAAAGAATAGACTCCGGATTAGTAACAAAGCAAAAAGAAGATTGGGATAACGACGTAACTCGATACTCAATCGGATTTGGCTATAAGCTTTCGCGTTCAATTTTGCTCAAAGTTGCTTACTCAGACCAAGACATTAAGAACGTAGATTCTGATACTTATTCTTTCAGAGCAATGCTAACAACAATGTTTTAGGAACTTAAAATGAAAAGACACAAAAGTTTACATCCGCTTTCACGCGAACATCACACAGGTCTTGTTTTTGCAAAAAGGTTAAAAGAATCAGATGAAGCAAATGCTTCAAAAGTGAAAGAGGAATTCTATGACTACTGGGAAAAAGATTTGAAAATTCACTTTCGGAAAGAGGAGGAAATCCTTTTTCCGTTTCTGTTCGGGCATTTTAGCTTTGAAGAGTCAGAGATTAGAGATTTTTTCTTACAACACGCAGAAATCCGAAAAATGATTTTTGAGAATGGTTCTTCATTAGAGTCTTTGCACAAGTTAGGAGAACTAATTCACGACCATATTCGATTTGAGGAAAACAAACTTTTCCCTTTAATTGAAAGCCGTTTGAACGAGAAAGATTTTGCAGGGATTATGAAAGTTTTGGATTAATCTTTTATAAAGAAAGTTTTCTTAGTGCTTCGTAATGAGGTTGACAAGACTCGAGCAAAGGTTTCAAATGTTTTGGAAAAGGTTTTGTCTTAGGTTTGTATTGCATAAATGAAGTTGAGTTATGCACACTTTTGTACCAATACTTTGCCCAAACACCATCTTCAGGAAGGCTTCCTTTTTTCCAACTCAACATAGAATTATCAAACGGAATCCCAATTGCATTACACAAATTTTCGAGTTGCTTTGCAGGGTTGAGTAGAATGCTTTTAGAATCAATAACAATGACAGGCAATTTCATTTCTTCTAATTTTTTTATCAAATCCGTATGAAGTTTATAACCGACATCGTCAATAGTTGGATTTTCAATTACTTCAGCAAAAGATGGAAGCATTTCGACAGGGTCTCTTGTAAGAATTATATTAACAAGACTTTTCATAAACGAACAATCTAAATTAAGTAAATGGTGAGTCATATTTTTGAAAAAATGAACAGGTTTTGAGTTTTCATTAATCATCATCTCGACAACTTTTGAACCATCTGTTTCCATTGAATTCAAAACATCTTCTGCTCCCGGGTGATACTCTTTCGCATTTGAATTTTTAAGATAAAATCCGTAAAGTGGCTCATCAAAAACTTTTGTGTCTTTTCGTTGTGCAAAAGAATACATCAGAGCAGTAGAAATATTTCTTGGACCTGACCAAAGGCTAATTCGTTTTGTCATTTTACTCTTTTCTTATTTCTGCTTCAATTAATTTTTCATATAAATTGTTTAAAGTTTCAGTCATTTTCCCACGAGTTCCATTTCCAATTACTCTTCCGTCAATTTTTGTTATATGAGTCAAACCTCCGAAAGTTCCTGTTACAAATGCTTCATCTGCTCCATAAACATCAAAAAGTGAGAAATTTTTTTGCTTACAGTTGATTCCATTTTGCTTACAAACTGCGATTACATTTCCTCTAGTAATTCCATTCATACAGTACTGACCTGTTGAAGTCCAAACTTCTTTATCTTTTACAATAAAAAAATTTGTAGCGTTACAAGTTGAGACAAATCCGTGAATGTCTAGCATAAGAGCCTCGTCCGCTCCTGCTTCTAAAGCCTGAATTAAAGCTTGTACTTCGTGAAGTTTGCTGTGACAGTTTAGACGAGGATCTAAATAATCTGGCGAACCTCTTCTAATCGTACTTGTAAAAAGGGTAATTCCCTTTTGTTTCGTTTCTTCCGATGCTTTTTTATGTTCAGCAATAATTACTAAATTAGGACCTGAAATAGTAAGCCTTGGGTCTTGTGACGGAGTTTTCTTAATTCCTCGAGTAACCATAACCCGAATGTGAACTCCATCTTGCATTTTATTTGCATTAAGAGTTTGCCAAATACTTGCTACTAACTCTTCTTGGCTAAAGCTAAGTTTCATTCCAATTGTTTTTGCTGCTTGCCAAAGTCTTTCAAGGTGTTGATTGAGAAAAACTATTTTCCCAGAGTGTAATCTTAGACCTTCCCAAACTCCGTCACCAACTAAATAGCCACTATCAAAAACAGAAATTTTTGCTTCTTCACGTGTAAACAATTCTCCGTTGATAAAAATTTTCACGTTTTGGTTTCGTGCGTCAGGTAATGCGTTATGTGTTCCTTGAATCATTTTTCTTTCTTAATAAGTTAATTTGGAAAAAGAAGGACTGTTAGTGAGCCTGTTAATTTTTTATAAAAGTGATTGTGAGAATTATTATAATATTTATTTAATTTAAAATAAATTGAACTAAAATCAATTAAACAAAATTTGGATTTATCAAAACTCAATTTTGTAAAAAGTAAGAAAAACACTTTCTAGTAAAGAAAATTGTTTTTAAGTGACTCAAATCAATATCACGTTTATCAATTACACATAAGTTTCTTTCCAAAAAACAATCAAACTTTAAATTGGAAGAAACTTAAAATGAAAATTTTAACAAAGGCACTTTTGGTATCGGCACTGTTTTGTGGATTTTTGCAAACATCACAAGCTGAAGATTATCCAACGAAAGATTCGGAATGGTTACAAAAATTTAATATGAAAGACGAACTTTCGATTAAATACTTAAACGGTGAAATAAAAGGCAAAGGAACAGGTTCAAAACCTTTTATGCGATCTTGGAGTCAATATTATGAAATGGCTTATCCAAGTGGGAAAATTCCTCCAAATTATATTCTCAATGAATACGAGAAACTAAAAAAGACGATGCCTGGATTTGGAAAAAACAACCCTGACAGATTACCATCTGAGGTGAGAAATGGAAAATATACAACTAAAATTAATGATGCTGCGAATTGGTCAGAAATTGGTCCAACGAATCAATTTGGAGGGGTTGTTACTTGTTTAGCAATTAATCCAGTTAATCCTGACATTTTATATCTTGGAGCAGAAGGAGGTGGAGTTTGGAAAACTTTAAACGGAGGGCAAAATTGGTTATCTTTAGATAATGACTTACCAAATTTAACTATTGGTGCAATTTCGCTTAATCCGAGTAATCCTGACTCTATTTTAGTTGGAATTGGAGGAACAAATAATCTGGCAAAATCAACTAATGGAGGTGGAATTCTTTTTTCTAATAATGGAGGAGCAACTTGGGATACTACAAACTTCGCAAATGATTTTGCTGCAAATTCTAATTTTGGTATTTATAAAATAGTTTTTGAACCCAATAATACTAGCATTGTTTTCACAGCGACTCAAAAAGGACTTTATAAAAGTACAGATGGAGGATTTCATTGGAATCAAATTTCAATCTATGGTCAAAATAATAAAAATATTACAGATTTTGAATTCAAAGTCGGTGATCCTTCAGTGGCTCTTTGTGCAATAAATAAGGATAAAATTTATCGTTCAACGGATTCTGGTAATACTTGGTTGCCTGTTAAAGGATTACCAACCTCTAATATTGGCAGAATAGAATTTAGTTGGGGAACAGCTATTGGATATTCAAATGAAGCATTTGCAATTATTAGTGATTCTGCAGACGGATCAACACTAGGAATCTGGAAATCTACTAACTCAGGGAAAAGTTGGAGTAAAACTCCAGATACTTCGAATATTTTAGGACAACAAGGCTGGGGAAAGATTGCAATTATTACTGACAGAGGACATCATAATAAAATTTATGCAGGAGGTTTAAATTTTTGGAAATCTACTAATGGAGGTAATACATTTGAGAAAAAAAGCGTAAATGCTTATAATGGTGGAATTACATCAACTTCAATGCACGTGGACCAATTATGTGCAATACAACATCCAACAAATTCTAATATTTTTTATATCGGAAATGATGGAGGTGTTTTTAAAACTACAGATGATTTTGAGACTTTTAAAGCACTTAATAATGATTTAGGGATTGCAGATATTAGAAGTGTTGCTCCACATCCAACAAACACAAATTTTTTAATTGGAGGTGCAATGCACGACGGGATTTATACTTATCACGGCGGAACTACAAAAAATTGGACAAAGTCATACGGTGGAGATGGTGGAAAGTCAATTATTGATTATTCAAACCCAACAATTTGTTATGCAAATACACAATACATAAATCCAATAAAATCTACAAATTCAGCAGATGAATTTAATTCTATAAAGAGTGGTATTAATTTGAATGATGATAAAAATTTTTTTATGCCATTAGTTATGGATCCAATTTATCCAAATTGTTTATACACAGGAACTGATAAAATTTACAGAACAACAAATTCAGGAAATTCTTGGGATTCGCTTACGGTTGTAGGAGATTTGACAAATGGAAAGGCATTAAATTCCATTGGAATTTCTCCAAGTAATTCCAGTTTTGTTTACACAGGTTCAAGTGACGGAAAAGTAATGATGTCAACAGATGCTTTTGCTAACAATAATTCAAATTTGTACGACATTTCTACAGGGTTTGGTCTACCAACAAGAAGTATTACTTCGATAGTTGTTAGCCCTACTAACTCTCAAAAAATTTATATAACTTTTTCTGGTTTTAATAATGGAATTAATGGTCATGTTTTCAAATGTGAAATAACTCCAACTGACACTATCTGGACAGATATTTCACCAAACATAAATCACCCTGTTCAATCTATCGTAATTGATTATTCTTATCCCGACTTTCTTTATATTGGAACTGATTTGGGAGTTTTCTTTTCTCCAGATGAGGGAGTTAATTGGTATGCCTTTGACGACGGTCTTCCAAAAGCTGTGGTAAATGAGCTCAAAATTCATCAAGCAACAGGAACACTTTACGTAGCAACAAATGGAAGAGGAGTTTGGAAAACACAACTTACTCGTGCAAATTTAGCTGAGTTGGTTCCAAGTGGTTGGGATTACTCTTTAGTTGCAAGAAATACAAATGGTGCAACAAATTCAGACTGCCAAGTTACATCTGAATTATTCGGAAATTCAAATTCCACTTACTTCAATTGGGCAGTAAAAAATTATGGAACAGGACAAGCAGCAGCACATAAAGACAAAATTTGTGTTGATGGAAAACCGTTACAGACTTGGACTCTTGGAGACATTGGTTCAGGAGCAGAAAAAACTTACAAAAATGCAGGTCCTTTTAATATAAAAGGTGGAAGACATTTTGTCTCAGATTCGATTGATGCTCTTAATGAAGCAGGAGAATCAAACGAGAATGATAATTTGATTTGGAAACAGTACGTTTGGGCACCACAAGTTCTTTCCAATAAGAACTCAGTTACATCTACAAGCCCTCCTTTCAAAAAATACCAAAATGAACCTTTTTGGAACTGTGACGGTTATTCATTTAATTTTGGAAATGCAAACTACGGACCTTTTGCAAAATATTGGATTGCCTGTGCTGTTTTACCGACAACTTCTGATGCTGATGTAGATTTGAGGCTTTTTAATGACTATGAAGGAAGTGATAAAGGGTTCGAACAATACATCAAAAATTCTAGTTATAGTGAAGGAGAAATTGATTTTACTTTAGTCACAAGACGTGAAGAACCAAAAACAACTTATGAATTTGGAGTCATTAACGAAAATTACACAAGTGAAAATTATGTGATTGAAGCGGTAAAAGAGAACGGCAAATTCTATCCGCCTTGCTCGATTGGAAATTCCACGATTTCTTCAAGTTCACTAATCGAAATTTATGAACTTTATTTCTCTTCGAGTTCAGTTGGAAAAGAATTCACTTTCAATCTTGACAACATTTCAGGAAATGCAGATTTAGGATTTTCACTTTACTTTGACGACGATGAAGGGTTTTTCTCAAGAAGCAATTACTTCAAAAATAATTACTTCAAAAAAGGTTATTCTTACTTAAACGGCGACGGGCAAGACGAACAGTTTACAGTTCAAATTAATGAAAGCGGTTACTACTGTCTTGCTGTTTGGAAACAAGATTCGGAAGACTTAACAAAAAGTGCAACTTATTCAATCCAAATTGATGAATCTTTGACAAAAGTTGCCTCTGAATTACAAGTTCCAACGAGGTACTCTTTGGAACAAAATTTCCCGAACCCTTTTAACCCTTCAACTAAAATTAAGTTTGGAGTTCCAGAAGAAGCCTTGGTAAGAATCAAGATTTTTGACATTCTTGGTAGAGAAGTAAAGTCTTTGCTAAATGAAAAATTACAACCTGCTTTTTACACAATTCAGTGGAATGGAGACGATTCAAACGGCGAGAAAGTCTCAAGCGGAATTTATTTTTACAAATTAGAAACCGAAAATTTCAGTGAAACCAAAAAGCTAACGATTCTCAAGTAATTTGATTTTTTAACCCGTAAAGGCTTTGATGCCTTTACGGGTTTTTCTAAAATTCAAAGTCCAACTGCACAGAAAAAAGTTCTTTAGAACTTCCATAAAATTCACCGTTTCCACTGCCTTGAATTACTTTTTCAGGGAAGCGTGTTATTTCTGCTTCTCCGCTTTCGTTGAATTCGACAAAGTCTTTGCCTGTCTTTTCTTCTTCTAAATCCGTTCTGAAAGTCTTAGCAAATTTGAAACTCAAATTCGTTTTGTAGGGCAACTTGATTTTGGTTAGAATGTAAGTTCTGACTCCGCGACCAGAAAGCGGAACGTTTCGCAGAACTCCCGGAAGGTCTCTTTCGTATTCGTAAATTCTCGATTCAAAGCTGTCAGTTTCAAAGAAAATTCCTCGCAAGTTCACCGAAACTCTTTTGTGAAAATCCAATTTCAAATCTTGGTAAATCAAAATTCCATCTTCCTTTTCACCGCTTCTCTTGACTTCCCAAAAAAGTTTTTCAAAGCGAGTTCGCAGAGCAATTTTGGGTTTTGGTGTGAAGTCGAATTGAAGTCTTAAGTTTGTTCTTTCAGTTTCAGAACTTACTTCCGTTTCTCTGAAAAAATCACCGACAGCAACTTCTTCAGTAATTTTTCTTTCTTTGAAAGAGGATTTTAGCCTTGTTGTAATTTTAGCTTTTTGGTGAATTTTTTGCTCAATTTCAAGTGAAAACTCTTTGCCATTTTGTGGAAGAAGTTCTGAGCTTGAGACTTCAAGACTTCTGAAAATATCAGTAAAAAGATGAATTTTTGTTGTAGAAAAACGAACCGAATTTCCCCAGTAAAAACCTTCTTCCGCTTTTAAAAATGATTCTGCAAAAGGTAAACCGTGAGGGTTCTCAAAACCTTCTTCATAACGTCTGTAAACCCAAATTGTGTTAAAGTTTTCACTCGATAAAGTTAGAGTGTTGACAGTTCCATTTTTGCCATTTTGGTTAAAAGCTGTTTCACCTGAAAACGAAAGATTTTCAAAATCGTAAGTGTAGTTTGTACCAAAAAGTTTAAGGGATTCAGATTTTTCAAAGTCAAATTCCTTTGAGTAGTCAGTTTGTGAAAAAGAAGCTCCAAACTCAAGGTTTGCTTTTCTGAAAGTCAAGTTTCCACCAAACATTTTTTCACCAAGAAAATCTTTTTTTAAAATCTCGGATTCAGTTCTGTGAAGTCCACTAACACTAATCGAAGAAACCTTTCCGTCATCTGTTGCTGTTGCGTCGCGTTTTACGTCAGAGTAAAGAAATGTTATTTCAAAATTATCGTGGGGCAAAAAGGTACTTGCTCCTCCCAAAAACTCATTTGACTCACCTGCAGAACGATAAGGCGAAATTCCTCTCGCTTTCCGATTTCCCGAAAGAACAGGAGCAGAAGAAAGTTTTGTAAGAATGTAAGGTCCCCACCAAATTAGTCCTTGAGAATGCTCAAATTTATAATTTCCAAGAACGGCTTTTTTCACAAACGGGTAATTTTCGATTGAAAGGTAGAAACTACGAAAATCTTGGAAACTGTCCTCTCCTGCATCTTTGTCCAAAAGAAAGCCAATTGAAATTTTCTCGTTCAGAACTGTTTCAAAGCGATTGTAAGACTTTAATTCACTTCCTGCAAAAGCATCATTTTTGAAACCTTTGTTTTTTGGCTGTTCTTGTGAAATTCGGCTTCTAAAATTAGTCCCGAAAAATTGTGTTTCTCGTTTCTGAAAAGTTAGAATCGGTTCAAGAAATTCTTGAAAATCTTCTTCGAGCTCCAATTTTAGAGCAAATTCATTAAAACTTTCAAATTGTTTTTCAAGTCGTAAACGTAGGATTTTGTTTGTTTGGTCTTGATTGAAAAAGGGGAAGTTTTTGATTTTGTAATTTGAATCAACGTTGATTCGTAAAGGTTTTTGCTTGAATTCCTCGTAAGTCTCTAGAAGAAAATCTTCTGTTACGGTAGTTTGTCCTTCCGTCAATTTCTCCAAAAATGTTTGGGCTTGTAAAGACATTGCCCAAACACATAAAATTATTATTTGTAAACTATTTTTCACACTTAACCTCTTATAAAATTAATCAAGAAATAGTTTAGGGAAAGTTGCTATTTTTTATCTTTTAGCGAACATTCCTTTAACTTTTTTCATTGCTCCAAAACGATCTTTATTGAAGTGGTCACGAATCTCTTTAAGTTCTCCTGCATCGAGGAATTTTCCGCCACAAGAGTAACATTCATCAATTATTACATCTAAAGACTTATACTTATGATTTTGCATATTAATTGAACATTTCGGGCAATTAATTTTGCCTCTTTCGTCATTTCTAACTCTTTCAGAATTTAATGCTTCTTCTAGTGCCTTACCGAATCCTTCGTGGGCTTCATCTAATTGAATTAATTCAAAAGCATCGAACCAAAGCCCTTTGCAACTATCTTCACAAACATCAATTTCGACATCACCAAATTTTTTGGTAACCATATTGACTGCACAAACTGGACATTTCATTTTAACAATCCTATTTTTAAAGTTTTGATTTTTATTGATTTTTGAATTAATAAAATAAGAATTATTTTAAAAAATTCAGTAAAAAATCTAAGGCAATTCAAAATGTTCATTCCAAGACACGAAACAGAAGTTTTACAAACAAAATTAAGCCAAGCAATCGAAAACGGAATTGGTTCAACAATTCTAATTTCAGGTGAACCCGGAATCGGTAAAACTACTTTAATCAAAAACTTTATGGATAATTGTGACAAAGCTTCAGAAAAGAATGTTCTCACAGCAATTGGTTCTTGCTTGGATATGGACGGAGTTTCGAGAGGTTTTTTGCCTTGGCGAGAAGTTCTAATTGAACTTGACGCAGACAAAGCAGCAGGTAAAGACGAAGAGAAAAAGTCTAATTTCAAAAAAATTGTTAAGACAGTTTTCGATGAAGCAGGTTCACAATGGCTTGAAGCTATTCCTGTAATTGGAGACATTTCTTCTGCAATCTTTGAAACTGCAAAAACAATCTCAAAAGATGAAGTGATAGATATAGAAACTGGCGATTCCAAGAAACTTGCACTTAAAGACAGACTTAAAAATGTAGCAAAAGAATGTAAAGGTGATTGGCTTAACGTAATTCCTGTTGTCGGGAATTTGACAGCAGCAATTTACAAAACTACAAATGAGTTACAAAAAACGAAGAAAATTAGTAACACGCAAAATCAGCAGGACTTTTTTATTCACGTAATGTCAAAACTTCGTGAATTGGCAGAATCTAATCCAGTTGTGATTTACATTGATGATTTACAATGGGCAGACATTTCTTCGATGAATTTGTTTTTCTATATTGCGAAAAACCTTAATGAAATTCCTTATCCTTTAGTTCTAATTGGCTCATTTCGACCACAAGATGTAAAAGATGGAAGAATTAACCTATTTACAGGAGCAATGGAAAAACATCCTTGGGAAGAAAAAATTAAAAATCTTGAGAATTACGGTGCCGCAGAATTATTAGAAGTTTCTTATTTGAATCAAAGTCAAATTAGCTCTTACATCGAATTACAATTCCCGCAAAATGGGTTTAGTAAGAAATTCAAAAGTGAAATTGTAAATTTAACAAAGGGTAATTCACTCTTTGTTAGGGAATTACTTTTACATCTTGTTGATAGGAAAGTGATTTACGAAAAAGATGGAAAATATTTTTCAGATGAAACTTTAGATTTATCAACTTTTCCAAGAACAGTTTCAGGAATTGTTGAAGAAAGGTTTCAAAGACTTAGTGAGGATTTACAAGAAGTTTTGCAGGTTGCTTCCGTTCAAGGAAGTGATTTCTCTTTGGAGCTTATCGGAACACTTTTGGAAGAAAATCATTTAATATTAAATGATAAAATAAACGACTTACAACAAAAGTATTCCCTCATTCTTAAGTCCGAAGCAGTTTATGAAAGACTGACTAAAATTTACAATTTTACTCATAATTTAGTCCAAAAATATATTTACTATCAAATGAATGAAGATTTTCGTTTGGAATTACACAATGCTTTAGCTGAGACTTTAGAATCATTTTTTGAAGGTGATGAAATTTACAAAGTAGCTAAATCTTATTCTTATCATTTTGGAGTTTCTAACGGAATTATTGATGAAAATGGGAAATTAATGTTAGTAGAAAATCAGGTAAGTGATGAGATAATTAATAAATATTTAGACCTACAAAAAGTAATCTTGAATGATCTTAGAACGAGTTATCATAATGAGGAGATAATTAATAAATATTTAGAATTGTCAAATATTTATAAAATTCGCTTGGATAAAAAATCTGAGATAGAAGCAGTGCTTAGTGCAGCTCATATTTATAAATTTATTGGTGAACTTGACAAAGGAATTTCAAAGTATGAACGTTGTTTGAGAGAAGCGGAAAATGAAGGGTTACCAAAATTAATTGCAGATTCTTGTGTAGGTTTAAGTAAAGCCTTGATTAATAAAAATGAGTATGAATCAGTAAGTGACTATTTAGAAAAAGCCTTAAAAATTTATAAAGAAATTGGTGATAAAAGTAAAATTGCCAATACAGTTGGAATTATGGGTATTTTATACAAATACAAAAATGACTACACTAAAGCGATGGAATGTTATAAAGAAGAATTGAAAACTTGCGAAGAAATTGGAAATCAAAATGGCGTTGCAATGGCAGTTGGAAGTATGGGAGTTGTTCACGAAATCAAAGGCAATTTTGCTCAAGCAATGGAGTGCTTTAAAAAGAAATTGGAAATTAGTGAATCAATCAAAAATCAAAGAGAAACTTCGATTGCAAATTTAAATATTGGCTCTTTACTCACTCAAAAAGGTGATTTTACTAAGGCGATGGAATTTTATAACAAAGCAATAGCTCTTTCAAAAGAAATAGAATTCAAATATTATTTGTGCATTCAATTGATAAAAAAAGCTGAGCTATTTTTTTTAATTGGAGAATTTAGTGAAGCAAAGACTTTCAATGATGAAGGTATAAAAATAGCAGAAGAAATGAAAAAGGTCAGTGATATCTTTAAGAGTAAAGTCCTTTCCTTAAAGTTAAATTTTGCACTCGGTGAGAAAGTAAACCCTCCGAAGCAACTACTTCAAATGCTCGCCGAAACAGAAGACAAAGAAGAGATTGTAATTCTCAACTACGAACTTTGGAAAATGACTTCTCAAGAAAAGTATAAAATCGAAGCATCGAAGCTCTACAAAGAACTTTATTCAAAAACACCAAAATTTGACTACAAAAAGAAAATTGAAGAATTGGAGAAATAATGTTTGATGAATTAGATGATTTATTACAAGATTTTACACTTGAAGAAACAGAAAAAGTTCAAACCGTAAAACTCCAAGAAGGTGAAAGACGAATTGTCTCGATTCTTTTTGCAGACATCAAAGGTTTCACTTCACTTTCAGAAAAACTTGACCCCGAACAGGTCAGAAATATTTTAGACAAACTTCTAAAACTGTTCTCGAATTGCATTGAGAAACACGGCGGTTACATCGACAAGTACGAAGGTGATTTGGTGATGGCTTTGTTCGGTGCAAAATCTGCCAATGAAAACGACACTGAAAGAGCAATTCACACAGGTTTGGAAATGCTTGAAAGTTTGGATCGTTTCAATTCAGTTCTCAAAAAGATTCCAATTACAAAAGAATTAAATATTGAACTTGATCTTAGAATCGGAATTAACACAGGACTTGTTACAACAGGAAAAATTGGACTCGAAAGAGAAGGAGATTTCACTGTTTACGGTGATGCGGTGAACCTTGCTTCAAGAATGGAATCAAATGCTCCGACTAACAGAATTATGATTTCAGAAGGATCCAAGAAACTTGTTGAAGATTGGTTTGATTTTGAAGGTGAAAATGAAATTGAAGTAAAAGGGAAAGCCGAAAAAATAAAAGTTTTTTTGGTACAATCAACAAAAGGGAAAAAGTTACCGAAATGGCTTCAACACAAACGTTCAGTTTTTGTCGGAAGAGACAAAGAATTAGAATTTTTAGAAAATTCTTACCAACGAGTTTTAAAAAATTTAGAATTGAAACAGACTGGTGAAGAATCCAAACCAATTGTAGTTGGGCTCAAAGGAGTTGCAGGTTTAGGAAAGTCAAGACTTGCTTACGAGTTTTTAAAATCGAAACTTCAAAGTCAACCTCACAGAAACTTGAGTGCGAAAGGATTTTGTTCAAATGTTTCTACGAGTCCTTACTCAATGTTTACAACTTTAATCAAAAATTATCTTGGAATCACTTTACTCGACCCAAAAGAATTGATTCGTGAAAAATTGGAAAGTGGATTTAAAACTTTAGAGTCATTTCTTGAAACAGAAAGTGAGAAGGAAAACTTAAGAGAAACTTTACCGATAATCGGGTTTCTTTTCGGATTAAAATATGACGATGTCAGATTAGAACAAAAAGGTCAAGGTTTACAGATTAACATTCAAATTGCATTACGATATTTTTTAGAGACGGCTTCGTTTCGAGCAAACAAATTGGGTTTTCCATTTTTGGTAGTTTTTGAAGACCTTCATTGGATGGAAGAATCTTCAACTTCTGCACTAAAGTTTCTTTTACGAACTCTGAATCTTGAAGAGAAACGAGAGAACAAACCCTTAAACCAAATTCTTTTCATTTTGCTTTACAGACCTGATTACGAAGTTCAGAAAGAAATTAAAATTGAATCCGATTTTAGTGAAACCGAACTCTCTACTTTTGATAAAAAGACTTCAATGAAGCTCATCAAAACAGTTCTTGGCGAAATCGAAATTCCTGAAAAAACCAAAACACTTTTGTTAGAAAAATCATCTGGAAATCCGTTTTACGTTGAAGAATGGATTGAATTTATAAAATCGAAAGACTTGATAGTTTTAGAAGAAGGGAACTTGACTTTGAAAGAAACTGAAATTCCTGTCCCACAAAGTCTTTCAGCACTGATTCTTTCAAGGTTGGATAGTTTGGAAACTGAGCAAAAAGTTTTGCTCCAAAAGGCATCTGTAATCGGAAGGGAGTTTTCAGTTCAAGTTTTGACAGAAGTGGAAAAAAAATTCGGTGAAACTGAAGGGCTTCCGACAAAGCTTTTTGAGTTGGAAAACAGAGATTTTATTCAAATTTTGATAAACCTTTCCGAGTATTACATTTTTAATCACGTCATCACACAAGAAGTTGCCTACAACTCACTTTTGATTTCTAACCGCAGAATTTTGCATAAAATAATTGCTGAGACAATTGAAGAAAAATTCCAAGGTATTTTGGAATCATTTTACGTTGAACTTGCGAACCACTACGAAAAAGCGGAAGAAACCGAAAAGGCAATTGAATTTCTCAAAAAAGCTGGTGACCAAGCTCAAGAGAATTTTGAGAATCAAAAAGCAATTCAGTTTTATGACAGATTTTTAGAGAAGCTAAAAGGTTTTAAGAACCTTTCAGGTTTGGAAATTGACACACTTATTCAAAAAGGAGAAACTTTAAAATTAATTGGTGAATGGAAAGAGCCTGAGAATCTTTTCAAAAGAGCTTTGGAACTATCTCAAAAAATTGAAGATAAAAGACGAATTGCTAAATCGAATCATAGTTTGGGTTGGTTGTTTGACCTACAAGGCGATTCCAACAAAGCGGTGGAGTTTTATGAGAAGTCTTTAAAAATTAGTGAAGAGCTTGGAAATAAAAGACAAATTTCAAAAACAGTTAGAAATATGGGAATTGTTTATGAGGTAAAGGGAGACTACGTCAAAGCGATGGAGTTTTATGAGAAGGACATAAAATTCTGTGAGAAAAATGGAGATAAAAGAGGAGTTTCAAAAACAGTTGGAAATATGGGAAATGTTTACTTACACAAAGGAGACTACGACAAAGCGATGGAATGTTATGAGAAGCTTTTAAGATTCAGTGAAGGAGTTGGAGATAAAAGTGAAATTTCAAGAGCAGTTGGGAATATGGGAAATGTTTACTTACACAAAGGAGACTACGACAAAGCGATGGAATGTTTTGAGAAGCTCTTAAATATCTGTGAAGAGATTGGAGATAAAAGAAGAATTTCAATAGCAGTTGGAAATATGGGACTTGTTTACAGGCTTAAAGACGATTACGACAAAGCGATGGAATGTTATGAGGAGCAATTAAAAATCTGTGGAGAAGTTGGAGATAAAATGGGAATTTCATCCGCAATTGGGAATATGGGAAATGTTTACTGGATTAAAGGCGACTACGACAAAGCGATGGAATGTTATGAGAAGAAATTAAAAATTAGTAAAGAAATTGGAGAGAAAAGAGGAATTTCAATAGCAGTTGAAAGTATGGGAAATGTTTACAAAGGTAAAGGCGGCTACGACAAAGCGATGGAATGTTATGAGAAAGCGATTAAAATTTCCGAAAAATTAGGGATAAAATATTATTTGTGCGGTCAACTAAACAACAAAGCTAAATTGTTGTTTTTACTTAAGAGAAATAAAGAAGCTCAAAATATTAATTTTGAAGTATTAAGAATTGCTAAAGAAATTGGCAGAAAAGACGTCACTTTCGAAGGCAAAGTTCTGACCGAAAAGATAAACTTTGCATTGGGTGATAAAGAAAACCCGCCAAAACAACTCCAAAAAATGCTCATCGAAACAGAAGAGATAGAAGAAATTGTAGAACTAAACTACGAACTTTGGAAAATAAATTCCGAAGAAAAATATAAAATTGAAGCACTGAAACTCTACCAAAAACTTTATTCAAAAACCCCAAAATTTGACTACAAAAAGAAAATCGAAGAACTCGAAAAATAAGGCAAACCTCAAATGTTCATTCCAAGATACGAAACAGAAGTTTTACAAGAAAAGCTAAACCAAGCAATCCAAAATGGAATTGGTTCTACAATTCTAATTTCAGGCGAACCTGGAATCGGTAAAACAACTCTAATTAAAAATTTTATGGACAACTGTGACAATACTTCTGAAAAGAATGTTCTAACAGCAGTTGGTTCTTGCTTGGATATGGACGGAGTTTCAAGAGGTTTTCTTCCTTGGAGAGAAGTTCTAATCGAACTTGACGCAGACAAAGCAGCAGGTAAAGACGAGGAAAAGAAGTCTAACTTTAAAAAAATAATTAAGACAGTTTTTGACGAAGCAGGTTCACAGTGGCTTGAAGCTATTCCTGTAATCGGAGACATTTCTTCTGCAATTTTAGAAACGGCTAAAAGTATTGCGAAAGACGAGGAACTTGACATCGAAACAGGCGACTCAAAAAAACTCGCACTTAAAGACCGAATCAGAAATATTGCAAGAGAATGTACAGGAGAATGGCTGAATGTAATTCCTGTAATCGGTAACTTGACAGCAGCGATTTATAAAACCACGAATGCGATTCAGAAGTCAAAGCAAGTAACTTACTCACAAAATCAGCAAGATTTTTTTGTTCGAGTAATGAGTCGTTTTAGAGAATTAGCGGAAACAAATCCTGTTGTGATTTACATCGACGATTTGCAATGGGCTGATATTTCTTCAATGAATTTATTTTTCTATCTTTCAAAAAATCTGAAAGACTCACCTTACCCTTTAGTTTTGATTGGCTCATTCAGACAACAAGACGTGAAAGATGGAAGACTGAATCCGATTTCTGGTAAAATGGACAGACACCCTTGGGAAGAAAAGTTTAATAATCTCAAACGTTATAATGCCGCAGATTTGATTGAAATTTCCTACTTGAGTGATGAGCAAGTTTCTATTTACATTGATTTTCAATTTCCACAAAATATGTTTAGTGAAGATTTCAAAAATCAAATTATTGGTCTTACAAGAGGTAACTCCCTGTTTATAAAAGTCCTTCTTTTTAACTTGGAGGAACGTAAAATTATTTTCAGAAAAGGTGAAAAATTCTATTCAAAAAATAATTTTGATTTATCAGTTTTACCTCAAACTTTGAACGGTGTAATTGGTGAAAGATTTCAGAGATTAAGCAAAGAACTTAAAGATTTTCTGCAAATTGCGGCTGTCCAAGGAAATGATTTCTCTTTAGAAATTATTGGTTCAATTTTGAAGGAAAGTAATTTCAAACTTCTGAAAAAAGTCCAAGATTTACAAATGAAGTATTCTTTGATTTTGAGGTCGGAAACGGTTTATGAAAAGCTCACAAAAATTTATAATTTCAGCCACAATTTAGTTCAAAAATATATTTACTACCAAACTACTCAAGAATTTAGAATTGAAACTCATTCCCAGATTGTCAGTACCTTAAAAAGATATTTTCAAGGTGATGAAATTTACAGAGTTGCTGAACAATATTCTTTTCATCTTGGAGTTGCAAATCAAATAATTGACGAAAATGGAATAATGATTTTTGAAAAAGGGAATTGTTCTAATGAAATTCTAAAAGAACATTCCGAACTAACAAAATATTTGGGAGAAAAGTATCAAAAGGAATACCGAAATGAAGAAGCGATAAAAAAGTATTTGGAAGTTTCTGAAATCGCAAAAATTCTTGTAGATAAAAAAACAGAAATTTATTTCAAAATTAAAGCGGTTGAACTTTACAGACTCATAGGAAATTTTGAAAAAGCAATTTCAGTTTCAGAAAAATGTTTACAAGAATCTAAAGAATTAAAGTTGAGAAATTTAGAAGCACTTTCCCTAAACGAAATAGGAATTATTGCAACGACTCAAAGTGATTTTAAGAAAGCAAAGAAATACTTTGAAATGCAATTAAAGATTAGCGAAGACTTAGACGATAAAATTGGAATCGGAAAAGCAATTGGACACATTGGACTTATTTTTTCCGATAGAGGTGAATTCGATAAAGCTATTAATTGTTTTGAAAAACAATTAGAAATTAGCAAGGAATTAGAAGACGAAAATGGAATTTCAAAAGCAATCGGACACATTGGTTTAATTCATTCCGAAAAAGGTGAGTTTGAAAAAGCAATGAAGTGCGTTGAACAATCTTTGAAAATTAAAGAAAAGCTAAAAGATAAATTAGGTATTTCAAATGTAATCGGAAATATGGGAAATGTTTTTAGTGACCAAGGGAATTTTAAAAGGGCAATGCTGTGCTATAAGAAACAACTTAAGTTGAAAAAGGAATTAGGAGATAAAAGAGGAATTTCGATTGCTGTTGGAAATATGGGACTTGTTTACACTGACCAAGGCGAATTTAAAAAAGCTATAAAAAGCTATGAGGTGCAATTTGCAATCAGTAATGAACTTGGCGATAAAATGGGAGCTTCGATTGCACTTGGAAATTTAGGGGTTGTTTCTAAAAGTAAAGGCGATTTGGATAAAGCGATTGAATACCTTGAGAATTCCTTAGAGATTTGCGAAAAGCTAGGTTCAAAAAGTCTCATCTCACCTATTTCTGAAAATTTGGGCTCAACTTACAGAGATAAAGGTAACTTCTCAAAGGCATTGGAATGTTTTGAAAAAGACTTAAATGTTTGTAAAGAACTCGAAGACAAAAGAGGAGTTTCGATTGCTCTCGGTAATATCGGAGTTATTCTAACTGAAAAAGGTAAATATGAAAAGGCAATGGAATCTTATGACAAAGCGATTGAAATTTCAAAAGATTTAGAGCTAAAAATCTACTTTAAACAACTTACAGATAAAATTGAATTATTAGTTTTGCAAGAGAAATTTGAGGAAGCTGAAACTTTAAATCAGAATAGTTTTAAAGTTTCAAAAGAGATGGATTTTAAAACTTTTAATTTTGCAAACAGAGTCCTTACTGAAAAAATTAATTTTAGACTCAATGACAAAAATAGTGCAATAAAAAAGCTCAAAGAGATTTTTGAAGAAATTGAAGATGAAGAAGAGATTGCAAATCTTAACTACGAGCTTTGGAAAATGACTTCTGACAAAAGATTTAAAACAGAAGCATTAAAACTCTACCAAGTATTATATTCTAAAATCTCGAAAAGTTATTTTAAAAAGTGCATCGAAGAACTGGAAAAAACTAAAAGTATGAAATAATAAATTTATTTGTTGATACAAATATTGTATGCATAAATAAATATTGACAACCAAAGTTAAAGTTTATAAATTTGCATCTATAATTTTGAAATAGTTAAAAATGAAACTCAGAAAGGCAAATTAGTGATTAATAAAATTTTGGCATTTGGTGCAAGTAGTAGCCAAAACTCCATAAATAAAAGATTAGCAAATTTTACAGCAAATCAGATTGACGATGTTGAAGTGCTTTTACTTGATTTGAATGATTTTGAAATGCCGATTTATAGCATTGACAAAGAAAATGAAAATGGAATCCACGAACTAGCTCAGAAATTCAAGCAACACATTTTGGAAGCTGATGGAATTGTAATTTCTTTCGCAGAACACAATGGTGCTTATTCAGCAGCTTTTAAAAATATTTATGATTGGGTTTCAAGAATTGATGCGAATGTTTGGGGGAATAAGCCAATGTTTCTCTTAGCAACTTCTCCAGGTGGAAGAGGTGGAAAGGGAGTTTTGGAACTCGCCATTAGCCGTTTTAGTTTTGGTAACAAAGCAACAATTGCAAGTTTTTCATTACCGAGTTTTTATCAAAATTTTTCTGATGAAAGTGGAGTTAATGACAAGGATTTGTTAGTAGAATTTAAAAGACAATTGCAAATTTTTAAGAATTCTTTGTAAAATATTTCTAAACCTTGGAGTTATAAAATGTTAGAAGAAAAATTTAATGACATATCTGCTTTAATTTTAAGAATTGTTTTCGGTGGTTTAATGCTTGTCAATCACGGTTGGGGAAAAATGATGAAATTTTTTGGTGACGAGCCGATTAAGTTCGCTGACCCAATTGGACTTGGTGAAACTACTTCTCTTGGTTTAGCAGTTTTTGCAGAAGCTTTGTGTGCATTTTTGATTGTGATTGGACTTCGAACTCGTTTGGCAGTTGTTCCACTTGTAATTACAATGCTTGTTGCAATTTTTGTCATTCACATTTCTGATCCATTCAAAAAAATGGAATTAGGAATAATTTATTTGTTCGCTTACGTAGTCATTGCTTTGCTCAATTCAGGACGTTATTCAGTTGACGCTTTAATTTCTAAAAATAAATGAATCTAATTTGAATGAAAAAATATCTGTTCAAATCAGAAAGATTGGGTTTTAGGCTTTGGCTTGAGGAAGATTCGATTCCTTTTGCGAAAATGAACTCTGATTCGGAAGTTATGGAATTTTTTCCTAAGACTCTAACTTTGGAAGAAAGCAATCACCTCGTTAAAAAAATTAAAAGTATGTTTTCTCAATATGAATATGGACTCTACGCAGTTGACGAACTTGAGACAGGAGAATTCATAGGTTTCATTGGGTTCTGGTTTACAAGTTTTGAATCTTACTTTACCCCTGCTTTAGAAATCGGTTGGAGAATTCGTCGTGAAAAATGGTTCAAAGGTTACGCAACCGAAGGTGGAAAAAGATGTCTTAAATTTGGTTTTGAAACGCTTAATTTTTCCGAAATATGTTCCTTGACCTCAAAGATAAATTTGAAGTCTGAGAAAGTTATGCAGAAAATTGGAATGGTAAAGATTGACGAATTCGACCACCCAAAAATTCAAGGTGACAACAAATTGAAGAAACACGTCCTTTATAAAGCTAAAAAGCCTTTTTAGAATCTTCAATAGGTGTTTTCAAAACACTAATTTTCCCCTTTAGAAAAAACAATTTTGAGTTTAGAAAATCGTTTCATTTTAGGAATTAGAGTCTTATTTTTAAAAGTTTTTAAAATTAATTAGGTAAACTCAAAATGGTTCTCCAATTTCTCATTACTTTGTCTTTAGCAGTTTTATTTTTTAGTTGCGGTGATTCTTCCGAAAAACAGGAAGGGCGTTCACCTTTAGGAATTGACGAATCAAGAACAGAAGTCCCTTCTCTTGAAGAGGAAGAATTTGTTTTTGATGAAGATGAAACAGAACTTGAGGAAGATTACTCAGCCGAAAATACTCTAACAGAAGAAACTTCTGAAGAGCCTGCTTACACAGGAGAAAATACTTCTAAGACTCCTACAAAAATTCTCGAAAATTTTCAAGATGAAAGACTCTACACAATCCAAGTTTCTTCTTGGGAAACGAAGGCACAAGCTGAGGAGCATATGCAAAAATTCCTTAGTAAAGGATTTGAGTCTTACATTCAGAGAGCTTTTGTTTCTTCAAAAAATACTTATTGGTACAGGGTGAGAATCGGAGTTTTTCAGACAGAACAAGAAGCAAAAAACTTTGCGGACAGTGACTTAAGTGCGATGCTTTATAATGGGAATTATTGGGTTGACCTTGTTAGGAATGATACAGATTAATTTTTACATACTTTTTAAAGGTTAGAAAATGGCTGAGGTAGGGAACTTCTCACTTGTTTTAGCATTTATTTTATCGGCATTTACTGGAATTGTGGCAGTTATTGGAGCAAGAGTTGAAAGACAGGAGCTAATTCTAACGGCACAAAACGGAGCATTGGCAACAGTAGGTTTAATCACTTTGTCAATTTTTTGTCTCGAATACTTACTTATCACAAGCGATTTAACAATCGAGTACGTTGCAGGTAATTCAAACAGGGATTTACCGCTATTCTACAAAATTTCTTCTCTGTGGGCTGGTCAAGATGGCTCACTTTTGTTTTGGAATTGGATTCTTGGGATTTACATTGTTGTCGTCGTCGTTCAGTACTACAACAAAGAAAACCCTCTAATTCCTTACGTAATCGCAACTTTGATGGGAACAACTTTCTTTTTCATTTGTTTACATCTTTTCGTTGCAAATCCTTTTGATCAACTTGTTGCAGTTGGACTTGACGGATTGGAAACTCCTTGGGCTCCAGCAGATGGAAGAGGTTTAAATCCACTTTTACAACACCCTGCAATGGTGATTCACCCGCCAATCCTTTACATTGGCTATATTGGCTTTGCTGTTCCTTTTGCTTTTGCAATCGGAGCTTTGGTAACGAATCGACTTGGCTCAGAATGGATTAGGCTTTCACGACGTTGGACAATTGTTGCTTGGTTCTTCCTTGGAATTGGAATAATTCTTGGTGGAAAATGGGCTTACGTTGAACTTGGTTGGGGAGGTTATTGGGCTTGGGATCCAGTTGAAAATGCTTCTTTAATGCCTTGGTTAATTGGAACTGCTTTTTTGCATTCGGTTATGGTTCAGGAAAAACGTGGAATGTTGAAGATTTGGAATATGGTAATGGTAATCGGAACTTATACGCTTTGTATCCTTGGAACTTTCCTTACTCGAAGTGGAGTTGTTTCTTCAGTTCACGCTTTTGCTCAAAGTGACATCGGAAACTACTTTGTTACTTTTCTCGCAGTTTTGCTTTTCACAGGGTTAGGGTTACTTTTTTGGAGACTTGATTCTTTAAAAAGTGAAAACCAATTTGACTCTTTTAGCTCACGTGAAAGCAGTTTCCTTTTCAATAACTTACTTTTTCTTGGAATGTGTTTGGCTGTTCTTTGGGGAACAGTTTTTCCAATAATTTCAGAATGGGTAACGGGCGAAAAAATTACTGTCGGTCAACCTTTCTTTAATAAAATTGGAATTCCAATAGCTCTTGGAATTTTGTTACTTACTGGAATTGGACCTGTTTTGGCTTGGCGGAAAACCTCAGAAGAAGGGATTAAACGCAATTTCATTTTGCCAGCAGTTGCAGGAATTCTTGCAATCGGAATTAGTTTGGCTTTTGGAATTATACACCTTTACGCTTTGATTTCGATAGGTTTTTGTGTCTTCGTAACAACGACAATTATTTTGGAATTCTACAAAGGGGCAGTTGCAAGAGCTAATTCAACACAAGAGAATTTGTTCACCTCAGTAATAAATCTAACGCGTAAAAACAAAAGGCGTTACGGAGGTTACATAATTCATTTTGGAATGGTTTTGATTTTTATCGGAATTACTGGGAAAGCATTTGAGAGTGAAGCACATTTTGAAATAGGTGTTGGAGAAGAATTTTCGATTAAAGATTACGTAATTAAACTTACGAAGATTGAAGACGGAGAAACTAAAAACTACGTTTTTGACAAGGCTTACATCGACATTTATCAGAATGGGAAATTGATTGATTCTTTAGTGCCTGAAAGAAGACTTTATATTGCAAGTGAGCAACCAACAACAGAAGTTGCAATTCACACAGCTTTGAGTGAAGACGTTTATACAGTTTTTAGTGAAAGAAGCGAAGACGGAACAAAAGCAGGAATCCAACTTTACATTAATCCTTTGGTTGCTTGGGTTTGGATTGGCTCTCTCGTTCTTGTTCTCGGAACAATTGTTGCGATGCTTCCTGACCTTAGCGAGAAGAAATTCCGTGAAAGAGCCAAGAAACAAGCAGAAAAATTAGTTTACCAATCTTAAGGAATTTGAAATGGAATTAACAATTTCGGTTTTAATTGCAGTTGTAGTTTTGGTGCTTGTAACTTTACCACTTTTTGGAAAACGAAAGAAGAAGAGTAATTTTTTCTCAAACGAACTTGAAACTTTCGCAAACTTGAATTTTCAGAAAGAAACTGTTTTGAGCAATTTGATGGATGTTGAAATGGATTTCAAAATGGGGAAATTAAATGAAGACGATTACGAAAGACTCAAAAGCAATTTGACTTTTGAAGCTTCCTTTATTTTAGAAAAACTTGAATTATTAGACCAAAGCGTTGATTTTGAAACTCATATCGAAAATGAAATAAAATCTCACAGAAGAATGAACGGACACGTTAGCACAATTCAAAAAGAGGAAACTGAAACTTTGGATTGTCCAATTTGCTCAGCTAAAAATGACTTAGCAAATAAATTTTGTAACAGTTGTGGACATTCTTTTGAGGTTGCAGAAAAAATTTGTTCTGAGTGTTCAACTGCAAATCCTATCGAAAGTAATTTTTGTGGGAATTGTGGTGGCAATTTAAATAAATCTTAAATTTTAAAAGGTTGAAATGGAACGAGAAGAAGTTTCAATTTTTAATGATAGCCTTGAAAGGTGTAATAAAAATCCAGATTTCTTGGAGGATTTTTACAAACTCTTTATTGCGTCTTCAAACGAAATCTCTGAGAAGTTCAAAAATACTGATTTGAAGAAACAGAAAAGAATGTTGAAAGCTTCGCTTTTTATGCTTGTTCTTGCTAACGAAGGAAAACTTGAAGGTCTGGAGCATTTGAAAAAAATTGCTGAAAGCCACAACCGACAAAATTTAGATATAAAACCTGAACTTTATAAGATTTGGCTTGAGTGTCTAATTAAAACTGTTGAAAAATTTGATAGAAAATTCGATTCAAAAATTGAAAATGTTTGGCGTACAACAATGGAAACAGGAATTAATTTTATGACCTCAAGGTATTAAAAGCTATTTAAATGCAAAAATTTATCGAAATCGAAGAAACGAAGATTTTCCTTACTCACCCTGACAAATTAGAATTAGAATGGATTGGACAAGAAGACGTAATGATTCAACTTCTTGCTTCTTGGTTTACTGACGAAGAAGAACCTTTCCCTCTAAATCCTCGACTAATTGGAAAACCCGGAGTTGGCAAAACAACTTTAGCTTACGCAGCAGCTCAGAAACTCAACCAAGAAGTTTACATTTTTCAAGCAACAATGGACACAAGACCTGAAGACATTTTAATCACTCCTGTAATCGGAAGTGACGGAAACATCAAATACGTTGCAAGTTCTTTAGTAACTGCAATGATTGAAGGCGGAATTTGTATTCTTGACGAAGGAAACCGAATGAGTGAAAAGAGTTGGGCTTCACTTGCTCCTTTGCTTGACAATAGACGTTACGTCGAGTCAATTATTGCAGGAGTAAAAATTCCTGCTCACAAAGATTTCCGATTTGTAACAACAATGAACGAAGATTCTTCAACTTACGAAATTCCCGAATACATCCACTCAAGACTTCAACCACAAATTTTTATTGATTTTCCCGATTCTGAGGATGAATTAAGAATTTTACAGTCAAACCTTACAACTGTTCCCGAAAAGGTTGCGAAGTACATTGTTTCATTTCTCCAAATTGCACACAGGTTTGAGGAAAATTTTTCAGTTCGAGACGGAATTAACGTTGGACGTTACGCAATGAAGCTGATGAAAAAAGTCCCTTCTTTTAAACAAAAAGAGAAGGAGGCAACTCAAGAAGCGATAACTTTAATTCTCGGAAAAGAAGCTCTAAACTACTGCGAAGAGTTGGAGTTTTGATTTGATGGAAGAAAGCAAAAAACAACAAATCGGTCAATTCCTTGACACATTTTGTTACTTGATTGCAGAAAGAACAAAAAAAATGGTTGAGGTGGAAAATTACTCTTTCCGAGATGACAGTGATTTTTTTGAAGAACCAAATTACGAAAATTTTTGTGACCTTCTTGAGTCTTCGAGGTACAAAAAACTTGACGAAATTTCTTTCAACACACTTGTAAAAATCAATCAAGGCGATTTCAGTGAAGAGGATTCTCTTTATTTTCACGAAGAAGTCGAAAAAATTTCGGGTTACTTAAAAGACGAAGTAATTGACGAAATAATTATTCAAGAAGAGCAGAGTAAGTTTCTTTTGGATTCTGACTCAGTTGAGAAAGTTTCAGACCTCCTAAAAATTACAGAAGAGAACAAGCATTTAATTGGCTACGGCAAAGCTGTCATTCAAGAAATTCTTTTGGAAGACGACCTTTCAAAGTTCGACATTGGTAAAATTCAAGCTTTCCTAAAAATTATGCTTCACAAATTCCAAACTTCACCTCACGAACTTCTTAAACTTACATTCCTTTTTTCACAAGAAAATTACCTTGTAAGTAATTCTTTGAACGTTTGTTTGATGGCGATAAATTCTTCAATTGGTTTGGGTTACAGCGAAAACGAAGTTATTAAACTTGGAATTTCGGCTTTACTTCACGACGTTGGGATGCAAGGAATTCCTGAGCAAATTACTCATAAAAATGCACGCTTGACAACAGAGGAAAAAGAAATTCTTTCAAAACACCCAACTGACGGGATTGAAAAAGTGATGCAAATTCCTGGACTTGATGCAGACATTGAACAAGCGATTTTTCAAGAACACGAAAGAATGGACGGCTCTGGTTATCCCGAAAAAGTGAAAGCAAAAAATATTCACGAGTTTGCGAAAATCATCGCAGTAAGTGATACTTTCGAATCTTTGAGCCACTCACGACCTCACAGAGGTAAAATTTTACCTTTTTACGCAATGCACAGAATCGGGCAAATGAGTAGTGAAACACTTGACTACGGAATGGTCAAGAATTTCATCAACAGCTTTTCAGCATTTCCAATTGGAACAGTTGTCGAACTTAGTAGCGGTGAAAAAGCGATGGTTGTTGAAGCAAACCAAAATTCTCCTTTTAGACCAAAAGTAATGGTTGTCTTTACCAAAGGTTGGAGAAAGACGAGATACCAGAGATTTGTGGACTTGAAGAAAGAATACTTGATGCAAATTGTTCGGTCAGTTCCCGAAGAAGAATTCGTAAAGTATCTTTAAAATACATTTATGTTAAGCACTTATTTTGCTTACATTTCCAAATACCATTTTGAAACAAAAAACATTAAAAAAACATTAGGTGATTTGCGTTACATTTTTTGTTTTTAATTGTGCTTACTTTAGAAAACACAATTAAGAATGAAAAGACAAAATTATGAAAATCGGTTTTGACATTGACGGAACACTCGAAAGATTTCCTGCTCTTTATTCTTTAGTAATTAAAGTCCTAAGAGTTTTTGGAACTCAAATTTTTATCATCACTGGAAGAAGCAGACTTGACGGAATCGGTCTGACAAACTTCCAAATGCAGAAATGGGAAATTCCTTCTGACCATATTTTTTTAAGAGAGGATTATCAAAATTTTCTTACACCAAATGATTACACACACAATCTTGACATACAAATCGGAATCGCAAAAGCACGTTTGTGCAAAAAACTCGGAATTGCTTTGATGATTGACGATATGGAAGAAGTAACAAACGCTTGTAAATCTGAAGGCGTTAGGTATTTGAAGGTCTAAAATTTGAACGAAGAACTTTTATCTTTAATTAAATCACCCAAAATTCAAAAGCGTTGGCAACTTGCCGAACAAGACAGAGTCTTTCTCAAAGTTCGTGAAGACTACGAGGATTGGTTTGTTCGCTTACTCGAAAAACAAGCCGTTTTTTTGTCAACAGAAGAAGATGATAAATTCGTCATTTCGCGGAGACAACTTTTGGAAGAAGCAATTTGGCTTTGCTCTGAAAAGCAAATCGCAAATTTTGTCAAGGAGCAAAACGAAATTACAGACGACGAGTTCAAAAGGCAATTTCAAGTTTATTTAGATGCAAATGGGAAACAAAGTAACTATGAGTCCGTTGTAAGGTTTTGCTTACAAGAATTAAACGAAATTTAAATTTTTTCTCGGAGGGTTCCTAACTGAAAACTATTATTCCATTACAACAAGTTGACCTCGTCGCTTTCTTAGGAGTTGGCGACAAAAACCTAAAAGCTTTAGAAAATTTATTTGAATCAAAATTAACTGTTCGTGGAGAAGAATTGATTGTTGACGGAAGTTCAAAAGAACTAATTTACGTGAACAAAATAATTCAAGAATGCATTTTAACTTTTAATCGAAAAGGTTTTTTGACTCAGGAAGACATCGGCACAATTGCGAAACTCAAGAACTCTTCTAAGCCGACTTTAGACGAAAATAGTGAACAAGCCATTCTTTACACAAAATCCAAAATCATCAAGCCAAAGACTGAAAATCAGAAAATTTACCTTAGTTTGATAAAAAAATCTGATTTGGTTTTTGCAGTTGGACCAGCAGGAACAGGGAAAACTTACCTTGCGGTTGCGATGGCTGTTGCAGCTTTGAAAAATCGTGAAATCGAAAGGATCATTCTTACTCGTCCGGCTGTTGAGGCTGGTGAAAATCTAGGTTTTTTACCTGGTGACTTTGAGGAAAAAATTGCTCCCTACCTTCACCCACTTTACGACGCTCTTGCAGAAATGCTCACAAGTGAAGTTTTGAAAAAATACATTGACCAAAAAATCGTCGAAGTAATTCCTTTAGCCTATATGCGAGGTAGAACGATTAACAATGCGTTCATTATTCTTGACGAAGCTCAGAACACAACTTCCGCTCAAATGAAAATGTTTTTGACAAGACTTGGAGTGAATTCAAAAGTCATTGTTACTGGAGACCTTTCACAGAGCGATTTGCCAAAACATCATACTTCTGGTTTGCTTGAAGTGTCGAGAATCCTAAAAGGAATAAAAGGAATTGATTTCATTCAATTTGTAAAAGATGACGTGATTCGACACCGTTTAGTGAAAGATATTATTGAAGCTTACGACAAATTTGAAGAAATTGAGAATCCGAATTCTTGAAGTTTGGTGACTACGAAATTAAAGTTGTAAACGACGGAACTTACGAGTACACAACCAAACGCCAAGAAGAAATTCTAAAGGCTTTTGCCCCCAAAACCTCAACTTTGAAAAATGTCAAAGCAAGGCTTTTGCTTCGTGCAAACAACTTGCTTGTAAGAACTCCACAGAGCGAATTTGTGCTTTTTGACTCTGGTTTTGGCGATTCAAATTTTCTTCGTGAAGGAATCAAAAAAATCTCAGAGGACAACCTCGTTAATAATTTGAAAAATATCGGAGTTGAACCAAACCAAATTTCTCACGTGATTCAAACGCATTTGCACTATGACCACGCAGGAGGTTTGGCTTTTAAAAATGAAAATTCATTTTCGTTAGCTTTCCCAAATGCAAAAATTTGGTTCGGCGAAGAAGAATGGAGAACGATTTTTGAAAGCGATGAAACTCCTTTCGGTTACGAAAAAGGCAAACTTGAATTTGTAAAAGAAAATGCCGAAGTTGAATTTTCGGAAGGGAGCGTAAACCTTTTTGAGGATTTTTCTGTGGAAGTTACAAGAGGTCATACTTTTGGGCACAGAGTTATTTTTCTTAAAACTCAAGGTCAGACTTTGTGTTACTTGGGAGATATTTTGCCGATGAGTTCACACATAAATTTGGACTCAGAAATGAATTACGACATTTTCAAAGAAGAGGCAAGAATCAAACGAAAGGAACTTTTGGAACGAGCTTTTGAAGAAAATTGGTTTTTAGTATTTTACCACTCACCAAGAGTTGTTTGGGGGTTTTTGAAAAAAGATGGAAAGGGCAAGTTTTTTTTAGAGTCTTAGTAGAATTTTCATTTTAGATTGAAATAGGTTTGAAATTCCTTACATTTGCCCGATTTTTATAGAAACAAAATTTTTAAGGATAAAAAATGTCTAAAGGTGTTGTGTTTTCTGATAACTGTAAAGTGAACGGTCAGAACTCTAAAGTAAACCAAATGTTAAAATCTGGTGATTTAATTGAATCAGCAGATGGAAACGACTTTTCGGTTACTGTACTCGACAAAAGTACAGCGACTTTGAAAGAACAAACAAACGCAAGATTTCACGGAATGCACGATGAAGCATTTATTTCCGTTGACCAAGAACATTGGGAACTTTTACAAATCAACGGAAATTATGACGCTAAATTTATTCGTACAGGAGAAATGTCAGGAGTTGTCATAAAAACTAAAGTGCCTTTGACTTTAGATTAATTTTTACTGTTCTGAATTTCTGAAATCTTCCAAGTGTTTAATGACTTGGTCTAAAATTTCCTGTGAAAAAAGTTTTCCTGTAAGCTCATTTCTAATTTCTACTCCACGTTTTTCTAATTCCATTGTTGCGTCTGCAGTAGGTTTTGGAGCAAGAGTTACTCCACTTTTTAAGATTGCCTCAAGTGATTTTTGGTTGTCTTCCCGAGAAAGTTTAACGAGTTCACCAAGTTTTTCTCTTGAAATATCAAGTAAAATTTTTTGGTTCTCAGGAGAGATTTTTTTAAAAAGTCTTTTGGAAACCAAAATTGCACCAATCGCATCAGCCATTACAAAATCTGAAACGTGATTTACTTTCGTGTGCCATTGTAAAGCGATTGCACCGAGAGGAGAAGCGTAAGCTGCATCAATTAAATTTGTTTGAAAAGATGTGAGAATGTCAGAAACATTAAGTTGAATCGGCGTAATTCCAAGACCTGAAATTGTAGCATTTGCCAAAGGGTCGCCTTCCCAAGCCCACATTTTTGTCTTTTTCAAATCCTCAATTGAAGAAATTGGAGTGTTTGAGAAAAACCTCACAAAACCAACTTCTGCCCAACCGAGTAAAACATAACCTTTTTTTTCAAATTGTGCTGAAAAGTAGTCGAACATTTTATCGTTAACGTAGTCAATTTCTTTGTAGTTTCTGAAAAGGAATGGAAGTTCCATCACGCGAACTTCGGGCATAATTTCTCCCAAACCAACTCCAGTGAAAGCCGCTGAGTGCATTTGGTTTGAACGAATTTTACGGATAACGTCTTTTTCTTCGCCGACAACTCCACCTGCATAAATTTTGAATTTTACTTTTCCGCCAGTTTTTTCTTGGACTTCTTCGTTGATTTCGTTCATCACGTTCATCCAAGTGCTTCCTTCAGGAGCAAGAGTTGCAAATTTGATTGTTTGTGAAAAAGAGGTAGTTGCAAAAATTATTAAAATTGAAAATGAAATTAGTTTACTAAGCATTTGTATTTCCTTTAAAAATAAATGTCAATGTCATCGAGTAATTCTTTTGCTCTTTCTTTGGCTAAAGTATTCATCAGAGCAATTTCAGGTGCTTGATTTATCTCAAATTCCAAAACTTGTTTAAGTTGGTTTTCAAAAATCTCACGATTCTGAGTTTGGATTGCATAAAATTTTGCAAAGTAAACGCGAATCATCAACATTTTTCCTTCGGTAATTTTGAGAGCTTTGTCAAAATGCTTTTTCGACTCTTCGGGCTTTCCGCCGAGAATTTTGGGCAAACTTCCTTTGATTGTTCCGAAAAAAAGATGAGGTCCTGCGAAGTAAAAAGTTTCATCAAGTTCCAAACATCTTTCCATTAAGGCTTGTGGTTTCCAAAGCTCAGCAAGGGCAAAAGGGTCGTTTCTGCTCAAGTTCACAAAAGAACCCCAAGCATTAGCAGTCCAAAATAAAATTTCTAAGTCTTTTTTTGAGAACTTCTTTAAAGATTTGCGGAAGTCTTTTTCATTGCTTGAGCGGTTAGCCTTTTTAAAATCTTTGTTTCTTTCAAGAACTTGAAGACCGAAGTTTTTGGCTCTAAGGTAAAAGTTTTTAGCTCTGTCTTTACTTTTGGGTTCAACAAAGCCAACGGCGTAACTTGTGTAACCGAAAGTTGCGAAAGTTAGAAGTTTTTTATTTTGTGGGTCAGATTTTAAGAACCCTTCTAAAAGTTTTAAGTTTGAGGCGATGGAAATTTCTGCAAGTTCTAAGTCGTTCTCTTCGTTAAGAGCGACTAAAGTATTTTCCAAGACTCCTGTGGTTGCACGAACTGCAAGTTTTTGCATACTACAAGAGGAAACTGAAACTAAAAAACTAAGAAGAATTAAAATTTTTTTCATACAAAAGACCACGATTTTTTTGAAGCGGAAAGTTAAAAAAGAGAAGGTTTTTTACAAAGTACAAAAGAATTTTAAAAATTAATCTTTTCAACTAAAAGATTAGACATTATATTTCTTAGACTAATAAAATCATAACTTTAAGTTATTTTCTCAAAACTCAAGTGGAGGAACGTTTAACAAAATGTTCAAATTTCTCATAATTTCATTACTCGGAAGTTTTTTGCTTTTCGGCTGTACGGAAGGTTCACAAGATGAAATCCTTTCATCAGAAGCACCATTGATTAACTCTTCGGTTCCCAATGAAGAAGGTGTTGAGACTAATTCTGCTGGCTCTGAAAATGAAGAACAATTTCCTAACATCTTGTATGTTGGTCCAAATGAAACAATTACATTTAATAATCCAATTAATGTAAAAATCATTGACCACAAGCTTGCAAGATACGTAAGTCCAGATGGCACTGTACACACAATTACTTCGAATAGTAATTTGCAAGTCATCGGTTTTACAACTGACCAGAATGGGTTCATTATTTATGAAACTCCTGAAGGTATGATTACAATTTTAGAAGACTAAAATCCCCAATTTATCGACAAGTAAGCTATTTTTTTAGAATGACAATAATTGACAATATAGAACTAGACCAAATTATTGAGGATATTGATGCTTTACTTGGTTTTGACCAATTAAAGATTAATGTTGATAAATTTGGCAGTAAGGAGGAATTTTACAAAGCAGTTTGTAAAAAGGCGGAGGAAACCGCTAAGAGTGAACCACCTTCAATTCGCTTCAGAGTCAATTTGGCGTGTGCAAAAATTTATGAAAAAATCTCTCACAAAAAGGCTGATAAGCATTTCGAATTTTGCCTTTCTTTAGCATCAACTCCAGAAGAAAAACAAGACATTTTTTACGAGTATGCTAACTCTCTCCTAAATAGAAATAATATCGCAAAAGCAAGAAAATATATTGACGTTGCAATTAGCGTTTGTAAAAGGTCTTGTGCAAAATCTTATGTTGTTCTCGCAAAAATATTAAGAAAAACAGGGAATCTTTTAGAAGCTCAATCAATTTTACAAAAGGTTCTCGGTTCGGATATTGACAGTAAAGAAGTTATTGCCGAAGCAAACAATGTTCTTGGGATAATTTGTTTTACAATTGGACTTTCCGATGAAGCTGTTAAGTATTTTGAAAATGCTTTAGACGGCTATCCAAATTATAAAAAGGGAAAAGTCCTCGGAAATCTTGGTAATGCATATCTAAAAAGAAGAGAATTCGATAAAGCACGACAACTTTTTTCTGAAAGAAAAGATATTGCTGAATATTATGGTGACCATTTGGGAATCATTCGCTCAAATCTTTACATTGGAATGCTTGACTTTAAAGAAAAAGAATCAAAAGATGCACTGCTTTGTTTTAAGTACGCTTTGCAGTATAATCAAGAAACTGTAAAATCTGCAATGGATGAAGCTGCAATTAATTTAAATCTTGGTGTTGTTTATGCAGAGTTAGAGCAATTTGAGAAAGCTGAAAGATTTTACTTACGAAGTTTAGATTTTTATAAAAACTATCCAAACTTACCTGAGCTAAAACAAGTTGAAAAAAACCTCAAGTTCTTAAAAATCAGAAAAGAAGTGAGAGCAGAGTTAACTGGTAAAGCAGGTGATTTTGGTTTTGAAGAAGATAAATCCTATTCTGCAATGCTCGAATCTTACGACAAACACATAATTAATGAAGCACTTAATCGTGCTGACTTCAATGTTTCTAAAGCTGCAAAAAGTTTAGACCTTCCAACTTCCACACTTCGTAGTAAAATGGATTCCTTAGGAATTAATCCTTCGTCAAAGAAATAGGCGAAATTTTAACAAGATACTACGAATTTTCGTAAACACTATTTTCGATTTACTCCAAAAATTTATTTAAACTCTTTGAAAGCCTCTTTTTGAGAGGAAATAAAAGTTGGTACGCAATTTGTAATTATTCAAATCAGCTTACTTGTCGAACGCACAAAAACAAATTAGTTAATGTGCTCGGCTCTTGGTCAGAAATGGGATGATTAAGGGAATTGCATTGGGGCAAATTCCCTTTTTCTATGTACAAAAGTTTCTAATCAAAAAATCATTTCCAAACTCCCTTCCAATACTTTATTTTAATCCATTAAAAAATAAGCAAATTCAGTAAACCATTTTAAAAGGACTTTACCCAAAAATGAGGTTGCCGAAATGATTTCTAAAGTTTTTAGCAGTGCAACAATTGGAGTTGACGCTTACAAAATTGAAGTTGAAACTCATCTTGAAAAAGCAATTCCTGCATTCATTGTTGTTGGTTTGCCTGACGGAGCCGTTCGTGAGTCGCGAGAAAGAGTTTCCGCTGCAATCAAAAATTCGTTCCTAAATTTCCCCTTAATGAAAATTACCGTAAACTTAGCTCCCGCTGACATTCGGAAAGAAGGTTCTGCTCTTGACCTTCCAATTGCACTCGGAATTCTTTCTGCTTCAGGACAAATTCCTTTAGAAAAATTAAAAGACACAATCATTCTCGGTGAACTTTCGCTTGACGGTTCAATTCGTCCTGTTAGAGGAGCTTTACCAATTTCTTTGAATGCCAAGAAAGATAATTTTAAAAGGCTCTTTATTCCGAAAGAAAATGCAACTGAAGCGGCAATCGTTGAAGGTTTGGAAGTAATTCCTGTTGAAAACTTAAGAGAAGTTGTTGATTTTCTGAATGATGAAACTGAACTCAAACCTCACAAAGTTGACCTAACTGAAATTTTTTCAAATTCAAGCAACTACGCTTTCGACTTTTCCGACGTGAAAGGTCAAGCACACGCGAAACGTGCTTTGGAAGTTGCTGCTGCTGGAAGTCATAATATTTTGATGACAGGTCCTCCAGGTTCTGGAAAAACAATGTTAGCAAAAAGACTTGCGACAATTTTACCAGATTTAGTTCTTGACGAAGCACTTGAAACTACCAAAATTTACTCAGTTGCAGGTTTGCTTCCGTCGGAAAAAGCATTAATTGCAACTCGACCTTTCAGAAGTCCGCATCACACAATTTCTGACGCTGGACTTGTCGGAGGCTCAACAATTCCAAAACCAGGAGAAATCTCGTTGGCTCATCACGGAGTGTTGTTTCTTGATGAATTGCCTGAATTTAAGAAAAGTGTTCTTGAAGTAATGAGACAACCACTTGAAGATGGAAAGGTAACGATTTCAAGAGCAACTCTTTCACTTACTTATCCTGCAAATTTCATTCTTATTGCTTCGATGAATCCTTGCCCTTGTGGTTACTTTGGTTCAAATCAAAAGGAATGCACTTGTTCACCTGTTCAAATTCAGAGATACTTTTCACGAGTTTCCGGACCTTTGCTTGACAGAATTGACATTCAAATTGAAGTTCCTGCTGTTCCTTTCAAAGAACTTGCTTCAAAAGAAATCAGCGAAAATTCCGAGTCAATTCGTGGCAAAGTTATCGAAGCAAGACAAATTCAGAACGAAAGATTTGAAAAATCAAAAGGAGTTTTTGCAAATTCTGATATGACTTCAAGACAGATTCGAGAATTTTGTGCAGTTGATTCTGAAGGTGAAAATTTGCTAAAAATGGCAATTAACAAACTCGGACTTTCGGCAAGAGCTTACGACAGAATTCTCAAAGTTGCCCGAACAATTGCCGACTTGGAGAAATCTGAAAAATTGCTCCCACAACACATTGGCGAAGCAATCCAGTACCGAAGTTTAGACCGTTCACTTTCTTTTAACACGAACAATTGAAATTCCCAACTAACAAAAAAAGTCTGCTGATTGTTTCGGCATTTGGGTTCATCACTGTGTTCGCACTTTACGCTTCTATTTGGTACATTTACGACGAAGCAATCAAGTATTTTAACGAAGAACTTGACCGAAGACTGATTGCTTTAACTCAAACTACTGCAACCGAAATTGCCCAAAGCCTTTCTGAAAAAGAAACCCAACAAGGCTCGTTCTTTGAACAGCTTCGTGGAAGGCAAAGAGGTGGAAAGTTACTTTTACCTGTTTACAGTTTTGAGCAAGAACTTTTTTTCACTCAAATTCGCTTGCAAGAAATTGCTAAAATTCAAGAGTTGCAAGAAATCACGATTCTTGATTCAAGTGGAAAAATCATTGTCAGCACGAATGAGGATTTAATCACTGGAGAAAAGTCTCAATTTCAAATAATTTACCCGAATGAAATCGAACTTGCTCGAATTGGCTTTCCAACTCATTCTGACCTTTACCAATCAGAAGACGCATTTTTTAAAGTTTACTTCGCTGGAATTGATGTTGATGAAGAGGTGAACTTTGTGCTTTGTGCAGAAGTTGGGCTTGGAACTTTTGCAGGTTTCATTGAATTTAAAGACAAAATTTTTCTCATCGGTGGAGTTTGTTTGTTCTTTATAATTTTACTCACTTTGGCACAAATCAGCGTTTATTTCCAAATCAGTGCGAGTGAAAAACAACTCATCAAAAATGAAAACCTTTTGGCAATGGGAAGAATGGCTGCCGGAATTGCTCACGAAATCCGAAACCCACTCGGAATCATAAATTCCACAGCTCAAAGAATCAAACGGAAATATGGTAAAGAAAAGGAAGACCCAATTTTCGATTTCATTCCTGAAGAAGTTGACAGACTCGGAAAAATTCTTACTAACTATCTTGAGTTTTCCAAAAATGACGAAAATATTAGCTTTGAAAAAATTAATTTGAAAGCACTTTTGAGAAGAGTTTCAAACGGTGTGCAAGAAGATTTTGCGGATTTTGGAATTGAAGTTGATTTTCAAAGTGGTGGTTCGGAAGAATTTTTTATTGAAGGAAATTCACCACAACTTCAACAAGTTTTTTTGAACTTTTTGCTCAATTCTAAAGATGCTTTTGAAAACGAAGAAGGTAAAATTAAGATTCGTTTGAAAAAGGTAAAAAGCAAAATTGAAATAACTTTTGAAGACAATGGAAAAGGAATTTCACAACAAGTAAGGAAGTCAATTTTCGAACCATTTTTCACGACAAAAGATACAGGAAGCGGACTCGGGCTTTACCTTAGCAAAAGAATCATCGAGAACCACAATGGAACTGTTGAAGTCGATTCTGACGGAAAATCTTGGACGAAATTTAAAATCAATTTTTAAAACTTATTTTGGTGATTTTATGAAGTTTAAAATAATTTCCCTAATTTTTTCAGCAGTGATTTTAATGAGTTGTGGTGAAGCAAAAGAACCTCAAAAAAAATTAGAAGAGTCTGTTCAAAAAGAGGTTCTCAAAGTTGAAAAAAAGAAAGGGAAAGTAACAAGATTTCTTTGGCGTGAAAATCAGTTTGACAAGAAATTAGGCTCAGAAGTTAGTACAATTTTTATCAATGAAGATTTTTGTAAAACAATTTCAAAGCCCGAAAAAGCAGCTTTAGCTTTTGTCGCTACTTTTATCGGAAGTGAGTGCGATTGGGACGGAGAAGTAAAGGAAGACAGAAGCAATTTGAAATGCAAAATCTTGACAGCTTTAAATTTGAGTTACCAATGTTCTGAAAATCATTTAGGGTTTTTGAAAAAGTCATTTGTGGGTGATGAAAAGGTTCTGATTAAGTTGCGAGAAAATTGTCCGACAACTCCATTTACTGCAACTGTTCAAGAGACCTTTGAAGAAATAGTTTTGACAACAAAAAATGACACAATTGCCGTTTGGTTCAAAGCAAGCGGAGTAAATCTAAGAGAGCAAAGAGGTTGGAGTTGGAGTGAGACGAACTACTTTAAAGTGAGTGAGCAAAATTTGCAACTTGTCAAAACTGATAAATCTGAAGTTGAAGAAAGTAGTTTTTAAATGAAAATCTGTGTAGCACAAACAAAACCAATCAGAGGTGAAGTTCAAAAAAACATTGAAAACCACAAAAGACTAATTGACCTTGCGATTAAAAAAGAAGCAGAAGTCATAGTTTTCCCAGAACTTTCCTTGACGGGCTACGAACCGACTTTAGCGAAAAAATTAGCATCAACTAAAGACGACAAAAGATTTGACGTTTTCCAAAATTTAAGCGACAAAAACCAAATCACGATTTGCGTCGGAATGCCAACTAAAAACGATTTGGGGACTTGTATTAGTTTAGTGATTTTTCAATCAAACCAAGTAAGGCAAATTTATTCTAAAAAATATTTACACTCTGACGAAGAAGCATTTTTTGTAAGTGGAGAAAACTCTATTGGCTTACTCCAAAATAAAATTACCTTTGCGATTTGCTACGAAATTTCAATTCCTGAACATTCTGAAAACGCTTTTAGAAACGGAGCAAAAATTTACATCGCAAGTGTTGCTAAAACCAAAAATGGAGTTGAACAAGCAACTAAAACTTTGTCCGAAATTGCCAAAAAATATTCGATGACAGCTTTAATGTCAAACTCTGTTGGCGATTCGGAAGATGGAGTTTGTACAGGAAAATCTGCAATTTGGAACAAAGAAGGCTTGTTAGTTGAGCAATTGAATGAAGCCGAAGAAGGAGTTTTGGTTTTTGATTGTAGGGTAAATTAGATTATGAGAAGATAATTGTGACATCAATGATGACACAATTGTTCTCAAGTTAAGAAATTGTAGCAACACTGTCGCCACAATTGAATCTGTCAGACCTTGTGTAACTTTGGAGAGTTAAATTGTTTGTAAAATGATTTTAATTTGATAGATTTTAAAATTCACTTTTAGTGAAAATTTGTTGGCAAAACCAATCCCCAAAAAAATGAGTAATAAAAATTATGGACGGAAAAAGTCTAACACCTCAAGAAGAAAAATTAAAACAACTCAAAGAAATTCTCCCTGAAGTTTTTGCAGAAGGAAAAATTGATTGGGAAAAACTCCAAGCAACTCTTGGCGAAAATATAAATTTCAACAATGAACGTTACGTCTTGAATTGGGCAGGAAAAAGCGAATCCTTTAAAGTCTTACAAACTCCAACTACCAAAACCCTTGAGCCTGTAAAGGAAGAATCTGAGAACTTTGACGAAACTGAAAATATTTTTATTGAAGGTGAGAATTTGGAAGTTCTGAAAGTCTTGCAAAAAAGCTACTTCGGAAAAGTGAAAATGATTTACATCGACCCACCTTACAACACAGGAAACGATTCTTTTATTTATCCTGACAAATTCTCCGAAACGAAAGGTGAATACGAAAAAAGAGTCGGTGACAAAGACGAAGACGGCTTTTTGACCAAAGACGGAATGTTTCGGAAAAACAGCAAAGAGAACGGTCAGTACCACAGCAATTGGCTAAATATGATGTATCCGAGATTATTTCTTGCGAAAAACTTGTTAAGGCAAGACGGAGTGATTTTTGTCTCGATTGACGACAACGAAGTCCATAATTTACGTTTAGTAATGAATGAGATTTTTGGCGAAGAGAATTGTATAGGAACAGTTTGTTGGAAAAATAAGTATGGAGCTGGTGCTAAGACAAAGGGATTTATAGACGTACACGAATACATTCTTTGCTATTCTAAAACCGAAATTCAAAACATCGAATCTATTCTAACTAAAGAACAAAGTAAAGTTTATGATAAAAGCCGAGATGAAAGATATGAATCTCGTGGAGGTTTTGTAACACAGCCACTAATGACAAATAGTTTAGATGATAGGGAAAATCTCCAATACTCAATTGAGTTTAATGGTGAAATTATTAGCCCACGAAAACAATGGGTATGGGGAAAAAAGAGACTTATTGAAGCGATTGAGAAAAATGAAGTAGTTTTTAAAAAGAAAAAGAATGAAGAATATAGCGTTAGGGCAAAGGTTTATTTAAAAGATATAAACGGAAGAATTCGGAAAGGAAAGCCATTGTCTCTTCTTAATGGACCTTTTAATCAAGAAGGAACAAAAGAGGTTGAGGAACTGTTAGGTCCTAATATATTTAGTTTTCCAAAACCAGCAAGTTTGATTAATTTTTTTTTCGGGTTTACAATAAATGAGAAAGATGATTTAGATGGGATTTACTTGGACTTTTTTGCAGGTTCTTCAGTATCTGCTCACGCAGTAATGGATTTGAACAAAGAAGACGGCGGAAAGAGAAAATACATTTGTGTTCAGCTACCCGAACTTTGCGACCCTAAAAAAGAAGCATTCAAAGCAGGTTACAAAACCATTGCAGAAATTGCCAAAGAACGAATCCGTAGAGCAGGCAAAAAAATCCAAGAAGAATTAGAAGCCGAAAAAGAAAAAAAGAACGGCGAATTAGACTTAGAACCGACAGAAGAGAAAAATATTGATTTAGGTTTTAAGGTTCTAAAACTCACCGAAAGCAACTTCAAACAATGGCAACAAACACAGAACAAAGATGCGAAAGAACTTGAAGAACAAATGAGGCTTTTCGTTGACCCTGTTTCAGAATCGGCAACGACTGAAAAAATGCTTTACGAACTCCTGCTCAAAAGTGGAAAAGACCTAAACAGCAAAGTCGAACACAAACAAAATTATTACTGTGTAAATGGCAATGAGCTTGTTTTAATGCTTGAAAAAGCAACGCAGGAAATCATTGAAAAAGTCATTTCTGAACAACCGCAAAAAGTCATTGCTTTAGACAAATTGTTCAAAGGAAACGACCAACTGAAAACCAACACTGTTTTACAAATGAAAGATTCAGGAATTGAGTTTAAAACCATTTAAGGAGTTTTTATGGAAAATTTAGGCGAAATTTTAATTTACCAAACCGAGAACGGCGAAGCCAAACTTGAAGTAACAATTCAAGACGAAACCGTTTGGCTCACACAAGAACAAATGGCTTTGCTTTTTGGTAAGGATAGAACGACTGTAAACAGACATATTAGTAATATTTTCAGTGAAGGAGAATTAGAGGAAAAACTGGTATGTGCATTTTTCGCACATACCACAAAACACGGAGCGATTGAAGGAAAAACACAGGAAAAACAAGTTAAATACTACAATCTTGATGTAATAATTTCAGTTGGTTACAGAGTAAAATCTCAACAAGGAACTCAGTTTAGAATTTGGGCAACAAAACGGCTCAAAGAACACATTGTAAAAGGTTTTACCTTAAACGATGACCGTTTTAAAACAGGTAATTCAATGAATTATTTTAACGAGTTGCAAGAGAGAATCCGTGAAATCCGTTTGTCCGAGCGTTTTTTCTACCAAAAGATAAAAGATATTTACACAACAAGCATTGACTACGACCCGAAAAATGAAAAGACAGTAGAATTTTTTAAAATTGTGCAAAACAAGTTACTTTGGGCAATTAGCGAACAAACAGCCGCAGAATTGGTTTACCGAAGAGTTGATGCAAATTTGCCACTTCTCGGAATGCAATCTTACGACAAAAAAAATGTTGTAAAAATTAGAAAGTCAGACATTAGCATTGCCAAAAATTATCTCAATGAAAACGAAATAAAATTACTTGGACTTTTGGTTGAGCAATACCTTGCTTTTGCAGAAACAATGGCACAACAACACAAACCAATGTTTATGAAAGATTGGGTAAAAAAATTAGATGAGATTTTGCAGATGAACGGAAGAGAACTTTTGACGCACGCAGGAAAAATATCTCATCAAAAAGCAATTGAAAAATCGACAGAAGAATTTGAAAAATACAAACTCGAACTCAAGAAAGAGGAAAAGGAGCAAAGCCTGAGAGAGATTGAGCGAGACATTAAGAGGCTAAAAGCAAAAAAATGAAAATAACCTTTGAGCCAAATTTAGAGTTCCAAAAAGAAGCGATAAAATCAATAACTGATTTGTTTGAAGGGCAACCCTTGGAAGAATCAATTTTGGAAAATCTACTCCAAGAAGAAGGTAAATTAGATTTAATCAACGGAATTGGAAACAACTTAATTTTATCCGAAGAGCAGATTTTAAAGAATTTGAAAGAAATTCAGAAAAACAATGAAATCGAAGAATCAACAAACTTAGACGGAATGCACTTTTCAGTTGAAATGGAAACAGGAACAGGAAAAACTTACGTTTACTTACGAACCGTTTACGAATTGAACAAACTTTACGGTTTCAAAAAATTTGTCATCGTTGTTCCTTCAGTGGCAATTCGGGAAGGTGTTTTGAAGAATTTAGAAATCACACACGAACACTTCCAAAATTTGTACGACAATGTTCCAATAAATTTCCAAGTTTATGACAGTAGAAAAGTTTCTTCTCTAAGAGGTTTTGCAACGAATAACACAATTGAAATTTTGGTAATAAACATTGACTCCTTTTCCAAAGACGAAAACATAATTAATAAACCAAATGACAAATTAAATGGACAAAAACCAATTGAGTTTATTCAAACAACAAATCCGATTGTAATTGTTGACGAGCCACAAAATATGGAAACTGAAAAAAGAATTTTGGCGATTGAAAGTTTGAATTTCCTGTGTACGCTTCGTTACTCGGCAACTCACATAAAAAATTACAATTTAACTTTTAGTCTAAATCCTGTTAAGGCTTACGACTTAGGTTTGGTTAAACAAATTGAAGTGGATTCGATTGTAGAAGAGAATTCTTTCAACGACGCTTTTATAGCTGTTGATTCGATTAAAGCAGCAAAGACCAAAGTAACGGCAAAAGTTTCGATAAATTTAAATGAAAAAGGAGGAGTGAAGAAGAAATCGATAAATGTGAAAACTGGCGATGATTTGTACAAACTTTCCAACGAAAGGGAAATTTATTCTGATGGTTACATTATTGAAGAAATAGACTTTTCTAATGATTGCATTTCACTTTCAAACGGAAACATTCTTTACAAAGGTGAAAGTCAAGGTGGTTTGACAGAGGAAGTAATGAAATTTCAAATCCGTAAAACAGTTGAAGAGCATTTGAAAAAGGAAAAAAGACTTAACAAAAAAGGAATTAAAGTTCTTTCACTTTTTTTCATCGATAAAGTCGCAAATTACCGTCAGTACGACTCGGCAGGAAATTCTGTTAAAGGAAAATTTGCTGATTGGTTTGAAGAAATTTACCAAGAATTTATTACCAAACTAGCTTACAAAGAATTGGATAAATTCCGAGTTGATAAAGTTCACAACGGTTATTTTTCCCAAGACAAAAAAGGAAAACTCAAAGACACATCAGGAGTAACAAAAGCTGACGATGATACTTACAGTTTGATAATGAAAGACAAAGAAAAACTTTTGAACTTAGGAAATTCTTTACGTTTCATTTTTTCACATTCAGCTTTGCGAGAAGGTTGGGACAATCCGAATGTTTTCCAGATTTGCACTTTAAACGAGACAAAATCGGAAATGAAAAAACGTCAGGAAATTGGAAGAGGCTTAAGGTTAGCAGTTGACCAAACAGGAAAACGAATTTATGACCAAAATATTAACAGGCTGACTTTAATTGCCAATGAATCTTATGACGATTTTGCGAAAACTTTACAAAAAGAAATTGAAGATGATTTTGGAGTAGAGTTCAAAGGAAGAATCAAAAACAAAAAAGACCGAACTAAAATAAAGTATCGAAAGGGTTTTGAAGCAGACCCAAAATTTTTGGGAATTTGGGAAAAACTAAAAAAGAGAACAACTTACAGAGTTGATTACGACACAAACGAATTGGTTAGTTTAGCTTCAGAAGCCGTTAAAAATTTGCCAAAAATAAAAGCACCTTCAATTCGTGCCACAAAAGTCAAAATCGAAATGTCAACCGACGGAATTGAAACAATGTATTCAGGAGACAGAGTAGAATCATTAGAAGGTTTTTCTTGGAAAATTCCAGATGTATTAAATTTCATTCAAAGTAAAACAGAATTAACTCGTTCTACCATTCTACAAATTTTGAGTGATTCAGGAAGAATCGGAGATATTTTAGTTAATCCACAATTATTTTTAGATTTAGCTTCACAAGTTATCAAACGCACTCTTTACACTTTAATGATTGACGGTATAAAATATCAGAAATTAGGAAATTCAGACTACGAAATGACTTTGTTTGAAAATCAAGAATTAGAAATGTATTTGAATGATTTTACTTTCGAGGTTAAGGATAATTCAAAGACAATCTATGAAGATTTGATTCCATTGGATTCAGGAGTTGAAAGTCAGTTTGCCGAAGATTGTGAATCAAGTGATAATGTGAAATTTTATTTCAAATTGCCAAATTGGTTCAAAATTCCTACTCCAATTGGAAATTACAATCCTGATTGGGCTTTAATTTTTGAAGATGAAAAGAAAATTTATTTCGTCGCAGAAACTAAGGATACAGGAGGAAAACAAATAGATTTATCAAAACTGAAAGAAAGTGAACAACTTAAAATAAAATGTGGGGAAGCACACTTTAACGAGTTTGAACAAATCGAATACAAAGTGGTCAAAAAAGTTGGACAGTTAATTTGATTCTCTACTCTTCTCTCAAGTCAATTACTTCTGCATCTGTGAATTCTGTGAGTTGAAATTTGTCGTCTGAAATTTCGGTGTTGGTTTTGACATTTTTCAAAGTGTAAGTCGTGATGTTTTCGTTTAAGTCAACGTATTCTAATTTTTGTGTCAACCACTCGTCTTCCAAAACCCAAACTTTAATCTCTTTCAAGTTTTCGGATTCAGATTTTGCTGAAAGTTTTAAGATGAAGAAATTCTTCTTACCCTGTTTCTCTTCACCGAGATAAAAAAGTGTGTAGTTTTCAGGGAACTTAAAAAGCAACTCTTGTGGCATCAAAATTTCGCCTGACTTTTTGATTGAGTCAACGATGATTTGTTCTGAGGTTGAATTGTAAGTCCAAATTGTTTCGCCGTCATTTGAAAGCGATTGTGAGTCTGTGTCGAATCGGAACTTGTCGCCTTTGAGCAACATTTTTCCATCTGACTCTTGAACGAATCCACTCAAATTCCACTGAACTTTTTGAGTAAAGTCAGCACTCAAAGTTTTGATGTCTTTCTCATATTTTTTCTGGACTTTTTTAAGGATTTCTTTTGCGGAAGGTCCTGCGAATGCAAGGTTTGTAAAGGCTAAAATTATTAAACTGATTAAGATGTTTTTCGTTTTCAATGTTTCGCTCCAAAGTTATTTTGTTTCCTCCAATACTGCGGTTAGTCGTCAGAGTTTAAATCATTTAAGTCTTCTAGTGTAATTAATGAAATTTTTGTTTTTCCGTCGGCTGCAACTCCTACAAATCCATTTTGTTCAAGTTGCTCCCAAATTGTTGCTGCTCGGTTGAATCCAATTTTCAACCTTCTTTGGACAAAGGAAATCGAAACCTTTTCTGCACTTGCAACTAACTTACAAGCTTCTTCAAAAAGCGGGTCTCTTCCTTCGCGGGTAATTGTAAATCCATCTTCATCGCCACTAACTCCTCCGCTAACTGAGGAAGGCAAAGTTAAAGTCGGGAAATTACCTTGTTGGGAAATGTGGTTGATTGCTCTTTCGGCTTCTTCTGTGGAAACGAAAGCACATTGCAAACGTTCAGGTTTCGGCAAATCAGGTTTTAACAAAAGCATATCGCCCATTCCGAGCAAAGATTCTGCTCCTCCGTGAGCGTCCATAATTGTTCTTGCATCAATTTTACTTGCAACGCGGAAAGCCACTCTTGTTGGGAAATTCGCTTTGATTAAACCTGTGATGACATTCACGGAAGGTCTTTGAGTTGCGATAATTAAATGAATTCCGACTGCTCTTGCCATTTGTGCAAGGCGAATTATCGGTTCTTCAATTTGTTTACCACTTGTCATCATCAAATCTGCTAACTCGTCAATTACAACTACCAAGTAAGGTATTTTTACTTCTGGCAAACCTTTTTTCCCAACTTGACCATTTGCAAGTTTATTTGTGTAATCTTCGAGGTTTCTTGCTCCGCATTTTGAAAGAATTTCGTAACGTCTTTCCATTTCCAAAACTGCTGAGTTTAAAGCTGTCATTGCATTTTCAGGTTTTGTAATTATTGCTTCGTCAACTCCGTCAACTTGTGCAAGAAATTGTCCTTTGATTGGTCGGTAATTTGAAAACTCTACTTTTTTCGGGTCAATCAAAATTAGTTTTACTTCGTCAGGGTGAGATTGGTAAAGAATGCTCAAAAGGATTACGTTCATACAAACGCTTTTTCCTGTTCCTGTTGCACCCGCAATTAACAAGTGAGGCATTTTTGCAAGGTCTGTAAAAAATGCTTCGCCTGAAATCGATTTACCAAAAGCGATTCGGAGATTTGATTTTTTTTCTTTAAATTTTTTCGTGTTCATCACTGATTTTAGCGTTACCATTTGTCGGTCAACATTTGGAATCTCAATTCCCATTGCGGATTTTCCGGGAATTGGAGCAATCATTCTAATTCCACGTGCTTCCATAGCCATTGCCAAATCATTTTCAAGATTCATAATTCTTTGAATCTTGACCCCTGGTCCAGGACGAACTTCAAAAAGTGTAATTACAGGTCCAGGGTGAGCTTGAACAACATTTGCTTTGATTCCGAAAGTAGCAAGGCAAGTAACCAAAGTTTTAGCTCTTTCGCGAATTTCGTCTTCACGTTTTTCAAGCGAAACTTTTCCTTCTTCAACGGAATCTAAAAGCTCAACTGAAGGGAAAACGTATTCTTTTGTGTGTTGTTGTGCTTCGTCAAAGTTTGCTTCTTGTTCTTCAAAAGCCTCTTCGATTTTCAAATTATCAGTTTCAGTTTTAGAAGTTTTGGGAGTTTCTTTTTTAGGTTTCTCAACAACTTTGGGTTCAGATTTCGTTTCAGATTTTGGAACTGTTTTTTCAACAATTTTCGGTTCTTCTTCGACAACTTGAACTTCTTCAACAACTTGAGGCTTTGGTTTTGGAGTTTCTTTTTTCGGTTTCGGAGCAACTTTTTTCGGTTTTGATTTTTGAGGTTCTTCGTCAAGTCTGATTGTTTGAGAAATTTCTAACTCTACTTCTTCCTCTTCCTCTTCCTCTACTTCGGCAGTTTCTTTTGGTTCAAAAAGATTTGTGAGCCAAGAAAAATCGTAATCGAAACTTAAATCGCCTTTGAAGATTTTTGGGTCAAAAGCCCAAATCAAATTTATCAAAGACAAAGCAACAATGATAATCACCGAGCCGAAAACGCCTAAGTATTGTTTGATTGTACTAATTAAAAAAAGTCCTATCATTCCGTGAACTTCGTTTGCAAAATCTGGTTCGACGTAAAGTGCAAGAATCATTGAAATAATAATTCCTGTCAAACTGATTTGGGAAGAGATTTCAAAAAATCTGTCTGAAATTTCATCTTTGAAAAAAAGCCAACCGAAAATGAAAAGTATAATCGGTAAAAAGAGAATAGGGTAACCAATTGTGAAGTTGTAAAGAGTGTAGGAAATTGAGACACCGACTTCTCCAAGAAGGTTTTGAACTTTTTCAGGGTGAGTTCCAGAGTCTGTGGATTTGTAAGAGATGAGGCTCAAAAAGATAAAAACAGAGATTGCCATCAGCATTATGCTAATGATTTTTCTTTGCTTTTCTGTCATTTTTTAGAATTATCCTAATTTCTTGTGAAGGTTGTGGTGATTTTTAAAATTAAATTGCTTAATTTCAGCCTCTAAAGTAATAAAGTTTTTACAAAATTAACTAAATGAATTTTTGTTTACAAAAAACGTTAGGTTTAGACAATAAGCTAAAAGCCAAAGTTAGCAAATGCTAAAGCAAAGGAAAAAAATGTCTGAAGTAGCAGAAAAGAAATCCATTGATTCTGTAAAAGAAAAGTATTTAAGAAAACTTGACGAATTGATTTCTTTTATGGAAACCTATCTCGACAAGGTCAACAAAGAGAAAGTTTTGGAAGCTTTTGATTTGGCTTACGATTCCCACAAAGGAATTAAAAGAAAATCAGGCGATCCATACTTTGACCACTGTTTTGAAGTTACAAGAATTCTTACCGAATACGAAGGCGATGAAACTGCGATAATTTGTGGGCTGATTCACGATGTTGTTGAAGATACTGATATTACTTTGGAAGAAATTGAAACACGCTTTGGACTAAAAACTAAAGTAATTATTGACGGTCTTACTAAAATCGGTGCTTTGTCTCTAAAACCAAAGGAAATCCAACAGGCACACAATGTTCGTAAAATCTTAATCTCTATGATTGAGGACTTGCGAGTAATTCAAGTTAAGTTTGCTGATAGAATCCATAATATGCGAACTTTGGAATTTCAGTCTCACAGCTCCCAAAGACGAATTGCCACCGAAACACAAAAGATTTACGCTCCTTTATCTCACCGACTTGGAATGGGAAAAGTTAAAGATGAATTGGAAGATTTATCGTTTCGTTACTTAGTTCCTGATGTTTACCAAGCAATAAAATTAAAACTCGAAGAAACTGCTGAAGAACGCTCGGAAGTTCTTGCTTCAATTATTGAAAAAATTCAAACAAGATTTAATGCAGAAGGTTTGGAAGCTGACTTCTTAGGACAAGTAAAAAGTATTCCAATCATTTACGGTAAAATGGAAAGAAGGCAAAAGCCTTTTGAGGAAATTTACGACACGCTTTCTCTTCGAATAATTGTTGAGAACGAAAAGGAATGTTGGAACGTTTTTCATTTGGTTCACAATAGTATGACTTTTGTACCAAAAATGTTTAAAGATTACATCAACAGCCCCAAAACAAATGGCTACCAATCACTTCACACAGGAATTACTCACAGAGGAAATTTAGTAGAAGTTCTTATTCGTACGAAAGAGATGGACAGAGTTGCAAAAAATGGACTTGCAGCTTATTGGATTTATAAAGAAGATGGCAAAAAATATGTTGACGACAAAAAATTTGAAGAAAAATTAGAATGGCTTCAGCACTTAGTCAGTGACCCTGATGATTTGGGAAATGAAAAAGAATTTATGCAAGACCTCGCTCACGGGCTTTCTGGAGATGAGGTTTCTGTTTACACACCAAAAGGAAAATTGATAAAATTGCCTGTTGATTCGACACCTGTTGACTTTGCTTTTGAAATTCACACTCAAATTGGAATGCAATGTATCGGAGCAAAAGTGAATGGAAAAATCGTTGCACTTGCTACACTTCTGCACAACGGAGATTTGGTAGAAATTCTTACTGCAAACAAACAAGAACCGATGTTAAAATGGTTAGAATTTGTTAAAAGCCCGAAAGCAAAATCTCACCTCAAAAAGTGGCAAAAATCAACGAAGCTAAAAGATAGCATTGAACTTGGGAGGAAGACTCTTTTTAGGAATGCCAAAGACCAGAATTTGGATTTGGAAGAAGTGAAATGGGAAGAGGTTTTGACAAAATACGGCTTAAACTCCTACGAGCATCTTTTGGCAAGAGTTGGTGACGGAAGAATTGGAACAGAAGAAGTTTTACGAGTTCTGTTTCCTAAGAAAATTCCAAAGATTACAAACATTTTTAAAAGAATGATTGCAAAAGAGAAAAGGTCAGAAATTATTGTTGACGGATTAGCTAACACAAACATCAAAATTGCAAGATGTTGTTTACCAATCCCTGGAGACACTCTTCTTGCAAAATTAGAAGCAGGTCAAGGTTTCGTGATTCACAAACACAATTGTAAGTCCTTGAGTACAGCCAAAACAAAACAAATCTTAGATGCAAAGTGGCATAACATTGACGATTCGAATTTATTTGAAGCTGGTTTTTTTGTAACGGCAAAAAACAGAGCTTCACTCCTTGCCGAAATTTGCAGTGTGATTTCAGCTTCAGGTAATAACATAACCGAAGCGATATTGAAAACGGAAGGAAAACTTTGCGAGAGTGTTTTTACCGTTGAAGTAAAAAATTTATTAGATTTGCAGGCAATTTTCAAAAGTATGAGAAATATCAAGGGAATTAACAAAATCTCAAGATTAGATAAAGAAGTCAAAGAATACGTAAAAGAATTAAAAATAGAATAGTAAAAAAAATGAACAAAATCCTCAAAGAAGCCTTAACATTTGACGATGTTTTGCTCGTTCCAGCAAAATCTAATGTTTTGCCAAGAGAAGTAAAAGTTGGTACGAAACTCACTGAAAAAATCAGACTCAACATTCCGATTTTGAGTTCACCAATGGACACAGTAACCGAACATCAAATGGCAATCGCTCTTGCTCGTGAAGGCGGAATCGGAATCATTCATAAAAATATGAGACTCGAACAACAGGTTGAACAAATTGACTTGGTGAAAAGGTCTGAAAGTGGAATGATTCAAAACCCGATTACAATGTCTTCTGAAAAGCCAGTAAGTGATGCTTTGGAAGTTATGAAAAAATATAAAATTTCTGGAATTCCGATTGTGAACGGTGTGAAACTTGTCGGAATTTTGACAAACAGAGATTTGCGTTTTGAGACAAATCTTTCGCAACCAATTTCTGCGTTAATGACTTCCGAAAGATTGGTAACAGTTCCTGTTGGAACGACTTTGGAAGAGGCGGAAAAGATTCTCCAACAAAACAGAATTGAAAAATTGCTCGTTGTTGAAGGTGAAAAATTAGTCGGGTTAATTACAGTAAAAGACATTCAAAAGAAAAAAATGTTTCCTGACGCTTGCAAAGATGAACACGGAAGACTTCGTGTCGGAGCAGCAGTTGGAGTAACAGCAGACATTCTCGAAAGAGTCCAAGAATTAGTAAAAGTAAATGTTGATGTGATTACCGTTGACACTGCTCACGGGCACAGCAGAGGAGTTTTGGAAGCTGTAAAATTAGTAAAATCAAAATTCCCTGAACTTCAATTAATTGCTGGGAATGTTGCAACTGCAAGCGGAACAAAAGATTTGATAAAAGTTGGAGCTGATGCAGTCAAAGTTGGAATTGGACCTGGTTCAATTTGTACAACAAGAGTTGTAACAGGGGTTGGAGTTCCACAAATTACAGCAATTATGGATTGTTCATCAGTTGGCGACGATGCAGGAATTCCAATCATTGCTGACGGAGGTATTAAATTTACTGGAGACATTGCAAAAGCAATTGCTGCTGGAGCAAGTTCGGTGATGATGGGAAGTATGTTTGCAGGACTTGACGAAAGCCCTGGTGAATTTGTAATTCTTGAAGGAAGAACTTTCAAAGAGTATCGTGGAATGGGTTCACTTGGTGCAATGGAAGAAGGAAGCAAAGACAGATATTTTCAAGACTCAGAAGAGCAAATCAAAAAATTAGTTCCTGAAGGCATTGAAGGTCGGGTTCCTTACAAAGGAAGAGCAAGCGAAACGATTTATCAAATTGTCGGAAGTCTTAGAGCTTCAATGGGGTATTGCGGAGCTTCTGATATTGAAGACTTGAGACTCAAAGCACAATTTATGAAAATGACAGGTTCAGGGCTTCGTGAAAGTCATCCTCACGACGTAACAATCACGAAAGAATCACCTAATTATCGAATTTAATTTTTGTCCATAGAATAGCTTTAAGCTATTCTATGGATTTTTATCTAAAAAAATAGGAAAAGAAAATGAAAAAGACATTCTTACTTTTTGTTTCAATGTTCATTCTTTGCGGTAGTGTTTTTGCTGGTGATGAACTGAAAAACGTAACGGTTTTGAAAGATATGGACAAACCTGCTCTTAAAACCTATATGAAAAAGCTCAGTAAAGAAATTGGACAGAAGTGCAGTTTTTGCCACAATACAAAAGACTTTTCAAGCGATGAGAATCATCACAAAGATATTGCAAGAAAAATGATTACAATGACAAGAGACCTCAATAAAAATGTTTTTAATTATGAAGGTGCTGAAAAAGTTACTTGTTACACTTGCCACGCAGGAAACAAAAAGCCCGTCAATGAACTTCCTAAAGAGGAAAAAAAGTAAAACTTAATGACGCTTTGGATAAATTGCGGAATCATCGCACTAATCAGTTTTCTTAGTGGTTCAATACCACTTTGGAAAAAGTTAGACGAAAAATATTTAAGAATCGGAATAAGTTTTGGAGCGGGAACTTTACTTGGTGCTGCTTTCCTTAGCTTTTTACCTGAAATCTTGCACAGCGGAATTCACGAAGCAGGAATTTACATTTTACTCGGTTTCATCACCCTTTACATTCTCGAAAAATTCGTGATGGTTCACCCTTGCGAAGAAACTCATTGTAATGTTCACAACATCGGACTTTCTGCTTACGTCGGACTTTCGATTCACAGTTTGACAGACGGATTTATTTTAGGCTCAGCAACTCTTTTGCCTTCACTTAGCGGAGTTGCATTACTTGCGATTCTCGGACACAAAGGACCTGCGTCTTTTTCGCTTAGTAATATTTTACTTTATTCTCATTACTCGAATAAAAAAGTTTGGGTTTTGAATTCAATTTTTGCGATAATCACTCCAATCGGAGCTTTAATTTCCTATTATCTTTTGCAAGAAATCAGTGAAGAGATGATAATGATTTGTGTTTCATTTTCGTTAGGAACATTTCTTCATATTGCTACAAGCGACCTTTTACCAGAGATTCACAAAGCTGAAAAATGGAAACTTGTGAACCTCTTCGCACTTCTTTTGGGAATTTTAATAATCTATCTTTTTGGCGGACACAGCCACTAAAAAGATAGATTATTTCACGCCTTGAAACAATTCTTCAGGAATCTTGTCCAAAAACTCAATTGACTTAATTTCGGCGGAATTACTTGGATTCGTGCTTGCTTTTCTTTGGTTCAAGTTTGAGCGGTAGTAAGTTCTTTTTGCCATTAATTCCAAATCTCCAAACTTAGTTGGACTCTCAAAATTTGCAATTCCTCGAAAATTGTTGAAATTAGCGTATTCAAAGAAAACTCGTTCAATTCTAAAAGTTTCTGCATTGAAAAAGTAAACAAACCAATCTTTGTTGTAAGGGTAACTTTCTTTAAAAGTAACTTTAATAGGAATGGTTTTGATTCCTTGAATGATTCTTTCTGGTAGCAATTCAAACTCCATAAACTTCGACAAGTCAATTAAGTTGAAAGGTGCTGACAAGAAATTTTTGTTAGAAATTGTAAGGAAGCGAGTAACTTCAACTTGTCTCAAATATTCTTCTTGTTTGTTTGCAAATTCACCTTCTGAAATTAATTCTGTTTTTTCGGGTGCTTCGATTAAGTTGTAATTTTTGGCAAGTTTATATTTCCCGTTTAAGTTTGCTTGTTCGATGTTGTCTTCTTTTTCGTCAAACTCTCCGTGAATTTTAAATCTTTCACCGACTTCAAAATGCCAAACATTTTTCTCGTATCGCCAATTTTTTGAGATGGAGTGATGTCTTCCAAGAGTGTACTCGACTTTTAGATTTTTCTTAGAAATCCAGTTATCATAACCTCCAGCAGCTTCACTAGCTTTCCAAATTATTTCTTTTGCAGGTGTTGTAGCGAAGTTTTTTTTGAGTTCTTCTGAGTTGTTGCTACAAGCAAAAAATGTAGCACAGAGCAACAAGAGTAAAAATTTGTTAGTCAAAATATAGTTCCTTTTTAGTTTGAATGCTTCTCCCAAAGCAAAGTCCAAACTTAAACATAAAATTTAAAATTTCGATTGGATTTCTTAGAGAATTTTTAACTACAAGACACTTTTAGAATTTACTTTTTAGAAAACTTAATCTCCCAAAAAAAGAATTGCTCATGAAAAACATAGAAAATCCGAAAAAGGAGAAAAGGAAAGAAGATTAAAGAATTGCGACCAGACCAACTTCTGACTCCTGAATTCTGACTTCTTTCTCCAAGCAAAGAAATCTTTTTGAAAAAATACCAAAACATCTTTTCTTAACAAAAATTTTAACAAATAAAAATTAAGGATAAAAATATGGATTTACGTGAAGTTGTAATCGTTTCAGCAGCAAGAACACCAGTTGGCTCGTTCAATGGAAGTTTGAGCTCAATTGCTGCACCAAAACTCGGAGCAGTCGCCACAGAAGAAGCAATAAAAAGAGCAGGAATTGATAAAAGTGAAGTTGATGAAGTGATTTTTGGCTGTGTCCTTCCAGCAGGACTTGGACAAGCTCCTGCAAGACAAGTTGCAATTTATGCAGGTTTGGATAAAAATGTTGGTGCTTTAACAATCAACAAAGTTTGTGGCTCAGGTTTAAAATCTGTAATGCTCGCAGCACAAGCAATTGCTTGTGGAGATGCAGACGTAATTGTTGCAGGTGGAATGGAAAATATGTCTCAAGCACCATTTTTGATGAAAAATGCAAGAAATGGTTTCAGGCTCGGACACGGAAAAGTTCTTGATTCAATGGTTCACGACGGACTTTGGGACGTTTACAATGATTTTCATATGGGAAATGCAGCTGAACTTTGTGCAAGAGAATGCGACATTCCTCGCGATTCTCAAGACGAATTTGCAATCAATTCTTATAAAAGGGCTCAGAAAGCCCAAGAAGAAGGTCGTTTCAAAGACGAAATTGCTCCTGTAGAAGTTAAAGGTAGAAAAGGCAGTGTAATTGTTGACACTGACGAAGAACCTGCAAGAGTAAAATTTGAGAAAATTCCAACTCTTCGCCCTGCATTTGACAAAGAAGGAACTGTTACAGCAGCAAACGCTTCTTCAATTAATGACGGAGCAGCAGCAGTTGTTTTAATGTCAAAAGAAAAAGCTGATGCTCTCGGACTTAAGCCAATGGTAAAAATTGTTGCTCAAGCTTCAGCAGGAAGAAATCCTGAGTGGTTTACAAAAGCACCAATTGATGCAATTGGAAAAGTTCTTGCAAAAGCGAAAATGACTAAAGACGATATTGACCTTTTTGAAGTGAATGAGGCTTTTGCCGTTGTTTCTTTAATTACGAACCGCGAACTCGAACTTGACAACGACAAAGTAAACGTGAACGGTGGAGCAATTGCAATTGGTCATCCGATTGGTGCAAGTGGAACAAGAATCCTAACAACTCTGCTTTACGCAATGAAAAACAGAAACGCAAAACGTGGACTCGCAACTCTCTGTATTGGTGGTGGATAAGCAAGTGCTTTGATTGTCGAAGCAG
>QQUF01000034.1 GCA_008501735.1 Calditrichota bacterium | reverse complement strand
TTTAGGTAATCTTGAATTTCGACTCGGTTGACGACATTCATTTTTCCGTTGGAAGTTCGAAGGGCAATTTTTCCGTGAAATTCTTTTCCATTTACGCTAATTGGAGACTTTGAAGTGATGAGTAAATCTTTTTCGGCAAAAGGCGTTTTCTCAAAAACGAATTTTTCGCCTTTCAAATCTATTTTTAAAGATTTTTGGTTTAGCTTGATTTTTTTGCCACGAGAGAACAGTTTTAGTTTTGTTTTCGATGAAATATTGATGCTTTGTATTTGCCTAAAAATTCCGACTTTTATGTAAAGATTTTTAGAGTCTAACCTTTTAGGAGTTTCTACTTCTTTCTCCTTTGGAATGTCTGTATTAAATTTTGGGTTTGGAGAACAACCAAACGCGAAAATTAAAGTAAGTGCTAAAAGGCAAATTTTCAGTCTAAACATTTAAAAAACCTAAGTTAAAAATTGGGAAAAGTTACAGAATTCAATTATCAAAACAAGAATCAATTCAAAATAATTTCGGTCATTTTTTGGAAGTTTTCTGAAACTCTGAAAAATTCGTTAATTTTGTTGCCAATTTTTTTAAAAAACAAAAGAATAATTCTTTGTTTGAAAGTCTAACTGTGATATATTTCGGGCTTTGATTAACCGATTTGGTAGTACTTAATTTCTTGAGGATAAAATGACAGAAACTCTTACTTCAGAGCTTTCAGGAAACATAACTTTAGGTATTTGGATTCTCCTTTTACCTCTATTTTCATTTTTTGTTACAATCATTTTCGGTAAGCGAATGCAAGCCGTAAATCCTATCATCCCCACAATTCTCCCAATCCTAACAATTTTTGCTGGTTTGGTGATGTCATCAACAATTTTTTATGACGTTGTTGTAAATAATCACAATCCAAATCACACAGAAGTTTGGCAATTCGACTGGGTTTTCTTTGCAAATGGGAATTACAGCATTCCGCTTGGGATAATGATTGACAATATGACCGCAATTATGCTAATGGTCGTAACTCTCATTTCATCTTTGGTGCATTTTTTCTCGCTTGACTATATGAAAGGTGACCCGAGATTTTCAAGATTTTACGCATTCCTTTCAATTTTCTCTTTCTCAATGCTTGGGCTCGTTCTCTCACACAGTTTGTTTGCACTTTACATCTTCTGGGAACTTGTAGGACTTTCGTCTTACTTACTCATCGGGTTTTGGTTTGAGAAACCATCTGCGGCAAATGCAAACAAAAAAGCATTCCTCACAAACCGTGTCGGTGACATTGGAATGTTCCTTGGGCTTTTGATAATTTTTATCACAATCGGAACAGTTGTTTTACCAAGTGTTGAAGGTGCAGAAGGTGTTTACGCTTTGATTAACAAAGGTGAGCTTGCAGGGACAATGCTTACTCTTGCTGGAATCGGTTTGTTCTGTGGAGCAGTTGGAAAATCTGCTCAGTTTCCACTTCACGTTTGGCTTCCTGATGCGATGGAAGGTCCAACTCCTGTTTCTGCTTTGATTCACGCTGCGACAATGGTTGCTGCTGGAGTTTACTTAGTAGCAAGAATTTTCCCAATCTTAACTCCTGATGCTTTGCTCGTAATCGCTTACATCGGAGCTTTTACAGCTTTTGCTGCTGCAACAATTGCAATCACTCAAAATGACATAAAAGCGGTTCTCGCTTACTCAACAATTTCTCAGCTCGGTTATATGATTATGGGACTTGGAGTTGGTGCTTACACTGCTGCATTTTTCCATCTCGTAACTCACGCAATGTTTAAAGCTTGTTTGTTCTTAGGTTCAGGTTCAGTAATTCACGCAATGCATCACGCTTTGCATAATTTACACGACCATCACACTGACCCACAAGATATGAGAAATATGGGAGGTTTGAAGAAGAAACTTCCGATTACTTATATCACATTTTTGATTGCAACTTGTGCGATTTCGGGAGTTCCTTTTACTTCGGGATTCTTGAGTAAAGATGCAATTCTTGCAGGAACTTTAGCTTTTAGTATGAGTGACCCTGTGCATTTTATTCTTCCGATTTTCGGATTCGGTGCGGCAATGATTACTGCTTTTTATATGTTCAGAATTATTTGGCTCACTTTCCACGGAGAGCCACAGAAGAAAGAAATTTACGACGAAATTCATCACGAAAATCCAATTCAAATCACTTTGCCTTTGATGGTTCTTGCAGGTTTGAGCTTCTGGGTTTGGTGGGCTCCAACAGGACCTTTCGGAGCAACACCAGATAACTCTTGGTTTGCATTCTTGATTGCAATGCCAAACATTGCCGTTGCTGAAACTGCCGAATTGATGAAACACCTCGAACATTACGTTCACGCTGCACATTATCCTGCTTTGGGAATTTCACTTGTTGTTGCTGGAACAGGAATTTTCCTTTCTTACTTAATGTATCAGAAAAAATCGCTTAGTGCAGATTCTTGGGCAGCAAAATGGGGACCTCTTTACAGCATTTCACACAACAAATATTATGTAGATGAATTTTACATTTCGGTTTTAATCAAAGGATTTTTGTTAAATCTTAACAACTTACTTTCTTGGATAGATAGAACGATTGTTGATGGAGTTGTGAATTTGATGGGATTCCTTTTCAAAAAAGTATCGAACGTCTCAGCACTCTTCGATAAATACGTTGTTGACTTGACTGTGAATCTAATTGGGTTTACTTCAAGAGGTCTTGGAATGATTCTGACTTTCTTCCAAACAGGAAAAGCTCAAAATTACTTTGCTTTCACTGTAGTAGGGATTTTGGTACTTGTAACAATTTTTGCGATGTAATTTTAATAAAGTAAATAAAAACATAAAAATAATATAGAGGCATCAGTTCTTATGGATTGGCAACTAACTTTTATCACATTTTTCCCACTTGTCGGAGCATTAATCATTATGCTGCCGTTCATTCAAAAAGAATTAGCTAAGTGGGTTGCTTTAATTACTACAATTCCGCCACTCGTAGTCTCAATTATGCTTTATATGAACTACGACATAACAATGGCTGGAGTTAATGACGCAAGCACAATGCAATTTGCTGTCAATATTCCTTGGATTGAAACATTCAACATTGATTATGCAATGGGAGTTGATGGACTTAGCTTTCCGCTTGTCTTTTTAACAACTTTGCTTTGCCCAATTTGTATTCTTGCGGCTTGGAATACTGATAAATTGCCAAAAGGATTTTTCGGACTTTTCTTGTTACTCGATACAGGAATGGCTGGAACTTTTTGTGCAACTGACTTCTTCTTATTTTATGTTTTCTGGGAAGTAATGCTTCTCCCAATGTATTTCCTAATCGGAATTTGGGGTGGTCCAAGAAAAGAATACGCAGCAATTAAGTTTTTCCTCTATACGCTTTTTGGCTCTGTTTTTATGCTTCTTGTGATGGTTGCCTTCTACTTGAAAACTGGAACTTTCAATATGTTCGAGTTGATGGAAATGTCAAGACAAGGAAGATTTGAAGAGGGAGTTTGGAACTTCCAATTCTGGGCTTACTTAGGGCTTTTCCTCGGATTTGCAATTAAAGTTCCAATGTTTCCTTTCCACACTTGGTTGCCTGATGCTCACGTGGAAGCTCCAACAGCGATTTCGGTTATTCTTGCTGGGGTTTTACTTAAAATGGGAACTTATGGAATCTTAAGAATTATCTATCCGATTTTACCTTGGGCAACTGCTTATTTTGCAATGACAATAGCGGTGTTTGGAGCGATAAATATTCTTTACGGAGCCTGTTGTGCTATGGCACAGAAAGACCTCAAGAAAATGGTCGCTTATTCTTCGGTAAGTCATATGGGTTACGTTTTACTTGGAATGTCAGTTCTTTCAGCTGAAAACCCTGCTGGAATGACTGGAGCAGTAATGCAGATGTTCAATCACGGAACAATCACTGCAATGCTCTTCTTGCTTGTTGGTGTAATTTATGACAGAGCTCACCACAGAGACATCGAAGGTTTTGGTGGTTTAGCCTCTCACGTTCCTGTTTACGCTGGATTTACAACTTTCGCATTTTTTGCGGCACTCGGACTTCCAGGACTCAGTGGATTTATTTCTGAGGCTTTAATCTTTGTCGGTTCTTGGTCAATGTTTCCAAAAATCACAATATGGTCAGTTTTCGGAATTTTGCTCGGAGCAGCTTACTTGTTATGGACAATGCAAAGAGTTTTCCTTGGCAAATTGAATACAGAAATGAAACATTTTAAAGACATTGTTGAAATCAATGGTCGTGAAAAATTAACTCTCATCCCAATCGGAATTATTGTTGTAATTCTTGGTGTTTACCCAAAACCAATGTTAGACATAATTAATGCTTCTGTCGGAAGACTTCTCGAAGTTGTCTCTCCTGCAATGTTACAACAAACTGCCGAAGCAATTAAATAAGGGAAGCAATTTAGATGAACACTTTAACAGCAACAGAAAGTATCCCTTATATTTTACCTGAAATAATTTTGGTAATTGGTATTTGTGCTGTTTTCCTTGTTGACCTTTTGATAAAAAAAGAAAGTAAAACCCCTGTTGCACTTACAGCACTTATTTTTGTCGTTGGTGCTTTTTTAGCTTTGCTTAAAATAGATGGCTTAGAACCTTCTTACCTTTTCTCGGGAATGTTGGTTCTTGACAAAATGAATGTTTATTTCAAATATATCTTCATTATTAGTGCCGCAATTGCGACACTTGTCTCAATGCAGACTTACACAAGCCGAAAACTGAACTCAGGCGAATATTACGCATTTCTTTTGACAGCAACTCTTGGAACACTTTTGATGTCAGGTGCATCAGATTTGTTGACAATGGCAATGTCAATCGAAGTTGTAAGTATCGTTTCTTACTGTTTGGCAGGTTACAAAAAAGAAGATATGGAATCAAGTGAAGCTGCTTTGAAATACGTTCTTTACGGAGCTCTTTCCTCAGGAATTATGCTTTATGGAGCTTCGATTCTCTTCGGGCTAACAGGCGAAACAAACTTAGCAGGAATTCACACAGCACTTGCAACTACAGAAGTAAACTCAATCGCACTTGCACTTTCAATCGTTATGATTCTTGGTGGAATTGGTTACAAGATTGCTTTTGCACCATTTCACTTTTGGTGTCCAGATGTTTATCAAGGCTCTCCAACTCCTGTAGCAGCATTTTTCTCTGTTGCTCCAAAGGCAGCAGGTTTTGCAATGCTTCTCAGGTTTATCTCGGTAACCTTTACAAATGACCCTTCATTTACAACTTGGATTCCTGAAATTGAATCAATTGGTTTGCAGAAAGTATTAATTGCAATCTCAATTTTGACGATGACACTCGGAAACCTTTCAGCTTTGAACCAAACAAATGTAAAAAGAATTCTTGCTTACTCAAGTATTGCTCACGCTGGTTATATGCTAATGGGAATGGCAGCACTTTCGTTTGCGGGAGTTGAAGCAATTCTTTTCTACTTAGCAACTTACCTTTTTATGAACTTCGGAGCTTTCTTCGTTGTTGACCACATTGGAAGAAAAGTTGGAAGTGATGAGATTTATGCTTTCAAAGGCTTGAATACAAAAGCACCTTTATTAGCTTTTACAATGGTAATTTTCCTCGCCTCTTTAGCAGGGCTTCCGCCAATGGCTGGATTTATCGGAAAATTTTACCTCTTTAGTGCTTTGGTAAGTTCTGAACTTTACTTACTTGCGGTTTGGGGACTTTTAAACAGTGTAGTTTCTCTTTACTACTACTGGAGAGTCGCAAAAGCAATGTATTTGGAGGAATCACTTTCAGATGAAAAAGTTGAATTCAATCTTAGTGGCGGAGTTTTGGCTTCAATCTTAGCAGGGTTCACTTTGATTCTTGGAATCTACTTCAACCCTCTTTCAGTTTGGGTTAAAAGTTCAGTTTCGATTCTTTTCGGATAAAAAATAATTTTTTTATAATTTTAAAAGCCTCCAAGTTTTGGGGGCTTTTTTTGTTTTGAGGTAAAAATGGAAATCTTAACAAAAATACTAAGCCTAAGCACAAAAGGAAATTGTCAAATAATTGACATTACTCAAGGAGTTGAGACTTTACTTGCAGACACAAAACTCCAAGAAGGAAATATAACTGTTTTTGTTCCAGGAGCGACAGGAGGAATTACAACTACAGAAGTTGAGCCGGGATTGATGCAAGACATTCCAGAATTCTTCGAGAAAATCATTCCAGAAAATCAAAATTACAAACACAACGATACTTGGCAAGATTACAACGGACATTCTCACGTTAGAGCAACTCTTCTTGGTCCATCATTAATTGTTCCTTTTATAAAAGGTCAACTTTTGCTCGGAACTTGGCAACAAATTATTTTTATAGATTTTGATAACAGACCGAGAGATAGAAAACTAATCGTTCAGTTTATCGGAAAGATTTGAGAAGTGAGGTAGGTTCGTAAAATAAAAAAGCCTGAAAGGCGACCCCTTCAGGCTTTAAAGAAAATTATTTTTCAGAACTTATTTTTCAGCTTTGATTGTCATTTCAGTTCTTTCGAGAGGATTGTCTCTTTCGTCGCGTTTTTGGTTGACAATTTTATCCGCAAATTCCATTCCTTCTACAACTTCACCGAAAACAGTGTAGTTGTTGTCTAAGAAATGAATATCAGCAACTGCGATGTAAAATTGGCTTCCACTTGATTCTTTTTTAGGATTTACTTGGTCGCCAAGTCTTGCTGCCGCAACTGCTCCTCTGAAATGTTTCAAGTTTGGATTAATTTCTGCTGGAATTGTGTAACCTGGTCCACCAGTTCCGTGAGTGGATTTATCAGAACTTTTGTCTTTTGTGTTTGGGTCTCCACCTTGAATCATAAAGTTAGGAATTACTCTATGAAAAGTTGTTCCGTTGTAAAAACCACTGTTTACGTGCTTGAGAAAATTATCTCTGTGCTTTGGTGTTTCGTCGTAAAGTTTGATTTTGATGTCGCCAAATTTTGTAGTGAGAGTAACAATTTCACCACTTCCGCTTTTGGTTTCCATTTTGCTCCTTGTTTCTTGTTTAGTTTGTTGTTTAGCAGCATCTTCTCTTGTAACAGCTTGTTTTGATTCTGCTTTTGTTTTTGTGTCAGAGTGTGATACTTCTTCCGAATGGTCGTGACCTTCGTGGTCATCGTGAGCTTTTTCTTCTTTTTTATCGCCACAAGCAATTAGTGAAAAAGCTAAAACCAAAAGTAAAAGAAATTTTTTCATCTAAATTATCTCCAAAAATTTTAATTAAAATGCTTCAATAATTAACGCTAAACCTTGTCCGCCACCAATACAAGCAGAAGCAAGTCCGTATCTTTTACCACGTCTTCTAAGTTCGAATAAAAGTGTAGAAGTCAAACGAGTTCCCGAAGCAGCAAGCGGATGACCAAGTGCAATTGCTCCACCGTTTACGTTTGTGATTTCTCTGTTTAATCCGAGTTCTTTTTCAACAGCAATGTACTGAGGTGCGAAGGCTTCGTTAATTTCGATTAAATCAATGTCGTCTAAAGTCAAACCTGCTTTTTCAAGAGCGATTCGAGTCGCTGGAGCTGGTCCAATTCCCATAATTTTTGGGTCGCAACCTGCAGTTCCCCAAGCAACTAAACGTCCAAGAGGTTCAGCACCTTTTTGTTTTGCGAAATCTGAATCTGCAATTACAACTGCGGCAGCTCCGTCACTAATTCCTGAAGCATTTCCGGCAGTAACAACACCGTCTTTTTTGAAGTAAGTTTTGAGCTTTGCAAGTCCTTCCATTGTTGCACCAAATCTTGGGTGTTCGTCAACTTCAAAGAAAGTTGAACCTTTTCGAGATTTGATTTCAACAGGAATAATTTCTTCTGCAAGTCTTCCTTCTTTGATTGCAGCTTCTGCTAAGTTTTGTGAACGAAGTCCGTAAACGTCGCATTCTTCACGAGAAATTTCGTATTTCTCAGCAAGGTTTTCTGCTGTCAAAGACATTGTGAATCCTGCATAAGGGTCGTAAAGAGCTTCCCAAAGAAGGTCTTCCATTTTGCTTTGTGCAAGAGGAATTCCCCAACGAGCTCCGCGAATCACGTGAGGAGATTGGCTCATACTTTCAGCTCCACCGCAAATTGTAGCACTTGCTTCACCAAGTTTAATCATTCTTGCACCTTGTACGATTGACTCAAAACCAGAACCGCAAATTCTGTTTACAGTCAAAGCTGGAGTTGTTTCTGGACAACCTGCACGAAGAGCAATGTGTCTTGCGTGGTAAAGAGCGTCTGCACTCGTTTGTGATGCGTTTCCGAAAACTACGTGACCAATATCTTCTGGAGCTAAGCCACTTCTATCAAGTGCTCCTTTTGCTGCAAAAGTTCCAAGGTCGTTAGCTGTAAAATCTTTCAAGCTTTTTCCAAAAGAACCAAAAGCAGTTCTCGCAGCTGAAAGAAAAACTATGTCTGACATTATTTTCTCCTATGTTAATTATTCTTAATTATTGTAGAAATTGATTTTAATATTTCTAAGTAAATTGGTAGTTTTTTATAAATTTCATTGAAAATATCATTTTCGTAGATATGACTCAAGCGATTTCTGTCATTTATCATTTCAAAAAGAGATTCACAAGTTTCTTCGTCAATTGAGCCTGTTTGAAAAAAAACTTTAAATGCTGATTTTGGAGAAACAGATTCCAAACCGTGAACATCTTCTAAAAAAGATTTGATAGTTTTCCAACAAATCTCGACACAATACTCAAATTTCTGAACCTGTCCGTTTTGAAAAGTATCTAACTCAATTTCTGAAAATTTTCCTAAATCAACTTTTAAAGATTTTTCAAAAGTGTCTAAGACTTTTTCAAAAATTATTAATTTGAATTCATATCTTTTGGTTTGTTCCAAAAAATAGCTCCTTTGAGTACTTCTTTTTTAAAGTCATTCTTTACAAAATAAAAATCTACCAAATCAATTTTATAAGGAATGAAAAAATCTTCAATTTGATTAATAATTTTATGGTAAGCCTTCCCAAGTGGCTTTTTGCCCAAAATACCAATATCAAAATCAGAATAGTGTTTTGAGGTTTGGGTTGCTCTTGAACCAAAAAGAAAAACAGAATGCTCTTCGGGATTTATCGAATCCAGAATTATTTTTTTCAATTCTGATAAGTTTTTTTCTTTTGTTTTTGTCATTTTAGTAAAAGCATTTTTTTGGTTTTGACAAATTCACCCGCTTCGATTCTGTAAAAGTAAATTCCACTTCCGACTTGAGTTCCATTTTTGTCAGTTCCATTCCAAACAATTGAGTGAGAACCTTCTTTTTGTGCTTTGGAATTTACAAGTGAAATGACCTCTTGTCCAAGAACATTAAATATTTTTAGGTTTACAGTTTCCGGTTGCTTAAGTGAGTAATTAATTTGTGTAGTTGGATTAAACGGGTTCGGGAAATTTTGCGATAAACTGTACTTCTCAGGAATCGGCTCAAGTATTTGTGAATCAGTTGTGTCGGTTGATTGGATTTGGAGAAGAGGATCCTCGTACTCATAAGCAAACAGATGTAATGTTATTTCAGCTGTGGTAAAATTTCCGTTAAAATGAGAAATACGAATAAAATCTCTCTCAGGAACGAAACCCACATTAAAAGGGAAGAAAAACTCTGTTATTGTGGAATCACCTAAAGCTAAACTATCACTTGCAGTTCCATTTGTTAAATTAATAATTGAACCATCTTCTGAAAAAATCTCAACAAAAATTTTCATTCCTCTTCCACCAGAGGACTTGTTTTCAATCATCAATTCAATTTCTCTTTTAGTAATCGTCGAGTCTTCAAAAGAAGTGTCAGCATAAACCAAGTTTGAATCAACTTCAAATGTTAAGTAGTAAAAATCAGACTTACTTGTGAAATCAAGTTCGATAATATTTGATTCCCAAGAGGAGGTCAAAGGAAAATTTAATTCATCGTAAGTCGCTAACTCTAATTCCTCTGGTAATTCAATCTCAAGACCTGCGTCCATTCTAAAATTAACGTCGTAATTTCCGAATTCTCCATCACTATGTGAAAGTTCTAAGTAGAAGTTTCCGTCGTCTTTGAAAGTGAGAATGTTAGAGTAAAAATTATTACCTACAAGTATTTCGCTTGTTCCTAAATTGCCAAAGTCTTTGTCATAAAATTTGAAAAGAGTTTCCATTGGATTTTCTGACTCAGTAACTTCATTGTTATAAATTGTAAAGAAAATCGGACGACTTTTAAGAGTGTCTTCAAAAGGAGTGTAAAGATTAAAGTAAGTGCTATCCCGCAAATTAAAGACAAAGTAATCAAGGTCATCTTTGCTCAAAAGATTCCCTTTAAAATTGTAAGAATAAGTGTAATTTGGTGCTTCTAAGGATTCAGGGATTGGAACCTGAGTCGCAGACCAAAAGAAATCATTTTCCTCGTTTATATCGCTTCCAACGTAACGGTAAGTCAAAAGTCCTTGCAACTCTTCGGGTAAGTAATCTGAAATTGCTCCTCCAAAAGGCAAATGATTTTCGACAACAAGTTTGTAATCTCCTGAGTCAGGTAAAATTGTTGTGAGCCTTGAGTCAACCGAGAAAGGGAAACTTTTGTCATCGTTTTCAGCAATTAGTTCCTCAGCTCCGCTTACCAAAGAGTAAAGTTTAAGTTTTGTGTCTAAGGAAAGCCCAAGACCTTGAGAGTTAGTTTCAAACTCAAAAATCCAGCCACTGTTGTTTGTCGTAAATTCAAATTCGATTGAGTTTGTCTGAGAAAAATCAAGTTTTTGGGTTGTAGTTGAGTTAGTTGAATCAATGGTAAAATTTTCGGTAAAGGCAAGTTCTTGAAGCCTTTTTACACGGATTTCGTAAGGCAAACTTAATCTGTCAAAAGATAAGTTTTGGTCAGAAAAGCTATTCGAAGCCGATGTGATTTCAATAAAATGTTGTCCAGAAACAATTGGTTTAAAAACAGCTCTTGAGTCTAAAAAGTGAAAGTAGTCGTCGTTTTGTGAAATTAAGTTTCTGTTTGTGTCATAAATTTTTATGAAAGAATCAAAAGCTGAATTAAAACTTTCGATAGTGTTTGAATTCAGAGTAATTTCGTAGGGAATTCCTGCGATTGCCTCAAAGACGAAAAAATCATTTTCAGGTTCCACAACGTCGTCAGAAGAATCAATTTGAGTGAATTTTAGAGTTCCAATTGTGAAATAATTTCCCTCAGTAAAATCGCCTTGTAAAGTTTGTGCAGTCTGAAAATCATCGTTTGGTTCTGTGTCTAAAGAATCAATTTTCTTTGTTTCAAAAGTCAAAAAGGAAAATTCAAAGTAACCACCTTCACCAAATTCTTCGTCAGCAATGTAGAGGTAAAATTGTTCAGGAGTTTGTTCTCCTTCCTTAACACCTAAAGCACTAACTAACTCACTTTGACTTCCCAAAAAACCACCGTCAATTTTATTTGAGAATAAATCTGGTGTTGTTACAAAAGCTAAAGAATCTTTAGTATCATTTGTGTCAGTCCTTGCAATTGCCATTTCAGGATAAAGTTTTGAGCCAAGAATTTGTGCATTAATGTCGAAGAGATAAAAGCCACCTTCAACAGAAGGAAAAGTAATTTGCCAAACAGAATCAGGTTTAAGAGTTTTTGAAAATCTTTGAACGTTAAACTCAGTCTGAACTCCACTAATCGAAGCAGTCTTTTTGCCCAAAGGTTTGAAAGGTTTTTGGTTGGCTTTTAAAGTCCTTGAAATCTCATCTTTTGAAAGTGATTTCAAAGGTCGAATTTTTTCATTGCCAAAAGCAAAAGTCGTGAGAGTGAGTAAAAATAAAATTAAGAAAAATCTTTTCATCAATTACCTATTTAAGGAAAGTCATTTTTTTGATTTGTGAATCGTTTCCTGCTTCAAGTTTGTAAAAATAAATTCCACTTGAAACTTCTTCACCAAAATTATTTGTTCCGTCCCAAGTAACTGAACCTTTAGTTTGGTTCAAAATAAAATCCTTCACCTTTTCGCCGCGAATATTAAAAATTGTCAACTTTCCTTTAGCGTTCACTGTTAATTCGTAATTTATCGAAGTAGTCGGGTTAAAAGGATTTGGGAAATTCTGTGAAAGTTCAAATTTTGTTGGAAGCTCTGAAATTTCTTCTTCGATTGAGACAGGAAGTTGGTTGTTCAAATTCACAGAAAGGTCTTGATGAGGATTGTCAGGGTCATTGCTTACAATTCTAAGTTTTGCTCTGTTAATTCCTTGAACAGCAAGGTTTGCATCAAAAGTTATCACCAAGGTTTCTGAAGCTCCAGAAACAAGATTTCCAGAAAGTTGGTTTACAGAAAACCAATCGAAAGTCGCAGGTTGGAGTGTGTTGAAATCTAAAAACTCCAAAGTGTAGTTCAAAGTGTTTGCACTTCCTGTGTTTTCAATTTCCAGATTTTTGGTTGGATTTACACCAGTTGTTGAGTTTGCAACTTGCAGAATTACTCCGCCTGGATTTGTCTGAATATTCGGGTAAAATGCAGGAACATTGTCAGGAACAACTGTAAAAATGTAACCGCCAACTTTTGCGTAAGGTTCAGGAGTAGTTGGAGTTGTAACTTTAAAGTAAAGTGTTTGGTCGGCATTTGGAGTGTAAGTGATTTCGGAAGCTAAAACGTTTGCACTTGAATTGTTATTTTGTGAAAGAAATCCATTTCCTGAGTCGTAAAGTTCAAGTTGCGTGTCCAAACCGTTGTTCAAATTTAAAGTTCGGATTTTGTAAGTAATTCCGCTTAGAGCTGGAAAACTTCGCCAATCATCGTCGTTTGTCGGGAAAATTGTTGTGTAAGTTAATTTCTGTTCACCAACGTCGGCAAAACTCATTTGAAATGCACTTGCAAAAGAATTGTCGTTTTCAAGCGAATCGGCAAAGTAAGCGAAACCGTGATTCGTGTTAATCATATCGGTGAATTTTTGCGTTTCAGGATTTGTAACATTTTGGTTAAACAAAAAATAGTAATCGTCAAAAGCAAGTTGCCCAGAAAAAGGAGGTTGAGACAAGTAAGTCGTTATAAAATCCCAATGTTTTTGAAAAGGTTGGTCAAGTGCAAAACCCGTTTCGTCATCAGTTCCGGGAGTGTAATCTTCTGTATTTGCGTCGTCAGTCATATCCCAAAGTGCAGCTTGAACAGAAACTTCACTCGAAGCTCCACCAAATCCGACTTGTGAACCGCCTGCATTCTGACTTGTTTCCAAATCGTAAGCAAAATCCAAAACTCCCGAAGTCGAATCGCCTGTTGAATTCATATAAACATTTGGGTGAGAATAACCCGCCAAACCTTGTTCGTTAAAATAATTTCTTACGTTTGAACCCCAAAAGGTGGGCCAACCTTCTCCAAATGAAAGTCTTGGGTCTTGACCGTTGTCGCCGATAACGTGAGTTCCTCCGGGATTGTCAGAAAATCCGCCAAAATTGAATTGAACCCAATGTCCCATTTCGTGTAAAATTATTGTGTCATCGTAACCCAAAATTCCGCCGAGATTAATTGTTCCACCACTTGCAAAAGCAAAATTTGTAGTTCCAAAAGTGTATTCCACTGTTAAAGATGGCCAAGGAGCGGTTTCGCCCAAAGTTGCGAGAAAATCAATTCCGTCAATGGCAACGTCAAAAAGATTAAAAATCTCGCCACCACTTTGGTAGTCAGCTTGAACTGTTCCGAGATTTACGTTTTGCGTTGGTTGGTGATTTGTTAAAAAATTAAGCTCGTAAGCGTGAGTCGCTCCAACTCCGAAAGACGAATAATTTGCAACTTTGATGTTGTAGGGTTGCCCTGAAGTTGTGTTTGTAACGGCGGCAATTGAAAGATTTCTGACTTGTGAATCGACAACGTTCACGTTAAAGTAACCGTTTGCATTTGTGGAAGTCGTTGCGAGAGTTTGATTTGTATTGTCGTCAATTACAACAATGTCAACAAATCGGACAGGTCTAAAAGCATTTTCGCCAGTAAAACCAAAAAGCCCGATGTAAATGTCTCTGTACTCGAGAGTTCCTTCGACTGTGTAATCTGCAAAGGCATTTTGTAGGAGTCCGAAAGTTAAAGCAAGAAGAAAAATTTTACTCTTCATCTTTTGCCTCCGTAGCACGTTCTCTTTCGGATTTGCGAATTATCGAAAGTTTTGCTCCGCCTTCGTAACCCTCAATTCTTTTTTCGACTGAACTTGGAACTTCTTTTTCACCGAAGTCAACGTAAAGTCCTGAACCTCTTGTGAAATTTTTTCCTTCTGAAAGAATTGAAGTTTGTAAGTGAATCCAAACTGCTTTATTTGTTTTTACCGAAAATGAAAACTCAAATTTTTTAGTTCTGTCTTTTCCGATAACTCCTTCCCATTCTCGTAAACCTGAAACCAAAGTTACATTTTCGGGCATTTCGAGAAATTCAAACCCAATTTTATCAGAATCAATTTGTGGTGTAAGTTCGAGTCTTGCGTGAACCAAATTTCTTTCTTCGTCTTCAATCAAAGGTTTGAAATTTTGCAAAAGTGGAACAGAAATTCCTGTGTCCAAAGGTAAGTCTTCTACGCGAACTGTTTCAGTTTCTGCATTTTGTTTTTTGATTTGCTTGACACTTCTGTTAAAAAAGAAACCCGTTGAAGCAATTAAAATCGCAACTCCACCTAAGGCAATTAGTACTGTTTTATTCATCTTATATCTTTTCCAAATTTTAATTTTCTAAAGTAACTCTCTTTTTATGCCCACTAAAATCAGAATCACGGATTTTTATGGATTAAAGGATTTCACAGATTTCAAAATTCACCGCCGAACCAACTTCTGACTCTTGAATTCTGACTCTTTAATTCTTTTTCCAAGTTCTCAATTTAACAAAATCTTAGCGTAAATTCTAACAACACTTTTAAGTTTAACTTATTCCGAAAACATTTTTGGCATTTTGTGTTGTTTGGGTTGCAAATTCTTCCAATGAAATCCCTTTTACTTCTGCGATTTTTTCTGCTGTCAGACGTACAAAAGAAGGTTCATTTCTTTTTCCTCTGTTTGGGTGAGGAGCAAGAAAAGGAGAATCAGTTTCGACAAGCATTTTTTCAAGCGGAAGTTCTTTTGCAACTTCAAAAAGCTTGGAGTTTTTGAAAGTAACAATTCCCGGAAATGAAATGTGAAATCCAAGTTCGATGAAATCCAAAGCAAGTTTTGTGTCTCCGTCGAAGCAGTGCAAAATTCCTTTTCCAACATTTTCTTCTTTCAGAACTCTGTAAGTGTCTTCATCAGAATTTCTTTTGTGAATCACGACAGGCATTGAGTGTTTTTTCGCGAGCCGTAAATATTTTCTAAAAATATCAATTTGAAATTCATTTGAGTAGTTCAATTTATGGTAGTAGTCCAAACCGATTTCGCCGACTGCAACGACTTTCGGGTGAGAAAGCATTTCTTCTTGTTCGGCAAAATTTTCTTCTGAAAAATCTTCCAAATCGCAAGGGTGAAGTCCGACTGTTGCCCAAATATTTTCGTGTTGTTCGGCGATTGCAACCGCATTTTTGCTTGTCTGTAAATCAATTCCGATTGAAGTGATGTGAGTTACGCCGTTATCTTTTGCTCTTTGCAGAACCGAATCAAAGTCATCTTTGAAAGTCTTGAAATCCAAATGAGCGTGAGTGTCAAAAAGCATTTTTTACCTTTGTTTTATAATTTTTTGCAGTGTGAAAATAATTTTTAAAAGAGGATTGGAAAAGAGAAATATTTTTTAGGAGTTTGATACCATTGTAAAGAAGAAGTTTAAAGTGATTCCTTAAGCTAAAAGATGGGAATCAGTTGAATGAAAGAATGTCTTATTTTCTCGTCTTTGGTAAGACTGAATTTTACATTAATTTCTTTAGGCTTTAAAGAATTGAAAATGACTTGTTGAGTTTTTTCGATAACCATTAAAGTTGCAATTTGGTGATGAAGTGATAGGTCAAAATAATTTGAAGTATGAATTTTGGGTATCACGAAAGCACTTCCTTTTATTTCAGAGTTTCTCTCAAAAATTGAATAACAAGTTGCTGATTCGGTAATTAAATCTTCTCCTTTTGGAGAACAAAACCTACATTCGTTTTTAGACTCTCGGTTTTGAGTGTAATGTTCATAAGAATAAATTTCACAATGTTCTTTTAAGCAAATGCTTTTATAGGGTAACTTCACATTGCACTGATAAACTTTACAACCATAATTTGGATTGAATCTAAAACCATTTCTTTTTATATCCCTTCTAACACTAATAAAGCATTTGCCTTTAGGTTTTAAAGATTCGGAAATTTGCATTAAAACTGCCGCTTGTTCTTCGGGTAGCAAAACATTTAAAACATAATTACAAATTATCGTATCAAATTTTTCTTTAGGAAAAGAATTAAAATAAAATGGGTCATAGCCAACAATGTTAATTCCTTGCTGAGATAATATTTCTACGTCTTTGCCTAACCCACAACCGAAATCTAAAACTTTTCCTTTTAAATAATTATTTTCGAGTAAAAATCGTGATGGGAAGGAAAGATATTTTCTTTTTTTTACCGTAAGGTGCGAATTTGGGTTTTTCTCTGAAAATTTTAACATTGTCTTTAATTCTTAAATTTCCAATTCATTTGAAAACCATTGTTTGAGGCGATTTGGCAAAGTGGTTTAATTGTATCTTCAAGTTTTGTTTTAAAGTTACTAAAAGACATTGATAACATTGAGTTAAAATCTGAATCAAATAATATTGCGTAATCTTCTAATATTTTTTTCTCTTTATCAAGATTAATAAAAAACTTTAGTGTCTCAAATTGAGTTTTAATAAAAGGTGTTAAGTAGCTCTCTAATGATGGAATAGAATTCCCTTTTTGTGAATTAACAATTTGAGAAGTTGGGATAAGATTCCACAATTTGTCGTGTGCAACAAAACTCCAAGGAACAAAGTGGTCAATTGTAAAATTGTCATTAAGATTGAATCCTGAATAAATACAATGAATATTTGAATCTTTTTTCAAAACTAAACTCCAAAAATACCTCGCTTTTCTTAAATCTCTTTCCTTTGGCATAAATAATTTGAAAGCAATGTTTGGAGTATTAGGATTCTTTGTTTGTAGATAATTCACCAAATTCCAGTAACAAAAATCAGCTAATATTTTTTGATTATTTTTCAGATAATCAATCCAATATGGGCTCATCTCTATTATTTGTTCTTCGGTATTTAAAAAACGATAAAGAGGTAAAAAATTGGAATCTAAAAAATGAAGACTCGATAATTCTTTTATTCTTTTCTCTTTAGGTTCAATCCCTTGTAATTCAAATTTAAACCAAGGTGTTAAAAATCGAAATGGAACGTACCTTTGTAAATCTTTCAGTAACTTTTTGAACTGACTTTTTGGGTTTTGAAATTCTTCCTTTAGAAATTCAAAAATAACTTCTTCTGAATCCTTAATTGTAATCTCAGAGTTCATCTTAATGAAATTTACAATTTCACCAAGTTTATCTTGTTTTCCGAATGATAAATTATGATGATTTATTGGATACCAAATTTTGGCAATCATTCTTGCTACAATGTCTTTTGTGGAAAGGTGTTTAGTTTCAAAATCGACAAAATTAAGTTGCTCAATAATTGATAAAAGCCAATAAAATTTATAGGAATTAGTTGTCTGTTTTAGACTTTGTGCGAGTGAATTAATTGATAAATTACTAAAAGAATTTGATTTCATTTCTCAACCCAAATTAGTATTTCTTTGAATTAGGAAAGAATATAAAAAAATTAAATTTACTTTTTACTTCTTCTTTTTTCGTGGCAAAAGATTTTAAAAAAATCCAATTTCGTTCAGAACGAACATCAAAAGATACGAAGCTAAAAGCCCGAAGATTCCGATGATTGAGCCTACTTTTGCCATTTGATTACTTTCTACTAAACCTGTTGCGTGAGCCATTGCGTTTGGTGGAGTGCTAACAGGCAAAGGCATTGCCAAAGAACAGGAAAAAGTAACTGCCAAAATCAACATTTTTGCACCTCCAAGAAATTCTAATTCAGGCAAAGAGACTCCGAGTGCTGCAACAATCGGCAAAAGCAAATTTGCAGTTGCGGTGTTTGACATCAAAGAAGCCATTAAAATTGTAAGCAAAGTCGCCGATAAAATTATTACGTAAGACGAAAAAGTACCAAAAGGAACTGTCTCAACTAAGTGTTTTGCAAGTCCGCTTTCTTCAAGACCTTGACCAAGTGCAATTCCACCAGAAACCAGCCAAAGAACGTCCCAACTAACATTTTTCAAATCTTCTTTAGTGATGATTTTTGTAGCCGAGAAAACTGCAACAGGAATCAGTGCGACAATGTAAGAATTCATTCCGTGCAAAAAGTCGAAAAGCCAAAGGAAAATTGTCATTCCAAAAGTGAAGTAAACTGTAATTGCTTTTGCATTTCTGAGGAATTTGCCTTTGATTTTGATTTCGATTTTTTCTTGCTCAGAAGGAAAAAGCTTCCACAAAACAAGCCAAGTGAAAACCAAAAGCACAGCCAGAAAAGGCACAGAAAAAACCATCCATTCACCAAAACCGATTTGATTTTCACCTGTCAAGTATTTTAGGGCTACAACGTTTGGTGGAGTTCCGATTGGAGTTCCGATTCCGCCAATATTTGCAGCAAAAGGAATTGCGAGAACGAAAGCGATTTTGCCTTTATCGTTTTTTGGAAAAGATGCAAGAACAGGAGTCAAAACTGCAAGCATCATTGCAGTCGTTGCTGTGTTACTCATAAACATCGAAAAAAGGCTCGTGATGACCATTAAGCCTAACAAAATGAACTTTGGTTTTTTACCAAAAGGCTTGAGTAAGTTCTTCGCTAAATTCAAGTCCAAACGGTACTTTGTGGCTGACATTGCGAGGAAAAATCCGCCAAGGAAAAGCATAATAATTGGCGAAGCAAAAGTCCCAACGATTGATTTGTAATTCAATAGTTGACCGAATTCAGGGTTTGTTGTATCAGAAATGAGAAAATTAAGACCTTTATCAGAGACTAAAATTAACTCTAAAAGAATGATGAGCAAGGAAGTTGCGTAAATTGGAATAGGTTCCAATATCCAAAGTAAAGCAGCCATAAAAAATATTGCCGTCAATCTTTGTTCAATGATTGTAATGTCGTTTATCGGAATGAATTCTTTTGGAATGATTAAAATCAGGAGAGGGATTAGTAAGGAAATCAGAAGTTTAATTTTTTGCGAATTTGCCATTGTCAGAATCGCTTTTTATAATTTTGAATCGCAAAGTTAGCGCTCTTAAAATTCTTAACAAAACCAAAAAAGTGAAAAAATACTTAAGTAAAAATTAATTAGAATCTTGATTTTAAATTAAAACTAAGTTAAATTGCTCAACTTTTTTAAAGAGATTTAAATTTTAACTCAAAACAATGTAATTTTGAAGTTTAGAGGAAAAGGTTTCCTGATAATTTCAAAGTTGAAAGAAGAATGATGAAACTTACACTTCCTGACGGCTCTGTAAAAGAATTTGATTCCGGTGCTTCCGCTTACGATTTGGCGAAGTCAATCAGTCCTCGTCTTGCAAAAGATTCTATCGCTGCAAGAGTGAATGGAGAATTGTACGACCTAAAAAGACCAATTGAAACAGACTCAACGGTGTCAATCATAACGACAGGAACGGAAGAAGGAAAAGATGTTTTCTGGCATTCTTCAACACATTTAATGGCTCAAGCGGTTAAGAGACTTTATCCCGAAGCAAAACTCGGAATTGGTCCAACTGTCGAAGGTGGATTTTATTACGATATTTACACTGACGAATCAATTTCAATTGACGACTTAGGTAAAATTGAAGACGAAATGCGAAAAATTTCCAAAAGTGATTTTCAAGTCAGTCGTAGTGAACTCTCAAAAGAAGAAGCCCTTGAGTTTTTCAAAAAAGAAAATGAAGATTTCAAAGTTGAGTTAATCAACGATTTACCCGAAAACGAAACTATTACTGCTTACACACAAGGCGAATTTACTGACCTTTGTCGTGGACCTCACGTTGCTTCAACAGGAGCTTTAAGGCATTTTAAACTTCTGAACGTTGCAGCTGCTTACTGGCGAGGTGACGAGAAAAACCAAAGTTTGCAAAGAATTTACGGTGTTTCTTTCCCTAAGAAAAAGCAACTTGATGAACATCTTTTTATGCTTGAAGAAGCTAAAAAACGTGACCATAAGAAACTTGGTAAACAACTCAAACTCTTTAGTTTTCATGCAGAATCTCCAGCAATGCCTTTTTGGCATCCAATGGGAATGAGGCTTTTGAATCAATTAATTGATTACTGGAAAGAAATTCATTTCCGTCACGGTTACGAAGAAGTTAGAAGTCCATTTATTTTGGACGAAAGTCTTTGGCACCGTTCTGGACATTGGGATAATTACAAAGAAAATATGTATTTTACTCAATTCGACGAAAGAGAATTTGCAGTTAAGCCGATGAATTGCCCTGGACATTGTTTGATATTTGACAACGAAAAGCACTCTTACAAAGAACTTCCAATCAAATATGCTGAACTTGGAATCGTACACAGGCACGAGCGTTCTGGAGTTACAAATGGACTTTTTAGAGTAAGACACATTACTCAAGATGACGCTCACGTTTATTGCACTCCTGAACAAATTGAAGCGGAAATTGTCAAAGTAATGGATTTGGTTGAAGAGATTTACAGTAACTTTGGATTCAACGATTACAATATTGAACTTTCAACAAGACCTGAAAAATCAATTGGTTCAGATGAAATTTGGGAAAAAGCTGAAACTGCTTTGGCAAATGCTTTGAACTCCAAAGGAATGAAATTTGTCATCAATGAAGGTGATGGAGCATTCTACGGACCCAAAATTGATTTTCACATTAAAGACGCTCTCGGAAGAAGTTGGCAGTGTGGAACTATTCAGCTTGATTTTTCAATGCCAGAAAGATTCGACTTAAAATACGTCGGACAAGATGGCTCGGAGCACACTCCTGTAATGATTCACAGAGCGATTCTTGGCTCTTTAGAAAGATTCATCGGAATTTTGATTGAGCATCACGGTGGAGATTTCCCAAGTTGGTTTGCACCTGTTCAAGTCGGAATTATTCCTGTTTCTGATAAGTATGAAGACTTTGCGAAAGAAGTAAACGACAAACTTGTAAGAAGCGGAATCAGAGTAAAATTCGACAACAGAAGTGAAAAAGTTGGATATAAAATTCGCGAAGGTGAACTGGAAAAAATTCGATACCTTTTGGTTATCGGTGAAAATGAAGTAAATTCAGATGTTTTTTCTATTCGCGTAAGACACTCGAAAGAACTTTTAAAAATGACTGCTGAAGATTTTATCTCACACATTCAGCAAGAAATAAAGAACAAAAACTAAGGAGATTAGTTATTCAAAGAAGACCTAAGGCTTATAAATCTCGTTCTATTCCAGAGCCAACAGTAAGAACAAACGAAGAAATTAGAGTTAAAGAAGTTCGTCTCGTTGGTCCTGACGGAGCTATGATAGGAATTGTTCCAATTGCAGTTGCTTTAGAAAAAGCTGATGAACACGACCTTGATTTAGTCGAAATTTCACCAAATGCAAATCCTCCTGTTTGTAAGGTTTTGGATTATGGAAAATACCTTTACGAAATTCAAAGACGTGAGAAGCTAAATCGTAAAAAGCAGCACAACGTTGAAGTTCGCGAAATTAGATTTAAGCCAGTAACCGCTACTCACGACCTTCAAACAAAACTCAAAAAAGCACAAGAGTTTTTGGACAATGGAGATAAAGTAAAGTTCACAATTCTCTTTCACGGAAGACAACTTGTCTATAAGGATAATGGTGGAAAACTTTTGACAGAAGTGTTTGAAATGCTTGGCGGAGAAGAAAAGGTCAAAATCGATAAGTCGATTGGAATGGAAGGTTACAACAGAATGACAATGATAGTTCAAAACAATAAATAACTTTAACTTTTCGGAGCACTAAAAATGCCAAAAATGAAAACAAACAGTGCGGCGAAAAAACGCTTCAAAGTAACTGCTTCTGGTAAAATCAAAAGAAAACACGCTTTTACTAAGCATATTTTGACCAAAAAATCGCCGAAAAGAAAACGTAATTTAGACCTTGGAGCATTGGTTGACAAATCAGATGTGAAAAGAGTCCGAAGAATGTTAGCAATCTAATTTAATTAACAACACTGTGGTTAGTTAGGAACTAAGAGTAATCTTCAGAAATTGCCTCTTTCTAACCCAACTCTCAAGGAAATAAAATGCCACGTGCAACCAACAATCCTGCTTCAAGAGCAAGGAGAAAAAAATATTTAAAAAGAGCTAAAGGCTTTGTAGGCGGAAGAAGAAAACTTATCCGTACTGTAATGGAAACAGTTGATAGAGCAATGGCTTTCTCAACTCGTGACCGTAAAGTTCGTAAAAGAGAATTCAGACAACTTTGGATACTCAGAATCAATGCAGCTGCTCGTGAACACG
>QQUF01000014.1 GCA_008501735.1 Calditrichota bacterium | reverse complement strand
AGTAAGTAACCGAAACAGGATTTCCACCTGAGTTTAAAGAAGTGTCAGGAAAAACAGTTGTTGCGTAATTAAAGTCGTCAGGAGTTACTTTTACGTAATCGTAAACCAAAACTCCACCTTGTAAAACAGGGATTTGTGCAAAAGAGAAGTTACCGTTGGCGTCTGTGGTTGCTGAACTAATAATTTCTTCACCAAGCAAAGTCATTCCGAGTTCAACTTCACCAGTAATTCCTGCCAAAGTAACTTCGTCAATAATATTTCCATTAAGACTTACTAAATCTCCCATAAAACACTTGATAGTATCTGAGTTTATACTTGCGTTTTGAGGGGTTTCGTTGTCCAAAGCACGAAGAGTGTAATCGTAAAAAACACCTGATGTTGGAGGAACGTCAATAAAAGTTTGAGTTCCAGGTTGAATGATTGCGACAGAAGTTCCGTCTCTAAAAATTTCAATATCTTGCAAATCGTCAAGTGAGGTTCCGTCGTCTTGAGTTGTTGGGTCGTCCCAAGAAATTGTAATGTCTGTGTTTGTGAAAGAACACTGAACGTTTGTCGGAGCCGCAGGAGTTCTCGAACCTCCAGCAAAAGCTCCGAAAGATTCTGATTCCATACTCAAACTATCGTTTGAAAGCAATCTTGTAATCAAAGTGTACTCGTACCAATCTCCATCGGTCAAATTTGCTTCAGTGAATGTCTCAGTTCCTTCAGCTACTTCCATTAACATATTTCCATCTCTAAAAACTCGAACTGAAAAAGGAGTAGTGATTGGGTCACCTCCAGAAAGTGTGTCAGGATCGTCCCAAGTCAAAGTAACTGAATTCGGTGTTTGGAAATCAGAAAAAGCAACAGTATTTGTTGGTGTTGCAGGGTCAAGTGGGTCAAATGGGAAATAATTTTGAACAAGTTGAATACTATTAAAAATGTTCAATCTTCCACCTGTAACAGTGATTCCATTTAAAGCATTGATTGGGTCAGTTCCGTCAAAAAGCATTTGTCTAAAGTCAAGAGCAACTTGGTTAGGATTTGCTTTATATTCGGCTATTGCAGTAGCAGAAGCTCCAGCATAAAGGAAAGCAATTGCTCCACAAACGTGAGGAGTTGCCATCGAAGTTCCTGTTAAGTTTCCGTAACTGCTCCCTTGAGTTGTTGAGTAAACAGCAGTTCCAGGAGCTCCTAAATCAATAGTTGTAAGCCCGTAAGCAGCACCATTATTTTTTGTGTCATTATCTCTTGTGTTAGTAACGGCAATCATAAAATCGCTTGGACAAGCTGTTGGAACATCTCCGTCAACGTCAATGTCAATATTTATGTTTGCTGTTGCACCAGCATTAAGGATTCCTGCTGCTCCAAGTGAGTCATAAAAAGCACACCAAAGCGGTGAGTTCGCAGGGTCTCCAAAATCAATCCCAAAAGAAGCATTAGTCGAGACTACAAAAGCACCTTCAACACCATTTGTTTCGTCATATTTTTTACGCATTTCAAGAGCATAACCGTAAGCCTCAAGAACAACTGACTCGTTTCCCGACGAACCTGCAATTGGCATTACTTTCGCTCCCCAACTAACTCCAGCAACTCCGATGTTGTTGTCTCCGATAGCAGCAGCAATTCCGGCTACGTGAGTTCCGTGGTTTCCATTAGGAATTGTTCCGTCACTTGAATACGCGTCCCAACCATCGTAATCGTCAACATAACCATTGTTATCGTCGTCGATTCCATTTCCAGGCACTTCATTTGTATTTTTGAAGTAATCAATGTCAGGGTGTCCAATGTCAAAACCACCGTCAACAATTGCGACAACAATTTGTTCACCTGTAACTGTCATTCCACCAGTTGTAATGTCCCAAGCTTCAGGAGCATCAATATCAGCGTCAGCAGTTCCACCACTTTGTCCAGTGTTGTTCATTCCCCATTGATTGCTAAAACTTGCGTCGTTTGGAGTTGTTGCTCTTTCTTGAACCAAGTGGTTAAATTGAGCTTCTTGAACGAGCGGGTGAGATTTCATTAGCAAAAGTGCATCCTCGTCAGAAACTTGTGACGGGTCGAATTTTACAAGCCAAATATTCATTCGGCGTGTAAGAAGTTTTTCGGTGCGAAGTCCGATGTCACCAAAGTTTTTTGTAAAGGTTTCTACGTCAGTGTTTTTATGAAATTGCACTAACAAGTCACCTTGGACGTATTCGGTTTCTCCTGCAAAAAGAATTCCGCTAAATAAAAAAAGTGCAAGGGAAGTGCCTTTTTTTACAAGGGAAAGAATCTTATTGTGATTCATTAAAGTTATCCTCCGTGAAGGGTTAAGGTTTGTGAGTTTTGAAAAGTCTAACAACTAAAATTTCAATTCGTGAAAGTTATTCCAATCCAACTGAAATTTAAAGTTTTAAGTTGAGTTTTTAAACCCTTATTTTAAAAGATAAGTTTTTCTTAGACTTAGAAAACTTTTTGAATATCTTTGGTGCGAATTTTTTTAAGAAAAATAATGTTAGAATTTTTAAGACAAAGGTTTACAAAAGTGATTAGAGTAAAAAGCCCAAGCGAAATTGAGGCAATGCGAAAAACGTGCAAACTTGCTGCATCAGTTTTGAAAATGATTGAACCTCACATAAAAGCGGGTGTTTCTACTGAAGAATTAAATACAATTTGCCACGAATTTATCGTAAAGAATGGTGCTTACCCTTCACCCCTCAAATACAACGGTTTTCCAAAAAGCATTTGTACTTCTGTGAATGAAGTAATCTGTCACGGGATTCCTTCAAGCAAGAAAATCCTCAAAAATGGCGACATAGTCAATGTTGACATTACTACAACTTTGGACGGTTATTTCGGAGACACAAGCCGAACTTTTTACGTTGGAACTCCTTCTCCTGAAGCAAAAAAACTTGTTGAAACAACTTACAAGTCAATGCTTCTTGGAATTGAACAAGTTAAGCCAAATGCAAGAATCGGTGACATCGGTGCTGCAATCCAGAAGTTTGTAGAGCCGAAAGGTTACTCAGTTGTACGGGATTTCACAGGGCACGGAATCGGAAAAGAATTTCACGAAGACCCTGTAATTGCTCATTACGGAAAAGCCGGAAAGGGAATGAGACTTCGCCCTGGAATGACTTTTACAATCGAACCAATGATTAATCAAGGCACTTACAAATGCCGAATTTTGAAAGACGATTGGACAGCAATTACAACTGACGGAAAACTATCTGCACAATTTGAACATACGATTTTGGTAACGGAAGACGGATACGAAATTTTGACAATTGACAACGGTGCAGAAAGAATTTTAGAAAATTAGATTAATGCCGCTTAATTTATTAATAAATTTAAGCGGCAGACGTTTTTATAAATCTAATGGCTTAGAACTTTCCACATTGAAAATTGTGCCGTCAGGTTTAGCTGATAAAAATGGTTCAACTTTTCCAAGAACTTCACCGAATTCGGGCATTGCGAAGTGCCTTTGTAGTGCTTCTTCATCTTCATAAACTTCAGTAACAATCAAAGTAGTATCACATAAAATATCTTGGCAAATATCATAAGCGATAGTTCCTTCGGCAGAACGACTTGCTTTTACTAAAATTTTGAATAACTCAATAGTTTCTGCTAAATGTTCTTTTTGAACGTCAAGTTTCACCCTAAGTACAATCATTTTATTTCCCTTTTTAGGTTAATTTTGTAGATGTTTATAAATTCCACGACAAGTTATGATTTTAATGTTAATTAACCATCGTTAATTTTTCATTGTTTTATATTCCACCAAATTTTTACTTAACAAAGATTGAAAATGAATTTTGAACAACGTCCAATTACAGATTGGCTTCCGATTACCAAAAATGAAGTTGAAAAAAGAGGCTGGTCAGAACTTGATGTAATTTTGATTTCTGGTGACGCATACGTTGACCATCCAGCTTTTGGACACTCAGTAATTGGAAGAATCATCGAAAGTGAAGGCTTCAAAGTAGGAATTATTCCTCAACCGAACTGGCAAGACGACCTGCGTGATTTTAGAAAATTTGGAAAACCAAAATATTTCTTTGGAGTTACTTCGGGTTGTATGGATTCGATGGTAAATCATTACACAGCAGGAAAAAGGCTCCGCTCAACAGATGCTTACACTCCGGGAGGAAAATCAGGTTTTAGACCCGATTACGCAACGATTGTTTACACACAAATTCTCAAGAAAATTTATCCTGAAGTTCCTGTTTTAATCGGTGGGATTGAGGCTTCACTTCGCCGAGTAACTCACTACGATTATTGGGCTGACAAACTTAAACCTTCGATTTTGGAAGAAAGTGGAGCAGATATTTTGGTTTACGGAATGGGAGAACAATCTTTGAGAGAAATTTTAAAACTCTTGCGGAAAGGCGTTCCGATTTCCTCACTCAAGACAATTCCACAAACAGCAGTTTTGATTGACAAGAATGACAACTTACCTAAAAATAAAAATTGGGAAACATTCGAGTTAAGTTCCCACGAAGCGTGTTTGAGGGACAAACGGACTTTCGCCGCAAATTTCAAGCACATCGAAATGGAGTCAAACAAGCAGTTTGCAAAAAGGCTCATTCAGAATGTTAAGAACAAAACTTTAGTAATAAATCCTCCTTTTCAAACGATGACTGAAAAGGAAATCGACACTTCTTTCGATTTACCTTTCACTAGACTTCCTCATCCGAAGTACAAAAAACGTGGCGAAATTCCAGCTTTTGAAATGATTAAATTCTCGGTAAATATGCACAGAGGTTGTTTTGGTGGTTGTAGTTTTTGCACAATTTCAGCCCATCAAGGCAAAATGGTCGCAAGCCGCTCGGAAGAATCGATTTTAAAAGAAGTTGACGAGATTACAAAAATGCCGGACTTCAAAGGTTACATCAGCGACCTTGGTGGACCTTCTGCGAATATGTACAAAATGAAAGGTAAAATTCAGGAAATTTGCGACCGTTGTGTTAGTTCTTCGTGCATTTGGCCAAGCGTTTGCCATAATCTTGACACAAATCATCAGCCAATGGTTGAAGTTTACAAAAAGGCTTCTGCTCACCCAAATGTCAAAAAAGCATTTGTTTCAAGTGGGTTGCGTTACGACCTTTTTGTAACTGACGACAAGCAAGAAGCAAAAGAAAATCATTACGATGAATACATTGACCAACTTGTAACTCATCACGTTTCAGGGAGATTAAAAGTCGCTCCCGAACACACTTCCGATTCGGTTTTAAAAATTATGAGAAAACCTTCTTTTCAACTTTTTCACAAATTCAAAGAGAAGTTTGAAGAGGTCTGTAAAAAGAAAGATTTGAACCAACAAATCATTCCTTATTTCATCTCAAGTCATCCAGGTTGCGAAACAAAAGATATGGCGAATCTTGCTTGTGAAACTAAAGATTTAGGTTTTCAACTTGAGCAAGTTCAGGATTTTACACCAACTCCGATGACTGTTGCGACAGTGATTTACTATTCAGGTTTTCATCCTTACAAACTTGCTCCTATTTCGACAGCTAAGTCCAAAGATGAGAAACAAAACCAAAGAAAATTCTTTTTTTGGTACAAACCCGAAAACCAAAAGTGGATTCGACAAACTTTAGAAAAAATAAACTACGGAAGCTTAGCGGATAGGCTTTTGGCAAGGAAACAAAAAAGCTCTTTTGCCCACGAAACACGCGAAAAGACAAGAAAAAAGGACAAGAAAAGATGGAAGCAAAAGTTTAGAAAATAGTAAAATTGAGACTAACTTTTTAAGGTTCCAAAAGGAATAAAAGAAATCTCTCTCCGTTAAAGTTTTCCGTTACTTAATTCCAGCAACTTTCTCGGAGAAGTCCAAAATGAATTCTTTTAAAATAGCCTCTACTTTCATTTTTTCAATTTTTGTTCTTTCGTGCAGTAGCGAAGACAAAGATTCGGCAAACAATAACATAACTCCAACTTTAAGTGAAGCGGAAATCGTTCAACAAATTTTGGAAGAAAATTCCGTTTCAATGACTTTTGAGGAATTCTCTAACTCAAACAGAATGAGTACAAACAGTTCGGGAAATGTTACAAAATTAGGGTTTTACAGTTTGGGAATTACAACTTTACCAACGGAAATTAAAAATCTCACAAAACTTGAACTTTTGGAATTAGACGACAATTTACTTGAGGTTTTACCTTCTGAAATCGGCGAGTTGTCAAGTCTCAAACTTTTGGATTTGGGACAAAACAAACTTTCTTTTTTGCCGAGTGAAATCCAAAAATTGAGTAATTTGGAAGAACTTTATTTTGGCGAAAATGAATTTTCAAGTATTCCGAGTGGAGTTTCTCAGTTGTCAAGTTTGATGAATCTTGAGCTTAATAAAAATAAAATCACTTCAATTCCTTCTTCTCTTGGTTCTTTGCCCAATCTTTTTCATATGGATTTGTCAGATAATTTGTTGACAGGTTTGCCGTCATCTCTTGGAAATATGAATTCGCTAAATAACATGCTGATTGGAAACAACCGAATTTGTAGTCCACAAGAATTACAGAATATCGAAAATTTCACAAATTTTCTAAGAGTGTGCCAAGGATTTGACCAACAGATTTGCCCGTAAAATTAAAATTTATATTTTAGGTAATTTTCAACAAGCTCTAAGACTTTCAAAAAATATTCGTGGTAGTTTTTATAGTCTACCGAAAGCTCTTGCCAAAAAAAATGGAAAACAAGTCCATTTTCTTCTGAGCTTCCTTCTGCGTTGTGATTCCAATTTTTCGGCAAATTGTTTTCAGCTCTAACGTCAAACAAATGCCATTCGTGGTGTTCCAAATTTCCGTCTTCATTTTCAACAACTCTGTCAAATTTTCCAATAAAGTTTTCAATTCTTGCTTCTGAAATTCCTGACTCTTCTTTGAGTTCTCTCAAAGTCGCTTTTTCAATTTCTTCGTTTGGTTCGACAGTTCCTTTTGGAATTTGGTTTCCTGCAATCGGGTGTTTAAAAGCCAAAATGAACCATTTCCCTTTTTCTTCTTTCAAAATACAAGGACAGACTTTAAGGATTTTTTTCATTTTGTGAGTTCGTTCTCAATTTGTTTTTTTGCTTCGTGCATTGATTGCCTTGTGAGTTTGGTAATTTGCCAAGAAAATAAAGGTTTAAAAAGTAAAGTCAAAAATTTGTTCTTAAAAGCTAAAGTGTTTCTTTGTGTCCAAATTGTTCCGTTCGACCTTGATTTGTAAACCCAAGAACCTCCTCCACTCGCAAAAAATAAAGATTTCATTTCGATTGCTTGTAAACTTGTTTTTTCCGGACGACGGTCAAGTTTGTACTGGAAAGCAGTTGTTGTTCCGCCTTTTACAAAAACACGAACAACTCGGTGAGGTTTTTCAGAAATAACTTCTGTTTTGATTACAGCGGAATCCCAATTTGGTCTTTTTGAGTAGTCTTGAGTAAAATCCCAAACAACTTCCGGAGTTGCTTCAATGAAAATTGATTCCTCGAAAGTCATTTTTAAGGTGTTGCTTTCTTTGCTTTTTTTCATAAAACTAATTGATAACAAATTACTAGTTTAATAGAGGAATATTAATTTATACCTATAAAACTTTTTGCCATTGTGTTTAACAACTCTTTTAACCCATTTGCAAATATAAACTTAACATTACTAGTATTTGATACTAGCCCATTATTCTCTTCTTTAGAGGTACGTGTAACTATAACCCATTTCTCAATTAATTTAAAGTTCTCGTTATTCCAATATTCATCAGCTTTGTTTATTTGTTGAATAACTTCCTCACCGACTACTCCTTCATAATCTTTTACTTGAATAGAAATTCCATACTCATAACTAGAAATTAAGGAAGGCATTTTTATTAGAATATCAGTACCGTGTTTCTTTTCTTCTTTTCCACCTACACGTTCAATCTGGTAAAATGGAAATATTTTCCTCAAACCATTTACTAATATGAATTCCCACTCCTCGCTTGTAAATTGGTCATTAAGCTTGTCATAAAGATCGTTTTTGAAGTCTTTTTCTATAAAAGACTCATTGAATACTGAGCCGATAGTACTTAACAACCTACTTTCGTAATCTTGTTTTTTGTCCAATTCATTTTGATTAGAGTTTATTAGATTTTCAACATCTTCTGTGTAATGATTAATATTCCAAAATCGAGAAGGGTTTCTTAAGGTAGAGCGTAAATTACCTGTTACTTCTTTACTATTTCTAGTAAAGGATTTTAAGAATTTAGCAGGGAAAATATGTCCGAAATCCTTCAAGTTTTCCTCAACCCTAAAATCATAACCTTTTGACCAGTCCTCAGTTGCCTCAACAATTGCAACTTTTCCTAGATCTGGAAGTTGAGGAACTAAAAGAATATCATTTTTCTTAACCTTGTTGAACATTGATTTATTTCTGCCTGCACCCTCATCTAATTGAAGATTTCTTAAATCTTGTTTCCTACCCCAACCTTGTCTAAGTCTTCCTTCATTAAAGAGTTCATCCTTAAAGAATTCAATGTTGCTTTTATCAATTCTGTAACACCAATAATTTTTACTCATTTTAATTTTTCCTTACTTTATGATTTTATTTTATTATTTGTGGAATGAATAATAAAAAGAAACTTAACCAAAAACCTTAACCCAGAGGAGAAAAAATGAAATTCGGACACATCGAAATTTTTACAAAAGATGTTCAGAAAGCTAAAGAGTTTTACACAAAAATTTTAGGCTTTAAAATTGTTGCAGAGCAGAGTGAAAACTTAGTTTGGGTTGCAACAGAAGGACAAGAATTTCTTTTAAGAAAAGGTAAAAATACTTCGGATTCAGAAACTTACCAAACCGCAAAAACAGGTTTCGTTCTTTACACAGAAAATCTCACAAAAACTGCTGAAAGTTTAAAGACAAACGGTTTGAATTTTCAAGGAATTGATGGTTCGGAAAAATGCCTAATTTTCACAGATTTAGACGGAAATTGGTTTCAGTTAGTCAATCCGAATGACCACCAAAAAATTGCGGTGCGAACGCTCAAAGCGGTCGTAACACTCAATTTGTTCAAATTTCCGCTAAAATCCTCTCAGCTAACTTCAAAGGAATTCTACCTATTTTCTGAATTTCTGCGGGAGTTGCTTCTTTGATTTGTTTGATTGAGCCGAAGTGCTGCAAGAGTGCCATTTTTCTTTTTCCACCGACTCCGGGAATTTCGTCGAGTTTTGAGTGAGTCATTCTTTTGGCTCTCAAATCTCTGTGAAAAGTTATCGCAAAACGGTGAGCTTCGTCTCGGATTTGTTGCAAAAGTTTTAACCCGGAAGAAGTTCGCGGAATGTTCTGTGGGTCAGTGTGTTCGGGCAGAAAAACTTCTTCGAGCCTTTTTGCCAAACCGATAATAGGTTGGTTTTCAATTCCAAGATTTTTCAAAGCACTTACTGCACTGCTGAGCTGTCCTTTTCCTCCGTCAATCACAATCAAATCCGGCATTTTTTGCTTTTCTTCAAGAACTCGTTTGTATCGTCTTGTAACGATTTCAAACATACTTGCGAAGTCGTCAGGACCGACAACAGTTTTGATTTTGAATTTTCTGTAATCATTTTTCAAAGGTTTTCCGTTCACAAAAACAACCATCGAAGCAACAGGGTCGCTTCCTTGAATGTTTGAATTGTCAAAGCACTCCATTCTTCGCGGTGGATTTTCAAGGTGTAAATCTCTTTGCAAAGCAGAAATTGCACGAGGCACAAAGTCTTTGTTTTTGAGCTTTTTCAATTTCAGTTCGTTCAGAAGAAGTTCGGCGTTTTTGCGAGTCATTTCGATTAGTTGAGACTTTTCGCCAATTTGAGGAATCACAATTTTTACTTTTGTGCCTCGTTTTTCCGAAAGCCACTTCCCGAAAGTTTCCGTTCCTTCTTCAAAGTCGTTTGAAAGCATTAGTTCTTGAGGGATAAAATCGGCTTTTAAGTAGTACTGTTCAATGATTGTTTCAAGGATTTCGCCTTCTGTTTTTTCAAGAACGTTGGCTAAGTAGTAGTGTATTCTTCCGAGCAATTTTCCGCCACGAACTTTGAAAATTACTCCACAAGCGTCATCTCCTTCGACTGCAATTGCAACAATGTCGCGGTCAACAAAGTCGTTTGAAACCACTTTTTGTTTATTAGAAAAATTCTCCAAAATTGCAATGTAATCGCGGATTTCTGCGGCTTTTTCAAAGGCAAATTTTTTCGCAAGCGAGTCCATTTTTTCTTTCATTTCAATGATGACTTCGCGAGTGTGTCCGTTAAGAAATTTTGCGATTCTTTTGAAATTTTCTTGCTCTTCTTCAACTGAAATGTGTCCTTGGCACTGTCCGAAACATTTGTTTAAATGAAATTCAAGGCAAACAGGAACAGTCATTTTTTTCAAATATTTTTCATCAAATTTGTGGTGGCAAATTCTTGTTTTGAAGATTTTTTTAATCACTTCAAGCTGCGAGTTCAAAAGGAAGCGATTTGTGTAAGGTCCAAAATATTTTGAGCCGTCTTGAACGATGTTTCGGGTGTAAAAAATTCTTGGATAAACTTCTTTCGTAATTTTTATGTACGGGTAAGAGTTGTCTTTTTTTAGAAGAATATTGTAACGAGGTTGGTGTTTGTAAATCAAGTTTGCTTCGAGAATGAGAGCTTCGACTTCGTTGTCAGTAATGATTGTTTCGAGATCGGAAATTTTTTTGACAAGAGTTCGTGTTTTACCGTCTTTTTTGTGAGTTGAAGTGAAGTAAGAACGCACTCGGTTTTTCAGAACTTTCGCTTTCCCGATGTAAATTATTTTGCCTTTGGAATCTCTGTAAACGTAAACGCCAGGGTTTTGGGGCAGGTTTTTGAGCTTTTCTTCTAACTGTGATTTTAGTTTCATTTGAGTGATTTTTCAAAATTGAATTTTCGTGTGAGGGTTTTTCCTAAGGCTTTAACTTTTGCTTTTCCTTCGACTCGGTAACTGAAATTTTCTCCTTCAAATTGTTTGATTCCTCCTTGAAATGCTTTTGAAAGTTTTAGTGTAAAAGGCACTTCGACAAAGGTAATTTTTTTGCTTTTCAAGGTTTGGTTAATCTCTGAAATTCCCGAGGTAAAAAGCTTATCTTGAAAATACAAATCGTACTCAATTTCTTTAATTTCGATGTTGTAAGGATTTGGATTAAAAACTTCAACTTCGACTTTTGAAGTGATTCCACTGAAAGAAAAATTTTCGATTTTGATGTTCGAGACGTTTCGGATTTCAACTTTCTTGTAAGGCTTACCGCAAGAAAAGAGTAAAAAGTTTAAAAAAATTAGGAAAAAAAGGTTAACTTTTCTTTTTCGCATTTTAGAAAATCTTTCAATTTTTGTTAATGAATTTAAAACACTTAGAGAATTTTATGAAAGAGTATAAAACTGTTTACAAATTATCAATGGAAAATCCTCACAGGCACTACCTAAAGGTAGAAGTTTCGTTTAACAAACTTCCTGCTGACAAAGAATTCATTGACGTAAAAATTCCTGTTTGGACTCCTGGTTCGTATATGGTGCGTGAGTACGCACAACACGTTCACGAATTTACAGCAAACGACTTTTCAGACCAAAATTTAAATTTTGAAAAAATTAACAAAAATACTTGGCGGATTTTTAAAGGCTTGGAAGAGTCGGTTCAAGTTTCCTACTTGGTTTACTCTTTCGACCTAACAGTTAGAACAAATTTCCTAAACTCCTCTTACGCTTTCGTTACTCCTTCCGCGACTTTTGTTTACTTGGAGGAATTTAAAAATGAAAAGGCTTTGCTAAAAGTTGAGCTTCCCGAAGGTTGGGAAAAAGTTTCGACAGGACTTAAAAGAATTGAAGGAAGAACTAACACTTTCCAAATTGAAAATTACGACATTCTCGTAGATTCACCTCTTCTTTGCGGAAATTACCAAACTTTTGATTTTGAAGTTGATGGTAAAAATCACGAAATCGCAGTTCAAGGGATTTTTAAAAATGATAAAAACACTTTTGTCTCTGACATCAAAAAAATTGTCGAAACAGAGTTTGAACTTTTCGGTGAACTTCCTTACAAAGATTATACTTTTATTTGCATTTTCTCACCCGGAAAATATGGCGGACTCGAACACCTAAATTCAATGGCAGTTGTTTTTGACCCATTTGAACTTGTTGATGAGAAACGTTACAAGGATTGGTTAGCACTGATTGCACACGAGTTTTTTCATCTTTGGAATGTGAAACGAATCCGACCGATTGAGTTAGGACCTTTCGACTATGACCAAGAGATTTACACAAAATTGCTTTGGGTTGCAGAAGGAATTACGAGCTACTATGATGATTTTTTAGTTTTAAAGACAGGCTTTTACACGACAGAAGAATATTTGGAAGTTGTTTCCAAGAACATCAAAAGATTACAAACGAATTATGGTAGAAATATTTGTACGCTTGAAGAATCAAGTTTTGATGCTTGGATAAAATTTTACAGGCAAAACGAAAACTCGTCAAACACAATTTGTTCTTACTATAACAAAGGTGCTTTATTAATAATGTGTCTTGATTTAGCAATTCGCAACTACTCTAAAAACGAAAAATCTTTTGACGATGTTCTTTTGAGATTTAACAAGTTTTACAAAGAAGAAAAACGAGGTTTTACGAAAGAGGAGTTCAAAGAAATGGTAAAGGAAGTTGTTGGAAGTGACTTTCCTGAAATCCTTGTAAACTATCTTGAGACAACGGAAGAAATTGATTACGAAAAATACTTGGGTTACGCAGGAGTTGAGTTTGTAAAAGATGAAGCTCTACCTCGTAACTTAGGTCTTGATTTTTCTGAAAAAGAAGGTACACTAACGGTTAATAGAATTTATCAAGGAACACCTTCTTGGGATTCGGATATTAACGTTAACGACGAAATTATTGCTATCGACGGAATTAGAGTGAACAAAACTTTGCTTGAAAAGTTTTTAACAAAATCTGAAAGTGGACAAAAGTTTAAATTTTTAATTGCACGTGATTTAGAAATTAGAGAAGTTGAACTTGAAGCAACAAGCCTACGAGAAGAAAATTATAAATTGGTCAAAAAGGAAGACGTTAGCGAGTTAGCCGAGCAAATTTTCCAAAAATGGATTGGCTAACAGGTTTAGTTTAGAAAAGAGGAAATTATCTAAATGTTCGATAGACTTAAAGAAATGTTCGGTTATATGGATTGTCCAGAATGTGGCGAACCATTAGAAATAACTTACAGTACTTTTCGTAAATATTTTAAGTGCGAAAATTGTGGTTATCACGGAACATCTTCAAATAGCAAAAGACGAAACAATGCCCTGCAAGAAAGTGCAATTAAAATTATTGTAATTGTTGCAGGAATTATTCTCGGTCTCTTTACACTTCAAAACTTCTTTTAGTCAAAGTTTCTTTGGGTTAAGAAAGTAAATTAGCTTCCTACCTTCCTTAATTTAACCTTTTTAGGATTTCCAAAAATATTTATCAAACCTTGCGGCATTGAGTTCGCCCAACCAGTCCAAGTGTGTCCGTCGTTGTTTTCAAAATATTTGTAATCACAATTACGCTTGTCAAGAACTTCAACCATTTCACGGTTTAGGTAAACTAAACTTTCAAATCTACCGCAAGTCAGTACAACTTTGGAATCAATCTTTGTCTTCGATTTTACGAATGAGTTTACAAATTTATTAATTTTGGGAAAATGTGAAGTATAGTAATCGAATCCGTGAAGTTTCATAAAAAATGAACCTGATTGACACAAAGCATTTCCAAAAACTTTTGGGTAGGAATCCATTAAATAAAGAGAAATTAAACCACCAAAACTTGCTCCAACAGTACAAAAGTTTTCTTTACCAGAAGGTAGTTTTTTGTGCTTTCCAATTTCTTCGATTAATTCTTCAGAAATAAATTTTGCGTAATCAGGACTTGCCGCATACTCATTTCTTCGGTCAATTGGTTTTGTAAAAATCCCACGAATAGGTTTTATTGCTTTTTCGTAAATCATACTATCTAGTATTTTTTGCAAGTTTGAAAATCTTAGGTAGTCGTAACCGTCGTGAAAAACAACAATTGGCAAAGCCTCATTTTCAAACTCTTTCGGAGTGTAAATTTGAAACTCTCTTTTGTCCTTCATTATTTTGCTGTCAAACTCAAATCTTTCGATGTAACTCTCAGTTCTTTCTTCGCTAATAGAAAATATAGTTGGTTTGTAGTCTAAAGTTGTCATTACTGATTTTGGACCAAAAGGAGCGTTAGCCAAGTTCGGATTGTAAGGGTCTAAAATTTCTCTTTGCCCATTTCCGAAGTCTAAAGCAATTTTGTACTCTAATCTTGAGTTCGGCTGAAATTCTAGTGGAAAGTAAAAAATGCCTGTGTTTTGATATTGAAAAAAAACGTTGTTATCGCCTCTAAAACCTAAAGCACTTTCCAAGTAAACAGATTCTACTTTGCCTGTTGGGTCGTAGTAAAAAAATGTCGTAACTAATTTTTCACGCAAAGGGAAAGAATTTTCAACGATAAAATTTTCGACAGCCTTTTCAATTCCAGAAGGGTGTATTTTTGAAAGTCTGAAAACTCTTTTGAGCAATTCAGCAAGGTTTTTCGATGTGTGTCTTTCGATTAGGTTTTGGAATCTTTTGTGTTCTCGGCTTGGGAAAATTTCCTCACCTGTTTTGACTTTCTCAACGACACCGTCTTTAGAGAAAACTTGTAAGTAATCCTTTGAACCTCCAATCGAAATGTATTTTACTTCTTGTGAATTAGCTTCTTCATCAATTTGGTTTTCCATAAAAAGGTAAGAACCTTTGTTTAGGAAAACCGAAGTGTGAGAATTGAAGCGATTTGCAAGGTGAGTCAAAAGTTCTTTATTTGAAAAGTCAATTTCGTCAATGTTTTTTGGCATAATTTGAATGTTTTTTATGATACCGAAACCGTTGTCATAAAATTCAAAATGCTCAGTCTGATTGTCACCGAGTTTTTTATCGGAATTAAAAAGAATCATTTTGTCGCAAAGAATTTCCGCACCTGAACCAACTAAATAGAAATTAGTACCTCTGTTCAAAGCTTCCACAAAAGCATCTCGTAAATCGAAAAATCTAAGCCTGTTCATCAGAACTGAAATGTGTCCGTCCAAAATAAAAATAGAATTGGAGGTAAGAATACGTTCTTCAAGCCTTTTTCGTTTTTCCTGATAAACTAGATTTTCTTTTAATTTAGAGTAAGAGGTAAAATGCTCGTCCATTTCTTCAACAACATTAACCATTTTTTGGTCGTAAGTGATTATGTTTTGCATTGTGTTTTGGACTTGGCGACAGAAGAAAAGTTTTTCCAATTCTTGAGGCGTTAATTTTTTGTGGTCAATGATTTTTTCATCAAGTTTGTAGTTCAATATTTCGTGCAAAGTCATTTTGGGGTAGTGTTTTTGCAGAAGTTTGACCTGTTCCCAATAAGTCTCAATCATTCCAAGATTCTTAGTTCTGTAAAAATCTTTGATGCGAATTATGGTTTCTTGTTTTTCGTGGTAAAGGTCGTAAAGTTCAGGGCATTTTTTTTTGAAGTTGTTGAACATAAAATAAATCGAAAGATTCTGAATGTTCACATCGTAACCATTTTCGTCAAAAGAAGAAGGTATTCCAATTTCATTCAAAACTTTTTTGAGGTGTCCTTCCTCGAACTCAGATTTTTGCCAAGCAGCTGTAATCAGAAGGATTTTTTTAGATTTTCTTACTTTCGGGTCGGAGTGATTAGAGGAATTTATTAAGGTCTTAAATCGGCGAATAAACTTGTCGTTATTACCACCGCTTCCTTTACAGATTATTTTTCCGCTCATAAAATTTTGTCCAAGTTCAAGTTACCGTTTACTTTTAAAACCTCTTTTTCAAAAAGCAATGCTAAGGTAATCAAAAGAAACTCTAACTCACAAAATTATTTGAGAGAAACAGAACCACCTCAAATTTTAAAAGGTGGTTCTGTAAAATCTTTTTAGATTAATTTAAACGTGCTGGTCAATTAAAATTGTATTTCCGTCTGGATCTTTAATTGAAAAGTTTGATGGACCTGAATCGCCAGAAATTGATTCGCTTGCCATTTCGATGCCGTCAGATTTTAATTTCTTATGAATTTCTCGAACGTCGGAAAAAGATTCAAGTTTGTTACAGTTTTGGTCCCAACCCGGATTAAAAGTTAGAATGTTCTCGTCAAACATTCCTTGAAACAAACCAATGACTTTGTCATCATTTTTCATAATTAACCAATTTTGCGATTGGTCGCCACCAAAGATTTCAAAGCCTAATTTTTCATAAAATTGTTTCGACTTTTCAATGTCTTTGACTGCAAGACTTACGGAGAATGCACCTAATTTCATAACTTTCCTTTGTTTTAAAATTTATTTCAAAAGCAACATTTTACGGCTTTCTTCAAAATTACCAACTTGCAATTTGTAAACATAAATTCCACTTGCGACTTGATTTCCAAGCTCATTAGTTCCATTCCAAACAACAGAGCCTTTTTTCTCGCTCAAGGCAAAACTTTTAACCTTTTCGCCAAGAATGTTAAAAATACTAAGTTTCCCAAATTCGTAATTCGTAATTTCCAATTCGTAATTAATCGTAGTTGTTGGGTTGAAAGGATTTGGGTAGTTTTGGCTTAAAGAAAAACTTTTAACCAAAGGCTCTTTTTCTTGAGGAATAGAAACATTAGGATTTTCTCGAATCACAACGGCATTGGGATTTATGAGATTTCCAGAACCACTTGGGATAAAATCGCTGATGTAATTTCCACTACTGTCAAACATTTTGACGGAACTTGTTCCACCGTTTCCGATTAAAATATTTCCGTTAGGTAAAAAATCAACACCTTCACAATTGTCCAAACCTGTTAAAAAATCCCCCAAGAAATTTCCATTCGAGTCGAACCTTTTTACAGAAGTTCCATCGTAATCTAAAACTAACAAATCGCCGTTTGTATCAAACCAAATGTTTGTTGGACCTTGTAAGTCTGTATCACTGATAAAAATACCCAAATCATTTCCGCTCGTATCGAATTTTTGGACAAAACCTCCGTAGTAAGTAGAAACGTACAAATTGCCCAAACTATCCCAATCAATTCCAATGCTTTGAGGAACTCCAACACTTGTGAAATCATCGACAAAAGTTCCGTCTAATTGGTATCTCTTTACTTTTCCTGTTCCATTCCACTGCAAAACGTAAAGCAAACTGTCAGCACCTATTTTCATTCTTGTTGGTCCGAGAATTCCTGTTGCAAAAGCTCCGATGTAAGCTCCTGTGTTTGCGTCGAACTTTGTGATTTGATTGGAACTAAAGTTTGAAATTAGGACTTCACCTTCTTCCTCAAAGAAAAGAATGTCTTGGGGCCAAGCTAAATTTGTGTCAATGAAAACTTCAGGATTCTGCCCGTTCTCGTCAAACTTTAGGATTTTCCAAGGAGGAACGTTGAAGTTTGCTGCATCACTAACGTAAATCTCTGTTGTTTGCTGACAAAATGCACTCGTAGTTGCCAACACAAAAAATGAAGAAATTAATAGTAATTGTTTCATTCTTTTACCTCTCGAATTTTGATTAAAAAGTCATTGACGAAAGACTCATTCTCGCCAACAAAAGTCAATTAAGTTGTTAAAAAACAAATGTAATCAATGAGGCAGAGTTTGAGAAAAGAAATTTATTTTTATGATGAAAGTAAGTAACTTTTACCGTTCATAAGTTGCAATAATTGTTGTATCGGAAACAGAAGCTTCAAAATGTCTTTTCTTAATTTTCAAATACTCTTCATTTGTAAAGAACTCATTCATTGAGTCCTCACTTGAAAAATAGATTGTAAACACACGATTAATCGATGCTTCCGTTTGAGATTTGAGAACTTCTGAAACTTTGAAGTCGTAACCAAATCCACCACCAAATTCTTCAAGAATCGGTGTCATTTCGTTTCGGTAATTTTGGTAAGAATTGTCGTCTGTAACATTTAAACCAACAAGCATCTCTAAAGCCATCTTATTTCACTTTCTTTTTGAATTTAAATTTTTGATTTTAATGTAGGTAGGGAAAGTAGGGAACAAAAATCTTTGTTCCCTACAGAAATCAAATTAAGAATTTAAAGGTCGGATTTTAAGTCTTGGTCTAAGGCTCGGAATTGAGCTTCGTTGAGTTTGGCTTCGACATTGAGCTCAGAGAAATCACTTCCGATTGCGACAGGAGTTTTTCCCTTTGTGTCGAATTTTAGGTACTGAACCGAAGAAAGCCTGTCTTCACCAACTTGGCGAGAATCGTAAGTCGCTCTGATTTTTGTTCCGTCTTCAAGTTTTAAATAAAGATGTTTTGTCAAAGGAAGCCACTTTCTTAGCTTCACGTTTCTTTCTTCTTCGTTGTCAATTTCAATCATCAAAGTACAGCCAAGCTCACCTTTTCCACCAAGAAGTTCGTTGTAGGTGTCAACTTCTTGTTGAATGTCAGCTTCTTTAACCGTTCTTTCAACTCGAACCATTTCTTGAACTTGGTAACGAATTGTGTCGGTGTTTTCAAAAAGAAAAGTCAAGTTATCGCCAACGTGAATTCTGCGTGGCTTTTTGAGCTCCATAATTTTTGCACGAATTCCGTCTCTTTGTTCACCGTAAGTAACAAAGTCAAGAATTTCGTTTCTATGCATCGGTTTCATTTTTATTCCTTTTTTACTTTTTCAGGAAATCCATCTTCTTTGTAGGCTTTTGCAAGAATACTCATTGGATGCATCGGTTTTACTCCTGCGTGTTGTTCAAACTGAATCGCTGCTAAAGGACAATCTGTTGCCCAAATTTCTGATTCTGCTTCTTGCATTCCTTCAAAGGATTTCTTCCCGATTTTGATTGATGATTCGTAAGATTCAACTTTCATTGCGTAAGTTCCGTCGTGTCCGCAACATTCCATTGTCATTTTTGGTTTTACGCCCGGAATTTTGCGAAGTAAATCGCGTCCTTTAAACCCAACTGCTTGAGCTCGAAGATGACAAGGAGCGTGATAAGCAACGCTGTCTCCTGAAGGTTTACTCTTAAAATCTGTGTTAAAACGTTCTTCGTTACGAATTGACCACAAGTATTCTGAAGGGTCGTTAATTGCTTCTGCAAGTTTTTTTGCACGTTCTCTGTCTTCGCCTGCAAGAAGTTCGGGATATTCGCGTCTCATCATCATTCCGCAAGTCGGATTAATTGCTAATACTTTTGCACCTTTTTCTACGTAAGGCATCAAAATATCTAAATTGTTTTTTGCGTGTTTTCTTAGTTTTTCCAAATCTCCTGATTCCCAAGCTGGCATTCCGCAACATTCAAGACCTTTTGTACAAGCACAATCAACTTTGCTTTTTTCAAGGACTTCCAAAGTATCTTTTCCAATTTCAGGTTCATTGTTTTGAACGTAACAAGTCTGGAAAAGAACAGTTTCGGAATTTGGGTCAGTTTTAATTTTACCATTTTTGTCAGCCCAACCTTCAAAAGTTGTTGAACTAAAATCTGGTAAAAGTTTGTCTTGGTGAATTCCAATTACTTTTTCCATAAACCAACGGTGAAGTTGGACTTTGTTCATTGTGTTTGCCATTCCAAAACTTGCACGAGCTAATTTTCCTGACAAATCAGGGTCGCCGAGAAGTTTATCGCGAAGTGGTTTTGGTTTATCTTTTGTTGTAACGGCTTTGTAACGGTGAACTAAACGTGGAAAATCAAGTTGGAATTCGTGACTGTCACGAGGAGTGTAAGGACATTGCACTTCACAAAGTTTGCATTGGAAACAAGAGTCCATAACATTGTCAATTTCTGAATCGGTTAACTTGGTAACGTTTCCGTCGTGGGTGTCGTCAATAAATGAAAATAAATCGGGGAAACTGTCGCAGTACTTAAAACACATTCTGCAACCGTGACAAATTTCAAATGCTCTTGTAACTTCTTTGTCGAGCATTTCTTTGTCCCAATACTTTGCATCTTCGGTGTCGTAAGTAAGTCCGTCAGTTGGTAAGTAAGAAATTATTTCGTTACTCATAAAAAAAATCTCGCTTTCTTTTGTGGTAAAAACTTAGAGTTTTTTTGAGTTCTTTTGTGTGTTGTGGTTTTCTCAAGAAATCTAAAATCACCTATCCGATTGCTCAAAGCCATCGGATAGGTAAAATCAAAATTTTAAAAAGTTGGCTTGAGTCCAACTTTTACTGAAAGATTCTTAGTTAATTGTGTCCAATAACTGTTGGAATCTACCAGCGTGAGATTTTTCAGCTTTTGCTAAAGTCTCGAACCAATCTGCGATTTCGTCAAAACCTTCTTCACGAGCAGTTTTAGCCATTCCAGGGTACATATCTGTGTATTCGTGAGTTTCACCTGCAACTGCTGCTTTTAAGTTGTCAACACTGTCGCCGAGTGGAAGACCAGTTGCTGGATCACCAACTTTTTTGATGTAATCAAGGTGTCCGTGAGCGTGACCAGTTTCACCTTCTGCAGTATCGCGGAAGTTAGCAGCAATTTCTGGGTAGCCTTCTACGTCAGCAACTTTTGCAAAGTAAAGGTATCTTCTGTTAGCTTGAGATTCACCAGCAAAAGCATCTTTGAGGTTTTGGTGAGTTTTTGAACCGTCTAAATTTGGCATTTTATGCCTCCTGTAAGTTTGAGTTAAAAAGTTTATTTTGGGTTTCCACAAGAGAAACCCTTACGAGTTTTTATTTGTTGGGGAAAAGCCTTGTGCTTGCCCCTTTTTGCTAATTATAATTTAGCAAATTGTTAAGTTTTTTGCACTGCTTCAACTTCAATTTCGACTAAAATTTCAGGTGAAATTAACTTGCTAACTTCAACCATTGTTGCAGCGGGTTTAATTTTACCGAAGAACTCCGAATGAGCTTTTCCAACCTTTTCCCAATCATCAATATTGGTTACAAACATTCTTGTTCTAACAACATCTTCCAAAGAACTACCAGCTTGTTTTAAAGCCTTTTCGATGTTTTTGAAAATCTGAACTGTTTGTTTGTAAACATCGCCAATGCCAACAATTTCTCCATTTTCATTTGTGGCTGTCGTTCCCGAAACAAAAATTAAATTTCCGACTTTTACAGCTCTTGAGTAGCCGACAATGTCTTCCCATTTTGCACCAGAAGAAATGTTAGTTCTTTTCATAATTTTTCTATAAAGTTTTAAAAAGTCCACAAGAAAATTCCTGTGGAAAATAATTTTAGTTTGCTTTTGAAAAATACTCTTTTGAATTTTCAGGGTCAGGTTTGATTGTGTCTGAACCAGGTTTCCAGTTTGCAGGACAAACTTCTCCGTTTTCTTCAAAGAATTGGAGAGCGTCAACCATACGGATAACTTCGTCAACACTTCTTCCAAGTGGTAAATCGTTAACCAATTGGTGTCTTAAAATACCTTCTTTGTCGATTAAGAAAAGCCCTCTGAGTGCGATTCCTGCATCTTCAAGTAAAACTCCGTAATCTTTTGCAATTGATTTATTTAAATCTGAAACTAATGGATATTTAATGTCTCCGATTCCACCTTGTTTTCTTGGAGTATTTTTCCAAGCTAAGTGCGAAAAGTGAGAGTCAACAGAAGTTCCAAGTAATTGGACTCCTCTTTTCTCAAATTCTTCAATTCTGTCCGAAAAAGCAATAATTTCAGTTGGGCAAACAAAAGTAAAATCAAGTGGGTAGAAAAATAAAACTACGTATTTTCCTTTGTAGTCTGAAAGTTTAATCTCTTTGAATCCATTTTCGATAACAGCTTGTGCAGTGAATTCTGGGGCTGTTTGTTGAACTTGTAAAGTCATTTTTAGTTCCTTTTTTGAGTTTAGTTATTTGACGTTTATTTATTTTGACAAATCGGACAAAGTCCATAAAATTCATAATTCTGTTCTGAAATTGTGTAGTTAGTCAAGTTTTGAATAGTTGTCTGAAGTCCGGAATCGCTCTCCAAAACAACATCTTCAATTTTCCCGCAAGAGCGACAAATTACGTGGCTGTGCGGGGCAGTGAAACCATCAAAGTGTTTTTGGTTTCCCAAATTTAAGCCTTTTATCAACCCACTTTCCGAAAGCTCGTTAAGAACTCTGTAAACTGTTCCAAGACTAATCTTAGGTAATTGCTTCCGAGACTCTTCGTAAATCCAATCAGCAGTAGGGTGAGCTTTTGTTCCTTTCACGAGTTCAAGAATAATTTTCTTTTGTTGAGTCATTCGTTTTCCTTGACTCTTCATTGATTCGTGAATTTTAGAAATATTTTTTGACATTTTGAAATCTTTAATGCTAATAGTAATTGTTATTGATAAGGAATTTAATTTGAAAAGAATGCAAACGCAAGAAAAAAAGGAGAAAAATTTTTAGTCATAAAACCCAAAATCCCTTCTAATTCGGAAGTCAAACATTTTATCTTTGGCTTGATAGTTGCTTAGTTTTAGCACTTTTAAATTCACAAATTTTGAAAATTAGTTTTTGGAAAACTCACAAAAAGTTACAACCTGTTCACATTGCGGTTTACCCGTTAGAACCACTGTCTCGAAAGAATTTGAAGAAGCATTTTGTTGTTTCGGTTGTCAGGTTTCTTACGACCTTGTTAACAAAAAAGATTCTGACTCAACAAGTCCTTTTGAAGGTGCAAACCTAACTCAGTTCAAACTAGGTGTTTCTGTTGTTTTTTCAATGGCTGTAATGATGGCTTCACTGACTTCTTACGCAGACATTGTGAATGC
>QQUF01000020.1 GCA_008501735.1 Calditrichota bacterium | reverse complement strand
AACTTTGTAAACTGTTCCGAATGTTCCAGATGCGATTTTAGAAATGGTTTTGTAAGGCATAAAATTCTCTGTTTTTTACATTTAAGTAAAAACTTAAAACAGAAATATTTTTTCACAAAACAAAAAAGCCTAACAAAATTAATTGTCAGGCTTTTTATGTTTGTCTTTAGTAGGATTCTAAATTTGGATTATAAAATTCAAAAAAGCTAAGGTTAGCACACCAGAAACTAGAGAAAGAATTAAGGCGTTCCTTCTTTTCTTCCTAAGAATAGCTTTTTTATAAGAAATTTCATACTTGTAAGGCATTAGTTGTTACTAATGTATTTTTTATACTGTTCAACGTATTTATCAATATTTTTATCATCTTTATTTACTTGAGATGCTTTTTCAATTATTGCTTGTTGGACAAAGCCTTCAACTGCATTATCAGGAATTATTGATAAATAAGTTGTATTTTGTGATTCTTCACTCGCCATCACAAACAACCCCATAAACAAAACTGCTAAAATAGCAAGTTTAGCTTTAAAGCCATTAAGTTCTGGTGATTTCATTAATTTTAACATTTAATTCCCCTACGAAAAAAAATTAATAGTTAATCAGTTGGTTTTCTCTTATTCAATCGCCGTGCCAAACTTTAAAATTTCACAGAAAAGGAGTAAAATCAATAACTTAGATGAAATACGTCTAATTAAGTAGTTTCGAACAAACGTAACGATTTTGTTACATAATTACAAAAATAGGCTTTTGATGGTTTTTGTGACGCAAAACAACAACGTAACATTTTTGTTACGTTTCAAAATCGTTACGTTTTTATTGTTTTAATTAATTGATTTTAAAATTCTATCTAATTTAACTCGGCTTATTCCAAGTTCATTTGCGGTTTTAGCTTTCTTCCAGTCATTTTTATCTAATCTCATTTTAACCAACTCTCCTTTGAACTGATTCACAATCTCGTCCAAACTTTCTCCGTCTAAATTCAAACTATCAAACAAACTGTTACTTTGGGTTGTGCTAATTTGCTTTTTCTTCAATTTTGGAGCAATAGTTTGCAATGTGTCTAAACTTAAAATCTGATTCCCCTTGTCCCTTACTACTAGTTTTGCAATAAAATTTTCCAACTCACGAACATTTCCTTTCCATTGCTGTTCACAAAGCAGAACAAGTGCATCATTGGAAATTCCGTGAATCTCCTTGTTAGTCTCTTGAGAATACTTTTCTATAAAATTGTAAATCAGTGCTGGAATGTCCTCCGAACGTTTACGCAAAGGTGGAACTTCGATTTTCAAAACATTAAGCCTATGAAAAAGGTCTTCCCTAAAATTTCCATTCGCAACTTCTGCTTCCAAATCCTTGTGTGTTGCAACAATTATTTTTACATCAGTTTTTATTCTTGAAGTTCCACCTACTCTCCAAATTTCTTTGTTTTGCAAAACTCTAAGCAACTTAGACTGAAGGATTAAAGGCAATTCACCGATTTCATCAAGGAAAATTGTCCCTCCATTTGCTAACTCGAATTTACCAATTTGTGTTGAACTTGCTCCTGTGAAAGCTCCTTTTTCGTGTCCGAAGAGTTCACTTTCAGCAAGATTTTCTGGAATCGTTGCACAATTTATTAAAATGAAAGGATTGTTACGTCTTGGAGAAAATTTATGTAAAGCTTCTGCAACTAATTCTTTTCCTGTTCCTGTTTCACCGTGAATGTAAACTGAAAAATTAACTGAAGCTGCATCTTTAATCTCCTCATAAACTTTTCGCATTTCCAAAGAGTTGCCAATAAAAATACCTAATTGTTTAACATCTGACTCAATTTTCATTTTCATCGCTTCGTTCTGTCTCAAAATTACAGGCGAAAGAATCTTTGAAATCTCCACTACTTTTTCCAAGTCAGAATTTGTTAAAGCACCTTTTTCAAAATCTCTTCTGTCAATGTAAAGTGCTCCTATAATTTCCTCTTTCACTCGCAAAGGGACAGCAATTACAGAAAGAAAGATTTTGCCAACAATACTTTTGTTAGCTTCATATTCAGGGACCTCAACAGCATTGTGAATTAAAGTTGGTTTTTTATCTAGAATCGCTTTCTCGATAACAGATTTACTGAAATCAACATCTTCTTCAATTAAGTTTGGTGAAACAGCACAAGTCTCAAGTTTTTTAGTCTTTGCATCGTTTAAAATTATTTGGCAACCATATGAATCAGTTTCTTTCTGTAAAAATGAAAGAAGTTCGTCAAAGAGAGTTTCTGGAGTCATCCATTTTATGAGCGATGTAATTAATGGAGTGTGAAGCCGAAATTCCTCAAACTTTAGTGAATAAAGTTCTTCCAAACATTTTTTATAGTAAAACTTATTTTCACGTTTTTGTAAGTTTTCAAAAAGTGTAATTGCGTTTTGTTTTATTTTTTCAGATTCTGTAACTTTCGCCAATTCAAGAAGTATTTGACCTTGTTGAATTTCTTTAGAATATTTTTTTGACATTGATTCAAAGGATTTTATTGCCAAATCATTTTTCTTTAATGCAAAATTAATTTTCCCAATTAAAATATTTTTATCAAAATCTAAAATTTTGTTTGAAATGCTTTGAAGTAGTTCAAGCGATTCATTAAAAGCATTTTCTTTAAATAAAATCTTTGCTTCAACTAATTTTATTTTTTCCTCTAATAATTCGCCATTCAAATTTTCCGAAGACTTCAATGCAAAGCTAATTTCTTCTTTGGCTTTCTCAGGTTGGTTTAATTCAAGATAAATTTTGCTCAACTCAATTGAAGATTTTACTAACTCTTCTTCATTCTTTAAAGTTTCGCACAAAGATTTTTTTTCATTTAACCTTTCAATAGCATTTTCAAAATTTCCTTCATTAATAAAAATGAGTGCCAATCCATCTAGAGATTTGATACTGAAGTGAGGAATTCCGATTTCTTCACAAAGTGAAATGCTTTTTTCAAAATTAAGGATTGCGTCTTCGATTTTACCAATTGCTTTAAATGAATCTGCAATTCCTCTTGTGGCATTTCCTAATCCGTATTTATAACCTGCTTTTTCGCAAATTTCAATTTCGGCTTCAAAGTATTTTATCGCTTCTTCATATTTACCTTGATGAAACAAAGCCAACCCCATATTCCCATAAGCAGATTCCAATTCGTTTAAATCATTTAAATTTTTAGAAACATAAATTTTATATTGAAAGCACTCAACTGCCTTTTCATAATTTCCTTGTTGTCCATAAGTAATTCCTAAATGACCAATGATTCGGGCGATTTCTCTTTCATTTTTTAATTTTCGCAAATCAACAAGTGCTTCATCATATTTCTTTTGTGCTTCTTTATATTTCCCTAAAGAAGAAAGCGTTGTTGCAATATTTCCAAGAACTGAAGCAGACTCTAATGGCATTTCAATTTTTTTATAAAAGATGTAACCTACAACGTAATGTTCTAAAGCTTTGTAATAATCTGTTTTGTAAAGAAAAACTCCACCATACCAATTCACAGTTCTTGCATAAGAATGAAAGTCTTTAATTTCTATTGAAATTTCTAATATTTCATTCACGATTGATTCTAATCTTGACCAATCACCAATTAAAAAATAATTATTTGCAATATTTAACATTGAGTTAATGTATTTTTTTGGTTCAGTAGTTTTATCTACGACCTCAATACTCTTTTCAAAATATTCTAAAGCTCTTAAATGAGCATAATTTTGATTTGCTTTTCTTCCTGCTTTTTGACAATAGCCAAATGCCTTAGAGTTTTCCTTTGCTTCAAAAAAATGATCTGCTAATTCTTCAATCACCTCCTCTTCTTTATGCTCGAATTTCTTTTCTAAAAAATTACCAATTTTTTTGTGAAATTCAATTTTCCTTCTTTTAGTAAGACTATTCTGAAAACTTTCTCTTACAACATCGTGAACAAATCTATAAGAAAGGTTCTTTTCTCTAAAAATTAAATTTTCATTTGTAGCATTTTCCAAAAGCCTAGCAATCGCTTCTTCCGACTTAGCTAAAGTAATTTGAACAGTTTCAAATTTGAATGATTTACCCACCAATGACGCAACTTGTAAAAGTTCAAATACATTTTTTGACAACAATTTTAATCTTGCTAAAACAACTGAATGAACTGTGTTGGGAATTTCAATTTTTTTAAAGTATTCAGCTGTTAAATCCCATTTCCCATCATCTTGTTTGAGTTGGTGTTTAGCAAATAAATTATAAATTAACTCACGAATAAAAAGAGGATTTCCATTCGTAGCATTGAAAATTACTTTTGCAAAATCGGTTTCAACAGGGTCAGATTTTCCTAAAATTGAAGTCAATAAAGTTACGGTTTGTGTAAGAGTTAAAGGCTTAAGTTCAATAATTTTTGCAACTTCTTTTTGCTTAAAATCTTGAATTGTCGCATTAAAACTTGATTGTGCCATTTCTGTTGAACGGTAAGTGCCAACAATCATAATTGGATAATTTTGAAATTTACCCAAAGCGTAAGAAATCCATTTAGCAGTAAATTCATCTGCCCAATGAAAATCATCAAGGAACAAAACCAAAGTTGATTTTAGTTTGGACAGATTTTGGAAAAAGGTCGTTACAGTCTCAAATAAACGTAGTTGCCCTGAAGAACCTTGCAACTCTGGCAGTTTATCAATTTTAGTAAAAATTGGCAAAGTCAAAATATTTGGTTGAATCTTTGACAAATCCCAAGCTAATTTTCCAAGAACTTCTAATTTTTCTGTGTCAGAAATTTCGTCTAAAGATTCGATTCCCTTTAAAATGATATTTTGTAAAGGTTCAAAAATATTCTTACTTGTTGAACAAGCCCCTTCAAGAACGAGAGCATTTTGCAAATCTAAACCAAGTTTGAACTCTTCCCAAAGTCTGCTTTTTCCAATTCCCGATTCACCAACAAGAAATAAAGTTTGACATTTTTTCTTAGTTGTTTCAGAAAATGCTTGTTCCAAAACATTTAGTTCAACTGCTCGTGAGACAAAACTTGGAGGTAATAAATATGCTTGTTTTTCTTCCGTAGAATCTTCAAAATTTTCCGCCAAAGCCTTGTTAAGACTCAAAGCCAATTCTCTACTATTTTGGAATCTTTCTTGAGGGTTTTTCGCAAGAAGTTTGAGAAGAATTTTATCAACAGAGTTTGGAATTGCTGGGTTCAGAATTTTTGGAGAAACAACAGGAGCTCTTACGTGACCCAATGCAATCTGTGGTAAGTTATCGCCTTTAATCGGAAGTTCACCAGTAACCATTTCATAAAAAATTACACCAAGTGAGTAAAGGTCACTTCTAAGGTCAATTCTACTCGCATCTTTGCATTGCTCTGGTGATGAATATTTTATAGTTCCAATAAATGCACCTGAAGCTGTTAGAGTTTGACTTTCATTTAGTTTTACCAAATCAAAGTCAGTGATTTTTAGTTTGCCCTCTTTTGTTACTAAAATATTTTCAGGTTTTAAATCTCGGTGGATAATTCCGACTGAATGCAAGGCTTCAAGCCCATTACAAATTTGAATCACTTTTGCAATTTTACTCTGAACAGATTCTCCGACTTGCGTTTCCAAAGAAATTGATTCTCCTTCAACATATTCCATCACAAAACCTGTTTGTAATTCGTCTTCGTACCATTCAATCATTTTTACACAATTTTGGTGTGTAACTTTCTTAGCAGAGTCGAAACCTCTTTTGATTCTTTTTAACTCAGTTGGGTTTTTATATTGTTCGTGAATTAATTTTAAGGCATAAAATTTTTTGTCATCTGAATTTTGAGCTTTGTAAACAGTTCCGTAAGTTCCAGATGCAATTTTTGAGATAATTTCGTATGTCATAAAGTTCTTAATTTTTTGTAAGGTCAAAAAATAAAATAGAATCTGTAAATATTAAACTAAAAAACGAGTTGATTTATTTTGATGAAATTTAAAAGAATCTAAAAATGAAAATTGAAATCCGAAAAGTCAAAATTAAAGATGCTCAAGGGATTTTAGATGTGTTGAATCCAATAATTAAAACCCAAAACTTTTCGTCGATGAAAGAAGAAAATACCTTAGCAGACCAAACAAATTTTATTCAAAACCTACCTTCAAATGCAATTTACAACTTAGCTTTTGATTTAGAAAATCTCGAAATTGTTGGGATTCAAGATATTTTGCCTCAAAGTAAAAACTTCAATGGAACTGGCGAAATCAGCACCTTTGTGAATTTGAATTATCACAGACAGGGAATTGGCGAAAGGCTAATGAAAGCAACTCTAAGAGAAGCTAAAGATTTGGGCTACAAAAAAATCCAAGCTATAATTAGAACAGACAATCGAATTGCTATTTCATTTTATAAAAAAAATGGATTTAGAGAAATGGGTTCAGAACGAATTTTTTACGAACTAAATCTTTTAAAAAAAGCCCGACAAAATTAATTGTCAGGCTTGTAGTTTCAAGAGAAAGTAAAATTTATTTTAGTAAAACCATTTTGTTAGTTTGAGAAAAGATTCCTGCTGAAAGTTTGTAGAAGTAAGTTCCACTTGAAACTTGGTTTCCAAAATTATCAGTTCCGTCCCATTGTGCAGAATGTGAACCTTCATTTGTAAAACCGTTTTTGAGCTCTTTTACAAACCCACCATTTTCATTGTAGATTTTCAAACTAACCTTTGAATCATTTGCAAGTGTGTAAGAAATTGTTGTGCTTGGGTTGAAAGGGTTAGGGAAGTTTTGTGCTAATTCAAACCTTTTGACTTCTTGAGTTTTTACTTCAAAGAAAATACTTTGAGCCATTTCTTCGTGCTTTGTTTCAGCACCGTTAGTTTCCACATCAGAAATTATGTAAGTGTAAAGTTCACCGCTTTCTAATTTAGAGTTGTCAACGAAAGTGTAGAAAGTTTCAACAGAAGTGTTTCCTTGCCCTTTAAGTTCTTTGTGGCTTTTGTGTGAAGCAATTTGAACAAAGTTGTTTTCGCCATTTTTTCTGTAAACATTAAAACCTTCGTTTTCGGTTTCGGAAGCAGTTGACCAAGTAAGTGAAATTGAATTCTCAATTTGTCGTGCTTGGAAAGAATTTAATTCAACCGAAAGAGGTGCATCAGGAGTTAAATCTAATGCGATTCCGGAAGGCTGATTCAATCCAGTAACAATGTCAGTAACATTAGAGCCATCTAAATCAGAACGCTGGATTTTATCTGTTCCATCATCAGTCCAATAGATTTTTGAATTTGTTAAATCTAATGCGATTCCATAAGGACTACTCAATCCTGAAGTAACAAGGTCAGTAACATTAGAACCGTCTAAATCGGAACGCTGGATTTTATCTGTTCCAAAATCAGTCCAATAGATTTTTGAATTTGTTAAATCTAATGCGATTCCAAAAGGACCAGGCAATCCAGTAACAATGTCAGTAATATTAGAGCCATCTAAATCTGAACGCTGGATTTTATCTGTTCCAGCATCAGCCCAATAGATTTTTGAATTTGTTAAATCTAATGCGATTCCATAAGGAAAACTCAATCCTGTAGTAACAAGGTCAGTAACATTAGAACCGTCTAAATCAGAACGCTGGATTTTTTGTGTTCCATCATCAGTCCAATAGATGTGTGAATTTGTTAAATCTAATGCGATTCCAGAAGGATTAGTTGTAGTAACAAGGTCAGTAACATTAGAACCGTCTAAATCGGAACGCTGGATTTTGTTTGTATTAAAATCAGCCCAATAGATTTTGGAACTTGTTAAATCTAATGCGATTCCATCAGGAAAACTCAATCCAGTAGTAACAAGGTCAGTTACATTAGAACCGTCTAAATCGGAACGCTGAATTTTATCTGTTCCAAAATCAGTCCAATAGATTTTCTCTGCAAAAGAATTAGAAGCTAAAGTTAATCCTAAGCCAAGTGTGAGAATGGAAATGGTAAGTTTTTTCATTTCGTTTTCCTTTGTTAACTGTAAAAGAATGAATACCAACCAAAGTATTTTCTTTCGTTGGTTTGCTGAAAAATTTATGGATTTCGGTAGTTCAAAAAGCTAAACAACAAATTCAGTTTCACAAAACACAAAAGCCTAACAAAGTGAATTGTTAGGCTTTTGTTTCAAGAGAAAGTAAATTTTTATTTTAGTAAAACCATTTTGTTAGTTTTAGAAAAGATTCCTGCTGAAAGTTTGTAGAAGTAAGTTCCACTTGAAACTTGGTTTCCAAAACTATCAGTTCCGTCCCATTTTGCTGAATGTGAACCTTCATTCATTTTTTCATTCACAAGTTCTTTCACAAGTTCACCTTTGAGATTAAATATTTGAAGTCTAACGTCTTGAGTTTTTGCAATTTGGAAATCTATTTGAGTGCTAGGGTTAAAAGGATTTGGGAAATTTTGAGCTAAAACATAATCAAGTTTAGTTTGTGCGATTTCTTCATTTAAAATAAACCTTACAGTTTCAGCAGATTTTTCGTGTTTAGTTTCAATTCCATTAGTTTCAACATCGGAAATGTAGTAAGTGTAAGTTTCACCGTTTCTGAGTTCTGAGTTATCAACAAAAGTGTAATAATTTGCAGTTGAAGAATTTAAAGCTCCAAGAAGTTCAGAGTTTCCTTTGTAGGAAGCGATTTGAACAAAAGTACCGTTCCCTACTTTTCTGTAAACATTAAAACCTTCATTGTCTTTTTCAGAAGCAGTTTTCCAATTAAGCTGAATTGAATTTTCGATTTGACGAGCTGTGAAAGAATCAAGTTCAACTGCCAAGCCAATATCACTACCAGTAAAAATATATGCTGAACCTGAACTATCTCCTCCATCATCATCACGGAATGCTCCAGCTATTGAATAATCTCCACTTATTGATACTGAAACCCCGAAATAGTCATCAGCTGCTGCATCATTAGCTCTAACTTTTCCTTGTTGTGTCCACGAAGTTCCACTTCTACTAAAGATATATGCTGAACCTGAATTACTTACTCCATCATCATCAAGAAAAGCTCCAATAATAGCATTATTTCCATCTATTGAAACTGCATACCCAAATCTATGATTAGCTTCTGCATCATTGGCATTAAATTTTGCTTGTTGTGTCCACGTTGCTCCACTTCTATTAAAAATATAAGCTGAACCTGAATTACTTGCTCCGTCATCATCGCCCCAAGCTCCTACAATAACATAATCGCCATTTATTGATACTGATTGTCCGAAATAATCATCAGTCGCTGCATCATTAGCTGTTATTTTTTGTTGTTCTGTCCACGTTGTTCCACTTCTACTAAAAATATATGCTGAACCTGAACTACTTCCTGCATCTGAATTATGCCTTGCTCCGACAATAACATAATCTCCATTTATTGATACTTGTCCGCCAAACCTATCACCTGCATCTGCATCACTTGCAGTTATTTTTTCTTGCTCTGTCCAAGAAGTTCCACTTCTATGAAAAATATATGCTGAGCCCGAAGAAGTTCCAGCATCATCGTTTAAAACTGTGCCAACAATTGCATAATCTCCACTAATTGCAACTGAATTACCAAAACCGTCATTAGCAGCTGGATCACTTGCAGTTATTTTATCTTCTTCTGTCCACGAAGTTCCACTTCTTTTAAAAATATAAGCTGAACCTGAATTACTTGCTCCGTCATCATCACTTGAAGATGAAACAATTGCATAATCTCCATCTATTGCAACTGCGATACCGAATTGATCAAAATCAACTGCATCACTTGCATTTAGTTTTGCTTGTTGTGTCCAAGAAGAACCACTCCTAAAATAAATATAAGCTGCGCCCTTATTATCTCCACCAGAATCATTTCCTAAAGCTCCAACTATAGCATAATCTCCACTTATCGAAATTGCATTTTCACCACCCAAATTGTCTAAAGCTGCTGCGTCAGAGGCAACAATTTTTACTTCGGTTTCAGCTAAGCAGTTTGTAAAGATTCCAAAGCTAAGAGCTAATGCAGGTACGAGTGTTTTTGTGTAAGTTTTCATTTTGTTGTCCAAAAATTTAAATGTTTAAAAAATATTGATTTCTAAATTGCTTGTTAAGAAGATTGCCAGTGCCAAACCGATTAGTATCCAAATAGAATTCTTTTCCATTACTTCTCTTTTTGTTTGTTCAAAGTTTGAGGTTTTGTATGGCATTTGTTTTTTCCTTTCTAAAATTGATTCTGTTTGAATCATTTTTAGATTTAAAGTTTAAAAGTCGTAACTTCTTAATTTTCAGTTATTTCAACTAACGTGCCAACTAATCAGAAACAATGTGTCAACCATCTGAATCGTCGATAATGTGGGCATTTATTGGAATTTGGTAGAATTCGATAAAGTGTACCAAATTCGAAACACTTTTGAAGGAAATTAGCAATAATCAAGGTTTAAAATATTAAAATGCACTTTTTATAATTATGTACTGAAATCAGTACATAATTTGAGTTGTACTGATTTCAGTACATAAGCTTTTAAGTAAATTTTTGAAGGAGAGTAAATACTTTAGTTTTAGGAAATTAATTGGTCATTTGGCATTTAGTGAGAAATGGTCAAGGCGTTGCTTAATTTATATTTTGAAATAGTGTAAAACAAAAAAGCCCGACAAAATTAATTATCAGGCTTGTAGTTTCAAGAGGAAGTAAAATTTTATTTTAGTAAAACCATTTTATTAGTTTGAGAAAAGATTCCTGCTGAAAATTTGTAGAAGTAAGTTCCACTTGAAACTTGGTTTCCAAAACTGTCTGTTCCGTCCCATTTTGCAGAGTGTGAACCTTTATTCATTTTTTCATTCATAAGCTCTTTTACAAGTTCACCTTTGAGGTTGTAAACTTGGAGTCTTACGTCTTGAGTTTTTGCGATTTGGAAATTGATTTGTGTGCTAGGGTTAAAAGGATTAGGGAAGTTTTGTGCTAAAATATAATCAAGTTTAGTTTGTGCAATTTCCTCATTCAAAATAAACCTTACAGTTTCAGCAGATTTTTCGTGTTTAGTTTCAATTCCGTTAGTTTCAACATCAGAAATGTAATAAGTGTAAGTTTTACCGTTACGAAGTTCTGAATTGTCGATGAAAGAATAATCGTTTGAAGTTGTAGAATTTAAAGCTCCAAGAAGTTCAGAGTTTCCTTTGTAGGAAGCGATTTGAACAAAAGTACCGTTCCCTACTTTTCTGTAAACATTAAAACCTTCATTGTCTTTTTCAGAAGCAGTTGTCCAGTTAAGTTGAATTGTGTTTTCGATTTGACTAGCTGTGAAAGAATCAAGTTCTACAGCTAAGCCAATATCACTACCAGTATAAATGTAAGCTGACCCTGACAAACTTCCTGCGTCATCGTCCCAAGTTGCTCCAACAATTGCATAATTTCCATTAATACCAACTTCAATACCGAATCTATCATCAGTTGCTGCATCATCTGCTGTAAGTTCCGCTTGTTGTGTCCAAATTGCTCCACTTCTACTAAATAAATAACTTGAACCTGAATTGCTTACTCCCTCTTCACCTCTTGGAGCTCCAACAACTACATTATTATCATCTATTGAAACTGACAAACCGAAGTTATCATTTGCTGCAGCATCACTAGAAGTAAATTTTTGTTGCTCTATCCAAGTTGCTCCACTTCTGTTAAAAATATATACTGAACCTGACTCAGTTCCATTATCATCATTACCAAAAGCTCCAACTGCGACATAATCACCACTTATTGAAACAGCATGACCAAATAAGTCACTTGCCGCTGCATCACTTGCAGTTATTTTTTGTTGTTCCGTCCACGTTGCTCCACTTCTATTAAAAATATATGCAGAACCTGAATTACTTCCTGCATCCGAATTACCTCTTGCACCGACAATAGCATAATCTCCATCTATGGAAACTTTTCCGCCAAATCTATCACCTGCTGCCGCATCACTTGCAGTTATTTTTTGTTGTTCCGTCCACGTTGCTCCACTTCTATTAAAAATATATGCAGAGCCTGAAGTACTTCCTGCATCATCATCATTTACTGTTCCAATAATTGCATAATCTCCGCTGATAGAAACAGAGTTGCCAAACTGATCACTTGTCGCTGCATCACTTGCAGTTATTTTATCTTGTTCCGTCCACGTTGTTCCACTTCTATGAAAAATGTAAGCTGAACCTGAACTAGATGCTACGTCATCATCAGCCGTAGACGAAACAATAGCGTAATCTCCATCTATTGAAACTGCACGTCCAAAAAGATCACCTGTTGCTGCATCACTTGCAGTGAGCTTTGCTTGTTCTGTCCAAGAAGAGCCACTTCTAAAATAAATATATGCTGCACCAGTATTATCTCCAGAGGCATCATTTAAACTAGCTCCAACTATAGCATAATCACCACTTATTGAAATTGCATTTTCACTTCCAAATTTGTCACCTTCAGCTGCATCAGATGCAACTATTTTTTGTTCGGTTTCAGCTAAGCAGTTTGTAAAAATCCCAAAGCTAAGAGCTAATGCAGGTACGAGTGTTTTTGTGTAAGTTTTCATTTTGTTGTCCAAAAATTTAAATGTTTAAAAAATATTGATTTCTAAATTGCTTGTTAAGAAGATTGCCAGTGCCAAACCGATTAGTATCCAAATAGAATTCTTTTCCATTACTTCTCTTTTTGTTTGTTCAAAGTTTGAGGTTTTGTATGGCATTTGTTTTTTCCTTTCTAAAATTGATTCTGTTTGAATCATTTTTAGATTTAAAGTTTAAAAGTCGTAACTTCTTAATTTTCAGTTATTTCAACTAACGTGCCAACTAATCAGAAACAATGTGTCAACCATCTGAATCGTCGATAATGTGGGCATTTATTGGAATTTGGTAGAATTCGATAAAGTGTACCAAATTCGAAACACTTTTGAAGGAAATTAGCAATAATCAAGGTTTAAAATATTAAAATGCACTTTTTATAATTATGTACTGAAATCAGTACATAATTTGAGTTGTACTGATTTCAGTACATAAGCTTTTAAGTAAATTTTTGAAGGAGAGTAAATACTTTAGTTTTAGGAAATTAATTGGTCATTTGGCATTTAGTGAGAAATGGTCAAGGCGTTGCTTAATTTATATTTTGAAATAGTGTAAAACAAAAAAGCCCGACAAAATTAATTATCAGGCTTGTAGTTTCAAGAGGAAGTAAAATTTTATTTTAGTAAAACCATTTTATTAGTTTGAGAAAAGATTCCTGCTGAAAATTTGTAGAAGTAAGTTCCACTTGAAACTTGGTTTCCAAAACTGTCTGTTCCGTCCCATTTTGCAGAGTGTGAACCTTCATTCATTTTTTCATTCACGAGTTCTTTTACAAGTTTGCCTTTGAGATTGAAAATTTGAAGTCTAACATCTTGAGTTTTTGCAATTTGGAAATTAATTTGAGTACTTGGGTTAAAAGGATTTGGAAAGTTTTGTGCTAAAACGTAGTCGAGTTTTGTTTGAGCAGTTTCTTCATTCAAAACAAATCTTACAGTTTTAGCAGATTTTTCGTGTTTAGTTTCAAGCCCGTTAGTTTCAACGTCAGAAATGTAGTAAGTGTAAGTTTCACCGTTTCTTAATTCAGAGTTGTCAACAAAAGTGTAATTATTTGAAGTCGTTGAATTTAAAGTTCCAAGAAGTTCAGAGTTTCCTTTGTAAGAAGCGATTTGAACAAAATTTCCATTTCCTGTTTTTCTGTAAACATTAAAACCTTCATTTTCTGTTTCGGAAGCTGTTGTCCAATTAAGCTGAATTGTATTTTCGATTTGTCGTGCTTCAAAAGAGTCAAGTTCAATTGCAAGAGGTAAATCACCTCCGTCAGATGCATAAATGTAAGCAGAACCTGAACTACTACCATCAACATTGGAATTGTAAGCTCCAACAACAATGTAATTACCATTAATTGCAGTAGATCTTCCAAATCTTGCATTTACTGTCGCATCATTTGCTGTTATTTTTGCACCCTGAGTCCAAGTACTTCCATCACCACTAAAAATATAAGCAGAACCTGAACTGCCTAAGGCGTTGTCGTCATCAAAGCTTGATCCAATTACAATATTCAGCCCATCAATTGAAACTGATTTTCCAAATTGATCATTTTCTGCTGGATCACTGGCATTTAACTTTGATTGCTGGCTCCAAGAAGTACCTGTTCTTTTAAAAACATATACTGAACCTGAATTTGAAAAAGAATCATCATCTACAGGTGCACCAATAACAGAATATTCTCCGCTAATTGCTACACTTTCTCCAAATGAGTCACCTGAAGCAGCGTCATTAGCTGTTAGTTTAGCCTGTTCACTCCACGAGATTCCATCTCTTTTAAAAATATAAGCTGAACCGGATAAACCACCACCATCATCATCACCATTTGCACCAATTAATACATAATCTCCGGAAATTGAAACATAAGTTCCAAAATAATCATTTGAATTAGCATCACTTGCTGTAAGTTTTGCTTGTTGAGTCCAAGTAGTACCATTATTAAAGAAAATATAGGCAGAACCTGATGAACTACCTCCGTCATCATCTAGATGAGAAGAAATGATTGCATAGTTCCCCTCTATTGCGACTACTTGCCCAAATCTATCTCCAGCATCAGGATCATTGGCAGTAAGTTTTGTTTCTTCCGTCCAAGAAGTACCACTTCTTTTAAAAATATATGCTGAACCTGAATCAGAACCTCCATCGTCATCATATCTAGAACCAACTATTGCAAAATCGCCATCAATAGAAACTGACCGTCCAAATTCATCACCAGAACTACCATCACTTGCTACTATTTTTGCCTCTTGAGTCCAAGTTGTTCCGCTTCTTTTAAAAATATATGCTGAACCATTTCCATCTTCATAAGCACCTGAAATTGCATAATCTCCATCAATATCAATACCAAATCCGTAACGATGTCCAGCTGCAATATCATTTGGAGTTATTTTCTCTTCATATTCAGCAAAGCAGTTTGTAAAAATCCCAAAGCTAAGAGCTAATACAGGAACGAGTGTTTTTGTGAAAATTTTCATTTTGTTGTCCAAAATTTAAATGTTTAAAAAATATTGATTTCTAAATTGCTTGTTAAGAAGATTGTCAGTGCCAAACCGATTAGTATCCAAATTGAATACTTTTCCATTACTTCTCTTTTTGTTTGTTCAAAGTTTGAGGTTTTGTATGGCATTTGTTTTTGCCTTTCTAAAATTGATTCTGTTAGAAGCATTTTTAGATTAAAGGTTTAAAGTTTTTAACTTCTTCGCTTTAATTCCTTTCAAGCAGCGTGCCAAAAGCTAAACATACCTAATAATATACCTGCAAGCTCGATAATGAGTATAAAACAAAAGAGCTTTCAGAATTATAAAAAGTGTACCAAAACCAAAACACTTTTTCGCTTACTTGTTGATAATAGAAGTTTAATCTCTTTGAAATGTAGATTTTGTAAAAGTGTACTAAAATCAGTACAAAGTTTGAGTTGTACTGGAATCAGTACAATGGTTTTTATGTAAATTTTAGAAGGAACTCTAATACGATAAAATTAGGAAACTAAGTATTTGAAAATTAAATAGTCATTTTGCATTTGGAGAAAAATCTATTTTGTGAATAATGGATTTCTTCATTCTCAGAAATGACAATGGTGTTATATGGCTTACTTTTAAAAAAAAGCCAACACAATTATTATTGGTTGGCTTTTTAGCAAAAATTTTGAAGAAACATTTTAAAGAATCACTTCCTCTATAAAGTTTAAAACTAAAATCGTAAATGTACATCCCGTAAGAGAAAAAAGAATCGTCCTTAGAAGCTCCTGACGTTTTTTCAAATTGTCATTTTTGCATTTAGGGTTTATTTTGTATGGCATTTTTTTGTCCTTTGTTAAAAATGGAAACCAACTAAAGTCAACTTTAGTTGGTTAGATTAGTAAAATTTATTTTAGTAAAACCATTTTGTTAGTTTTAGAAAAGATTCCTGCTGAAAGTTTGTAGAAGTAAGTTCCACTTGAAACTTGGTTTCCAAAACTATCAGTTCCGTCCCATTTTGCAGAGTGTGAACCTTCATTCATTTTTTCATTTACAAGTTCTTTTACAAGCTCGCCTTTGAGATTGAAAATTTGAAGTCTTACATCTTGAGTTTTTGCGATTTGGAAATTGATTTGAGTGCTTGGATTAAAAGGATTAGGAAAGTTTTGTGCTAAAACGTAGTCGAGTTTTGTTTGAGCAATTTCTTCATTCAAAACGAATCTTACAGTTTCTGCTGACTTTTCGTGTTTAGTTTCAAGCCCGTTAGTTTCAACGTCAGAAATGTAGTAAGTGTAAGTTTCACCGTTTCTTAATTCAGAGTTGTCAACAAAAGTGTAATTATTTGAAGTCGTTGAATTTAAAGCTCCAAGAAGTTCAGAGTTTCCTTTGTAAGAAGCGATTTGAACAAAAGTTCCGTTTCCAGTTTTTCTGTAAACATTAAAACCTTCATTGTCTTTTTCAGAAGCAGTTGTCCAATTGAGTTGAATTGAGTTTCCGATTTGACGAGCCGTGAAAGAATCAAGCTCAATTGCAAGAGGAACATCTCCACCACCAATTGCAAATTCACTAAAACTTCCTGTGTTTGCAACTAATTCGTCTCCGTCAACTGAGGTTGCTAAGGCTGTGAAAGATCCTGTTCCAGGAGTTGAACGGTGATAAATTACAGCTGCATCTGGAAAGTCAATTGTTACAGGAAGTGTTGTCATATCAATTCTAATTTCTGCATTTCCAAATGTTAAACCTGCGTCAGTGATTTCCCAACGAACTTCTTGAATAGTTCCGCTCATTCCGTCAGTTCCAGTTGGAGTTTCAGGGAAAGATTCACATTGAATGTCTGCAGAATTTGTAACACCTGTGAATGCAATGTCCATTCCTGTGTCTTCGTTAGAAGAAGTGTTACTTCCTGAACCTTCATCAAAACTAACTGTTGTATTGCTTGAAACGGTTTCGGTTACGTCTCCATTACCAAATGGATTTACTGAATAAACGTAAGATGTACCTGAAGAATTAGCTTTGTAAGCTCCGACAATAGCATAATTAACATCAAGAGCAACATAAATTCCAAATCTAGCATTTGATGAAGCGTCATCAGCTATTAACTTTGACTCCTGAGTCCACGAAGTACCACTTCGTTTAAAAAGATATGCCGAACCAGCAGCTCCATTTTCATCATAAGCACCAACCAAAGCATAATCGTCTTTTATTGAAACTGCTACCCCAAAATTATCATTTGTAGCTGCATCGCTTGCTGTCAATTTAGCTTCTTGAGTCCACGAAGTTCCATCTCTTTTATAAATGTAAGCCGAACCGGATTGACTACCATTATCATCATTTTGATAAGCTCCTGAGATGACATAATCTCCATCGATCCATACTGTTCTACCAAATTCATCACTATTTGCAGCATCACTTGCAGTTATCTTGGCTTCTTCACTCCACGAAGTTCCATCTCTTTTGAAAACGTATGCAGAACCTCTTGCACTGTTTTCTTTATAAGCTCCTGAAACAACATAATCTCCACTAATACAAACTGCTCTTCCAAATCTATCATTATTTGCAGCATCACTAGCTGTTATCTTTGCTTCTTGAGTCCACGAAGTTCCATCTCTCTTAAAAATATAAGCCGAGCCTTTATCACTATTATCCAATAATGCACCAACCACGATGTAATCTCCATCAATTGAAACTGCATAACCAAATTGATCACCACTTGCTCCGTCGCTTGCACTTAGGATTGCTTCTTCTGTCCACGAAGTTCCATTTCTTTTAAATACAAATGCTCTTCCATTACTTAAATCTTTTCTTGCACCAACAACTGCATAATCTCCATCAATAGAAACAGAGAATCCAAACTCATCACCTGCAGAACTTGTACTTGGTAACAATTTTGCTTCTTGAGTCCACAAAGTTCCATCTCTTTTGTGAATGTAAGCAGAACCCGATGAAGTACCATTGTCATCATCTGCATAAGCTCCTGAAATTGCATAGTTTTCATCAATATCAACAGTTTGTCCAAAGTAGTCATTTCCTGCACCATCAGATGGAGATAGTTTAACTTCATATTCAGCAAAGCAGTTTGTAACGATTCCAAAGCTAAGAGCTAAGGCAGGTGCGAGAGTTTTTGTGAAAGTTTTCATTTTGTTGTCCAAAATTTTAAATGTTTAATAAATATTGATTTCAACATTGCTTAGTATAAAGACAACAAGTGCAAAACAGATTAGTAACCCGATTGAATACTTTTCCATAATTTCTCTTTTCGTAAGTTCAAGTTTTGAGTTATTTTTGTATGACATTTGTAATCTCCTTTCTAAAAGTGATTCTGTTAAATCATTTTTAGAGTTTAAGTTTGACTATTTACCTTGATACAGTCAAGTAACGTGCCAAGTCAAAAAAACCAGCCAATAAGTAGTTAGAACGGACAGAATGAGAAGATTTTAGCTATTTTGGTCCGAATAACTAAAGTGTACCAAAACCAAAACATTTTTTATTGCAACTTACAACAAAACTAACTTTCAGAGACTTCAATGTAAGATTTTGAATAGTTGTACCAATTGTAGTACAGTTTCAAATTTGTACTGATTTCGGTACAAAACAAAAAAGCCTGATAAAATTAATTATCAGGCTTTTCTTTAGTAAAAAAAGAGAAAATTTTATTTCAAAAGTGACATTTTCACAATTTTAGAAAATGAACCTGCTTGGATTTTTGCAAAATAAACGCCTGTACTAACAGGGATATTTTGGTTGTTTAATCCGTCCCATTCTACACTGTAACTTCCGGCAACTTTTAATTTATTAACTAAAGTTTTCACTTCTTTTCCAAGAATGTTGTAAATCTTCAAAGAAACTCTTGAATCTTTAGCAACTTGAAATTGAAGAGTTGTTGTTGGGTTAAAAGGATTAGGGAAGTTTTGTGCTAATTCGAATTTTCTTACAACTTCTGATTCCACACCAAAAACTACACTTTGTTCTAATTCTTCGTGCTTGGTTTCGAGTCCGTAAAATTCTACATCAGAAACAAAGTAAGTGTAAGTTTCATTTACAATTAGTTCAGAGTCATCAACAAAAGTGTAGTTTGTGTTTGCAGTTGTGTTTCCTTGTCCAAGAAGTTCTTCGTGTGTTTTGTAAGAAGCGATTTGAATGAAGTCACTTTCACCTGTTTTTCTATAAACATTAAAACCTTCGTTGTCAGTTTCAGAAGCAGTTGACCAAGTAAGTTGAATTGTGTTTTTAATTTGACGAGCTGTGAAAAAATCAAGTTCAACTGAAAGAGGAGCATCTCCGCCACCAATTGCAAATTCAGAAAAACTACCTGTGTTTCCAACTAATTCGTTTCCATCAACAGTTGTTGCAAGAGCTGTAAAACTTCCACTTCCGGGAGTTGAACGGTGATAAATTACCGCATCTCCTGGATTTGAAATTGTAATAGGAAGTGTAGTCATATCGATTCTGATTTCAGCATTTGTGAAAGCTAAACCTCCGTCAGTAATTTCCCAACGAATTGGTTGAACTGTCCCAGAAATTCCATCTGTTGTAGCAGGAGTTTCAGAGAAAGATTGGCATTGAATGTCAGCAGAATTTGAAACACCAGTGAAGTCAATGTCCAAGCCAGTGTCTTCGCCAGTTCCATCATTAAAACTTTGAGTTCCATCTCCAGAAACAGTTTGTGTTACATTTCCGTCATCAAAAGGATGATAAGTTTTGATGTAAGCAGTACCAGAATTACTTCCAAACGAATCATTGCCATAAGCACCACAAATCGAATAATTACCACTAATTGCTACTGAACGTCCAAAATAATCATATGCTGCTCCGTCACTTGCACTTAGCTTTGTTTGTTGACTCCAAGAACTTCCTCCATCTGTTGTTTTAAACACATAAGCAGAACCAGATAAATCTCCATTGTCATCATCGCCATCAGCTCCAACAATTGCATAATCACCACTGATTGATACAGAAACCCCAAATAAATCACTTGAAACTCCGTCACTCGCAGTTAATTTATCTTGTTGGCTCCAAGAACTTACACTTCTGCTAAAGATATAAGCAGAACCTGAAGCACTTCCATTATCATCATCAGCACTAGCACCAATAATTGCATAATCACCACTGATAGAAACTGATTCTCCAAAGGAATCACTTGAAGCTCCATCACTTGCTGTTAGTTTATCTTGTTGACTCCAAGAACTTCCACTTCTTTCAAAGAGATATGCTGAACCTGAATCTGTTCCATTATCATCATCGTTCTCAGCTCCAACAATAGCATAATCTCCACTGATTGATACTGAATATCCAAATAAATCACCTGAAAATCCGTCACTCGCAGTTAGTTTATCTTGTTGGCTCCAAGAACTTACACTTCTGTTAAAGATATAAGCAGAACCAGATAAATCTCCATTATCATCATCACCATAAGCTCCAACAATAGCATAATCTCCACTAATTGCTACTGAACGTCCAAAATAATCATATGCTGCTCCGTCACTTGCTGTTAGTTTTGCTTCTTGACTCCAAGAGGTTCCACTTCTTTTAAAAATATAAGCAAAACCGGGAGTATCATTTATAAAATCAATTGGCACCACACCAACAATAGCATAATCTCCACTGATTGATACTGACCAACCAAATCTATCATATTCTGCTCCATCATTAGCAGTAAGTTTATCTTGTTGACTCCAAGAACTGCCGTCATAAAAATAAATATAAGCTGAGCCTGAAGAATCTCCATTGTCATCATCATCGTATGAACCAACAATTGCATAATTACCATCTATCGCAACAGCTATTCCAAATTTATCGCCTGCTGAAATTCCAAGTTTAAAATCCCAAAAATTTTCGTTTCTATTAAACACATAAGCAGAACCAGATAAATCTCCATTGTCATCATCGCCATCAGCTCCAACAATTGCATAATCACCACTGATTGATACAGAAACCCCAAATAAATCACTTGAAACTCCGTCACTCGCAGTTAATTTATCTTGTTGGCTCCAAGAACTTACACTTCTGCTAAAGATATAAGCAGAACCTGAAGCACTTCCATTATCATCATCAGCACTAGCACCAATAATTGCATAATCACCACTGATAGAAACTGATTCTCCAAAGGAATCACTTGAAGCTCCATCACTTGCTGTTAGTTTATCTTGTTGACTCCAAGAACTTCCACTTCTTTCAAAGAGATATGCTGAACCTGAATCTGTTCCATTATCATCATCGTTCTCAGCTCCAACAATAGCATAATCTCCACTGATTGATACTGAATATCCAAATAAATCACCTGAAAATCCGTCACTCGCAGTTAGTTTATCTTGTTGGCTCCAAGAACTTACACTTCTGTTAAAGATATAAGCAGAACCAGATAAATCTCCATTATCATCATCACCATAAGCTCCAACAATAGCATAATCTCCACTAATTGCTACTGAACGTCCAAAATAATCATATGCTGCTCCGTCACTTGCTGTTAGTTTTGCTTCTTGACTCCAAGAGGTTCCACTTCTTTTAAAAATATAAGCAAAACCGGGAGTATCATTTATAAAATCAATTGGCACCACACCAACAATAGCATAATCTCCACTGATTGATACTGACCAACCAAATCTATCATATTCTGCTCCATCATTAGCAGTAAGTTTATCTTGTTGACTCCAAGAACTGCCGTCATAAAAATAAATATAAGCTGAGCCTGAAGAATCTCCATTGTCATCATCATCGTATGAACCAACAATTGCATAATTACCATCTATCGCAACAGCTATTCCAAATTTATCGCTAGAAGCTGCATCATTTGCAGTCAACTTTGTGTGTTCACTCAAAGTTCCTCCACTTAGCTCATAAATAATTGCAGAACCTGAAGCACTTCCATCATCATCATCTTGGTTTGCACCGGAAATAGCAAAATTTCCACTGATAGATACTGAACGACCAAAACTATCATATGCAGCACCATCACTTGCTGTAATTTTTGTTTGGGTCGCACCTTCTAAAGAGCCTAATTTTGTTTCAGCATCTGCAAATACATTTGTACTAATTACTAAGCTAAAAGCTAAAGAAGAAAGAAGTGTTTTTGAAAATGTATTCATTTTCTAAATCCTTATTTTGTTAAATAATTTGTTTTTAAATTTTTCAAAAAAGAACTTTCCAAATGCTGTGCCAAAATCAGTAATCGCTCAATAAGTATAGTAAGAGTGGTAAAATGAATGATTTTAGTAATATTTAAGATTTGCTTTAGAAGTGTACCAAAAGCTAAACACTTTTGGAGGAGTTTGATGACAATCGAGGTTTTAAGGTGTTGAGGCTAATTTTTTGTGGTCTTGTACTGGTTTTAGTACAGTTTTAGATTTGTACAGATTTTGGTACAGTGAAAAATAGATGTGTTTTTGCGTTTCGCCTGCATTCGCATTCGACCCGCTAAAACTGATGAGGTAAACGTCTATTACAGCGAGTTGAACGGCTTTAGTGGGCAAAACGCACAAGCCTAAATTCTATTTCAAAAGATTGTGTTTTGTAAGAAGATTGTAGAGTTTGTTTCGGGTAAGTTGTAAAGATTTAGCTGTTGTGGATTTGTTCCAATTATTGGATTCCAAAGCATTCTCTAATACTTTTCGCTCAAAGTTCTCCAACTTCTCAGCATATGTTTCACCTGCAAAAACTGTAATCTCTTTTTTTACTGTTTGAGTAGCTCTTTTTTCTTCTTTTAACTTCTGTTGTAAGAATTGTAAAAGGTCTTCATACGATATTGGATTTGTATCTTTTTTACTCACAA
>QQUF01000042.1 GCA_008501735.1 Calditrichota bacterium | reverse complement strand
TTAAAGACTTTCATTTAAGTCAAAATTATCCTAACCCTTTTAATCCTTCAACAGTTATCAATTATAAATTAGCATTTAACAATAAAGGTAAACTTACAATTTTTAACATTCTCGGAGAGGAGGTGAATTCGTGGAAACTAAGTTCCAATTCAGGTGAAGTTGTTTGGAATGGCATTGACAAGTTTGGGAAACCTGTTAGTTCAGGAATCTATTTTTACAAACTTGTAAGTGATAAAAACAGCATTACTAAGAAAATGCTGCTTTTAAAATAAAATATAACCTTTGAGGAATATTTTACTAAGGTTCTTGAGTTTACAAATTTAGGCGTTGATAAAATTCAAATTTGTTAGTTTATTTTTTATGAGTTTTTAGAAAAAGTTAAATTTTTAAAAAAAGCCACAATTTTAAAAAAGGCAGAGAAGTATGAAAGTAATTTTACTTTTACTCGTGATTTTAGTTGGGAATGTTTTCGGGTTACCAAAAAATTATTTTGAATTAGAAGAAGCTAAGAAAGACAAAGAAAATCCAATCGTTGAATACAAAACTAAAAGTAGTGAGGTATTTATAATTCTCGGATTGAAAGAATCCGTTAACGGAAGTTCAACACTTTACAGAAGTGTGAAAAGTTTTAGTCCTCAAGTTGAATGGACAGCTTTAAATTTATCTCAAAACACTAACTTCGACTTTCCTGTTGAAGAAATTCTAATTAGTAGAAATAATAATATTTTTGTAAAAACAAGTGAAGGTATCTTTTACTCACCAAACAACGGAATGTCTTTTGGACTTTCTTCTTTGAGTGAACTTTCACAAGAAAAAATAGATTACTTTGAAGTTTCATCTGATTTTGAAACTCCTTTTCCTACTCTTCCCTCAAAGTATTCAAATAAAATTAATGACCTTCCACCTTACGAACCAACTGTTTGGGACACAATTCTTTGGGACACAACTCAAGTTTTTAAAACTTTCAATGTTACAGGTTTTGCAGGAATGCACGGTAAAGTTGCAGTTGACGATTCGGGAAATGTCCACTTGTTTACTTTGGGTGAAGACAAAAGATTAAGCTACTACCGAAGTGATGATTTTGGGACTACTTTTGCTCCTGAACTTGTAATTTCTGACACAATGGGAGCAATTTATGAAGTTTCGACTTCTGAAAATTATGTTTATGCTTACACGATTACAACATCACAAAGTTCTCCTCCCGAGATAAGAATTTATGTTAGTGATGACAGAGGTTTGACTTGGAATCCTAAAGTTCCCATAACTTATGCAGTTCAATCTGGTTTCATAGCTCGTGGAGACACACTTTATGATTATCAGGAAACGGGAGCAGGTGGAAATGTTTATCAATCAATTTCTTATGATGAAGGAATGAGTTTTTCTCCTTACGATTCGATAGCAGGTCCTTTGTTTAGTACGATTCAGAGACCGAGTGTTGCGATTGGTGGAAACTCTATTGTTTATGCAAGAACAGGTAACTCAACAGTTCTTGGAGAAACTGCCGCTTACAGGTCTTTTGACTTAGGAAATTCTTGGACTGATGAATACGATGTGAATCCGACAGGAAATAATTCAGATTGGCCCGAAATCTTTTTTCACACAAATACTTTTCATCTTTCTCAAGGTTTCACTTATGTTGCTTATAGCAAAAGTGAAAACTACGGAGCTACTTTTATACCAAATATTACTCTGTGTAAGATTGACTCCTTTTGCACAGCAGAAATCAAACAACAATTAGCTACACACGGAAGTAATGTTTTTCCTGTTTTTAATGATGTTCTTTTTGGAAAAGATTTGGCTACAAGATTCTCAAGGGACAATGGAGAAACTTTTTCTCAACACATTGAAGTTTCCCAACAAGGTCCTGGAATCAATGGTGTTTTAGTAAATTATGGAGTTGCAATTGACGATTCTCTTGTTTACACCGCTTACACTGATTCAAAACAACCAACTCCCGGAAACTTTGAACTCAATCTAAGATTCCGTAGAGGTTTTTACAAAATGCCATTCTTTAAATCTAATGAGTTGAACCTTGGAGTTATTGATTCTTCTACTACTACTTCAATTGATACAAGTATTGTAATCAAAAATATTGGTAATCTTCCACTAACCATTTCTCAAGTTGACTTTCCAAACAACATCGCTTCACTAACGGCTCTTCCAATTACTATTCTTCCTAATTCTTCTACTACTTTTAACTTCTCTTTCTTTATTCCAAGTTCAGGCTCTTATTCCCAAAGCATTCAGTTTCACACTAACCAACAAGTTAAATCAATTCAACCTGTTATTGTAAATGCTGAAATTGTTACAAATTTGGAAGAAAACTCAAATGAGATTAAAGACTTTCATTTGAGCCAAAATTACCCGAATCCTTTTAACCCTTCAACAGTTATCAATTATAAATTAGCATTTAACAATAAAGGTAAACTTACAATTTTTAACATTCTCGGAGAGGAGGTGAATTCGTGGAAACTAAATTCCAATTCAGGTGAAATTGTTTGGAACGGTGTTGACAAGTTTGGTAAGCCTGTTAGTTCAGGAATCTATTTTTACAAACTTGTAAGTAACAAAAACAGCATTACGAAAAAAATGCTACTTTTAAAATAATTTTTGAGATTCTCACTTTCAGTGAGGTTCTCAATTGTTAGAGAATAGTTTATAGTGCTAAAATTTGCTATTGTCAAAAACCAAAATTATTAGTTTATTTTTGATGAGTTAAAAAAATATTTTAAAAAAAGCCACAATTTTAAAAAAGGCAGAGAAGTATGAAAGTAATTTTACTTTTACTCGTGATTTTAATTGGGAATGTTTTCGGTTTACCAAGAAATTATTTTGAATTAGAAGAAGCTAAGAAAGACAAAGAAAATCCAATCATTGAATACAAAACAAAAAGCAGTGAAGTATTCATAATTTTGGGACTGAAAAAATCCGTAAACGGAAGTGCAACACTTTACAGAAGTGTGAAGAGTTTCAGCCCTCTTGTTGAATGGACAGCTTTAAATTTATCTCAAAACACTAACTTCGACTTTCCTGTTGAAGAAATTCTAATTAGTAGAAATAATAATATTTTTGTAAAAACAAGTGAAGGTATCTTTTACTCACCAAACAACGGAATGTCTTTTGGGCTTTCTTCTTTGAGTGAACTTTCACAAGAAAAAATAGATTACTTTGAAGTTTCATCTGATTTTGAAACTCCTTTCCCTACTCTACCTTCAAAATATTCAAATAAAATAAATGACCTTCCACCTTATGAACCAACTGTTTGGGACACAATTCTTTGGGACACAACTCAAGTTTTTAAAACTTTCAATGTTACAGGTTTTGCAGGAATGCACGGTAAAGTTGCAGTTGACGATTCGGGAACTGTTCACTTGTTTACTTTGGGTGAAGATAAAAGACTCAGTTATTTCAGAAGTGATGACTACGGAACTACCTTTGCTCCTGAGCTTGTAATTTCTGACACAATGGGAGGAATCTATGAAGTTTTTACTTCGGGAAGTTACGTTCACGCTTACACGATTACCACATCACAAAGCAATCCTCCTGAGATAAGAATTTATGTTAGTGATGACAGAGGTTTGACTTGGAATCCTAAAGTTCCCATAACTTATGCAGTTCAATCTGGTTTCATAGCTCGTGGAGACACACTTTATGATTATCAGGAAACGGGAGCAGGTGGAAATGTTTATCAATCAATTTCTTATGATGAAGGAATGAGTTTTTCTCCTTACGATTCGATAGCAGGTCCTTTGTTTAGTACGATTCAGAGACCGAGTGTTGCGATTGGTGGAAACTCTATTGTTTATGCAAGAACAGGAAATTCAACTGCTCTTGGTGAGACTGCCGCTTACAGGTCTTTTGACTTGGGAAACTCTTGGACTGGTGAATATGATATTAATCCAACTGGTAATAACACGGATTGGCCAGAAGTATTTTTTCACACTAATACTTTTCATCTTACTCAAGGGTTTACTTATATCGCTTACATTAAAAGTGAAAATTACGGAACTTCCTTTACTCCAAATGTTACTCTGTGTATGATGGATTCAAGTTGTACAGCTGAAATTAAACAACAACTCGCTTCACACGGAAATAATGTCTTTCCTGTTTGGTATGACGACCAATTTTGGCCAGGAAGAAGACTAATTACAAGATTCTCAAGAGATAACGGAGAAACTTTCTCTCAACATATTCAAGTTTCAAAATACGAACCAGATTTAAATGGTATTCTGATAAACTACGGAGTTGCTATTGACGATTCTCTCGTTTACACTGCTTACACTGATGCAAAAGAAGTTTCTCCCGGACTTGGAGAACTTAATTTAAGGTTCCGTAGAGGTTTTTACAAAATGCCTTTCTTTAAATCAAATAATTTGGAGTTGGGAATTATTGACTCTTCCAACACAGTTTCAGTTGACACAAATATTGTGATTAAAAATATTGGAAACCTTCCTCTAACTATTTCTCAAATTGACTTTCCAACAAACATTGCTTCACTGAATTCTCTTCCTTTTACTATTCAACCTGACTCTTCCGTTTCACTCAATCTGTTTTTCTTTCCACAAATGGCAGGTTCTTACTCACAAAACATTCAGTTTCACACTAATCAGCAAGTTAAGTCTATTCAACCTGTTCTTGTAACTGCTGAGATTGTTACAAGTTCGGAAGAAAACTCTAACGAAATTAAAGACTTTCATTTAAGCCAAAATTATCCGAATCCTTTTAATCCTTCAACGACAATTAATTACGAATTACAAATTACAAATTACGAAAAAGCAAAACTTTTAATTTTTAACATTCTCGGAGAGGAGGTGAAATCGTGGAAACTAAGTTCCAATTCAGGTGAAATTGTTTGGAACGGCGTTGACAAGTTTGGGAAACCTGTTAGTTCAGGAATCTATTTTTACAAACTTGTAAGTAATAAAAATAGCATCACGAAAAAGATGCTACTTTTAAAATAATTTTTGAGATTCTCACTTCCAGTGAGGTTCTCAATTGTTAGAGAATAGTTTATAGTGCTAAAATTTGCTATTGTCAAAAACCAAAATTATTAGTTTATTTTTGATGAGTTAAAAAAATATTTTAAAAAAAGCCATAGAATTAAAAAAGGCAGAGAAGTATGAAAGTAATTTTACTTTTACTCGTGATTTTAGTTGGGAATGTTTTCGGTTTACCAAGAAATTATTTTGAATTAGAAGAAGCTAAGAAAGACAAAGAAAATCCGATTGTTGAATACAAAACCAAAAGTAGTGAAGTATTCATAATTTTGGGACTGAAAAAATCCGTAAATGGAAGTGCAACACTTTACAGAAGTGTGAAAAGTTTTAGTCCTCAAGTTGAATGGACAGCTTTAAATTTATCTCAAAACACTAACTTCGGCTTTCCTGTTGAAGAAATTCTAATTAGTAGAAATAATAATATTTTTGTAAAAACAAGTGAAGGTATCTTTTACTCACCAAACAACGGAATGTCTTTTGGACTTTCTTCTTTGAGTGAACTTTCACAG
>QQUF01000055.1 GCA_008501735.1 Calditrichota bacterium | reverse complement strand
TCAAATTTCCTGTTGATTCAATGTAAGTGAAACCTGAATTACCTGGAATATCTGGACCTGCTGTAAATGTCTGAAATGGATTTCCTGCCGCGAAAGAACTATAGGTTCCTGTAATGTCAACAATACTTGCGGCAGGTAAAAATCCTCCATTACTCTGACCTGATACATTCACGCGCATCGCTACAAATGTCTGTGCAAATAATTGCGAAGACAAAAATAGAATTGATGTTAGTGAACTCACTATCAAACTTTTTGTTTTTAAATTCATAAAAACACCTCACTATAAAATATGATTATTAATTAATGTAATTTTAGCTATTACATTTTACTGCATTTTTAAAATTAAACTATTTATGTTATATTGGAAAGCGAAATTTTTTAATATTTAAGCATACTTTTTAATATAAATTCTACAGATTTTTGATAAGTAAAAACGAAATTCTCAAACTAATTAGTAAAAACAACAAACAAGTAACTTTCCAAGTGAATGGATTTAGTATGCTTCCATTAATTTGTGAAGGTGATAAAATTACTGTTCAGAAAGTCACTGTCTCTAAAATTGAATTTGGAGATTTAGTAGCATTTTATGTTGAGGATAATTTTATAATTCACAGGATTGTGAAAATTATTAGAAATGAAAATGGAATTCACTTTTGGGAGAAAGGTGATAACAGAAAATTTCCGACTTTGATTAGTGAAAGACAAATTGTCGGAAAGGTTTTAGAAATCCAAAAAGCAACTAAAAAAATACAATTATCTTCTAAAAGTGAAAAGTTCAAAAGTAAAATTTATGCAAGTATTTCATATTTAGAGTATTTTAAAAATACTCTTTTCAATCTTTGATTTTCATTTTGGAAAAGGTAATTTTTATCTTTATTTTGCCTCAAAAAGTTAGGAAATTTTATGTCAATTTTAATAGCTCCATCTGTTCTTTCAGCAGATTTCGGGAAACTTGCTGAACAAATCAAACTCGCTGAAAATGGCGGTGCAGATTGGATCCATCTTGATGTTATGGACGGACATTTTGTGCCAAACATTACTTTTGGACCTTTTATTGTAAAGGCAATTCGCAAACTTACAAATTTACCTTTAGATGCTCATTTGATGGTTACAAATCCTGACGACTTTGTTGAAGATTTTCGTAAAGCTGGAGCCGATTGGATTACGATTCACGCAGAAGCTCCAACTCACCTTCACCGTTCAATTCAGAAAATTAAATCCACAGGTGCAAAAGTTGGAATTTCACTAAACCCTCACACTCCACTAAATGTTTTGGACTACATTTTAGATGAAATTGACCTTGTGCTAATTATGTCTGTCAATCCTGGTTTAGGTGGTCAAAGTTTCATTCCACAAAGTTTAGATAAAATCTGCCAACTTAAAGAAAAAATTGGAACTCGAAACATTAAAATCCAAGTAGATGGCGGAATTTCTACAAAAAATATTAATGAGGTTGCAAAAGCAGGTGCAGAAGTTTTCGTTGCAGGCTCAGCAGTTTTTGGAAAAAATGACATTCCAAAAGCAATCCAAGATTTAAAAAATGCTGTCAAATTCTAATGGCTAAAATTCACGAAATTCCGAAGAAAAAAGAATGCCCGAGTTGTGCATTTGAAGTTGATTCAAATGAAACTCATTGCACAATTTGTAACTATGAATTCCCCCAAGGATTGAACCTTGATTGGAAAAAACTAACAGCGATTTTCCTACTTTTAGTCTTCATCGTTTTCATTTTCCGTTTGCTCTAAAATGATTTTTACTCCTCAAAATATCTCTTACTCCGAAGTTTCACAAGTTTTACAAAAAGACGGTGTAATCGTTTATCCAACAGAAACAGTTTATGGGATTGGTTGTGTTTTTGACTCGGAAATTGGCAAGAAAAAGATTTATGAGATTAAAAATCGGAACGAGAAATTGCCTCTTAGCATTCTTGTAAATTCCGTTGAGATGCTCGAAGAAATTGGAGTGAAAATTTCAGACTTAGGATTTTTTTTAATAAAAAATTGCTGGGTTGCACCACTTACTTTAATTTTTGAATTTGGTAAAACAACACTCGGTGCAAGAATTCCACAAAATGAATTTTGCTTAAAAATACTTTCAGAAATCAAAAAACCTATTTTCTCAACTTCTGCTAATATTTCTCAAAGTGGAAAATCTGACCCAATTTCAATCAAAGAAATTGATTCAGAAATTACCCAAAATGTCGATTGTTTAATAGACTTTGGAGCTTTAGAAACTCCAATTCCATCAACAGTAGCTGACGTTAGCAAAAATGAATTAAAAATTTTACGTGAAGGAGCTTACAGTTCTGAAAAATTAAGAAGCCTTTACACAGATTTCTTAAATCAGAAATTGTAAACAAAATCTAAGTAAGGGAAAAAATTTCCGCTATCACCAGTAATTGAAAATATAAAAGCCAAATCCACAGCAAGTTTTTCACCAAAAAATCTAATACCAACAGAATTTATTGAATTTTCAAATTCAGGAATAATCCAATTTTCTGAAATTAATGCAAAATGTCCACCTGCTCTTGTTTCGAGTCCCAAAACAAAAACAGGTTTTTCAGCCAAATCTTTTCCGACAAAGCCATAACCTGCTCCAAAAGTTACGTCAACCACATCCTTTTTCAGTTCATAAGTTCCAACACCGTAGCCAATCCCAACTAATCTATTTTCGTCGTCAGGTAATTTTATTCCCAAAACTCCACCTGCAACACTAAATTTTTTATTGACTCTCTTACCAATTTTTGGTGTAAAAAAATAAAGTTGCTCATCAACTTCAGGAAATAACGAGCCTCCAATTCCCATAGTAATGTTGTCAGTAATTCCAAAAGTTACGTTGTGAAAAAAGAGCCAAATATTTTGGTAGTAGCCTTTTCTTTTTTTAAGCATTTTACCTTTAGGAGCAAAAAATAATCTTGAGACATTTGGGTCAGGATTAAAAAACTCACCTGATTTTACATTTGTATCGGAGTAGTTTTCAAGGCTTTTAATCTTATTTCTTTTGATTTCGAAATTTCCGTTTTGAGTTTCAAAAAGAACTTTTTCGTCATCAAAGGAGATGACTTTTCCAATAAATTTTGAACCATCTTTAGTTTTTAAAACTTGAACAGTTCCCGAATCAGGGATTTGGATTTCAAACTCATTTTTGTTTTGGCTAAAAGCGAAACTGAACATAAGAATGGTTAGTAAGAGCGATAGAATAACTTTGTATTTCATTTTGTACACCTTTTTTAATTTTTCTGCTTACTTAAAATTTGAGTTTTCGCTTAGAAATTAAATTTCTCGATAAATTTCTTGTAATGGAGAAACACTTAAAAGTTCATTTTGCAAAGCACGAATTCCACGAATAGTTGCCTGAATGCCTGAAATTGTTGTAATCATTGGAACTTTGAAAAGATAAGCAGTATCAGCCATCAAGTATTCATCTCTTCTCGATTCTTTACCAAGAGGAGTGTTGAAAACCAAATCAACTTCTTTGTTACGAAGCAAAGTCAAAATATTTGGAGCTTTGTTTTCGCTAATTTTATTTATCGTGTAGGCTTTGATTCCGTTTTTCTTTAAGATTTCTGCAGTTCCACGAGTTCCGAAAATTTTGTATCCAAGTTCGATAAAATCTCTCGCTATTGAAATTGCACTCAATTGGTCGTTGTCGTGAACACTAATGAAAACACTTCCTTTAAGTTTGATTTCATAATTTGCACCAAGAAGTGCTTTCGCAAAAGCATTTCCAAGGTTTTTAGCTATTCCCATAACTTCACCTGTTGACTTCATTTCAGGTCCTAAATGTTTACTACACTTTGGAAATTTGTTAAAAGGAAAAACAGGTTTTTTTACAAAAGTGAATCCACTTGGATAATTTTGTGAAGGCAAATTGAAATCAAATAATTTTCTACCGACAGAAAGCAAAGCAGCAATTCTTGCCAACGGAACATTTATGGCTTTTGAAACAAAAGGCACTGTTCTTGAAGCTCTCGGATTCACTTCTAAAATGTAAACCTCGCCATCTTTCACAGCAATTTGAATATTCATCAAACCGCGAATATTCAACTCTTTTGCACAAATTTCAGCAATTTTCTTAATCTCATTTAATGAAGGAAGATTAATCATATACGGCGGCAAGACACAAGAAGAATCACCTGAGTGAACTCCAGCTTCTTCAACGTGTTGCATAATTCCTGCAATGTAAGTTTCTTCTCCGTCAGAAAGGACATCAACGTCAAATTCAAAAGCATCTTCCAAAAATGAGTCCAATAAAATCGGGTGTTCATTTGTGAATTCTGCATTTTCTTTTAAATAATTGTCTAAATCTTCAAAATCGTAAACAATCTCCATTGCTCTTCCACCCAGAACGTAAGAAGGACGAACAAGCAACGGGAAACCAACTTTTAAAGCAATTTCTTTGAGCTCCTTTGGCTCGTTAGCAAAACCACTTGCAGGAGCTTTTAGGTCAAATTTCGTTAGAAACTCATCAAATCTTTCTCTGTCTTCTGCGATGTCAATACTTTCACTGCTTGTTCCAAGAACTTTTACTCCGTGCTTCACAAGTTGGTGAATAATTTTTAGTGGAGTTTGACCTCCAAATTGAATCAAAACACCTTCTGGTTTTTCAAGTTCGTAAATATTCATCACGTCTTCAAAAGTTACAGGCTCAAAGTAAAGTTTGTCCGAAATGTCGTAATCTGTACTAACAGTTTCAGGATTACAATTAACCATCAAAACCTCGAATCCTTCATTCCTCAGGGCAAAAGCAGTTTGAACACAACAATAATCAAACTCAATTCCTTGACCAATTCTGTTTGGACCTCCTCCAAGAATCATTACTTTTTTTCTATCAGAAACTTTTGATTCGTTTTCTTCGTCGTAGGTTGAGTAAAGGTAATTTGTGTAAGATTCAAATTCTGCCGCACAAGTGTCGATTGTTTTATAAGTTGGAAAAATGCCTTTTCGTTTTCTAAGACTTCGGATTTCTTCATCAGTTTTCCCGATAATCTTTCCGATTTGTTTATCTGCAAAACCTAATTCTTTTGCTTCTCGTAAAAGTTCCTCCGTTAATTCTTCACTTTTGAGCTTTTTCTCAAATTTGATTAATTCCAAAAACTGGTTCAAAAACCATTTGTCAACCTTAGTAATTTCATAAATTTCTTCAAGTGGAATTCCTCTTTCAAGAGCTGTTTTTATGGAAAGTAAACCGTAAGCAGAAGGTTTTGAGATTTTAGCTAAAAGTTCTTCATCTGTCATTTCAACACTTTTTGACTCAAAACCATTTAAGCCAATTTCAAGTGAGCGAAATCCTTTTTGCAATGATTCTTTAAAAGTCCTACCAATACTCATTGCTTCACCAACAGATTTCATTTGGACAGTAAGTCTTGTGTCAGCTCCAGCAAATTTTTCAAAATCCCAACGAGGAACTTTTGTTACAACGTAATCCAAAACAGGTTCAAAAGCTGCGTAAGTTGTTTTTGTAATGTCATTTTGAATTTCGTCAAGAGTCATTCCAACTGAAAGTTTCGCAGCAATTTTTGCAATTGGAAAACCTGTTGCTTTTGAAGCTAAAGCAGAGCTTCTTGAAACTCTCGGGTTCATTTCAATTACAATAATGTCATCTGTCTCAGGATTTATCGCAAACTGAACATTTGAACCACCTGTTTCAACACCAATCTCTCGCAAAATTGCAATTGAAGCATCACGTAGTTTTTGGTAAATCTTATCTGAAAGTGTCAAAGCTGGAGCAACTGTTATTGAATCGCCTGTGTGAACTCCCATTGGGTCAATATTTTCAATTGAACAAACAATTATCACATTGTCTTTCAAATCACGTACAACTTCAAGCTCAAATTCTTTCCAACCCAAAAGACTTTCTTCCATAAGAACTTCATGAATTGGACTTGCTTTTAAACCTTTTTCAACAACATTTTCAAATTCTTCAATATTTTCAGCAATTCCGCCACCACTTCCACCAAGTGTAAAAGAAGGTCTAATAATTACTGGAAAGTCAATTTCGTCTAAAAATTTGTGAGCACTTTGAAAATCTCTACAAAAAGAACCTTTAGCAACTCGTAAACCAATTTTATCCATTGCATTGTTAAAAAGTTCTCTACTCTCAGCTTTGGCAATTGACTTTGCATTAACTCCAATCAGCTCAACATTGTATTTTTCAAGAATTCCTAATTCATCAAGTTTCAGTGCAACATTTAAAGCTGTTTGCCCTCCAACTGTCGGGAGAATTGCATCGGGTTTTTCCTTTTGAATAATTTTTTCAATAATTTCTGGAGAAACAGGCTCAATGTAAGTTGCATCGGCAAATTCTGGGTCAGTCATAATTGTTGCAGGATTTGAGTTCACGAGTATAATTCTGTAACCTTCTTCTCGTAGAGCTTTACAAGCTTGAGTTCCTGAGTAGTCAAATTCACAAGCTTGACCAATTACGATTGGACCAGCTCCAATAATTAAAATTGATTTTATGTCTGTTCTTTTTGGCATTTTTAATTTTTAATTAATTTTGAGATTTTTGGTATTGCGACATTCGTTCAATAAATTTATCAAAAAGATACTTTGAGTCATTTGGTCCTGGTGAAGCCTCTGGGTGATGTTGTACAGAAAAAACATTTAGGTCAGGAATTTCTATTCCTTCGACTGTTCCGTCATTAATATTTACGTGAGTTACGTTTATTCCGTCAATTTCACTAAGCATTTCAGGCTCAATGTTAAATCCGTGATTTTGTGGAGTAATTTCGATAACTCCTGTTTCAAGATTTTTCACTGGGTGATTTCCACCTCTGTGTCCGAATTTTAGTTTTGTAGTTTTAACACCAAAAGCTAAAGATAAAAGTTGGTGTCCAAGACAGATTCCAAAAACTGGCTTTTTCCCTAAAAGATTTTTGATGTTTGAAATTCCACTTTCAACGGCTTCTGGATTTCCCGGACCATTTGAAATTAAAATTCCATCTGGATTTACTGCTAAAACTTCTTCGTAAGTTGCTGTTGAAGGGAAAATCACAACTTCGCAATTTCTTTTCAAGAGACTACGAATTATGCTTTCTTTGACTCCGAAATCATAAAGTGCAACTTTATATTTTGAATTTTCTCTTTTGCGGATTTCAATTTCTTTGCGACTAACGAAAGGCGTTAAATTTCCCAGATAAATATTTTCAGTGGTTTTTAGTTGTTCCCAAGCCTCTTTGTCAGAAATATCTTCTGTTGTGATTAATGTTTTTAATGCACCTTTTTGACGAATGATTTTTGTCAATTTGCGAGTGTCAATCCCTTCAATACCGGGAATTTCATATTTTTTCAAAAATTCGTCAATCGTCGCAATTGATTTTGGATAGAAAACAGATTTCGCTGCCTCTTTGACCACAACTCCAGAGCAATGGATTTTTTGAGATTCAAAAGCATCTTCTGTAATCCCGTAATTCCCGATTAAAGGCGAAGTAAAAGTAATAATTTGTCCGTAGTAAGAAGGGTCAGTTAATATTTCTTGGTAACCACAAAATGAGGTATTAAAACAAATTTCACCAACTTTTGTAGTTTTTGCACCGAATGCGGAACCTACAAATTTAGTTCCGTCGTCTAAAAATAAACGAGCTGTCAAAATGTACTCCAATATTTTTGGAATTTAAGCAAAACAATTCTTAAGTTAAAACTTGGCAAATTTAATGAAAAATCTTTAAATTACAATGTTTGCATTATTTAATTACTCGGAAATCTTTTGTTAAGAATAAACATTTACACGTTTGGCAAATTAAAGAAAAAAGAAATTTTATCTTTAACAAAGCACTACCAAAAATGCTCAACCTCTTTTGCAAAAATCGAATTTGTAGAAACAAAGGAAAGTCGGAATTTTGATGATGATTTGGCTAAAATCGTTTCAAAGATTAAAGGGCAAAATGTTTTTGCTTTGACAGAATTTGGTAAAGAATACTCTACTCTACAATTCGTGGAAAAAATTTTAAAACCAGTCAAAACTTATGGTGGTGAACTTGAGTTTGTAGTTTTTGGAGCTTTCGGAATTTCGCAAGAAAAAATACCAAAAAATTGGCAGAAATTGTCTCTTTCTAAACTAACTTTTCCACACGAAATTGCGGCTCTTCTTTTAGTCGAACAAATTTATCGCTCACTCACAATCCTAAATGGAAAAACTTATCACTACTAAAATGAAAAATTTAAAAGCACTAATTTTACTTCTTGTTTTAACCACAAGTGTAATTGCTCAAGACTCGCTAAAAGTTTTGTTTTTGGGAAACAGCTACACTTACGTTAACGACTTGCCACAGCTCATTAAAAATTTGGCAACTTCTGCTGGCAAAAATGTTTTTACCGACCAAAATACTCCTGGAGGTTACAGGCTTGACCAACACAAAAATAATCTAACAACTTTGACAAAAATCCAGCTTGAAAATTGGGATTTTGTAGTTTTGCAGGAACAAAGTCAAGTTCCTACAATTGATTTCACTCGTTACAATTGGATGTACCCTTCTGCTCAAGAATTAGATTCTTTGATTAGTTTACAAAACTCTCAGACAGTTTTTTTTATGACTTGGGGGAGAAAATTTGGTGGTCAACAATGTTATAGTTCAAATTGTAGCCCAAATTTCCCAAGTTTTCACGAAATGCAAAGTTCTCTCAAATTTGCCTACGAATCAATTGCAGAAGAAACGGCTTCAAAAGTTGCTCCTGTTGGTTTGGCTTGGAAAAATGCACTTTTGACAGACTCACTTGCAGCCGAACTTTGGAGTGCAGACAACAGTCACCCAAGTTTGAAAGGTTCTTACCTTGCCGCCTGCGTTTTTTACAAAACTTTTTTTAATGAAAGTCCTGTTGGCTTAAGTTTTACAGCAGGATTAGATTCTACTTCAGTTATTTTCCTACAAAACATCGCAGACCAAACAATCACAACTTCTACAAATTCCCCAACTAACAAGCCTTCAAATTTTAGACTTGAGCAAAATTTTCCAAACCCTTTCAACCCTTCGACAACAATTAATTACGAATTACAAATTACGAATTACGAAAATGCAAAATTGGTAATTTTTAATGTTTTGGGTGAGAAGGTAAGAGAGTTTGAATTGAGCGAGCAAAGTGGTTCGGTCGTTTGGAATGGAACTGACGAAAATTCTAAACAAGTTGCAAGTGGAATCTACTTTTACAGTCTTGAAACAGCAAACTTTTTACAAACCAAAAAAATGTTACTTTTGAGGTAATTACTCTTGCAGAAATCGGATTACACAATAAAATTTCTTGCAGAAGATAAATTTGAAATTTGGAACACACTGGTTTCAAATTCAAACTCTACGATTTTTCACAGCCTCGAATGGCTTTCGACTTACAAAAGAATCTTTGGAGATGACTTTAAACTTTTGGTGATTTCGAAGAAACAAAACGTTCTTGGTGGTTGCGTCATTTTCCCTTCAACAAAGCTGAATCAAAAAACATCAACTTTACCTTTTTTGAATTACTACAACGGAATAATTTTTGACTCAGATTTTACTGTTCAAAATATTTCTTCAGAAACGAAAAGAAAATTTGAACTCACTTCTGAGATTGCGATATTTTTGGAAAAAGAATTCGCTTGGGTTTACTTAAGTCATAATTCAGCCCTTAAAGATGTAAGAGTTTTTAATGACAGAAATTGGAATGTCAAAGTTAGTTACACTCTTAGAAACGAACTTTTAGATGAAAACTCACAATTCGAGAAAATCCGAAATGCAAGAAGAAGGCACATAAAAAAAGCTATTAATTCTGAATGTTTTGTAAAAGAACACTACGATTTTGAGACAAGTTATAATTTTCAAATTGAGGCTCGAATTTCAAACGGAGTTAATTTTAGATTTGAAAAAGATAATTTTATAAATTTTATGAAATTACTTAAGGAAATGAATTTGATAAAATCTTACTTTGTTTTTTCAAAATCTGGCGAACCGCTTGGAAATTGGATTGTTGGAACGTTCAAAGAACAACTCTTTAGTTTGATTTCAGGAATTAAAAAAGGAAAATACCCAGAGGTAAATTTCATTGGAACATTTTTAATGTACAAAGTCTTAAGTAACGAAGAGTTGAGAAATGATTTTAGTGAACTAGATTTTATTGGTGCAAATACCCCTGGAATTCGAGAGTTCAAAGGAGACTTTGGAGGTGAATTAGTTCCATTTTATCAAACAGAATTTATTAATTCAAAAAGCCTAAAATCCGCTCGATTTGTAAAACAAAAAATATTCTAAAACAAAAAAAGCCGTCTAAAATTAAACGGCTTCTAAAATTATGCGAAAGGGGAGACTTGAACTCCCACGCAAGTTGTAATTGCACCAGATCCTAAGTCTGACGTGTCTACCAATTCCACCACTCCCGCAAAAATGTGGCTTAATGTAATTAAGGAGTTAAAAATTGTCAAACCTAAATTTTATCAATTTTAATCAGGGTTTATTCCACTTTCAGTTATACCTCTTACGAAGAAATTTTTCTCGCTCTGAAATTTAAGAAATATCACAGCGAAAGATAAAGCACATTTAAAAATCAACTCTTTATCTCGGTTTAAGTTCTTCAATTCTTCTTTTCTTTCATCTTTATTTTCAAATTCAAATTTCGATAAGAAGAGTCCATCTAAACTTGAAAAATCACTTTTTAAAGTTATTGAATCAAACTTTCCGCTAATTGAGTACTCTATCGTCTCAATTATGCAAGCTTTTTTATCAAAATTTATTGGTGAATTTAAAATTCTTAACGCAATTCTTTCGGATTCTTTTAAACTTGCTTTAACTAAAGAGTCAAAAATTTTTACAACATAGTCAGATTCAAAATATTCTTCGTGTTGCCTTACTAATGAAAGTAAAATAATATTTTTACTTAACTGATAAAGGCATTCTGCATTGTTAAAAGATGTTTTTGGAGTTAATCCTCTAACTTTTTTTGATTGAGAAAATCCATAGAGAATTTTAATAATTTCTTCAAACAAGTTTGTGCTATCTAATGGATCTTTCAAATTAATTCCCAAATCAAATGTGTTATCCAACCTATCTGCTAACTTTATAGCTAAAACCTGTGGAGTTCCATCTTTATCAAATTTACTTTCTGAGGACTCCAAAAGTCTTGAAATGTATTGTATGTAATTTTCTCTCTCCCTCTTCGTCAACCATTTTAACCTTTCAAACAAATACCATTTTTCATCTTTGGTTAAATAATCAAGAATTTTTTGAAAATCAGGATATTTCGTTACCCATTCAAAGTTTTCAACATCTTCATTTTTAGGTTTAATATCCTCAAAAATATCGTGCAAAAGAGCAACTAAGACATTATGTTTCTTCTCGAATGGTATAATTTTTGAAACAAGACTTGCGACTCGGAGTGGATGGAAAATTGCTAAAGGACCTAATTTACGTTCTTTCGCATCATACATTCCACTTACAAAAATTATATTTTGCTTTACTAAATTTCTGTCACTTACTGACAGTTCTTGATTATTTAGTACAATTTCTGTTACATTTCGCCAATCAACTTCTTTTGCATAATATTGATAGCTAAATTTTTCAGAAATTCGGATAAAGTCTTTTAAGTTCGAATATGGCATAGCTTTAGCCTTTTATTTTTCAAAATAAAGAAAAAGTAAAAATAGGTAAATACTTAAAACATTAAATTTTATTTTTAGTGGATTCCTGTTCTCTTTCCACTAATCCTTAAAGGAAATCAAATGCTTAAACTTGGTAATAAATTTGCAAAAACCGAAACCTCAATTTTTACAACAATGTCAGAACTTGCAATTAATGAAAATGCAGTAAATCTTTCGCAAGGTTTTCCAGATTTTGATGGACCCGATTTTATTCGCAAAAAAGCCGTTTGGGCAATGCAAAATAAATTTAATCAGTACGCAAATTCGCCTGGTTTACCAATGATGCGAGAATCTGTAAAGGAGCATTTTGAAAAATTCTACCGAACAAAATTCGACCCTAAGAATGAAGTAACTATTTATAGTGGAGCAACAGAAGCACTCTTTGTAACTTTTACAACTTTAGTGGAACAAGGAGACGAATGCATTGTTTTTGACCCAGTTTATGACTCGTACGCTCCAGTAATTCGACTTTCTGGAGGAACTGTAAAAACTGTTTCAATTGAGTTACCAAGTTACAAAGTTGATTTTGAAAAATTATCTTCACTTTTTAACGAAAAGACAAAACTTTTAGTTCTCAACACTCCACAAAATCCCACTGGAAAAGTGTTTACAGTGGAAGAATTGAAAAAGATTGCAGAACTTTGCAAGAAATGGAATGTAATTGCAATTTGCGACGAGGTTTACGAACATTTGATTTTTGACGAAGCTAAGCACATTCCGCTTGCAACAATCGAAGGAATGCGAGACAGAACTGTTACAATTTCTTCAACTGGAAAAACATTCAGCTACACAGGTTGGAAAATCGGATTTTCACTTGCTTGTGAAGAACTCACTCGCAGACTCCGAGCTTGTCATCAATTCGTTACTTTTGCAACCTCTACACCTTTTCAGGTGGCAATGTCAGATGCTTTAAAAGTCGGCGATGAATTTTACGAAGAGTTCCAAGAAACTTACTTGGAAAAAAGGAATTTACTTTTTGAGATTTTACAAAATACAGGTTTCAAACCAATTCAGCCACAAGGAACTTATTTCATTCTTGCCGACTACTCAAATTTTTCCGATGAAGACGACTTTACTTTTGCACAAAGATTAACGCGTCAAGCAAAAGTAGCTTCGATTCCTGTTTCAGTGTTTTATACAAACAAAGATTCATCTCAAAATTTGCTAAGGTTCTGCTTCTGTAAAGGCAATGAAACTCTTGAAGAAGCAGGAGAAAAACTTTACAAATTCTCTCATTAATTATTCTTAAACTCACATTAAAGATAATTTTTGATGCACTCTACTCTTCAATTCAACTAAGATTTTCTTTTCTTCTTTCGTTGGATTCATTCCAAATTTGTAAAGCCGAGAAAGGTAAACGTAGAGAAGTCTAAGCCTAAAGAATAAGTCCAAATTTTGTAATTCAGAATTTGGTAAGGGTTTTACTTTCTCGTACCCTTCAAAAATCCACTCTTGGTATTTTTCCTTTTCTTTCTGCCTCCTTAAAACAGACAAAGAAATTGCTAAATCTGAAACAAACCAATGGTAACAACAATTCCCAAAATCAAATGCAAACAAGCCATTTTTACCGTAAGCAAAATTCTGTGGTGCAAAATCTGCGTGAACCAATCCATAATTTTCTTTTATTTTTGGTAACAAGCCTATTCTTTCAATTAAAAATTCTAACTCTTCAAAAGATTTAGAATCACTTTTTGGAATTAAAATTTTAGCATCACGAATCAGGACTTCCTCATTCCAATGCCATCGGTCACAATTGCTTTTCGGTTCAAAAGTCATCGCAAATTTATGAATTTGCCCAAGAGTTTTGCCCCAATTCAAAAACATTTCCTTGTTCCAAAGTTCAGAACTTGGTTTGACAAATTCACCTTCAACAAAATTAAAAACCGAACAAGTCAAATCATTGCTTGAAGTGATTTCCTCCACTAAATTTGTATTTTTTGATAAAATTGGAAAATTAACTTTAACACCATTTTTGTTTAAATGAAGTAAAAATTCCAATTCTGCTTGATTTTCGGGTTTAGTTCTGTAAGCAGTTGAAGTCAGCCGTAAAATAAATTTTTGATTTTCGGTTTGAACTAAGTAAACAGAATTTCCTGAATCGCCAAGATGTGTAAGTTTTGGATTTTTGAAGTCCCAAAATTGCATTGCTTCTTGAGCAAAACCAAAAGTATTTTTAGTGGAAGGAATCATTTAAACGTAACTTTTCATTAGTGAAATCACTTGTAAGTAATAACTTTTACCAAACAAATTTAAATGATTTAAGATGTGGTAAAGGTTGTAAATATTTTCTCGATATTTATAACCTTCTGCAAGTGGAAAAGTTTCATTGTAAGTTTGATAGAAATTTTGGTCAAATCCACCGAATAATTTTGTCATCGCCAAATCTGCTTCCCGATTTCCGTAGTAAACCGCAGGGTCGATTAAACAAGGATTTGAATTTTCATCAACAAGAAAATTACCACTCCACAAGTCTCCGTGAAGCAAAGAAGGAACATTTTCACTTCCTTCCAAAATTTTTTCGATTTTGCTCTCCAATTGTAAAAACAATTTCCTCATTTCCAGTGTAGAAAAGCCATTGTTTTCACAAAGTTTGAATTGGAAAAGCAAACGTTTGTTAAAATAGAATTCCGTCCAATTGTTTGCTTCAGATCTATTCGGAATATTTTTTTGTGGATTTGCACCAATGTAATTATCCTCAAAAAAGCCAAAATTCTCATTCTCAAATTTATGTAGATTTGCAAATTGCTGACCAAAATTACGAAAAAACTCATTGTCTTTTCTTCCCTCTTCAACAAACTCAAGCAAAAGAAAAGCTTCATCCTGAAAAATCACTTTTGGAATTCTGATTGCCTTAGCTTTTTGCAATTCTTTCAATCCACTTGCTTCATTTTGAAAAATCTTGGGTTTGTTTTCTAAAGTCTTCACAAAAAAACTACGACCTGACTCAGTTTCTATCTTTTGTGAATTTGCAATGCAACCGCCAAAAATATTAGTCTTACTTTTGACTTTTTCGTTTAAGACTTCTTCAATTTTTTGCAAAACTTCCACTTTTAGAGCTAAATTTCTTTTTTCAATTTTTGTAAAAAACCTTCACAAGCATCTTCTAAAATATCAAGAACAATTTCAAAACCTTTACCACCTCCGTAATAAGGATCGGGAACATCTCTTGCATTAATTTTTGTGCAAAAATCAGTCATTTTGATAATTTTATTTTTGTATTTCCCATCAAAATCAAGATGAGTCAAATCATTCATATTTTCGTAATCCATTCCAACGATGTAATCGAATTTTTCGAGATCAATTTTCGGATTAATTTGCCTCGAAATGCTTGTCAGATTTAAGCCACGTTTTGAAGCGTATTCTCTCATTCGTGAATCAGCATTTTGCCCTTCGTGGTAACCATTAATTCCTGCTGAATCACAGTAAATTTTATCACTCAATTTTTCATTTTTTACTAATTTTTTCATAACTGCTTCTGCTGACGGAGAACGACAAATATTTCCATAACAGACGAAAAGAATTTTCATTTTAAATTCCATATTTTTTCATTTTCCTCCAAAGAGTTGTTCTGTGCATTTCCAAAATTTCAGCGGCATCATTTAACGAGCCGTTAACTTTTTCTAAAGTTTTTAAAATCTTATTTCGCTCCAAATCTGAATAAGTTAGCTTTTCGTTTTTCTCACTGTTAGGTTCATTTTTAGTGGATTTTAGGTTCAAAATATTTTCAAAGTCAGGAAGTTCTAACTCTGTTGATTGACAACAGATAATTCCATATTCCAAAACATTCATCAATTCTCTAACATTTCCAAGCCAAGGATATTCTAATAAAAATTGAAGTGATTTTTTTTCTACACCAAGAATTCTTTTATTGTATTTTGCTGAAAGTTTTGGTATAAAAGTTTTAATCAAAAGTTCAATATCCTCTTTTCTGTCTCGTAAAGGTGGTAATTTTATTGGAATTACATTTAGTCTAAAAAATAAATCTCTCCTAAAATTACCTTTTTCAACCTCACTTGCTAAGTTTTTATTTGTGGCAGCAATAACTCTTGTATTAGTCTGAATTTGCTTGTTACTTCCGACTCGCTCAAAACTCCTTTCCTGCAAAACTCGTAATAACTTTGTTTGAAGTTGAAGAGGCATTTCTCCAATTTCGTCAAGGAAAAGTGTGCCTTCGGAAGCAAGTTCAAATTTTCCAATTTTAGTGGCTGTAGCTCCTGTAAAAGCTCCTTTTTCGTGTCCAAAGAGTTCAGATTCTATTAGATGTTCAGGAATCGCCGCACAATTTACTGCAACAAAAGGCTTGTCTCTTCTTTCTCCCATTTCGTGAATTCCGTGAGAAATTACTTCCTTTCCTGTTCCTGATTCACCTTGAATCAAAATTGTTGTATCGCCATTTTTAACCATCTGAACCATTTGCGAAATTTGCTGAATTGCTTTTGATTTACCAATAAATCCCGGAATCAATTCACCCTCAGACTTTAGTCGCAAATCGCCTTCAATTCTTTTAAGGTCTCGAATATTAATTAAATAATCGAAAGAGTTCTCTTCATTAGAAAGTTTGAAAGTATTAAGAATAATTTTTCTGTCCTCATTTTCTAATCCTACCAAAAATGCACTGTAATTTGACAGTTCCTCTTTTTTACTTAAAGACTTAATCAATTTATTGTCATTTTTAATCTTAAGTAGTTTCAGGAAATTTGAAAATTCATAATTTAAAACTTGGCTTTTAGAAATCCCGACTGTCGTTTGTGCAAACTCATTCATCAAAATAACTTTATTTTCTGAATTGACTAACAAAAAGGCTTCTTTAAGTTTATCAAAAATTTTAGTAAAATTATCAAATTGAAGATGATATTTATCTCTCTCATTTTCGATTTTTCTAATTTTTGAAACGATTTCATTCACAAATCTAAAATTGTGAACAATCAAAGTTCCTTCAGGTGTTGCAACCTTAAAAGCTGTAACAGAAAATGCTTCACCAGCTAAATTCACATTAAATTTGTATTGAACTTCTGAATTTTCAGAGACTTCTTCAAAAAGACAAAAAGTTTCGTGAAATTCTTTATTAATAATTATTTGGCAACTTTTGTTTTGGATTTTTTCCAACTTACATTTGAAATATTTTTCACCATCATTATTAATAAAAATTATTTTTTTTTCTTCAGTTGCAACAATTATAATTCCAGGTAAATTGTTTAAAATTTGATAAAAGATTTTACTTTCGATATCCATTACTATTTAGCAATTTAATTAAGTAGCATTTAAATTAAATATAAAATAATTTATTAGAATTTCAATTTACTATCTTTGGTTCCAAGGCTATCTAAATAAATTTGAAATTTATTAGATAATTTTAAGAGAGCCTGAATTTTTATTTTCCAAATATTTCCAAGCCTTTTCAATCTCGCTTTTACTCAATTTCTCTTTCCCTACAAATTGGTCTAAAAGGCTAAATTTTACACTTGGCAAATTCTCAGAAAGCCAATCTACAACAGACACGAAACAACAATCAAAATGATTCGGCATCAAAAGATGACGGATTAAAATTTTGTCGAATTGGTTGTGTTTTTGTAAGATTTTCAAATTGCGTTTCAGAATTTCAGTGTAGTTAGGGAGTTGAGCGATTTTATCTGCACACGAATCATTTCCAAATTTAAAATCTACGAGGAAAACTTGAAAGTAGTCTAAAATCTCAAGCAAGACTTTTTCAGTAAAATAAAAATTGGAATTCAAAACAAATTTAGTCTTTGTTTCGACTAAGGAAACTGTTTTGATTACTTTTGGCAAATGAGGAATTGGGTCTCCTCCAAGGAAACTTACAGTTTCGATTTTTGGATTTTTCGCTAATTCAAAGTCAATTTGTTTGGCTAACATTTTTGGTGAAACTTCAACTCCTTTTGTCGAATTGAAAGCCGTTTCAGAATTGTAACAAAAATTACACCTTGCGTTACAACCCGAAATAAAAATTGCTAAAGTTGGATTTATGATTTTTTCTTCTCCAACGTGAGTCATAACAGATGAAATAAAAAACTTATCCGAAGTTCTGCAAAATCCTTCTTCAAATTTTCGATTCACTTGACAATTGTGCTCACAAATTACACAATTTTCGTATTGCTGAAAAAAAATGTTATTTTTTTTGTTCATAAAAAACAATTACTTAAGCGGTGTTTTGAAATAAAATATTTTTTTTGATATTTTTTGGGAACTTTTGAGGAATGTGTAGCGTTTATGAAAGCGAGTTTTGATTAGTTTGGATTTCCTCCCAATCTGACCAAGAGCCTGAAAATTTTTTCAGGCTCTTGCGTTTTTAAGCATTTCTTAATAATTATCGCCATCAATTAAATCACCTAAACCACCAAGAACAGAACCTTCACCTTTTCGTGAACCGCCAGCACTTGGAGCGTGAGCAATAATTCTATCAGCTAATCTTGAGAATGGAAGACTTTGTAAGTAAACAGTTCCTGTCCCTCTTAAAGTCGCTAAGAATAAACCTTCACCACCAAAAAACATTGATTTCAAACCACCTGCTCTTTGAATGTCGTATTCGATTCCAGGAGTAAAAGCAACAATACAACCTGTATCTACTCTCAAAGTTTCGTTGTTCAATTCTTTTTTGATAACTGTTCCACCAGCGTGAATAAAAGCCATTCCGTCTCCACGAAGCCTTTGTAAAATAAAACCTTCACCACCGAAGAAACCAGCTCCGATTTTTTTGTTAAAAGCAATGCTAATCTCTGTTCCATAAGCTGCACAAAGGAAAGCATCTTTTTGACAAATTAAATCAGTTCCAAGAGAAGCCATATTTAATGGGATAATTTTCCCTGGATAAGGTCCAGCAAAAGCAACACACCTTTTCCCTGAAAAATTATTTGAGAAATGAGTCATAAAGATAGACTCACCAGTCAAAACCCTTTTCCCGACATTTAATAATTTTCCAAGAATTCCTTCGCTTGGGTTCGAACCATCGCCCATTTTTGCTTCAAAATTAATTCCATCTTCCATCCAATTCATTGCACCAGCTTCGGCAATGACTGTTTCATTTGGGTCTAATTCGACTTCGACGACTTGCATATCATCGCCAAATATTTGATAATCAACTTCGTGGCAACGCATTTTTTACTCCAAAATTTTACTTGAAATTCTTTAATTACACTTTTTTTAAGGAACAAAATTTATTGTTCCCTAAAAAAATAAATATCTAAATTTTTACTTCTTCTTTTTTACCTGAGAACAAATCACTAAGGTAGTAATAAAGCACTGGAACAACAATTAAAGTAAGGAAAGTTGCGAACATTAAACCGAAAATTACAGCAACTCCCATATTTCCCCACCATTGAGAACTGTCTGCTCCAAATTCAATAAACTTACTGACATCACCTTTGAACAATCCAATAAAATCAATGTTAATTCCAGCAGTAAGAGGAATAAGTCCAAGAATGGTTGTGATTGCTGTGAGGATTACTGGTCTAAGTCTTGTTTTTCCACCAAGAATAATTGCATCAACTTTTTCCATACCTTGTTCACGTAATTTCTGAATGTAATCAATCAACACAATTGCATTATTTACCACAATTCCAGCAAGTGAGATTACTCCAATTCCTGTCATAATAATCCCAAAAGGTTTATCTGTAACAAGAAGTCCAAAGAAAACTCCGATGAACGAAAGTAGAACTGAAATCATAATTATAAAAGGAATTGTAACAGAGTTAAACTGGCTAACCAAAGCAAAGAAAATCAAACCTAAAGCAACAAGGAAAGCATTTGTTAAAAACTCTTCCGCTTCCTTTTGTTCCTTGTCTTGTCCTGCATAATTCAGAGTGTAACCTTCAGGAACTTCAAAACCGTTTAGAAGTTCTTTAACTTCTACCATAATTTCAGATGAGCTTCTACCAATTGCATCAGCAGTAACAATTACAACTCTGTCTTCGTCAACGTGATTCACTTGGCTAAGTCCAGATGAAAGTTCAATTGTTGCAAAGTTTGCTAAAGGAAAATGTGTACCTTCGTGAAAAACTGTAAGTTCTAAAATATCAGAATAATTTTCACGATAATTTTTGTCAAAACGAACAGTAATTTCGTGTTGGTCTTGTCCAAGTCTGTATTCCGAAGCTTCAAAACCATTTACAGCAGTTCGGATTGAATTTGCAATTTGCATTGTGTTCAAACCAAAGAGTGCAGCTTTTTCTCTATCAACTCTGATTCTAAGTTCAGGACGACCTTTATTGTAATTGTCTTTAAGTTCTGCAAGACCTTCTACATTTTCAATTTTTCTTTGAATTTTGTTTGAAATGTCATCCAAAATATTAAAGTCATTTCCCTTAATCTGAATTTCTACGGCTGCTCCAGTTGGTGGTCCTTCTGGAGGTTTTGAAACATCAACTCTTGCTCCTGGAATTCCAGAAATTTTTTCTTTTACGCCATCAAGAGTAAGGAAAGAATTTTGCACTCTTTTAAATTTATCGAAAAGGTCAATCGTAACTGTTGAAGTGTGAGAAGAACCTCCTCCAACTCCGAAGTCAAAACCTCCATTATTTGAAACTCCAACATCTACAATAAAATTATCCATATCTGGAGTGTCTTTAATTTTGCTTTCAATTTCTTTAACAATTTCATTTGAAGCATCAAGGTGAGTTCCAACAGGAGCTTCAACATTTACAAAAATTTGTTTTGGTTCTAAGTCAGGAAAGAATTCAACTCCTGCATTAAACATTCCATAAATCATAAATACAAAAATGTAAGCAACAACCGTAAATAAAATTGTCGTCTTCCTATGGTTTAAAGCCCACTTTAAACTTCCGTCGTAGAGAATAGCCAGTTTTTGAATTAAAACATCTCCGATTAAAACTTTGTCTTCTTTCTGTTTCTTAATAAACATTGCTGAAAGTACTGGGTTAATTACAAGTCCAACGAAAAGCGAGGCAGACAAAGTAATTATCAAAGTAATTGGCAAATAACTCATAAATTCACCGACCATTCCGGGCCAAAAAATCATTGGAGCAAAAGCTGCAAGAGTCGTAATTGTTGAAACGACAACTGCAACACCAACTTCTTTTGTTGCTTCACTTGCTGCTTGGAAAAGCGGTTTACCTTCTTCTGTGTGATGCCGATAAATATTTTCAATAATTACAATCGCATTATCAACAAGCATTCCAAGAGCAAGAATCAAACTGAAAAGAACAATCATATTTAAAGTGTAACCAAGCATTCCCATTGCAATAAAAGAAATGAGCATCGAAAGCGGAATCGCAATTCCGACCAAAAGTCCATTTCTAAGACCGAAGAAAAAGTACAGAACTCCGATAACAAGGAGCATTCCTGCAATAATGTTGTTTTCAAGGTCATTAACCATAATTCGAATATCTTTAGACTGGTCGCCAAGAATCGTGTAAACTGTTCCTTCAGGAAAATGTTTTGATTCTTTCTCCATAATCTCTTTTATCGAGTCTGCAATTCGGATTAAGTTTTCACCAGAACGTTTTTGAATTGACACTGTAACACTTGAGCTTCCGTTTAGTCTTGCAAAATTTTCTCTTTCTTTAAATCCGAAAAATACATTTGCAACGTCTTTTAGGTAAATTGGTGAGCCTGATTTTTGCTTTACAACAACGTTTTCAATGTCTTGAATTGAAGTAAATTCTCCTGGAACTCTAACTGTATATTTTAAGTTTCCACTTTCAAGTGAGCCGCCGGGAATTGTTACATTTTCATTTTGAATTGCAATTGTTACGTCTTCAATTCCGATGTTGTAAGCCTGCAAACGTGAAGGTGAAACATTGATTTTTACTTCTCTTTCAAGTCCGCCCGTAATGTTTACGTCCAAAACTCCAGAAACTTGTTTGAATTTATCTTCAAGGTCTTCAGCGAGTTCTTTAAGTTTCACAAGAGTTTGGTTTCCTGTGATGCTAATGTACATAATCGGAATATTTTCAAAATTTACTTCTTGGATTATTGGATCTTCCAGGTCACTCGGCAAATCTTGTTTTGCTTGGTCAACTTTTTCACGAACTTTTCGAACTGCATCGTCAATGTCAATGTCTGGCTCAAATTCAACTGTAATATTTGTATAACCCTCGGAAGTCGAAGAAGATAATTTTTTGATTTTTGTAATTTCACTGATTTTTTCTTCAAGCGGTTGCGTAACAAGTGTTTCCATATCCGAAGGAGAAACTCCGACGTAAGGAGCAGCAACAATTACAACAGGTTGTTTTATGTCAGGAAAGTTTTCAACAGGTAAACCCGAATAAGTTTTCAAACCTGCTACAACAATTATGAAAAGTAGTACAAAAATACTTGTAACTGACTTTAATGAGATGTCTGTAATTTTCATTCAGAATTCCGTTATTTTACGACTTTAAGCAAGTCGCCTTCAGTGAGATTTCGGTGTCCAAGAACAATCAAATTTTGGTTTTCTTCCAAACCTTTTACTAAAGCGTTGTCTTTGTAAACTGCTAAGATTTCGACAACACTTTTCTTTGCACGATTTGCTTCATCTAAGAAAACAAACTTTCCCGTTTCAGATTCAATTAGAGCATCTAAAGGAACAACAATTTCGTTTTGGTAAGACTTCCTCAAAAGTTTCAAATCTGCAATCATTTGTGAAGCCAAAACTCTTTCAGGATTTTGAATTTTGCACTCAATCTGAAATGTTCTGTCTTGAGTTTTAATACTTTTACTTACAAAAGAAATTTTACTTTCAATTTTCATTGTTGGGAATGCATCAAGATGAATTTCGATTGGAGTTCCAACCTTGATGTCTCCCAAAAATCTTTCTGCAACTCCAGCAGAGACTTTCATTTCAGAGTTGTCTGTGAAGTCAAAAACAGAAGTCATTGGAGTAACGTAAGAACCTAAGTCATAAAACCTATCATTTACAAAACCGCCGTATGGGGCGACTAATGACAATTTTTCAAAGCGTGATTTTGCCAAGCTGTAAGCTGCTTCTGCACGTTCCAAATTCAACTTTGAAATTTTCGCTTCGATGTCAGAAATTGCTTTTTCTTTAAAAAGAACTTCACTGCTTTTGGTTTGCAATTTTGCTTGTTCCAAAGCAGCTTTCGCGTCTTTGTAACCTGCTTCAATCATTTTATTTTCAAGAACGGCAATCGTATCGCCTTTTGAAACACTTCTTCCTTTGTCAAATCTAATTTTGACTAAAGTTCCACCTTCTTCTGCGATGATTTTGATTTCATTCTTAGCTTTCAAAACTCCAGTAACTTCAAGGTAATCGTTAAAATTTTCACCTTTTAGTTTTTCGATTTTTACAGGAATTTGTTTTTCAACTTTTTCTTCTGTTTTTGGAATTTCTTGAGCTTGATTTTCTGCACAAGAGAAAGCCACAAATCCACAAATTATAATACTTAGAAATTGATTTATTTTGAAATTCAAGAGAAAATCTCCTTTTTGTTAATTGACGTTTCCGATTGCTTTTTGCCAATCAAAGTAGGCTTCAAGGTATTCGTAAACTGCCGTGTAATAATTCACTTTTGCAAAATTTAAAGCATTTCTGCTTTCTTTAAGTTCGAGTTGAGTTGCCAAACCATTTTTGACACTTGATTCAGCAATCTTAAAAGCTCTTTCTGCTGTTGAAACTCCTTTTTTAGTAGCATTAATTCTTTGCTCAGATTTTTGGAGTTTGATATAAATATTTTTTAACTCAATTTCAATAAAATCAGTTGTCATCGCAATTTGAGTTTCTGTCTTTTTCGCATCAATTTTAGCTTGTTGCACTTTTGAATCTGTCAAACCACCAGAAAAAATCGGAATGTTCAAATTCAGACCGAGAATAACATTGTCATTGTCATTGTCAAGTTTAAATTTGTCAGACTGAGCTGAATAAGAGTAAGTCAAATTCCCAGTCAAAGAAGGAAGGTGGTTCGCAAATTGAATAGAAGTTACTTTGTCGTCAAATTTCTTTTTCCAAAGCAAAGAATTGTAATCAGGTCTTTGTTCTAACACTGCGTCAAGTGCTAACTTCGTTGGAAGAGTCGGATATTTCTCAAAACTTCCTGTTAATTTCACTTCCTCTTCGAGAGAGATTCCAACTTGGCTTTTCAAATTATTCAGTGCAAGTTCGTAATCTTCTTTGACTTTCAAAGTCTGTGGAATTGCATTTTGCCAATTCACTTCAGCTTGTAAAAGTGCAAATTCGGAAGAAGCTCCGTTCTCAAAACGCGTTTTAATTTTTTCATAATTCTCTTTTGCATTTTCTTCCGATTCTTTTGAAACTTCGTAAACATTTTTCAAAAGAATTGTACCATAAAATGACTTCTTAACTTGTGTCAAAACCTCTTGTCTTTGTGAAGTGAAATTATAATTCACAAGTTTTTTGTAATGACCAGAAGCAGTAATTGCACTTCCAACTTTGCCAAAACTATAAATCGCTTGGTCAAGAGTTGTAGTGAATGAAAATTCATTGTCGTTTGAGATTTTCAATTTTTGGGTTGAAAGTTCGCCTGTTGACGAGTCTTCGGCAGTA
>QQUF01000023.1 GCA_008501735.1 Calditrichota bacterium | reverse complement strand
CCATCTTTCACGTCTTGAGGTCGGAATGAGCCAATTAAAACCATTGGATAAGGTGAATCTTTCAAGTTCTTTGCCAAATAGAAAAACAGATTCATCGAAGAAATGTCAGCCCATTGCAAATCGTCAATGTAAATCACAACAGGATTGTTTTCACAAAGTTCACGAAAACGACTCATTACTCGAATGAAAAAGTCTTGCTGGTTTTGTGAGTAAGTAACTTGTTTAGATTTCTGAATGGCATTTGTAGTTTTGTAAATCGCTGCTGACAAATTTCCAACAACAGGAATTACATTCAGCCATTCTCCTGTACATTCTTTCGCTACGTTTTTGAGTCTGTCTTTTAAAGCTAATTTTTTGGAATCTCCTGTTTCTGTGTCAATTAATTCATCTTTGGAAATTGTCTTTGCCGTTTCAAAAATTGCAGAAGAAATGTCTCCGATTACAGGAATCGCTTCAAGCCACTGTGAACCTGCTTCATCGAAAACAGTTTTTACTATTTTTTTAAAGTTAGACTTCTTTTCCTCATCTTTACCTGCTGCTTTGTCTGCGTCAAGTTCAATTAGAACTTCTCGCCAAGGCAAAAAACCACGAGAAACTCCGTCCATATCCAAGCAAGAACCAATTGCTGTGAGAACATTCTTTTCTGAAGCTTTGTCACAATTGTCCATAAAGTTTTTGATTAAAGTAGTTTTACCGATTCCGGGTTCACCTGAAATTAGAATTGTTGAGCCAATTCCGTTTTCAATTACTTGGTTTAGTTTCTCCTGTAAAACTTCTGTTTCGTGCCTTGGAATGAACATTTAGTGTTTGCCTTGGTTTTCGAGTTCTTTGATGCGTTTTTTGTATTCAAAATTTGGTGTTTTAGAATATAATTCTTGGAAGAGTTTTAATGCTTCAATTTTGTATTTATCTTCGGAAGTCATTTTCCAAATTTCATAGTTCAGTGTTGCAATTTCTTCTTTTACTTCTGTTTGACTAAGCATTTCAAGTAGTTGCTTTGGTGGGTTTGTTTTGTCGCCGAGTGCGAAATTTATTTTTGAAGAAAGAATCTTACTTTCAAACAAGTTTTGTTTAGCAAATTTATCTTTTCTTTTCATCTCTTCGAAAATAACTAATCCTTTTTCACTTAATTTTTTAGATACTTCATAATCTTTTATCTGGAAAAGAAGTTTTGATTTGTAAAAAAGTACTTCGGCAGTATCAAATTTCTTTTGGTGTAGCAGTTTAAGTGCTTCATCAAATAACTTCTGAGCTTTTTCAATATTATTTTCTTCGAAGTGAGTTATTCCAATCTTCAAAATTGTATTTCCCTTCAAAATTGAATCATCAATAAAATTTGCTATTTTTAAACTTTTTCCATACAGTTTTAGTGCCTTATTAAATTCGCCTTTGGATCTTTCAACATCTCCTATTTTATTCAAGGAATGAATTATACTTTTTTTGCTTTGCAATTTTTCAAAAATCTTTAATTCTTTATCAAAATATTTCATTGCATTTTCATAGTCTCCTTTATCAAAATAAACCAAACCTATATAACCATAAGCTTTTGCTATTCCCTTTTTATCATCTACTTCTTCTGCAATTTCCAAAGCTCTTTCAAAATATTCAATTGCCTTTTCATAATTACCCAATGTTGGGTAAACTGCACCAATAGCTTCTAAGGCATTTATCATTCCAAATTTGTATCCTATTCTTTCGTAAATCTCTAATTCTTTTTGGTGATAAGACATCATTTTCTCAAAATCCTCTAACCTACCGTAAATTGCCCCAAAGAGTGAATAAGCATATCCAATTGCCATTTTATCACCTAATTCTTGACTTATTTTTAAGAACTCTTTATTACACTCTATCGCTTTATTTAATAAATTTTGAGCCAAATAAACAAAACCTAAATTTGCAACTCCTAAAGCAACTCCTTTTTTATAACTTGCTTTCTTACTGTTTTCTAAAAACTGTTTATGACATTTTATCGCTTCTTCATACTCACCTTTTTCATAGTGAATAATTCCTATATTGAGAATTACAGATTTTGCACTTTCGCTATCACGCATTTTCTCATTATTCAATAGTTTATTATAGCATTCCAATGCCTTGTCATATTCACCTTGGTTTTTATAAAGATTTCCCATTCCAACATAAACTAATGAGGCATTTTCTAATTTGCCAATTTCTTCATAAATCTTCAAATTTTTTTGGTAACATTCCATAGCTTTATCATAATTACCTTTATGAGAATAAGCCATACCAATGTTTGTATAAGTTTGTGCAACTAATTCCCATTCACCTAAATCTTTTCTAATTTTTAAAGATTGATTAAAATAATCCATAGATTTATCAACTTCTCCTTGAAGTCCAAAAATTGCCCCTCTTCGATCAAGACAATCAGATTCAATTTTCTTAAAACCTAATTCTTTCGATTCTTGTAAAGCTATTTCTAAGTAGTAAACTGCTTTATCTATTTTTCCTATTAATGCCAAAATCTTCGAAATTAAAATTTTGGCATTTAACTCATTTTCTTTTTCAGATAAAAACTTGGTAAGCTCAACGATTTTAAATAATTTTTCTAAGGCTTCTTCATTTTGGTGATTGTCTTTATAACTTTCGGCAAGAAGTTTTTGAAATTCCAAGTATTTTGCTAAACTTACCTTATCTGAATTATCATTAATAATTAGCTTTCCATTTTCATCAATAATTCCATTTGCAACTCCAAAGTGATAAGAGTAAGGTTCAGCAATTTTGTAAATTTCTTCTCCCTCAAAAAATTCTTCCAAAGTTTCAGCCAAAGCACTGTGCAAGTCTAATCTGAAGTCTTCACTCATTTGGTAGTAAATGTATTTTTGAACTAAGTTGTGAGTAAAATTGTAAATCTTTGTGAGTTTGTCGTAAACTGTTTCTGACTTAAGAACAAGCGAATACTTTTGCTGTAATTCGTTGACTTTTCTACTTAATTTGAATGAATTGATTTCTAAAACTGAAGCAATTAATTCAAGTGAAAAATCACTTCCTTGTGCAGAAGCAATTTGCAAAATTTCTTGCAAGTCTTCGCTAAGTCTCTGAAATCTTTCTTTGATTACTCCTGAAACCGTCTTTGGTAAAGTGGAAAGGTCTAAAGTCTCATCTGCAAAGTAAGTTCCGTCTTTTGCAAAAATGATTTTTCTCTCTTCAAGATTAAGCAAAAGCTCTCTGACAAAAAGTGAATTGCCTTTCGTAAGTCCAACAATTTCATTTTTGAATTTTGCCGAAAATTCATTCTTCGGAAATTGCAAATCTATGTAAGAGCTGATTTGATTTTGGTTTAAATAGGAAATTTCGATTAACTCAGAAGCTTCGTAACGGTCAAGATTGTTCATCTTTTCTTCCCAAGGATGACGCTCTATTTCACCAGAAATCGGATTTAGTCTTCCGTCTTTTACATCTTGTGGTCGAAATGAACCGATGAGAATTAGCGGATAAGAAGAATCTTTTAAATTCTTGGCTAAGTAGAAAAACAAATTCATCGAAGAAATATCTGCCCATTGCAAATCGTCAATGTAAATGATTACAGGGTTGTTTTCTGCAAGTTCGCGAAAACGACTCATCACTCGAATAAAAAAGTCTTGCTGATTTTGTGAGTAGGTTACTTGCTTGGACTTCTGAATCGCATTCGTGGTTTTGTAAATCGCTGCTGACAAATTTCCTACAACAGGAATTACATTTAACCATTCGCCTGTACATTCTTTTGCAACATTTTTGAGTCTGTCTTTTAAAGCTAACTTTTTGGAATCTCCTGTTTCTGTGTCAATTAATTCATCTTTGGAAATTGTCTTTGCGGTCTCAAAGATTGCAGAAGAAATATCTCCAATTACAGGAATAGCTTCAAGCCACTGTGAACCTGCTTCATCAAAAACTGTTTTAACAATTTTTTTAAAATTAGATTTTTTCTCTTCGTCTTTTCCAGCTGCCTTGTCTGCGTCAAGTTCAATAAGAACTTCTCTCCAAGGTAAAAAACCTCTCGAAACTCCGTCCATATCCAAGCAAGAACCAACTGCTGTGAGAACATTCTTTTCAGAAGTGTTGTCGCAGTTGTCCATAAAATTTTTGATTAGAGTAGTTTTACCAATTCCGGGTTCACCTGAAATTAGAATTGTTGAGCCAATTCCGTTTTCAATTGCTTGGTTTAGTTTTTCTTGTAAAACTTCCGTTTCGTGTCTTGGGATGAACATTTCTTTTCCTTTGATATTTAGGAAAGTTCTTCGATGCGTTTTTTGTATTCAAATTTAGATGTTTTAGAATATAACTCTTGGTAGAATTTTAATGCTTCTGTTTTGTACTTTCCTTCAGAAGTCATTTTCCAAAGTTCGTAATTGAGAGTTGCTTTTTCTTCTCCGTTTTCGGATTTTGAAAGAATTTTAAGTAGTTGTTTAGGAGGATTTTCTTTATTACCAAGTGCAAAATTTATTTTCTCTGAGATAATTTTCCCTTTGAAAATGAGTTCTTTATTATCAATTTCTTCTGCAATCCTTACTCTTTCTGCATTTAAGTTTTGGGCTTCCTTATACTTTTTAAGTAAAAATAAAAGTTGAGTTTTAAAATTTAATTGATAACACAAGATAGGTTTTGCCCCGATTTCTTCTGAAATTGCAATTGCCTTATTGCAGCATTTCATAGCATTGACGTAATCACCTTTTTCAGTATAAATATTTCCCATATTTCCAACTGAGTGTGCAACCATTCTTTTATCACCGGTTTCTTCACTGATTTTCAACTGCTGTGCTAAGTATTCTATTGCTTTATCATAGTTGCCTTTTTCGAAGTAAATATTTCCCATATTTCCAACTGCTGTTGAAATCCCACTTTTATCACCAATTTCTTCACTAATTATCAATTGTTTTTCATAACATTCCATTGCTCTATCATAATTGCTTTGTCCGTAGTAAACATTTCCCATATTTCCAACTGCTGTTGAAATCCCACTTCTATTTCCAATTTCTTCATTGATTTTCAACTGCTGTGCTAAATATTCTATTGCTTTATCATAATCATCTTTTTCGAGATAAAGAATTCCCATATTTCCAACTACTAACGCAACTCCACTTTTATCCCCAATTTCTTCATTGATTTTTAACTGCTGTGCAAAATACTCCATTGCTTTATCAAAGTTACCTTTATCTAAGTAGATAACTCCCATATTTCCAACTGCTCCTGCAATTCCGCCTTTATCACCAATTTCTTCACTGATTTTTAACTGTTTTTTCAAATACTCCATAGCTTTGTCAAAATTGCCTTTATAAATATGAATGGTGGATATACCTCCAAATATTTTTTGAACCCCTTTTTTATCCTCAATTTCTTCATAAATTTTTAAAGACTTTGCAAAAAAATCTATGGCTTTTGGGTAATCCGCTTTATTGAATGAGTTCTTACCCAAATCAAAATATGAATCTCCTTCAAGTTTGCGAAAATTATGCTTTTTTGATTCCTTTAGACAGACCTCTAACAAAGGCACTATTTTTTTACGCTTACCCAAAAGATGATAAATATTTGATAATTTTAATTTAAAATCTATTTCTAGTTTTTTATCATTTAGCAATTTAGCAATCTCGGATATTTCTAAATATTTTTGAACCGTCTCGTCATTCCGATACTCTTTAGCATAATTTTTACCTAAGTATTTTTGAAACTCCAAATACTTCTTCAAACTCTCTTTTTCAATTTCATTTTCAATTTGCAGTTTTCCGTTCTCATCAATAATTCCATTGGCAACTCCAAAGTGATAAGAGTAAGGTTCTGCAACTTTGTAAATTTCTTCACCTTCAAAAAATTCTTCCAAAGTGTCAACCAAAGCACTGTGTAAATCTAATCTGAAATCCTCACTCATTTGGTAGTAAATGTATTTTTGAACTAAGTTGTGTGTAAAATTGTAAATCTTTGTGAGTTTGTCGTAAACTGTCTCTGACTTTAGGACAAGTGAATACTTCTGCTGTAAGGCATTCATCTTTGTACTAAGTTTGAATGTCTTAATTTCTAAAATTGCACTAATTAATTCCAAAGAAAAATCACTTCCTTGTG
>QQUF01000058.1 GCA_008501735.1 Calditrichota bacterium | reverse complement strand
TTACTTCAATAAAGCCTTTAACACAAATTATTGGTTGTCATTTCATATGTTTGCAGGTGCTTTTTTTAGCTACTTGCTTCTTAAGAAATTTGAACCTAAAGTTGTCTTTCTGATAATTTTGGTTTGTGGCTTGGGTTGGGAAATAATCGAATTCTCAGAGTGCTATTTTTTCAATGACTTCAAAGTTTACGGAACAGTAAATGTCTTTCTTGCAGACACTTTCGGCGATTTAGTTGGCGAACTCCTCACAAGCGGATTTGTGATTTTAGCTTACAAATTGGGTAAAGAAAAAAATAGATGATTCTAAAAATTATTTTATGATTTAAATTCTCCTAAGTTTAAAACAAGGATTTATTAGATGAACGAAATTATTTTTTTGATTGAAGAATCAATAGAAGGTGGTTTTGAAGCTAAAGCCTTAGGGCATTCAATTTTTACAGAAGCAGAAACAATTCCTGAGTTGAAGATTATGATTAAAGATTCAGTAAAATGTCATTTTGATACTAATGAATTACCAAAGTTAATTCGCTTACATTTTGTAAAAGATGAAGTTATGGCTTTATGAAAATTCCAAGAGATTTGTCAGGTGAAAAATTAATTAAGAAGTTAAAAAAACTTGGTTACTCAATCACGAGGCAAACTGGAAGTCATATTCGATTAACCTTTATAAATCAAAATTCTAATGAATTTCACATTACAATTCCTAATCATTCCCCAATAAAAGTTGGCACTTTAAATAACATTCTTAATGATATTTCAGAGCATCAAAGTTTAAGCAAAGAACAAATTCTAAAATTGATTAGTTAAATGACACTAAGCTATTTAAACGATTGGATTCATAATTTTTTTGGACTTAGTCCAGAAACTCAAACGAAGATTTTTGCTTCGGTCTTTGTAATTGTTCTTGGCTTTTTACTAAAAAAAATAATCGAAAAATATTTAATCCGACCAATCGAAGACATTCACGACCGTTATCGTTGGAACAAAACCCTTACTTATTTTAACGGAGTTGTAGTTTTTGTAATTGTTGGAAGAATTTGGTTTGAAGGTTTACAGTCATTAGCAACATTTTTTGGGCTTCTTAGTGCAGGAGCTGCGATTGCTTTAAAAGACCCTTTAGTTTCGCTTGTCGGTTGGCTTTTCATAATTATCCGAAAACCATTTGAAGAAGGTGATAGAATTGAAATCGGAAATTCAAAAGGTGATGTAATTGATATCCGACTTTTCCAATTTTCACTAATGGAAATCGGGAATTGGGTTGACGCAGAAAATAGCACAGGAAGAGTAATTCACATTCCAAATGGTGAAATATTCACTAAGTCGCTTGCAAATTACACAAAAGGTTTTCAGTTCATTTGGCACGAAATTCCAGTCGTTGTTACTTTTGAAAGTGATTGGAAAAAAGCAAAAAAACTCCTTGAAGAAATTGCTGATAAAAATACGGTTCACCTAAGTAAAGATGCTGAAAAAAATCTTAAAGAAGCCAATCAAAAATTTATGATTTTTTATTCAATCCTTACTCCAAAAATTTTTACGAAAGTTAAGGATTCAGGAGTTTGTCTTACAATGCGTTACCTTTGTAATCCAAGAAAAAGACGAGTTACAGAAGAATTAATTTGGGAAGATATTTTGACCGAATTTGTAAATCATAACGACATTGACTTCGCTTACCCAACTCAAAGATTTTACAACAATTTAACCGAAGGCAAAGGGAAGTAAATCCTTTTGAATTTCCGAAAGACTTAAATGCAAGAACTTGAAACACTTTCCAAAATTGAATGCCTTAAAGAAAAATTTTATCCCAAAAACTACAATTACTACGGCAAGTTTTTAAAAAATAAGTTTGATTCAAAGGTCTATAAAATTGTTGTTGATGCAGGTTTCACTTGCCCAAACCGAGACGGAAGTAAAGGTTTCGGGGGTTGCACTTATTGCAATGTTGATTCGTTCACTCCAAGTCAAGTCAGAGCAGGTGGAACAATTTCTGAGCAAGTTGAACGTGGAATGGAAAGAGCAAAAAGTCATTACAAAGCCGAAAAGTTCATAATTTATTTTCAACCAAACACGAACACTTACGCTTCTGTTGAGACTCTGCAAAAGCATTTTGACGAGGCACTTTCCGTAAATTCGAGTGAAATTGTAGGACTTTCGGTTGGAACTCGACCTGATTGCATTGACGAAGAAAAGATTCAGCTTTTTAAAAAATATTCTGAAAATTTGAATGTTTGTCTTGAGTATGGAATGGAATCAATGTACGATGAAACTTTGCTCAAAATTAATCGTGGGCATTTGCACGAAGATTTTGCAAAAGCAATGGAACTTACTGAAGGCAACGGAATTGACATTTGTGTTCACACGGTTTTTGGATTTCCAAATGAAACAGAAGAACAGTGGTTAAAAGTTGCTGATGAACTGAATAAATTCGAAATTGATTTTGTGAAACTTCATCACTTGCACATTGTTAAAGGTTCGAAAATGGCTTGGGAATTTAAAAACAATCCTTTCCCACTTTTCACACTCGAAGGCTACACGAATTTTCTTTGTAAATTTCTTCCAAAACTAAAACCTGAAATCGTAGTTCAAAGACTTTTTGGAATTTCGGATTGGGACGAACTTATCGCTCCGAATTGGGGAATGAAAAAGACTTTAATTCAAAACTACATCGAAAAAACTTTAGAGAAAAAAAATATCTTTCAAGGAATGGACTTTTAGTCTAAATTTTATAAAAAACTATGGAAAAAACTTTTGTTCAAATCACGCTTTGGTAAAATATTTCTAGGGATTTCCCTTTTCTTTATAATTTTTTATTGGCTTTCCTACGGAGTTTCTTACTACCTCTTTTCAAAAATTGACACTCAAAAAGACGGCAAAATCGTTACTTCAATTTCTGCCGATTCGGTTCAAGTTGTTAGAACAGAATTTGGAGTTCCTCACATTTATGCAAAAAATGAATTCGACGCATTTTTTACTCAAGGTTTCATTACTGCTCAAGACAGACTTTGGCAACTCGAACTTTACAGACTCGCAGTAAATGCCGAGCTTTCTACAATTCTTGGAAAAGAAGCAAGAGACGCGGATTTGATGCTCAAAACTTTAGCTTTCAAAAAACTTGGGCAAGAACTTGAAAAGTCGGTTTCTGACACAACTCTAAAAATTATTAAAGCATACACAAAAGGAATCAATGCTTTCATTGATTTTCGAAAGGGCAATTCTGGTGAAGATTATATTTTTCCAATGGAATTTGCACTGCTGAATTTTGAACCGAAAAAATGGGAAACTTCTGACGTTCTTGGACTCACGAGACTTTTGGGTTGGGAACTTTCGATTGGTGCAAAGTATGAAATTCTTTACGGTGAACTTTTCAAAAAATTCGGTTTAAAAGCAGTAGAACTTTACCCCGAAAACCTTAAAATTTCTGACAAGGATTTACCAAAAAGCAAAACTTCATTCCATAGTTCTTTGATTTACAGAGGCGAAAAATATTTGGAAAAATATTTAGGTTTTGGAAGTTTCGGAAGCAACGCTTGGGCAATTTCCGGTAAGAGAACCGAAACAGGAAAACCTTTCCTCGCAAACGACCCTCATTTACCTCCTGAAACTCCGTCAAAATGGTACGAAGTTGGAATCTTCACAGATTCAATTCAAATCAAAGGTTTTGCAATTCCCGGAATTCCTTGCGTTTTAGCAGGGCACAACGAAATTTTCGCTTGGGGAATTACACTTCTAAAACTTGACGATGCAGATTTAACAGTTCTTGAAATGACTAATTCCAAGTCTTACAAATTCGGTGAAGAAGTTCTTCCACTTGAAGAAGAATACTCAGAGTTAAAATTTCGCGACATCGAAGAACCTGAGTTTTTTGAGATTTACAAAAGTAAATTTGGCTTAATTGTTACAGACGTTCTTGGCAAAGATTCAAGTGAAGTTTTGGCTTTACAGTGGACAGGTTTCGACACAAACACTGACGAAATTCGCGGATTTTACGAGCTCAACAAAAGCCATAATTTAGAATCTTTCCGAAGTGCTTTGAGCAAAGTTGAAATTCCAGCTCTGAACTACACTTTCGCAGATTCTTCTGACAACATCGGAATCCAAACAGCAGGAAGAGTTCCGATTCGTGATTACAAAATCTTACCTTTTCCAGTTACTTCAAGCGACACAACTAGAGTTTGGAAAAAGTTTGTAGAGTTTGAAAAACTGCCTTTTACTCTGAACCCTGACACAGGTTTTGTAGCAAATTCAAACAATCCTGTTTTTACTTCCGATGGAAATTATTTAACAGATTTTTGGGAACCGAATTATCGTTTTGAAAGAGTTACAGAAGTTCTTGCAAGTGATACTTTGGTGAAAACTAAAAGTATCAAAAAATTACAAACCGATTTTTATTCAAAACACGCAGAAAAAACGGTAAAAAATTTGCTTGGAAAAGAAGTAGTGAACTTAAAAGACGATTACGTTAAGGCTTTGAGTTTTCTGACAAACTGGGATTTTGTAGAAACTCCCGAAAGTGTTGAAGCGGCAATTTTTCACAGCTTTTGGTTCAACTTAGTTGAGAACATTTTTGCTGATGAATTTCTTGGAGAAAACCCAACAAAATCCGATACTTTACTTTGGCACGAATTCGGAAGACTTGGCTCGCAAGTAACACGAGTAACTGAAAAAATTATCGAAAACCAATACTCAAATTGGACTGATGACGTTACGACAAACGAACAAGAAAACACCTCGAAATTAGTTGCAAAAAGTCTAAAAGAAAGTGTTGATTACCTGAAACAGCGACTTGGCAAACCTTTGGAAAGTTGGAGTTGGGGAGCAATTCACCAAGTTACTCACACACATTTAATTGGGCAAAATGATTTCCTTGCAAAAATCTATAACATTGGACCCGGAAATGCAGGAGGCTCAACAGCAACTGTGAATTTGTTTGAATATTATTTTGACAATCCTTTTGAGACAACTGCAACTTCAGCTTTTAGGCAAATTATTGATTTTTCAGACTTCAACAAATCTCAATCGATTCTTGCAACAGGGCAATCTGGAAGGCGAACTTCTGCTTCTGACGAAGGTTTTTTGAATCCTGACTACTGGAATCAAAGTTCTTACTGGATTGGCGGACTTTACAAAACTTCCGTTTGGGATTCGACACAAGTTTTTGGCTCGGCTGAACACAAATTGGTTTTAGTAAAAGAGTGAAAAAAATCAAAAGCAATTGCCCACGAAAAATACAAAAGATAAGAACAATTTGAGGTGCTAACACTTCAAGCGGTAGTAACTCTTGAACTCTAAAAAATTAAAAGGAACTTAAAAATGTCAGAAGAATTTATCAAAAAATTAAGTTACTCGTCGATTAGTTCTTACTTGAGTTGTGGGCTTTGGTGGAAATTCCGTTACGTTGACAAAATCCCAACTTCGACTTCAACAGCTTTACTTCTTGGTGGAGTTTTTCACAACACAGTCGAAAAATTTGTAACAGACCTTGCACTTACAAACACAGCAGAACCTTTAGTCGAAATTTGGAAAAATGAATGGGAAAAGAAGTTAGAACAAGAAGGAGGCAAAGTTGATTGGCAAGACGAAACTCCCGAAAGTGTCGAAGCAGAAGGTCGAAGATTAATGGAATCGCCAAGCATTTTCCAAACTTTGCTCAAAGTTAATCCACAAGTCATTGATAAAAAGGTTTCGATTGAAAAGCAAGTTGAATTTTTTGTGCCTGAAGTCGAACTTCCGATTGTTGGTTACATTGATATAATTGAGCAAGACGGAGTTCCGGGAGATTTCAAAACTGCTTCAATGTCTTGGAATGAGAAAAAAGCTATGGAAGAATTACAGCCACTTTTTTACATCGCAGGACTTGAGCAAAATGGATTTGAAGACAATCCTGAAATGAAATTCCGTCACTTTGTTTTTGTGAAAAACAAAACTCCAAAAGCACAAATTATTGAGACGCAAAGAAAACGCGGTGAACTTGACTTTCTTTTTGAAATTATTCAAAGAGTTTGGCAAGGAATTAAAAGCGAAACTTTTGTGCCAAATCCAACAACTTGGAAATGCTCCGAAAAATACTGCGAATTCTGGGGGATTTGTAGAGGGAAGAGTTTAGAGTAAAATTTTTCTACCTAAAACATACGTATAAACATTTACATATTTATTGCTCACTTTTCATTGTTCATTGAGATTTATTTGTTAGATTTGAGGATAGATTTAACTAAAAATTTTAACAAGGAATATTTCAAAATGGACAAGTCGATAGCAAGGCAAATCTCAGAATTTGCAGTCAATTTAAAGTATGAAGATTTACCGGAAAGCGTAATCCACGAAGTAAAACGTTACCTTTACGATTCCGTTGGTTGTACTTACGGAGGTTATCACACAAAAGACGTAAACATCATTCGTGATATTTACACCGAAATGGGCGGAGCAGAGGAAGCAACAATTTTCGGCTTCGGTGGCAAAATGCCTGCTGTAAACGCAACTTTAGTAAACTCTTTGATGATTCGTGCTTTGGACTTCAACGACATTTATTGGAAAGAAGACCCTTCGCATCCTTCCGACATAATTCCTGCGGCTTTGTGTACTGCCGAAAAAATTGATTCTACAATGAAAGACGTAATTGTAGCAATCGTTTTGGCTTACGAATTTGAGCAAAGAATCTGTGAATTCGCAGTTCCGGGAGTTCGTGAAAGAAAATGGCATCACGCAACTTTGACACAATTTGTTTCTCCAATCGTTGCAGGAAAAATCCTTGGACTCACAGTTGACCAAATGGTGAATGCAATCGGAATCAACGGTTCGCACAATCACACAATTGGTTGTCCAACTGCTGGAAAATTAACAATGATGAAAAACACTGTTGACCCAATGTCTGTTCAATCTGGAGTTTTTGCGGCTTTGATGGCACAAAAAGGTTTCAGTGGAACGGAAGCTGTTTTTGAAGGAAAAGAAGGTTTGATGGACGTTTTCGGACCAGATTGGGATTTGGGCAAACTTCTTGGTGGACTCGGTGAAAACTTCAAAATTCTTGAATGTTCAATGAAAGCATTTCCAACCGAAGCACTTACTCACACACATCTTTCTTGCACCCTTAAAGCAGTTATTGAAAATGACATTGCTTACGACGAAATCGACGAAGTTGTAATCACGACAATTGCACGTGCTTGTGACATTCTTTTTGATGCTCACAAATACGAGCCTGATTCAAGAGAAACTGCTGACCATTCACTTCCTTACTGTATTGCAGTTGCTATTGTGGACAGACAAGTTACAACAAATTCATTCTCTGATGAAAAACTCAATGACCCTAGAGTTCGAGAAGTAATCAAAAAAATCAAAGGTGAAGCATCTGTTGAATTTGAAGAAATGTTTCCTGCGAAACAGCCTTCAAAAGTTGTTGTAAAAACAAAAGATGGAAGAGAATTTACAGAGTATTTGGAATATCCAAAAGGCGACCCAAGAGAACCAATGACAATGGACGATTTGGTAGCGAAATTCAATGCTCTTTCTTCCGAACTTTTGACTGCTGAAAGACAAGCTGAAATCAAAGAAATGATTTTCAACTGCGAAAATATGACTGCTCGTGATTTTATGAGTGCTTTAGTAGTTTAATTTTAAAAAACTGAGAGCCTCATTTTGAATGAGACACTCAGAGATTTTTTTTGTGAGATTCTGACTCCAAGTCAGGCTCTCACTATTTTTTAACTTTTGAGGATAAAATGAAAATTGGAATTGCAGGTGTAAAAGATTCAAACAACGATTGTTGGATTTCAGTGGAAATTACTGAAAACGGCGGAATTCAAATTGATTCCAAAAGCAAAGTCGAAGTGATGTACGGAGAATCAAACCGTAATTTAATCACAGAAGTTTTGAACGCTTTGAAAATCGAAAATGCAAAAGTTGATTTTGAGGATTCGGGAGCTTTGCCTTACGTAATTTCTGCAAGAGTTGAAGCGGCTGTAAAAAGAATTGAAAAAACAGACGCTGAGTTTTTACCTGAAATCAAACCTTACACAAGTTACTCAACCGCAAAAGATAAATTCAGACGTTCAAGACTTTACCTTCCGGGAAACACTCCAAAGTATTCTTTGAACGCAGGAATTCACAATCCTGACGCAGTAATTCTTGACTTGGAAGACTCGGTTTCGCCAGTTGAAAAAGACGCTGCTTTAATTTTGGTTCGGAATGCACTCAGACAAGTGAATTTTTACGGTGCGGAAAAAATGGTGCGAATTAATCAAGGTTCACTTGGACTCGAAGAACTTGAAGCGATTGTGCCAAGCGGTGTAAATGTTGTTTTGATTCCAAAGTGCGAAAGTGCAGAGCAAGTCAAAGAAGTTGCTAACAAAATTAAATCGCTGAATCCTGAAAATCCAGTTTGGTTAATGCCAATTATTGAAAGTGCTTTGGGTGGAATTAAGGCTTACGAAATTGCAACTGCTTCAGAAACAGTTTGTTCGGTTGCGATTGGACTTGAAGATTACACAGCAGACATCGGAACACAAAGAACTTCCGACGAAAAGGAAAGTTTTTGGCTAAAATCTCAAGTTGTAAACGCTGCAAAAGCCGCAAGAGTTCAGCCGATTGACACGGTTTTTTCTGACGTTGCAGACGAAGAAGGATTGAGACAAAGTGTTTTGAGTGCAAAATCACTTGGCTTTGAAGGAAAAGGTTGCATTCATCCAAGACAAATTCGAATCATTCACGAAGCGATGAGACCAAACGAAGCGGAAATTTCAAAAGCCCAAAGAATTGTTGAAGCATTTGAACAAGCGGAAAAAGAAGGGCTTGGAGTTGTCTCACTCGGAACAAAAATGATTGATCCACCAGTTGTCAAAAGAGCTTTAAGAACTGTAAAATTAGCAGAGGTTTAGGGAACTCAAGGCTGAAAGGGGTATTTTAAATGGATTCTTATTCAAAACGAATGAAAATTACAAATAATATAGAATTTACACCTAAACAGAAAAAAGAAATTTTCAAAAGAGACGATTTTAGATGCGTAATTTGTGGGAAAAGAGAACCTTTTGGTGAAGAATTACAAATTGGTCTTTTGAAGCCTAAAGATAAAAATTCCAGCTTGAAAATACTTGATAGTGTAACCTTATGCAATTTTCACTACTTGAATAGCAAAAATTGTGCCCAGACCGAAACCGGAAAAAAGATGTTCATTAGGCTTTATGAAAAAGCAAAAGTAATTGGAGATTCCGAAACAGCTAATTTTTGTGCAGAAATTTTGGAAGTTTTTGAGAAAAATGAAGTCAATGGACACATAGAATGGAAAAAATAAATGCAAATACCAATTTACCAAGTTGATGCTTTTACAAATGAAAGATTTTCGGGAAATCCTGCGGCAGTTTGTCCGCTTGATTCTTGGCTCGAAGATTCAGTTTTGCAAAACATTGCTCTTGAAAACAACCTTTCCGAAACTGCCTTTTTTGTAAAAAATGAAAAAGGTTATCACATTCGTTGGTTTACTCCTGCTGTAGAAGTCAAACTTTGCGGTCACGCAACTTTGGCGACTTCGTTTGTAATTTTCAACTACTTTGAGCCAAACTCTAACAAAATCCATTTTGATTCTTTAAGTGGTGAGTTAATCGTTACTAAAGAAAATGACTTACTCACTTTAGATTTTCCAATCAAAGAAATTACTAAAACAGAAATTCCAAAACTCGCAGTTGAAGCCTTTGGTAAAATGCCTTTGGAAGCCTACAATTCTGACGATTTACTTTTAGTTTTTGACGATGAGGATTTTGTCAAAAAAGTTAAACCAAATTTTGAAATTCTCAAAAAACTCACAGGTTTTCGTGGAGTTTGTATTACTTCAAAAGGCAAAGATTTTGATTTTGTTTCAAGGTTCTTCGCTCCAATTTTTGGAATCAACGAAGACCCTGTAACGGGTTCTGCTCATTGTATGCTCATTCCTTTTTGGGCTGAAAAATTGGGTAAAAATGATCTCAGAGCAAAACAAGTTTCTGCAAGAGGTGGAGAATTAATTTGCAAATTAGATGGCAAAAGAGTTAAAATTTCTGGAAATGCAGTTTTGTACCTCGAAGGAAAAATAAAGGTTTAGAATGAAATTTAGAAATTACGACCCGAAAAAAGATAAAAATGCAGTCCGCAGAATTTGGGAAGAAACAGGTTGGATTGAAGGCAAAAATTATGAGCCAATGGATTCGCAAATTGAAAATGGAAGAACAATTGTTGCAGACCTTAAAGGGGAACCTGAGTGTTTGGTCGTAAGTGCTTTTGGAGATTTGAAATACCAAGAAGAATTCCTCAAACTTTCTATGGTCGGTGGAGTTACAACAAGTTTTATTGCTCGGAAGCAAAACCTCGCAGGAAGGCTTACAGCAACTAAAATTGCACTTGATGCTTTGGACGGCGGTGAAGTTTGTGGACTTGGAATTTTTGAGCAAGGTTTTTACAATCGGCTCGGTTTTGGGAATGGAACAATGGAACACATTTTCCGAATTGCACCGTCAATTTTAAAGATCAAAGGAAAGCACAGAGTTCCTTCTCGTCTTACAAAAGACGATTGGGAAAAAGTGCATCAGTCAAGAGTTAATCGTCTTAGAATTCATGGTTCTTGTGTAGTTCCTTCTGAATACACAAAAGCGGAAATGTTTTGGGGAGAAAGTGGCTTCGGATTAGGATATTTTGATAAAAATGGAAATTTGACACATCATTTTTGGGCAACAGGTAAAGGCAAGGAAAACGGACCTTTACGAATCGAATGGCTCGCTTATCAAACGAAAGAACAGTTTTGGGAATTGATTTCTTTGCTTCAAAGTCTCGGCGACCAAATTCATTTAATTTCAATTGATGAACCTCCAAACATTCAATTTCAAGATTTACTCGAAAATCCTTTTGCTATGAAAAATATGACTTACAAAGCAACTTTTGCAAACCGTTTTAACACAATTTCTTACTGGCAAATGAGAATCTTGGATTTAGAAAAATGCCTTGCAAAGACTCACTTTAGTGGAAAAGGTTTAAAATTCAATTTAAGTTTGAAAGACCCGATTGAGAGATTTCTTGGCTCGGATTTGGCTTGGAACGGAATTTCGGGAGATTACGTTGTTGAACTTGGTGAAGAATCAAAAGCCAAAAAAGGAACTGACAAAAAATTGCCAATTTTAAAAACTTCTGTTGGAGCTTTTACAAGACTTTGGCTCGGAATTCTTCCTGCAAGTGGTTTAGCATTTACAGACTCATTTTCTGCCGATGAAAAATTAATCAAAGATTTAGACAACTTAATCAAATTACCGATTCCAAAACCAGATTGGCAATTTTAGAAAGTCTTTGAAATGCGAAAAAGAAAAGAGAAAATTAGAAAACTCCTCGAAGGTTTGAGTAATGGAGTTTACGAAAAAGAAGAAATTATCCGCCTGACTTTACTTTCCTCAATTGCAGGAGAAAGTATTTTCTTGCTCGGACAACCCGGAGTGGCGAAAAGTCTTGTTGCACGAAAGTTAAAATTTGCTTTTCAGAGTGGACAAGCATTTGAATATTTGATGAGCCGTTTTAGTACTCCTGACGAAGTTTTCGGACCTGTTTCAATCAAAAAATTAAAAGAAAATGATAAGTACGAAAGACTAACGGAAAAATATCTTCCAGGGGCAAATATCGTTTTTCTTGATGAAATTTGGAAAGCAAGTCCTCCGATTCAAAACTCACTTCTGACAGTTCTGAACGAGAAAATCTACCGAAACGGCGAACAAGAAATGAAAGTTGACATTCGCGGATTAATCGCTGCTTCAAACGAATTGCCAACAAAAGGCGAAGGTTTGGAAGCACTTTGGGACAGATTTTTGATTAGATTTTTCGTTGAAGGAATTCAAGACAGAGACAATTTTGAAAATATGATTTCTGATGTCTCAGACCCTTACAAAGACGAAATTCCAACTTCTATAAAAATTTCTGACAGAGAATACCAAAGCTGGTTCAAAGAAATTAACAAAATTGAAATCCCCGAAAACGTTCTTGAAATCATTGACATTATTCGCAAACAAATTGTCGAAAGAAACAGAAGTAATGAGCCTGAAAGTCAAATTTTTGTTTCTGACAGACGTTGGAAAAAAATCATTCGTTTACTTCGGACTTCGGCATTTTTGAACGAAAGAAAATCGATTGACCTTGCAGACACTTTTTTAATTCCTTACTGCATTTGGACACAAACTGAGCAAATTCAAGAAGTCAAAAATATTGTCATCGAAGTTGTAAAAACTGACGGCGACGAAATCAATCCGCAGCTCATTGAAGACGAACTCAAAAAGTTTCAAATTGAGTTTCGTAATGCCTCGACTCGAAGGCGTAAAGTTGACTACTTTGAAGTTCTAAATTTATTTTCAAATCGCGAATACGAAGATGAAGAAAAAACTTTGCGACAAGAAGGAAGGTTATTCATTAGTAGAGCTGAATTTTATGGACTGAAAGAACTTGAGAGTAGAGATTTGATACTTTACTACCAAAACGGTCTTTCAAAATTACTTCCTTCATCTGGAATTTACAACGTTAGCTTGGTTACAGGCGGACACAAAATCCGAGTTGGAAATTTCGTCTGTTCACTTTCTTACACCAAAAGTGAGGGAGAAGAAGTCCGAACTTTGAAGCCCGAAAAAAGACTTCACAAACAATGGCTTGAAAAATTAGGGCAACTTGAAAAAGCAAGTTCTGAAAGTCTCAAAAAAATCTCGGATTACAGAGACAAGGAAGTTGCATCTTTGATGGACAATCTTTTCGTAGAAGATGAATTTTGCAAAATAGTTTTGGAAAATCTGAATCGCCTTGAAAACAAACTTTTGTTTCTACAAAGTGAAATTCAAAAAACTACAGCCATTTGCAAAAATATTCGCGAAGAAACAGTTGTTTACCTAAAGTTAGAAAATTAGAGAAGAATTCAGGAGACAGAATCCAGAAATCAGAATTTCCTTTCTGTCCGCACAAATAACTTTGTTTGGATTGCCGACTTTAGTCGGTTAAATCGCAAAAGAAACCGACTAAAGTCGGCAATCCTGAATTTGCTTATTTTAGTTTTAGAGGTAAAGCCTCTAAAAAAATATTAGTAATTATTCATTAATCATTATTCATTAAAATGTTTCGTTCAAGTCATTTAAGAAATCAGTTTGACGGGTTAGTAAAGTTCGGGAATTTTATGAACGAACCTTGTCGGATTGAACTTTCAGAGTTGGTTTTTAATCATTTTTACAAGCAAAAATTCAATTTCTTAGAAGAAGCTAAGTTGTCAAGAGTTCAGACAGAATTTGCAAATTGGATTGAAGTTGTAAATTTATTTTTGAGCAGAAGTCAGTTCAAAAGTTACTCTCAAAACAATGCAAGTCTTTCAACTTGGCTTACAAAAGAAGTTCTTGAATGGTGTAACGAAACTTTTCGTCAACTTCATTTTGTAGATGACAACTTTGCTGACGAGAATGAAAGCATTCAGAAGTATGAAAATTTTGTAAAAGAAAAAGTTTTTGAAGTTGATTCTTGGTTTGATTTACTAAAGTTTTTGAGAAAAACTTATCCGAAACAAGACCAAGATTGGGAATTTTATTTCAACAAACTTTTGGAACTTTCGAGCCAAAAACTTAATGAAAAATCTCGAAAAGAACTTTTCATTCACTTGGAAAAATTGGTTGAAGAATGGAAAAATTCTTTAGAACAAAAAATGTTGGAACAAGAGTGGGAAAGACTTCAAAATGAACTTAAGAAATTGAGCCAAGAACACGATTCTAAGTTTCAAAGACTCAAGCAAATTTTTGAAATCCTGTCTCCTTTTTTCAAAGATTTGGGAAGGTTTTGGGATTTGTCTCAAGGAGTTTGGCAAGGATTAGATTGGGACGAATTTGAAAAATATGCAGAAATTTTGGAAAACAAAAAAGAACTTCAAGAACTTTTAGACTTACTTGGAAAATATCGCGAAGTAGAGAAAGAATACGAAGAAAATGTGATGCTTAGTTCAGAACAAAGTTTTGATTGGCGAGCAACTTCGGCTTCAAAGTCCGAAATTATTGGAGTTCATTTTAGCGATGATTTGAGCAATGTTTTGCCTTCCCAAGTTGCACTTTTGAGTTCAGAAGAAACTGCGATTCTGTTTGCTAAAGACTTTGTAGAGAAGAAACTTTTGACTTTCAAATTTCGAGATGAATATTTGGGTGGAGCAGGGAATTCATCAAAAACCAAAATGACAAAGAAAACCGAGGCAGAGAAAGGTCCGCTGATTGTTTGTATTGACACGAGTGCTTCGATGAATGGACTTCCTGAAAAAATTGCAAAAACAATCGTCTTCGGCTTGTTATCCAAAATTATGAATGAGAAACGGAAGTGTTACTTGGTTTCATTTTCTACACAAATTGAGACGTTAGAACTTTCCGATATTGACACTTCTATACCAAAATTATTACAATTTTTGAAAATGGGATTTTATGGCGGAACAGATGCAATTCCTGCACTTTTACACACGATTAGAGTTTTGCAAGAAAAGAATTACGAATACTCAGATGTGCTTTTTGTGTCCGATTTTATTCTACCAAATCTGCCAAAAAAGACAGAAGAGAAAATAAAAGAACAGCAAGTCAAAGGCACAAAATTTTACAGCTTAGCGATTACAAATGACGGGAATCAGAATTTTGTGGAAGTCTTTGACGAGAATTTAGTTTACGACCCTTCAAGACCTGAAAATTTCAAAATCGCAATCGAGAAATTAAGAGGAATTTGGAAGGTTTAAGATTTTTTGAAATTTTTCTTCAATTTATTGGTTTAAATACTTAATTTGTTTCCACTTCTGCAAAACTTTTAACCTTTCACGGAGGAAATTTAATGAATACTAAAAAGCTACTAAGTCTTGTCTTAGCTTCTTCAACTGCAATGATTTTTTCAAATGCATTTGCTACAGCTAAGATTGACAAGCCTTTGAGCGACGAACTTGAAAGAGTTGGCTCAAATGAGTTAGTCAATGCTTACGTTGTTCTTGATGACAGAATCACTTACACTGATTTAATGGAAATGCTTGAGAGAGAAGGGCTTCAAAATTTAAATAAATTTGAAAAAAGACCTTTTATCAAAAGAACTCTTAAAGAATTCGCTAAAAATGAGCAAAGGGAAATCCTTAGCTTTTTGGAACGTAATAAAGAACTTGGAAGCGTTTCAAAGCTCGTTTCACTTTGGACAAACAACGTTGTGGCTTTTAGTGCGACAAAAGATGTGATTTTAGAACTCGCAAATTTTGACAAAATTGGAAGAATCTCATTCGATAAAACATACATTGAAGAAGAATTAACTGACTTCAAACCTGATCCAATCCCAAAGAATATTTTTACACTTAACCCAACTTTTAACGACACAAATCCTGGTTTAATTATGATTCGTGCTCACGAAGTTTGGGAAGATTTAGGCTATCACGGAGCTGGAGTTGTTGTTGCAAATCTTGACAGTGGAACAGACTATGAACACCCAGATTTAGGACCAAATATTTGGAACAATCTTGGTGAAGATGCTGATGGTGACGGAGTAACAATGGAACTTATTGGTGGAGTTTGGAGTTTCGATCCAGGTGATTTAAACGGAGTTGATGATGATAATAATGGTTACACAGATGACTTAGTTGGTTGGAATATGGGAAATAACAACAATGACCCACAAGGCTCTAGTAGTCACGGTACTTCAACAGCTGGACAAGTTTGTGGAAATGGAGCAAACGGAACAATTACTGGAGTTGCACCACAAGCAAATTGTATGATTTTACAAGTAACTGGTGGACAAACTTCTTTTTGGGAAGCTCAACAATATGCAATGGATAAAGATGCTGACGTAATTACAAGCTCTTACAGTTATAAGTTTAATGGCAGCTCTCCTGACTATGCAATGTTCCGACAAAACACAGATATGGAATTAGCACTTGGAATTATTCACACAAATTCAACAAGTAATAATGGAAATAACACTGGAAATGAGCCAATTCCTTACAATATTTCTGCACCTGGAAATTCTCCTCCACCTTGGATTCATCCTGACCAAACTTTAGTTGGTGGACTTAGCTCAGTAATTGGTTCAGGAAATATTAACGTGAACACTGGAATCATTGAAAGTTCTTCACCTCACGGACCTGCTGCTTGGGAAGATATTCAAGCAAATCATCCAGGCTATCCTTACACACTTCCTTCAAATTATCACGATTATCCATACGAAACTCAAACAGGAGCGATCGGACTTCTCAAACCTGATGTTTCATCTCCAGGAGCAAGTACTCAATCGACTCTTCCTGGAGGAGGTTATGGTTCTTTTGGTGGAACTTCGAGTGCAACACCTCACTTAGCTGGAGTTTGTGCTTTAATGCTTTCCGCAAGTCCAACTTTGACACCTGCTGATATTTCAAAATTTATGCAACTGACTTCTGTTGATTTAGGAGCTCCAGGAAAAGATCCTCGTTACGGAGCTGGAATGGTTGACGCTTACGAAGCAGTTTCTGCTGTTGCTCAACCGATTATGCAAGGTTATTTGACAGACGCAAACGGAAACATTATTCCAAATGCAAGTGTCAAAAGCCCTTCAACTCTTGCTCATACAGATTCCACAGGTTTTTACCAAGTAAGAGTTCCTGCTGATACGATTCAAACTGTTACTTTTTACAAGTATGGTTTCGACTTTTTGACTAAAGACGTTTTTATGACAACTTTAGATACTTTAGATTTTGATACAACTCTTGTGGCTTCGCAAATGGGAAGTTTTGTCGGAACAGTTACAGATGAAGTTGACCAAAGTCCTGTTGAAGCATCTTTAGAAGTAAATATTTATGTCTTTGATGAAGAAATGTCAATCGAAACTACTACTGATGCAAATGGTAATTTTGCTTTCCCTTCAATCCCAATGTCTCAAACAGGTTACTTGGAATACGTTTCTACAACTGTTAAGCCTCCTTTTAATTATTCTGAAAAAACTTTTGAGGACATAATTACAGTAACTGCTGGTGGAAACACACAGGAAACTTACGAAGTCCCAAGAACAGATTTGATTTTGGTTGACGATGACGGTGGCGACAATTTAGAATCAATTTACATTACTGCTTTAGATAATCTTGGACTAAGATACTTTATTTGGGATGTCGAAGAATTCGGTGAAATTTCTGCTGATACTTTAAACTCACTTTTTAATAGAAATGTAATTTGGTTTACAGGTTACCAACAAAATACTGATGTTTTAACAACTGATAACTTGACGGCATTGGAAAGTTTCTTGAATCAAGGTGGAAACATTTTACTTAGTGGAACTTCTGTTGGAAATAGTGTAAGTGGGCTAAACTTCGGAAACAATTTCGTTGGTGCTTTAATAGATCCAATTGGAACTACAAATTCTTTTGTAAAAGGGACAACTCACCCTGTAGGCGATACAAAACTTTACAACGTTTCTGTTCCGACTCAATCAAATAAAGATGGATTCACTCTTGCTGGAGGAGAAGCAGTAATAAGTTACGGAGTAACAGGAAACTTTGCTCCTGCGGTTGTCGCAAACACAGGAAATAATTGGTCTGTTGTTCTTACAGGATTTGAAGCTTCTGGAATTTATGACCTAAATGGAAACCCAAGTCTTTCGACTTTAGATACTTTTCTTGGAAATGTTTATAATTGGTGGGGAACTTTGACTGATATTCGTGAATTGGATTTAACTGCCCCGATTTCTTATTCTTTAGCTCAAAACTATCCGAATCCGTTTAACCCAAGCACAAAAATTACTTTTACACTTCCACAAGAGGAGTCATTAAAAATCTTTGTTTACAATGTTAAAGGACAACTTGTAAAAACATTGTTTGACTCAAAAGGTAATTTTGGTTTCAACTCAGTTGTTTGGAACGGAACAGATGACTTAGGGAAATCAGTCTCAAGTGGAATTTATTTTTACAAACTTGAAACTGCAAGTGGGTTCTCAGAAATTAAGAAAATGACATTTTTGAAATAAATTTTAAAAAAGTTTTAGTGGAATGACATACAGTTGTCACTCAGGTTTTGTAGTTTGCTACTGACCTGAGATTTTCCCGTCTCAAATTTTAAACGGCTAATTTTTCCCCCTCAATTAGCCGTTTTTTATTTATCCAAATTGATAGGAATACTTTAGTTTCCTACTTGTTCTAAAATCTTGAAAAATTCAAACAAATTTTTATTTTAAAATATTTACAACGGAGAAAAATATGACTGCTAAAAAAAGTAAAGTTGCAACTTGGAGTCAACTTGAAGACCGAAAACCAACTTACGCTTTAGTTGCGAATGTTGACCTTGTTGTTGTAAGATTCGACGACAAAGTTTCTGTTTTTTACGGAAGATGTTTGCACAGAGGAGCATTAATGTCAGACGGAAAAGTTGTAGGTGAAGATTTGGTCTGTGGAGTTCACAATTGGGATTACAGATTGGAAACAGGAGTTAGTGCTTATAACAACGAAGAAATTTTGCCAAAATTTTCAGCTTGGGTTGAAGAAGCAGAAGATGCAGTTTACGTTGACGAAGAAGAAATCAGTGAGTGGGAAGCAGAATTTCCACAACCTTACAATCGCGAAGAATACTTAGGACTTTATGCAGATACTCACGGAACTCCTGAAGAAAGCAAAAATTCTTACATTCAAGCACTTGCAAAAAAAGGAAAAGAGGGAATTGGGCATCACGGAATGGTTTCTGCAATGGGAGTTGCAATTACCGAACTTCCAAAATGGGACGACATTCAGCTTCTTACAGGACAACTTTGGAAAAAGCCTTTGATGGACGACGACGAAGTTGGAACAGGGTTAGTGATTGGCAAAAATGCTAAAAAGCCAATGCATTTGAAAATCCCGATTTTTGTGAGCGATATGAGTTTTGGTGCTTTGAGCGAAGAGGCAAAAGTTGCTCTTTCCAAAGGTGCTGAAATGGCTGGAACAGGAATTTGTTCAGGAGAAGGCGGAATGTTGCCCGAAGAACAAGAAGCAAACTCAAATTATTTTTACGAACTTGCTTCTGGGAAATTTGGTTGGGATATTGAAAAAGTAAAAGTTTGTCAAGCGTTTCACTTCAAAGCAGGACAAGGAGCAAAAACAGGAACAGGTGGACATTTACCGGGTGAAAAAGTTGTTGGAAAAATTGCAAAAGTTCGTGGTTTGAATGAAGGTGAAGCTGCGATTAGTCCATCAAAATTTTCTGACTTAGACTCACCTGCTGACTACAGAAAAGTTGCCGAAGAAGTTCGTGAAGCAACTGGCGGAATTCCAATAGGTTTCAAACTTTCTGCACAACACATTGAAAAAGACATTGATTTTGCACTTGAAGTTGGAGTTGATTACATAATTTTAGACGGAAGAGGAGGAGGAACAGGTGCAGCTCCTGAAGTTTTCAAACAAAATATTTCAGTTCCAACAATTCCTGCTTTGGCAAGAGCAAGGAAACACTTGGACAAACGCGGTGCAAAAAATGTTACATTAATTATCACAGGCGGGCTTAGAACAGAATCTGATTTTATCAAAGCAATGGCACTTGGAGCTGACGGAATTGCTGTTTCAAATTCTGCTTTACAAGCAATTGGTTGTCTTGGAATGCGAGCTTGTCACACAAATAATTGTCCTGTTGGAATTGCCACTCAGAAAAAAGATTTACGTTCAAGATTAATAATTGAAGATTCTGCAAAACAACTCAAAAATTACTTTGAAGCCTCAACTCATTTGATGAAAGTAATGGCAAGAGCTTGTGGACATAAGAATTTGAGTGGATTTTGTCAAGATGACTTAACGACTTTTAATCGTGAAATGGCTCATTTGGCAGGAATTAGTTACGGTGGAATGAATTTTTAGAAAATAATTTTTAGGGAATGACATACAGTTGTCATTTGGGTTACGTAGTTTCCACTGACCTGAGATTTCCCGTCTCAATTTTAAACGGCTAATTTTCCCCCTCGATTAGCCGTTTTCTTTTTGCCTAAAATCTAAAATTCTTTATAAATCAGAATGGTTTTTCAATTAACTTTTGAGAAACCAACCAAATTTGACAAATTTTTAGATGATTACTTTAAGAGCTTACATAAAAATTACCTTATCAATTTTTACAACCCTTTCGTTGTTCATTTTTCTCATTTTCGCTTCTCTAATTTCATTTTTACATTCAAATTTTTCCGTAAAACTTAGGAACAAATTCATTCGCATTTGGGCAGTTTTGATGGCAAAAATAATTGGAATGAAAGTCATTGTCGAAGGTAGTGTTCCAAAACCGCCATTCTTTTTGGTTTCAAATCACTTGGGTTACGTTGACATAATTTTGTTTTTTACAAAAATTGATGTTGTTTTTGTGGCAAAGCAAGAAATTAGTTCTTGGCCCCTTATGGGCAAACTAACAAAAATTGCGAACACACTTTACATTGACAGAACTAATAAAAGAGACATTCCGAGAGTCAACAAAGAGATTGCTGAAAACATCAATGAAAATCACGGAATCATATTTTTCCCTGAAGGAAAGAGTACGAAAGGAGCGGAAGTTTTGAAGTTCAATCCTTCGCTTTTACAACTTCCTGCAAACGAGGGAATTCCTGTTACTCACGCAAGCATTCAGTATAAAACAAAACCGAATGAAACTCCTGCTTACCTTTCAGTTTGTTGGTGGCAAGAGGATTCGCCTTTTACAAAGCATTTTTTCGAGCTTTGTAAACTTTCAAAATTTGAAGCAAAGATTGTTTTTGGTAATGAGAAAGTGCAAAATTCAGATAGGAAAGTTTTGGCTCAAAAACTTTGGGAAGGTGTGAATGAGAATTTTACAGCAACTGTTTCTAATGATTAATTATTAATGAATAATGACTAATAAAGTTTTGAGGCAAATTAAAAATTTACCTCAAAACCAAAAATTCTTAATTCTTTAAATTACGTTCATTCTTTTGCCGACTTTGCTAAAGGCTTCTAAAGTGAAGTCCAAATTTTCTCTCGTGAGTGCTGCGGAAATTTGTGTTCTGAGTCTTGCCATTCCTCTTGGAACGACCGGAAACCACAAACCTTTTATGTAAACACCTTCTTTTAAAAGTTCGTTACTCATATCTTGTGCAAGTGGAGCTTCTCCAAGCATTACCGGAACGATTGGGTGTTTTCCTTCCAAAATTGTAAAACCGAGATTCACCATTTCTTTTCGGAAGTAAGCAGTGTTTTCTTCAAGTCTTGTAACAAAAGAAGAGTCGTTTTCCAACAAGTCAAAAGCTGCACTTGCTGCGTAAACTAATGAAGGTGGAAGTGAATTTGAAAAAGTGTAAGGTCTTGATTTTTGACGTAAAAAAGTAACCATTTCTTTTTTACCACTGATGAAACCTCCTGCAGCTCCTCCAAGAGCTTTTCCGAGAGTTCCTGTTACAACGTCAATTTCTCCCCAAACTCCACAAGCTTCGGCTGTTCCTTTTCCTGTTTCTCCGATTGCACCCATTCCGTGAGAATCATCCATAAAAAGCATTGCACCGTATTTTTTAGCAATTGCAACGAGTTCAGGAAGTTTCGCTAAGTAACCTTCCATCGAAAAAATTCCGTCTGTTGCAATGATTTTGAATCTGTAATCTTTGTCTTTGTCCTCTTCGAGCATTTCGATGAGTTTTTCCATATCTCCGTGAGGATAAACTTTTTTGTCAGTTCGTTTTCTGTTACAGAGTCTTTGTCCGTCAATGATTGAAGCGTGATTGTATTGGTCGCTGTAAAGAACATCTTTCCAATCTTCGTAACCACAAGCTTCGTTTGTTAGTGAAGCGAAAAATCCTTCGTTTGCAGAAAAGCACGAAAGAAAAAGAATTGTGTCTTCTGTTCCGACAAATTTTGAAATTTTTGCTTCAAGTTCTTTATGGATTGTTTGAGTTCCACAAATGAATCTTACAGAAGAAATTCCGTTTCCAAATTCTTCCAAACCCTTTTTTGCAGCTTCATTGATTTTTGGGTGATTTGCCAAACCTAAATAGTTGTTGGAAGCAAGCATTACAACTTTTTTACCACCAACAATGACAGTTCCGTCTTGTGGACCTTCGAGTGGAACTTCGTATTTGAAAGTTTTGTTTTGCTCCAAACGAGCAAGCTCATCTGCAAATATTTTTGTGTAATTTGGATTCATTTTGAGACCTCATTTGATAGGGTTTGTTTTAGAATTTTAATTTCAAAATTTAGTTAAAATTTGTCAAAAATCGAATAACTTTAAAATTCAAAAGTTAAGTATTAAAGTTTTACTCTCAGAGTTTCAAAATTTTAATTAAATTGACACAAATAAAAAAATCTTCGTAAACGACTGTAATTTTTTAACCAAATGGAGTTAGTTAATGGACTTTAAATTTACAAGAACAGACATTGAAAAGATTGCTAAAGCATTGGAAATTGACTTTAAAGACAGAGGAAACAATTACAGGATTTCTCTCCAAAGCGAAGATAAAACCCGCAAAGTTTCAATGGAAATTTACAGCGATATTCCTATCGGCGATAAAAGAGGCAATTTGATTACGGTTTATACAAATTGCACTCACTTGCAACTTCACTTTTGCAAAGGCTACGTTGTCAGCGAAATGCTCGGCGAAGTAACATTTATTGGTGAAAACAACGGCTTTCTTTCGGGCTTAATCATTGAGAAAAACGCCGGTTGTTCGATGTACGCAAATGTTGACAAAGAAATCCTTTCGGGAGATTTCACAACTCTCGGACCGGAAGTGATGATGTCAGGAATTGCACTTTCTTTGAGTGAGACAATTTTAGAAGAGTAAAACTTTTCCTTCCTTAAAATAAAAAAGGGCGAATTTACTCGCCCTTCTAATCAAAATCTAAAATTCTTATTTTTTCTTTGCTCTTGTCTTAGGAATTTTAACGGTTCTTCCTTGAGCGAATTCGCCTGATTTGTAAGTTTTGTACTGTGCTTTGAAGTTAAGTGCTTTGTCAATTAAGAAAAGAGAAGCGTGTTCTACAATCCAATCGAAATTTTCTTGCCCGACAGAATGAAGGTCAGCATCAGGAGCAGGATTTGTGAAATCAATTGCATAAGGAACTCCATCACGCACTGCAAATTCAAGTGTGTTAAAATCGTATCCCAAAGCATTACAAATTGTTAAACAATGTTCTTCAATTTCTTTTCTTAATTCAGGAGACATTGGGTCTGGATTTTGAACATAACGTAAATGATGTGGTTCTTTTGGAGCGTATTCCATAATGTGAATGTATTTTTTCCCAAGACAGTAACAACGGTAGTAATGTGTGAAATCAATTTCTTCTTGCAAAGTCATACAAAGTGTGTGAGTTTGGTTGTAAGCTTGGAAGAGTTCTGAAGGATTGTTTACTTTATAAACATCTTTCCAACCGCCACCGTCGTGAGGCTTCATATAAGCTGGAAATCCGATGTAATCAAAAATTTCTTCCCAATTCAGAGGATACATCAAATTTCTGAATGATTTTTCATCTGTATCGTCAGGATGTTGGTTATGTGGTAAAATTACAGTTTTTGGAGTTGGAACTCCGAGTTTGTTAGCGAGAGCGTAACCGAAAAATTTGTCGTCAGCTGAGTACCAAAATGGATTGTTTATGACTTGAGTTCCTGCTAAAGAAGCATTCTTCAAGTAAGTTCTGTAAAATGGAACGTCTTGCGAAATTCTGTCAAGGATGACATCGTATTTCATTGGTTCGTCCATTCTTATTCCACCGATTTCAACTAATTCGGCGACAACATTTTCATTCATAGAATTTATTTTTTCTATTAAAGCGATAGGAAAAGTATCTTCCTGTCCTCTAAGTATTCCGATTTTTTTCATCTTTATCTCCAAGATTTTATGGTAAATAAAATAGTCGTAAGTTTAACATTTTGGCGAAGTTACAAAGATTTTAGTAAAAAACAACGAATTTCACAAAGTTATTTTTGTATTTTAAAAACCGTTTGAAACTCTTTTCGATTTGTTACCGTAACCACTTACTAAACTAATTACTAAACTAAATCTCAAACTTAAATTTGTGTATAAAAAATGGAAAATCTCAAAAAACTTTATCGTTCGACAAAAGACACTAAAATTTTAGGTGTTTGCGGAGGTCTCGGTGAATATTTTAGTCTTGACTCAACTTTAATTAGAATTTGTTTTCTAATTGTTTTCTTTTTCGGAGGAACTGGTTTGTTACTCTACATCTTGGCTGGAATAATTTTGCCGAAAGATGTTGAGATTGGGATTGACGATTCAAATAGAAAATTTGTAAGAAATACAAAGATTTCTGTTTCAAACACAACTTTTGGATTGGGGATTTTACTAATTTCTATCGGAAGTTGGATAATTCTTAGGAATTTCTTTTACTTTGATTTTGACGATGTTTTTGGATTTTTACCTTGGAAAGTTATTTTTGCAGGTTCAATAATTGCTTTGGGACTTTACCTCATTTATAACACTTCACAAAAGAAAAATGAATTCTCTGAAAGTGAAGATACAGGTTCAGATTCTGAAAATGAATTTGAAAATTATGAAACATCAAGTGAAGATTTTAATACTTCAGGAACTCTCTCAAAAGGAAACCATAAAGACAGAATGATTCTTGGAGTTTGTGCAGGAATTGCAAAACATTTTGCTTTAGACCCTTCAATTGTTAGAATTGGTTGGGCATTTATGACGGTTCTTTCTGGCGGAATTGGAGTAATTCTTTACATTGTCTTAGCGATCCTTTTACCAGAAGAAATTAAAAAAGAGAAAGCTATATGAATGCGAAAGTAAAAAAAAGTTCTTCATCTTTTTCACTCGGAATTTTGCTTCTAATTGTTGGAACGGGTTGGTTGTTTTTTGAATTAGACTTGCTTGAAGAAATAACATTAAAATTTATTTTTGTTCCAATTTTATTGTCAATTTATCTTTTGGCGACAGCTTTTTCAGGTAAATCTGCGATTCGTGCATTTTGGGGTTCAGCTGCACTTTTCTTTGCCATTTTTCAAATCTTTACAAAATGGAATATTGAACTTGAGGCTTTGCAAGGTGAAGTTTTAATTTTAATTTTCGGTTTGGCATTAGCTTTTTCTTCAATTCTCAAAAAGAAAAAATCAAGTTTACTAATCCTTGCGATTGGTGTAATAATCTTTGGAGTGTTTAACGTTCTTGAAGGCACTGGAACAATTTCGACTTCAACTTTGATTTTCTTGCAAAAATTATGGCCGCTTGTTTTAGTTGCAATGGGAATAAAAATTCTGCTCTCAAAACCAAAAATAATTTACAATTCTTTTTCAGACTCATCAAGCGATAGTATCAATTTTGAATTTGGAAGTAGTGGTAGTAGGAAGTCAAAAAGTAAAGTGAAAATGGATTTTGACTTTACTTCGGGTAAGAAAAAAGAGGAGGCTGAAGCAATTATCGAAGACATTCCTGAAGAAGAAAAATTAGAACTTAAAGAGAATACTGAAGAAAAGAAAAGTTTTGAAAAAGAAATGAATGAAGAAGTTGAAAGTTTCAAAGATGAGCTTAAAGAAGAATTAAAAACAGTTGTTAAGGAAGTGAAAGAAGAAATTGAATCAGCTACAAAGGAAGTAAAAAGTGAAATTGAATCAGTAGTTAAAGAGTTAGAAACAGAACTTTCTGAGAAACCACCTGTAAAGCCAAAAGAGCCGAGTAAACCAAAGAAACTGAAAAAAGAAAAAGACGAAAATTTAGATGACGAATCCGATAAATCTTAAAGAGAAAACCCTTTCCTCAGAGATGATTTGTGAAGGGAAAATGTTAAGAGTCAAAAGGGAAACTGTTGAACTTCCAGACGGAAGCCAATCTTACCGAGAATTTATTCTTCACCCAGGAGCTTCTGTAATGGTCCCGATTTTACCTGATGGAAAAGTAGTTTTAGTTAGACAGTATCGTCATCCGATGAAAATGGAATTTTACGAACTTCCAGCGGGAAAGCTTGACGAAGGAGAATCACCACTTGAAACTGCAAAACGAGAACTTGTTGAAGAAATTGGTTATGAAGGAAAAGAGTTTGAATTTGTAAGTGAGTTTCACCCTTGTATTGGTTATGCAGATGAAAAAATGTGGCTTTACTTAGTAACAGGGCTTTCAAAATCAGAGAAAAATACCGACAACGATGAATTTCTCGAAAATATTTACATTGATTTTGAAGAAGCAGTTCGTTGGGTTCACGAAGGAAAAATCACCGATACAAAATCAATGCTCGGAATTCTACTTGCCGAGAAAAAATTAAAAGATAATCTGAATGGGTAGTGAACAAAAATTTTTGTTCACTACAAAATGGTTTTCCGTATTTTAAATTTACCTCAAAGAATCTTCCAAAACAGTTGAAGCGTCAGTCTTGTCATCTCTGTATTTTATGATTACAGGAGTGTAAATTTGGATTCCATTTTCTTTTGCAAATTTGCTTGAAGCAGGACGACTTCCCGAAACAACAACCGCATTTTCAGGAATGACTAAAGGTGATTCTTTAGATGCAGAAATTACAGTTCCGTTCACAAGGTCGTAAACTTTTGTTGAACCTGTAAGAATTACTCCCGAAGCAATTACTGCACGACTTTTAACAATTGCTCCTTCATAAATTCCAGTGTTTCCACCAACAAAAACATCGTCTTCAATAATTACAGGCATTGCTCCGATTGGCTCAAGAACTCCACCGATTTGTGCTGCAGCAGAAACGTGAACTCGCTTTCCGATTTGGGCACAAGAACCAACGAGTGCATGAGAATCAATCATTGTTCCTTCGTCAACGTAAGCTCCAACATTTATGTACATTGGTGGCATTAAAGTTACACTTTGACCAACAAAAGCTCCGTCACGAATCGAAGAACCTCCAGGAACTTGTCTAATTTTGTCTTTGAGAGTGATTTTCTTAAGTGGGAAAGTGTCCTTGTCAATGAATCTGAAGTTTTCATTAATTGAAAGGTCAACTAATTTTCCGAGTCTGAACCCAATTAATATTCCTTTTTTCACCCAAAGGTTGACTTGCCAAGAATCGCCAATTTTTTCGGCTGCACGAATTTCACCCGAGTTGACTTTTGCTTTAAATTCTTCAAAAATTATTCGTGCTTCATCGTTAAGTTCAGAAGCAGGTAAGTTGTAAAGTTCTTCTATTTTTTGTTGTAACATTTTTTATCCTTAAAATTCTAATTCTAAAAACACTGGACAATGGTCTGAACCTAAAACTTGTGGAGTAATAAAAGCATTTTTTAAGTTCGGTTTTAAATCCTCAGTTATACAATTGTAATCAATTCTCCAACCGACATTTTTTGCTCTTGATTGCCCCATATAACTCCACCAAGAATAAAAGCCTGTTTCTTGTTCAAATTCTCTAAAAGTATCAACAAAGCCAGAGGCAAAAAACTTGTCCAACCATTCGCGTTCAATCGGTAAAAAACCAGAGGTATTTTTATTACCTTTGTAGTTTTTCAAATCTCGTTCTTGGTGAGCGATGTTGTAGTCTCCCGAAACAACAAGCGGTTTTCCTTCTGCTCTAAGTTTGTTGCAAAAATCCAAAACTGCTTCGTTAAATTCCATTTTGAAAGGAACTCTTGCGTGGTCTCTTTGACCGCTTGGAAAGTAAATGTTTAGCAATGTATAATTTTCAAAATCTGTTTGTAAAACTCGACCTTCAAAATCAAATTTTTCAATTCCAATTCCTTTTGAAATGCTTAAAGGTTTAGTTTTTGTGAAAGTCGCAACACCGCTGTAACCTTTCTTTTCTGCAAAATTCCAAAAGTGATGGTAACCAAGTTCGGCAAGTAATTCAGTTTGAAATTCTTCATTAATTTTAGTCTCTTGAAGGCACACAATTTCAGGCTGAGTTTCGGTAAGCCATTCGCCAAATCCTTTTTTAGAGACAGCACGAATTCCGTTTACATTCCAAGTACAAATTTTCATTTTTTACTTAACTTTTCTTTTAATTTTTGTTCTACAAATGGAGGAACAAAGTGGTCAATTTGTCCGCCGAATTTAGCAATTTCCCTAACAACTGATGAATTTAAGTAAGTGTATTTTTCGTGAGGCATTAAGAAAACTGTGATAATTTCAGGCTTAAGTTTTCGGTTAAAAAGTGCCATTTGAAATTCAAATTCAAAGTCTGAGACTGCACGAAGTCCACGGATAATCGCATTTGCTTTATTCTTAACTGCAAAGTCAACAAGGAGTCCGTCGAATTTTTCAACCTTTACATTTTTAAATTCTTTTGTTACTTCTTGAACAATTGAGATTCTTTCGTTTGCTGAAAAGATTGGCGTTTTGGAAATATTTTGTGCGACAGTAACAATGACTTCGTCGAATAGTTTTGAAGCTCTTTCTATAACATCAATGTGCCCGTGAGTTATTGGGTCGAAAGTTCCTGGGTAAATTGCAATTTTATGAGTTGGAGAAGAAGCTGACATTTGTTTCTCCGAATTTTTTGTGTTTTACTAATTTAAAATTTGTTTCAAAATCTGTGTTTGAGTGTTCCAAGACAAGGATTCCATTTTCTGCTAAAAGCTGTCCTGTGACTATTTTCTCTAAAATAAGATTCTCAAAACATTTGTCGTAAGGGGGATCTGCAAAAATTAGATTGAATTTGTTTTCTGAAAGTGCCAAAGTTTTTAAGCCTTTTTGAAAATCCAATTTTAGGACTTTAGCCTTGTTTGCAAGTCTTGTAAGTTCAAGGTTTTTTTTGATTGCTTGTAAAGAGTGGAAAGAGTTTTCTATGAAAATTGCAGATTCAGCTCCACGACTTAAAGATTCGATTCCAAGTCCACCACTTCCTGAGAAAATATCTAAAACCTTGCAATCTTGGACATCGCCTAAGCAATCGAAAATGAATTGTTTAACTCTGTCTGTTGTTGGTCTTACATTTTTTGATTTTGGTGAGACGAGGTTCCTACCTTTTGCTGAGCCAAAAATTACTCTCAATTTTTCCCCGTACAGATGATTAAATCACCAATTTTTCCATCTCGAATATCAGTTCTAACGTTAATGTTGAGTTGCGAGTAACCACCTCTTTTTT
>QQUF01000041.1 GCA_008501735.1 Calditrichota bacterium | reverse complement strand
AAGCTTGAGATTGCAACTTGCGATTTAGTCTATGAGAGTTTCTGTCATTGTGAATCAAAATATCTCCAAATGCCAAACCAAACTTAGGTTCCAATTGTTTACGAAGGTCATCAGGAAGTTTTCTTCCGTGTCCGTAAGATGTTCTGATTGCTTTTTGAGTAGAAGAATCTACTTCTGTTTCGGAAGCATTTCCAGATTGTTGAACTATTGGTGAGATTTTGTTGGAAAGAGGAGTTCTTACATCTGAACCCGAAACAACTTTATCTGCTATTCTGTCTGCTTCTTGTTCGTATTTATCGCCTGATTTACCAACTTGTAATTTTGTTTGAAGAGGAGGAAGTCCTGCATAAAATCTTTGGACTCTGATGTCAGGATGATTTTGGTAATTATTTCTTTGAGAGCTTTGAGTTTCTTGTGAAGGGGAATGAAGCCTAATATTTGAGCTTTGGCTCTCTGATGATTTATTTTCAGATGTTCTTTGTTTATGCATTTTCTGAACTTCCCTCTGAAAGTAATTCTTCCTTAATTACTTCTAGTTTTTTTATCGTTTCTTCTGGTTCAGGAACTCGAAATTCAAAAGAAACAGAGTTAGTAGAAATTTTTAATTTTTTCCTTTTTGGTTTTCCAAGTACCCAAGAAATAAATTTGTTTAAATCTTCTTTTTCCAATTTTATTCTAATGTTACTTACAGGAGAAAAAACAATTTCATTATTTTTTTTATTAGACTTGAAAGGTTTAAATACAAAAGCTTCATTTGAGAGATAAAAATTGCCAAACTCTCCATGCATAATTTTAGGGTTTAAAACTCTTTCACAAAGTAATTTATCAATACACGATTTCTTTCTATTAAAAATGTTGTTCTCCAAAGTAATATCTGTTCTAAATAATTTGACAATATTCTTTTTTTGCACCATTTTTACGACAAAAAATATTACACAACATATTATTAGAAAATAAAGTGAAAATTCTATAAGTTCTCTTAATTCAAAACTTTGATTAGAAAAAATAATTCCAATAAGATATCCAATTATTCCTCCTAAAAGACTAATTGCTACGCCTAAAATTATAGAACGAGATGATAATTTTGTTCCTTCATAAATTAGATAAAAGCTTAATGGCAAAATATTTTTAGATTGCTTCATTAACCATTATCTCTTTCTTTTAACCAAGAAAATACTTTACTTATAATTATTCCAATTAAAATTATAGTCGAAGCAGTTCCAACAACTCCCAAAGCAGTAGTAGCTAAAAGAGCAGATATTGCTCCAATTATGTATTTATATCCAGCTCCTACTGCTATCCCCAAAATAGCTCCTATGATTATAGGTAAATTTCTTTCTATTGCTTTTACAGAATCAAGAACAAAAGATTTTAACAAATCTTTTATTTCCTCATAATTCGGAATAATAGATAATTGAAACCCAATTTCTCCTTTAATGATAATTTGAAGATTTTTAGTTAATTTACTCAAGTCTAAATAATCTTTTGCTACACCTGTTACTGTTAACTTTGGCGGAGCTAACTCACCTCCAAATTTTGTAACAAAATTTTCTCCTAAATTAATATCTGTTCCGAATTTTAAAGTAGGTTTGAAATCTCCTTCCAAAAAATTACCAAACTCTAAATCTAAACCTAAATCTAAAAATTCATTCACTTGTTGTTTAACAGCATATTTATATTCTTTAAGATTAGTTACAGTACCAAGATTTAATGCCTGTGGAAGAGAAACCTCTGCTTTCAAAATTGGCTTTGCTGTTGCAATAAAATATGGATTAAAAGATACAGGATATTCCATTACATCTTTCAATTCTGTCTCAATATTTACGAAAGGATATCCGGCTTTAGTGTCACCACCAGATTCAAGATTTGGTTTTGGAGTATCTTTATTTAGCTCTTTATCGAAATCTAGTGGTCTCAAAACATCTTGTTCTGTTGTTGTAAATTCTTCAGAAAAGATAGGTCCTTTCTGAACTTCTTCTAATGTTGAAACTCCATCAGATGTTTTAGGAACCTTAATAACAGGTAGTGTTAATACTTCGCCAGTAAGCATAAATCCACCATTCTTACTGACTTTTCCGGGATTAGCTCTTTTAATATCAATCCAGTAACGAGCATATCCATAAGTCTCTAAAGATATTTTCTTTAAAGTGTCAGAGGAAGTTACTGTATGAGTTCCACCACCTTTTGTTTCAAATTGAGGTTTTGGTGACTCTTCTTCTAATTCATTTTCCTCTGATAACGTTTTAGGGTTTCTATCTTCTGTAAAAAGTTCACCTTCATTGGAATATTCTTCACCAAAAAGTTCACTGTTGACTAAACTTTCGTTATCAGTTTCTGGAGTTACGGTTTCTGTTTCAGGCAGAGGGTCTTTCTGAATACTTTCTGCTCCGGTTTGTTGAACTGTATGAGTAAGTTCGTGAGCAAGTAATCTCTTACCTTCTTGAGTATCGGGTTTGTATTTGTTCTCCCCAAAGTAAATGTTTTTTCCTACTGTAAAAGCTTGAGATTGCAACTTGCGATTTAGTCTATGAGAGTTTCTGTCATTGTGAATCAAAATATCTCCAAATGCCAAACCAAACTTAGGTTCCAATTGTTTACGAAGGTCATCAGGAAGTTTTCTTCCATGTCCATAAGATGACCTGATTGCTTTTTGAGTAGAAGAATCTACTTCTGCTTCGGAAGCATTTCCTGATTGTTGAACTATTGGTGAAATTTTGTTTCCAAGAGGAGTTCTTGCATCGGAACCTGAGACGACTTTGTCAGCTACTCTATCTGCTTCTTGTTCGTATTTGTCTCCTGATTTACCAACTTGTAATTTTGTTTGAAGAGGTGGAAGCCCTGCATAAAATCTCTGGACTCTAATATCAGGATGATTTTGGTAATTATTTCTTTGAGAACTTTGACTTTCTTGTGAATGAGAATGAAGCCTAATGCTGGAGGTTTGGCTGTCTGAATTTTCTCTTGATTGTCTAGTGAAATCTCGCATTTCTAAATACCTTTACTTTGTTTAGATTTTAAAGAAGTTCTGTTAGAAATCCTTTAAAATCAAGAAACATTTTTTTCTTTACCTCTATAAGGGTAATTTATTTTCAAATATAAAGCTCTTTCACAAATTCTTCGTAGCCGTTGTAAATTTTTGTTGGGACTCTTTCACCGCTTCCAATAAGTCTTTCTGTTGCTTGAGACCATCTTGGATGAGGAACTTTCGGATTTACATTTGCAGTGAAACCGTATTCCTTCGGTGCTAAATCATTCCAAAAAGTCTTTGGTTTTTCATCTGTGAATTCAATTTTGACAATTGATTTGATGCTTTTGAAACCGTACTTCCAAGGAATAATCAGACGAATTGGAGCTCCGTGTTGCATTGGCATTTCTTTCCCGTAAATTCCTGTTCCGAGCAAAGTTAGTTCGTTGTTTGCCTCTTCGATTGTTATTCCTTCGTAATAGGGCCATTTGTACCAACTCAAACCTTTTTGTCCGGGAGCTTCGTCGGGATTATTAAAACTTTCAAATCTAACGTATTTGGCTTTTGTTGTCGGTTCTGCAAATTTTATTAATTCTTTCATCGGAATTCCCGTCCAAGGAACTGTCATTGCCCAAGCTTCGACACAACGAAATCTGTAAATTCGCTCTTCCATTGGCAATTTCTTGAGCAAAGTGTCAATGTCAAAAGTGCCTTTGTTTTTCACTTCACCTGTAATTTCTACTGTCCAAGGTCTTGTCTTGTAATCTTTTGCAAGTTTCCAAACTCTGTCTTTGTCGGTTGTGAATTCATAAAAATTGTTGTAGCGACTCGAAACAATCTCTTTCGTCATTTCTCTTGAAACAGTGTATTTTTCATTTCTCGTTGCAGGGAATAGATTTGCAGAAGGCGATTTGAAAGGTGTTTTTGGCATTGACTGAGCGTTTAAACTTTGTTTGTTGTCCATACAACCGATAAGTGCTGTGCTTAATCCCAAAACTCCAAGTTGCTTGATGAATTTTCGTCTGTTTTTAAAGTCCGTTTCATTTGTTACCAAGTTTTCTGAAATTTCCCAACCACGTGGAATTTTGATTAAAGTCATTTGTTTGCCTTTTTTAAATTAAGACCTGAAAGGTTTCCGAAAACCTTTCAGGTCTAAGAAAATTAATTTTGATTCAATACTTTTTCGGCATTTTCTTTAAGAATTTTCCGAAAGTTTTCAGGAACATTTTTGTCCTTTGGTAAATTTTCTAGAACTTTTCGGTAATTCTTTTTTGCCAATTCAACCTCACCGATTGCTAAGTAAACTTCTGCTAAACTGTCGTAAACATTCACTGAATTCGGGAACTCTGCAATGTTAATTTTGAAAACTTCAATTGCCTCGTCATCAAGACCTTTGAAAAAATAGAAGTAACCAAGCCTGTTTAGTTCAAGTTCTAAAATTCTAAAGTCTTTTTTAGATTTAGAACTAAGAGAAGTGTAAAATTTTAACGCTTTTTTTATTCCATCTTTTTCAATTTTTAGTGCTAATTCTTCTGCCAAAGACCTTTTTGGCAAATCATAATTTTGGTCGTAAAGAATTGAAGCTAAAGTTTGAGTAATTTCTCCCATTCTTGCACCGCGTGAATTTCGCAAAATCACAATCAGTTTTTCATCTTCCACAAACCGCACAATTCTTGCGTTAAAGCCTTCAATTCCTCCGTCGTGCGAAACAACAAACAAACTGTCTTGATTTGCAAATTTGAAATATTTTGCTTCCCAAGCACAAGCGTAATCGTCTAAAAATGGCTCAAACATCTTTGCTTTTGGTTCTTTTGAAAGCAATTTTTCAGAGTAAAGTGCTTTGTCCCAAAGAAGTAAATCTTCAACAGTTGAGTAGATTGCACTTGCTGAAAAATGTGTTGTGAGGTCGATGTAATTTGCTTTTTTTATGTCAGTGAAAGTTTTGTCGTAACCTGTTGCGAGTTTTGAAGTGATTTCTTTGTTCTTTTCAAGACCTGTGTTTTTCATTCCAAGAGGCTCAAAGATTCTTTCTTTCAAATTCTGCTCATAGCTTTTTTCAGTAACTTTTTGGATAATTTCGCCAAGAATGTAAAAACCTGAATTGCTGTACTCGAACTTACTTCCGGGTTCAAAGTGCAAAGAATCGCTACAAAATTTTTGAATGAAGTCTTTCACTTTAAAATTATCTCTTGAGAAATCACGAACCCATTTTCTGTCGTCGTTGTAACTTGGAATTCCTGAAGTGTTTGTCAATAAGTGATAAAGTGTAACTTTTTCACCTGTGTCTTTTCGGTAGTCTTTTAAGTGGTCTGAAATTTTGTCGTTTAAATTTAACTTTCCTTCTTGGACTAGTTGAAAAATTAACATTGAAGTAAATTGCTTTGAAATCGAAGCAAGGCGGAATTTTGTGTCAACTGAATTTGGAATTTCCCAATCTCTGTTAGCAAAACCAAAAGCATTTTTGTAAATGACTTTACCTTTTTCAGCGACAAGAACTGCTCCACTAAATTGACCTCTTTTTCCATAAATTTTCATTACTTCATCAATCTTTGCTTTTTTACTTTTTGCAAAAATCACATTCGTACTACAAAAAAGAGTACAAATCAGAATTAAAATTGTTACTGTTGTTTTTTTCATATCTTTTTTCCCGTAAAAAAATTGAAAATTAATTAATTGTAAAATAATTTAGCCCACGAAAGACACTAAATGACAGAAAAAAATGATTAACGATATTTTGTTCGGCTTTACAGGTGAACTTTCAGCTTTGAGTTGCGGTTTGTTTTGGGCAATTGCATCAGTCCTTTACAGAAATGTTGGCGAAACTCTTTCTCCAATAAAACTAAATTTGGCAAAAGGGATTTTGGCAATTTTATTTTTAGTTGTCGCCTTTCTTCTTAGTCCTTCGGAAACATTGGTTTTGGAAAGTTTTGGAATCGGTATTTTTATGTTAAGCGGTGCAATCGGAATTGGGTTTGGCGATTCCGTTTATTTTAGTGCATTAAATAAGCTAGGAGCTAGATTAGCTCTTTTGCTTGGAATGCTTGCTCCACCTTTTACAGCAATTTTCGGACTAATTTTTTTAAACGAAAACTTAAGTTTAAACGCTTGGATTGGAATTCTTCTTACTGTTTCAGGAGTCGTTTGGGTAATTACCGAAAAATCTGAAAATGAAGAAAGGGTGATTGACTTCAAAAAAGGAGTATCTTTGGGGATTTTGGCAGCTTTATCTCAAGCAACAGGTGCAATTTTTACAAGGTTTGCTTTTACTGAAACTGTTGTGTCGCCACTTCAAAGTTCAACTTACAGGTTACTTGGTGGTTTTTTTGTTTTGGTGATTTGGGGTTTGTTAATGCCTCAAAAGGGAAATTGGAAATCATTTTTTACAAACAAAAAAGCAGTTTTATATTTTGGGATAGCAGTTTTTTTCGGAACATTTTTGGGAATTTGGTTACAACAAATTTCATTGTTTCACACAGATGCAGGAATTGCACAAACACTCTTTGCAACGAGTCCACTCTTCATTTTGATAATTTCTTTAATTCTGGGTAGGAAAGTTTCGTTGAGAGCTTTTGGAGGTGTTGTCGTGTCAATGATTGGAATATTTTTACTTTTCACTGCTTAAAAGTTCTAAAGAAAATTTTGCTTGCAAATTTTTATCAAAGTGGATTTCTGAACTGGAATCAACTAAAAAATAGTTTTTAAATTTAGTCTCTTTCCCAATCAAAAAAATGTAAGTCGCTAAAACATCTGCTTCTTCGGCAGTTTCTGCAATAACTGAAACCGACTGACACAAATCAGATGGAAAACCTGTTTCAGGATTTAAAATATGGTGGAATCTTTTGCCGTCTTTTTCAAAATATCTTTCATAATCGCCACTTGTTGCAATCGCTAAATCCTTTAGTTCTAATTTTGCAATTAAATTCTCGACTTCTCTTGGGTGCTTAATTCCAACTGACCAAAGTTTTTCAGCTTTTTCTCCTGAAACAAAAATATCTCCTCCTGCATTTAATAGGAAATTTTGAACTCCGTTTTCTCTTAAAACTTCAACAGCTTTGTCAATTGCATAACCTTTTGCAATTCCTCCAAGGTCAATTCTCATTCCTTTTTTTGTAAGAAAAGCAGTCGTGTCAGTTTCGTTTAAAACAATGTTTTTGTAACTAACCAATTTTAAAGCAGAGTTTAATTCTTTGGGGTTTGGAATCCTTGCTTCACTTTCTCCGCTAAAACCCCAAATCTCTGAAATTACACCAATTGTAACATCGAATTTGCCATCGAATTTTTCGGAATATTTTTTTGCTCTTTGTAGAATTGAAAAAGTTTCAAAACTAACTTTTTGTGGTTCAATTCCGGAATTTAAATTGATTTGTGAGATTTCACTTTCGGGCTTATGAGAACTTAACAAATTCTCAATTCGTTCCATTTCTTTGAAGGCAAAATAAAGAGATTTTTTGCACTCGTTCACGTTTGGATGCAAGGCTTTTACGTCAACAATTGTTCCCATTAAATATTTGGAAACATTGACTTCGTATTGAATTTCACTATTGGTTTTGTGGCTTTCACTTTTAGAATTTTTGTTACCTTGACAACCTAAAAGTAAAATGAAAAGAAAGCAAAATTTGTAAATCATTAGAAAGTAACAGAATCAGTTAATCCGCTTCTTGTACCACTAATTGCGATTGAAATTTGGTTTGGAATACAAACGAGACTTTCACCTGATTTATTGATTTTACCCATTTTGAGGCAAGTCTTGTGCTTACAAGTTGCTTCTGTAATCTGAGCTTTCCCATTTTTGATTAAAAACTCAACTTCACCTTTTTGGTTTTTGAAGACTCTTGAATTTAAATCTTCATTCAAAGCAATTTTATCCACTAAAATTCCTGAACTAAAAATATCTACAAACTCTGGTTTTGGGGATTGATTGTAAAATTTAACTAATTTTGGGTTCACAACTTTTTGGGGGAATTCTAGCTGATTTGAAATTTTATTTAATTCATTTGTTAAAATATTTTTGTCTTTTCTGAAATCGATTAATTTACCGTTTCTAACAAATGCAATGTCGCTAACGTGAGTGCCAACTAACTGAATTTCTTCAAAAGTAACTTTGCCTAAGTTTAGGTTTGAATTTTTCAAAAATCTGTCAACTAATTCAATAGCTTCAGTTGTTTTATCCGTTAACATATTAATGGAAAAAGATTCGTTTCTTGTTTGTGTTAGTGAAAAATTGTTAGCAGTGAGAATTTTTGGTAAAGCTAAACTACCTAAAAGTAGAGTGCTTGTATTTGTTAAAAATTTTCTTCTTTTCATCGTTTTTGTCCTTGAAATTAGATTTTGTAACGTAACCCAAAACTAATTATGTAAGCGTAAAGGTTTTTGTAATTACTGTGCCAATCGGCAATGTCTGTTTTTCTATGATAAAAATTGAATTTTGCGTTGTATTGAATTTTTTCGTTGTAAAGGAAACTATTCTCAGAAAAATAAGCTCCGTCTAAAATCATTTTAACTTGATATTCTAATGAAAACTGCGAACTTAGTTTGCTGTCAACTGCAAGAAATTCTTCGTTTCCAGTGTAGTTTCCACTAAAAAATTCTGCTTTGCTTTGGAAGTAACTTCTGACTCCTAAGCCTAAAATTATTTTTTCATTTGAAAGGTATCTTTGGTAAAAAACATTAATAGTGTTTGATTTTACTTTCCAGTCGTCCCAATAATATCTGTAACCAATTTGCACTGAAGAAATGTCTGTAAGTTTGTAATTCGTACGTATTCCGAATGCTTTTCGGCTTCTTTCATTCGGGTGTTTGGGTTCTAAAAATTTTGCAGAATTACCTTCTAAAATTTCGACGACTTGGTAAGAATCTGAAAGCATTCCTTTGTTTTTTGAATACCAAACGTCGAATTGGGCGATTAATCTTTTGCTGAGAATTTGGGAGAAACTTCCGCTGAAAGTTGTAACGTCTTTATCTCGTTTCCAGCTTCTAACTTGTGGGAAAACTTTGTCCCAACTTCTGACAAGACCAACTTGAATTGTTGAGTTTTTCTTTGCAAAAGGAATTGCGTAGCTCAAGGCTAAAGTTTTTGAAGTGTAGTCGTGTTCAGTGCTGTAAAGTCCGTTTAAACTAAAAGTTGAACTTCCCAGAATTTGTGTAACACCGATTCCCATTTCGTGGCGAACTTCGTCAGGAGTGTTGTCTCCTCCACCTTCATCTTTTGAGGTTGCAGAAGTTACTCCGTCAACTTCAAAATGACTTTTCATTGAAGCAGCTGAAATTACATCAACTAAATATCTTCCTGTAACTGATGTGTTTTCCCCAACATTTTTTGTAAGGCTTACAGAAGGGTAAACGATTCCTACACGAGAGTTGTCAAAGTAAGCATTAAAATTTGCTTGAATTTCTTCGTCTGAAAGTTCTTGTGAAGTGGAAATTGAAACTAAGTTGAGTAGGAAAAAAAGAGTTAAAATTCTAACCACAGCCGCAACCTCCACTTTGTCCGCCTGTTCCGCCGACTGAACCTTCTCTGTAATCCAAATGATGTTCTAAAATTCCTTTGTCAATTGGATTTTCATCAAAAATCATAATTGGGTCTGAAAGTGATTCACGTTCCCAAGGCTGAACAGTTGCACAACCAAAAGTAGTGGAGAGAACCAGTAAAAGTAAGACTTTAGTGGGCTTATTTTTCATTGAGCAAAACTTCTAATTCTTTTAAAAATTCTTCTTTGTAAGAGTCTTTAAAGCCTTTGTGAATAAATCGAATGTTGCCATTTTTACCAATTAGGTAAGTTGTTGGCATTGTCTCCAATTCATATTTTGGAGGGATTTTTGAATCTTTGTCCCAAATCATCGGAAAACTTGGCTTTGTTTCTAATTTCTTCAAAAAACTTTTGGCTTTTGATTCTTTTTGGTCAATGTTAATTGCAATGATTTCAAAATTTTTATCTTTGAATTTTTCGTGCAATTCAACCAAAAAAGGCATTTCTTTTCTACAAGGACTGCACCAACTTGCCCAAAAATCAATCAAAACAACTTTATCTTTGAAGTCTTCCAATTTAATTTCTTGTTCTTCAAAATTAGTTCCAATAAAGTTAGGTGCTTTTTCGCCGACCTTTTGGGCAAAGGAATTTGTAAAAATAAAAAATGTAAAAATTAGAATCGAAAAAATATTTTGTTTAGTCATTCCATTTTACTCCGTGGCATTGGTAGCAAGAAGGTGGAACTTGATTTTGTTCAGTAACAAATCCACCTTGCAGATTTTGTTGATGGCAAACAGGTGAGCTACAATCACTTTTGTTTGAAAATGGATTTTCATAACCTGGTTTATGTAGAGCTCCTTCTTTACTCTCTGTATGGTCGGAAGGAACACCGATTTTGTCTTGAGCAGGAAAAGGTCCGTCGCAACTGATGATTAAAAAACTAAAAAGGATTGTGAGAAATATTTTCATAAAAATTTTACCATTAAAATTTTCACTAAATGAAAATCTTATATTTTGAAATGAAAAGAGACAAAAATAGTAGTTGAATTTAATTAGAGTTATAAAAAATTCTTAGGCTAATTTTTTATAGAAAATCAAATTGTTTGTAAACTGTTAAGAAATAATTTAAAGAAATTTTATAATTAACATTTATTTCTTTAAATTATTTAAAATTAAGAAATAAAAATTTACTTAAGTGTAGTTTAATTATAAAGCTGACTGATACTATTTAAATAAAATGTAAATCTTTAGGATTGGTAAATAAATTTGAATAAAAAAGATTCAAGTAAAAAGATTGTTAGTTTTCTAAAAAAAATTCATAAGAAATCTTCTGGAATTGTTGGTGAAAAGTATTTAAGGCAAATAGCAAAGCTAATTGCTGAAGAATTAAATGTTGATTACGTAATGATTGGACTTTGTGATTTACCGATTTCTGAAGAAGGTTTTTTTAATTCTTTAAGTTTTTTCGGACACGGCAAACAACTTAAAAATTTAAGCTACAAACTTAGCGGAACCCCTTGTATTAAGGTGCTTGAAGAAGGAATAAAGATTTACATAAATAATGTTCAAAAGGAATTTCCTAAAGACTTAGCTTTGCAAAAAATGAAGATAAATAGCTATATCTCTGTCCCACTTCAAAATGTTCAAGAAGAAAATATTGGACTTTTGACTGTGATGAATGAAGATGAAATCGAAGATGATGAATTTGTTGCAGATATTCTAAATATTCTTTCTGTAAACATTGAATCTGTAATTGAAAAATCAGAGGAAAAAAAGAAGTTAGCACAACAAGAAAACAATTTTCATAGGATATTAGAGTGCATTGGTGAAGGAGTTGTTTTGACGGATTTGGAAGACCGTATAAGTTTTGTAAATTCCAAAGTCTGTCAAATAACAGGTTATTCACGAGAAGAACTTATTGGAAAAGTCGCATTTGAAATTCTTTTGGAAGATGAAGAGAAAAAGAATTTCAAAACGAAGATTGAAAATAGAATAAAAGGTATTTCAGAAATTTATGAGTTAAGAATTAAAAAGAAAGATAATACTTACATTTGGGTGGAAATTTATGGCTCACCTTATTTTGATGAGTCTGGAAAACTAATAGGAACAATTGGCTCACTAACTGAAATAACTGAAAAAATTGAAACAAAAAGATTAACTGATGCCCTTTACCAAGTTTCTGAAAAAGCAAATCGTGTAACTGATTTGAATGAATTTTATGAAACAATTCATTCAATATTAGGCAACTTAATAAAAGTAAAAAACTTCTACATCGCAGTTTTAAATAGAGAAACTAACTTAATTAATTATCCTTATTTCATAGATGAAAAAGATGATAAACCTGAACCAGTTAGCTTAGAAGGTGGTCTTACTGAACTTATTGTCAAAACAGGAAAATCCTTCCTTATAAATAAGGATGATTTTAAGATGCTCAAAGCAGAAGGGAAAATAAATATTGTTGGTACAATTGCTGAAAGTTGGATTGGAGTTCCGCTAAAATTGGGTGAAGAAACTTTTGGTATTTTATCCTTACAAAGTTACGAGCCTGAACTAATTTATACTAAAAGAGATTTGGACATTTTATCATTTGTTGCCCAAAATATTTCTGACGTTATTGCACATAAAAAAGATGAAGAGTTAAAAAGAAAAAAAGAAGAAGATTATAATTTTCTTTTCAAAAATTCACCTATTGGGATTGCATCTACTAACTTAAATGGTGAAATTATCAATGCAAATGAGGCATTTTGTGCGTTATTAAATTACTCATTTAAAGAATTAAAGAAGAAAACGATAAAAGATATAACTCATAAAGATGATATTGATGAGAACTTCGATTTAAGAAAAGAAATATTAAATAGCGAGAAACAATCTTTTCAACAACAGAAACGATATTTAACAAAAGATGGTAAGATAGTTCACACTCTTTTAGTAACATTTTTAGTTTATGATTCTGAAAATCAACCTAAAAATTTTACAGGCTTCATTGTTGACATTAGTGAGATTATTAAAGTAAAATCAAGAAATGAAGCAATATTAGACTCAATTCCCGATATGGTTTTCCTTTGCGATAAAGATGGAAAATTTTTGGACTACAAAGCAAATTCGAATGAATTATTTATACAACCAGAATACTTTTTAGGAAAAAACATTACTGAAGTTGGTTTTCCAAAAATAAATGAGAATATATTTATGGAAAATTTAAAATTAGTTTTTAAAGAAAAAGCATCTAGGAAATTTGAATACAGTTTGCCCTTAAATAACCAAGTCAAACATTTCGAAGCAAGAATGAGTTTAGGTGGAGTAAATGAGGTTACTACAATAGTACGTGATATTTCTGAAGCTAGACTATCAAGACAGATTAACGAGCATAGAAATAGAATTTTAGAACTTATTGCAACTGATTTGCCTTTAGACGAAATTCTTATCTCAATTTGTGAAATGGTTGAAAATATTTCAACTAACGATGTGAAAAGTTCTGTTATCGTTTTAGAAGAAGATAGGGAAACAGTAGGAATTTGTAGTTCTTCAAGTTTACCAAAAGAATACACTCAAAAATTAATCGGTTTAAAAATTGGACCAAGAGTAGGGTCTTGTGGTACAGCGATGTTTATGAAAAAAACTGTAATTGTAAAAGATATTGAAAATGATCCACTTTGGGCTGATTATAGGGAAATAGCTAAAGAGTTTAATTTAAGAGCTTGTTGGTCAAAGCCTATTTTCTCATCAAGAGATAGGGTAATTGGTAGTTTTGCAATGTATTATGCGAAAGTGAATGAACCTCAACAAGTTGATCTTGAAATTATAGTAATTGCTACAAAATTAGCAGAAATTGCAATTGACAAATGGCAATCAAAATTAGCTCTTAACAAAGAAAGAAGACTTCTAAAAGTTACATTAAAAAGTATTGGTGATGGTGTAATTACTCTTGATATTTTTGGAAAAATTATTCTGATAAATGAAGTCGCTGAAAATATGACAGGTTGTTTACAAAAAGATGCTGTTGGAGAGTATTTCTTAAATATTTTAAATTTTACTGACTCAAATTCAAGAATACTTTGTGAAACTCATTTTAGAGATATGATTAATTTACAAACAGATATAAACTTTGAAAAAGATTTAAAAATTAAAACGAATGATGGAAATGAAGTTTTGACCTCAATTAGTTGTTCACCGATTAAAGAAAAAGACGAAAACATTGTCGGAGCAGTTTTAGTTTTTAGAGACATTACAGAGAGACAAAAAATTGAAAACGAAATTCAAAGAATGAGTAAATTAGAGTCAATTGGTTTGCTTGCAGGGGGTATTGCTCACGATTTTAATAATATGCTCACAGGAGTTACAGGAAATATTTCTTTAGCAAAAATTTTTATGGAAGGTGCAAATCCGAGGTCAGTTGAAAAGTTGGAAGAAGCTGAAAAGGCTTCAATTAAAGCTAAGCAACTTACACAACAACTTTTAACGTTTTCAAAAGGCGGAGCTCCAATAAAGAAAATTGGCTCTTTAGGACAAACAATCAATGAGTCGGTTCAATTTGCATTGCGTGGTGCAAACATTAGTTCTGAAATTGTAATTTCTAAAGATTTGTGGAGTGTTGAATACGATGACGGGCAAATTGACCAAGTTCTGAACAATCTTGTAATCAACGCTAGTCAATCAATGCCAAATGGTGGAATGATTAAAGTTAGTTGTGAAAATGTTCAAATTACAAGTGAAGATTCTTTGCCAATCAAAGATGGAAATTATGTTTTAATAAAAATATCAGATTCAGGAAAAGGAATTCCTCAAGAGGTTCAAAGCAAAATCTTTGAACCATATTTTACAACGAAAAAAGAAGGTCACGGACTTGGATTAGCTACAACTTATTCAATAATTTTAAAACACGAAGGTTTCATTAATTTTGAGACAAAAGAAGGAAAAGGGACTACTTTTTTTATTTATTTACCATCTCTTGACAAGTTTAAAGATGCAGTTGTTTCGCCTTCAAGAAAGTCTGAGACAAGTAAAGACAATGACATTTTAGCAAATAAAACAATCTTGGTTATGGACGATGATAACTTGGTTCGTGAAGTAATTGGCAATTTATTTGAGATGTTAGGGCTTGAAGTTTTTCTCGCCGAAGATGGCGAAGAGGCTGTCGAGATTTACAAAAATGCTTTTGAAGAAAATAAAACAATAGATTTAGTTGTAACAGATTTAACAGTTCCCGGTGGAATGGGTGGGAAAGATTTAATCATTGAACTTTTAAAAATTGACCCCAAAATAAAAGCTGTAATAATTAGTGGTTACTACAATGACCCTGTTATGGCTCATTTTGAAGATTTTGGGTTTAAAGGGGTAATTCAAAAACCATTTGAAATGTCAGAACTGATTGATGAAGTAAAAAGAGTTTTGAGTTGTGAAGATGATTAACTTGTAATGCTTGTTTTTAGAAAAAGAAGTGCAAGTTTTAGAAAGTGAAATGCCTTCAAAAATACTGGAATTTTGAAAAGAGGATTTTTTATTTTGTATTCTTGAATCAAAAAATTTGTAGAGTAGTGCCAAGTATTTTCAAGCCAAAGAATTCTAAAAATGTCTTGAATTTTATTTACAATATTTACATTTAAAGAAATTCTAAAGAATCGACTTTCGGCGTGATAATAATTTTGATTTCTGCTTTGAAATTTCTGCCATTGTCCTACTTCAAATTGAAATTCTTCTTGAGATTTCTCGAAGGGTAGAGCGAAGTCATTTCCATAATTTCTAATTGCTAACCCACAGTAAAACCCGAAAAGTTTTTTTAGCTTTTTATCCTTCACAATTGAATTTAATTGTGAATAATTCCCATCTAAGTTCTTCAAATTCCAATAAATTTCAAGTAAGTAAACAGCTCTTAATTTCAAAAGGTAATGATTCGCTAAAGTATCGTGAGCAAGTCTTAAAATTATGTGCCACTCTCTTGTTAGTATTCTAAAAATTTTACTGTTCTCTGTAAGTCTTGCAGAGTTGAAAGCGTCTTCTTCGTCAAAGTAATTTTGGAATGAATTTGTTAGTAAATCTCTGTGAATTTCGATTGTTAGCAAATCGCCTTTTTTGTGAAAAGTTGCTTTTGTAATTTTTCCATTTTCAGAAAATTTTTCTTTAAGAACAAAGCCTTTTTTATTCGCAAATTCCAAAAAAATATCAAAATCAGAACCCTTTAACCAAAAATCAAAGTCAACCATCTGACGCATTTTCGGGTTTGGAAAGTAAGAAGAATCGACGAGACAAGTAACTCCTTTAAGTAAAATGGGCTTAAGCCCACACTCAGCAAAATCATCTTCAATTGATTTCAACTGCTTTTTATAAATTAAAAATTTAGCATTTTGCTCAAGGAAGGTTTTTTGAAAAATCGGTAAATTTAGGCTTTTAACTTTTTCAGAAAGTAAAGGCAAAGTTCCGTGCCATTTTAGAAGTTCAAAGTCACTCTCGCTTAATTCTTCAAGTAAGTTTAGGTCTTGCAAAGTAGCTAACTCAAAAATTTGTTTTTCACTTAACAAATTTTAAAATCTCGTTTTAAGTTCATTGTCAAGGTCTTTTCTTAATTCACTGTTATATAATTCAAGTTTTTTAGTGGATTCTAAAGACTGAGTTTTAAGAACAAGTAAACCAGTAATTATATTTTTCATTTCCATTGAATTTAAAATTTCTTTATTAGGAATTTCTTGAGCAAGAATGTCGAAGTTTTTGTTTAAAAATGGTAGAAAAAAAGAATTGACATAATCTGATTGAAATTTCTCTAAATACTTTACTTCACTCTGTTTTTGGTAGTAAGCAACAAAGCTTTCTTTTAATCGATAATTTTTGATAATTGCTAAATGTCCACTATTTTTGACAAATTCAAATGTGTTATTGTTTGCTTTAATAAAGCTAAAACTGAGCATTGATTGAAAAACAGAAAATAACTCATTCTCTGAAACTTCTTCACCTTTTGCGTATTTTTTTATAACATTTTTGAGTTCATTTAATGACTTCTCTTCAAAAGAAATGACATTTTCTAAATCTTTATTATCCTTTCCCAAATCATTTTGAAAACTTGACAAGAAATTCTTTTCTAATTCAATATTCTTTTTATTTTCTTTCCAATTATCAAGCATAAAGGCTATAGAAACACCAAGAATAACAACTAATAATTCAATTGTGTATTTTAGCCAATTAATTTCTTTAAAATTTTGAAAAAGATTAGAATTCATTTTTTACTCAATTTTATTGTATTTATTTAAATACTTTCTTTCTAAAAGTAACTCCAATTTCTTAAGAATGGGCTGAATTTCTTCCAAATTAATTTTGATTTTGAAAATTAAAATTCGGTCTTTAGTAATTCCAAGATTCAAAAGTTTTGGAAAATCCTTTTCTGTTGTAAGAATAAAATGGTTCGGATAATTTGAAAAGATTTTATCAATTTCACCTTTTTTAAAATCTGAGTGGTCTCTAAAATGAAAATCATTTTTAGTTTTTATCGAATTGAATTCCAAACATTTTCTGAACCAATTAAAATTCCCAGTCGCTGAAATTGAAATTAAGTTTTGCGGTAAATCTCTTTTGTCAAAATCAATTACGAATCCTTTTGAAAAATCTAATTTTGGGTTTTCTGTTATTGTTTCAAAAAATGCTGATTTTGTAAAAATTACTTCACTTGCTCTAATAAGATTTTTTGTCGGTTCGCGTAATTTTCCTAAAGGTAAGCAGAATTTCTCTTTCAAATTTGCAACTAAGCAAATTTCAAAATCTTTGTGCAAGTAACGTTTTTGAAACGAGTCGTCAACCAAAATTATTTCTGCTTCTTGTGGAACTTCTTTTACTCCAAGAACAGCATTCGTTTGGCTTAGAATTAAATTCGACTCATCGTTTAAATTGGAACTTACTTTCTTAAAAATACCTTTTTTTGCTTTCCCTTTGTAGTTCGAGGTAAAAATTCCAATTTTGTAATTTTGGCTTTCAAAATATTTTGCAAGTTCAATTGTTAAAGTTGTTTTGCCAGTACCAGAAATTTCTAAATTTCCGATTCCGATTACAAATTGATTAGGGTAAGATTTTGATTGGAAGAAACCTTTTTCATACAAAAGATTTCTGATTTCGGATGTAAAGAACCATAAATGTGAAAGTAAAGTTTTCACAATTTTAATTTAGACTTTTTGTGTTCTTTCGTGTTTTTGAAAAGGAATTCTTATTGCTTAGTAATTCCATTTTATGTAACAACTTCCCCAAGTGAAACCAGTTCCAAAAGTTGTTAAAATCAAATTACTACCTTTTGTGAGTCTTCCGTCATTCACTGCGTCGTACATTCCGAGAGGCAAAGTTGCAGCAGTTGTGTTTCCATATTTTTGAATATTTATCAAAACTTTTGACGAATCAATTCCCATTCTTTTTGCAGTTGCATCAATGATTCTGATGTTTGCTTGGTGAGGAATGAAAAGGTCAACATCTTTCCCTTCAAGATTGTTTTGCTCCAAAATCTTAACAGAAACTTCTGCCATTCTTGAAACTGCGTGTTTAAAAACAGTTCTTCCATCTTGGTAAACGTAGTGCATTTGCTCATCAACAGTTTTGTGAGAAGTAGGATTTCTGCTTCCACCTGCTTCCATTTTCAAAAATTCTCCACCACCACCGTCAACTTGGCAAGTAAAATCTAAAACTCCTTCTTCCTCTTCCGTTGGCTCTAACAAAACACAACCTGCTCCATCTCCGAATAAAATGCAAGTATTTCTGTCTTCATAATTTAAAATTGAAGACATCATATCTGCTCCGATTACGAGAACTTTTTTGTGAGCACCGCTTTTGATAAACTGAGTTCCAGCCATTAAACCGTAAAGGAATCCGCTACAACCTGCAGAAAGGTCGTAACCCCAAGCTTTGTCCGCTCCAATATTGTTTTGAACTAAACAAGCTGTCGCAGGAAACATCATATCGGGAGTTACTGTGCAGAAAATTATCAAATCAATTTCTTTTGCAGAAATTCCTCTTCGTTCAAGACATTCTTTTGCGGCTTCAGAACCCATAAAAGAAGAGCCTTTACTTTCGTTTAGAGGAAGAGTTTTGTTAATAATTCGCTTGTCCATAATTCTACGCTCACTAATTCCTGTTCTTTCCAAAATCCACTTGTTTGAGGTATCAACGATTTTTTCTAAATCTTTGTTTGTGAGAATATTTTTAGGTAAATAATGTCCTACACTTGTAATTGCGGCGTTTATTTTTGTCATAGTTTTGCTTTGCGAATTAACTTAATGCTTCTGCGATTTTTAAATTTAATTTCTCATTTATCATTCTTCTTGCTACGAAGATAGAATTTTTTACTGATTTTGGATTTGAACTTCCGTGACCAATAATCGAAATTCCATTTACTCCAAGTAAAGGAACTCCACCGTATTCTTCTGGGTCTAAATCTGCTTTTAGTTGTCTGAATGCTGGTCTTACTAAGATTCCACCAACCTTTGTCAAAGGTGAATCAATGTTTTGTTTAAGTTTAGTAGAGATGAAAGGCATTACACTTTCAGCAAATTTTAAAATTGTATTTCCGACAAAACCGTCACAAACAACAATATTTGTTTTGCCGTTCAAAATGTCTCTGCCTTCAACGTAACCTTTGAAATTTAGCTTTGAAGGTTTTAATAGCTGTAAAGCCTCTTTTGTGAGTTCAGTTCCTTTTTCTTCTTCTTCACCAATGCTCAAAAGCCCGACAGAAGGGTTTTCAATTCCCATAATCAATTTGTAGTAAATCGAACCCATTACTGCAAATTGGTAGAGATTCTCAGGTTTACATTCGGCTACAGCTCCAACGTCAATAATCAAAGTTACTCCGTGAAGCGAAGGCATAAAAGCTCCGATTGTCGGTCTGATAACTCCTTTTATTCTGCCCAAAGTAAAAAGAGAAAATGACATACAAGCACCAGTATTTCCCATTGAAATTACTGCATTAACCTCACCATTTTTATGAAGTTGATTCATAACTGCGATTGAGGAATCTTTTTTACTACGAAGTGCTTTTGAAGGAGAATCGCTCATTTCTATAACAGAAGGAGCGTTAACGATTTTTATTCTATCTGAATTGAAATTTTTCTTTTTGGCGATGCACTCATTAATCTTGTCTTCTTGACCAACCAAAACGATTTCAAAACCAGACTCTTCTTTGGTTGCCAAAATGCTTCCGTCAACTATTGAATCGGGAGCAAAATCGCCTCCCATTGCATCTAAAGCTATTTTCATATAAAGTGCTTAATTTGATTAATGAATTAGTAATTACAAAAAAGCCGTCAAAATATACACTTTGACGGCTTTAAAAAGAATAAAATTTTTATTTTAGTCATTCATTACGATAACTTGCTTGCCAGCGTAGTAACCACAACTTGAACAAACAGTATGAGGAGATTTTGGCTCTCCACAATTGTTACATTTTGTGTGTCCTGGAATGCTTAATTTCCAATGAGTTCTACGTTTGCGAGTTCTCTGATTCGAATGACGTCTTTTTGGTGGAGGCATCTTTTTCCTCTATTTTTATTTAGTATTAAACTTTATTTAGAATCCGGAAGCAAAGATTGCAACTTTGCCCATCTCGGATCTATATTTTCATCTTCTGTTTCGTCTGTCAATTTAATTTCGCAACTTTTGCGACTGCATCTGAAAACCATTGGAAACTCTGTGATTACTTCGTCAATTATTTCTTTTTCGATGTCAATAATTTTATCTTCGAAAGAAACAATTTTAACGTCAAAATCATCAGGGTCTTGTTCTTCAGAATTTGTATTTAAAATTAACAACTTAAAATCAGTATTAATTTGTAAAGCAAATTCTTCCGCACAAATATGACAATCGGTAACTGTATTTGCTTCGAGATTACCATCAAGTAAAATTTTATTACCATTTTTGGTTAGTTCAAAATCTGCAATTATTTGAAATGGTTTTTCAAAATCCATTTCCTTAATCGGACTAACTTTTTCATCTAAATGAATATCGTAAGTTCGATTGTCTTTAAGGTTTCCGATGTCAATTTTCATAAGCCTGCCAAGATAACATTTTTAAAATTGTTAGTCAAATTAAAATTTATCATTTAGGAGCAATCATTTCCTCTGGCCTGACGACTTCATCGAATTTTTCAGAAGTTAGGATTCCGAGTTCGATTGCTGCTTCTTTTAAAGTTGTGTTGTCGTTGTAGGCTTTTTTTGCAATTTTTGCTGCATTGTCGTAACCAATGTGTGGATTTAAAGCAGTTACAAGCATCAATGAATTTCTAAGGTTCTTTTCGATGTTCGCTTTGTTCGCTTCGATTCCAACAGCACAATTGTCATTAAAAGACTCGCAAGAGTCTGCAAGAAGTCTGATTGATTGCAACAAATTAAAAATCATCACAGGTTTAAAAACATTGAGCTCAAAATTTCCTGAAGAACCACCGACATTAATTGCTGTGTCATTTCCGATTACTTGAGCTGCAACCATTGTCATTGCTTCCGATTGAGTTGGGTTTACTTTCCCTGGCATAATCGAAGAACCTGGTTCATTTGCAGGAATTACAATTTCACCAATTCCACAACGAGGTCCTGAAGCTAACCAACGAACATCGTTTGCAATTTTCATCAAAGAACAAGCTAATGTTTTCATAACTCCACTTGCTTCGACAATTGCATCGTGAGCAGCAAGAGATTCAAATTTGTTTGGTGCAGTTACGAAAGGTAAATTTGTAAGTTTTGCGATTTGGGCAGCAGACTTTTCTGCAAATTCTGGGTGAGTGTTCAAACCTGTTCCAACAGCAGTTCCACCAAGTGCAAGTTCGTAAAGTGAAGGCAGGCAATTTTCGATTCTTCTTAAACCGTTTGTGAGTTGCTGAGCGTAAGCAGAAAATTCTTGTCCAAGAGTTAACGGAGTTGCGTCCATTAAATGTGTTCTACCAATTTTAATTACGTCTTTAAATTCTTCTGATTTTTGAGCTAAAGTGTCGCGAAGTTTTGTAACCATTGGAATAAGTCTTCGGTTAATTTCCATTGCAGCAGCGATGTGCATTCCTGTTGGAAAAGTGTCGTTTGAACTTTGGGCTTTGTTTACGTCATCGTTTGGGTGAATTGGTTTTTTACTCCCCATTTCTCCGCCTGCGATTTCGATTGCTCGGTTAGAAATTACTTCGTTTGTGTTCATATTTGTTTGAGTTCCTGAACCTGTTTGCCAAACAACAAGTGGAAAATGCTCGTCAAGTTTTCCTTCGATTACTTCGTCGGCAGCTTGAGAAATTAGTTCAGCTTTTTCTTTTGGTAAAATTCCAAGTTCGGCGTTTGTGAGAGCAGCAGCTTTTTTGAGAATTCCAAGAGCTTGAATCATTTCTCTTGGGAATCTGTCGCCACCGATTTTGAAATTCATTAAAGAGCGAGCAGTTTGAGCTCCGTAGTATTTGTCAGACGGAACTTTCATTCCGCCCATTGTATCTGTTTCGATTCTAAAAGACATATTTTTAAATCCTTAATTTTGAAATTTATTTTTCTTAAAAAAACGTGGAAATTTACAATCTCAATCTTAAAAAAACAAGTCGTTAGGTTGCTTGGTTTTGCTTGGTAACCTTTTTCATAAAAACTATCCAAGCAGGACTTAACATCAACGAAAGTGAAATTATTGAAATTGCTAATTTGTAACCGAATTCGGCAATTATTCCAGTTTTGTAACCGACTGCAATTAAGACAAAACTAAACTCTCCGATTTGAGATAAAATTGCTCCACCGTAAAGGCTTTTCCGCCAATCCGCTTTTAAAAGTCTGAGAATTCCCGCATTGATGAATGTATTTGTCAAAAATGTAGCTGTAAGTAAAAGCAAAATTATTTGGTAATTCTCACGTATAAAATGCAAGTCCACTAATATTCCGATTGAGACAAAAAATAAAGCCACGAAAAGAACGTAAAAAGGTTCAATAACTTTGTGAGTCCAAGTTGTTTCTCTTCCCGCACGAACTACCAAACCTGCAACAAAAGCTCCCAAAGCTCCCGAAAGTTGGAAAAGGCTAGTAAGAAAAGCCAAACCGAAACAAATTACTAATGCTGCAAAAACTTGAAGTTCGTGATTTTTTCTCATTAAGTCTCCAAATGGAATCTTAAATTCTTTTTTTATCGCGATGAAAACAACTATTCCAATAATTAATGAGCCACCAATGATTTGTAAAATCAAGTCAGAGGTTGATGGAGCATTTCCACCTAGGTGTTCGATTGTTATTAACATTGGAACAATTGCAATGTCTTGAACTAATAAAACTCCTAAAACATCTTGACCAACTTCAGTGTCAAGTTCACCCCATTCTTGAAGCATTTTTAGAATTACAGCAGTACTACTTAAGCTAATTACTAAGCCTAACAAAACTATTCGTGGAGTTTCCCAATCGAAGAAATGACCGATTAGAGCCACACAGCCTAAAGAAATAAAAATTTGTAAAATCGTTCCAATGATTGCAACTTTCCAACTCGCTATTAATTTTGGAATTGAGATTTCCATTCCAACAAAAAATAAAAGGAGTAAAACTCCAATTGATTCCATTAAATGAAGAGTTTGAGGGTCTTGAATCAAATTGAAACCAAAAGGTCCAATCACAAAACCAGCTAATAGATAAGCTACAACATATGGAATTCTGAGCCTGTTTAATAAAATCCCAATAATTAAAATCGCTAAAATCGTGCCTGTCAAGAGTGGAATAATCGGGTCTAAATGCATTTTTTACTTTTCGTTTATTAATGATTAGTTTCAAAAAAATAAAATACAACATTTTCTTAAGCAAGTTTGATTTTTAATGCTTAGTTTTCTGTTAACCAATTTTAAGTGTGTAGAGTTTTGAATCGATAATTATAAGGTAGTTTCAAAGTTCGTCAGAATAGTTTTCGATTTTATTAAAAAGCTTTCCGAATAATTTTCTCTAGCTTCCTTATGGGGCTGAATTCAAATATATTTCAAATATTTTAGTGAGTTAAGTTTTTTCAAATTTATTAATCTTCCCAAAATTATATTGTTTCTCAATCTTTATTCCTCATTCCTATAGCTAAAACAAAGGTTTTCTTAAAAATCTTGTCCTACACTTGCCTTACTTCTAAAAATGTGAGTTTCGTTTTGAAGTGAATCTACCAAAGTCAGAGTATCTAAAATCCCATTTATGAATAAAAAAGATTGGTTATCTGTTAAAATTTCAACTTCGATTGGAATAAAAATATTAGGATCCTGCAAAGTTTTGATTGCTGTGATTCCAACTGAGTCAACTCGTGTCGCAAAAGAAAAAGTATAAGGAAGAAAAACACCTGATTGAACAATCTCAGTGTTTCCTTGAAAAAAATATAGGCTATCGATTTCACTTGTAGAGTTACTTGTAACTCTGTAAGTAATTTGAGTGATTAGGTCTGCACCGTTGCTTTCCCCAATTGTTTTAGAATCATTACAACTCATAAAAATCATAAAAATTAATAAAAAGAAAATATTCATAAAAACCTCCAAGAACTTCTAAATCTATTTTTTATAAAAAAAGCATTCTCAAAAAATGAAAATGCTTAAAGTGGAGTTAAGCGGGATCGAACCGCTGACCTTTTGACTGCCAGTCAAACGCTCTCCCAACTGAGCTATAACCCCGAAAAGTCAATTGAATTTAAATCTTTACAAAATTAACGTCAAATTAATATTCTGCCAATGAAATTAATGCTTCTGTAATTTTTTTCTCTGTTGGCATAAAGTATTCCTCTAAAGGAGGACTGAAAGGAACAGGAGTGTCAATTGAAGTTACTCTTGAAATTGGTGCATCAAGGTATTCAAAAGCATTTTCTGTAATGAATGCTGAAATTTCCCCACCAATTCCACCAGTTTTTGTTGCTTCGTGAACAATCATTACCTTATTGCATTTTTTGACAGATTCCAAAATTAAATCTTTGTCGAAAGGTAGTAAAGAACGTAAGTCTAAAACCTCAACTTCGTAGCCTTCTTTAGAAAGTGTTTCTGCTGCTTTGAGCGAAGGAAGAACCATCGAACTGTAAGTAATAATTACTGCATCTTTTCCTTCTCGAATAATTTTTCCTTTACCGATTTCGACAGTGAAATCATCTTTTGGGATTTCAGCTTTAAGTTCAGGTCTTCTGTAAAGATATTTGTGTTCAAAATAAAGAACTGGGTTGTTATCGCGAATTGCAGAAGTCATCAAACCTTTTGCATCGTAAGCAGTTGAAGGAGCGACTAATTTTAAACCTGGAGTGTGAAAAAACCAACTTTCAAGATTTGCAGAGTGAAAAGGTCCTCCGTGAACTCCGCCACCACAAGGTAATCTCAAAACCATCGGAACTTTTGCTCCCCAACGATAATATGATTTTGCTGCATTGTTTACGAGTTGATTGAACCCACAAGAAACGAAATCTGCGAATTGCATTTCTGCAACAGGTCTCATTCCCATCATTGCTGCTCCGATTGAAGCTCCAATAATTGCAGATTCTGCTATTGGTGTATCAATAATTCTCTCAGTTCCAAATTCTTCGACAAAACCTTTTGTTACTTTAAAAGCACCTCCGTAAGTTGCGATGTCTTCTCCGATACAAAAAACATTTGGGTCTTTTCGCATTTCATTTCTAAGTGCAATCGAAATTGCTTCTATGTAAGTAACTTTTGGCATTTTTGCTCCAAAATCTTAAGAGTTTCTGTAAGTCAAAATTGATTTAAAATCTAAGTCGCAAATTTATTTTTTGTTTAACTCAATTCCAAGTCTTAAATTCAGATTTTAAAACAATAGTTGTGAAAATGGAAAAAGATAAAAAAAATAATATTTTTAAAATTCTAACAATGATTCGCCTTTACGATGATTTTGTCGGTTATGGCGGATTTATTTTGATTGTTCTTGCGATGATTTTTCAAGTTTACATTAAAACTGCAACGATTGTCGAAAAGAATGTTAGTGAAATTGAAGCCACTGAGAATCCTAAAGAAGAATTTTCTGAAATTGATTTGAATTTTGACTCTTTGAGTGTTGATGAAATTCGTGAAAGATTAGGACTTTCAAAAGAACTGTCTAAAAATTTGGGCAAAAAAGTCGATTCTGTTTCACAAACGCCTAAAAAATTAAATTTTGACAAATTGGTTAGTTTGACTTCCAAAAACCTTCCTAAAACAGTAAGTGGTTTGCCTGTTGAAGTCGAATTTGAAAGTTGTTTCAATGTTCCAAATTTGATTGAGGAAGTCGGGCTTTACGGTGAAGTAGTTTTTCAAGTAAAGATTTCAAATGATGGTTTTTTTAAAGATTTGGAAATTGTGAAAGATGAACTTTACGGAGTTTGCGTTGCTGAGGCTGTTCGTTGTTTAAAAGAAATAAAGTGGGTTCCTCCAACTGATAAGAATCAAAAAAATATCGAGTCAGAATTTATTTTGCCATTAAAGTTTGAAGAAAAAAGAGACGAAAAAGACTGGGATAGTTTTAAAAGTGTGATGAAAGCAGACAAAGTTTCTTTGCCATTTCTAGATAAAAATAGAAGTTCGTTCGTCAATGAAAAAGAGAAATCTTCAACTAAAGACCTTAACCCGATTGACTTTAGTTCAAAACTCAAGAACCAAGCAGATACTACAATATATAATCTTTATGATAGAAGAGTTCAGCGTGAGGAGACACTAAAAGGTAAAATTGATACTTGGAAATCTTATTTGCTTTTGGAGCCTGAAAAGGAAAACTACGACAAGGCTTTTACCAATATTGTAACTTATTTTATGCTTACAGACGAGTCGGATTCTGTTTTGATTAAAGAAAAAGAAATATTTTGGGAAGAAAACTCAGAACAAATTGAATCAATTTTGAAAAATTAATTTACAGACTCGTTTATCCAATTTAAATAATTTTCACTTACTTGTTCTGGAGTTATTACAAGGACTTCAGGAATGTCGTAAGGGTGAATTTCTATAATCCTACTTAAAGCTTTGTCAACCATTTCATCTGAAGTTTTAATAATTAATTGTTTCTCTTCTTCAACTTGAATTTCACCATTCCACAGGAAGCGACTTCTTGCACCTGAAATTGTTGTTACACAAGCTGCAAGTTTTTCTTCGAGAAGTTTTAGTGCAATCTCTGAGCTTTGTTTTGATTTACAAGTCGTTAATATAATTTTCATTTGTTTTCCTAATTCTGAAATTATCTCAATTCTTCATTAGTTTGAATTTAAGGCAAATTAAGTTTTCAATTAAATTTATTTTTGTTAAATATCACAATTTCAAAAAAATCTGTTGTTTTTAGCATATTTTTTTGTGTTTTTCAACTCAAATTCAACAAAACGAAAGTAAAGATTTGAAAGATTTAGATATTTTTCAAGAGGTTGTCAAAGTCAGACAAGAAGGAACTCCTGCTGCAATGGCAACAATTATTCAGACGAAAGGCTCGACTCCTGGAAAAGTTCAGTCAAGAATGTTAATAAAATTAGATGGAACTTTTATCGGAACAGTTGGGGGAGGTTGCGTTGAATCTGAAGTTTGGGAATCAGCAAAAGAAGTTATTCTGACTGATAAACCAAAGTTAGTTAGCTTTTTACTGAATGACGATGATATTGAAAGCGGCTTGATTTGTGGTGGTAAAGTTGAAATTTTTATTGAGCCTATTACAAAGCCAAATCTTTTCATCTTTGGAGGTGGACACGTAGGATTGTGCATTTACAAACTTGCAAAAATGATTGATTTTAATGTTTTTGTGATTGATGACAGAGAAAATTTTGCAAACAAAGAACGTTTTCCAGAAGCCGAAGAAACTTATTCTGAAAGTTTCAAAACTGTTTTCGACAAACTCCCAATAAATGAAAATTCTTATTTGATAGTTGTTACTCGAGGACATAAGTTTGACGAAACTGCTCTTTATGGGTGTTGCAAAACAAATGCAAAATACATTGGAATGATTGGAAGCCGAAAAAAAATCAAAACAATTTTTGAGAATCTGAAAGAAAAGGGAATTTCGGAAACTGTTTTGAAAAAAGTTCACGCTCCAATTGGACTTGATATTGGGGCTCAGTCAGTTGAAGAAATTTCCGTAAGTATTTCTGCAGAATTAATCAAAATTAGAAGAAAGCACTTTTTAAAAGATAAGGCTAAAGATGGTCAGGAAACGAGTGAAGCCTTACTTTAAATTAGGCGATTTTCTGAAAATTCCATTTGTCGGGTGGAGTGAAGTAATTGAAATTGATGAAGAGAACGAAGAAGTAAAATTGCAACGTGGTGACCACTGGTTTATCAAATCTTTCGTCGGAATCGGCTTAGAGGGCGAAGATATTTTTTGGGAAGTCTATAAAAAAGAATCTGAAAAAAAATCATTGTGGCAAAAACTCTTCAGGAAATAAAATTATAAAAATCAAGTAGTTTGCAAAAGTGTCAGAAATCAAATTGATTTTTTTATAGAATTTTTTTGTTTGAGACACTTTAAACAAACAAAAAAAAATGTTCAAGATATTGCATTGAAAATTCAAATTACTTATATTCGCACGTTCTTTTTAAGGCACAAAAAAGATTGTTTAAATACTAATTTTTAGAGGATACAAAATGGCAAAACCTGATAAAGGTCATGTTTGGTTTGGTCGTCGAGACTTTGCTTCCAAAGTTGGTTGGGGTTCGTTCTTCGCCTTTATGGGAGTAATGCTTGGTGGTTCATTGCGTTTTATGTTTCCTAGAGTTCTTTTTGAACCTTCGACAACATTCAAAGCAGGCTTTCCGACTGATTACGTTGTAGGAGTCAGCGAAAAGTATAAAAATGAAAAAAGGGTTTGGATTGTTAAGAATGACGAAGGTTTCTTTGCTCTTTCTGCAATTTGTACACATTTAGGCTGTACTCCAAGATGGCTTTCTTCAGAAGACAAGTTTAAATGCCCTTGTCATGGAAGCGGTTTTTACCGTGACGGAATCAATTTCGAAGGTCCTGCACCTCGTCCGCTTGAAAGATTTAAAATCACAAAAGCAGATGACGGACAACTCCTAATTGACAAAAGTGTTAAATTCCTATGGGAAAAAGACCAATGGGGTAAACCAGGAGCTTTCCTCTATGTTTAATCAATTAAATGAAAGAATAATTTAGCATGGCGAAAGATTCATTCAGTGATTCTATAACTAAGTCTCAAATTTGGAAATCAATTTTCAGACACCCTTATGAAGATTCTAGCAGAAATAGAATGCTTCAAGTGCTTGACAACGTTTTCCTACACCTTCATCCGACAAAAGTTCCAAAATATGCAACTGATGTTGGCTTTACTTGGGGAATGGGTGGAATTTCATTTTTACTCTTTTTAGTCCTTACCGTAACTGGCGTTATGCTTATGTTTTATTACAGACCAACAGCAGAATTCGCCTACAATGATATGAAATATTTACAACACGATGTTCCTTTTGGAATGTTTATGAGGAATATGCACAGATGGTCTGCTCACCTTATGGTAATTACTGTTTGGTTGCATATGTTCCGTGTTTTTATGACAGGTTCATACAAATCTCCAAGAGAGTTTAACTGGGGTGTTGGGGTTATTCTTTTGACTCTTACATTACTTCTTAGTTTTACAGGTTATTTGCTTCCTTGGGATCAATTAGCAATTTGGGCTGTTACAGTTGGAACTAATATGGCTCGTGCAACTCCGCTACTTGGTAATGAAGGACCACTTGGACCAGAACTTGGAATGAGACCTGACAACGATGTTCGTTTCGCACTTCTTGGTGGAACAGTTGTTGGACCTGCGGCTTTGATTAGGTTTTACGTTCTTCACGTAATTTTCTTACCTATTACTATTTCAATCTTTATTGCAGTGCATTTTTGGAGAGTTAGAAAAGATGGTGGAATTTCTGGTCCAAGACCTGATGCTAAGCCTCGTCCAACTCCAATTGCTGCAAAACCAAAACGACCTCGTCCAGTAAAAAAAGCTGTTGTAAAAACTGACGATGGAGTAGAAAAGCCAACGGTTGCTAAGGCTACTGTAAAACCTGCTACTGAGAAACCTGTAGAAGCTGCAAAGCCAACTCCAGCAACACCAGAAGCAAAATCGGAAAAACCAGCTGAACCAAATGCTGATAAAGAAAAAGAATAATATTTTAGAATTTTTAATTACGGAAAAATAAGAAATGGAACATTTTTTATTACAGGTACAAAAACCTGATAACATTCCAATTGTTGGTTTAATGTTTCTTATAGTTTTTTATACTTGGTGGGCTTTCAAACAGGCTTTGGATAACGATAAAGCTGGAATTTCAAGAGAAAAATTAAATTCTGAGAAAGTTCAAACTTGGCCTCATTTAGTAAAAGTAGAATTCATCGCTGCAATTGCAGTAATGTTACTTTTGACAGTTTGGTCAATCGGA
>QQUF01000008.1 GCA_008501735.1 Calditrichota bacterium | reverse complement strand
ATTATCAAACTGAGAATGGCAAACATTCCCATTTCCTCAATTTCCATCCAAGCGAAAAGATTTCTGTGGTTGTCGTACCAAGTTCTGACTCTGAAAGGGTAACCAAGAGAATCATTAATTTCAAGATCGACTTCATTCACTGTGTCAAGATTTTCGACTTTAATGTCAACCCCGTGAACTTTGTCTTCCATTTTGAAAAGTTTCTGTGCATCAGTCAAAGAGATGTAAGCGAAAACATTGTCATACTCGTAAAGCCCTGTCGCAAAAATCCCCGAAACTCTGAACTGCTTGGCTCTTGGTTGTGACATAAAATCACCGTCATCGAAAGTTGGTACAAAAAGTGTAATTTTATCTCCGATATCGTGAGCACCAAGTCTGTCAGCCAGACTTTCGCCAAGAATTACTCCAGGTAAAGCCGTTCCTTTTTTGCCTTCAGGAGGCGGAACGTTGTCGAAAGTCATTTCACCCCAAATGATATTTTTTTTAAGGTCGCTAATTTCAGAAATCGTTTCGATGTCAGTTCCACGAATCACAACTCCTTCGTTTGTTTTGCTGTGCCGAATTAGCCCTTTTTCAAGAATGAAAGGACTTGCTCCAAGAACGTGGTCAACTGCTTTTGCAATTTCTTGGACTTCTTTGTATTTATCAAAAGGAGTCATAGAAAACTGTGAAACTCTGACGTGAGAATCAGCTCCGATTATTTTCGTTCTTACAATTGTCTTGAATCCATTCATAATTGCTAGAACACAAATCAAAGCAGCAACTCCGATTACAACTCCACCAACCGAAATGTAAGTAATTAGGGAAATAAAGCCTGTTCTACGTTTGGCTTTCAAGTATTTTAGTGCGACAAAAAGTTCAAAGGGCATAAGAGAATCTTACTTTATTAAAAAATAATTCGGTGTGAAGAAACGGAAAAAATAAGGCTTTGGAAAGCTAATTTTTAGGTTTCGCAATCCTTGATTCTATTCAAATTGTTAAACAATAGCTTCCACAGAACCAAATCTAATCACTCATTAAAAAAAATGAAGTTATAATTCGATTTGTGAACTTATCTGATACGAAAAAATCAACAATTAGAGTTTTTAACTTGAGCGGAGATTTAGTTACAACTCTTGAAAAAGAAGCAAACACTGGAAACAGGTTTTTGGATTGGAATGGAAGAAACATAAAAGACAGAAAATGTGCATCGGGAGTTTACATTTACCAAACTGAAATCGAAGGTATTGGCAAAAAAACAGGAAAAATGATTTGTGCTTTTAGGAGATAAGATTATAAAACCACATAAAATAATTTTTCACAAAATCTATATAAAGAAAAATAACGGCACTTAAAAGTCAAACTTATTTGATTAGCCCACTAAAAATAGCAATGTAGTAAATTCCTACTAAGAGAAAAACTACCCCTGAAACCTTACGCATAATTTGCTCAAAATTTGTGATTTTATCATAAAAAATGCCTACACTTTGTGTTGCAAAAGCTAATAGAAATGAAAACAAAATCACAGGAACTCCAGTTCCTATCGCAAAAACGAAAGGTAAAAAAAGCCCTTCAACATTTGTAATTACCATAGGAATTAAAATTCCAAAATACAAAGCTCCGCTATAAGGACAAAAAGCTAAGGCGAAAATAACACCAATTAGGAATGCACCCAAATGCCCTTTCTTAGCAAATTTATCAGCAAATCTTTGAGTTAAATTAGACTTCCATCCGAAATTTAGCTTTATCACATTCAGCATAATTAGAGCGATAATTATTAGCAAAGGACCTAAAAATTTTTCACCATTTTGATTAAAAAATCTGGCAATGTGAAATTTATTAGCTCCAAGAAATAAAATTAGACCGATTATTGTGTAACTAAAAGCTCTTCCTAAAGAGTAAATAATTCCACTAAGGAGAACTGTTTTTTTGTCAGAAATATTTTTGGAGATAAAAGCAGTTGCTGTAATATTCGTCGCAAGAGGACACGGACTAATGGCAGTCATTAGTCCGAGAATTAAGGCTGAAAGTATCGGAATGTTGCTGGTTTCAAGAATTGAATTAAAATATTCATTCATAATTTTTTACAAATTAGAAATCTCTGTTTCCAACTTCAATTTTAATTCTTGAGAAAAAGACTCTTGGTCTCCTCCTTTTTGGAAAGCAAAATTTGTTAAATCAATTTGCTTTTCTTTGCCATTGGCTATGACATTTAAAAATAGAGAAGTTCCTGAAGCACTGAATTTTTCGGCTAACTTAGCATTTCTTTCATCATCAACATTGATAACTTGGAAAGAAATTTTTCCTTTTTCTAACTCATTTGGGAAAAATTTTTCAAGCGTAAATTTTGTATTTGATTCGATTGCATTGCAAGTCATACAACGATGAGTTGAGTGAAAATCAATGACTTCAATTCTATTTCCTGAGATTTTTGAACTTATTTTAACTTGTTCTTTTGGAGCTTCGTTACAAAAGAACAACAGTAAACCGAGTAATAAAAATGAAAATATTTTCGATAATTTCATCTTACACCTCTAAAAAAAAGTTAATTTATTATAGTATAACATTGAACAAATAACCTGAAATGATTATGCAAAGTGTAACGACTCCGAAAAAAACTCCGATTAATCTAAAGGTCATTACTTTTTTCAAAAGCATTGCTTCGGGAAACGAAAGCCCGACAACTCCCATCATAAAAGCAATTGCTGTTCCAATTGGAATTCCTTTTGAGACTAAAACTTGGACTACTGGCAAAATTCCTGAAGCATTTGAGTACATCGGAACAGCCAAAATTGTCGCTATTGGAACTGCAAACAAATTTTCTTTGTCCATATATTTTTCAAAAAATCCTTCGGGAATGTAGCCGTGCATTAATCCACCAATCGCAATTCCAACAATTACGTAAGGAACAACGCCTTTTAAAATATTCAGAACTTCATTCCAAATTATTGGCAAACGTTTGCTAAAAGGTTGTTTCTCTTCTTGAAAGGCATCTTGTTCTCTTTGGGCATTTTCCAAAATTTGCAAGACCCAAGGTGTCAGGAATCTTTCCAACTTCAACTGTTGTAAAATTATACCCGAAATTGTCCCGAGCAGAATTCCACTTATTACGTAAATAGCTGTAATTTTAATTCCAAACAAGCCTATAAAAAGTCCAATAGCAACTTCGTTTACTAATGGCGATGTAATGAGAAATGCAAAAGTAACACCGAGAGGAATTCCACCTTGCACAAATCCGATAAACAAAGGAACCGAAGAACAAGAACAAAAAGGAGTTACAACACCGAACAAACTTGCCATCAAAAATTCAAGTCCGTACAGTTTGTTCCTTGATAAAAAGTTCCTCACTCTATCAATTGGAAAATAGCTGTTGACGATTCCCATAAGAGAAATGATAAAAAAGAGTAGCAATAAAATTTTGACAGAATCGTAAATGAAAAAATTTAGTGCTTCTGACAGATGCTCTTTTGGAGTCATTCCGAATGCATCAAAAACTAACCAGTCAGCAAGATTTTGAATCCAATCAAACATTTTCCCTACAACTTGTCTTTAAAGAATTGATAAAAATCTTTCTTAATCTCATCTCGAATTCTTCTGAATTCTGAGAGAATTTCTTCCTCCGAACCCTGAGCTTCTGCAGGGTCGTCAAAGCCAATGTGAATTTTGTTTTTTACTTTTCCTGTAAACATTGGACAGCTTTCCTTTGCTCCACCACAAACTGTGATTACGTAATCGAATTCATCACCCAAAAATTGATTCACCGATTTTGGTTCATTTTCACTTAAATCAATTTCTAATTCCTGCATTACTTGAATAGCTTTCGGGTGAACTTGGTTAGAAGGTTCGGTTCCTGCTGAAAAAACTTCTAAATCATCTGAAAAAGATTTCAGAAAACCTTCTGCCATTTGGCTTCGGCAAGAATTTCCTGTGCAAAGTATTAATATTTTCAATTTTATTTCCTCCTAACAACAATCCGGTTGTGAACAATCGCAATTTGCAGAAGCAATTAATCCTTGAGCATCACCTTTTGACGGAAGGTTTTTGTTTACCCATTTTAAGATTCCGCCGTCCATATTGAACACATTTTCAAAACCGTTGTTCATCAAAAAGTAAGTCGATTTCAAACTTCTCATTCCACTTCGGCAGACCACTACAATCTCTCTGTCTTTTGGAAGTTCGTCAATTCTGTCTTCAAGTTCGTGCATTGGAATGTTTACATAATTTTCGACATCGTAAGTTATTTGTTTAACTTCATTTTCTCTTCGGACATCTACCATCAGTGCTCCATTTTTAACTTTTTCTAAAGTTGTTGACGGGCAAATCTCTTCAGCTAATTTTACCATTTTTTTTAAATCCTAATTTTTAAGTAAATCTAAAATTTCGCTCTTAGATGGAACTCTACCTTTAATAGTAACTTTTTCATCAATTACTACCACTGGTGTTGAAAGAACATTGTATTTCATAATCTCCATAATGTCTTCTACTTTTTCGACACTAGCTTCGATTCCATTCTCGATTATGACTTCTTCCAGAATTTGAAATGTTTGTTTACATTTTGCACAACCGGGTCCAAGCACTTTGATTTTTTTAGACATTGTTTTCACCTTTTGTTTATCGTGAATAAACGATTAAAATTAAATATTTTTTTAACAATTCCCATTTGAATCGCCTAAATTTTTCTTAAAAAGTTCTTCAAATAATTTTTGAGCTTTATTCCAATTCTCTTGATTAATGCAGTATTTTATTTTTGGTGAGTTTAACTCTCCTTGAATCAATCCTGCATTTTTCAACTCTTTCAAATGCTGTGAAATTGTAGATTGAGCTAAAGGAAAAATTTCTACCAAATCGCCTGTAAAGCAACAAGATTGACTATCCAAATAATGTAAAATTTCGATTCTTGTGGGATGTGCAAGTGCTTTAGCAAAACGTGCCAAAGAATTTGCTGTTTCGGAATAATTTATGTCTTCAATTGTACGTTTCATAGTTAATCGTAAATTAACGATTAATAAATTCAAAAGCAACAATTTTAAACAAAAAAAGGCTTCTCAAAAATTGAGAAGCCTTTAAAAATTATAAAAAATAAATTTTAGCCTTCGAGTGTTGTTGCTTCGTCCACATTGACAGATTGAATGTGTCTGTAAAGATGTAAGACAATCGCCAAAGCAACTGCTGCTTCTGCTGCTGCGAGAATTATCAAGAAAATCGTTACGACTTGTCCTGAAAGCCCGATTTCAACAAAGTTTGAAAATGCGACAAAATTGATACAAGCTGCATTTAGTATTAACTCAACGCCCATCAAAATACTAATTGCATTTTTTCTTGTGAAAGTTGCATAAAGCCCAAGCGAAAAGAGAATCGCACTAATTACTAAGTAAGTTTCTAATTGATTGTAAATCATTTGTTAGACCTCCAAATCCTTGTCTGTGTCGCGACCAATCACAACTGCACCGATTAAAGCTACCAAAAGCAAAACTCCTGCAATTTCAAAAGGTATCAGAAAGTCACTCATAAATAATTTACCAATTTCAACAGGAGAGTTTTCTATCGGTTTTGGAGTTGAAACTTTCCAATCTACACTGTTTACCATATAAATTAAACCACCTAAAAAAGTAACAGAAATTAACCCGCCAAAAATCTTTTGGGTTGAAACTTCTTTTGAAGTTAAATCTTCAATATTTTTAGTAAGTAAAATTCCAAAAAGGATAAGTACCGAAATCCCACCAACGTAAACAAGAAGCTGAGTCCCTGCTAAAAATTCGGCGTTCAAAAAGACGTAAAGTCCTGCAACTCCAAAGAAACAGAAGAGGAGTGCAAATGCTGAATAAATAATTTTGTTGTGAAAAACCACAACACACGCACAAATAAGCACAAATGCTGCTACTAAAATGAATGCAAAGTCTGCAATTACCATTTTATTTTATTCCTAAAAATATCTAAGATTCTTTTGTTTCATTATCTGAATTTGCTTCTTTTGAAGCGTCTTCAGTTGGCTTAATTTCTTCTGCTTTAGCCTCATTTTCTTTAGCTTCAGCAACAGGTAACTTAACTTCTTCTTTTTTCACTTCAACAACCTGTTCAACCTGAGTCTTTGCAACTGGCTCTGTTTTAGCTTTAGGTTCAGTTTTTTCAGGTTCAGGAGCAGTTTCTACTTTTTCTGCTTCTGCTTTAGCTTTTGCTACTTCGGCTGCTTTTTTCTTAGCCGCTGCTTCTGCTTTGGCTTTAGCTTTAGCTGCTTTTTCAGCTTTCGCTATTACTTCACGTTCCGCTGCTTCTTTTTCGATTCGCACAACATCTTCGGGAGAGTAAGCAGAGAATTTATATTTTAATTCACTTCTTTCAAACTTGATAAAATTGTGGTCGTCATTGATTGTCAAACAATGCGTTGGACAAGGATAAGTACAAAGTCCGCAAAACATACATTTTGCCATATCAATATCATAAACTGTGAGGTGAAGTCTTCTTTTTGTTCCGTCAGAACAATCAGATAGTTCATCTGCACCTGCTTTTACCGTTACAATATCAATGCAATCAACGGGACAAGCCATTGCACATTTTTTACAGCCGATACAATCATCTATATTGTTATGAAGTTGTTGACGTGAAAAAGCAGGAGCCGTAAGTGTTTCTTTTGGGTACTGAGTTGTAAATGTACCTTTGTTTTTTCCCACATTTTTAAAGTGAGCAAAAGTAATTTTCATACCTGTAGAAATTGTTGAAACAGCTTTAGCTATATCTCCAAAGTAAGACATTAAAGAGCCTTTCGTTAAACGATAAAAACTTTATAAATTGCTACTGAAAAGAATGTGAAGAGCGTGAATGGAATTAAATATTTCCAACACAAGGTCATAAGTTGGTCAACTCTCAAACGAGGAAGAGTCCAACGAATCCACATTACTACAAAAATTAAAACAAATGTTTTCAAAATAAATACGAGTGGTGCAATTCCTGGAATATTAGCTTGGTCAATCGCAGGAATTCCTGAATACCAGCCACCGAGAAACAATGCAACAGCAATCGCATTTCCGACAAAAATCGCTCCGTATTCAGCCAAGAAGAAAATCGCAAACCTCATTCCTGTGTATTCTGTGTGATAACCTGCAACAAGTTCAGACTCAGCTTCAGGAATATCAAAAGGTGCACGATTTGTCTCTGCTAAAGAACCGATAAAGTAAGCGATAAAATTAATGACCATCATTGGAAGAAGGACAAAACCGATTAATCCGTGATGTCCAACAGCACCGAAAAGATGCCAGTTCCAAAACCAGCCTTCTTGAGCAACAACGATTCCTTTCATACTCAAAGTTCCTGTAAGCATTACAATACTCACAAGTGAAACTCCAACAGGAATTTCATAACTAACCATTTGAGCAGTTGAACGAAGTGAACCTAAAAGTCCCCATTTGTTGTTTGAAGACCAACCAGCCATCAAAATTCCGCTAACCCCAAAAGATGAAATCGCGAGAATGTAAAATAAACCGATGTTCACATCAGCAGGAATAAAATATTCAGCTAAAGGCAAAGCTGCAAAAGTTGAGAAAGTACCTGCAAAAACAATCATTGGTGCGAGTTTAAAGAGAAATTTATCAGCACCATCAGGAATGATGTCTTCTTTTTGTAAAAGTTTCAAACCGTCAGCCAAACTTTGAGCTAAACCAATTCGACCTTCACGAAGCACTTCTTTTCCTGCAATTGCATTTACTAAACTACCAAAACCAACTTCCATCGGTCCAAGACGGTCTTGCATAAAAGCAGAAATTTTTCTTTCGAGATAAATTGAGACAATTCCAACAACGCTGACTAAGCCAACCATTGCTCCAAGTGTAATTGCTATCCAAAGAAATATGTTATCCATTTAAATTATCCTAAAAATCTATCTGTCAACTTCGCCGAGAACAATGTCAATGCTTCCGAGAATTACAATTATGTCGGAAATCATCACACCTTTGGCAATTTTTTCAAGAATTGAAAGTGCACAAAAAGCAGGAGAACGAACTTTACATCTGTAAGGAGTTGGTGCTTTTCCACCTTCACTTACAATATAAATTCCCATTTCACCTCTTGGGGTTTCTGAACGAACGTAAACTTCACCTTTTGGCATTTTATTAAAATTCTTAGGCACTGCTTCATAAATATCGCCTTCGAGTGAAATTCCTTCAAGTGCTTGCTCAATGATTTTGATTGATTCACGTGTTTCACGAATTCTACACATATATCTGTCCCAACAATCACCGAGAGTTCCTTCCTCGCCACTTCCAATAGGAACATCAAAATCAAATTTATCATAAATTGAATAAGGTTCGTCTTTTCTGAGGTCAAATTCTATCCCTGAGCCTCTTAGATTTGGTCCTGTAAATCCGTAATCAATCGCCAAATCTTTTGGAACTATTCCAACATTAGCAGCCCTTGAAACGAAAATTTTGTTATAACTAAGAAGGTCATCAATTTCGTTGATTACAGGTTTGTAAGATTCACAAAATCCTTTTACTTTTTTGAGCCATTCAGAAGTCACGTCTCTTGCAACTCCACCAACCCAGATATAATTATAAAGCATTCTTGCTCCTGAAGCCTCTTCCAAAAGATCGAAAATTAATTCCCTTTGATTGAAGGCAAGCAAGAAAGGTGTGAATGCTCCGATGTCAAGCCCAAAAGTTCCGAAAGCAATAATGTGGCTTGCAATCCTGTTTAGTTCACTAACGATAACTCTAAGGTATTCGCATTTTTCAGGAACTTCAATTCCCATCATTTTTTCAACAGCAAGAGCAAAAGCCCAATTGTTATTCATTGCGGCTAAATAATCCATTCTATCCGTAAAAGGGACTATTTTTAGATAATCCAAAGATTCGCAATGTTTTTCAAAACAACGATGTAAGTAACCTAAGTAAGGACGACAAGAATCTACAATTTCACCGTCAGTTTTAAGTTCAAGTCTCAAAACTCCGTGAGTTGAAGGATGTTGAGGTCCCATATTTATTGTCATTAAATCAGTTTTAATCTGTTCCATAATCCTCCTCCGGAGTAACTTCCATTCCTCGCCAATAACGTGGAAATTCGTAATCTTTTCTTAAAGGGTAACCTTCCCAATCTTCTTCTAAAAGAATTCTTCTGTGGTCAGGATGATTTTTAAAAATGATTCCAAACATATCGTAAGTTTCTCTTTCTAACCAACCTGAAATTCCCCAAGTAAGAGCCGTTGTTCCGATTGCAGGGTTTTCTCTATTAGTAGTAGCTTTGAGGCAAATTTTGTGTTTTTGGTTAAAAGAGTAAAGGTGGTAAACTGCTTGTAAGTCATCTCCCAAATCAACTCCGCTAATGCAACAACATTGATCAAAAGCCAGTTCGGAATCATTTTTAAGAAACTTAGCAACTTCTGTCATTGCAAGAGGTTCAATATTGATAAAAGGGTCGCAAATATCAACTTCTGCCGACTCATTATTGTGAACGGACAAAATTTTGCTTTCGCCGAATTTATCTTTGAGTTTGTTAAATATTTCTTCTGGTGTCATCAGGTAAAAATCCTAAACAGCTATTTTTTTCTTAGCGATTGTTGTCATTTTGATTTTTTCTTGGAGTTTAAAAATTCCTTCAAGAAGAGCTTCCGGTCTTGGAGGACAACCCGGAACGTAAACATCAACAGGAATAATTCTGTCAACGCCTTTAAGAACATGATAGCCTTGTTGCCAATAAGGTCCGCCACAATTTGAACAACTTCCCATCGAAATCACGTATTTCGGTTCAGGCATTTGCTCATAAAGTCTTTTAACTCTTGGAGCCATTTTCATTGTTACAGTTCCAGCGACAATCATCAAATCACATTGTCTTGGGCTTGGTCTAAAAACCTCACAACCAAAACGAGCCATATCGAACCTTGGAGCTCCAGTTGCCATCATTTCGATAGCACAACAAGCTAACCCAAATCCCATTGGCCAAATTGAAGACTTTTTTGCCCAGTTTAAAACTCCGTCAACTGTGGTGGTAATTACACCTTCTTCTAAAATTCCATCTAAGCTCATTTATGCGTCTTTCTTTAAATAATCAAGTTGAAGTAAATTTGGTTTAACCCATTCGAGTCCGCCTTTTATCCAATCATAAGCGAGTCCGAGAATAAGGATTACTACGAAAACAGACATTGCCCAAAAAGCAAAAACTCCATTTCCTTCAGCAATCATTTCATTCAGTGCAACTGCCCAAGGATAAATCATTACAACTTCTACGTCAAAAACGAGAAACACGAGAGCAATCAAATAAAATCTGTTATTAAAACGAATCCAAGCATCGCCTTCTGCGACCTCGCCACATTCGTAGAGTTCAAATTTTTGCTGACTCTTAATTTTCTTCGACAAAATCGAAGCAATTGTCAAGTTTGCGACGACAAAAACTAAACCGAAAATAAAAAAAGCAAGAATTACACCGTATTGTTCCATTTTGTACCAAACTAAGTTAGTTTTTTAGTTGTTTTTACAAGCCAAAAATGTAACATTTTTACGACGTTTCTCAAATGATTTTTTACTATTTATTAAGTTCAATTTGAATTGCGGAAATTACTCTTGGATCAATCTTCTCTTTTTTACCCAAAGTATCAATTACAGAGGAAATCCCAGAGTCAATTTTTAGGTTTGAAGTGTGACTTAAAATTTCGAGAATTAGTCCTTCCCAATACTCTAAATCGCTACTGAATTGAACTTTCTCATTTGAGTCACCTTTAGCATAAAGGTAAAACGTAGCGTGATTTTTGAAATGCTTAAAAGTGAAAGTTTCTAATTCGGTAAAAAGAAACTCTGTTTTTTTACCGAAGACACCGACTGAAAAAATTTTATTTTTGTCTAATCCGACTTTAACATTTTTCAAAAGCAGTAGAACGTAAAAAACAACTGCGAAACAAACCAAAGCAAAAACGCCTGTGAAAATCGATTTTTCAGTCCAAAAAACATAACCTAAAAGAATTCCAATCAATAACCAAGAAACTAGAATTATCAAATTTATTGTAAGTTTGAGTTTGTAAACTTTAGGTTCCAAAATTTACCAATCTTTATCGCTTGAAGTTTTTTTGTCGCTTTTTAGCTTGCGGGACTTTAACAAATTCTTTTCATCATTTTTAAATGAGTTTAAAATTCGCATAGCATTTTCTTTCTCTTGTTGTTTTTGCATTTGAGCTTGTCTTGCTTGTTGGGATTTCTGTTCCTGCTCTTCTTTACTTTCTTCTTCATTGGGTTGATTTTCAGCTTGGTTTTGCTCTTGTTCCTCATTTTGGTCTTTTGGAACGTGCTGTTGAGAAGACTCTTCTTCAGCGTCTTTTTTCTGTTCTTCGTCGTTACTTTTTTCTTTTTGGCTTTGGTCTTGTTGTTGCTGTTCGTCTTCGTTTTTCTGGTCTTGGTTCTGCTGATTTTGTTCTTTTTCCTGTTGGTTTTGATTTTGGTTCTGTTGGTTTTGTTGATTCTGTTTTTGCTGTTCTTGTTCCTTCAACCGCTCCAAAATCTTTTCTCGTAAAGGTTTGGCAAACGGATTTTGTGAATCAATTTTTAAAGCTGTTTCAACTTTTGCCAAAGCATCTTCAAACTTCTCTTTTGAGTAAAGCGAAGCAGACTCGTGAACAAGTCCGTCTGACTTCGACGCAAAAGCATTTCCAACAAAGAGTAGAACTAGAAAAATGTAAAACATAATTTTAAAACTCATAGTTAATGAAGTGAAAAAACTAGAAAACTAAACTCTTTCAAAAAGCATACTCATCCCAAGTCCACCCGAAACACAAAGAGAAGCAAGACCGTATTGCTCATCTTTTTTCTCAAGTGCGTTGAGCAAAGTTACAACAATTCTTGCTCCAGTCGCTCCGATTGGATGACCAAGTGCAATTGCTCCACCAAAAACATTGAGTTTTTCTTTTGGAATTTTTAGCTCTCTGTCGCAAGCAATGACTTGTGCAGCAAATGCTTCGTTCATTTCCACAACCCCAACCTTGTCGAAGTTAAATCCTGTTTTTGCAAAAAGTTTCTGAGTTGCTGACACAGGTCCAATTCCCATAATATTTGCAGGAACTCCAGCAGTTTGGTAAGCGATAATTTTTGCCAAAGGCTTGATTCCAAGTTCTTCGACTTTTTCTCTTGAAGCCAAAATCAAAGCAGAAGCTCCGTCACTAATTCCTGAAGCATTTCCTGCGTGAACTGTTCCATCTTTTTTGAAAACGGGTTTTAATTTCTGCATTTTTTCAACAGTTGAGTCAGGTCTTGGGTGTTCATCAATTTCAAAAAATGTTGAACCTCTACGAGACTTAATTTCTACTGAAACTGTTTCATCGTTGAAGTAACCTTTTTCGAGGGCAACACCACATTTTTGTTGTGTAAGTTCTGCATACTCATCTTGTTCTTGTCTTGAAATTGAATATTTTTCAGCAAGGTTTTCAGCTGTTCTTCCCATTCTTTGTTCTGAAATCGGGCAATCAAATCCATCCAAATACATTCCGTCAGAGAGTTCAAATTCTCCCATTTTCATTCCCCAACGAGCTTGAGTCAACATATAAGGAGTGTTGCTCATTGATTCCATTCCACCGGCTAAAACAATTTCGTTGTCGCCGAGCAAAATTGAGCCAAATCCGTTTGCAATTGATTTCATTCCCGAAGCACACGCTTTGTTGACTGTGTAAGCTGGAGAAGTCTCTGGAATTCCTGCTCCAACAGAAACTTGTCTTGCAGGATTTGGTCCGCAACCAGCTTGTCTTCCGTGACCAAAAATTGTTTCTTCAATTTGCTCTGCTTGTATTCCTGCTCTGACAATTGCTTCTTTAGCAGCAATTTTTCCTAAGTTAGGTGCAGTTATTGAAGCCAAAGATTTTCCGAAACTTCCAAGCGGTGTTCTAACCGCACTAACTATAAAAACTTCTTTCATTTTTCTTTTTCCTAATCTTTTAAAGGATTGCCGACTTTAGTCAGTTAGAAATTAACGGACTAAAGTCCGCACTCCTAAAATTTTACTTTACTTGCCATTTTGATTCGTTGAAATCTGCTCTTGAGTTTGCAATTCTTGCCACAACGAAAAGCCAATCTGAAAGCCTGTTCAAGAATTTAACACAAAGTTCGTTAATTTCTTCCAATTCGCTAAGTTCAACAGTAAGTCTTTCCGCTCTACGGCAAATTGTTCTTGCTTGGTGCAAAAATGCTCCTGACTCTGTTCCGCCCGGAAGAATGAAAACTCGCAGAGGTTCGAGTTCTGAATCCCATTTGTCAATTTCTGCCTCAAGTTCAGCGATTTCTTCTTCACCGATTCTAACAATTTTTATTTCTTTAGACATTGTCAAAGGAGTTGCTAAATCCGCTCCGAGATTAAAAAGAGTGCTTTGAAGTCTGAATAATTTCCCCTCCAACTCTTCGTCTTTGTTGTAAACTCTGACAATCCCAATTGTTGAGTTTAATTCGTCAACTGTTCCGTAAGAATCGAGTCTCAAACTTTTCTTAGAAACTCTTTCGCCTCCGTAAAGACTTGTTTGACCTTTGTCGCCTGTTTTTGTATAAATTTTCAAAAGTTGTTCTTTCTAATACTGAATTTTAAATTTTGCATCATCAATGTGAGCCAAGTTCATCTCAGACATCACAAACTCGACTCCTGAGTACTTAATCATATCCATATTCATTTGTAAAACACGTTCTGCCTGTTGATGAGTTTCATAAGGGATTTTTTTAAAAAATATTTCTTGTTCTTCTGCCCACTGAAACCCCATAACTCCGATTTCGATTTTATCCTTTAAATTAAAATTGTAAAGGTAAAACTCAAGAGTGTTTACTCCAAAACTAATCGCAAGTTGGTTTTTGTAATCGTTGTGAGTAAAGGCTTCTATTACTAGTAACATTCAGTTCCTTCTTTCGTCTAAAAGTTGTAAAAATAAGTCTGCAAATATATCCTCTTTAGGTTGATTTTCTAAAAAGATTTTTCTGAAATTTCTGTCTTGACAAGAGAAAGTTAATTTGATAAAATGACTTTCCCAATAAATCGAAAACCTTCCGCTAAAGTTAATAACTTGTTAATAACTCTGTGGATAAGTTGTTAAGAACTCTAACTTTCTGTGGAAAACTCTACTCTTTAAGGCACTATATTTTAAATGGTTGAACACGACATTATTTGGAAGCACTGTCTCGAATTAATTCAGTCAAATCTTCCTTCTGAAACATTCACAACTTGGTTCACTCCAATCAAGCCAATCAATTTAGAAAACGATACTCTTACATTAGAGTTTCCAAGCCAAATGAGTTATGAGTTCGTAGAAACCCACCACTTCGATTTACTAAAAAACTGCTTAGACAAAGTGTTAAGAACTGACAGCAAAATCCACTACCAAATCCCTGATCAGGTATCAACAATCAACCAAAATAAATCTACAAATGAATCTCCAAAGTCACAAGCAACTATTTCAAATATTAGTGAACGTTACACTTTTGACACTTTTGTAGAAGGTAGTTCAAACCAATACGCAAAAGCTGCTTCTCTGGCTGTTGCAGAAGCTCCTGGAAAAACTCGTTTCAACCCTCTTGTAATTTACGGAAAATCTGGTCTTGGGAAAACTCACCTTTTGCACGCAATCGGGAATCTTGCTCTCGAAACTCACAAAGTCAGAAACGTTACTTACCTCTCAAGTGAGACTTTTACAAACGAATTTATCAAAGCAATTCAAAAGGGTAAAGTTACCGATTTCAGTTCAGTTTACCGAAATGTTGACTTGCTTTTGCTTGATGACATTCAATTTTTTGTTGGAAAAGAAAGAACACAAATTGAATTTTTCCACACTTTCAATGCTCTTCACCAATCAGGAAAACAAATTGTTCTGACTTCTGACAGACCCCCAAATGAGTTGAAGGCTTTGGAAGAAAGATTAATTTCTCGTTTTCAATGGGGTTTGGTAACTGATATTCAACCTCCAGATATCGAAACAAGAATTGCAATTTTACAGAAAAAAGCTGAACAAGACAAAATCACTGTTCCTTTTGATGTTCTCCAATACATCGCATCAAACATCACCGCAAATATTCGTGAACTCGAAGGCTCGCTCATAAAATTAATCGCTCACTCATCTTTCACCAACAAACCAATTTCAATTGATTTGGCAAAACAAGTAATCGGAGCTCCGATTCCACAGAAACACATTCAAATTTCAATTGAGTTACTTCAGGAAGTTGTTTCAGAAGAACTTGGAATCACAACCAACTTACTCAAAGAAAAAACTCGTAAACAAGAGGTTGTTTATGCAAGGCAAGTAGCAATGTACTTGAGTAAAGAACTTACAAACCACTCTCTCAAAACAATCGGTTTACACTTTGGCGGAAGAGACCATTCAACTGTAATTCACGCAGTTTCAAGCGTTGAAAAACTTCTCGAAACTGACCCGAACACTAAATCTTTGGTTCAAGGTATCATCGAAAAAGTTTCAGGAAATGCTTAATTTTTTCACTCCAATTTTCCTCCTAACTTTTACAATCTTCACTTTTGCTTCCGAAAAAATTACAATTTATGCCGCAGCAAGTACAAATAACGTAATTTCTGAACTAACAGAACTTTACGAGGAAACGAACTCTATCAAAATCTTAACTTCCTTTGCTTCCTCCTCAACTTTAGCAAAACAAATTAGCCTCGGAGCTCCCGCCGATATTTTCCTTTCGGCAAACACAAAGTGGATGGATTTTTTGGAGACAAATCAGAAAATTCAAAATGCTTCACGAAAAAACTTAGCCTACAATTCCTTAGTCTTAGTTTCGGGTAAATTCCAAAACTTGGAAATTAGTTTCGACAAAAATTTCGATTTTGCAAAATCCTTTGAAGGGAGAATTGCAATTGGCGATCCGACTCACGTTCCAGCTGGAATTTATGCAAAAGAAGCTCTTGAGTTTTATGGGTGGTGGAAAAATTTAAGATTAAAAGTAATTCACGCTTTTGATGTTCGTTCGGCTTTGACCTTTGTAGAAAGACAAGAAACAACTTTGGGTATTGTTTACGCTACAGATGCGAGAGTTTCAGAAAAAGTAACAATTATTGCTGAATTTCCTAAAGAAAGTCATTCTGAAATTGCTTTTCCAATTGCACTTACCAAAACTGCGACTCCTAAGGCAAATGATTTTTTGAAATTTCTTTCCTCTATAAGTGCGAAAGAAATTTTCCAAAAACACGGTTTCGTTCTTAAAGCTGAGGAGGAATAGGCTTCGGTCAAAAGAAATTTTCTTCAAAACTTTGTATCTAAGCTAAATTTATTTAACTTCTTGAGGCTTCTCACTTTAGTTGTTGAGAAGCCTTTTTATTTGCAAAAAATTTAATTTAAAATATTGGTAAAAATAATGACTTACAAAATTACGTTAATGCGTGGAGACGGAATCGGTCCAGAAGTTGTAGATTCTGCTGTTAAAATTATCGACAAAACTGGAGTTAGCATTGACTGGGAAGAAGCTCACGCAGGAATGAATGCAATTTCTAAATTTTCAACTCCACTGCCAGACGAAACAATCGACAGCATTCAAAGAAATAAAATTGCCCTCAAAGGACCTTTAACAACTCCAATCGGAATTGGATTTAGAAGCATAAATGTAGCTCTAAGAAAAGAATTTGACCTCTATGGAAACCTTCGTCCTGCAAAACTTTTTAGTGGAATCCCAAGTCGTTTCGATGAAGTTGACCTCGTGATTGTTCGCGAAAACACAGAAGGACTTTACAGCGGAATTGAGCACTACATCGGACCTGACAAAAGTGCTGCCGAAAGTATCGTTGTAATTACGAAATTTGGTTCTGAAAGAATCGCTCGTTTCGCATTCGACTACGCAAGAAAAAATGGTCGCAAGAAAGTAACTATCGTCCATAAAGCAAATATTTTGAAATACTCAAGCGGACTTTTCTTGCAAACAGCTAAAGAAGTTGCTAAAGAATTTCCAGACATTGAATGTGAAGATAAAATCATTGACAATATGTGTATGCAACTTGTTACTGACCCACAACAATTTGACGTAATCGTTACAACAAATATGTTTGGCGACATAATTTCCGACCTTGTTGCAGGTTTAGTTGGTGGACTTGGAGTCGCTCCTGGAGCAAATATTGGAAAAGATATTGCAATTTTTGAAGCTGTTCACGGAAGTGCTCCTGACATTGCAGGAAAAGGAATTGCAAACCCGCTTTCAATCATTCTTTCAAGTTGTTTAATGCTCAATCACCTTGGTGAAAGAACTGCTGCTACAAAAATTTTAGATGCCGTTAAAGAAGCAATCAAAGATAAAAAGAATCTCACTGGAGACCTTGGCGGAAAAGCGAACAACAAACAAATTACAGATGCGATTTTAAGCAATATTTAATGCAAAAAATTCTTGATGAAATTTTGGAAGCAAACAGAACTTCGGCTCCTTTTAGTCTTTCCAATGAGCTAAAGAAGGAAATTATCGGAGTTTCTGAGTTTTCCGTTCCTGACTTGACTTGTTCAGTTTTGGCAGGAACTAAGTTTTCAGAATTTCAAAATGAACTTTCCGAAGCAAACCAGTTTTTCCCTTTAATTTCTCCAAAAGATTCAACAATCGGTGGACTTGTTGCAGGTAATTTTAGAGGATTTTACCAAAAAAAATATGGCTCTTTTAGAGACAACATTCTTGGTTTAAAATTTATCACAGGAAGTGGGAAAGTTGCGAAAGCAGGTGGAAAAGTTGTCAAAAATGTTGCAGGATACGAAACAATAAAGTTGCTAATTGGGTCTTACGGCACTTTGGCAATTCTCACGGAAATTACTCTAAGGACTTACGCAAAACCTCAAACAGAATCACTTTTGATTTTTGAAAATTCCGAACTTTCAGAGATTTTAAAAGTTGCAAACTTTTGTAGAAACGAATTTTTACCTTGCGACACTCTTGAAATCACAAATGAAGACTCATTCAAACTTTACTGTGGCTTTTCAGGAATGACAGAGGAAGTTCAAAATTTCGTCGAAATTTTAAAGGATAAATTTAGCAAGGATTTGATTGAAGAAATCGGAAAATCTCTAAACAAAAGAAAAATGCTATCGGAGCTTACTGACAAGTTTTACACTGATAATTTTGCTTTCAAAATTATTACTTCCGTTACAAACAGCAAAAAAATGTTAGGAAGGATTTCTGAAAGTTTTAGGCTTGATTTTTTGACGGGAACATTTCTTGTAATTTCTGAAAATATAAATTATGAGAAATTCGTTAGTCTAAAAAAAGAATTTAAATACAATCTTAAAAAAAGTCGTTTTTCTAATGAATTACTTCTACCACGAAACAAATCTACTCCTGAGCAAAATTTAATTCTTAACTTAAAACAAAAATTCGACCCAAATGGAATTCTAAACCCAACTTCAATTTTGTAAATCTTAACCGAATGATTAATCTTTTTTACACAGAAAAAATTACTATTCTTGACAATCTTCGTAATGAATTTGACTTAGAAAACATTCATTTAGAAAAAAGAAACATTTCTGAAATTGACTTCTCAAAATCATTGCAAGTTATTGTATTAAATGGCTTTGAATTTAAAGAGGCTCTAAAGAATTGTCCAAAAGTTAATTCTTGCATAATTGTTATTGGTAAAGTTTCAAGAGAGAATTCAAAGTTTGTTCACTCAGTAATTTCTGCTTTAGACAATCTTTCTCAAATCAAACTTGCAATTAGAAATGCCTCTATTCACCTTCACAATGAAATTAAACTCCAAGATTACAACAATCGCCTCCGAGAACTTTACAAAATAGGAGTTGCTCTTTCAAGTGAACGTAGAATCGGGAATTTACTCAAGCTGATTTTGGACAAAAGTAAAGAAATTACTTATGCAGATGCAGGAAGTCTTTACATTGTCGAGAAAACAGATAAAGAAAATATTTTACACTTTAAATTAGCACAAACAGACTCTTTAAAAGACCGTCAGACTTTTCAAGAAATGAAAATTCCTTGCGATACAAAAAGTATTTCGGGTTTTGTCGCAACTACTGGAAAAACTCTAATCATTGATGACGTTTACAAATTACCAGAAGACTCAGAATTTCAGTTTAACGATTCTTTTGACAAAGAAAAAAAATACAGAAGCAAGTCAATGATTGCTGTTCCAATGAGAACTCGTGAAGGAGAAATCATTGGTGTAATTCAACTAATTAACCGTAAAAGAAATTACAAAACTGTCTTAAAAAATGCCAAAATAATTGAGCAAGAAGTCATTTCTTTCAACAAAACCGATGAAGAGCTACTCAGTTCCTTGGCAGCTCAAGCCGCAGTTTCTTTGGAAAACAATGAACTTTATAAAAACATAAAAAATCTCTTTGAAGGATTTGTAACAGCCTCTGTAACAGCAATCGAAGCAAGAGACCCAACCACTTCTGGACATTCGGAAAGAGTTGCAATTTTTACAGTTGGACTTGCTGAAATTGTAGATTCAATTAACGTTGGCAGTTTTAAGAAAACAAAATTTTCAGTGGAGCAAATTCAAGAACTTCGTTACGCTTCACTTTTGCACGACTTCGGGAAAGTTGGTGTCAGAGAAAATGTTTTAGTCAAACCCAAAAAACTTTACACAGAACAAAGCAAAGACATTTGGCACCGTTTTCATTATGTCAAAAAATTAATTGAAAGTGAGTTTGACAAGAAAAAACTAAACTTTCTCCTAAATCACGGTAGAGAAAAATATTTGGAAAACGTCGGTTATTTTGAAGAACAATTTCAAAAAGAGACTGCACTTTTAGAAAATTATATGGAAGTAATTTTTGAAGCAAACGAGCCGAAGATTACGGAAGAAGACGCTCCACAAAGGTTAATGGAAATTTCAAAATTCCGTTTCACAGGCTACGAAACTTATCCGCAACCTTTATTGCGTGACGAGGAAGTTGTAATTTTAAGTATCAGGAAAGGTAGTTTAACCCCAGAAGACAGAGCAGACATCGAATCTCACGTTCAACACACTTACGAATTTTTAAAAAGAATTCCCTGGACTGAAAATCTTAAAAACGTCCCACAAATTGCTTACTTACACCACGAGAAATTAAATGGAACAGGTTATCCGCTTCGTAAAGGAGAAAAGGAAATTCCAATCCAATCACAAATGATGACAGTTTCAGACATTTACGATGCGTTAACAGCAACTGATAGACCTTATAAAAAATCTGTTAACTACGAAAGAGCGTTGGACATTCTAAGTCTTGAAGCTCAAAACGGTCACATTAATCGCAAAATATTAGACATTTTCATAGAAGCAGAAATTTATAAAAAAACTTTAAACTCAAAAAAATAAGGTTTAAAGAAGGAAATCATTGAATCCAATTTATAAAGAATTAGAAACTGACGACTTTTTGGACTGCATTCACTGCGGACTTTGTCTTTCAAGTTGTCCGACTTACGCTTTACTTGGAAATGAAGCCGATTCTCCACGTGGAAGAATTTATTTGATGCGAGCCTTAGTAGAAGGCAAAATCGGTTACACTGAAAATACTATTAAACATTTGGATTCTTGCCTTGAATGTCGTGCTTGTGAGACTGCTTGTCCATCTGGAGTCGGTTACGGAGAACTTTTAGAAAATACACGAAATGAAATTGAGAAAAATTATGAACGTCCTGTAAACGAGAAAAAGTTACGAGACTTAATTTTAAACAAAGCAATTACTTCTGACAAATTTTTACATTTTTCTCACAAATTGAATAATTTTTTAGATGACTTCCCATTTATTTTAGAATTAACAAAAAAAATAGTACCACAAGATGCACAAGAGATTTTAAAGAAAATTCCTCAAGCAAACGAATACCACAAATTGAATGAGTTTTACCCTGCGAAAAAAACAAAAAGATTTTCGGTTGTTCTTCTTGAAGGTTGTGTTGCAAAGTATTTTTTTAGCAAAACTAACGCTGCAACGATTCAAGTTCTTACTGAAAATGGTTGCGATGTCTGGGTTCCGAAAAAGCAAAACTGTTGCGGCTCGCTCCACAACCACAATGGCGAACTTGAAACTGCTCACGAATTAGCGAATCAAAACGCCGAAATTTTTACAGAATTTAATCCTGATTTTATTGCAACAAACTCTGCTGGTTGTGGTTCTTTTATGAAGGAATTTGGTTTGCACTCAAGTTCCGAAGCTACTCAAAATTTTTCTAAAAAAGTAAGAGACATCACTGAACTTTTAGTCGAAATTGATTTTAGGAAACCAAGTTCAGAATTAAATTTGAACGTTGCTTACCACGATGCCTGTCATCTTGCTCACGGACAAAAAGTAACCTCTGAGCCGCGTGAAATCCTGAACTCAATCGAAGGGCTCGAATTAGTTCCTTTTAAAGAAAATGATTTTTGCTGTGGAAGTGCTGGAATTTATAATGTTCTTCAGCCCGAATTAGCAGAAATGCTTTTGGATAGGAAAATTACAAACTTACCAACGCATAAAATTGACTTAGTTGCTACTGGAAACCCTGGTTGCACTTTGCAAATTCAAAATGGCTTGAAAAATTATGGAATTGAGGTTGGCGTAGTTCACCCGATTGAAATTCTTGCGAAAGCCTACTCTTTAGAAAAATAAATTTAAATTTTTAGCCTTGAGATTGCGAGAGTTCAATCAGAACTCCGTTTGCATCTTTTGGGTGAAGAAAAGCAACTAATTTGTTTTCAGCACCGATTTTTGGTTTTTCGTCAATGAGTCTGTAACCATCATTTTTGAGATTCTCAAGAGCTTGGTAAATGTCATTGACTTTAAAACAGATGTGGTGAATTCCTTCGCCACGTTTTGCGATAAATTTTGCGATTGGAGATTCTTCGGAAGTCGGCTCAAGGAACTCAAGGTTGGAATCACCAACCTTGTAAAAAGCGACTTTGACCTTTTGTTCAGGAACTTCCTCGAATTTGTGAGGCTTTAGCCCAAAGGCTAAAGGAAAAACTCTGTAGCCCTCAGATACTGATTTTACAGCAATTCCCAAGTGGTCAATCTTGTCAAGGAGTGAAGACACTTTTAGTTGTGATGTCTTTGTTTGCGTTGTAAGCGGATTGCTTTACGTTTAGCAACTTTTTTCTTTTCACTTGGCTTAGTGTAGTAAGCATTTTCTCTTAAATTTTTGAGAATACCTGAGTGCATCATTTGCTTTTTGAATCTGCGAAGTGCTTTTTCAAAAGGCTCGTTTTCGTCAACTTTAACTGCTAAAGGCATAAGTTTCCTTCGTTTTAAGTATTAAAAATTAAGTCATTTAGGCGAGTGCGGAATGTAACACTCAAGCTAACCAAAATCAACATCTAATTATAGATTAGAAAAAAATTAAATTTATTTTTAAAAATTGATTTAAATCAAAAAACTTTTTAAGTCATACTTTATCTTGAAGGGTATTTCCACCAAAAATGGTTTAAAATGAAATTATTTTTAAGCAACAGATTTGTTTGGATTTGTCTGATTTATTTGGTCGTAGTTTTTACAAAGTTCATCTAACAAAAAAGGTAACAAAACGAAAAAAGTTATCACTTTAAGTTCAGATTTTTATTTTGTTCTAAACTTAAATGTTTCGCTTTTTTAATGAGGTATTTTTATGGAAACTTCTACCGTTTCTAATGACAAATTAAATTTAGAGTTGTTCTTTTTCCCAACTCAGAAGTATGCTTTTTTAACAGCAAATGATATGCTACCAAATTTGGATTTAGGAAGACAATTTAAATGCCAAATTCTAAATCTTAATAGTGCAGGGATTTGTATTACTTTAGACAAACTTCCTCCTACAATTAATCACTTTGCATTTGTAAATTGCCAAATTAGCAATGAAATTTACTTGGATAATGTTTGGCTCAAAGTTGTTAAATACTACCAATTCGTAGAAAATGGTATCAAAATTATGATTCTCAAATTTATAAATCTTGACCTTGAGACCAAAGAGCACATTGATGAGTTTGCAAGTAATAAGAAAAATATTTTGGAAGAGAATCAAAATAAATTAACTCTCATCACTCAAAATGACTTGAAATTTGCTGTTTAAATAATTTGTTTTTCTTTTTGGAAAACAAATTTCCTGTAAGCAACAAACATTCCTAAAGATGCTACCAACAGAACAAGAAAACAAACGAAAAATGTTTCGCGTAATCCAAAAGCATCTGCGACCGAAATCCCAAGTTGTGGAGCGACTAAACCCCGAACTCCTGTAAGAAAAATGTGTGCTGAAATGTATCTTTCAGGAGATTCACTATCGTGAGCAAAGTAAAGCGGTCCAAGATTCCAAGCAAGATTTACTCCTGACATCGCAATTCCGTAAATTCCTTTTGCAATAAAAACATCAGTTAGATTTTGGCTAAAATAAAGAAAAAGATTAAAAAATGCCAAAATCAGAAAGAAAATTGAGGCGACTCTAAAAGGGTCAAACCTATCAAAAAACCTTCCAAACCCAAACGAAAGACTTGCTAAAAGTAAATTGGGAATCAAAATCCAAGCGATTCCAAAATCTGTGTAGTTAAGGTTTAACTCTTGTTCAAAAAATGTAAGTTGAACAGGCAAGTTCATCAAAAAACCAAACCCATAAACCATAAAAAACATTTCAAAATAAAAGAAAGGTTCTCTCGGATTTAAGACTGAAAACAATGTCTTAAAAACTGGCTCCCGTTCTCGAACTTTCCAAGCAGTCGGTTTTAGTTTCATTCTTTGAAGCCGAAAAATTCCGAAGAATGCCAACGCACCAACAATAGGAAAGAAAAAGACATAAGAATTTGGATAAAAATCCAAAAGTGGAGGAATCGTCAACGAAACAACAATTGAGACCAAAAAGCCAATTGATTGTGTAACACTAAAAAGCCTTCCGCGAAATTTCTTGTCATAAATCTCTCTTAGAAATGAAGTGTTACAAAGAAGGTAAACAGGATTCGCAAAATAATGAATACTCATAATTGTAATTGCAAAAAAAGCTACTTTGTAAAAATAAGTCGTTGCAAGCAAACAATAACTCAAAGCTCCAAGTGAAATCGTTACTAACAAAACCTTAAGCCTTGAAGCACTGCTTACTTTCCGTAAAGCAAAAATTGAAATCAAATTTGCAGAAGTTGCAAGAGTAAAAATAATTGAAAGCTGCTGTGGAGTTGCTTGGAAAGACTTTGTAAGAACAATTTCAAAAATAGAAGCAAAAGAAAAGTAAATTGCAATTAAAACGTAAGAACGCGAATAGTAGTTAAACGAATAACGTGAGTTTAGAGGGATTTGTGAGTCATAACCGACTAACCTCATTAAAAATGGTTTCAAAAAAGCTCCAAAATTTTAAAGGGCTTAATGTAACCTTTACATTTAAAGTTTACTCAAAAAACTTTCAGGGTTTTCCAAAAATGCTTTTGTTAAACTAACGTGTTCAACTTTTTCATAACTTGATTCTCGAATCTCATTTTCACCAAAGCAATAAATTCTTGCCTTTGGAAAAGCCATCAAAATTGGCGAATGAGTTGCAATGATAAATTGACAACCTTTTGAAATCATTTCCTTCAAAAGAGAAAGTAAAGCAAGTTGACGAAGTGGCGAAAGTGGAGTTTCAGGTTCGTCTAATAAGTAAAGACCTTTTGATACAACTCGTTTCTGAAAAAGGTCAAGGAAGGTTTCGCCGTGAGATTTTGCGTGAGGATTTTTTCCATACTTTTGCTCCAAAGCAACTCTTTGCCCACGAACAGTTCCGACTGCGAGTTCTTTTCCATAACCTGAAAGTTTTTCGCTAAAATCTTTTTCAAAAGCCTCAAGCTCTCGCATTTCACTTTTGATTCTTTTGGTAAAACCAAAACAATCTTCGGCTCTGAAAAACAAACCTCGCAAAGGTCTTTGACTAAAGATAAATTTCAATTCTTTCGATAATTTTTTTGAAGGGAAAAGGCTTTCGTCGTCTTCAAGGTTCTCACTTCCAACTCCGACTAACTTTGCACCAAGAGCAATTGCTTCGATTAGAGTCGATTTCCCAGAACCATTTTCGCCAACCAGAAAAGTTACTTCTGAGCCAAACGTCAAGGAGTCTAAATTTTGAATCGTCGGTAAGTTGAAAGGAAAAGACTTTTTGCTCGTTTTACCTAAAGTAATTTCTCTCAAAAAAATCATTTAGTCAAAACCCAAAACTCGAAGTCCTTGAACTGTAATAATTGCCAAAACGTAAGCCATTCCGGTGTAAACGACGACTTGAATAATTGGAATTTTCCAACCACCTGTTTCTTTCTTAGCAACTGCAACAGTTGTCAAACACTGCAATGCGATGTTAAAAAATACCAGAAGTCCAATTACTGTTGAAAAAGTAAAAAGTTTTTCGCCCGTGGATTGAATTTTTGCTTCTCGCATACTTTGCAAAAGGTTTTCCTGTAAAGTGTCGTCGTCTTCGCCAGTTACGTGAAAAATCAAAGCCATACTGCTTACGAAAACTTCACGTGCCGCGAAAGAAGCAATCAAAGAAACTCCAACTCGCCAATCTGCTCCCATTGGGTGCAAAACAGGTTCAAGAATTTTGCTCACACTCGAAGCATAAGAATATTCGATTCTGTCAAGTTGTTCCTCTTCGGGAATATTTTCAGGTGCTCCGGGAAAGTAAGTGAAAAACCAAAGAACCAAAGAAATTACAATTATTGGAACCCCTGCATTCGTAACGTAAGATTTTGTGCGATTAAAAGTCGAACGCAAAATTAATTTTGGAACAGGGAATTTGTAAGAAGGCAGTTCTAAAGAGAAAATTGAATTCCCTGAACTTTGCACAAATTTTTTAGCGATTCCAGCTGCAAGTGATCCAAAGAACAAACTCGCTGCGTACAAAAACATCAAAGAAATTCCGCCAATCCAAGGCTTGTCTTCGGGCGTTATGAAAGTTAGAAGCAAAGCATAAACAGGAAGTCTTGCACTACAACTCATCAAAGGCATCACGAAAATTGTAAGCATTCTTTCACGCAAGTTCGGGATTGTCCTTGCTGCCATCATTCCAGGAATTGCACAAGCAAAACCACTGAGCATTGGAACAAAAGAACGACCGCTAAGTCCGAGCTTTTTTAGGGGCCAATCAATAATCACTGCAGCACGCGAAAGATAACCTGAATCTTCCAAAATTCCCATCAGCAGAAAAAGAATCATAATTTGTGGGACAAAAATTATCACAGAACCAACTCCTGCAATCAATCCGTCAACAACCAAATCACGTAAAACAGAGTCAGGCAAAGCATCAATAACTAATCCAGAGGTAAATCCAAAAAACTCATCGACCAAATCCATTAAAGGAGCAGCAAGCCAGTAGATTGAAGTGAAGAGAGACCCCATAATTACAAGAAATAAAAATCCGCCCAGAATTGGGTGGAGAAATAAGCTTTCATCTGCTTTTCGTGTAGAGTGACTTGCTTGAGAGATTATATTTAATTTTTCACTTGCTGATTTTAAGTCTGGTTTTGTGTGGTTAAGAACTTCATTTTCAATCAGAGCAATTTCTTTGAAAGAGCCAAGAATGTATTCTTTTGAAAAATCTGTTATCAATTTTGGAACAGGGATATCTTTCTCCAAAAGTTCGGAATCGACTTTTTCCATTAGTTCTTTGATTCCGCTAACAGTTCTTCCATTTACTTCAACAAAGGGAATTTCAAACTTTTCTGAAAGTTTTGTTAGATCAATTTTGAGATTCTTTTTTACCAAAATGTCCAACATTGTTACAGCTACGACAATTCTAAAATTCGACTCTTTAAGTTGCTTGAGAAGGTAAAGTTGTCTTGAAAGCTGTGTCGCATCAACAACACAAATCACCAAATCAGGAGTTCCGAATTTTGGGTGATTCGCTAAACAGCTAACCGTAACTTTTTCGTCTTCTGATTTTGCATTAAGGCTGTTAAGCCCTGGTGAATCAATAATTTGGAATTTATTTTGGATTTTAAATTTGGAATCTGGTTTCCCAAAAGAGTAATCGACTGTTACTCCGGGATAATTTCCTGTTTGAAAATTGCTTCCTGTTAAGGCATTAAAAAGAGTAGTTTTTCCTGCATTCGGTTGTCCAACTAAAACAACACTTTTAGTTTCCTTTAGACTTGAATGCATAAGGCTTCTTCCCGTCTGAGAGCCAAAATTGTTCCTCGAATTTGAACTCCGATTGGTCCTCCAAATGGAGAAACAGAAAGTATTTCAACTTCCTGACCGGGAGTAAAACCATTTTCTAAAAGATAAATGTTGTCTTCAATGTCTGATAAATTTTTGATGAGACCTTTGAAACCAACTTTACAATTTGCTAACGTCATTTATGTAGAACCTAATTGTTTACTATTGAGATTTAATTTCAATAGTAAATTTAACAAAAAAGCATAAAAAAACAACGCTAAAATTTTGAATTTACAAAGAAGAAAAAATTAGTTTGGGATAAACTTTGGTAGGATTTTTGAAGGAAAGTTAGAAATTCTAAAAGAAGAATTTCTAACCGTAAATTTCTTTTTCGTTTCCAGCCCAGACAGGAACGATTCTACTTTTGAAAGAAACTCCGCCTTTTGCTGAGACATCGCTTGTAATGTACTGAACGTAAGAATAAGGAGTTCCGTCCGGAGCAATTCTTGCACCAGTGAGAACATCACCTTTTTTTTGTCCTGTTTTACCAGCAGATTTTTTAATGGCACCTTTGCCCATTTTGAATTCTCCGAGTTGAGTTAAAATTGACCTTCTTAAAAAGGGAGCGAAATTTAATGACTCTTTTATTTTTTTCAAAGGAAATTGTTTTAAAATGAAAACTCTTTACTCACAGCAACAAATTCAAAATTACCTAAGTAAAATCATCTTTTTAGCTTTCTGAAATTCTCCACTTTCCAAACGATACAAATAAACTCCACTACTAACTTGCTTACCCAAACTGTCTGTTCCATTCCAAACAACAGAACCAATTTGTTCAGTCAACTCAAATTCTCTAACCTTCTGACCAAGAACATTAAAGATTATTAGTTTCCCTTCACTGTTCACTGATAGCTGATAATTGATAATTGTAGTCGGATTAAATGGATTTGGGTAGTTATGTTCTAATTTAAAATTCTCAAGTAAGTTCTCATTTTCAGAAATTCCTGTAGTTGTTGTGTCAATTTTGACCAAAATTGTTTTGACAGAATCAAGTTGTTCGTTTGTGTGAAGAACTATTTCACTAATTCCAACTTTTGTAAAATCAACTGTGATCCCAACTGACTTTAATGAGTCAGGTTCTACTAAAAAGGTAGAATCAGGTTGATTTGTTAGAGTAACTCCTTCGGGAAATTCAATGTTTTTTATTTCAAGTAAGGTGTTTCCCGTGTTACTAAGGACAAACTCTGTTTCAAGGATGTTCGGTAAAGGAAGAGAAGTAAAATCTAAAGTATCTACAAAAAGTGAACAAAGTGGAAATTTGTAAAAACCTCTGCGGAAGAAAAGTCTTGAATCCCAACTATTGGAACTCACTAACTCTTTACTTGCTTCATAAACCACATAAAATAAACTATCATCAATTGCAGATGAAAATATGGTATCTAAATAATCAAAACCTTGTATTTGTTGTGAAGCTGTAATAGGTTGAGACCAACTGTCTCCGTTATCTCGGGAAAATCGGATTTGTAAATGGTCAATTACAAAGTATGTATCGTCAATGAAAGTTGCACAGACATTATTTTTATTAGAAACAATATTTATTTCACCTCCTCCAGCACAAATTGAATTTGGGTTTAGTGAAGTACATAAACTCAACATAGGTATAAATGTATTTCCATAGTTATTACTACGAGTGTAAACAAGAAAACCTTGTCCTTTGATAAAATGAAATTTATCATCGTGAAAATAAAGATTTGAACGACTTGAAGAATTAATACCTTGAGGGTTCAGAATCCCTAAAGGAGGTAACCAATTATCACCTAAATCAAATGAACGGTAAAGATAACTTCCTGAAAATAATGTATCGTTTCCCGTACGAATGTAAGCAATTGTATTACCACCAATCGACATTTGTGGTCTTTGGATTGAAGCATAAATTGAGTCGGTTATCGGTGCATAAGAACCAAATGTGTTGCCTGTATCAAAACTCTTCGCTTGCCAAATCGTGCCACTTGCTCCACCTTCTTGGTAATCATAAACTGTATCATTTCTTGCTGTAAAGTTAGACTGTGTTCCAAACGGAAATGTTATTGATGGATTCCAACTCAAGCCTTTATCATTACTGACAACTAAAATTTGTTTTGGGTCGGAAGAAGATGTAGAATTTATCGCGTAACCATAAACATTATCTTCTGTTGCAATTACTTTACGGATTCCTGCTACTGTATCAGCAAGGATCACAGGGCTTGTAAAACTCTCTCCATAATCATCGCTTCTTAAGTATTTTAAATGTTCATCTTCCTGAACAGCTATTATGTGAATTAATCCCGAATCACCTGTTGTTACTCTTCCGTGCATAAAAAATAATGAACCACTTGGAAGAATTGTTTGAAGCAAAACTTGTGCTGTATCCCAAAGAATAGTATCATTTACAAGCGGAACGTAAGGTGGTAAATCATTGATTTGATTTAAATACTTTTGTGAAGAACTGTAAGGATTGAGAAACTCAGGTGAATCTTTGAGCACTTTTACAAAATCTGAAAAGTTATCTTTTGGTTCAAAAGTTACAGACTTGAAAAAACTTCTTCCTTCATCTGAACTGAAAAACAAGCCTTCATCGGTTAAAATAAAAATTCCTTCTGAATCGGCAGTTAGCTCAAGAACAGGAATATCAAGGTCCAAAACTTCCCATTCAAGTTGTGGAGAATCAGTTAACCTTGTCCTGAAAAGTGTTGGTTCGTTTCTTTTGGGTTCTTTCAAACCAAGTAAAATGAAGTAGTCTTGACCTTGTTGGTATTTTACAATGGTGTTCTGACTCGTTGAAAGTTCTTTCTCTAATTCAAGATAATTTCTTGGTAATTGTGTCCTTGCGAATGCAAAAGAAGTTGTGAAAATTATTAACGATAAAACAAGTACTCTCATTTGTTTTTCTCAGTGTTAAAAAGTTACAACTAAAACTTACATTGCAAAACAATTACAACAAAGCTAATTTATTTCAAACAACCATTTGAGATTAGAGATTATTTTTTGCGTAACATCACCTTTTAAGAAAATTTTGTTTTATTTTGAAAACGGAATAAGAGTTGTTTTTTTGAAAAAACAAAAGAGTGACAGAATGAAAAAGTTATTATTGGTCTTTATACTTTTATTTGAAACAATTGTCTTTGCTAAAATACCTACAACTTACTTTGACCTACAAAAAGAGTTAGACAATCCTGATTTCGTATTTCTTACTTATGACTCAGAAACTACAAATGAAACTAACCAACTTCTTGGGTTAAAGTCCGTTTCGGCTCCTCTCAATGGACAAAACAACTCTCAAACAACACTTTACAAACGAGCTATTGACAAAGACCCACAACTTTACTGGTCAGCTCTAAAGTTAGATGGAAACCGTAATTTTGACACTAAAGTTAAAGGACTTTTCGTTAATGAGAGAAATTCAGAAGAAATTTCAGTTTGGGTTGAAGAAGGAATTTATTTTTCGGATAACGGAGGAAACACATTTTCGTTTTTGGAAGATGAGACTCTTAGAAGTGAAAATGACTTCACCAAAAAAGCAAAAGAATTAGAAAACTCCTCACCAAAATATACAAATCAAATCAATGATTTGCCCCCAATGGCACCAACTATTTGGGATACTATTTTATGGGATTCTTCTCAAGTTCTTCTTACAAATAATATTCCTTCAGGAGCATTTATGCACGGCAGAGTAACAGCAGATGACTCAGGTTATGTTCACGTGGTAACCTTAAGTGAAGACCAACTTCTTCGTTACTTTCGTAGTACTGATTTCGGTGAAACATTTGAACCATTTGTTGTTTTGGATGACACAATTGGAGGAACAAGAGAAATTCATAACACTGGAGATTATGTTTACATTTATGCAATTGAATCAACTGACCACCCGAATCCTTTGATGCAATTATATGTAAGTCCTGACAAAGGGTTAACTTGGAATTTTTATGAATATCCTTTTGCAGCACAATCTGCTTTTATGGCTGTTTTGGATTCCGCTTACGATTTCCAGGAATGGGGAGCAGGAGGACCAATTCTTCAAGCAAAATCTTTTGATGCAGGAAACACTTTCTCTTCTTATGTTCCTATTGCAGATACAATTTATTCTGCTTACCAACCTCCTCAAGTGGCTGTTGGGAATAACACTATTCTTTATGTAAGACACGGAAACGATTGGACTGCTAATGCTGTTTTCGTTTACCGTTCTACTAATTTAGGTAACTCTTGGGAACCTCCTTTGCAGATTAGTCCTTCTAATGGAGAACAATTACCTGATATTTCTTACCACAGTAATTTATTTCAAATTACTCAAGGAGTTGGAAATCTTATTTATAATCGCAGTGAGGATTTTGGAGCTACTTATACAAATCACTTTACACTTTGTAGTTATGATTCGGGTTGTGTTGCTACTACTCGTCAACAAGTTTCTGCTTATAACAATAATGTTTTTGCCGGTTGGGTTGACCATCTTTTTTATCCTGAAGATAGAATGTTAGTTAGATTCTCAAGAGACAAAGGTAATAATTGGTCGGAAAGTAATTTTGCAACTCAAAATGAACAAGGTTACCTGGGAACTTCTCCTCGTATTGGTTTAGGAACAAACGATAGCTTGGCTTTTACTGTTTATAGGCATGTTAATTCTAGTCTAATAAACCATAAACTCACATTCCGAAGAGGAGTTTACAAATATCCAAAAGTTGAAATTGAAAAAGATTCTATCATAGTTTTGTCTGGTATTTTACCAAATATCATTAATGAGAAATTTGAGATTACCAATTCGGGTTACTCAACTCTCCAAGTTAATGAAATTATTCTACCTAACTTTGCTAATCTAATTAACTCTTCTGACTCTACTTTCTTCCTCTTGCCCGGCTCTTCCAAAGAAATTGAAATATCTTTGGATTTAACCCAAATACAAAACGATACTATTTTGGTAAAAACAAATGCTTCAATTAATCCCAATAAAGAAATTATTATATTTACAGATATTGGACTTTCCGAAGGAAATGAGAACAATTCTAAAAAGATTAAAACTTTTAAACTATCACAAAACTATCCTAACCCTTTTAATCCTGAAACTGTGATTAATTACGAATTAGGAATTACAAATTTCGAGAGAACAACATTAACAATTTTTAATGTGCTTGGGAAGGAAGTACGAAAATGGATTTTGAGAGAATCCGATAATAACCAAATCATTTGGAATGGAACCGACAACTTTGGTAACCCTGTTTCAAGTGGTGTTTACTTGTACCAACTTAAAGTTGGTAAACTTAATAAAACCAAAAAGATGGTTTTATTAAGATAACAAAACCTGTCATTCTGAGCGAAACGAAGAATCTGTAAAACCAACGATATTCCTCACATTCGTTTTCAACAAAATCATTTCTTGGGCCAAAAGTGCAAATCTTACCTTGAGTAGGAATCTAAGAGTGAGATTATTTCCCATTTTGCAAAGAACAAAAGAAACCTTAACTTTAACCCCTTTTAAAATTTGAATTTAACAAAACGAAAGAAATAAATTTGTTACGCTTTGATGTAATTGTTATTGGAGCAGGTCACGCAGGTTGTGAAGCTGCAAGTGCTTCGGCAAGAAGAGGTTGTAAAACTTTGATGCTTACAAAAGACCTCTTCACAATCGGAAAACTTTCTTGCAATCCTGCAATGGGTGGACTTGCAAAAGGTCAGCTAATTCGCGAAATCGACGCACTCGGTGGAGAAATCGGAAAAATTACCGACAAAGCTGCAATTCAGTACAGACTTTTGAATGCTTCAAAAGGTCCGGCAGTTCAAAGCCCAAGAGCTCAAGTTGACCGAAATCTTTACCCGCTTTTTATGAAGCAGAGAATGGAGTCAATTGAAAATCTGACTGTCAAAGAAGGCGAAATCCGTAACGTTGTCAAAACTAACCAAGACGAATTTATTCTTACAACTGACTTCGGCGAAAAAATGATTTGCAAGGCTCTCGTTGTTGCAACAGGAACTTTTTTGAACGGTTTAATGCACATCGGACTTGTGAACAAAGAAGGCGGAAGAATGGGTGAAACTCCTTCCGTTGAACTTTCAAAATCAATCTTGGATTTTGGTTTGAGAAGAGGAAGGCTCAAAACAGGAACTCCTCCAAGAATTTTTATGAATTCAGTTGATTTAAAAAAATGCGACCCACAACCCGGAGATGACAAAGCAGTCTTTTTCTCTTTCGGTAAAAAAGAAGTTTCGCTTGAGCAAGTCGCTTGTTACTTAACAATGACAAACACAACTACTCACGAAATTTTGGCGGAAGGTTTCGACCAATCGCCAATGTTTACAGGAAGAATCAAAGCAATCGGACCTCGTTACTGCCCAAGCATTGAAGATAAAATTGACCGTTTCAGCGACAAAGATTCTCACCACATTTTCCTTGAACCCGAAGGACTTTATACAGACGAAGTTTACGTGAACGGTTTCTCGACTTCGCTTCCAATGGAGATTCAAGAGAAAGCTCTCAAAAGTGTTCCGGGACTTGAGAACGTTGTAATTTCTCGTTATGGTTATGCAGTTGAGTACGATTTTTTCGACCCGTTACAACTCAAACATTCTTTGGAAAGCAAATTGGTTTCAGGGCTTTTCCTTTGCGGACAAATCAACGGAACTTCTGGTTACGAGGAAGCTGCTGCACAAGGAATTATGGCAGGAATTAACGCTTCAAGATTCGTTCTTGGCGAGGAAGAAGTTGTGCTAAGAAGAGACCAAGCTTACATCGGAGTTCTAGTTGACGACCTTGTTACAAAAGGAGCTGATGAACCTTACCGAATGTTTACTTCACGAGCAGAATACAGACTTACTTTGCGTTACGACAATCCCGAAGACAGGCTTTCGGAATTAGGTTACGAACTTGGTTTGATTGAAGAAGAAAATTACAACCGAATCAAAGCCTACCAACAAAAATTGGAAGAAGTAACTGTCAAAATTTCAAAAATGAAACTCAAGCAAGAAGTCGCAAATAAAGTCATTGCAACTGGAAATGGTTCTCCTGTCAAACAAACAACTCCTCTTACAAGTTTGATAAAAAGACCTGAAGTTAAAAACGAAGGAATTTTTGAACACATTGAATTCCCTGAAGATTTCAATGAAGTTTTGCCAAGAGTTTTTACAGACATTCGTTACTCCGGTTATGTTTCCAAACAAGAAGACAAAGTCCAAAAAGTCAAAAGGCTCGAAGCTCTAAAAATTCCTGAAAATATCGACTACTTAAGTTTGAATTTGATTTCGACAGAAGCACGGCAAAAACTTGACAAAATCCGACCTGAAAATCTTGGGCAAGTCGGAAGAATTTCTGGCGTTTCTCCTTCTGACGTAACAACTTTAATGCTTCACATTCTGAAACTTCGTGGCAAAGCTGCTTAATTTTTTATTTTTTTGGGAACATTTTGTAGGTTTAGTGAATTTAATTACTTAAGCAAAGCATCTTTACGTTAAGAAATTAAGTAACTTTTAATAAACTCAGGAGGTTAATTATGAACCTTAGGAAAATGTTTGAAGGAAGAACTCCTTACTTTGTGAGGATTGACAAAAATGTTAGTGAGGTCGTAAAGTATATGGCTGAAAGGAACATTGGAGCAGTTTCTATTTTCACTCCTGACAACCAACTTGCAGGAATTTTTTCGGAACGCGATGTTTTAAAACGAGTTGTTGCTGCCGATAAAAATCCAAACGAAACTAAAGTTACGGAAGTTATGACTTCCAAAGTTTACGCTGCTGATTCAGAAGAAAATCTTGACGACTGTCTCAAAAGAATGAAACTTTTAAATGTTAGACACTTACCTGTTTTCAAAGATGGAGTTCAGTACTTAGGTCTTGTTTCACTTAGAGATTTACTTTTAGTTGGATTGACTCACAAAGACGCAGAAATCCAACAACTCAGTTCTTACATTTATAACACTCCAATTTAGTTTTGAAATTAGCTGTAATTTTTCTTGCTGCTGGACTTTCCACAAGAATGGGAAGTCCAAAGCTAAGCCTTTCTTTTCAAGGTAAACCTTTAATCTTTCACACAATTTCACCTTTTCAAGAAGCGAAATTCAAACACCTTTTTGCTGTAATAGGAAAAAAAAATTTAATTCTTGAAAAGCAACTTGACGAACTTTCTGTTACAAAGATTCATAACAGAAATCACCTTCAAGGAATGAATTCTTCCGTTTTTTGTGCTTTGGAAAAACTTGAAAATTTTGAAGCATTTTGCATTCTACCTGCTGACCAACCTTTTATTTCTACAGAGACTCTTGCTAAACTTTGGACTGATTTTTGTAAAAGTGAGTGTGAAGTTTTAATTCCAAAATTCAAAGGTAAAAAAGGACACCCTGTTTTCTTTGCAAAAAAAGTAAGAGACAAAATTCTTTCTCTGGAAGGAGACTTTCTACTCAAAAGAGGACTAGCCCATTTTATTGCTAAAACAATCTTTTGCGACGTACAAGATAAGTTTACAACTTTCGACGTTGACACTCCAAATGACCTAAAAAAATTAAAAGAAATGACTTAAAAATATTTTGAAACTTAATGGCATAAAATCACGAAAATTAGGTTCTAAAGAACGCAAACAAAATTCTTGAGTTTGCGGTAAAAATTTGCTATCTAAGAAGCCCTATTTTTTGGGTAGCAATTTTGAAAAACAATTAATTTAAATAAACAATAAACTTAAGTATGGAGGTTTCAATGTCTAACTTAGTGGCTTTTACCGATTCAAATTTCGCAACTGAAGTAGAAGGTTCTGACGTTCCTGTTCTTGTTGATTTTTGGGCAGAATGGTGCGGACCTTGTAGAATGATTGGACCAATCGTTGACGAATTAGCGACAGAATATGAAGGTAAAGTTAAAATTGGTAAAGTCAATGTTGACGAAAACCAAGACATCTCAATTAAATTTGGAATTAGAAGTATTCCAGCTCTTCTATTTTTCAAAGACGGAAAAGTAGTTGACCAAATTGTTGGAGCAGTTCCAAAAGGAAATATTGAGCAAAAATTACAAAATATGATTTAATTTTTGTTTTAAAATTTAGATTTTTAGAAGGCACAATTTATGTGCCTTTTTTTTTCTCTAAACCACATAAAACCATTTGAAAACTTGAATTTAGATGTTGCTTTCAAAAATTTGTTTAATTTTATTTATAGCCATAATTCAGATTAAAGATTAAAGGTTTTCTTTGCAAATTATTGCTATAGACTCTTTTAATAAAGTTGCCTTCAACCCAAACACAAAAGGGTAAAATCAAAATATGAGGTTTAATCCTTCTCCAATCGCAAGTATAGGAATAGAAGTTGAATTGCAACTTCTAGACCCTAAAACTAGAAATCTGACTTCTGTCTGTGATGAAATTCTAACAAAATTCCCTGAAACAGAATCTTACTTTAAGCAGGAATTAATTCAGTCAACCCTTGAAGTGATTACAGGAGTTTCCCAAAACATTGAAGAAGCAGAAAAAGACCTTTCTGTAAAATTTGCCAAACTCTTTGAAATTTCGGATAAATTAGGTTTCAAAACTGCCGTTGCAGGTAGTCACCCTTTTGCACATTGGTCAGAACAAACAATCTCGGATCATCCTCGTTATCACGCTTTGGTTGACAGAATGCAATGGGCTGCAAGACGACTTATGATTTTTGGTTTGCACGTTCACATCGGAATTCCTTCTGGTGAAAAAGCAATAGCAATTTCAAATGCTTTGACGACTTTTATACCTCACTTTCTAGCTCTTTCTTCAAGTTCACCTTTTTGGGATTCAGAAGTTACTGGTCTTGCTTCAGTCAGAAGTAAGGTTTTTGAATCACTTCCAACAGCTGGACTTCCTTACAGATTAATAAATTGGGGCGACTTTCAGAGATTCATTAACACTCTTGAGACTGCTCAAGCAATCCAAAGCATTCGTGAAGTTTGGTGGGATATTCGCCCTCATCCAGCTTTTGGAACTCTTGAAATTAGAGTTTGTGACGGACTCCCAACCTTAAAAGAAGTTCTTTCGATGGCAGCTTTTATTCAAGCATTAGTCGTTTGGCTCGGAAGACGTTACGATATGGGAATTAATCTTCCTGTTCTGAAACACTGGATTATTCGCGAAAATAAATGGAGAGCTGCAAGGTTTGGGCTTGACACAGACATAATTATCAGTGACGAAGGTAAATTACAGAACCTAACCGAATCTATTTACGAACTCGTTGGAGAACTTCTCCACGTTTCTAAAGACTTGGAATCCGAAAAATATTTGATGGGAATTTTAGATATTTTAAAAATTGGTCCAAGCTATAAAAGACAACTTAAAGTTTATGAAACGACAGGAAGCTACGAAAAAGTGGTAGATTCCTTAATTAATGAAATGAGAACCAACCAAATGGGCGTTGGACCTTAAAAAAAGAAAAAGGCTTTTTTAGTTTATGAGTAGATACTCACGAAGCAAATATATTTTCTGTTCATTTTGTGGCAAAAGTGCAGACGAAGTTCACAGTATGATTTCTGGAGCAGATGTTTACATCTGTGATGAATGCGTAAAAAGTTCGCATCAAATTATTCAAAACGATTTAAAAAGCAGACCTTTACCAAACAACGTAAATCTTCCTATTCCAAAAGAAATTAAAGGTTACTTAGACGATTACGTTATTGGTCAAGACCAAGCAAAGCAAGTTCTTGCTGTCGCTGTTTACAATCACTACAAAAGAATTTATTCAAAAGTTGAAGACGACATCGAAATTGACAAAAGTAATATTTTGTTAGTCGGACCAACAGGAACAGGGAAAACTTTACTCGCACAGACTTTAGCAAGGTCATTGAATGTACCTTTCACAATCGCTGACGCAACAACTTTGACAGAAGCTGGTTATGTTGGTGAAGACGTGGAAAATATTCTCGTCAGACTTTTGCAGGCTGCTGACTACAACGTAGAAAAAGCGGAAATCGGAATCGTTTACATTGACGAAATTGATAAGATTGCCCGTAAAGACCAAAATACTTCAATTACTCGCGACGTTTCAGGTGAAGGAGTTCAACAAGCTCTTTTGAAAATCCTAGAAGGAACTGTCTCAAGTGTTCCACCAAAAGGCGGACGAAAACATCCTGAACAAAATTTAATTAACATTAATACAAAAGACATTTTGTTCATTTGTGGTGGTGCTTTTGCAGGTGTTGAAAAAGTTGTAGAAAAAAGACTTGGACACAGAAGCGTTGGTTTTGGTGCTGACGACCAAACTAAAGGCAAAAAATACTCACTCGGTGAACTTTATTCACAAATCAGACAAGACGATGTTTTAAAATATGGGTTCATTCCTGAATTTATCGGAAGACTTCCCGTCATTTGTTCCTTAAGCGAACTTGACGAAAGTGCTTTGTTAAATATTATGGAAGAACCACACAACGCTCTAATCAAACAGTACAAAAAACTTTTCGCAATTGACAATGTTGAACTTGATTTTGAAAAAGATGCTAAAACCGAAATAGTGAAGATTGCAATGGAACGTGGAACTGGTGCAAGAGCCTTGAAATCAATTTTTGAAGAAGTGATGCTTCCTTCGATGTACGAAATTCCTTCGATTGAAGGCGTTGTAAAATGCACAATTACAAAAGACACAGTTCTAAATGGCACTCAACCTTTGATGGAAATTAAAGGCGGAAATCGGAAACCTCTTCCAAATATGAGAGCGTAATTTGAACGAATTAGTAATTGAGTCTGTTGGTTTAGGACTTGTCGTTAGCCTTTTCTTCTCGGAACTTTTTGGTCTTGCTGCTGGTGGAATGGTTGTTCCGGGTTATTTGGCACTTTTTATGTGGAATCCCGTAAAACTTTTGATCACGCTCATTGCAAGTTTTATCACTTTGGGAGCGGTAAAAGTTTTGTCAAATCACACTCTTCTTTATGGTAGAAGAAAAATGGTTTTGACTGTTCTTTTAGGATTCCTTTCTGGTTACGCAATGAGATTTTTACCTGACATAACAATCGGTGCAAGAGTTGAAGCCGTCGAAGTTATCGGCTTCATTATTCCTGGACTTGTTGCTTATTGGATGGATAGACAAGGAATAATCGAAACTCTGACAATGATGGGAATCGCTTCGGTTTCGGTTAGATTTTTGTTAGTAATTTTTAATGGTGGAGCACAGATTGAAAATCTTGCTCAAAGGTATTTTTAAAACAAAATAATAGGAGACAATCAAATGTCTGGTGGAACTTTAAACAAAGCAATAATTATTGGAAGACTTGGTCAAGACCCTGAGCTCAAGTACACAAACACTCAAAGAGCTGTTGCTAACTTTAGTGTTGCTACAAATGAGTCTTGGAAAGACAGCGACGGAAATCAAAGAGACATCACAGATTGGCACAGAGTTGTAGTTTGGGATAGATTAGCTGAATTTGTTAGTGAATGGGTAAAAAAAGGAAGCCTTATTTACATTGAAGGTTTAATTAAAACTCGTTCTTGGGACGCTTCTGACGGAACAAAGCGTTATACAACTGAAATTAATGCAAGAAATATTCAACTTTTAGGTTCAAAACCTTCTGGAGGTCCAGGAGTTCCAATGCCTGATGAAGATTCTGCTCCTCCACAAAGAAGTTCTTCTCCACAACAACAAGCTCCAACTGCTCAAAGTAAACCAAAGCGTCAATTTGAAGAACCTGCTTCTGACGACTCAAATGTTGATGACGATTTACCATTCTAAAAAATTATTTTTAGTAGAGACACAAGTAGAGACACAAGATTTTGTGTCTCTACATTACCATTTTCACATCTCTGTGCTTCTTCAAGTTTTGATAGATATTATTCCTTTGTTTCTCATTTTCAACTCTAATTTTTACATTCAAAGAAAAGTACTTTCCCTTGGAACTCGTGTTTGAGAAATTCACCTCAAATTTTTTGCCTTTGATTGAGTCCTTGACGGCTTGGTGAAGTTTGCCAGTATTTTCGCCAATTATTTTGTAATTCCAATCGCAAGGATACTCAATTTCTACTTTTTTATTAAATTTATTCAAATCAATCATTTAAAAGCCTTTTTACTAAACTATTTGAGTTAAAAAGAAAGATGTTGACGGTTTTTAAAAAATTTCATTTCTTAACCACTCGAATCTTTGAAAATAAGTTAAATTAAAATTTTACCAATTCGAAAATAGAAACCTTTAAAATTGAAAATTAATTAATGTATAATTTTGCCGACTATGTCAAACGAGCCTCACTTTTTGTAAACAACAATTTCAACTCCTCGAACAAAAAACTCTCAACTTTTATGATTTATGCAACTGACCTTTGTGATTCTGGTTGTAAACATTGTTTGATTTGGGCAAAAAACCCTGTTGTACATTTGCCAAAAGCTAAAATCTTGGAATTAATGAACAGCAAGTGTGTAACAAAAAATACTACTGTCGGATTAGAAGGCGGAGAGTTTTTACTTCACCCTGAAGCTTTTGAAATTATGGAATGGTTTCACAAAAACCACCCAAAATTCGACCTTCTAACGAATTGTCTCAAACCTGAAAGTGCAATCGAAGCAGTAAAAAAATATCCACCAAAAAGGCTTTTCCTTTCACTTGACGGAACTAAAGAAACTTACAAATATATGCGTGGAAAAGACGGTTACGAAAGTGTTCTTAAAGTGATTGAAGGAACAAAAGATATTGTTCCGATTTCTGCAATGTTCACACTTTCTCCTTACAACAGTTTTGATGATATGAAACACGTTGCCGCAGTTTGTAAAAAATACGGAATTGATTTGCGAGTCGGAGTTTACAACGATATTGCATTTTTTGACACAGTCGAAAAAGCACACGAAACTGACATTGCCGAAAAACAAAACACAGATATTTTGAAAAGAGTCGAGATTCTAAACGCAAAAAAAGACGGCACTTTCACAAAGAAAAACGAAGAATTAGCAGTTTTGGAAAGAGAAGAAATTAACATTCCGAAACACAACACAAGAGATGATTTTTCTAGTTTTAAAGACAGCATTCCACAAGAGATTAAAGAATTTGCTGAAAACTATGACTTCCTCGTGCTTTACGACGAATGGCGAAAGAAGAAACTAAAATTGAACTGTTACAGTATTCTTGACAGTTTAATTGTTCTGCCAAACGGCGATGTTCCAATCTGCCAAAACTTAGATTTGAAACTTGGTAACGTTAACAAAAAATCTTTAGACGAGATTTTTAATGGAGAGTCAACTCAAGCAATTCACGAAGACTACAAGAAAAATTGTAACCAATGTTGGATTAACTTTCACCGTAAATATGACGTAGTTCTTTACAGAAGTTTTGAGAAATTCTTCCCCAAAAATGTAGTGAATAAACTATTCGGTTATTACCAATGGGAAGAAAACAACGAAGTGACTTACTCAAATTATATGGAACGAATTGAAGACACTTACAAATAAAAAGTAGAGCCAAAATGAAGAATTTGGGGATTTGGAAAGACTACACAACTTTTGTTTTCGACTGTGATAGTACGCTTTCTAAAATCGAAGGAATTGACGAACTTGCACGAATGAACGGAGTTTTTGACAAAGTCGCAGAAATGACAAACCAAGCAATGAATTCCTCCTCGCTCACCACAGGAATTTATGAAAAACGCTTGGAACTTACAAAACCAACAAAGCAACAAATTCAAGAAGTCGGAAAACTTTACATCGAAGAAATCACAAAAGGAACAAAACAATTAATTGAATTTTTGCTCAAATCGGACAAAGAAGTTTTTATTCTTTCAGGTGGACTTTTGGAAGCAATTTTTCCATTTTCTGATTTTCTTGGAATCAAAAGAGAAAATGTTTTTGCCGTTCCTATTTACTTTAATGAAGACGGAACTTACAAGACTTTCGACAAAAATTGTCCTTTAGCAAAGAAAAATGGTAAGACTAAGATTTTACAGGAAAGAATTCTTTTTTCAGGCAAAAGCCTTTTAATCGGCGATGGAATGAGTGATGCGGAAACAAAAAATATTGTTACAACTTTTGTAGGTTTTGGCGGAGTCGTCAAACGTGAAAAAGTAAAAGCTGTTTCCGAGTTTTACTTGGAATCGGAAGATTTAAGTGATTTTTTGACTTTAGCTTAACTTTACTTTTCTTCTAATAATTTTAATCAAATTTTTGAATTTTTATGAATTGGGAAATTTTGGAATACTTAGCTTCTGGCACTTTTGGAAGCATTTATAAAGTTAGAAACCGAAAGACGAACCAATTCGCCGCATACAAAAAAATCCACCAAAATTTCAATAACGAAAAAGACCGTCAGAGAATAAAACGTAGTTTTTTTGCTTCCTCAAAACTAAAGCAAATCAATTGTATAAAAATGTTGGAATGGATTGAGAATCCAAATGAATTCGGTTTTGTGATGGAATTCATCGAAGGCAAAACAATTTCAACACTTAAAAATAATTCCGATTCATTTTCCTTGCCGAATATCATTGATGTTTTGATTCAAGTTTGCAACGGCTTAGATGCATTGCACGGAAATAATTTGATTCATAGAGACTTAAAGCCCGAAAATATTTTGGTGAACGAAAAAGGGATTGCTAAAATTACAGACTTTGATTTGGCAAAAATCGGTAATTCTGTTTCAGTTTCAAATTCAGGTAGATTCTTAGGTTCTGTAAAATATTCCTCTCCCGAACAATGCCGTAATTCTTCAAAAATTGACCATAGAAGTGACCTCTACTCACTCGGTGTGATTTTTTATGAACTCGTTACAGGCAAAGTTCCTTTTGAAGGTGAAAATTTCGCACAAGTTGGAATTGCTCATCTAAAATCACCAATAATTTCTCCTCGCAAAATCATTCCCGAATTGCCAATTCAAATCGAAAATGTCATCAAGAAATTGCTTGAGAAAAATCCTCAAAACAGATTTCAAAGTGCAAGAGAAGTTTCAAGAGTTTTGAGTAATTTTTTGAATGAAAAGTCGAAAGGAAAGTTAAAAACAAATAAAAATTTGGGAGAATACCTTCTACCACCTACTTTTACAGGCAGAAATTATGAACTCCAAAAACTTGAGTCAACTTTTACTGAAATTACAAACGACAATTTCAAGTCAATTTTCATCTCTGGTGAAATCGGAATCGGCAAAACTAAACTTTGGGAAGAATTTCAGTTAGGCTTAACGATGCGAGATGTTCTTGTTCTTTCGACAAAATTCACAAAAGACTCTGATAGTTACGACGCACTCAAAGAAATAATTTTTCAAGGAATAGATTCTTTAAGCTACAAATCTGCTGAAGAACAGATAGAATTTTTAGGAAAGTTTGGTTGGGATTTGGAGGAAATTGCTCCTGAAATTTCCAAACTAAGTTTTATGCATAAAATAAAAAAAGAACAGCAACTCGGTGGAACGGCAAAAAACTTTAGGCTTTTTGAAGTCCTTACAAATTTTCTAAAAAAGCTAAGTAAAGAATTTAAAGGATTGATTTTATTTTTAGACGACTTGCATTTTTGTAGTGATTTGGTTTCTGATTGGCTCAATTTTTCTTTGCAGAATCTAAGGGGTTTCCCAATTCTGCTAATCTACTCTGCTGATAAAAATTCAATTTCCGAAAATTCAACTTTGCAAAAACGGTTCTCATACCTTGTAAAGGATGAAAACACTGAAATCTTAGAACTCAAAAGTATTAATCTAAAATCTGTTAGCGTAATGCTCACTTCAATTTTAGGAAAATCAGATTCTGTAAACTCTAATTTTGCCAAAATGATTCAGCAAAAAACAGGTGGTAACCCGTTCTTCATTCAAGAAGTTTTGAGACATCTTTTTGAAACCGGTAGTTTGCAAAAAGAAAATGGTGAATGGAATTTGGATTTAGAAAAAATTGCTGACTCGGAAATGCCGAAAACAATATCCGATTTGTTTACAAAAAAAATTCGGAAGTTAGAATCAAGCCTACGAAAATCACTTCAAGCTTGCTCAATTCTTGGATACAAATTTGATTTGGAAAATGCTTTAAAAGTCTCAAAATCCGATGAAGAAAGTTTACTAAAGAAATTAAATATTGCAGAAGACCTAAACCTAATCATTATCACAAAAAATGGCGAATTTAGTTTCACCCACGAGATTATTCGTGAAACTCTTAAAAGTTCATTAAAAAAAAGTAAACGTAAAAAACTCCATAAATTAATTGGTGAAAGGCTTGAAACAAAATTCAGTTCTCAAAAGGAAAAGGTGATTGAAGAGTTAGCTTACCATTTTTTTGAAGCTGAAATTTTTGACAAAGCCAAGATTTATTGTGGAGAAGCTGCGGAGTACTTTGAAAAAAGGAATTTAATTCTAAAAGCTATTCGCTCTTTAGAACAAAAAACAAGCCTTTTGGACAAAACAAAAGAGATTCCTGAAATTATTAATACTCTTGTTGCTAAAAAAAATTTATTAGCTCGAATTGGAAAATTTGATGAGGCGACAAAAGTTATTTTGAAGGCTCAAGAACTTGCAGAAAAAACTAATGACAACCAACTTTTAGGCAAAGTTTATCTAAACTACTCAGCAATTCCTTCTGCTCTTGGAGATTATAAAAATGCTTTAACACTTTCAGAAAAAGCCTTCAAGCATTTTGAAAAAATAAACAATGTCATTGGTATGGCAAGTGCAATAAACACTCAAGGAAACTCTCTAAGTAAATTAGGAAAATTTGAAAATGCCCTTGAATACTACCAAAAGGCAATTGAACTGAACCACAAAGAAAGACCTCAAGATGTTCCTTACATTTTGAACAATATCGGCACAATTTACTTTGATTTAGGAAACTATGGAGAATCTCTCAAATATCAAAAAAGTTGTTTAGAACCTTTGCGTAAAAATGACGATAAAAGTGGAACTGCTGTCGTCTTAGTAAACATCGGAATGATTTACAGTTTACAAAATGAACTTGGGAAAGCACAAAAAACAATCGAAGAATCAATCGCTCTTGCCGAAGAAGTTTTGAATTTCTTAATTTTGCCAGTTGCTTTGGTTAGTTTAGCTTCAATTTACTTGGACAAGGGAAATCTCGAAGAATTTTGGACTCTTTCACAAAGGGCTTTAAAACACGCAAGAAATATCAATGACAACCACACGGAAGTTCAAATTAAAAACAAAACCGCTCTCTTTTACCTAAAAACAAAAAACTACTCAAAAGCTGAAGAAACCTTAATTCAAAACCTCTCTTACTTTGAAAGAATCGAAAGCCAAAATGACATCGCCTACACTTTGGGAGTTTTAGGTGAAGTTTTGCAAGAACAAGGCAAAAATCAATTGGCTTTGGAAAATTTTGAAAAAGCAATTGAATTAAGCGAAAAGTTTGAATTACAAGACCCACTTTCATTCCAATTCTTAGGAATTGCAAAGGTTTATTTCAACTTACTTAACTTTAGTCAAAGTGAAATTTTCTGCAAAAAGGCATTGGAAATAGCATCAAAAATCTCAAAGTTCAAAGAGGTTTTCAATAGTAAAGTCCTTTTGGCAAAATTGGAAGCAAACAAAGGCAATAAGCAAGAAGCAGAAAATATTTTATTAAGTTTACTCAACTTAACAAAAGAAGAAATTCACTTTTCAATACTTTACGAGACACTTTGGGAAACTAGTAAGAAATTAGACTACTTAGAAAAAGCAATTCAGTTTTACACAAAAATCTTTGCGAAATTCCCCGCCAAAGTTTATGAATCAAAGTTGAAAGAACTTAAAGAGCAAAAGTCATTTACAAAGTTTTCGGAGCTAAATAATTTTGACTTTCAAGTTTTACAAAAACTCATCGGAACTTTGAGCCCTGAATCTGCTTTCGTCCAACTTTTAGACCACTTAGTTGAAGTTTGCGACTCTGACGGAAGCCAGATAATTTTACAAAACAAAGTTTCACAAGAATTAGAAATTTGTGCAGTTTCTCCAAATCTTCAAAAAGAAGAAGCAGAGTTCAGCTACGGAGTTTTGGAAAATGTCATAAAAAATGAACAGGTTCTTTGTCTTGAAAATGCAATCAAGTCTCCCGAATTAAGAGGGAATCAAAGTATTGTCGGAAAAGTTTTCCTTTCAATAATTGCCGTTCCTCTTAAAATCCAAAACAAAGTTTGTGGTGCGATTTACTTAGATAGAAAAGACTTGGAGAAAGGATCTTTCAAAATTGAAGACCTAAAAAAAGTTCAACAGATTGCCGATTTACTGACTCCTTTGATTGTCCGTTACGATGAACTTCGTAAATTTAGAGCAGAATCGCAGATTAAAGAACTTGGCATTTTTGTTGGGAACAGCAACCAGATGCAACGACTTTACCAAGAAATTGAGAAAGCCTCCAAATTCGATTCGACAGTTTACATTTATGGCGAAACAGGAACAGGAAAAGAGTTGGTTGCAAAATCACTCCATAAATTGAGTAGAAGGAAGAATAAACCTTTCATTCCTATCAACTGTGCAGCTATTCCTGATAATTTGGCAGAAAGTGAATTGTTTGGATTTGTTAAAGGCTCATTTTCAGGAGCAGAAAGAACAAAGTTAGGAAAGTTTGAACTCGCAAACGGTGGAGTAATCTTTTTAGATGAAATCAGCGAACTACCATTAAATCTTCAAGCAAAGTTGTTACGAGTTCTTCAAGAAAAAGAAGTTTGGAAAGTCGGTGCAGAGTCTCCAGTAAAAATTGATGTAAGAGTCATAGTAGCTACAAACAAAAATCTTACTAAGGAGGTTGAGAAAGGAAATTTTAGAGAAGATTTATTTTACAGGCTCAACGTTTTAAAAATAAATTTGCCACCACTCCGTGAAAGAGTCGAAGACATCGCACCTTTAGCGTTTTATTTTTTAGAAAAATTTGCACCAAAAATCAAAGGTTTTGAAAAAGAAGCAATAATTTTTTTACAGACTTTAGAACTAAAAGGAAACGTAAGAGAACTTGAAAACCTTATAGAAAAAATCGTTGTAAATCACACTTCCAACTCACCAATAAAAAGAGCAGAATTTGCTAATTTCCACCCAAAACGAAATCAACAAAGCAGTTTGCTAACAAAAGAAGTAAAATCAAAACTGAATTTAGTTGACGAAATTTTTACAAATTCAAACCTAAACTCTCAAATCGAGAAATTAGAGAAATTCTCACTCACGCAAACTTTACAAACAAACAAAGGTCATCTTTCTAACTCTTGCAAAGATTTAGGAATTGATTTCAAGAGAATGCAAAGGCTTTTAGAAAAACACAAAATTAATCCGAAAAAATTTCTCTAAACTTACCTTATGGCGATTCGCCAATTTACTATCTAAATACCATTTTCTATAAATCTCTATTTTTATTCCATATATCAAATTTGCCAACCTATAATTATGGTGATTCGCCAGACACAACGACGAAACCAATTCTTCTATAAATAACTGTTTATTCAGCATTTGCAGCAGAGACACAAATCGGCACGAAAATAGCTTTAAAGAAATTAGAAAGGCTCAGAGATCTTTTAAAAAAATTGAGACACAAAAATTTAACTAAGCCAATGATTACTTGGCTTTTAGTTGGATGTTAAAAAGAGTTCCCTTTTGGTGCTAAAATAAGGGAGGAGGTTGAAGCCGTTAGAAATATCTAACGGCTTTTTTTATGAGTAGTAGTGAACAAAGATTTTTGTTCACTTAAAATAATTTATTCTTAATCAATTCTCTAACCGAAGAAATATCTTTATGAAATTCTCTGTCTTGGTCAATCTTTGGAACAACTGAGTTTACAAGTTTTACGACTTCACGAATCAGTTTTCCAGGTTTTTCTTTCCGAAAACTAAGTGCTTGATTTGCACTAAGAACTTCAATTGCAACGACGTTTTGTATATTCTTCAAAATCTCATTTGCGTGTCTTGCTCCGATTGTTCCCATACTAACGTGGTCTTCTTGGTTCGCAGAAGTTGGAATCGAATCTCCACTTGCAGGATGAATTAAGGTTTTATTTTCAGAGACCAATGCTGCTGCTGTGTATTGAGTAATCATTAAACCCGAATTCAAACCACCCTCTTTTGTTAAAAAAGCAGGTAAACCGAAGTTTAATTTTGGGTCAACAAGCCTTGCAGTTCTTCTTTCAGAAATATTTCCAAGTTCAGCAATAGCAAGTCCAAGCAAGTCCATCGCCAAAGCAATAGGTTGTCCGTGAAAATTTCCTGCTGAAAAAACAATCTTTTCTTCATCACCAAGAATTATCGGATTGTCAGTAACTGAATTGATTTCTGTTTCCAAAACTTGTCTTACGTGAGCAAAAGAGTCTCTTGAAGCTCCGTGAACTTGTGGCATACAACGAAGTGAGTAAGCATCTTGGACTTTTGTTTTCGTGTCCTCATCAACCAAGTCAATCAATTCACTCCCTTCAGTCAAACTTCTGATATTCTTTGCAGTCGTTGTCTGTCCTAAATGTTTGCGAAGCTCGTGAATTTTTGGGTGAAAAGGACTTGATTTTCCTTTCAGTGCTTCAAGTGTCATCGCTCCTGCAACGTCGCAATTTCGAACAAGAATTTCAGCATCAAAAAGTGTCAGAATTCCGATTGCTGTCATTGTTTGCGTTCCGTTATTCAAAGCCAAACCTTCTTTTGCTTGAAGAGTTACTTTTGAGATTTCACACTCTTCAAAAGCTTCTTGAGTTGGTATTCTTTTGCCTTTGAAAAAAACTTCGCCTTTGCCAATTAAGGACAAAGCCATATGCGAAAGAGGAGCTAAATCGCCACTTGCACCAACTGAACCTTTTTCAGGAACAACAGGAGTAATTTCATAATTGAGCATCTCAATGAGAGTAAGTACAACTTTAAGCCGAATTCCAGAAAAACCTTTACACAAAGTATTAATTCGTAAAAGCAACATCGCTCTCACAACATCAATTGGCAAAGGTTCTCCAACTCCGACAGCGTGACTAATAATTAGATTCTCTTGTAATTTTCCGAGGTCTTTTTCAGAAATTTGAACATCTTGAAAATTTCCAAAACCCGTGTTAATTCCGTAGTAAGCTTTGTCAGATTTAAGAATCTTTTCAACTACACTTCTAGATTTCGAAATTTTTTCTTGAGCATTTTTTGAAAGGACTACTTTAGCACTTTCTCTTGCAACTAAAACAACTTCTTCAATTGTTAGAGTTTCGCCGTCAAGAACAACTTTGTTTGAGACTTTTGTCATTTTGAAAACCTAATTTTAGTCAAAATTATTAATTTGGAAAAAACACCTCAAAAATTAATCAATCCACTTTGCAAGACCAAGTTCATACTTATGAACCATCAAATCATTTTTAGGAATAATTCTTGCGGAATAACCGAACTTCCCATTCAATTTTGGTGCAAAAATTCCTTTACAAAGAATTGTATTGTCTTGTTCTTCAATCAAATCCATTTTTACAATTTGAGTGTTTGCTTCCATTTCGTCAATTCCAGCTACGTAAAGCTCAACTGAGACTTCTTCTTTGGCAAAGATTCCAAGCTCAACTCTAACAATAATTTCTAACGAATCTCCAACTTTTAAAAGTTGTCCGTCAATTCCTTTTTCAGAAACTAACTCTATTTTGACTTGTTCCCAATTCTCAAAGAGTCTATTTTTCCAGTTTACTAAGTAATCGGCAACTAAGAAATTATCTGAAGCAAGTCTGTCGAAACTTTGATTTGCTTTGCTGTAAAATTTTGTGAAGTAGTCTTTTACCATTCGGTCGGTTGAGTACTGAGGAGCATTTGTTGCTATTGATTTTTTGACAAAACTCATCCAATCTTTTGAAACACCATTTTTATTTTTGTTGTAGTAAGCAGGTAAAATTTTCCTTTGCAAGGTGTCGTAAAAAGAGTTCAAATCAACTAAGTCTTGTTTTTCTGTATCTTCATACTCAATTTCTTTTCCGATTGCCCAACCATTTGTTTTATCCCAAGCTTCGTACCACCAACCGTCAAGAACACTGAAATTTACAACTCCATTAAGTGCAGCTTTTTGTCCACTTGTTCCACTTGCTTCCAAAGGTCTTCGCGGATTATTGAGCCAAATGTCAACTCCAGCCATCAAGTACCGTGCAATTTTCATATTGTAATTTTCAAGAATTATGATTTTTCCTTCAAATTCAGGCTCTCGTGAAAGTTGATAAATTTCTTTCACAATTTCTTGTCCGGGTTGGTCAGCCGGGTGAGCTTTTCCTGCAAAAATTAACTGAATCGGAGTTTCAGAGTGATTCAAGATTTCTTTGAGTCTTTCTTTGTCTTTGAAAATCAAGTTCGCTCTTTTGTAAGTCGCAAACCTTCTTGCAAAACCAAGCGTCAAAACATTCGGGTCAAGCAAAAGTTCAGGGTTTTCAGCCTTAGTTCCTCTAACTCCTTCCCATTCATACTGTTGCTGAAGCATTACTTTGATGAATTCAATCATTCGGATTTTCTGCTTTTGTTTAACAGCCCAAAGTTTTGAATCAGCAATTTTCAAAATCTTTTGCCAATTTTCCAAATCCGAAATTTTGTCTTCCCAATCAGTTCCAAGCTTTGTTGTGTAAAGTTCCGCTAACTCGTTTGCAAGCCAAGTTTTTGTGTGAATTCCATTTGTAACATAGTCAATTGGATTTTGTGCAGGTGGAATTTCGCCCCACAAATCTTTCCAAAGGTCTTGCGAAACTTGTCCGTGAAGTTTGCTAACTCCGTTGTGGTAACGCGAAAGCTTTAGTGAAAGAACGGTAAGGTTAAACTCATCACCTTTCCTTCCCAATTCAAAAAATCTTTCTTTTGAAATTTTGAGTCCTTCTAAGTATTCACTAAAGAATTGTTCAATCAAGTCAAAACCGAACTTGTCGTTTCCAGCAGGAACAGGAGTGTGAGTCGTAAAAAGTGTGTTTGAAGCAACTGCCTCAAGTGCTTGGTCGAATGAAAGCTCCCTTTCTGAAATAAATTCTCTGATTCTTTCAAGACCAAGAAAAGCCGAATGTCCTTCATTCATATGCCAAGCAGAAGGTTTAATTCCGAGTTTTCTTAAAGCCTTTACACCACCAATTCCCAAAAGTATTTCTTGCGAAACTCTTGTATAACTGTCGCCTCCGTAGAGTTGATTCGTGATTTTTCTGTCTTCTTCTGAGTTACGTTGAAAATCTGTATCCAAAAGATAAAGTGTAACTCTGCCGATATTAAGTTGCCAAACCCTTGCCGAAACAGTTCTTCCCAAAATTCTGACTTCAACAAAAATTTCTCTGCCTTTGTCGTCTTTTACTAAACGAATTGGTAAATTTGCAAAATCAAGTTTTGGGTATTTTGCAATTTGTTCTCCAAGTGAATTAATTTCTTGTCGAAAGTAACCGCTTCGATAAAGTAAGCCAATTCCGATAAAAGGCAAACCCAAGTCACTTGCAGTCTTCACGTGGTCGCCAGCAAGAACTCCAAGTCCACCAGAATAAATCGGTAAAACTTCCGTCAAACCAAACTCTGCACAAAAGTAAGCAATTGGTCTTTTAGGATTAAAATTTGAGTGATTTTTGTTGAACCAAGTTTCAGGAGTGTTCAAGTAGTTGTCGAATTTTTCAATTACAAAATTGTAGTAAGCAAAAATTTCTTTGTTCGTAACTGCATTTTGTAAAGATTCGTTGGAAACTGTCTTGAGAAAAAGGACAGGATTTCCGTGAGAATCAAGCCAAGCCTTTGTATCAATTTTTCGAAAAAGCTCTCTTCCTTCACGGTTCCAAGACCACCAAATATTGTAAGCTAAATCTTCAATTCTACTAATTTCTTTGGGAATTTTACCGACGACTCGAAAGTCTCGTAATTTATAATGCATTGCTAAATCTTTCCATTTTATTATCTTTGAAATCGGGTGAAGAAGTTAATTTCTTGAGGTTTGTTTTTCAACAAATTAAATTTTACAACTATTTGGAATTTTTGATTTTCCACTAAAGAATGCACTTGTACCACTAAAAACCATTCAAAAAACTTTTGAGATTTAAACTTCAGCTCAAACCTCAAATAAAAACTGATTAGAATTTAAAGTAAGGACAAAAAATGAACACTAACGATATGGCTGATAATTTTTGCCAAGCAGGTCTTGAAGATTACCAAGAGAAAAACTTCAAAGCAGCAAAAATGAACTTCACTAAAGCATTAGAAGTTGAGCCAAAACACTTGAACGCTCACTTCAACTTAGCCATTTTGCACAAAGAACAAAAAGAATACTCAGAAGCAATCAGACACTTTAAAATTGTTTTAGAATTGGACTCGGAAGACTTAGAATCAAAACACCTTTTGGAAGAATGCGAACAAACTCTAAAGCAAAAAACCGAAGTAAACGTAATTCAAACTTTGGTAACAAATGAACAAACTCCCGAAGTTCTGACTTCCGCAGAAACAACCAAAGGAATAAATAAAGTTGCAGATTTACAGGACTTACACAGCCTTTCAAAACGTGCAATTGTTGATAGAATTTTCTTAACTAAAAAACTTTTAGAAAACAAAAAGATTACTTTTTCAAACGACTTTAGTTCACATTGGCTAAAGATTTGGGAATCTTCTCACTTTGTCGCGGAATCGGAAGTTGACGGAAGAATGGACGTTTTGGAAATTGAAGGTGCAAACTCACTTTTCTCTTACTTTTTGGCAACAGAGAATTGCAAAGTTTGGAACACCCAAAGTAACGAATCAATTGTAAACTCTGCACGCGAGAACAACAGAAAATTAGATTTGGCAATAAAATCCTCAATCCAAACTCAAACAAAAACTGTTTTTGAAAATGAGTCTTTTGACAGAATCTTTTGGTTTGACGGCTTGGAAGAAAACCAAGAAGAGATTTTAAAAGAATTTCACAGACTTCTCCGCAAAGGTGGAATTTTTGCTTTTAGTTTTGACTTCGGAACAGGAAGTAAATTTTTCAAAAGTGCTGAAGTTGTAGAAAATTTCCTCACAAAAGCAGAAGGCTTTGAAGTTTTCGGGAACAAAAAATTCCAAACACAAGTGAACGACTACGGAAGTTTAAGTGCAAGTTTGACAAAAGGAATAATTTTCCTACGCAAAAAAGGTGTAACAAAATTGCCAAACTTAAGACAACTAAGTTTCGGTGCTTTTCCTGCACTTCAAGATTTAAAATAGAATTCAAAACTCATCAGATGGACTCAAGCCATCGGATGAGAAATATTTTCTATCAAATAGCTTTAAGCTATCCGATAGATTTTGAAAGAAACAAAATTGCGGGTTCTACGCTCTCAGCGGAGTTCAGGCTAAAAACTAAAAAAGAGAAAAATGACGTTTTCAAAAGAAGAATTTAGCCGTTACAGTCGGCATTTTATTTTGCCCGAAATTCAACTTGAAGGTCAAAAGAAACTAAAGAATGCTAAAGTTTTAGTAGTTGGAACGGGTGGACTCGGAAGTCCTGTTTTACTTTATCTTTCAGCCGCAGGAGTTGGAACAATCGGTTTAGTTGACTTCGACGTTGTTGACGAATCCAACTTGCAAAGGCAAGTTCTTTTCGGGACTAAAAATCTAGGTAAATCAAAAGTAAAAAGTGCTAAAGAACGACTTGAAGCACTAAACCCTTACATAAATTTTATTTGCCACGAAGAAGCTCTGACCTCTGAAAATGCTCTGCAAATTATCAAAAATTATGATTTGGTTATTGACGGAACGGACAATTTTGCAACTCGCTACCTTGTAAACGATGCTTGTGTTTTACTTGGAAAACCAAATGTTTACGGAAGCATTTTCAGGTTTGAAGGACAGGCTTCGATTTTCAACTTTGAAGACGGACCTTGTTATCGTTGTCTTTATCCTGAACCTCCTCCAGCAGGACTTGTTCCTTCTTGTTCAGAAGGCGGAGTTCTTGGAGTTCTTCCCGGAATTATCGGTTGCATTCAAGCGACAGAAGCGATAAAAATTATCACAGAAATTGGTGAGCCACTCAAAGGAAGATTTTTGCTTTACGATGCTCTTTCAATGGAATTCACCGAGATGCGAATTCGTAAAAACGAAAACTGCGTCATTTGCGGAAAAAACCCAACTGTTACTAAGCTAATTGACTACCAAGAATTTTGTGGTGTTTTGCCAAAAGAAAGAGCTTCTGAGAATCCAAATGAAATTTCTGTCCAAAAACTAAAAGCACAACTTGAAAGCCCAGACGAGCCAAAACTTTTGGACGTTAGAGAAAGCTATGAGCTTGAAATTGCAAAAATCGAAGGAGCTGTTCACATTCCACAAAATGAAATTGAAGAAAGAATCGGTGAATTAAACCCGAATGAAAATTTGGTCGTTTTTTGCCGTTCAGGAGTCCGCTCTGCAAAAGTCTGCAAAATTTTGGAAGAGAAAAATTTCAAATTTGTGAAAAGTCTAAGAGGTGGAATTTTGGCTTGGGCAAAAGAAATTGATTCCTCAATCCCAATTTATTAAGCTAAAAAAATGAATAAAAACTCACCTGTTCAATCTCCTTGCATAAAAATTTGTGAATTGGATTCTCAAACTAACATTTGTAAAGGTTGTCTTAGAACAATGAATGAAATTTCAAATTGGGGATTTTTGACCGAATTAGAGAAATTGAAAATTGTAGAAGAATTGCCAAATCGAAGATTCTATTAAAATACTTTTTTAGACATTAAAAAAGCCAAAACAAAAAATTTTGTTTTGGCTTTAAAAATACAAATCTGATTTTTTACTTAATCAAAAGCATCTTTTTGTTTGCAAAGCCATTTTCTGTTTTGAGTTTGTAAACGTACAAACCTGACGAAACAGATTTACCGGTTTTATCAGTTCCATTCCAATCAAAATTGTGATTTCCTGAATTTAGTTTACCTTGAGAAAGCGTTGTGATTTCTTTTCCAAGTGAGTTGTAAATTGTAAGTTCAACTTCTGAACTTTGGAACAAATCAAAACTTATTCTTGTGTTTGGGTTGAATGGGTTAGGATAGTTTTGTTGGAGTGAGAATTGTTTTGGAAATGAACTTTCATTTTCTTCCAATGATGATGGATTACCTACTGTGAAAGCTTCAACTACATTTGAAGAACTATCAGGATAAGAATTATCATCTTTTCCTCCAAAAACATATATTTTGCCATTATAAATTGAAGATGCTCCCTCTGAAAGTGCCAAAAGCATTGGAGTTGAAGGAGTCCAAACATCATTAACTACATCATATTCTTCAACACTGGATAGAATATTTGAGTTAAATCTACCACCAATTGCATAGATTTTATTGTTATATGCCTCAACAACTAAGCCTCTTCTTAAATTTGAAGTTGGATTTTTTATGGACCAAGTATCCGTTGAAGGGTCATATACTTCTACTGAGTTAAGTTCTCCTGAGTCACTATTACCTCCAACAACATAAATTTTGTCATTTACGACACAAGTAGAAAAACTGCTCCTTGCAGTTGGCATTGGAGCCTTTGTAGTCCAAGTATTTGTTGAAGGGTCAAATTCTTCTACTACATCAAAATAAACATCTCCATTATCATAAATATATCCTCCAATTGCATAAATCTTTCCATTTACAACTTCTGCTTCTAAATTTTTTCTTATAGTTGGCATTGAAGGTTTAGCTGACCAAGTATCTGTTGAAGGATTATATACTTCGACAACATTAATTTCACTAGAACTTGTGGTTCCTCCAATGACATATATTTGATTATTGAAAACTGTTGAAGCTACTTGCTCCCTCGGAATGTTCATTGAAGTTTTGGTTGTCCAAGTATCTGTTGTAGTATCGTATTCTTCGTTTTTTCCTGCAATAGATGTTGAGCCTCCTATTTCATAACCACCAATAACGTAGATTTTTCCATTTACAACTTCTGAAGCTGCGTACTCTCTTCTTGTTGGCATTGGAGTTTTCATTTCCCAAGTAAAGAGCTGACAAAATGCTTCGGGAACACTTAGTGCAAATACGAACACTAAAAGTAAGGTTGTTTTTAATAGGTTTTTCATTTTCCTACCTTTCATTTAAGATTATTATTTTTTCAATTCTTAAGATAGCGATTTTTTGAAAAAAAAAAAAAATAGCTAATCTTTCTTTACACAACTTTTTCACCGAAGGTTACACAAAGCAATTCCCACAAATCCCTTTAAAAACAAAAAACTAACTTTGGTACAAAATTTGGTAATTCCACTTTGAATTTTAATTTAGTTTTTTAATTTTGCACTCCCAAAATCAATGACAAAATTATTAGTCATTAATCATTAAACATTAGTCATTAGCTAAATGAGTCATCAAGAACATTTTAAATTGCCTGAGAAACTCGCTTCCAAAGTTGCGATTTTAAAATCTTCGACAGAAGGTTGGCTTCCTTTTTTCTGCTCACAAAACAACCGAATCGTTGTTGCAGTTGAGAATTATGGGAACTTTGAAGAGACTCAAGCCGAACTCGAATCTTTTGGTTTAAAAGTCCAAAACTCACCAAAATTTCATTCTGAAACAGAAGTTAAAGTTTTCACTTGGCAAGAGCTTTTTGAAGAAATTCCACTTTTTGAAGACCTCGAAGAACTCAACTTAAATATCAAAATCAATGAAACTCAAGACCAAGAAGTTCTTCTCGATTACCTTGTCGAAATCGGTTACACACGAACTTCAATGGTCGAAATTGAAGGTGAATTTAGTGTTCGTGGAAACATTCTTGACGTTTTCCCAAAAGACTCCGAGCTTCCAATCAGAATCGAAATTGACTTTGACGAAGTAATCCGAATTTCAACTTTTGACGTTACGAACCAAACAAGCCTTGAAACTCAAAACGAAATTTCAGTTCCTGCAATTTTCGTCGGTGAACTTGAGAAAAAACCAAGAATCGAACAACTTGACAAAAATGCCAAAATTCTTTTTAAAAGTGGTTTGAGCCTTCCTGAAATTCTTGAAAGTGTTAGTGAAAAATTTGCAAAAAAAGACGTTAGAATTCCTGTTGCAAAACTGAAAGAACTTCTCAAACCTTTTCAACTGATTGTTGAATCTCTGACCGAAAAGCCCGAAATTGATTTTCGACTAAAACCTGCAAAATCTTTCAAAGGAAATTTTGAAACGGCACGAAAAGAATTTTTGAACTTTTCAAAAGTTCATCTTTACTGCGAAAACCGCTACTACAAAGAAAGATTCTTGGAGCAATTCCACGACTGCAACAACGTCGTTTACTACGAAAAAGGACTCAAGCAAGGTTTTGAAATTCTTGCTTCAAACGAACTTGTTGTTACAAATTTTGAGATTTTGGGCAAAAGGGTCAGAATTGCTTCTCACAAAAAAATCTCACCTGCTGTTGCTCTCAAAAAACTCGAAGCAATGGAATTTGGTGAAATTGTCGTTCACTCGGATTACGGAATTGGTATTTACGAAGGACTCGTAAAACTAAAAATGGGCGACACAGAAAAAGAGTGTCTGAAAATCGCCTACGAAGGAAGCGATTACGTTTACGTTACGATTGAGAAATTCAACAAAATTCAAAAATACACCGGACACAGTCCTGATTCTGTTCCGAAAATCTCAAAACTTCACACAAGAGAATGGGTTCGTACAAAAGCAAAAGTTCAGAAAAAACTTGAAGAAATCGCCGAAGAATTAATTCGTGTTGAAGCAGAAAGGAAAATCTCAAAAGGTTTTGCTTTCCCACCTGACAACGACTTGCAGAACCAAATGGAAGCGACTTTCGAGTATGAAGAAACAGAAGACCAACTCACTGTAATTTCCGAAATCAAAAAAGATATGGAATCAATAATTCCGATGGAAAGGTTGCTTTGTGGCGACGTTGGTTACGGAAAAACGGAAGTTGCTTTAAGAGCGGCTTTCAAAGCTGTTTGTGGTGGCAAACAAGTTGCGATTCTCGTTCCGACAACTGTTCTTGCAAACCAACATTACTTGACTTTCAAAAAACGACTTGAGACTTTTCCCGTTGAAGTTAGACTGATGGCTCGAACTCGGACAAAACAAGAACAGAAAGAAACTCTCGGTTTGATGAAAAACGGCAAAGTTGACATCGTAATCGGAACTCACAGACTTCTTTCAAAAGACATTGAGTTTGGCAATTTGGGACTTTTGATAATTGACGAAGAACATCGTTTTGGAGTTAAGCACAAAGAAAGGCTCAAGTCTTACCAAAACAAAGTCGATATTTTGATGATGACTGCAACGCCGATTCCAAGAACAATGCACCAAACTTTAGTCGGAATCAAAGACATTTCAAACATTAACACTCCACCAAAAGACAGACTTCCTGTTCACACTGAAATAAAAATTTACAATCCGCAATCAATCGCAGAAGCAATTCGTTTTGAACTCGAAAGAGGCGGACAGGTTTTCTTCCTTCACAACAGAGTGAAATCAATTTATTCGATTTCGGAGCAACTGAAAGAACTTGTTCCCGAAGGAAAATTCATTGTCGGACACGGACAAATGTCAGGAACTCAACTCGAAAAAGTGATGTTTGATTTTCTTGACCACAAGTACGACGTTTTGATTGCGACAACAATTATTGAGTCAGGACTTGACATCGCAAACGCAAACACGCTAATCGTTCACAACGCACAAAATCTCGGACTTGCCGAACTTTACCAACTTCGTGGAAGAGTTGGTCGCTCTACTCGTCAGGCTTTCGCTTACTTGGTTGTTCCTTCGTTAATCGGAATTCAAGAGAAATCGCGAAGAAGACTAAGAGTAATTGAAGAATTTCAGCACTTAGGAGCAGGACTCGAAGTTGCAATGAAAGATATGGAACTCCGCGGTGCAGGAAACATTCTTGGTGTTCAGCAAAGCGGTTTTGTGAAAGACGTTGGTTTTGAACTTTACTTGCAAATGCTTGAAGAAGAACTTTTGAGGCGCAAAGCAATTGCCGAAGACAGAGAACCTGAAATCAAAATCGAAACAACTGTAAACTGTACTGCAATTTCTTACTTGCCGGAAAGTTACGTTGACGTTCCACAACTTCGGTTTGAGTTTTACCGCAAACTTAGTGATGCAAAAGAAGAACTTGAAGTTCACGAAATTGCCGAAGAATTGCGAGACCGATTCGGACAGCTTCCAAGCCAAGCAGAAAGTTTGATGTCAGTAATTTTGGTTAAAGTTTGTGCTCAAAAAGCAGGTTTTGACAAGGTAAATTTAAATGATAAACAAGTTACTGCTTACCTAAAAGAAGGCTTTTGGACAAAGGAAGAGCTTAACGAAGGAATTGCTTTGGATTTTGTGCAAAAAGCTAAAGCAAAAGGAATTCATTTTAAGTATCTTTCGGGCGATAAATTCGGAGTTCTTTTACACTTAACAAAAGGAACTTGGAAAGAAAAATTTGAAAAAGTTCAAGAATTTTTGAAAATATTTTGGAAAGAAAAAACAAACTAAATTATTTACGTAAGAGAGTAAACTTTCAGTAAAAAATGGAATCTTAAAGGAAAAATTAATGGAATCAAGAAGAGTTTTAGAAATTTTCACAAACAGAACAACAAAGTTCAAAAACCTAATACTAAGTTTAATTTTAGCAACATTTTTTGGTTGTAGTTCAACAGAACAACCAAATTCCCCAAACGAAGTTCTCGCAACAATTGACACTTACAAAGTTACGACTCAAGATTTTTACAACAGACTTGGTGTCTTTGGAAAGTTGTCAGAAGAGCGTAAAAGAAAAGAATTTGACAAAATCATTCAAAACAAATCGGATTATGTTTACGGACTACTAACTGGAACAGAGAAAGATTTCCCTGTAAAATTAACAACTGTCAGAAACCTCAAAACAGCTTTGGTAGAAAAAGGACTTTACAAATCCGAACTTCAAAAATTCGTTACAGAAGAGGAAATTAAAGCCTTTTATGAAAAGCGAAAAGTCAAAGTAAACGTTGCCCACATTCTCGTTGACACAAAAGAACTTGCACAAGAAATTCGTCAAAAAGTAATTGACGGAGAAGACTTCACAGAATTAGCAGCAAAACATTCCAAAGACACAACGACTGCAAAAAATGGTGGAGAGATTGGCGAATTCGTTTGGGGCGAAATGGTTGACGGTTTTCAAGAAGCAGCTTTTGAACTTCAACCTGACATTATTCCTGAACCTGTCCAATCTGCTTACGGATTTCACGTTATGAAACTTCTTTCTCGTAACCCTGTGAAACTCAAGCCTTACCAAGAAGAAAGAGACAAACTTTTTGATGAACTCCTAAGGTCTAAAAGTTATGAAATTGCTGAATACTTAAACGATTACTCAGCAAAAATAGACCGCGAAGCACAGATGAAAATTGATAGCGTAATGGTTCGTAAACTTCATAAAGAAATTGTGAAAAACCTCGCAAACCCTTCTCAAGAAGCAAAAGATTATTTTAATGACCCAACAACAGATTTAGCTCCTGAATGGCTTGACACAGTTTTGATGACTTACAATAAACCTCAAATTCAAACCGAACAAGTTCCACCAAAACTTTACTACAACTACCTTTTGGAAGACCTTGACGGGAACGTTACTGTTAAAGATTTGCTTATTGTTGCAAGAAGAGAAAACCGTAAGGCAGTTTTTGAAAAAGAGCAAGGAATTTACGATGCAATTAATGTTGCTGTAAAACAAGACCTTTTTGTTGCAAGAGCTTTGAACGAAGGTTTTGCTCAGAAGCAAGAATTTTTGGATCTAGGTGATTCGGTTTTTGAAGACCAAATTTTCAAACAAGTCAGAAGAAACAATCTTGGAATCACAACTTCTTTTACTCAAGAAGAAGTAAAAGATTATTATGAGAAAAATAAAGATAACTACAAAGATGGTGGTTGGTTAGAACTTAGACAAATTTCTGTTTTAGAAGAGATTCAAGGAAATATAATTGTTCAAAGAATCAAAGACGGCGAGAAACTAGAAGCAATTCTTAAAGATTTAAAAATTACAGACGATAAAGTAAAAATCAGAACTGTTCCACAAGATGCACAACTTGATGTTGTTCAACTTGCTCAATCTTACCAAGCTGGCGAAGCATTTGGTCCTTTAGAAGCAAAAAATGGAATTGAAGTTTTTTACATAGTCAAGAAAGTAGAACCTGATTTTATTCCCCTAGAAAAAATCAAAAATAAAGTTGGAAACGACTACCAAAACGAGAAAAAGAAAATTGAAGAAAAAAAATTCAGAGACCTTGTAGAAAAAAATGTTAAAATTGAGGTTAATGAAGAGGCATTGCAAAAAGCAATTACAAATTACGTTGAAAAAGACGACAGAAAAAACAAGGACATTGAAAAGAAAAAATGAACTCACTAAAAATACTAATTCTTACGCTTACACTAATCTTCTCAGCGAAAACACTTTTTGCACAAGAAGTGATAGACAAAGTCATTGCAGTTGTTGATGACGAAATAATTTTGGCAAGTGAAATTGAGCAATTTGTCCAAAATATGCTTTACCAAAGCAATTCGTTAGACAAAAGCGAATCCGAACTTGAAGAAATCAGAAACGACGTTTTACAGAGACTAATCAGTCAAAAAGTAATTTTGGCAAAAGCAATTGATGACACAGTTGAAGTTGATGCTGCACAAGTCCAACAAGCTGTTGAAGAACAAATTGACAGAATGATGGGTTACTTCGGAACCGAAGACAAATTGATAGAGCAACTTGGTTACTCCTTACGAGCAATTCGCCGAAAATACCGCCAAGAAATCACGAAAAACCTTAAAGTAGAAAAATTACAACGAGAGAGATTTGCAAAACTCACTGTCTCAAGAAATGAGGTAGAAAGATTTTATGCTGCTGAAAAAGATAGTTTGCCACAAGTTGATGAATCAGTAAGACTAAGCCACATTTTACTTGACGCTTTAGCTGGTGGTGGAGCAAGAGAATTAGCTTTACAAAAAATTATTGCAATTCAAGACTCTCTTAAAAAAGGCGGGAATTTCGCAGACCTTGCAGAAAGTTTTTCTGACGACCCTGGTTCAAGTCAAAACGGCGGAGAACTTGGTTGGGTTGAAAGAGGTGTTTTTGTAAAAGAATTTGAAAAAGTCGCTTTTGGACTTGAACAAAATGAAATTTCTGACCTTGTTGAAACTCAATTCGGTTTTCACATTATTCAACTACTTGAAAGACGTGGAGAAAAAATCAACACAAGACACATTCTTTCAGGTTTTAGAACTTCTTCAAACGATGAAAAAGCTGTTTTGGATACTTTGAAAAGTTTTAAAGACAGAATCGAAAATGGAAGCACAACTTTCGAAGATTTAGCTCAAAAATATTCTTTGGATAAAGAAACTGCTTTCAAAGGTGGAAACTTAGGTTGGTTTGAAATTGGGAAACTCACAAACGGTGCTTTTCGCGAACAAATCACGAAATTAAAAGAAAATGAGATTAGCGAGCCTTTTAAAAGTGAATTCGGTTTTCATTTGCTAAGACTCGAAGAAAGAAAGCCACCAAGAGATTTGTCTTTAGATGAAGATTGGGAGCAACTTCAAGGTTTCGCACTCAATTTCAAAAAAGAAAAAGAGTACCAAAAATGGGTGGAAAGTTTGAAAGAAAATGTTTTCATCGAAATTAGACAGAATAATGAGTAGTTTTTTGTAGTTATCTAAAACCAGTAGTAGAATCTTGGAGAAAAAATGTCCCAAATTACTAAAATTTCTCTTAACCGAATCCCAGTTTGGCCCGTTGTAAAAATTGCATTTGTGATTAACACAATTGTTTTTTTTCTATACTTTATGTTTTTCTTTTCATTCTTGTTAAGCCTTTTTTCAGGAATCTCGGAATTAGATTATAACTTAAGCCAACAGGTTTCTGACTTATCAACTCTTGGAACACTCACAGCTACATTTTTTTCACTTTTTGCTTCGATATTTTCAAGTTTCTTTACAACAATTTTAGTTGCAATTGCAGTTGTAATTTACAATTTAGTTTCGGGTTTTATTGGACCTTTGGAACTTGAAGCACAGGTCGATTTACCTAAGCAGGAAAATTCTTCTTTTGATGAAGGAAGAGTTTTACAAATTGTAAGAAGAGAAATTAACGAAAAAGAAAGAGAAAGAACAAAACAAAGCCAAAGAACAGAACTTCCTAAACAGGAAGACGAAGAAAAAGATACAAAACAAAACAAAGAAAAATATTCTGAAGAGGATTTTATGCCACAAGCCCAAAATCCTGACTCAGACAAAAGAGAAGATGAGTCGTAACTTTTGCAAACGACAACATAATTTTTAAGAAAGAGCAAAATGCAAAACTTAAACAAGATTTTTAAAGAACTCGAAAGTTGCCCAAAAGAACAACTTGGTGCAAATCTCGATAAACTCAGAGAATCCGTTGATTCAATTTTTAAGACTCAACAACATAATTTTACAAAACTAAATCAAATCGGAACGGCACTTTCTGCTGAATCTAATTTAAATGTTCTACTTGAACTAATCGTTACTGCTGCGATGGAATTTACAAACGCAGACGGAGGAACGCTTTACAGAACTTCTGACGACGACAAACATTTGAAATTTGAAATTCTACGTACTGCTTCGCTCAACTTCAAAATGGGTGGAACGACAGGTATTGAATGTCCATTTTATCCGATTAAACTTTTTCCTGATGGGAAACCAAACCACGAGCAAGTTGCAGCTTACGTAGCAATTACAGGAGAAACTGTCAACATTCCAGATGTTTACGAAGTCAGTGGATTTGATTTTCAAGGAACAAAAGGTTTTGACCAAAAAACAGGCTACCGCTCAACATCAATGTTAGTAATTCCTCTCAAAAACCACGAAAATGAAATCATTGGCGTTCTTCAACTATTAAACGCTCAAGACAAAGAAAACGAAATTATTTCTTTCTCCAAAGAAACGCAAAAAATAATAGAATCTTTGGCTTCTCAAGCAGCAATTGCATTGACAAACACTCAACTCATCAAAGGGCTTAGCGATTTACTCGAAGCATTTATCCAAGTTATTGCTGGAGCAATTGATGAAAAATCTCCTTACACAGGTGGTCATATTCGCCGAGTTGCAGAAGTAACTTTGATGATTGCGGAAGCAATTCACAAAACTAAAGAAGGACGTTTTGCAAAAGTAAAATTCTCACCTGAAAATATGCACGAACTTAAAGTTGCAGGTTGGTTACACGACATTGGGAAAATCACAACTCCTGAATACGTGGTTGACAAAGCAACGAAATTGGAAACGATTTACGACAGAGTTCACACAGTTGTAACGAGATTCGAAATTCTAAAACGTGATGTGAAGATTGAGTCTCTTGAGAAAAAAGCTGAACTTCTCGCTGAAGGTAAATCTAATGAGGCTCAAGTCTTAGAGGCTGAACTTCAATCAAAAATTAGCGAAATCGAAGATGATTGTAATTTTATCAAACAAGTAAACGTTGGTGGTGAATTCCTTTCGGATGACAAAATCGAAAGAATTAATTCAATCGCAACAAAATATAAAGTCACAGTTGACGGTGAGAACCAGAACTTCCTTAGTGAAAATGAAGTTTACAACCTTTCAATTCGTAAAGGAACTTTAACACCAGAGGAAAGAAATGTCATTAACCATCACATTGTGGTTACAATTGATATGCTCGAGAGCCTTCCTTATCCGAAAAAGCTTAGAAATGTTCCTGAGTTTGCAGGAGGTCATCACGAAACTCTGATTGGAACAGGTTACCCAAAAGGTTTGACAGAAGACGAACTTTCTTTAGAAGCAAAAATTATGGCGGTTGCAGATATTTTTGAAGCCTTAACCGCTCAAGACAGACCTTATAAAGACGGTAAGAAAATGTCCGAAGCGATGAGAATTTTAGGATTCTTCGTAAAAGACAAACACATTGACGGCGATATTTTAAAAGCCTTTGTGGAATCCGGATATTGTGCCGAATACGCAAAAAATGAACTTCACCCGAACCAACTTGATACTTTCGAGTTTGAAGGCAAAACTTACGATTACACTGTTTACAAAGAACACGCTCAAAAGTGCTTTGAAGAGAAACAAAAACAAATTGAGCAAAGACTAAAAGAAAAAACCGTTACGACTTACTAAAATTTCAAACCTGAAAGATTGAATGTCTTTCAGGTTTCTTTTTCTCCAAAACTTCCCCTTTAAAATCTATGCAAAAACACACAATTATCGGAACAGCTGGTCATATCGACCACGGAAAAACTTCATTCGTAAGAGCCTTGACAGGAATTGACACTGATTACTTACCTGAAGAGAAGAAACGTGGTATCACAATTGACATCGGTTTTGCCTACTGGAAAGATTCAATCACAATTATTGACGTTCCTGGACACGAAAAATTTATAAAAAATATGGTAACTGGGGTTTGCAACCTTGACTTTACTGTTTTGATAATTGCTGCAGACGACGGAATTATGCCGCAAACTCGTGAACATTTTGACATTCTGAACTTACTCGAAATAAAAGACGGAATTGTTGTTCTCACCAAAACTGACCTTGCCGACAAAGAATGGATTGAGCTTGTCAAAGAGGAAATAAAAGACCTAACCAAAGGCACTTTTTTAGAAAATTCTGAAATCTTTGAATTCTCAGCAATTGACGAAAGTGGAATTAGGGAAATCCGAAATCACATTTTAAGTTGGATTGAAAAGAACTCGGAAGTAAAACCCTCATTAGGAATTTTTCGGCTCAATGTTGACAGAAGTTTTTCTGTAAAAGGTTTCGGAACTGTTGTTACTGGAACTGTTGTTTCAGGAAGTTTGGCAGTCGGTGAAGAAGTCGAGCTTTTCCCGCAAAAGCTAAAAACAAAAGTCCGCAAAATCCAAGTTCACCAAAAAGATGTTTCACAAATTCAGACTGGAGACAGAACAGCTCTCAACCTTGCAGGAATAGAAAAAAATGAAACCAAAAGAGGTTCTGTTGTTTCAATTTCAGAATTCTTAGAACCGACCCTTTTTCTTGACACACAAATTCAGCTTTTAAAATCTTCGCCAATTTCATTGCAAAACAGAATGCGTTTGCGAGTTCAGTTAGCGACAAAAGAAGTGTTTGCAAGAATCTATTTTTACGGACAAAAAGAACTCAAAGCTGGAGAAAAAGCATTCGCACAACTTAGACTTGAAGAACCTGTTGTTTGCCTAAAAAATGACAAGTTTATACTCCGACGTTACTCACCAGAAATTACAATTGGTGGTGGAAAAATCGTTGACACAAATCCACCAAAACGAAAACTTTCTGCTCCAAAATCAATCGAAACTCTAAAAACTCTAGAAAAAGGAACTCCTCAAGAATTAGTCGAAAACTTAATTTTGCACTCAAATTTAGACCCAATTCGTACAAGTGAAATTTCTGCCAAAAGTGGTTTTGAAATTTCTAAAGTAGAAACATTTTTGACTGAACTTGAAGCCGAAGAAAAAATTTTCAGACTTGGTAAGAAATCCAAAACTGCTTTTTACCACTCGGAAAATTTGATTTCAGCACAAAGAAAAATGCTTGGTTTAGTTGGAATTTTTCACGAAAGAAACCCAAAATCTCTCGGAATTAAAAAAGCCGAACTTTTCTCAAAACTCAAACAAATTGCATTACCTGTTCTTGAATTAGCTTTAGAAAAATTAGTCGAAGAGAAAAAACTCAAGCAAAATCAAAACTCTGTTTCACTTTTAAGTTTTGCAATTACACTTTCAGAAGAAGAGCAAAAAAACTATGATAAGGTTTTGGTCTCACTTGAGAAATTCGGAGTTTCAACACCAAACTTAGAAGATTTTTCAAAAGAAGTTGGAGTCTCAAGCGAACAAGGAAAAATATTCTTAGACCTTTTGACAGAAGAAGGAAAAATAATTTGGATTTCACCAAAATTCTATTTGCTTAAATCCAAACTTGAAGAACTAAAAAACAAAACCTTAAAGTTTTTTGAAACAAACGATTCTCTAAATGTTACTGATTTCAAAGAGCTTTCAAATTGTTCTCGTAAAAATTCAATTCCACTCCTTGAATTTTTCGATTCAATTGGTTTGACCAAAAGACAAGGCGACGTTAGAATTAGAAATTAAACTTTTTAGACGCACAACCCTGCATCTCTACTTCTTTAGAAATCCGTACTAATCCGTGATTTGAATTTGGATTTTCAGTAAAATATTTTATTTTAGTTGTCTTGAATTTTTTGATTTTAACTAAACTTACACAATAAAAAAACAAAGGTAAAAAAATGGCTTTTACACAAGATGCTCTTGATTACGGTTTTAATGACCTTGCACCAAATTTTGAAGCAAGTATTTTAGAAATTCACTACGGAAAACACCACGCTGGTTACATTGCAAAATTAAATGCAGCTTTAGAAGGAACTGAATTTGCTGATATGGATTTAGAAGATTTAATCAAAAATCTTGACAAAGTTCCTGCAAACATTCGTGGCGGAGTTCGCAAAAATGCCGGGCAACACTACAACCACTCACTTTACTGGAAATCACTTTCTCCAAACGGTGGCGGAAATCCAACTGGTGCTCTTGGCGACGCAATTACTGCTGAGTTCGGTAGCTTTGACGCTTTCAAAGAACAATTTAGCAATGCTGCTGCAACTCAATTCGGAAGTGGTTGGGCTTGGTTAAGCGTAAAAGACGGAAAACTCGTTGTCTCTTCAACAAGTAACGAAGACACTCCTTTAATGGACGGAGCAAGTCCTATTCTTACTCTAGACGTTTGGGAACACGCTTATTACTTACAATTCCAAAACCGTCGTCCTGACTTCATCGCAACTTTCTGGAACGTTGTAAACTGGGAAAATGCTAACGCACTTTATGCTGCTGCAAAATAATTTTTTTCGGCTTTCTTAATTTTTAAATCCCTTGTAAATTTTGCAAGGGATTTTTTGTTTCAACTCGAAAAGAAGATTAATCACGAAACACACGGAATACAGGAAAATTTGTAGGGAACAAAAATTTTTGTTCCCTACTTTCTAACTTCTTTGAAAAAAGGAATTTTTATGACATTTTTGAATTTTAGCTTACTCTTCGGACTTTTTGCAGGATTAATTCCGATTCTCATTCACTTGCTCAATAAACAAAAATTACAAATCGTTGATTTTTCCAACGTTGAGTTTTTGAAAATCCTCCAAAAGCAAAAGATGCGAAAAGTGAAGCTAAAGCAATGGCTTTTGCTTTTGATTCGGACTTTGGCGATTCTTTCGATGGTTTTCGCTTTTGCTCGTCCGACAATCGAAGGTTACTTTGGAACAGGAATCGAAAGCCACGCAAAAACTTCTGTCGTAATCGTTCTCGATAATTCTTTGAGCAGTGCAACAAAATTTCAAGGTGAGAAAGCTCTTTCAAAAATCAAAGACAAGACCAAAGAAATTATTTCTTTTTTGAAAAAAGGCGATGACGTTCAAATCGTTTTGCCTAACAAAAATCCACAAATTCTTCCTAAAACCCCAACTCGTAACTTTACAAACCTTTCATCAGAAGTTGACTTGTTAAGTTCTTCTGACGCGGAAGGAAACTTATCAGAAGCGATTTTAACAGCTTCCGAACTTCTTGCAAACTCAAGTAATTTGAACAAAGAAATTTACGTAATTTCAGATTTGCAAAAGAATGGTTTCGGCGAAAAGCTAAAACTTGATGAACAAACTAAACTTTACTTTTTGTCCGTAAAGTCAGCAGCCGAAAATGTTTCGATTAGCGACGTAAACCTTGATTCACAAATTCTCACAAAAGGCAAGAAAGTCAAAGTCAGTGCAAAAGTGAATAACTTTTCACCAAATTTGTTAGCCGATTTTTTCGTGCAAATTTTCATCAATGGCAAAAGAGTTGGACACCAAACTTTAAACATTGCAGAAAATTCAAGTTCGCCTGTTGAATTTATTTTTAACCTTGAAAAATCGGGAATTCACGAAGGCTACATCGAAATTCCTGACGATGCTTTGCTTGAAGACAACAAAACATTTTTTGCTTTTGAAGTTCCTGACAAAGCAAAAGTTCTTGCCGTTACAAACACAGAAAAACTTAAACCTGACTTTTTGAAAATTCTTTTGGAAGCCTCTGAAAACCAAGCAGGAATTTTCCCTAAAGTCATTTCTGCTGACTTGATAAATTCTGAAAATTTTGCTGATTACAACACAGTAATTCTTTCAAATGTTGCAGAATTTTCAGCTTCAGTTCAGTCAAAACTAAAATCTTTTGTTGAAAATGGCGGAGGTTTAGTTCTTTTTCTCGGAGACAGAGTTGACATCAAAAATTACAACAGTGGTTTACTGAAAGAGCTGAAATTACCCGAAATTTTGAACCCGCTTGGAAACGCAGGTCAATTTGAGTCTTACTTAACTTTACGTGAAATTTCTTTTGAACACCCAATTTTTGAAGGCGTTTTTGACCGAAAAAAACCGACTATTGATTCACCAAAATTTTACTACGCTTACAGACTTGGAAGCAAAGTCGAAAACGACCAAGTCATAAAGTTTTCCAACAGCGACACATTTTTAGAAGAGATTTCGAGAGGTAAAGGAAAGGTTCTGTTTTTCGCTTCTGCACTTGATTTGCAATGGTCGGATTTGCCTGTAAAAGGAATTTTCCCACCTTTGCTTTCTCGCAGTGTTTCTTACCTTTCTTTTTACAAAGGAAGTGAGAAAATTTCCTACTTAACTTCTGATTCGGAACTCCAATTCATCGGAACAACCAAAGAGGAACAAATCAACTCAAGCGTTCTGACTCCTTCGGAAAAAATTGTCAGAATCAATCCTCAACTTCGTGGAAGCGAACTCAAACTTACTTTTGAACAAGTTGAACAAAAAGGATTTTACAGATTTTTAGTCAATGAAAAACCTCTAAAATCTTTCGCTGTGAACTTTCCACCGACAGAAAGTAATTTGGAATTTCTGTCCCAAAGTGATTTGGAAAATTTGGTTGACGGCGAATTTTTGTGGGTTGTCGAAGACGCTTCTTTGGAAGACTCGATTTTACAGTCGAGATTCGGTTTTGAACTTTGGAAATACTTTTTGATTCTAACTTTAATTTTACTCGTCGCCGAAACCTTGATTGGCAGAAACAGAAAGTTGGAAGCTGTTCAGGCTTAAGTTTATCACTTACAATTTTTGAACATTTCTTTTGCGAAACTTGAAGCTTCTTTGTGTTCGACAATTTGTCTTGGGTAATCCGAAGCAAAAAGTGAAGATTCTTTCCAAATTTTGTGAATTTCCTTTGGCTCCAAGTTCCTAAGTTCAGGAATCCATTTTTTGATGTAAAGGCAATCCGAATCAAACTTTTCCTGCTGACTCCAAGGACTAAAAATCCGAAAGTAAGGTTGTGCATCACAACCTGTCGAAGCTGCCCATTGCCAACTTCCGTTGTTCACAGAAGGGTCGTAATCAACCAATTTTTTAGCGAAATATTTCTCGCCCCAACGCCAATCAATGTGCAAATCTTTCACCAAAAATGAAGCAACAATCATTCGCACTCTGTTGTGCATAAAACCGGTTTCGCTTAGTTCTCGCATTCCTGCATCGACAATCGGAAATCCTGTTTTCCCTTCACACCAAAGTTTGAAATTCTTCTCATCATTTTTCCATTCGATTTGGTCGTATTTTTTGTGAAAAGAATTTCCGAAAACTTGCGGGAAGTGAAAAGCAATGTGAGTGAAAAAATCTCGCCAATAAAGTTGACGAATCAAAGGGTGAGAATCGCCAAGCTTTGTGAAAAATTTGTAATAAACTTCTCGCACCGAAACCGTCCCAAATTTCAGGTGAGCAGAAAGCCCTGTTGTCTTTGAAAGTGAAGGAAAATTCCTTTCTTCCTCGTAGTTGTGAAATTTTTCAAGGTTGGTCAAAATCCCCAAAGCCTCTTTTCTTCCTCCTTTTACAAAAATATTAGGATTTTCTTTTTCAAGAAATTTTTCGGTTACTGCAAAATCAACTTCCGAATCAATTTTGCCTGAAAAAAAATTATTTGTAGAAATTTTCTCGGGAATGTTCACTTGTTTCCAAGAAGCATTTCTAAAAAAAGGTGTAAAAATGGAGTAAGGAGTTCCGTCTTTTTTGAGTGCATTTTCAGGCTCGCTTAACAAGTAGTCGGCAAATTTGTAAAACTCAACTCCCTTTTTCTCACACAGGTTTTTGATTTTTTCGTCTCGCTGAATCGCAAAAGGTGTGTAATCTCGGTTACAAAAAATCGCCTCAATTTTCTGCGAAGTTAAAAGGTTCTCCAAAATTTCTTCTTGAATGCCGTAAAAAAGAAACAACCTTGAGCTTTTCTTACGAAGTTTGGAGTCAAGTTCTTTTAAGGAATTAATCAAAAATTGTAGTGAGTTTTGGCTTTTGTAAGAATTTTCTCTGACTTGCCTTTTATCGAAAATGAAACAAGGAATTACCTTTTCTGAAAATTCTAAAGCTCGCAGCAAGCCTGTGTTATCTTCGAGCCTCAAAGCCCTTCTGAAAACAAAAATCGAAAGTTTGTGCCTTTTCATCTACTTCTTTTCAAAAGCATCTAAAATTGCAACAATTTCTTTTTCTCGTGTAATTTTCGGGTCAAATTCAATTTCAACTTCCGTTTCTGCAATTGAAAGATTCATAATTCCTTCAAGCGTAAAAAGTTCACTTGTTAACTCTGTCATTTTTTTGCTTGAGTCAATCCCGACCAAATCGTAAACTACTTTTTTCATTTTATCTCTGCGATTTTTAAAATTCTAAGACGCACAGTCGTGCGTCTCTACTTGTCATTCAAGTAATTAAATTACTTAACACTAATCATCCAATTTACTGCTTTTTCGATTACTTCGGGAAATTTTCCTGTTCCGACTTCGCCCCACATTCCGTGTCCGGGAAAAACGTGTTCGACTTTTTCACAGACTTTAAGTCTTTCAACAGATTTGATTTGTTCTTCCCAAGAATACCAACAAGCAGTTCGGAATGATCCAAACATTTTTTTACTTGTTAGCCAAGCAAAATGGTCTCCCGTAAAAAGGAATTTGTCTTTCCAAAGTAAAGTCAAATGACCTTTCGTGTGTCCGGGAACGTAAAAAATTCTCGCATTTTTGAAACTTGTAAAATCATCGTCTTCAAGAATAATTTCTGCGTCAGGTTGTGCTTTTGAGTCGAATTTGTGAATGATTCTTTTTGCTCCGAAATGCTCTGCATATTTTTTTGCGTCTGCAACATCGTCTCTGTGGCTAAGCCAAATGTATTTTATTCCGCCAAGTTCTTCAAATTTCTTGACTAAGTGTTTCGTAAAACGTGGTGAATCGGCAAGCCAATTTCCATCTTCTGAGCGAATGAAGTAACTGTGAGCTCCAAAAGAGTTTTCGTGGTTAAAGCCGTTGATGAAAATATTTTCCGCCATTTTTCGAGGTAAAGAATTTATCGCAGACTTTAGTTCAGTTTTTTCAGTTGTTCCGATACAGCCGACAGGACAAGCTAAAAGAGCCTGTTTGGAAGTTAAAATTTCCGCTTCGTTTTCAGGCTGTTTGTGGACGTAAGAATATCCACCCAAAGCACCGAAATTTTCAGGTGAGAAATGTCTGCAAGCACCACAATCTATGCAAGTTGTATCAACAAAAAAGTTTCCTTCAACGTTTTCTTTAAGTGCTAATTTATGATTTGCCATTTGAACCCTTTGTGTCAAAACTCATCAGATGAGCTCGAAACCATCGGATGAGAAGTTTCTTTTTGAGTGATAAAATTTTGAGAAATTTCGGTGAGTAAAACTATCAAAAGTAAAAGATTTTGCCAGAAAAAAATGTTCATTAGAAATAAAGTTGCAAAATGAAAAACACCGATTACAACTAACCAAAACCACCTAATTTTTTTATAAAATAAACAAAGCGGTGAAAGAATTTCTAAAACTGTCGTCAAAACAAAACCGAAATTGACTAAAGAATTTAGGAACTCGTTAATCAAAACCAAAATGCCGAATTTGTTTTCGTAAAGACTTCCTGTGAAGGTAAGTTTTGCAATGTAAAACCGAATGCTTTCTCCTTCAAAAATCTCAAAACCTGCGTTTGTAACTCTGTGAATAGCAATAATTGAGTAAGCCAAAAGAATTACCGAAGTTATGAAAAACATCGCGAAGGCGTAAGTTTCTTGAGATTTGGGTTTTGACTTTTGCAAAGAGAATCCGTCGGCAGAAGGGAAAATTGCCAAAATGTAAACAGCGTACAGAATCGCCAATTCTTTGTGATTCACAAAACCAAATCCACGAATTATTCCTTGTTCTAAAGTCAGAAGCAAAGCCACAAAAGTTGCAATCGGTTGGAAAAATTTTGTACCCAAACTCGCAAGAAGTAAAAGAACCAAAAGTGTAATTTTCAGCCCTAAAAGAAAATTTTCCGTTAGAGCAATTTCCCAAAAACCGTCTGGTAAAAAGCTAAGCAAACCAACAGGTTCAAAAATTTCTATCGGAAGTTCTGCGAGTTGTTGAATCGGGTCAAAAAGAATCGCTAAAAACCAAATTCCAAAGACAAAGGCTCTGACAAATCCCAAAACATTTTCGTCGGCATTTGAGTAAAGCATCAAAATTTCCTCATTGGAATTTCCCAAAGTAATTCGTTGTGAATTTTCGCTGTATTTTGAAATTCTGCAAAATTTAAAATTGATTTGTAAACTTTGATTTTTTCAATTCTTTTACCTGAATCTTTTTGAAAAATTTTTGCTAAAGAAAGCATAAGTTTTTCGTGCTTTGTTCTTTTTCTTTGCTCATCTTTTACAAGCAAAGAATTAATTTGGTCACGCAATTTCGTTTCGATTTGTGAGTTTGAAAGGCTTAGCACAAGACTTGAAGGGTTGAGTTTTACTTCGCTTCCATTTGGCAATTCCGCAAAGTATTCGTAAAAAACTAGGTTTTGGTCTTTTTTGACTTTTCCATACATCGTCCAACTTGGAAAAGGAAAGTCGAAAAATTTACCTTTTCCAAACTGACCGCCCAAAACCAGAACAAGGAAAATTGCAAAGAAGAGAACGTAAACAGGTTTTACTTTTTTAAAAAGACTTCTGACACTTGCACTCAAAAAAAGTGAGGAAAGCAGCACTAAAACAAAAAGTAATTCCAACAAAAATTCCATAAAATCAAAACCTAAAAGCTATCGGATAGCTTGAAACTCAATTCGGTAAAAAAAGAAAAGTAGCTTACAGGAGCACAGCCTTTAGGCTGTTTTTTTTACACTTACAGCCTAAAGGCTGTGCTCCTAATCTTCATCTAAAAACCCACGATACAGAATTGAGTTTAGAATTATTCGTAATTCGTAATTTCTAATTCGTAATTATTTAGCGAGCCAAACGTCTCTCAAATAAACTTTATTCAGAGGGTGAATCGTAAAACCTTGAACAAAATTCTGCATTGGAACAACAACGAGTGAATGAGCAATCGGAACCCAAGGAGCATCTTTTTTAACAATTAAACAAGCCTCTTTGTAAAGTTCTGCACGAACTTTCGGGTCGGTTTCTCTTTTCGCTTTTACCAAAACTTCGTGCAACTCGTCGCTTTTGTAAAATGCAACATTTTGTGCAGGAGGAGTTGTGGCAGTTTTGTCTAACAAAATGTAAAGGAAATTGTCAGGGTCTCCGTTGTCTCCGCTCCAACCGAGCAAGCAAGCATCGTGTTTTCCGTGTTCAGTTTCATCAAGGTAAGTTCCCCATTCTCGCTGAACTATTTCAGAATTGATTCCGACTTTCTGCAAATCCGATTGAATCGCTTGAGCAACTTTCACACCTTCCGGCATATAAGGACGAGGAACTGGCATTGCGTAAAGTGAAATTGTCAAATCTTTTACACCTGCTTCGGCGAGTAGTTCTTTAGCTTTTTCAGGATTGTATTCGTAGTCAACAACCAAGTCGTTGTAACCCCACATTGTTGGAGGAAGCGGATTTTTTGCAACAACTCCAAGTCCGCCGTAAAGGTATTCGACAATATTTTTTTTGTTAATCGCATAATTCATAGCTCTTCTAACACGAACGTCGTCGAAAGGCTTTTTCTCACAGTTCAACGCAAAGTAACCAACGTTCAGACCCGGTGCTTTTTGGACTTTAATTTTAGAGTCTTTTTCCATCAAAGGAATGTCGTCAGGATTCGGTAAATCCATAATCGCAATGGTTCCTTTTTTTAGTTCGAGGAAACGCACATTATTTTCAGGAATTGTTCTAAAAATCACTCTGTCGAGGTAAGGTCTTCCGTTCCAATGATTTTCGTTTGCGTCAATCACAATTCTTGCGTCTTTAACCCATTCGACAAATTTGAAAGGTCCTGTTCCAACAGGATTTTTATTGTAATCGTCACCAAATTTTTGAATTGCAGTCGGACTTGAAATTGAAGCGAAGTTCATTCCAAGGTTTGCCAAGAAAGGAGCCTCGGGGAAATTCAAAGTGAATTTCACAGTGAACTCGTCCACTTTAGAAATTTCTTTAATAATTTTTGACATTCCCATATTATCCCAATACTTGTTCGTTCCGCCAACATTGTAAAACGGGTGATTTTTGTCGTACATTCTGTTGAAATTGAAAAGTACTGCTTCTGCATTAAAATCAGTTCCATCGTGGAATTTTACACCTTGCCTGAGTGTAAAAACGTATTCCAAGCCGTCTTCCGAAATTTGCCAAGAAGTTGCAAGCGAAGGAATAATTTCCGTTCCTTCTTTGACGTAAGTAACAAGGTTTTCGTAAATGTTGTCGCAAACTTTCATTGATTCGCCGTCAGTTTCCTTCGATGGGTCAAGTCCGACTGAATCTCCTCCACGACCGAAGACCAAAACTCCGCCTGTTTTTGGTTTTGACAAATCAATTCTCTTCGTTTCAGTTTGTTTCTCTTCGGCTCCGCAAGCAAAAAGGAAACTTGCCAAAATCGGTAGAATTAGAATTTTAGAAATGTTCATTTGAACTCCTATTTTAGAAGATGCTTTCTTCAAACATTCTTAGTTGTGTTTTTTCTGGTAATTTTTCAAGGTAATTTGAGATAAAAATTTCTTTTCCGACTTGGTTTGATTTGGAAGTGATGTTTCGCATTCCGTAAGTTAAGTCCCAAGAGAAGATGCTTGCAAATGAAAATAATTCCCGAATGTAAGGCGAATCATCGTAAGTGATTAGCCATTTGTGTTGGCAATTTTTCATTGTTTTGGCAAACCTTAAGTGGTCGAAACCTTTGTGTAAATTTCCATTTTTGCCGTACAAAGCGGATTTTGTGGCTGAAAAATAAGGAGGGTCAAGAAAAAGAAAAACATTTTCACCTTCCGCCTTAATTACCTCTTCAAAGTCAAGGTTTGTAACTTTTACATTTTTTAGAAGTCTTTCCAAAGGTCTTAATCTTTCAATACTTGATTCCGTGAATCGTCCTGTAAAAGCCTGTTCTGAAAAGCCACCTGATTCGGTTGTTCCTGAAAAAGTTATTCGGTTGAAAACAAAAAATGCACTTGCCGTTCTCAGGTCGTCAAAATCTTGAATGTTTACTTTTAGAAATTTGTGAAGTTCTTTTCCATTTTCAAATTCACTTTTCCAAGTTTCAACTTGCTCAATTACTAAGTCTAAATTTTTCTGAGCCATTTCCCAAAATTTGAAAAGCTCAAAGTAAATGTCGTTTATCCAAAATTCTTTGTTTGGGAATCTTTGTTTTAGAAAAATGAAAACCGAGCCACCACCGACAAAAGGCTCTCTAAATTCATCAAAATCGGGAATTAATTCCGAAATTATTTTTATTGCTCGGCTTTTTCCACCCGGATAACGCAAAGGACTTTTTATCATTTTTTCTTTCCTTCAAGTTCGACAACAAATCCGTTTGTTTGGGCTTCTTTAAATAATTTCAAAAGTAATTCTGACTGCATTTTGTTGAAATTCATAAAATCATTTTTTTGTGAATTGTAAGAGAAATTTTCTTTTTGAGAAGTTAATTTTAGAACCAAACTAACCTTGAACTTTTTCCCATTCAAAGAAACACTCTTAAAGTTAGAATACAAAATCATTTTTATCAGACCGTCTTTAATGTCTCTAAGACTCGGAAGTAAGTTTGATTTTGTGTGCTTCGATTCCATTAAAATAATTTCATTTTCTAAAATAATTACTTCGTCAACCGTTAGAAAATATTTTCCACCAAGAAAATTTGTAATTGTGATTTTTGCTTTCGGAAAATTCCCAAGAAGCTCTTTAGGTTGGATTGTTTGAACTTCCCTTTCTTGAGCACTTTGGGCTTTTTCTCGTGAAAATGCAATGAAATTTTTAAGGTTAGAATCCAACTTTTGTTTAAAATTCTCAAGCCCTTTTTCCGAGTGCAATTCAACACCAAGTTCATTTTGAATTTTCGCGTAAGAATCAGTCGCTTTACTCAAAACACTTTCCAATTGCTCCACTTCTTTAATGTTCCAGTGCAAAGCAGAACTGTGGTAATTTTCAATTTCTTCGATTTTTGCCAAAATAAAATCATTATCAAATTTTTGGTTTGTAATTTTATTTTCGCGGTTCGGATTTTTTTCTGCTTCTGAGTAGTAAGCCAAAATTACGTAAACGTCTAAAAGACTCATCAACGAAATTGTATCCCATTGAATGAAATCTCTATCACCATTTTTACCTTCGTCTTTGACAACAGGAATTATCGTAATCTTTTTTGAAAATGAAAGAGTGTTGTAAATCCTTTCAAAAGGGTAAGAACGAGTTCTTTTAGGCGAAACCCATTTACTAACCGCCAATTTCTTTTCTTTAAGGAAACAGCAAGAAGGCATTTCATTTACGTCTAAGTTTTCAAAACTCACTTCTTTCAAAGTCGGCTTGAATAAAATTTTGTATTCAAGCCCCGTAATTTTTGCTTCAATTTCAACCATAATATTATCTTCTCAACCCTTAAAAAAGTTCGGATAAATTTTTTCGATTTCTCTGACAAGAAGCCATTCGGTTGTGTCCTCTTTCAAACTTTTTTGAAAATTCTCTTTTGCCAAAGAATCGTTTCCGAGAATGTAATTCACTTTTCCAAGGAAGAAGTAAGCCCAACCTTTGCGTGCAGAAGAAACTTTGTCGAATTTTAGCACTTTTTCAAAAGTAGTTTTTGCTTTGCCGTAGTTTTCGATTGCTGTGTAAGATTTTCCCAAACGGTAGTGAACTTCGCCAAAAAGTTCTTCTTGGTCTTTTCCTATTTTCGGATTCTTTGAGAAATATTCTTCTGAAAGTTTTACTACTTTTTGATGCTTTTCACCTTGCTCCAAATTTGTTGTTCTTAGAGACAAAATTTCTAATTCACTCATCGGATTTTTGATTCGCCTTTTAGCTTCTTTACGAGGTTTTTCAAACTTGTCTGAGTCTTCAACTTGTTTGTAAATTTCGACAGCCTTTTCTCTTTGTCCAAGAATTTCATAGGCTTCTCCCAAACGCAATTTTCCCCAAAGCCCTTGCCAAGTTCCTTGTGAGTAAGGAAAATTCCGAAGAGTCTCGTAAGCCTTAATCGCATTTTCATATTCGTCAATCGAAGCGTAAGTTTCAGCTTTTTGGTAATAACCGACAATGTAAATTTCAGGTGCTAAAGTTGTGTCAATTCGTGAAATCATTTCGGAGTAAACAGCGATAGCTTTGTTTGCTTCGCCACGAAATTGGTATGCTTTTCCAAGATTGTAAAGGAAACCATAATTTTGCGGAAATTCTTTTTGAATTTGATGGCAAAGTTGCTCAGCTTTTGTGTATTCTCCTTCGAGGTCAACATAAAGGTCTGTCAAAATGTAAATCGCTTCTACTCTGCTGTAAGTTCCTTTTTCTGCGGCAAGTTTTAGTTCGTAGAGTCCTCTTTCTCTGTCTCCTTTAACTCCTAGAATTCCACTTAAAACTTTAACGAAAGATGGTAAAATATCTGCGTAGTAATGAAAAATCCCAAGTCCAAGGTAAGCGTCGTAGTAAGTCGAATCCATTTCTACAAGCTCTTCGAGATAATTTTTACCTTTTTTGCCGTACCAATAAGCTCGAATCCAATTTGCTTTCAAAGCGTGGTAACGACCAAGATTTCCGTAACTCGCTCCAAGAAAAAATTTTAAATCTTTAGTTTCTTCGAGTTCTTCGGCTTTTTCGATTGTGAGTTCAGTATTTATTCTGAATTTTTCGATTCGGTCTTCGTCTTTGAGGTTGACGGAAGTTTGCCAAAAATAATTTGCGGACTTGAAGAAGTAACCTTCAGGTCTTTCAGGAAAATCTTTAATCGTCGAATCGAAACAGGAAATCGCATTTTGAAAGTCCATTCGGTAAGTCTTGTCGATTCCTCTTTCAATTTGCTTTTGAGCCTCAACCGAAAGTCTCTCACTTCCGTAAATTAAACCGAAATTAAGTAGCCAAATTAAAGAAAATGCTTTTAAAAATACAGTTTTTAACATAATTTTGAATGCTTTAGTAAATTCTGATTTTACACTAAAAGTTGAACTTTAAGAAAAATTTTTCTCAAGGAGAACACTTAAATGAAAAAACTTTCAATTGATAACATAAAAAATTTAAATGGGAAACGCGTTCTTGTTAGAGTTGATTTTAACGTTCCGTTAGACGAAAACCAAAATATAACTGATGACAAAAGAATCCAAGCGACTCTTCCAACAATCAACAAACTCGTTTCCGAAGGTGCAAAAGTGATTTTGATGAGCCATTTGGGAAGACCAAAAGGAAGTGTTGTTCCTGAGATGTCTTTGAGCCCTGTTGCACAAAGGCTTTGCGAAATCCTTAATAAAGAAGTCAAATTTTCAAACAACTGCATCGGCGAAGAAACAAAAAGATTAGCCTCTTCACTCCAAAATGGAGAAATTCTAATTCTTGAAAATTTACGCTTCCACGGAGAAGAGACAAAAAACGATTCAAATTTTGCACGACAACTCGCTGAACTCGGAGACATTTACGTAAACGACGCTTTTGGAGCAGCTCACAGAGCTCACGCTTCGACTCAAGGAGTAACAGATTTTTTTGAAACTTGTGCAAGCGGTTACTTAATGAAAAAAGAATTGGATTACCTCGGAAGTGCTTTAACAGTTCCTAAAAGACCTTTTACGGCAATTATTGGCGGTTCAAAAATTTCAGGTAAAATCGACGTGATGGATTCTTTACTCGACAAAGTTGACAATTTGCTTGTCGGCGGTGGAATGATTTTTACTTTTTACAAAGCACAAGGTCTTTCAATCGGTGGTTCTTTGGTCGAAGAAGACAAAATCGAAATGGCAAAAGAAATTCTTGAAAAAGCAAAATCCAAAGGCGTAAATTTTATGCTTCCAACAGACGTTGTTGTTGCTGACAAATTCGACAACGAAGCCAACAGAAAATCAGTTTCAGTCAACGAAATTCCTAACGGTTGGATGGGACTTGACATCGGAGACGAAAGTATTTCAGCTTTTTCAAAAGCAATTACAGAAAGCAAAACAGTTGTTTGGAACGGACCAATGGGAGTTTTCGAAATGTCAAATTTTGCATTGGGAACAAACAAAATCGCAGAAGCTTTAGCAGAATGCACCGAAAATGGCGGAATTACAATCATTGGTGGTGGCGACTCTGCTTCTGCTGTAAAAAAATCCGGACTTGCTTCACAAATGACTCATATTTCAACTGGCGGTGGAGCTTCTTTAGAATTTTTAGAAGGCAAGAAACTACCCGGAGTCGAAGCACTTTCTAATGAATAATGATTAATTATTAATGACTAATAAAAACTCAGATTCTCACTTTTAGTGAGGCTCTGAGTGGAATAATTTCAAATTGAGGATTTTTCGAGATGAGAAGATTAATTTTACTTTCTCTTTTAGCAGTGGTTTTTTTGAGTTGTACACAACTTACTCAGATTCCTGAGGAAACTGAAATGATTGCTTTCGACTTTTCAGAGTTTTCTGCAAAAGGTTTTATGTTTACTCCAAATATTTACGCTGGAGATTATGAATCAGTTGGTTTGTTAGAAATCAAGTATTTTCCCGAAGCAAACCTTAAACCATTTGAGACAAAAACTACAAATAGAGTTCTTAGATGGGTACATGAACCAATTTCTCCACAAGTTTTACTTAAAGTCGCTTACGATAAAGCGAGTAAAATGGGAGCTGATGCTTTAACACAATTTTACGTTTCCCGAGAAATAAGAGAAAACAAAAAAGCAAAAATTAACAGAGATGGTTACAAAATCACAGGTTTTGCAATCAAAAGAAAAAAATAGATTTTGCGGGTTGAACGCTCTCAGTGGGCTTCACGCTTTACAAAAATAAATTTCAGAGGAAAAAACAATGCGTAGAAAAATAATTGCAGGTAACTGGAAGATGCACAAAACAAACTCGGAAGCGATTCAGTTTGTTAAAATGCTCAAGGTTAAACTCATCAATTTCAAAAAAACAGACATTGTTGTCTGCCCGACTTTCACATCACTTTCACAAGTGAGCCAAATTTTAGATTCAACAAACATCGGAGTTGGAGCTCAAAATTTGCACTACGAAGACAAAGGTGCTTTCACAGGCGAAATTTCTGCTGAAATGCTTCTTTCTGCAGGTTGTGAATTTGTGATTATCGGACATTCAGAACGCAGACAATACTTCAACGAAACAGACCAAACTGTAAACCAAAAAGTCCACAAAGCACTTGAAAAAGGCTTGAAACCAATCGTTTGTATTGGCGAACTTCTTGAAGAACGTGAAGACAACCAAACGATGAATGTAATTGAAAGACAAGTAAGAGCACTTTTTGCAGGGCTTTCTGAAGAACAAGCATCAAAACTCGTTCTCGCTTACGAGCCTGTTTGGGCAATCGGAACAGGAAAAGTTGCAAGTCCTGAACAAGCACAAGAAGTTCACGCATTCATCAGAAATTTAATGGCTGAACTCTACTCAAATAATCTTGCTCAATCTGTCAGAATTCAGTACGGTGGAAGTATGAAAGCTGCAAACGCTAAAGAACTTCTTTCACAACCTGACATTGACGGTGGTTTGATTGGTGGAGCTTGTTTGGAACCGGATTCTTTCAGAGACTTAATTGAAGTCGCAGAAGGATTTTAGATTTTTAATGTAGAGACGCAATGCATTGCGTCTCTACTCGATTTTCTTCATTCCTTTCTCAAAAATTTTAGACAAAATAAATCCTAAAACTACTCCGCAAAAAACATCTAAAAAGTAATGAACTCCGATATAAATTCTTGAGAAACACACTAAAGCCAAAAGAACAAAAAGTAAAATTTTCAATTTCTCAAACTTCTTAGACAAAAGAAAAACAGCAACACTAAGATTTACTGCGTGAGAAGAAGGGAACGAAAATGACTGTTTTGCAACTGCTAACAAGTTCACGTTTTCCAAAAAATTGTAAGGTCTTGGTCTTGCGAAAAATTCTTTTAGAACCTTACTCGTTAAGAAATCAGTAAAGCCAACAAAAACAGCAATTGCAAAAAGATAAATTAACAAGCTTTTATCTTTTTCTTTAATCGGTTTCCAAAACAGGAGCAGAACGACAGGAATCCACATCTTAAAATCTGAAAACAAAGGCATCAGAAAATCAAAAAATGGATTTTGCAGTGTAGAATTGCAGAATCGGAAAACTGTTTCGTCGAAAATTTGGAGTGCTTCAATCAATTGTAAAAAGATTAGGGATTTTATTTAAAATATTTTAAATTCGCACCTTAATTTAGGCAGAGTTATTTTATAAAAAAACACTCTGTTGTAAAAAACTGATAAAATTATCGAAATAAAAAAATGACTGTAGAATTTTCAGACAAAGCTAAAGAAAAATTTGACCACCTTTTAACTCGTTACCCAAACAAACGTGCTGCTCTTTTACCTGTTTTGCACCTTGCACAAGCAGAATTTGGCGGTTGGGTTTCTCCCGAAGCAATCAAATACATTGCAGAACTTTTGGATTTAACGGAGCTCGATGTTCACGACACTATGTCGTTTTACACAATGTATTACAATCAGCCAATGGGAAAATTTGTAGTTGAAGTTTGTCACACTTTGAGTTGTGAACTTATGGGAGCTTCAACTGTTGTTGACCATTTGGAAAACAAGCTCGGAATCAAAATGGGCGAAACATCAGACGATGGGCTTTTTTCACTTCGCAAAGGTGAATGTCTTGGTTCTTGCGGAACTGCTCCAATGATGCGAGTAAACTTTGATTACTACGAAAATTTGAATGCAGACAAACTTGACAAAATAATTGATTTACTAAGAGAAAAAGCGTAATGGCTAAGAACGACATAAAAATTTTAATGGCAAAAGACGGCATCGAAAATTCACACCAAATCGATGTTGCAATGAAACACGGAGCTTACTCTGCTCTCAAAAAAGCCCTCAAAATGGAAAACACTGCAATCACTTCCGAAGTCAAAACTTCCGGAGTTAGAGGTCGTGGAGGAGCCGGTTTTCCCGCAGGAATTAAATGGGGATTTATGCCAATTGGTGACAGAAAGAAAAAGCCAAATTACGTTGTTGTAAATGCTGACGAATCAGAACCCGGAACTTTCAAAGACCGTTGGTTAATCGAAAAAGATCCTCATATGTTGATTGAAGGAATTATCATTACTTCTTATGCTGTTGAGGCTCACGTCGCATACATTTATATTCGTGGTGAATATTACAAACAAGCATTAATTTTAGAAAAAGCCATCGAAGAAGCCTACGCAAAAGGTTTCTTGGGCAAAAATATTTTAGGTTCAGGTTTTGACCTTGAACTCACAGTTCACAGAGGAGCCGGAGCTTACATTTGTGGTGAAGAAACTGCACTGCTCAATTCTCTCGAAGGACGAAGAGGTTATCCGAGAATCAAACCACCTTATTTTCCTGCGGCAATCGGAGTTTTTATGTGTCCAACTTTGGTAAACAATGTTGAGACAATTGCCAATGTTCCTTGGATTATCGAAAACGGTGGCGAAGCATTTTCAGAAATTGGAAAGCCAAACAACACAGGTACAAAATTACTTTCCGTTAGCGGTCACGTGAATTTACCCGGAGTTTACGAAGTTCCTCTTGGGCTAAACCTAATGACTTTGATAAACGATTACTGTGGTGGAATTCGTGACGGACACAAACTTAAAGCTGTAATTCCGGGCGGTTCTTCAATGCCTGTTCTCAAAGCCGAAGAATGCGATGTCGATATGGATTTCGACGCTCTCAAAAATGCAGGTTCGAGTCTTGGTTCAGGTGGAGTAATTGTGATGGATGAAACAACTTGTATGGTTGACGTTTGCTTGAATCTCTTGAAATTTTACGCTCACGAATCTTGTGGGCAATGTACTCCTTGTCGTGAAGGAATGCCTTGGATGGCAAGAATGTTACAAAGAATCAAAAGTGGTGAAGGAAGACCCGAAGACATCGAATTGGTTTTAAATGTTGCAGATTACGTTGGTGGCGACATTGATTTTAGTCGTGGAAAACTCGGCAAAACAATTTGTGCTCTCGGTGAAGCAGGAAGTTGGCCCACAATCGCTTTGATTAAAAAATACAGAGACGAATTCGAGCATTTTTGCAAAAACCACGAGCCATTAATCAAACGCGACAAATCAATCAAAACACCAAAAAATGCAATTGCGGAAGTTGTTGCGACTTAAATTAGATTTGAATTTGTAGGGAACAAAAATTTTTGTTCCCTACAGCATAAATTTTCCAGTTCCAAAGCTCTTGCGTTGGAACTTTTTTTATACCAAAAACAGAGATTTTAGAGAAATGAAAAACTTATCGATTGAAAAAGAAATTTTAATTAATGCCAAACCAAGTGTCGTGTTTGAAGCATTGACAAACTCGGAAAAAATCATTCAGTATTTGCCACTCAAAGAAGTAGTTTCTGATTGGAAAGTCGGAGACGAAGTTCTTTACAAAGGTGAACTTGAAGGCATTCCTTTTACAGATTTTGGAACGATTGACATTTTAGAACCAAATGAGAAATTTCAGTACACTTATTGGAGTACAAATCACGGAACGGAAAGACTTCCTGAAAATCATTTGACAATTTGCTATACAATTTCAAGTTCAGAAAATGGCACTTTACTCAAAGTCGAACACACAAATTTCAAATCCGAAGAAATGCACGCCGTAATGCTCAATGTTTGGGATTTTCTTTTGGGTAGTTTGAAAGGGTTTACGGAGAAATCTTAGCAATAAAGTTTTACTCCGAAAATATTCATTCGTAATGAGTCCAAAGCCGAATCACTTTAACTACTTTTTGCTCTTCAAAAATTTGGTAAACAATTCGATGTTGAATATTTATTCTTCTTGAGTAAGCTCCTAAAAGGTCACCAATAAGTTTTTCGTAAGGAGGTGGATTTTGGTAAGGGTTTTCCTTGAGAATTTTTATTAGCATTTCCGCTTTGGGTTTTAAACCTGCTGAAGTCAACTTCTTAGCATCTTTTTTTGCTTGCTTTGTAAAAATAACTTTCCAACTCACCAATCAATTTCCTCTGAACAATCTTCAATTGGTGTGTTCATTCCTTCAATTATTGATTCTCTCATTTTTGGAATCGAAAGAAGATAAAGTGTCTCTTGAATTGCACGCCAATTTTCTTCGGAAACTAAAACTGCATTTGTTCTTTTTCCTGTAATTTGAATTGGCTCACTTGATTCAAAAGCATCATCAATTAATTTGTACAAACTTGAACGAGCTTGAGTTGCATTTATTGTTTTCATAAAATTTTCCTTTGATTTTTCATAAGGTACGTAATAACGCACGCAAATTCAAAAGGATTAAATTAAAATTCACTTCAAGCCCAATCTCTTCGCCAAATTGAATAAATTGCTTCTGTGGATTCCGAGAAGATTTGAGGCTTGTGCCCAGTTTCCTTCGGCTTTTTCGACTGCTTGTAGAATCAAGTTTTTCTGAAATTCTTTTGTTGCTTCACTCAAAGGTAAATCGGGCAAAGTGTTAGTTTCGGCTTTCTCTTTTGGTTGTAAGTCTGTTCCCAAACTTCCGCCTTCTTTCAAAAATTCTTCACCCAAATCCTGTGGTTCAATCATCAAAATTTCCTCATTCGGAGTTCGGAAATTTGCTTTCAAAATCGCCGCAGAAATTACGTTTTTCAACTCGCGAACATTTCCGTACCAAGAGTAATTTTTCAGTTTCTCGTAAGAACTTTGACTCAAGCGAATGTTCGGATAACCGTACTTGCTTTGGTTTTGGTAGCAAAACATTCCAACAAGCAAAGGAATGTCTTCCAAACGCTCTCGAAGTGGCGGAGCTTTGATTGGAAAAACATTCAGCCTATGAAAAAGGTCTGCTCTGAATCTTTTGTTTTTCACCTCTTCTTCCAAATCTCTGTTTGTCGCTGCAATTACTCTCACGTCAACTTTTAGCGTTTTATCAGAGCCAACTCTTTGAATTTCGCCTTCTTGCAAAATCCGTAAAAGTTTCGGTTGAAGTGTCAGCGGAAGTTCACCAATTTCGTCTAAGAAAATCGTTCCTCCATCTGCAATTTCAAATTTCCCGGAACGTTCTCTGTCCGCTCCTGTGAACGCTCCTTTTGTGTGTCCGAAAAGTTCACTTTCTGCGACACTTTCGGGCAAAGCGGCACAATTCACGTAAATCATAGGATTGTTTCCGCGATTCGAGTAGTGATGAATTGACCTTGCAACGAGTTCTTTTCCCGAACCCGTTTCGCCTGTTACCAAAACCGAAAGGTCGGATTTTGCGACTAATTTAATCTTTTCTTTAAGTTCTTTGATTGGTTTTGATTCGCCTGAAATTTCGATTCCGCGTGAAAGTTTTGTTGTCTGAACCAAATCTTCAACAATTCGAGTTTGACGTTGTGAGAATTTTTCTAAAGTTTCGATGAGCTTTGAAGTCCGTAAACTTGCTCCTGCCAAAGCTCCGAGAGCTTCTAAAATTTCAAAATCCAAATTGTCGAAAGCGTGAGGTTCAAGCGAATCGGCTGTTAAAACTCCAATGACTTCATTTTCAACAATTAAAGGACAACCGAAACAAGCGTGAACGTGTTCGAGAGCGTTTGGGTCTCCTTCAACCAAACCGTCAAAAGGGTCAGGTAATTTAGTGTCAAGTGGAAACAAAATCGGTTTTTGGGAATTCAAAATTATTTGCAAACGAGGATTTTTTTCAATCGGATAATCTTTCGTCAAGGCTTCGGGACAAAGTCCAAAAGCAGAAAGTGGAATTAGTGAATTTCCGTCTTTAATCAAAATTGAGGCGGCATCACAAGGAATGATTTTTTTTACAACTTCAAGAATTCTTTCGTATCGGTCGGAATTGCTCAAAGTTGCGTTTAGGTCAACAGCGATTTTTAATAAGTAAGAAAGGTCTGACATTTTATTTTCCTGTTTTGTTCGTTCGTAGAGACGCAATGCATTACGTCTCTACAGTTTTAGCAGTTTAGTGAATTATCCCTTGAATTATCGGTTTTAAGCCACTAAAGAAAAATTCCACAGCAATTACCATCACAATCAATCCCATAATTCTCATCATCACTTTGTTACCGTTTGCACCGAGGAACTGAAAGATTTTTCGCGAGCTAAGAAGAGTAATCCAAGTGAGCGAACAAATACCGAAGACACAAAAGAGAAGAATTGAATTGTGAACAATTGTTAAACCCTCTTGCATATAAATTATGACAACAGTAATTGCTCCTGGACCACAAATTATCGGAATTGCTAAAGGAGTAATTGCCACATCGTTTGCAAATTCGACTTCTGTTTCATTTTCGCTTTTAGTTCGGACAAATCTTGCTTGAAGCATATCGTAGCCTGTTATGAAAAAAATTATGCCACCGACAACCTTTAGAGAATTGACGGAAATCGCAAAGAAATCAAAAATGAATTTCCCCGAAAAAGCAAAAAAGAAAAGTGTCAGACAAGCAGTGAGCGAACTCTTAAAAGCAACTCGTTTTGCCTCTTCACTCGGAAGTTTTGAAGTCATAGACATATAAACAGGAATTACTCCAATCGGATTCATCATCGCAAAAAGCGAAGTAAAGACAAGCAAGGCGTATTCTAAATAAATTTCCATTTTGACTTTCAGTTAGATAAAAGTTTTCAAACAAAATTTCGGCAAAACTAACAAAGAAATCAAAAACTGCAAACACTAAAGTTATAACTTTCATAACAAGTTATAACTTTAACAACAGAGACAGTTGTGAATTTTATAACATTTTTAATAAAAATGCAGTTTAAAGGTTCTAACTCAATTGGCATTCTCTTTGACTAAAGGAAAGTAAAAAACGAAAACACTCAACAATTTTTCAGGAGATTTAAAAATGGACTATCAAAATAAAACAGTAGGTGACATTGCAGTTCAACTTTCAGGAGCTACAAAAGTTTTTAGAAAAAATAAATTAGACTTTTGCTGTGGTGGCGGAGTTTTATTAACAGAAGCAGCAAGTGCAAAGGGTTTGGATTTTGACACAATCGTTTGCGAGCTTAAGGAATTAGAACAAAATGAAACAGAAAACCCTGATTGGCAGAACAAAGATTTAAACATTTTAATTGAACACATTCTCAAAAACTTCCACGAAAAACATCGCTACGATTTACCAGAATTAATCAAACTTGCTCAAAGAATTGAAATTGTTCACGGAAACAAAGAACTTTGCCCAACAGGTTTGATGGAATTTTTGGTAAAAATGGAAGGCGAACTCGAAAGCCATATGCAAAAAGAAGAACAAATTCTGTTTCCTGCAATTAACAACGGAATGTTTCACTTTGTCGCCGGACCAATCGAAGTAATGAAGCAAGAACACGACGAACACGGCAAAAATATTGAAAAATTAGAAAAAATCGTTCACAATTTTGAACTTCCTTCAGATGCTTGTAACACTTGGAGAGCTTGTTACCTTGGAGTCAGAAATTTAATTGATGACTTGATGAACCACATTTCACTCGAAAACAACGTGCTTTTCCCAAGAGCATTAAATCATTAGGTGAACTAAAATGACTAAAGAAAAGAAATTATGGATGACTCTTGTCGGAGTCCTTGTAGTAACCTTTACAATTTTTGGATTTTTTGGAAGAGAAGTTTACCGACAAGCTCCTCCAATTCCAGAGAAAATCGTTAGTGAAAACGGAGAAACAATTTTTACGAAATCCGACATCGAAACAGGTCAAATGGTTTGGCAATCAATGGGCGGACAACAAGTTGGTTCAATTTGGGGACACGGAGCTTACCAAGCTCCAGATTGGAGTGCAGATTGGTTGCACAGAGAACTTGTAACAGTTTTGAATTTTCGCAGTCAAAAAGCGTTTGGAGTTGATTTTGACTCTTTGAATGACTCACAAAAAGCCTCTCTTAAAGCAGGTTTGGAAAAAGATTACAAAGAAAACACTTACAACTCAGCAACAGAAAACTTAGTCATTTCCGAAGAAAGAGTTAAAGCAATTGAAGTAGTTTCCGGACATTACTTAAGCCTTTTTGGAAACACTCCGGAACTTCAAGATTTACGCGAAAATTACGCAATTCAAGAAAACATTATTCCGAGTCTCGAAAGACGTGAAAAAATGATGGCTTTCTTTTACTGGGCTTCTTGGGCTTGTGCGACAAATCGACCAAACCAAGACGTTACTTACACAAATAATTGGCCTCACGAAGAACTTATCGGGAACGTCCCAACTACTGCAAATCTATTCTGGTCGATAATTAGCATAATTATACTTTTAATCGGAATTGGTTCTTTAGTTTGGTACTTGTCTTTCAAGAAAAAAGAAGACGAAGAAACTGTTGCTCCAAAAACAGACCCTTTCGACAATTTCAAACTAACACCTTCGATGAAAGCACTTTGGAAATATTGTTTTGTAATTATTGCTTTGTTTCTCGTCCAAGTATTTCTTGGAGCAGCTTTGGCACATTACACTGTTGAAGGACAGGAGTTTTACGGAATTGCTCTTGCCGAATTTCTACCTTATTCACTTGCAAGAACTTGGCATTTGCAAACTGCTCTCTTTTGGATTGCAACCTCATTTTTGACAGCAGGTTTATTTTTAGCTCCTGTGATAAATGGTGGCAAAGACCCGAAATTCCAAAAACTCGGTGTGAACATTCTTTTTGGTGCTTTGTTGGTAGTCGTTGGCGGTTCGCTTACAGGAGAATATTTTGCAATTCACCAAAAATTAGACCTCGAATGGAGTTTCCTAATTGGACACCAAGGTTACGAATACATTGATTTAGGAAGAGTTTGGCAAATTGGATTATTCACAGGTTTGCTCGTGTGGTTAAGTTTGATGCTAAACGCAATTGTTCCTGCACTCAAAAAAAATGAACAAGGCAGAAGCCTTTTAATACTTTTCACACTTTCTGCGACAGCAATCGGGCTTTTTTACGGAGCAGGATTTTTCTACGGTGCAAAAACTCATCTTTCAGTTATGGAATACTGGCGTTGGTGGGTTGTTCATCTTTGGGTTGAAGGATTTTTTGAAGTCTTCGCAACAGTCGCACTTGCTTTCATTTTTACAAAATTAGGTTTGATTAACCCAAAAAGTGCGGTTCGTTCAGCTTTAGCTTCGACTTCAATATTTTTGGTCGGCGGAATTCCTGGGACTTTTCATCACCTTTACTTTAGTGGAACACCAATTGCGATTACAGCAGTCGGAGCTTGTTTTAGTGCTTTGGAAGTCGTGCCTTTACTTTTGATTGGTTTGGAAGCAAAAGAAACTTTGGCAATGCGAGACAAAGTCGCTTGGATGCAAAAGTACGCTTCACCAATAAAATTTTTCATCGGCGTTGCATTTTGGAACTTAGTTGGAGCAGGAATATTCGGATTTTTAATTAATCCTCCAATCGCTCTTTACTATATGCAAGGTCTCAATACAACAGCAGTTCACGCACACGCAGCAACTTTCGGAGTTTACGGCTTACTTTCACTTGGTTTGGTTTTATTAGTCTTGCGAAGACTTCAACCACAAGGCGTCTGGAAAGAATCTTTGGTTACAGTTTCGTTTTGGAGCATGAACATTGGATTGGGATTAATGATTGGTTTGAGCTTGTTACCAATCGGTTTGATGCAAACTTGGGCAAGTGTTGAAACAGGTTTGTGGTTTGCAAGAAGCTCAGAATTTTTACAAACAGACATTATCGAAACTTTACGTTGGATGCGACTTATCGGCGATGCAGTTTTCATTTACGGTGTTTTAGTTCTCGCTTACTTTGTAGTAGGTTTAAAATTCGGTTGGAGCTTTGTAGAAAGCCATTCACCAAAGACAAAAGTTAAAGGCAAATTAGCTTTTCAAAAATAACTACCTCCTTTAGATTTAGTATAGAACAATTACCCGTTTTGCTTTTATGAAACGGGTTTTTTATTGGTCAAAAAAATATTAAACAGAAAATTATTTCTGAAGTAGGCTAAAACAAATTTTTACTCAATTTATAATAAAGGTGTTATGATGCAAAAAGCTACAATTCCATTGAAAAAAAACATTTATTCATTGCTTAAATATTTTGGATTTTTTTTAGTCGCTTCAAATTTTATGTCTAGTTGTGCTCCGACTTTCTCAGAGTTACAAAGTGCAAGAACAATTGAAAAAGGGAAATTAGAAATTACTCCAAGTTATTCTTCTGTTGATTATGAAGGAGATAGTATTCAAGACCATTACGGAATTCAAACAGCAATTGGAATTGGTGGGAGGGCAGATTTCAGAGTTCGATTCGAGCAAATTAGTGTTGAAGGGACTGAGGAATTAGATGTTTCTGTTTTGGGTTTTGGTCCAAAGATAGAAATCCTTGAAGGTAAAACCGCTGTTTACTTTCCTGTAGGTTTTGCTTTTGGTGACGATATCAGAACTTCAAAATCTTGGCAATTTCACCCAACTTTCTTAGCAACAATTCCAATTAGCAATAACTTTGAGATTAACCCTTCAGGAAAATTTCTAATTCCACTAAACCAAGATGATTCAGATATTTTAGTTGCATTTAATTTAGGTTTAGGTATAAGTTCTAATTTGCAAAAGTATGCAATCAGACCTGAGATTGGGTTCTTAATAAATCCGGGTGAAGACGGTTACTATAAACACTTTAGTGTTGGACTCTCAGTAAGCCCATAAAAGTTAGGACGAAAATGATACAAAAATCGGCATCAGGTGAATTTATAGAAATTCAAGAAAATTTACTCAAAGCCAATTCTATAAAAATGAAATGCAAAATCGTTGCAGAAGGAATTTTTCCGACAGATTTAGAAGGTGAGATTTTTCTGAAAAAAGGAAATAAAGTCCAAATCAAAGTTTCAGGAACTTTTGTAAAATCGGGTGTAGAATTATTTTTAGATTCCGACGGGAAAATTATGAAAGGAGGAAACCAAGACAAACAATTTGAGATGAAAACACCTGAATTTCTTTTAAACGGAATTTTAGTTGGTGCAATGGGAATGGGGTTTTTGCACAATTTTGCAATGTTATCCACAAGTTCTCCACCTGACAGAACTGACGGAACTGCAAAAGATTGGGTTCAAACCAAAAATCATAAATTTGGTGAGAAAAAAGAAATCAATGGAACTTTGGCAAAACCTATAAGTTTTGAGATTTTTGTTGCAGGACAACCTTCTGGGGAAGCAACGCTTTGGATTAACGAAGAGACAAATTTACCGATTCAAAGAAACCAAGAAGTTCAGTTTCCGACAGGTGAAATGAAAGTTGTTGAGAGCTACGAAGTTGTTGAAATCCGCTAAAGTTTCAGCAGTTGACAAGAAAGCTAAGTTTGGGTAAATTGGCGACTCATTTTTACAGAGGAAACTGATGCAAAAAAATGTCGGCGTAGTTGGTTACGTCAATTCTTTACCTTTAGTTTTTGGGCTTTTACAAAAAAATCCACCAAACGATTTTCAACTTTCTTTCGACATTCCAAGAGTTTGTGCGGAAAAACTTTCTAAGCAAGAAATCTCACTTGGATTGATTCCTTCAATCGAATTTGCACGAATCAAAAACCTTAAAATCGTTCCAAAACTTTGCATTTCCTCAAAAGAATACGTAAAAAGCGTTGAACTTTTTTTCAACGAAGACATTCAAGGTATTCAAAAAATTGCAGTTGATTCAAGCTCAAGAACCTCTGTTGCTTTGCTCAGAATTCTTTGCAGAGAACTTTACGAAATCGAACCCGAATTTATCGAACACGAACCAAACCTTTCAGAAATGCTCAAAGTCGCCGACGCTGCTTTGGTAATCGGAGACAAAGCACTTTACGAACACGACAAAAGACATCTTCGCTATGACCTTGCAGAAGACTGGGTTTCGTTAACAGGTTCTCCTTTTGTTTTTGCTTTTTGGGCAGGAATTAGCGATTTGGTAACAAAAGAAGACGTTGAGGTTTTGCAAAAATCAAAAGACTTCGGAATTAGAAACAAAAGTGCAATTGCCCAAATTTGTAGCAAACAGAACCCTAATTTCACTCCTGAATTTTATGAAAATTATTTTACGGAAAACATCTTTTACGAAATGACGGAAGAAGAAATTAAAGGCTTGACTACTTTTTACGAATTAGCATTTTATCACGGTTTAATTCAAGATATTCCAGATTTAGATTTTTTTGGCTAAACAATTGTTAATGCTTTGGGCTTTGGGCTTTTTTGAGTAAATTCCGACTCGTTAATTTAGAAAAATCAACAAAGGTTTTAAAATGTCTTTAAACAGAATTTTTGACAAAATCAAACGTGAAGAACGACTCAACTTTGAAGATGGAATGGAGCTTTTTCGCTCAAACGACTTGCTGACAATTGGACAAATGGCGAATTTTGTAAGACAAAGAAAACACCCTGACAACAATGTTACTTACATCATTGACAGAAATATTAATTACACAAATGTTTGCATTGCTCACTGCGATTTTTGTTCTTTTTACCGAAAAATCAAAGATACTGACACCTACGTTCTAGCTAACGAAGAAATTGGTAAAAAGATTGAAGAGTTAATAGAAGTTGGCGGTTACCAAATTTTAATGCAAGGTGGAATGAACCCTTCATTAAGAACTGATTTTTACGTTCAACTTTTCCGTTACATTAAAGAAAATTACCCTCAAATTCACATTCACGCTTTAAGCCCTCCGGAAGTTCACTACTTGGCAAAAATCGAAAAAAAATCTTACACAGAAATTCTTTCAACTTTGCACGAAGCAGGTTTGGATTCGGTTCCTGGAGGAGGCGGAGAAATTCTCGTTGACAGAGTTCGTAATGCTTTAACTCTTGGGAAATGCACAACTGACGAATGGCTCGGAGTTATGGAAGCTGCTCACGAAGTCGGAATGAGAACAACTGCAACAATGATGTTTGGACACATCGAAACTCTCGAAGAAAGACTTGAACACTTGTTCAGACTTCGCGAAGTCCAAGACAGAACAGGTGGATTTACAGCTTTCATTTGTTGGCCCCTTCAACCTACTCACTTACTTTCACACTTGCAAGAAGTAACAGGTTTTGAATATTTGAAAACAACTGCAATTTGTCGTTTAATGCTTGACAACATTGACAATATGCAAGCCTCTTGGGTAACTCAAGGACCGAAAATCGGTCAGGTTTCTTTACAATTTGGAATCAACGACTTTGGTAGTTTGATGATGGAAGAAAATGTAGTTAGCACTGCTGGAACTTCATTTCATCTTACAGTCGAAGAAATTGAACGAAACATCAAAGAAGCAGGTTACGTTCCGAAACTCCGCAAAATGGATTACGAGTTAATAAATTAAATGAAATCAATACAAACGGCTTTTAGAATTCTGCTCAAAGTGGAAAAAGAAAAAGCATACGCAGACAAACTTCTCGAAAATCTTCGTGGCGGAAGTCTTGTGAATTTGCCTTTTATTACCGAATTAGTCAACGGAACAATTCGTTGGCAATTAAGACTCGATTGGCAAATCCAAAATTCGATTCACAAGAAAATTAATAAGCTCCAAACCAAACTAAGAATCATTTTAAGGCTTGGAATTTACCAACTACTTTTTATCGAAAGTTTGGAAAAAGAAGTAATCGTGAACGAATCCGTAAACCTTGCGAAAAAGGAACTTGGTTCACACTGGGGAAATTTTGTCAATGCTGTTCTTAGAAATTTTGAGGAAAACACTGACTACCCGAAAGACGTTGTTAGAAGAATTAGTATTGAACATTCGCATCCTGAATGGATAGTTGAAAGATGGCTTTCAGAATTCGGCGAACTCAAGACAATTGACCTTTGCAAAGTTGACAACGAAAGACCAAAAATTACTTTTAGGCTCAACAAAACTATTTTCACAGAAGAACAGCTTTTCCTTGAACTCAGTAGAGATTTTTGCAAAAAAACTGAAATCAAAGATTTTTACGAAGTCTTCACTTTTAGACAAATTAAACCTTTTCTCATCAAAGGCTTAGCTTCAATCCAAAACACAAGTGCAGGAATTCCGAGCATTTTACTTGACCCACAAAAAGGCGAAAGAATTTTGGACGCTTGTTGTGCTCCGGGCGGAAAACTCACACACATTGCTGAGCTTTCAAATTGTGAAGCGGAAATTATCGGCTTAGACAAATTTGAAGCAAAACAAAAATTGATTAACCAAAACATCAAAAGACTTGGTTTGTCAAACATTGCTCTTGTTGCTGGAAATGCTACAGAGTTTAGTTACAAAGATAAATTTGACAAAATTATTGCTGATGTTCCTTGCTCAGGACTTGGAGTTTTGAACAAAAGAGTTGATATGCGTTGGAAACGTAAGAATGAAGATGTTGAAAAAATCACAAAAGTTCAATCTGCAATCCTTGAAAACCTTGCAAAGAATTTGAAAAAAGGTGGAGTTTTAGTTTACTGCACTTGTTCAATTGACTCCCGTGAAAATGAAGAAATCGTTCATAAATTTTTAGTGAAACACCCTGAATTTGAAATTGAATCTGCTAAGGGAAAAGTTCCAAAAGAATTTTTGACCGAAGAAGGTTTTGTAAGAACATTTCAGTACCAATCTAATTTCGACGGCTCTTTTGCCGCAAAACTTGTTAAAACTGCTTAGAAAATTTTTGGTTAAGTTTTGAGAAAATTTTTAGAATTATTTACTGTAGTTTTATTTTTTGTCCTAATTGGAGTGCTAAGTTTTTTTATTACAGATAAATTTGCACTTCCAGAGTACGTTAGACAAAACGAAACAGTGATTGTTCCCGAAGTCGAAAAACTCACCTTTGAAGAAGCCGATTCTTTACTCCAAACGACAGGATTTAAGGGAATTAAAGCTGAAGAAAGATTTAGTGTTTTGGACACAGGAATTGTTCTTCACCAAGTGCCCAAAGCAGGAACGAAAACCAAAAGTGGTAGAAGGATTTACTTAACAGTCAGTAGCGGAATGAAACCTGTTGAGATTCCGAACCTAAAAGGCATCTCGGAAAGAGATGCTCAAATCAGAATCAAAAGTTTGAATCTTAACCTAAAAGAAATCAAAAGAGATTACTCAACAATTTTCCCAAATGGAGTTGTTTCAGGACAGACTTTGAAAGTAGGAATGAAAGTCTTACCTCAGACAGAAATCGAAATCACAGTTAGTTTGGGAACTCCAGAAGGTCAATTCATTGTTCCAAATTTAATAAGTTTGCCACTAAACACAGCTGAAACAAGAATCGCAAAAGCAGGTTTGAAACTCGGCAGAGTAAGCAAAATCCACGACAATGAAATCTTACCAAACACAGTTGTTAACCAATCTCCAACCGCTGATTCTAAAGTCCTTTCTACAACAAGAATAAATTTAGTGGTTTCCAAATAACCCTTAACACTCAATAATTTTGAGAAGATAATTTAATTGAACGAAAAGTTTTTAGTTTGTAACTTGGACGCTAAATTTTTCAAATAACCAAACTTTACAGGAGTTTAAAAATGAACTTGAAAAAATCGTTATTTAGTTTTGTTTTAATTAGTGCTTTTGCAATTTCTCAAGCTTTCGCTCACTGCCAAATTCCTTGTGGGATTTATGACGACGAAGTTAGAATTTCCTTGATGCGTGAACACGTGAAAACAATCGAAAAAGGAATGAACCAAATTTTGGAACTTTCTGCAAAAGACGCAAAAAATTACAACCAAATTGTCCGTTGGGTGAGTAACAAAGACGAACACGCTGACGAGTTAGAAAAAATTGTAACTGAATACTTTTTAGCACAAAGAATCAAACCAAGTGATTCAAGTAAAAAAGAAGCTCACGCAAAATATTTAGAAAAGATTACAATGCTCCACGAAATGATTGTTTACTCAATGAAAGCTAAACAAACTACTGACTTAGCTAACGTCAAAAAACTTAATAGTTTGATTGATAGTTTTGAGAAAGCATACTTTGAAGGACACAAGCATTAATAATTTGTAGGGAACAAATTTGTAGGGAACAAAAATTTTTGTTCCCTACTTTCTTTAATTTAAATCGAAATCAATGTTGTCGAAATAACTTCCTGCCAAATCTCTGAACTTAGAACCTCTTCTCATTTCAAACTTTCCAATTTTTGAAGATTGGAAAAGTCCTTCAAGAACAAATTCCATTCCAGAAGCAAGATTTTCTTGTGAAGCCTGTTCACCTTGTTTGAAAAAATATTTCCTTGCGATTGACTTCAAGGTTGGAATTTTATCCAAAATTTCAAAGTAATCTTCCGAGCTCATCAAGTCATTGACTTCAACAGAATTTCCTTGTCCAAACCAGTGAACAATTTCGTTGTAAAGTAAGTGCTGTGACTTTTCACTCTTAGTTGGGTTTACAAGTGGAAAGATTTCTGTGAAAGCAGTTTGAATTGCTTTTCCGATTAAGCCTTTTGCGACTTGTTCGACTCCTTGCTCTTCACCTTCGTAAACCAATTCAATTTTTCCAGTGATAGCAGAAACCATTGCCCAAAGGTCAGAAGTTCTGATTGAAATCTCTTCTGAAAGACCTCTTGCAACTCTTCTTTCAGAATTGCTAACAACATTTTCAAGACAAGAAATTACCATTCGCGAGCTGACACCTGATTTTTGGTCAATGAACTCACTTTGTCTTGCTTCAAAAGCTACAAGTTCAATAACCTCCCGCAAAACCTGTGGAAAATTAGGTTCACCTAAATTTTCACGCTCTAACCAAGATTCTTGGTCTGAAATTTGAATTGCATCTTCAAGTTTGTGTGGATAATGCGTAATAATTTGTGAAGAAATTCGGTCTTTTAAAGGCGTAATTATACTTCCGCGACTTGTGTAATCTTCCGGATTTGCAGAAAAAACAATCATCGCATCAATCGGAAAACGAATTGGAAACCCACGAATTTGAATATCTTTTTCTTCCAAAAGATTCAGCAAACCAACTTGGATTCTCTGTTGTAAATCAGGAATTTCATTTATCGCAAAAATCCCGCGATTTGTTCTTGGCAAAATCCCAAAATGAATCGCTCCTTCGTGTGAGTAATGAAGTCGTTGTGAAGCAGCTTTTATCGGGTCAATGTCTCCGATTAAATCTGCAATTGTAACGTCAGGAGTTGCAAGTTTTTCATTGTATCGGAAATCTCTTGGAATCCATTCTATTTCAGTAGCATTTCCCCATTCTTCGATTTGGTCTTTTCCAAACTTACTAATCGGTGCAAACGGATTGTCGTTCACTTCCGAGCCTTTGATGATTGGAATTCTCTCGTCTAAAAGATTTGTCAGGCTTCTCAAAATTTTCGTTTTCGCCTGCCCTCGAAGTCCGAGCAAAATAAAATCGTGTTTGGAAAGAATCGCATTTTCAATTTCAGGAATTACAGTTTCTTCGTAACCTATAATTCCTTCAAAAACCGTTTCGTTGTTTTTGATTTTTTTGATGAGATTTTTACGAACTTCATCTTTTACAGAAAGGACTTCGTAGCCACTTTCTTTAAGTTCTCCAAAAGTTTTTGGGAGAGTCATTAATTTTTTCTTTCAAGTTAGGAAAATTAACCTTCTTGGTTTTCCAACCATCTTTCAGCATCAATTGCTGCCATACAACCTGTTCCTGCTGCTGTAACTGCTTGTCTGTAAACGTGGTCTTGAACATCACCACAAGCAAAAACTCCATCAATGCTTGTGTAAGTTGAATCGGGTTTTGTAATTATGTAGCCGTTTTCGTCAAGTTCAAGTTGGTCAACAAAAAGGTCAGTGTTTGGTCTGTGTCCAATTGCGATAAAAATTCCGTCAGCATCAACGTAATTCACTTCACCTGTAACAGTGTTTTTCATATTCGCACCAACTACCAAACCATTTTCATTTCCTATTACTTCATCAATTGTTGCATTTAAAAGAAAGTCTATTTTTTCATTCTTTCTTGCTCTGTCTTCCATAATTTTTGAAGCTCTAAATTCTTCACGCCTGTGAACAAGAGTTACATTTGAAGCAAATCTTGTTAGGTAAGTTGCTTCTTCCATTGCTGTATCTCCTCCACCAACAACAAGAACTTTCAGCCCTCTGTAAAAAAACCCGTCACAAGTTGCACAAGCTGAAACGCCTTTTCCCATATATTTTGTTTCTGAGTCCAAACCAAGAAGTTTAGCAGAAGCACCTGTTGAAATGATAAGGCTTTTAGTTTTTAAAATTCTTCCGTCTTCGGTGTGAAGTTCAAAAGGTTGGTTTGACAACTCAGCTTTAACAACATTTCCGCTAACGAATTCTGTTCCGAATCTTGCAGCTTGAGCTCTAAACTCAGCCATTAATTCCGGTCCCATAACTCCTTTTGGGAATCCAGGGTAATTTTCAACATCAGTTGTGATTGTAAGTTGTCCTCCGGGTTGAATTCCTTCAACAACAACTGGATTTAAATTTGCTCTTGCAGCATAAATTGCCGCTGTAAGTCCTGCAGGACCTGAACCGAGAATTATTACATTTTTGATTTCATCTGACATTTTATTCTTCCTAAAATTTAAAGTTTTCAAAAAATAATTTCTTGCGATTCAACGCAAAGTTTTACCTGAAATTCAAAATTAATTTTTTAAAGGTAAAAAAAATCCCCAAAGGCAATTTTTTGGGGATTTAAAATTAAAGAAATTTCAAAGTTGTTTAGAAATTAACTTGCAACAATTTCAGAATACTTATCTGAAGAAAGGAGGTTGTCAACTTCTGAAACATCTGAAATTTTCATTTTCAAAATCCAACCTTCGTAAGCGTCTTGGTTAATTTGTTCAGGCTCATCTTCAAGTGATTCATTAATTTCTGTTACTTCACCAGAAAGCGGAGCAAAAAGGTCGGCAACTGCTTTGATTGCTTCAATTGTTCCAAAAGTGCTGTTTCCTTCAAGATGTGTTCCGATATCAGGTAATTCGACAAAAACAATGTCGCCAAGTTCACTTTGTGCAAAATCAGTAATTCCGATTGTTGCAATGTCTCCATCAATTTTTACCCATTCGTGTTCAGCTGTATATTTTAAGTTTTCAGGAATGTTACTCATTTTAAGTTGCAAAGCTCCTATGTTTTTAAGTTAAAAATTAGGTTTTAAAATTAGCAAAATCCTTATTGGAATAAAAGCCATTTTTATAGGTTAAACTAAAAAATTGCAAGTGTTAACTCAAAATAAAATACTTGCTTAAGATTTAATGTTCCTTTAAATTATTCGACCCTTTTCTGAACCAATTGTTAACCCAAAAGAAATTAACAGTTAACCTAAAATGTTCCTGGAGGAATCAGATGAACAAAACTCCTATTGCCCTCTTTTTATTTGGTACGGCGATAACACTTTCCGCTTCTTTAGTATCTGCTACAGATATGACTTATGCGGATTACGCAAACGTAACGGTTTCTAATTCAAGAGAAACAAGAATCCATTTTAATATGCCTGAAATTCCCTTTCATCAGGTCAACGAAGCAGGAACTGACTTCATTAAATTTGAAGAAGATGAGTTCCCTTTAACTGTAGAATTCGGTAAACCAGAACTTCCTTTCATCACAACTTTTGTTGCAATTCCTGCTCGTGCTGGAGTTGAAGTGAGTGTAAACGTTAACTACGCAGAAACGATGAAAAATGTAGTTGTTTATCCTTCACAAAACGAAGAAGTAAATGAAAGAGAAGGAGGGCTTTTAAGTCCAGGTTTTGAATTTGACCAAGAATTTTATAACAATGGAAGAATTTATCCTGAAAATGAGAGTTACTTAAGTTCACCTTCTGTTCTTCGTGATTTTAGAATTGTCAGCCTTCGTGTTTACCCTTACACTTACGACCCACAAAGCAAAGAACTCACAATTGCAAAAGACCTTGAAATTGTTTTGGACTATAGCTCAACAGATTTAACAAATGCACTTGACAAAGAGCCGACAACTGTATCTAAAGCTTTTGCTCCACTTTATAAGAATACAATCATTAACTACGAAACACTTGGAACTCAAACAGCTACAGTAAGTTATTATGTAATTTACGCTCCTCTTTCTTCTAATCCAGGTTTAACTAATGTTCTCCAACCCTTCGTTGATTGGAAAAACCAAAAAGGTGTTTTAACAACAATTGTTGACTCAACACCTTTTCAAAATGTTGGAAGTCCTGTTAGCTATCCACAATCAATTACACAAACTCCAAATCCAAAAGGTGGACTCAGAGAAGACCTTGAAGCAAGATTTAACTCTTCAACTCCTCCTGACTTCGCAATGGTTATTGGTGATGAAAATGTCTCAAATACAACTTTCGAAGATTATACAAATGACCCGCCTCCTTATCCAGGTGCTGCAACTTTGCCAGGGAATTTTTCAAATGAAAGCTATTTTTATTACGTTGCTGGAAACGACTACTTTCCTGACATTTTTCACAGCAGGATTCCAACAAGTGTAACTGGTTCTACAAATTTGCAAAAAGTACAAAGAGCAATTAACAAACTTATCCAATACGAAAAAAATCCTTACATCAATCCAAATGTTGATTGGTATCGCAGAGGAATTGTTGCTGCAAATGATGCTTACGTATCACAAAAAGATACGAAACGTAAAATCCGCGATGAAATGTACGCAGTTGGAGACTATGTAAACGTTGATACTTTTTTCGTTGACGGAGGAGCTCAGCAAAACGAATTTGTCCAAGCTTTTGAAGCTGGAGCTGCTTTTGTAAATTATCGTGGAGAAGGTTGGGTGACTGGTTGGAGTGCAATGAGTTTTGGAACAAGCTCTGCTTCCGGACTTGCAAACACAAATATGACTCCAATTGCAACAAGTATTGGTTGTGGAGTTACTCAATACAAAAGTTCTAGTGAATGCCTTGGACAGGCATTAATTTTTAATGGCGGAACAAGTAGTTTTGGTGGAACAGTTGCTTTTGTTGGTCCAACTTGGAACACTCACACAGGTTTAAACAACAAAAATGATTTAGGTCTCTACGATGCAATTTTCCAACTTGAACACGAACATTTAGCTACTGCTTTCCTTCACGGACAAATGTATATGTACGGAATTTATGGTGGACCAATTGGAAGTAATGCTGATGAAACTATGAAAACTGCATTTGACCAGTACATAATCTTTGGCGACGCTGAAATTAATATGAGAACAACAACTCCTAAACCAGTTACTGTTTTAGCATCTTCATCTGTTGTTCCTAATTCAACTTTGAATGTTGTAGTAACTGACGTAAACACTGGTTCGCCTCTTGGTGGAATTACAGTTTGTGCTTACACTGACGACCAAAGTGTTTTCTTTGTTGGCGAAACAGATGTAGTTGGACAAATTCCGGTCCAAATTGGAAACGGAACTATTGGTACAACTTTACACCTTACAGTTGCGGGAAGAAATATAATTCCTGACCAACAAAACTACACAATCTCAAACCCAAATCAGTTTGTAACTTTTGAAAATATTCTAATTGACGATACTGCTAACGGTAACGGTAACGGTAAAGTAAATCCAGGTGAGACTGTTGATGTTGGACTTGTTTTACATAATTTTGGAACTCAATCAGCTTCAAATGTAACGGCAACAATCTCAACTTCTGACACACTTGTTACAATTGTTCAGAACTCAATCAGCTATGGAAACATTGCTTCAGGTGCGACTGCACAACCTCCAACAAGTTTCCAATTACAACTTGATTCAGAATTTGTAGAATTTCACGCAATTACTATGCTTCTTACAATTTCTGATGGACTCGGAAATACTTGGACAGAACCTTTAAATATGCCTCTTGGAACTCCAAGTTTAACTTACCAAGAAGTTTTAATTGAAGACAACAGTACTTTTCACCCTAATAGTTTAGATCCAGGTGAAATTGCTGAAATGAGAATTACTCTTCAAAACAAAGGTTGGGGAGTTGCTGAGAATTTCAACGGGATTCTTACAACAGGTAATCCAAATGTTACAATTACAGATTTTAATGCGACTTATAACATAACTCTTGAACCTGACTCAACTGGTGGAGCTTTAATTTCTGATGCTTTTGAAGTAAGCGTTCCTGCAAACTTCCCTGTTGAAACTCCAGTCGAATTCATTCTTTACATCACAAGTGGAGCAAGCAGTTCTTACCCTTACTCTTTTGCAATTCCATTTACAATGACAGTCGGAAAACTCTTCCCTGAAGATCCTTCAATGTCAGATGCTTATGGTTATTATGCAATTGAAAATGGTGACCAAGTTTTGGAAGCACCAACTTACAATTGGGTTGAGCTTGCACAAGGACTTGGGACTCAAATGAGTTTCCCAGCATCTATTTCTGATTACACTTTAACTGTTCCAATGCCTTTTAACTTCACCTTCTATGGAAATAGTTTTACCCACATTTCAATTAGTTCAGACGGTTTTGCAATGATGGGCTCAAACAATGCTACTCAATGGAAGAATGAAAACCTTCCTTTCCAAGACAATTTATCAAATATGATTTGTCCTTTCTGGACTGACCTTGGAAAAAATGGTGGTGAAAGTGGAAGAATTTACAACTATTACGATACAGTAAATCATCTTTACATTGTTCAATGGAATGCTCTCCAACATTACAGTGGCGACCCAAATCCTTACGAAACTTTCCAAATGATTCTTAAAGACCCAGCTTTCCACTCTACTCCAACTGGAGATGGAGAAATTATTTTCCAATACCAAGACATTGACCCAATCAGACAAGAATATGTTACTGTTGGAATCGAAAATGGAACTCAAACAGATGCATTAATGTACAAAGGAAGAAATGTAATCGCTAATTCATCTGAAGGTCTTTTGAACAATAAAGCAATTTTGTTCACAACAAAAACACCTACTTTAACTACAGATTTAGAAGAGAATTCAAATTCTCAAATTGCTAAGGATTACAAATTAAACCAAAACTTCCCTAATCCTTTCAATCCAAGCACAAACATTGAATTTGCTGTTCCTGAACAAGGACAAGTTGAATTACAAATCTTCAACATTCTCGGTCAAAAAGTAAAATCTCTTGTTTCGGAAAAATTACAAGCAGGAAACTTTACTGCAACTTGGAACGGAACTGATGAAAGTGGAAAATTAGTTTCAAGTGGAGTTTATTTCTACAAACTCACAGCAGGCGAATTTTCTCAAACTCGAAAAATGGTTTTCTTGAAATAGTTTTTATTTCAGTTTAGATTTTAAAGGGTACTCAAATTTTGAGTGCCCTTTTTTGTTTACAAAATTTTTTAGGTAAAAAATGGACTCAATTGGAATTTGGCTAAGCCCATTACTTTTAATTCCTGGAATTGGAATGTTAGTTTCGTCGACTTCAGCAAGGTTTTCACAAATCCACAACGAAATCCACCATTTGATAAATAATCAAAACGAACACACAAAGGAAATTTTACAACATCTTTTTAGACGTTCAAAAATGTTTCGGAATGCTCTTGTTTGTCTTTACTGTGCGATTGGAGTTCTGGTGGTAAGTGGTTTAATAGGTGGAATTATGAGTGCTTACGAAGCTGATAAGACTTGGATAATTATTTTGACTTGTGCGGGAATAATTTTTCTTTTTGTGGCGACAGTAATTCTAATTCTTGAATCTTTTCTTTCACTCAAAATTATTGAAGAACACGTCGAAGATTTTATTAAAAAGTTATAAAATAGAAAAGGCACTCTAAGTTGAGTGCCTTCTTTTTATTCTTGAGGTTTTTGTTTGGTCGTGTTTGTGCTGTCATCTTTCAGACTATCTTTTTCAGCCTCTTCAAGTGAATCAGTCAAAATAATTGCCGCATTAATTTTCGACAGTTTTTTGAGTTTCTCGTGCTGTGATTCAGGGACTTGAATTTCCATTGAGTTTCCATTGTCAGCAGAATTTTGTGGCGAAACTCCTGTTTCAGAGTCCCAATTGTTTGCAACAAAAAATACTGCAAAAGATGCTGCAACAGCGATGCTTGCGTAACGCCAAATGTTATTTTTCTTTGGCTGTTCTTCTACTGTTTTAGCTTCGAAAGTTTGTGGTTTGAACTCAATCACGTTTGAAGGCTTTTCTTCTGTGAAAAGTTCTTCGTTCAAGGCGTTCCAAATTTCAGATTTTGATTCCGAATCCAAAGTCTCAGAAGAAAGACTTTCGGAAACTTGATTCCAACTTTCAACTTTTTCATCAAGTTGAAGTTCAGAACAAATGTTTTCCCAAAGCTGACTTTTATCTGATTCTTTAAGTTCTTCTTGTATAAAAGACTCTGAAACTTTTTCCCAACCTTCGACTTGCTCATCGAGCCTGAGTTCGTTACAAATGTTTTCCCAAAGCTGTTCTTTTTCTTTTGAGTTCAACTTTTCCTCTGAAAATTTGACTAAAAGTTCCTCTGAATTCTCGTTCGACTCTACTTCATCGAGGTTCAAAGTTTTTACTAAATTTTGCCAAATTTTATCTTTGTCATCTTTGCTCAAATTTCTTTTGAGAAAGAGTGAAGAAAAATCTTCAAAAGAATTTTTATTTTCGTTTTTCATCGTCATTTTAGATGCTTTCCAAAAGTTCAGGATAATTTTTTTCCAACGCTTCTCTGATTGATTTTCTCGCAGAAAAGAGATGGCTTCTTACATTTCCCTGACTACATCTCAGAATATTTGCTACTTCTTCGTGAGATATTGCTTGTAAATCGTGGAGAACAAAAACAGTCTTTTGTTGGTTCGTTAAATCTTCGACTAACTCCATTACAACTTCTCTAAGTTCTTTTTTCAACAAAGGAGCATCAGGTTCAACCTGTTTTGTGTCAGGCATATCCGGATATTCTTCTTCTTTTCGCTCATCAATCGAAATTTTTGCAGAGCGTTTTTGCTTTTTCACTTGGTCATAACTTGCGTTCATCACGATTTTGTAAAGCCAAGTAAAAAAAGATTTTTCCTCGTCAAAGGTGTGAAAAAACCTAAAGACTCTTATAAAAACTTCTTGAGTTACATCTTTTGCATCTTCTGTGTTTCTTACAATTTGAATCGAAACTCTAAAAACGAGGTCGCTGTAAAAGTCAAAAAGTTTCTTAAAAGCAACGGAATCACCGTTTTTTGCTTTTGAAACAATTTCTGCTTCGTTCTCTAACATTTTTATCCATCAAGTTAAATTAAAGCAACTACACAGAAAGTTTAGATTCGTTTAGATTTTTTTGAAAAAATTTTGAGGAAGTGAAAAATCGTCCTAAGAAATTAAAACGACTTTTTTTAAAATTCACTTTTTTACTGAGCCGTAAAGGTCGAACTCGGTTGCGTCGTTAATTTCAACTTTGTAAAACTTACCAATCTCCAAGTCTTTGCCACTAACGTAAACTTCGTTATCAATTTCAGGAGCGTCTTTGTAAGTTCTGCCAATGAAAACGTCTGATTCTTTGTTGTAATCATCAATCAAAACGTCAAATTCTTTCCCGATTGAGTCTAAGTTTTTCTGAAAAGAAATCTCAGTTTGCAATTCCATAACTGCAGCACGTCTTTCCTCGCGAACTTCTTCGGGAATTTGGTCTTCCATTCTTGCGGCTTTCGTGTGGTCTTCGACTGAGTAAGAAAAAGCCCCAAGTCTGTCGAATTGCATTTCTTCCATAAAATCGAGCATTTCTTGAAATTCTGCTTCTGTTTCACTTGGGAAGCCTGTAATCATTGTTGTTCGCAAAGTTAGTTCAGGCATCACTGAACGCATTTGGTTTATTTTTTTGCGAAGGTCGTCTTTGGTTACATTTCTTTGCATTTTTGCCAAAATTCTGTCGTTCACGTGTTGAACAGGAAAATCAATGTATTTTGCAAATTTTTCGGATTCGGCAATTGCGTGAGTAACTTCGTCAGTATAGAAAGCCGGATAAGTGTACATTAATCTGTACCACTCAATTCCGTGAACTTTGTTCAAATCACGAATCAGTTGTGGTAAAATCATTTCTCCGTGAGTGTCAAGTCCGTACATTGTCGAATCTTGTGCTAAAAGAATAATTTCTTTCACGCCTTGTTCTGCCAAAGATTCTGCTTCGATAATTAAATCTCTGATTGGAGTCGAAGTGTGCTTACCTCGCATTTTCGGAATCGCACAAAAGGTGCAAGGATTGTTGCAACCTTCCGAAATTTTCATATACGCAAAGTGTGAAGGTGTTGTGAGAATTCTTCTGTAAAAAGGTCTTTCGGGCAAATCCAAAGCCTTTTGAACTCCACTGTAATCTTGAGGTCCTAAAAAAACATCAACGTCAGGAATTTCCCTTTGCAACTCTTCTTTGTAACGACCTGAAAGGCAACCTGCAACAATTACTTTTTCAACTTTTCCACTTTTCTTAAGTTCAGTTGCTTCAAGAATTGCGTCAACTGACTCGTCTTTTGCCGATTCAATGAAACCGCAAGTGTTCACGATTACAATGTCTGATTCGTAGGCATTTTCAGTAATTTCATATTTATCGCCTTGCACAACGCTCATTATCACTTCTGAATCAACTAGATTTTTCGAGCAACCCATTGTAACTACACTGACTTTTTTCATTTATTTTCTTTCTTTTTATTCAAAATTTTCAATTGCTTTGAGCCTTCTTTCCAAAGTCGGATGACTCAAAAATAAAAACTCAATCCACTTTGGCAAAGTCTCTGTTTCTTCGATTTTTAACAACGCAGACTTCAGCGAATTTTTCCCGCTGAATTTAACAGCTAAAAGGTCAGCTTCCAATTCAAACTTTCTCGAAGTGTAATTTTCAACCACAGAAACCAAAGAATGAAAAATGAAAACCAAAATCAACAGGTAAACCAAACCTTGTTCAAGTAAAAATTCAAATTCGAGAAATTCACCTAAAATAAAATCTGCACAAAAAAGTATAAAAATCGTCCAATAATTTTCGTAAATAATTTTCTTTAGGTTGTGATACTTCTTCAAATGTCCAAGCTCGTGGCTCAGAACAGCCAAAATTTCATTTTCGTCCAACCTTTCCAACAAACCTTCGGAAAGCAAAATCTTACGGCTTGTTCCACCAAAGCCATAAATTTTTGCTTCAACTTTTGCCCCTTTTGCAACAAAAATTTCCAAATTTATTTTTAAAAATTCTTTAATTTTAGTTTTTAAAGAATGGTTCTCAAAAGGTTTCAATTCATAAAAAAATGGCATAAGCAAAGCAGGAAAAATTTTTGCGAAAAATAAATTCAGACTTCCTAAAATCACGCTAAGAACCAAAAACCAAGCTTTGCTAAATTCAAAAATACACCAAACCAAAATCCAAGAAAAAATACTTACTAGAAAGAAACTCAAGACAAAACTTTTTAGTTCTTGAAAAAGAAATTGGAAGAAATCAATTTCAAAATCACCAAACTTTTGTTCTAAATAAAAATTAGACCAAATTTTAAAAGGAAAAATCAAAACAAAAATTGTAACGAAAATTATTAGTAATAGGACAAAAAGTGATTCAAAACTGTTCGGCGGGAGTGAAAAAGGTTTGAGAAAAAACTGTCTAATTTCTTCATTTGTGAATGTAAAAAGGATTCCAAGACTAAAAATAGATTGAGAAAGCCTTGCTTTAATTTGGGAAATTTGATAAGACATTTTTTAACTTTTGGGGCAATTACAAGAATTTGCCCTTACAAAATTTCGTGTTTTTTCGTGTGTTTCGTTGGCTAAATAGATTTTGTTGTGTAATCCTAACATTTTTATTCGGATTTTCCGACAGGTTCAATTATTGCTTGCATCGAAGATTTTGAAATTGACATTCGATGGTCAGGTCCGAAAGAACGAATTTGGTCACGTTTGAACTCTGCTCTCTCTTTGTGAGTTGTGCAAACAATTACTCGTCCGAAAGTGTCAACTTCACAAGCCATCAAAAAAGCCATTTCGTAAGAATGTTGAAACAACCTTTGGAGCATTTCAATCACGTAATCGTAAGTGTGAGTTTCGTCATTCAACAAAATCACGTTGTACTGCGGGATTAAAAGTGGTTTTCTTTTTTTCTGGACTTTAGGTTTAGTTTTAGATTTTTCTTTTGTAACTGTTGGCAAGAGCAATCCTTAAAAAAATGTTTGTGCCTTCGAGTGAACGTAACTAACTTTTATGCAAATTTTAAAATTCGAGCAAAACAAATGATAAAAAATTTAATTGAAAAATACAAAAACTACAAAAAACAACACCATCTAAATCTACCCGAAAGTTACAAAGGAAAATACGCCTTCGTTGGAGTCGGAAATCACAGCGTCAACAACCTTTATCCTGTACTTGACTTTCTCGCAGTTCCGCTGAAATACGTTTGCACAAAAGGTATTGCAAACTCAACGAAAATGGCAAAACGTTACAACGCCGAAGGAACAAACGACCTCGAAAAAATTGCAAAAGACGACGAAGTAAAAGGTGTTTTCATTTGCTCAAATCCTAAGATCCACTTTGAACTTTGCAAGAAATTTCTCTCAGCGGGTAAAAATATTTTTGTAGAAAAACCACCCTGCACTTCACTCAAAGAACTCGAAGAACTAATTTCAATTTCGCAAAACTCAAACTGTGTTGTCGGACTTCAAAAGCGTTACGCAGTCGTAAACTCAATTTTGAAGCAAAAGATTGGTAAGGCAAATTCTTACAACTTGCGTTACTTGACAGGCAGTTTTCCAGAGGGAAATCCAATTTGGGATTTGTTCATTCACCCTTTGGACTTAGCAATTTTTCTTTTTGGTGAAGTAAAAAATATTGAAACAAAATCAGTTGGAGCAGAAGGTAACAAAACACTTTTTGCAATTCTTGAACACGCAAACGGAACTCTCGGAAATCTCGAACTTTCAACCGATTACTCTTGGACAGAAGCAAAAGAAACTCTTGTCGTGAATACTGAAAAAGGGATTTTTGAAACAGAAGGAACTCGAAAACTAACTTTCATTCCAAAGTCGCCAAGTGTCTTAGGAATTCCTTTGGAGAAGGTTGTGAAGTTGCCTCGCAAAAGAGAAATCCTTTACGAACAATCTGACTTTGTGCCGATTGGCGAGTTTAATTCAATTCACGTTCACGGCTACTTTAACGAAATAAAAACTTTTACAGATTTGGTTGAAGGGCAAAAAGCAAAGAATTTTTCCTCTTTGGAAGACTTAAAACCGACTTACGAGTTAATTGAAAAGATTAAAATTTAGTTTTACAATTTTTCAATTAGGTTAAAGTTACTTTTTGAAGCTCGAATTTTTAGGTAAACAAATTCCTCTGTGTCTTCTCTTTCAAGAACCTCTGCAAGTTGGTAAACCTTCGGAACAGAGGCAAATTCAGAAATTGGAAACTGCAACTCTCGAACTACAAAATTCTCCAAAATAATTTTATGAACTTTCTCACGAACATCGTCAATACCGATTTGGCTTCCTGCTGAAATTGTAATTGAGTTTTCAAATTCTTCAGAAACTTGTTCGATTAAACCTGTTGTTTCAAGCCTATCAACTTTGTTAAAAATCAGTAAAGTCTGTTTGTCGCGAATTTTTATTTCGTCCAAAACTGTGTTTACAGCTTCGATTTGCTCTCTAAAATTTGGACTACTAATGTCAACAACGTGAAGGAGTAAATCAGCTTCACCAGCTTCTTCAAGTGTGCTTTTGAAAGAAGCGACCAGACTATGCGGAAGCTTTTTGATGAAACCGACTGTATCAGAAATTAGAACTTCGATTTGTTGCCCAATTTCAATCTTTCGAACTGTCGAGTCCAAAGTCGCAAAAAGCATATCCTCTACCAAAACTTTTGCATCAGAAAGAGCATTAAAAAGCGTTGATTTTCCTACATTTGTGTAGCCAACAAGTGCAACTTTAAAAATATCCCTTCTACTTTTCCGTTGAGTTTCTCTTTGTCTCTGAATTTTTGCAAGGTCATCTTTGAGTTTTGTAATTCTAGTCCTGATTAAACGTCTGTCTGTTTCAAGTTGTGTCTCACCTGGACCTTTTGTTCCGATTCCACCAAATCCTTCCGAAAAGTGAGTCCATTGTTTTGTCAGTCTTGGCATTAAATATTCAAGTTGTGCAAGTTCGACTTGCGTGCAAGCCTCTTTACTTTTTGCGTGAAGTGCAAAAATGTCAAGAATCAAACCTGAACGGTCTAAAACTTTAATTTCTGTTGCTTTTTCAAGGTTCTTCACTTGTGCAGGTGAAAGTTCGTTGTCAAAAATTATGAGTTTAACGCCAAATTCTTTTGCAAGGCTTTTTAATTCTGCCGCTTTTCCCTTCCCGATAAAATGTCCGCTGTCAATTGCTTTTCGATTCTGAATAATTTTGCTAACAGTTATCGCTCCCGAAGTTGTCGCAAGAGACTCTAACTCGTCAAGGCTTTCTTCAGTGTTAATTTGTTCGTCATTAGGTAAAGAGACTGCAACTAAAATCGCTTTTTCTGGTTCTGTTTGTATTGTTTTTTTCAATTCTTCTCCAAGAAATTTTTATAAGAGCAGATAAGTTAGGGTTGCTTTGTGTTTAAGTTCTGTGGAATTTTTTACCAAGTTCTTTTGTGCTTAAGTTAATTACAATCGGTCTTCCGTGTGGACAGAAGTAAGGAAATTCTGTTCCAAAAAGTTCGTCAACTAAAACTCTCATCTCGTCTTCGGTTAGTTTGTCACCAGCTTTAATCGCTGAATGGCAAGCAAAAGAAGCTGCAACATTTTTCTTCACGTCAGATTCCTTGAACTCATTTTCTTTGTAAAACTCAAGCATTTTTACCAGAATTGACGCTTCGTCTTGAAGCCTAACATCGGCAGGAATTCCTTCAAGCAAAATCGAATTATCGCCATAATTTTTGATTTCAAATCCAATCTTTTCGAGCCAAGGCAAAATCTCAAGCAAAATTAAATAATCTTCTTTTGAAAGCTGAACTGTTTGCGGGAAAAGTAATTTTTGTGAAGGCAAAGTAAAATCGTCAAAACACCGAAGTGCTTTCTCGTAAAGAATTCTTTCGTGAGCAACGTGTTGGTCAATAATTACAAGTCCGCTTTTTATTTGGGAAAAAATGTAAGTATTGTGAACTTGCCAAAACTTTCCACTCATCGAATTGTGAACTTGTTTTGGCGTTTCGGGTTCTTGTGCTTTTGAAATTACTTCTTCTTCAAACTCGTCATCGCTCATATTTTCGGTCAAGTTCAAACGTGATTGAGTTGGTGCTTGAGGTTTGACAAAAGTTGGTGATTCCAAATGTTTGTTTGTTGGTGCTTCTTTGAAGAGGAAAGGTTTTTGGTGGTCTAAAGTAAACTGGTTCGGTTTAATTTTAGTTCTGTGAGCAGGTTTTAATGAAGTTTCGTGCATACTTGGAATTGCCATATCCGAAGTAAAAACTTCACGAATTGTTTTGTAAATTGCATCAAAGATTTCTTGTTCTTCTGCAAACTTCACTTCAAGTTTCGCAGGGTGAACATTTATGTCAAATTCTGTTGCTGGCATTTCAAGAGAAATCACGAAAAGTGGGTAATCGCCTTTTGAAATCAAACTTCCGTAAGCAGAAAAAACTGCTTTGTTAAGCACTCGGCTTGTAACAGACCTTTTGTTCAAAAGCAAATGTTGTTCGCCAAAACTCTTTCTTACAAGTTCGGGCTTTTCAACAAAACCTGTAATTTGAACTTCACCGATTTTGTTTTCAACAGGAATTAAAGTTGAGAAAGTTCTTTTACCAAAAATTTCTTCAAGCCTTTCTTGCAAAGTCTGAATTGGATAAACAAGAACTCTTTCACTCTCGTCAAAGACAAGAAAGCTAACTTCAGGGTAAGCAATCGTAAACTTTTTAATAACGTTCAAAATGTGCCTTGTCTCGGCAGACTTGCTACGTAAAAATTTACGTCTTGCAGGAATGTTGAAGAACAAGTTTTTAATCGTGAAAGTCGTACCAGGAACAGAAATCACTTTTTGAGAAGTTTGAATCTCTCCTCCGTCAATTCGCAAGAAATGCCCTTCGGTTGAGCCTTGCAATGCTGTTTTTGCTTCAATTTTTGCAACTGACGCAATACTTGCCAGAGCTTCGCCACGAAATCCCATTGTGCGAATGTTCATCAAATCGTCAACTGTTGCGATTTTGCTTGTTGCGTGCCTTTGGAAAGCCATCATCAAATCTTCTTCGGTCATTCCACAACCGTCGTCAGTGATTCGGATTAGTCTTTTTCCGCCGTCTTCAAAAGTAATCGTAATCGTCTTTGCACCCGAATCAATCGAGTTTTCAATTAATTCTTTGATTATTGAAGCAGGACGTTCAACGACTTCACCAGCAGCAATTTTGTTAGAGAGATTAGGAGGTAGTAATTTGATTTTACCCATTCTTTAAGGACTTTATTTTCAAAAATTAAATACAAGTTTTTTCAATGAGAAAAGTAAACAGTTTTGTTCTAAAAGCAACAAATCTTTTTGAAAAGTGAAGGAATTGGAAAATTTTATTAGAGTTGAAGTTTTGGAAAATTTTACTTAATTTCGATTCGCAATTTTCGGGACGTGGCGCAGTTCGGTAGCGTACTTGACTGGGGGTCAAGTGGTCGCTGGTTCAAATCCAGTCGTCCCGATTTTTGGGCTATTCTAAAGCACATTTGGAATAGCTTTTTTTGTTTGCAATCATTCTTTTCCTCTTTGATTTCTTACTATTGGTATGTATTTAGTATGTAGCTACTACCTTTTTTCAGAATAAAAACTTTGATTCTATAAATTGCAAAGGATTAATTCAATTGAACTCTATCAGCCACGATTTCAAATTTAAAGGTCTTTCTAGATTTATTAAAGATTTTGATTTATTAATGGATACAAATGAAGAAAATGAGGTGTTATCTCCGTTATATTTTGAATATTACCTTGATATTCACGCAGTTTCTTTAAATAAGATTCCAAATAGAAGTTTTAATGAAATCTACTTGGGAATAAGATTAGATGAGAATAAGAAAAGCCAACTTCATTCTTTAAAATTATCATATCTCATATTATCAAGAACGATTAAAACTAACCCAAAAGCTAGATTGAAAATCTATAAGTTATTCTTATTGAATGTTTACTTCCCTTTAATTAAATCTATTCATCTGCTACAAGAAACAGAAAACTCCGATACATTTTTATTTCTAAAGGAAACTTGTGATGGATTAAGCAACCCAAATTATTTGCTAAGAGTATTCCCCTGTATAGTTTACAATGCATTAATGAGTTTTACTAAAAAGAAAATTATACTTTCCATTAGTGGAGAAATTCAACCTGATTTAATCAATCTAATTGAAAGGGTTTCAAGTAAACTTCTAACCTTTGATTCACTATTTGACAAAGAATATATTAAGAAAGAGGTTAATGAGGCTAATGAAGAAATCCTAATTCTTTCAAATAAGATTGAAAATCTTAATGATGAAAAGCAGAGAGTTGAAAAGCACAATCAATTCTTATTGGATTACTATGAGGAAATTAAGTCAAAAGATGAAAAATCTAAAAAAGATGTATATAAATCACCAAAAGTGAAAAAATCTATTTTAACCTACAAAAAGAAGTGTGAGATTCCTAAAAAGTATGTTGAGCTAATGGACTCTAACAAATTTGGGAAATGTCAAGCATATAAAGTTTTGGCTAAATCTTACAGTGTTTCTGATAGAACAATTCGTAATATTCTTATTACTAAAAAATATGCAAAAGAGCATCTCTCCAAAATTATTAGGTATTAATCTTATATTTTCTTTGTCAATAGAATTGGAAAAAAATTGGAAAAAAATATGATTTTCCAATGCTTTCCAATCATCGAATAAATCCCCTTTTCTTTTCGTATTATACACCAAACAAATTTTGTTAGAAATGAGATTATCGAAGCTTTAAACCTTTAAAAACAGAGAAAGGAGGTGAGAAAAATATATGTTCCATAATAGGATTAACAGGAAAGAAAACAGAGGATATTTGTATGAAGTTTCTATAACTGAAATTACGAATAAAATCGAAAAAAGATTTTGGGAGTTAATACGAGAAGGAGGTAAAACAACTCAAGAATCTACACTCTCAGGTTCAAAAAACGAACTTGGTTGCGAAATTCCAAAAAATTTGGAGTTTTTGGTTTGGGGGTTAGCAGAAGAAAAAATCCAACGGATTTGTTCGCTTTGTAAAAAGACTGCTAAACAAGTAACTCAAGATATTATTGTAAGACTAAGAGAAAGAAATTGCAGTAATGAGGAAATTTTTTCAAAGTATTAAAAGAAGGATAGATTATGAGAAGTCTGTTTAGTATTGGGTTCAACATCTATTTACTGAATAGTTTGTTAAATCTAATAAATGAGAAAGTTAAGAGTCGGAAATATTTTGTACTCATTAGCTATGTTTTTATCGCTCTAATAGGAGGAAACCAATTTCTTCAAAAGTTGGAGAAGGTGGTAAATACTTCAATTAAAAAAGGCACTAAAAATGGGCAGTGCCTTTCCAATCGAATTTTCAATTTAAAAGGAGGGTCATAATGACTAACCAACAAAATTCTATTAATTATCCTAATAACTATAACGCAAAAGATATGCTAAATATTCAACCTGATAAGGTTTATAGGCATTATTTTGGTAACGAGTCTTTTAACAAAAAAGAAACATTTGTTCGATGTATGAGACCTGAATTACATACAAACGGAGATAAAAATCCGTCGCTACGTATCAACACTGAAAAGTGGGTTCATTACTGCGATGTTTGTGAGTTAAGCGGTAATGCATACGATTTGGTTTCTTTAAAGGAAAATCTTTCAGAACCAAAAGATATTTACGGTAAGGTAGAAGAAATTTATGGTATAAAATCTGATTCCAAAATTCAACTTAGGTTGATTTCAAATTCAAATGAGAATAGATTTACTCACAAATTTTCCAATGAATGTTCATTCAAGACTACAACCCAAGAGGATTTACAAAATATTATAGAGAATCTTGGAAAGAAATATTCTCTTTCCACATTTCTTGAATTAAAAAAATTTGTTAAAATTTCTCAATATCCATACGCAATTGCGTTTATGAAAAATGATAATTTCCTTTTCAACCCAAACAAGAAAACCTCTTTCATAGTTGTTGAAGGAAGAACTGATTTTCTAACAGCAGTTGAAATGGGATTTGATAGAGAATTTGGTATCTATTCAAGATTTAACAAAGCCTGTAAATTTCAACTTACAGGAGGTGAGTATTATTTTCTTTTAGACTCCGACGATTCGGAAGAAGAAATGCGAAATAGGTTAGAAGTAAAAAAGAAATCATCAATCTGTTTTGGGAAGCCTCCAACTGAATTTAAAGACTTATCTGAATGGTTCAATAAAGGACTATGCACTGATAGAAACGTAATTGATACTTTCAAGTCAGAAACACTTGAAGAAGTATCGCCTAAACTTAAAAAGGATAAATTCTATCGAATCTCTTTAAGTAAAAAATACTCTTCGGGAAAACAAAAAATAGACTTTTGGAATGAGTTAGAAATCACTAACGAGGTTGTGAATCTTTTGAAAGGCAAAACTCCAATACCACCGAATTGGGCAATTATTCCTTTACTTATCAAAATAGGTGCTTTGACTCGAGGGAAGGCAGGTACTAGCATTAGAGGCAATAAAACAAAACCTAATTTCTACTATACTCTGTTGGCTTCTTCTGGCACTGGCAAAACAGAATCTTTAAGAATTGTTAATCAGCTTACAAATAAGCTAGATGAGCAAATGCAAATGGATTCTAAAATCAAGAAAGAAAAATTTATTGCAAAATTGGAGTCCGAAGAGAAACAATTTGATGCAACAAGGTTTGTTGATACGGTAGATTACAATTTACCAATGTCAACATCTTTTGAACGTTTAATGCGGATTCTTAGCCAAAGAGGGTTTGGTCTAGCATTTGTTACAACAGAACTTGAAACCTTTCTTAGGACACTTAGCAAAGGCTCTGATGGGAAATTGAAACCATTATTTACATCATTCTTTGATGGCGAAACCGAAAGAGTTTCTTACCAAAATTCTGGTGATATTGAAGTCAAAAATCCTTTTGTTTCACTTGTTGCACCATCTACAAAAGAAGCATTTACAAGTAATCTGTCTGCTGTTGATTCTGATAGTGGTTTCCTACAAAGGTTTCTTTTTGAAGTTGCTACTAAGGAAGAAGAAAATCAAATTAAATTGCAAAGAGCGGTTAATGACGATTTTGCTCAAAATAAACCCTTTAATAGTAAATTAATTGATGATTTCTTACTAAAGGTTTACAGTTATTTTTCTGATGATAACAAAATACTTTTTGAACCTTCTGATGAAGCAAAAGAAATGTGGAGGAAGTATAAAATTGATTGTTATACAGCAAATAAATCAATAGACGACAAAAAAAATTCCTTTTACACAAGAATTGAGACAAATGCAATGAAATTTGCTATTTTACTTCAACTTATTGAGAACTTCTCAGATGATGGAAGGGAGAATGATAACATCTTAACACCAACAAACCTTAATCGTGGTATTCTGTTAGCCGAATATTTCAAATCGAATTTAGGTTTAATCTTTGATGAGTTTTGTAAAAAGACAGGAGACAAAAATCAGAGAAAGATTCTTAGCAATTTAGAAAATAACGGTCAACGCAACTCTAAAGAGCTTCAAGAGGCAACCAAGATTCCTGCCATAGAAATTGACAAGGCAATTAAGGAATTGGTCGAACTTAATCAAATTGAAGAAGTGAGATAAATTTCTTCTAAATTAACTTAAAACCTCCAACTTTTCCAACCTGTCCTTAGTGATTAAGTTGGAGAAGTTGGAGTATTTTTTACCATACCTACACTTCCCATATACATATTATATAGAATTTTTTTTCTAATGTTGCACAGGCTTTATTTCTTTGCAAAAATCTTATTTATAAACGATGGATTTTAGTATTTCCACTCTGTATGTCTAAAAGGCAACCGATTAAGCTCTTCTCTGTAAAATCTCCACTTCGGCATAAAATCATTCATTAATTTTATAAATCTATCATTATGCTTCCTTTCCAAAAGATGTATCATTTCGTGAACAACTATGTATTCTAAGCATATTAATGGTTTTTTAGCCAATTCAAGATTTAGCCAAATGCGTTTTGCTACTGGGTTACAAGTTCCCCATTTAGTTCGCATCTTCTTTACTCCAAATTCATTGACTTCGACTCCAATTTTCTTTTCCCATTTTTTTATCATTTTGGGAATTGTAATTTTCATTTCGTCTCTGTACCATTCTTCAATCAATTCTTTTCTTTTCTCGGTTGAAGTGTTAGGTCTTACATAAAGTTCTATTTTGCTATGTCTAAGGACTATTTTCGGCTTGGATTCTTGTTCAATTATTTTTAGCAAATACCTTTTGCCTTTGAAATAATGACTTTCCATTGAAATATATTCTCTTGGAGTTTCCCTTTCCTGATTCCTAAATGCTTCTTGCTGTTTTTTTATCCACTGCAATTTATTTATCGCAAACACTCTAATTGTTTCTAAATCAATTCTTGTTGGTGCTGCTATTTTTACCTTTCCATCAGGAGGGTAAACACTCAAATGAATGTTTATTATGTCCTTTTGAACGACTTCAATCGTAATATTTCCTAATTCAATTTTTTGCATTAGTATTCTGTTTGCTCTCGGATTATTGAAAAAATTGCTTCCACCTTTTCTACGTCATTTAATATTTGATAAAGAGATTGTTGTATTTCTCTTTCTTTAGCCAAATTCCCTCGCCAACTATCTCTTTTGGAAGTCATTACAGCTTCGTCAACTTGCATCGCCAAATTTTCATCTTTTCCCAAATTGTTATACAAAGCTCTTTGGGCAATGGTTTTTAAAATCTTTGGTGTTTCATCAGTTTTACCATCATTTACATCTTTAGCAAGTTTGGCTATCTTTTGAAGATACTTCTCATAGTTTATTGCTTTTGCTTTTCTTGCCTCGATAATATCTGCAAGTAATTTTGACATATCTTTAAAAAATGCAGGGTCGTTCAAATGCTCTTTTAAGATTTTTCTTCGGACATTATTTTCTATGGTTTCTGCAACTGCTTCTTGACTACCCTTAATTCCATTTGGTAATTTTCCAATTGCATCAGAAATTCCAGTTTTAACAATTATATCTAAGAGCGACATATCATCGAAAGGTGAAATTTTTTCGGGTTCGTCTGCTTCAATATATGTATCAATCAAATGACGCATATCGGCTTCATACGTTTTTAAATCTAATGTTTCTCCACTGGCATTTCTAATCTCTTCACGCACATTAAGGTAATGATTTACCTCTTCTTTGATGTTTTCTATTTCGGTCAAAGTATAACCTGCTGATTCCATTTCATCTGCAATATTTGCATAAGCCCGAATTAATGAAACTGCTTTTTTGTAAAGTGAAGTTCGATGTGTTTCTTTTGCTTTTAATTCTGATTCTATTTCAGGATTACCACAAAAGAATCTGATATAAGCCATTGTATCTTTTGGTGTTTCAACTTTTTCACAAAGTAATGCAATTTCTTCCAAAGCATTATCAAGTCTTTCTTTCCCTGCTTTCAAACGGTCTTTTAGCATAACATCAATGTCTTCTGCTTCAAATTCATCGTAATCTAAATCGGAAGTGTAAACAGAAATCGCAGTTTCTACTTTTTTAAACAAGTCTTTGTAATCAACAATGTAACCGAATTGTTTATCCTCACCATCTAATCGGTTTACCCTGCAAATCGCTTGAAAAAGCCCGTGGTCTTGCATACTTTTGTCAATGTATAAATAGGAACAACTTGGAGCATCAAAGCCTGTTAGTAATTTTGAAACTACAATTAGTAATTTCATATTTACTGGCTCGTTAATGAATTTATTTTTAGCCCAATCTTCATAGCTTTCTGTTTTAGATTTATTTGCCTCTTGTTTTACATCCTTCAAGATATTTTCGTATAAATTATACATAAACTCTTTATCTGTCTCGGTATTTGCTCCAGTATCTTCGGTAGAAATATCACCTGTTTGAGGATTGTAAGAGGTAACAATTGCTGATTTACCTTTCAAAGGTGTTTGTTGAAATAACTCGTAATATTTACAAGCTTCATAAATTGAATTTGCCACCAAAATGGCATTTCCTGAATCAGAATCCAAAATTGGCTTTGTGCTAAAATCAAAAATTATATCAGAAACGACTTTACTCATTCGGGAGCGACTACTCAAAACCTTTTGCATCGTTCCCCATTGACGTTTGAGAGCATTCTTTTTATACTCATTCAAGCCTTTTGTTTTGGCTTCAAACCACTCGTCTATCCTTTTTTGTGAAGTTAGTTTTTGGTCAATATCTCTTGCTTCATAGACCAAATCCAAGATTACTCCATCATCAACGCCTTCGTTAAATTTGTAAGTGTGTATGTAGCTTCCGAAAACTTCAAGACTGGTTTCTTTGTCTTTCTTGAGAAGTGGTGTTCCTGTAAAACCAATAAAAACTGCATCAGGTAAAATTGCTTTCATTGCTCGGTTTAATTTTCCACTTTGAGTTCGGTGGCACTCATCAACAAAAATAAAAAGCTCTCCAACAGCTTGTTGTGGTTGGCTCTTTAAATCTTTAATAAACTGATTAAAATCACTAACATCTCTATTACCAAATTTATGGATTAACGAACACAAAAGTCGAGGAGCTGCTTGTCCTAATTGGCTCATTAAATCTTTACCGCTTTTGGTACGGTAAATTTCTTCACCAGCGTCTTTAAAGACTCCTTCTATCTGTTTATCTAATTCATCTCGGTCAGTTAGAACGACAACTCTTGCGTTTGGGTTATTTTCTAAAATCCACTTGGCAAGAATTACCATTACAATACTTTTCCCACTTCCTTGTGTGTGCCAAATGATTCCGCTTTCTTTTCTTCTTACGTATTTTTGTGCTTCTTTGACTCCAAAATACTGATGAACTCTTGGTAGTTTCTTCCTACCACCATCGAAAACAATAAAGTCGAAAATGATTTCAAGAAATCTCTCCTTGTTACACATTTTTAAGAGGTATTTGTCCAATTGGTTTCGACTAATATCTTCAACATCTTCTTTCCATTTGAGATAAAATTTTTCCTCTGTTCCTATTGTGCCGTAACGTAAACCTTCTGTATCAGTTCCTGCAAATGTAATCTGAACAGTTGCAAAAAAGGGCTTTATAAATCGGTCTTGTTGGTTTGTTATGTTTTGTCGGATTCCATCATTTAATGATACTTTGGAGCGTTTTAGCTCAATTACTCCAAGTGCAATTCCATTTATGTAAATAACAATATCAGGTCGTTTGGTTTTTTCTCCTTTTATTGTTACTTCCTCAGCAATTGCAAAATCATTGTTACCAAAATTTTCCCAGTCAATTAGATTTACAGTCTCAAAATTTTCCCCTGCTTCGACTTTTACTTGGATTCCGTAACGAAGTTTTTGATAAACTTTTTTGTTAGTAGTGTATAGATTATCGCCAAAATTGTTTGCTGTATTTTGTAGTTCAAAAATAGCTTTGCTAATTTGGGATTCTGAGTAACCTTTTCGGTTTAGAAAATTAGTAAGTAAATCAACTTCAATATTTCTATTGTCTTCTCTTGCTTCCCAATTACCGAGAAAGTTGTATCCTAATTCATCTTGAAATAGTTTTACTACACGGTCTTGTGTAATTCGTTCTATTTGACCTACATTATCCATTAGACTAACCTAATTTTACCTGTTAATAAATTTTGCATTAAGCCCTGTTTTAGTTGCTTGTATTTTGACAGTTTATTTTGCAAGGTTTCGATTTCGTTATCCATATCGGAAAGAATTTGAGAAATACGATTTTTTTCCTCTTTTGATTTCGGAACTTTAATTTCTAAAGGCTGAAATTCTCCAATCCAATGTCTTTTATGGTCTCCTAAAGGAAAATTAATTTGTTGCATTATTTCAAAAATAAATCTCAAATTTACATTCTCATTTTTTGGCTTTAAAATTTTCATTGCTGATGATTTTACTTTAAATGGAAACTTTACATATTTGGAAGCGGTAGTAAAATCATCAAAAATAATTACAGGATAATTATTAAAAATACCCTTTTTTTCATTTGAATATCCAAGAATAAATGTTTTGCCTGCGGTTAAAACTGGAATATCAAAATTATCGTTGTATTTTGTATTTTTTACTATGTATTTAGTTGGTTGTTCATAAATCAAAAAATCCCCTAAAGTCTTCACTTCCCAATCATCTTTTGGAGTGAGCAATTTCTGCATTGCACCTTTTTTAATGAGCTGTTTTTTAGCAATCTTTTTTTCAAGTGCTTGTATCAGACTGTCAGTATCAGAAAGCACAGTAGCAATTGCCGTTTGTTCAGGTAATGGAGGAAGGGGAATTTGGATATTCCCTATTAAATCTGTATTCAAGTTTGGTTGTCCATTCCCTGTAGCAATTCGTTCACGTAAAGATTGAGTTAATGTATTAATGAAATAAACTAAATATCTTTCATTAATCTTTTTATCAATGTTTAGTAATGCAGCAATACCATCATTGGCACAACATTTAATTCCTAATATTTTTGCTACACCTAATGTTGCACCACTATTGGCAATAATTAATGTATTCTTTTCTAAAGTTCTACTGAAATAAGAACCAGCTTTTGTAAGAAAAGTATCCGTTTTATACACAAATAATTGAGAATTTGGAATATTTGTTAATGAAGCAACCGTTAACCAAGGAATATAATTACCGTTAAAATATAAAGGAGAACCCGCAGGTCTAGGTGAACCACCTCTCACAGGATTTGAAAAATTACGAATTATTTCAATTTCCCAATCTTCAGGAATCACACCTATCACTGTATTCTTATAACCAGTTTTTAATTCCATACAAACCCCATATTTTTAAGGTGAGCATTTACTTTACTTTCCAAATTACTGACTTCTTCATTTATTAGAGGTAAAGGAGTTTCGTAACGCTCTGCTAATTCTTTAACTCGGTTCGTAAGTTTTTGACTAATGTGGTCAACTTCACCTTTTATTGCTCCTTCAATGTTCTGAATCCACTTATCTTCTACAACCAACTGTTTTACTTCATCTTCACTTAGTAATGGATATTTCCCATAGAGTTTATCATCTAATTCTTTTTCGGCTTGTTTTATCTTTTTGTTAGTGGCTGTTTGCTTTGTTAGTAAATCAAAATATGATTTTAAAACAGCAATTTCTTCTGCAACACCTGTTTCACCTTTTAGCCCTTTGAGACGTTTGCTTATTTCGGCTTTATTCACTTTTTCAAGTTCCGTAAAATAGCCGTCTTCGGCACTGTGTTCTTCTTCTAATTCGGTAAGTTGGCTTGCAATAGTTTCTTTCTCCGTTTCTAAATCAATTATTGTTTGTTTCTCAGAAACGAAAAAGCGATTAATAACCAATTCTTTTGGCAAAAGGTCGCAAGTCCAACCTTTATCAACCATCTTCTTTTGCTTGTTTTCTACTAATATTCGTTTAGTCTCTGCTTTCCATCCATCATCAGAAATGATGTAACAATCATCTTGCATAGTTTCAACCCAATAACTCATTAAATGTTGGTAAACATCGTATTTGTCAATAAGAGGCTTATTGGTGTAGGTTTCAATCAAATCTTCTGCAAGTCCTAAAATGATTTCTTTTGGTTTATTGCCAATACCTAAGTCTTTAAGCAGTAGAATGTTTTTTGTTTTCCACTCACTAAATAATGTGTCCATTACTTCGATAAATGAAACAAACTCAGGATGTGAAAATATTGTATCTCTAATTTCTGAATTGTCAATTGTAATCTTAGAGTATTTATCGTTCAATTTCTCAAAAATGGACTTTCTCAAAGTTGGGAAAATCTGCCAATAATTAGAAAGAGCATCAATATCAACAATTGGAATACCACCTTTTAAGTGAGCTTCAATGTCTTGTAAATCTTCTGTTTCTTGACTTTCAATGTATCTTGGAATATTAAGATTATATTCATTTTTCTCAATTTCTTCAACTTTTACCATTCGGCTAAAACCTGCTATTTCTATCCGTCCATTAAAAACATCAGAAATTTTACGAATATCCTGTTCACGCAACCGATTTTTGTTTCCATCTTTAACAAATCCTTTACCTGCATCAATCATAAAAATCTCTTTACGAATAAGAGCATTTTCTTTGTCAACCAAGATAATTGCAGCAGGAATACCAGTTCCATAAAAAAGGTTTGGTGGTAAGCCAATAATTCCTTTTACATAACCTGATTTAATTAATTCGGTACGAATAATAGCTTCGGCATTTCCTCTAAACAAAACTCCGTGAGGTAAAATGATAGCACCTTTTCCGTGCCGTTTCAATGAACGAACAATGTGAAGTAAATAGGCATAATCACCATTCTTTGTAGGTGGAATTCCATAACCATCAAACCGTTTGTAAGGTTCATCTTTAGGTAATGTTAGCCCATTACTCCATCTTTTATCACTAAACGGTGGATTTGCAATCACAAAATCAAATGTCTTGAGGTTTCCATTTTTTTCAAACTTTGGGTTTGCAAGTGTATTTCCCTGTTCTATTACAGCAGTTGGATTGTTGTGCAAAATCATATTCATACGAGCCAAACCTGACGTTGTAGCTTCCTTCTCTTGTCCGTATAAAGTAACTCTTTACTCTTTGCCTCATCTCCAACTCTAAGAAGTAATGAACCCGAACCACAAGTTGGGTCATAAACAGTAACATCAGAATCTTTAGTAATTTGATTAATACCAATAATTGATGCCATTGTTCTACTAACTTCGGCAGGAGTATAAAATTGCCCTTTACTTTTCCCACTTTCAGCAGCAAAATGTCTCATTAAATACTCGTAAGCATCTCCAAGAATGTCATCACCTTCTGCTCTATTACTACTAAAATCTAATTCAGCCTTTTCAAAGGTGGTAATTAAATTTGTCAGTCGGTCAACCATTTCTTTTCCGCTACCTAATTTGGTAACATCATTAAAGTCAGGAAAATCCGATAAATTGTTAGCCTCTTTTAAAGGGTTCAAGATTTTTTTATTGATGTCATCGCCAATATTTATACTTTTTTTAAGTTTTACCATATCGGCAAAACTTGCCCCTTCTGGAATCGTAATTGGTGCAAATGGTTGTCCAGCCCATTTATCACTGATGTATTTAATAAATAGCATTACCAATACGTAATCTTTGTACTGACTCGCATCCATTCCACCTCTTAGTTCATTACAACTTTCCCAAAGGCTGCTATATAATTCCGATTTTTTTATTGCCATTTTATACTAATTCCTGTTTTTTTCTTACTCGGTTACGTTTTAATTATTCTGCATAACTTTATTTAAATCAAATATACCTGCTTCAATAATCATTTCAGCAAATCTATTTCCATCTATCAAATGCACGTTTTTATCTTGTGCTAATTTAACACTTTTCTCTGTAAAACTTTTCGCAGAAGAAACAACCCAAGCAATTTTTGTGTAATCGTCATCCATAGTTTCTTTGTTATTCCTGAAATCATTTATTTGTTCTACTGCCCATTCATTAGTTTCAGAATCAGTTTTATGAAATTTTACCTGTGCATAAATTATTGTCCTTATTGGTTCAAAAATTGCGATTACGTCAGCATCTCCTTCTTTCCCCTTTGCATTTTTTGCAGGAATTAAAGTTTCCGTAGCACCATTTCTTTCAAAGTAAAATTTCACAAGTTTTTCAAATTTATCAGGGTTTAATTTTGACGTTAATGATTCTAAAACTTTTTTAGTAATTTTATCTAAAATTTCAGAATACAAATTTATTGGTTTATTTTCTTTAAATGCACTTATTGCTTTTTCAACACTATCTTTTATATCACTAATTTCAGTGTTAGTAGTTCTATACTTCAATCTTGAAGTTAGTGCCGAGTCTGCAAAATCCTTTCGTGAGATTTTTTTCTTTGCAATAGGTTTTACTCCCCAATAGAATCCTAAATCAATTTTATCAGTACCATCAGAGATATGACCATCTTGCATTTTTAAGGAGTTACCGTTCCAATCTTTCAAATCCTTTGTGTTAAGATTAGAAATTGGTTGAGGTGTTTCAGAAACTAACTCAAAAACTGAAAAAGCACCTTGACTTGGAACTACAACTTTATCTCCTTTTTTGAACCCTTCTATAAACCTCCACAAATTATATCTTGTTCGTGGAAGGTTTCTCCATTTCTCTTCCTCTTTAATCATTTGTTCAAAGACACTCCATCTTTTTGATTCTTCTACCTGTAATAGACTATCTAAAAATCCTTGATTTGCAAAATCAGAAAATCCAATTGTAAGAACATTATTGTCAAAAAGTAGTGGATAAGATACTTCTGCGTGATGTGAAATTCTGTGTAGCCAATAATTCATTTGAATAACCTTTTAAATTAAAATTTTAAGCAATTAGAAACAACTTTGCACAAGCACGAGCGTCAGATAAGGCTTGATGATGTTCAAGCTCAATGCCGTGAATTTTGCAACAAGCGTTCAGATTAGCAGGCTTATAGCCTTTTGCACGATAAATTCTTAAAGTGCATTCCCATCTATTAGAAATGTTTAAGTCGGAATAGTCAATACCATAATCTCTCATAGTTTTTATTAAAACATTCCTGTCGAAACTTTCATTGTGAGCGACAAGAGTTTTACCATAAATTCGTTTTTTTATTTCGTGATAAATTTCACTAAAAAGGGGAGCGTTTACAGTATCATTTTCTGTAATTCCGTGAACTTGAATATTACGCCAATTGTATTCATTGTTAATTGGTTTAATCAATGTATGAAATTCATCAATTATTTCACCATTTTCTAAGGTTACAATACCAACTGAACAAATATGATGTCTTGTTGCTGTTTCAAAATCAATCGCTACAAAAGTTTTTTCCATACTTTCTTTTTAATTTCCAAACCTTCTTCTTACATACTCAAGGAACTCGTTTCCTTCTAATCTATCAGTTGCAGGATTTGTCCGTACATAAAACTCAGTTCTACTGAAAAAACAAGCTTTCTCAGAAGGTTTGCAATCTACTCTTAGTATCTTTTTACCCAAAACACTGAAAATATCATAATCTATTAAAGGATAAAATTCAGAACCAATTTTTGAATTAACAGCGTTTTTAAAATGAAGCAAATATTTATCATTTGATTGGAAAAAGTCATCTTCAATCCCAGTAACTTTACTATTGTCGGCAACTCCAATCAATAGTGTTCCGCCATCTGAATTAAGGAAACCAACAATATTCTTTAATGATGATTTTTCAATTTCAGGGTCTTTTCTATTTGTATGAATGTTCTTTGAAAATGTTTGTTTAAACTCAATTGTTTTACCTTCTCCTTTTCTAATTAAGCTTAAAATTTCATCTTCAACTGTAAGTGATTTTAATGCCTTTTGGTAGGTTTCGAACTTTTCTAATATTAAAGGTGCATTCTTAGGGTTTAGACTTAATTCAAGTTGTAAATCATTAATAGTTTTTTGCAATTCGTTCAACTTGTTATTAGTATGAATAAGCAATTTTTGCTCTTCAATATTTGGAATAGCAACAAAACTATCTTTGATACTACCTTTGGTAATACTTGGAATAAAACTACCTGTGAATAAGGAATTTAAAATTAAATGACCTAATTCCGATTTATAAAATAAGGCAAGATATTCTGCTAAGACAATTTCTGAATTTAAAACGACTTGAAAATGATTGTGAGGTTTTAACTTGAGGTTCGATAACGAAGATACAACCTCTCGATTTCCAATTTTTTGAATATATATTGAATTTGGTTCATCCTTAAATCTCGATTTTGTCATATTGATTGCAAAAGAAATTTTTGAAAGCTGATATTCTTTATACTCCTTGTATTGAGTTTTCAAATTTTCAATTTGATTTAGGAAATTATATTTTGAAAACGATTGAAAACTATCCTTTTCAATCCAAATACCGTTTTGGACATTATTTCCTTTTTGACTCTTAAAATTCTCAACGACAATTCTTGCATTTTCTTCTTCTATATTTGAAATAAATAAATTGTCATATTGGACTTTTGAAAATCCAATTAAAATAGGTTTGAATGAAGTGTGTGGATAATATATTTTCGGAGGAATATCCAATACGATATTTAGAAAAAATTTATTTGCTTCAAGAGCTTTTAAAAAAATAACGCCTAATTTCTCATAAAGAATTGAAGGCTCTACAGCAAAGAAACCAAATCCATTATCTTTTAGAAGTTTTAGGCTTTCAAAAATTGAATTCCAATTTCGTTTTATTCTTCCGTTAGGCATTAATTCGGAATCAACTCGGTTCGAACCAAATGGTAAATCCCCAAAAATAAATTCATATTTGTATGCAATTGAATTTATTTTGCTTTCTTTATTTTGCTTTTCTTTAAAACCAATTTCAGGGTCAATTGTTTTAAATTGAGAAACATTAATAAGTAAATCGTTTTCAATTGAATATTCCTTTTTGAAAACTTTTACAAATTCATTTATTGCATTTTGTCCCTTATTCATAACTTCCCTATTATTTGTGTGAAAGTCTAACAATACACAACACGATTACCTCAAATTAAGTTAGTAGAATATCAAGAAACAAGATAATTTTAAATTAAATCAAGAGGTAAAGAGCTTCAAATCAATTAGCAATGACTCTTCCCTACACTTAGAAAAATATAGTATCAATATTTCGTTCATATATACAACAAACCCCACCCCTTCTTTCTCGGTTTTTTCTGACATAAATTGCCTAAGAAAAAAATGCCCAAAAAATTCTATTAACTGTTCAAAAGTTGGAAAAGTTGGAGTTTTGTTTGAATCTTCCAACAATTCCAACGGTAAAAATAAAACACAATATGTAAAAATATAAGTTGCTAAATCTCTAAATGTAGTTTACATTAGTGTATTATCATTTACACAATTAGAGTTTTCAAATGCCAAATAATAAATTAAGAGACAACGGTAAAACGGTTTACTTGCCACCTGAACTTTGGGAGAAAATTAGGGAAGAAGCCAAAGAGAAAATGATTTCTCAAGTTGCAGTAATAAGAATGATTTTAGCGAACCACTATAAAAATAAATAGGGCTTAAGGTATTACGAGTACCAAAAGCCCCAAACATCAACATTTAATAAAAGAGGTATTAAATGCTAACTTTAAAAGTTAATAACAGTCCGCATTGTATCAAAGAGCATTCCTTCAATTTAAGCGATTTGGAGGTATGTTATGCCTAAGGTATCACAAGACAACAGAACCAAGAAATGGCGGTTAAAACTGTCATTAAACAAGAAACAAATTATGTTCAGTTTTGGAAGTAACAAAAGAGAGGCTCTTAAACTTGAAAGAAGAATTAACTCCATTCTTGATGATTCCATTCAAAGATTACATCTTGAGAAATTAATTGACAATGGAAAAGCAGAAGGAGTATCAAATAAAGAGTTAATACAGAGAATACTTGTTAACCCTGATGTATCAAAAGCAGTAACTCAAGAGGAAAAAATAGAGCCTGAAAAATTATTGGAAAGTATAGACAAATTTATTGCTAAAAAATATGAAGCATTTAAAACTGATTCCATTTCAAATGCAACCTTTGAGAATTACAAAAATTCATTAAAAAAACTAAAAGAATTTGTTGAATACAAAAATTTATCTTTTGTTGATGACTTTAATGAAGAGGTTGGGAATGAGTTTGCTTTCTTTCTTAAAGACACTAAGAAATTAAGTAATGGTTCTGTTAGTTCTTATTTCAACCAATGTAGAGTTTACTTCCAATGGCTTATAAAGTCCAATTTAACAGCATTAAAGAATAACCCATTACCAAAGAAAAAAGTTATCAAGAGAAAGTTAAATTTCACCATAAATGACTTCTTTTCTTTGATTGACTATATGGAGTCTAAAAATCCAAATGAACGTCTAATTCAGTTCTTGCAATTTGCATTAAAGACAGGTTGGAGAATAAGCGAAATTACAGGAATTAATCTTGAAACAGATGTTGACTGGGAAAACGAAGTTGTTTTAAGAAGTGGTAAGACAGATAAGATTAAGAAGCCTTATCAATTGATTAATGGCTCAATAGCACACCTTAGAGAGTGGAAAGCAAGAAATGTATCTAATTATGCCTTTAGCCTTAAAAATGGTCATAAAGCCGATAAAAGTAGATTAGGTAAAAACATCAAAAAATATTGTTTGGAAGCTGGACTTAAGGCTCATATTTTAGTTCACAACCTAAGAAGGCTTTTCATAACTACTCAAATGGAACAAGGTGCTAATTCAAATGATATTGCTACATACTTAGGAGTTTCAATTAGAATGGTTGAACAAGTTTACAATGCTACCAAACAAGAAGACTCAGCAACAAGATTAGGAAAGTTTAGCACCATTTTTCAAAAAGAAAAGCAATAAAGTATGTTTAGAGTATGTAAAACAAAAAAATGTGTGATTAAACGACTCGCAGTTCGGTAGCGTACTTGACTGGGGGTCAAGTGGTCGCTGGTTCAAATCCAGTCGTCCCGATTTTTTTAGTGAGAATTTGATTTTTCGGGTTCTAACTATTTTATGTACTTAATCAACTTCACTTTATTCTGCGAGTTTGGTTTGATGTCGTATTCGACTTCGTCCATTAGCTTTTTCATCAAAAGCATTCCGAGTCCGCCGACTTTATAAGACTTCAAATACTTGTCCATTTCGGGCGTTTTGACGTTCTGCGGATTAAAACTTTTCCCGTGGTCAATAATCGTAACTGTTAGTCTACTCGCTTCAATCCTAAGATTCACTTTCATCAGATTTTCTTTGAAGTGGTAAGCGTGCCGAATTACGTTTGAACAAGCCTCGTCAACTGCAAGAAGAATTTTATTCATCTCGTCTTCGTGAAAATCTAAAGACTTTGTAGCTGAAATTATAAAATTCCTAATTGTCTCAAGATTTTCGGTTTTTGCTGGAATTTTAATTTCGTAATTTTGGATTTTCTTAGTCATTTTATTCTCTAAATTTTTCTAGAGCTTGGACTTCTTCATCGAAAATCTCGTAAAGGCTTGGAAAGCCTAACAAATCAAAAACTTTGTAAATCTTAGTTGCCATTGAACACATTTTTATGTCGCCAGAATTACTTCTGACTTCTTCGATAAATCCCATAAAAACTCCAAGTCCAGCACTACTTATGTAATCTAAACCTTCAAAATCTACTAGGATTTTGTATTCACCATCGTTTACGAGAGTTTGAAATGCTTTTTCGAGTTCTGGTGCTGTGTGAGCATCTAAGTAACCCGATACGGAAATTTTTGAAACTCCGTCTTCACAAGAATTTGTTGTAACTGCGAATCCTGACATTTTGAATCCTTAATTTATTTTACTTTTTACTTTAATTACAATTAATGTAACATCATCGAAATGCGGAACTCCTTTGACAAAATTCCCTACATCTCTTTTGATTTTATGAACAAGAACTTCCGCCGATTCATTTTGTTTTGCTTCGATTAACTCTAAGATTTTTTCTTCTCCGTATTCTTCACCTTCGGGGTTTCGTGCTTCTGAAATTCCGTCAGTGTAAAAAACAAGAATGTCATTTTCTTTGAGTTGCAAAGTTTGTTCTTCTGTAAATTTTTCAATCATTGCTCCTTTAACCAAACCAACTCCCATTCCTTTTGGCGAAAGTAATTCTGCTTTTCCTTTCTCTGAATCGAAGTAAATAAGTGGGCAATGACCAGCTCTCACAAATCCAAATTCCATTGTTTCTAAGTTGAAAATTCCTGCAGTCATCGTGATGAACATATTTTTTGCAAGGCTTTCGCTGATAATTTCATTCACAGAACCAAGAAATTTTTTGGGAGAGGCAAGGTCTTTTGCTAAAGATTTTACGATTCCTTTTGTCTCTGCCATATAAAATGCTGCACTTGCTCCTTTTCCAGAAACATCTGCAATTACTGCCAAAAGTCTGTTGTCTTTTGTTCTGACTAAGTCGTAGTAGTCGCCTCCAAGTTCTGTTGCAGGAATCGAAAAAGCTCCGATTTCAAGTTCTTCAACTTTCGGCAATTTTTGCGGAAAAAGGCGTTGTTGGACTGAGTAAGCGATTTGGAATTCTTGTTCAAGTCGTTCTTTTTCAAGTGATTCACTAACCAAATTTGCATTCTCAAAAGCCATTGAAACTTGGTTTGCAAATGAATTAATCATTGTTAAATCTTCGGAATCAAAAGCAAATTCAGAATCGGAACTTGCAAAAAGAATCCCTATTAAACCATTTTTTGATTCGATTGGAGCAGCAAGTAAAGCGTTAGACTTCCCACCAAGTTTCTTGAACTCCTTAACTCTTTCATCTTTCATTAACTCGTTAATCAAAACACCTTTGTTGTGTTTTAAAATCCAATTTCTAAGGATTCCTTCTGAATTTTGGATTGATTCTTCTATTTCTTTTTTAGAAATATTTGCACTTGCTCCAACGGTAAAAACACCTTTTGTAGGTTCGTAAAGTTCAATCCAAGCAATTTTACACTCGATGATTTCTGGTAAAATTTGTACAACTTTCTCACCAATTTCGTGAGGATTAATCACCGAAATTACGGATTGCCCAATTTCGTGAAGTGTTGAAATTTCTTTCAATTTTTTGTCAAAAAGTCTTGCAGTCGGCAAATGCAAAATTATGTAACAGATTGAAAACAGAGGATAAAAAATGAAAAATGCATTCAGGCTTTCCCAAAGTTTGGAAAGCAAAGGACTAAATTCGTTAATCAAAAGTGCTTCTTTGTTAGCTGAACTGAAAATAGAAGCAAGAATAAAAATTAAAGTAAATTGCCAAAGTGCAGTTAGTTTTTGGGTTTTACTCAAGTAAGTAACCCAAGAGACACGGAAAAGATTTGCGAACAAATAAAAAATTCCTGCGACAACAATCGGAATAAAAATATAGTCTAGAATTTCAAGTGTCTTGAAAAACACTTTTATTTGTTCCCAAGAAAAATTGTCAGAACTAAGAGCAAGGTCTTTACTTTCAAAATCAGGAAGAATCAGAACAAGAAGTAATTCAACTCCGATTACAGCAACTAAGCCAACGTAATTTCGAACTGTTGAAGGCTTTTGTTTGAAGAAAATCAAATCTTTGTAAAGCCAAAAAATAAGAAGGTAAAGGTAAGTTCCGACGTAAGAAAAAACAGATTCGTTTAGAAGAATGGCGATATTTTTTAGAATTGAGTCCTTAGGAAAGGACTTGAAAGGACTAAGTAAAAGAAAATAAGAAGCTGCTGCAATAGAGAGCAAAACTGAAAATAGAATAAGGATTGACTTTATCCGCTTCAGAACATTCGTGTCTTGAAAGAAATCAAATCTGACAATCTTCATCCCAAGAAGAATGAAACTTACAACAATCAAAGCTTCCCTAAGAATTCCGTAATCAAAAATTACAACAACTCCATTTGTCAGAAGTGCAGTCAAATCTCCAGCGACAATTGCAAACAAAATTAAAATGCCGTAAATCGTTCCTGGATACTTATACCTTGTCAAAATTTGAGGGAAAGAAAACATAAATTAGCGTTTTGTATTTCCAAAAATCATTAAAATTGTTATAAGAAGATAAATCAAAGTTGCAGTTGCAAGTGAAATTAAGACGTCAATTGTCTCGCCACGTTTCAAAAGAATTGCAATTAATCCAAGTAAAATACACAAGAAGTAAATAAAAAACACAGCTTGTCTTTTAGAAAGCCCAAGAGACATCAGTCTGTGGTGCAAATGGTCTCTTCCAACGTAATCAAGCCATTCTTTAAAAGATGAAACTTTGCCAGTATAAAATCTTGAAATTGTAATGTAAATCATATCAAAAATAACAACGCTCATTATCAAAATCGGAATTGTCAGAGATTTCAGAGGTTCATTTTTTGACCACTCTCCAAAAATCGCCAAACTTGCCAAAGTAAAACCGATAAAAGTGCTTCCTGTATCGCCAAGGAAAATCGAAGCATTTGCAGTCTTTTTGAAGTTGTAAGGAATGAAACCAAGACAAGATCCAGCCAAAGCAACAGAAACAAAACTAAGGAAAACTTGTCCAGAACGAATTCCAACTAAAGCAAAAAATGAAGCCATCACAACTGCCATTCCTGTCGCAAGTCCATCAAGCCCATCGAAAAAATTGAAGGCATTTGTGATTCCGATTAGCCAAAGTAATGTGATTAAAATGTCAGCTATTTCACCAATTAAGCCAAACTCAGCAAACAGATTAATCTGAATCCCGAAGTAAATTAGAATTCCCGATGCGGCAAGTTGGGTAGCCAAACGAATTGAAGCACTAAGTCCTTTCGCATCGTCAAAAACTCCTACGATAACAATCAAAAGTCCTGCAAAAGCAATTGCCTTGAGTTCGTCAGAGAAAAATTGGTTTAGAAAAAGTGAGACTAAAAAGGCAATAAAAACTGCAATTCCACCAACCAAAGGTGTAACATTTTCGTGAACTTTCCGAGCATTCGGTTTATCAACAATGTTAAATTCAATAGCAGCTTTTTTTATAATTGGAACACACAAAGCAGTAACACCAAGTGCATTTCCAAGAATGTAAAGCCAACTTGCATCCATTTCCTCAAAGAAACGACGAGTCTCTGGGAAAAGCGAAAAGCCTACAATAAAAGCAGCAATCGAGTAGTAGAGTGAACGTAAAGCTGATGTGAGTTTGAAAATTTTTGACATTTTTTACTAAAGGTATTCCTTAGTATTTTTTATAAAAACTATTTAGCTTTATTTTTCTAACAAGCAGACTGCTTCGCAGTGATGAGTTTGTGGAAACAAGTCTACGGGAGTAATTTTTTTAATTGAGAAACCCTTTTCTGTAAAGAGTCTTAAATCTCTTGCTAAAGTTGTAGGGTTGCAAGAAACGTAAATAATCTTTTCAGGATTAAAATCTGAAATTACTTCGATTGTTTCAGTAGAAAGCCCTTTTCGTGGAGGGTCAACAATGACAACTTCAAAATGCTTTTCTTGCTCTAAAAGTTGTGGCAAAACTTCTTCCACTTTTCCACAGTAAAAATCACAATTTTCAAGTTCATTCAAGTCTGCATTGAAGTCAGCATCTTTAATCGCTTGAGAAGAAACCTCAACTCCAACAACTTCTTCGGCTTTGTCTGCCAAATAAATTCCTATTGAGCCAAGTCCACAGTAAACATCGAGTAATTTTTCAGTTCCGCTTAAATTACAAAATTCCTTAACCAAATTGTAAAGTAAAACTGTTTGAGCAGAGTTGACTTGGAAAAATGAACCAATCGAGACTTTGAATTTCGTTTTACCAAGATTCTCGAAAATATAATCTCGTCCCCAAAGTGTGTTGAAATTCTCAGACAAAACATTGTTCCCGTCTGTAGAATTGAAGTTTTGGACTAAGCCAACAACTTGAGGAAAATTATCTGTGAGTTCTTGAAGCAATGTTTTCCAAAATGGTAATTTTTTACCTTTAGTAACAAGGCAAACCACAACCTCTGTTTGCTCTCTGTTAATTCTTAAGAAAATGCTCCTCAAAACTCCGCTTTTCTTTTCCTCGTTATAAATTGGAGTCTTGGATTTTGAAGCCCAAGATTTTACCAAATTTACAATCTTATTTGAAATTTCAGGTTGAATGTAACACTTGTCAAAATCAACAATTTTATGTGAGTTCTGTTTGTAAAAACCTGAAATAAGTTTTCCGTCTTCTAAACCAACAGGTTGAATAATTTTATTGCGGTAAAAAAGAGGTTCTTCAGCACAAACAATTTTTTCAATTGATAAATTCTTAAGGTCAAATTTCCCAATTTTTTGCAATGCCTCCTTTAAAAATTTCTCCTTTGTTTCAAGCTGAAAATCGTAATCAATTTGGAGAAAAGAGCAACCACCACATTTTCTGTAAACTTCACATTCAGGAACAATTCTGTGAGGTGAAGGTTTTACAATTTTTGTAATTTGTGCGTTTCCGTAAGTCTTTTTCGATTCTGTAATTTTTGCATTTACGACATCGCCTTCGACAGCTCCGTTTACAAAAACCACAAAATCTTCAATTCTTCCGACTCCGTTTCCTTTGAAATGCTCTTGAGAATCAATTTTTATTTCGTGAATTTGGTTTAAAAAATTTGGCATTACTTCTTCCTTAAAACAAAGTTTACTCGTGCAGATTCTTTGGTAGCTTCTTCAATCTCAAAGCCGTCAAAGACTCCAAGAATTTCAAATTTACTTTTTTCAAGAATTTCTTGAAGTTCTTCTGTTTTATAAACTTTTTGATAATGTTTTTCAATGTAAGTTTCGGCAAAATCAGGGTGTTCAACGGTGATTTGGTTCAAGTGCATTTTGTCGCTTCGTAAGTAGAAACTTTCAAAAGTGTATTCAAAACCTTCAAATTGGTCTGCTTCGTAGTAGCCATTAAAATTTTGAATAGAATTTACTTCTGTGGAAATGTCAAAAATGAAAATTCCACCTTCTTTCAAAACCTCGTAAGTCTTGTCTAAAACCTGTGAAATTTCCTCCAAAGTGTGAACGTAATTTATGCTGTCGAACAAACACAAAGCTGAATCGAACTTTTCTTCAAAGCTAAAATTTCGCATATCTCCAACTTGAAAATTAACCGAATCGCTTTTTGTTTTTGCAAAATCAATCATTTCAGCAGCAAGGTCAATTCCTGTCATTTTGTAACCTCGACTTTCAAGTTCGACACAAATACTTCCCGTTCCGCAACCGAGTTCGAGAATCGTTTTAGGCTCTGTTTTAAAGTGTGCAAAAATTTCTTCAATCAAGTCCATCCAAATTTTGTAATCAACGTCTTCCATTAGGTAATCGTAGATTTTTGCGATTGAAGTGTAAGGTGCTTTTTCTATCATTTTTGTCATTTTTTATTTCAATCTAATTTTGTTAGTTCAACTGCTAATTTAAATTTTTGCCTATCCTAAAAATTGACATTTGTTTAACCACACCTGAACAAAATCCCTGACGCTTCGCTTGAATTTTTTTCTGTCCTCTCCTTGAAAAGGCGAGGATTTTAGATTGTGCAAAGCACAATATTTTTCTCCCCTCATTTTCAAGGAGGGGAATTTTTTCGTTTTAAAACCGAAGGTTTTTGAAAACGAAAAAATCGGGGTGGTTAGAACAACTCCAAATTTTGTAATCAACTTTTCGTTTTTGCATAACATCAGCTAAATTAATTTGTTAATTCTACCGCTAATTTAATTGCCTCAATCATACTCTGCGGATTTGCCAAATTTTTTCCTGCAATGTCGAAAGCTGTTCCGTGGTCTGGAGAAGTTCTTACAAAAGGCAAACCTGCGGTAAAATTCACGACTTTTCCAAACATCGCTGTTTTGATTGGAATTAAACCTTGGTCGTGGAACATCGCAAGGATTAAATCAAATTTCTCAAATTTCGTAAAAACAGTGTCAGCAGGAAAACAGCCTTTTGCCAAAATCCCTTCTTTTTGAAGTGCTGAAATCGCTGGTAAAATCTCTTCTTGTTCTTCTGTTCCAAGAAGTCCATTTTCGCCTGCGTGAGGATTCAGTCCACAAATTGCAATTCTGGGATTTTTAATTCCGAAGTTTTTTTGCAAAGATTCACAACAAACTTTCACGGTTTCGATAATTTCTTCTTTAGTAACAAGATTCGGAACTTCTCGCAAAGGAACGTGAATTGTTTGCAGAGCAACTCTGAAATTTCCTGCACAAAAAAGCATCACAGCTTTTGGAGTTAGCGTCAAAAATTCTAGAAAATCCGTGTGTCCTTTAAACTCAAAACCTGCAAGATTCAACGCTTCTTTGTTAATCGGAGCAGTAACGATTGCACTTATTTTTTTTGCCAAAGCTAACTCCGTTGCAAGTTCAATCGCTTTTCCTGAAATTTTCCCTGCTTGTTCTGAAAGTTTACCAAATTCAGGTTCGTAAGAATTTTCGCCATTCCAAAATAAATTAACTTTTTCAGCTTTAGCTTGTAAGATTTCCGAAATTTCATTGAGTTCAAGTTCTGTCTTTTGTGAAAGCCAAACTTTTGGAGGACCAATCAAAATCGGCGTAAAATCCAAAGGCATTTCGCTCAAAGATTTTAAAACAATTTCCGCTCCAATTCCATTCGGGTCACCACAAGTAATCGCAATTTTATTTTTTAACTTTGAATTTGTTACCAATCTGTTTTCTCAATTCTTACGACTTTTTTGATTTTAGACTTTGTCCATTTTTCGCCCCAAACTCGTTCTTGTAAAATGGCAAATTCTTTTAACCTTTCTTCAGGAGTCAAGTTTGCCAATCGGCGATGTTCTGCCCTGTTTTCTTCTTCAAAAGATGAAAACACTTTCACAGTCAAATTTCTTTTAGGTTTTTTCAAAACACTTCCAAAGTCATTAAATTTTAGTAAAAAACTGCACTTGCGTAGGTTACAGCTGATTCTCTTTCAGCTTCGTCCCATTGGTCGTAAGCTAAAATTTTTCCGCTTTTTGGCTTAGCTGTTTCAAGGAAACTGTAAATTGGTGGAAGTCCACAAATTCGTCTTTCGTCTTTTACAGCACTAATTTTTTGATAAAAATCTTCTGCTTGGCAACTAACTGCCGAATCCAAAATGCTTTGGTCTTCGTTTTTGAGTTTTTCCAAAATTTCTTTTGCAGGAAATTCATCGCCAAACTTTTTGCCGACGTGAGCAAGGTCTGCACTAACGATGTAATTTACTTTTCTTCCTGTTTCAGTTATTCCTTTGTTTAAGGCTTTTGTGAAAGAGGAAAAAATTTCTTCATTTTTTGGCGAAATTCCTTTGTCCATAAAACCGAAAAATGAGGTGCAAAGGATTGGCAAAATTTTAAAAGGTCTGTTTTTAAAAACGTGTTGCAAAAATAAAACTTGAAACTCAATCGAGTGTTCTTGTCTATGAGCCAAGTCTTTAAAATGAGCAGGAAAAGGATAATTTTTCTGCAAAAGTTCAACAAGTTCAGAGTCAGTTTCAACAGTTCCAAAAGGTGTTACAAAATCTTTGGAAGTTGGGACAAAAAGGTCGCCGTAACCGTAGTGTGAAGTTCCGAAAATTACGAAAGTTTCTGCCTCTGAATTCTGTAATTCTTTGTAAGCAGGAACGTAAGTTTCCGCTCCGATTCTCAAGTCAATGTGAGGAACAACGATTCCAAGCGGTTTTTCTTCACTTGGAGTTGATTTGTCTTTGGCAAAAAGATTTTCGAAAAATTTTGTAAGTTCTTCTCTTTTGTCCGAATAAGAATTTCCTGCACAAACGGAGGTTCTGATTTTGCTTTCGATGAACTCTTGTTCTTCTTTGTCTCTGAATTCTTTAAAATTTTCACTTACCAAAAAGTAGCATTCATCAAGTTGTTGGGCAAAACCTAAAATTAAACTTTCTTCGATTTCAACCCCTGAATCTTCAGTCAGTTTTTTGATTATCGACTCGACTGAATTTTTACCATCGAAAAGCTGTAAAATTGGAAATGCTTCGACAGCCATAATTAATTGTTTTTCCGTGTAACCTTCCGAATCGTAAAGGACGTAAGAGTTTTCGCCATTTTCATTTTGGAAAGAAGCGGCTTGAACTCCTCTCCGAATCGGTGGAATTGGATTTATTAATGAATCAAAAATCGGCATTTTTTTCCTTTAGAATTTTCCATACTTAAAACACTGTTTCGCCAAAGATAAACAAGGTTTGGAAACAAACGAAAAACATTAAATTCCAATCTTTCATTTCATTTGTCTTTTCCTTGTAAAAAAGCTAAATTTGGCACTCGTTAGAAATCAATTTTTTAGGAAAATGAAAAATGCCTGAACACAACAATCTCTTCGCTGCTCAACTCAACAAATTAGTTGACGAGTGGACACAAAAACTTACGAAACAAAAAGACCCGAACGATTTGATGAGCTATTCAATGCACGCTTTTCAATCGCGGAGAAGAGTTTCGACAGAAATTTATACTTACTTCTACGAAAATGACTACAAAACTGATGGCTTGGATTTACCAAAAATCATTAAAGACTCAGTCGAGTACTCAAGAATTTCGCCAGAAGAAATGTCAGACACTGAATGCAAAAGCCTTGCTGATTTTCTTGTTGAAGGATTAAAATAAAAAAGAATGTTAGAATTATTCATTCCGGGTCCGACAAACGTTGACCAAAATGTCGCACAAAGTCTGACAAAACCAATGACTGGACACCGTGCTCCCGAATTTTCCGAACTTTTTGCAGAAGTTGACCAAAACCTAAAAAAAATCCTCTACACACAAAACAGAGTTTTTCAACTTACTTGTGCTGCAACAGGAGCTTGGGAAGCTGTTTCCCGAAATTTTGTTGGCAAAGGAGTTCTGCACGTTGTTAACGGAGCTTTTAGCCAACGTTGGGCAGAAATTTCTGAGATTTGTGGAAAAGAAGTTGGAGTAATCGAACTTCCTTGGGGCAAAGCAGTAAAGCCTGAACAAATTCGGGAAAGGCTTTTGACAGGAAAATTCGACGCAGTAGCACTCGCTCACAACGAAACTTCAACAGGAGTTTTGGCAAACCTCGAAGAAATTTCTTCAATGCTCAAAAGAGAATTTCCCGATGTTTTGTTTTTGATTGATTCGGTCAGTTCAATGGCTGGAGTAAAAATCGAAATTGACAAACTTGGCGTTGACGCTTGTTTTGCAAGTTTGCAAAAAGCTTGGGGACTTCCTTCAGGTTACGCACTTTTGTGTGTTTCCGAAAATGCGATGGAAAGAAGCAGAGAACAAAAAAACAAGGGTTACTACTTTGATTTGGAAGTTTACGACAAGTTTTATAAGAAAAACCAAACTCCTTACACTCCTTCGATTCCGCACATTTACGGACTTCAAACTCAAACTAAAAGAATCCTCGAAGAAGGTTTGGACAACCGATTTAAACGTCATAAATCAATGGCAAAATTTGCACGAAACTGGGTTCTTGAAAATGGATTTGAACTTTTTTCGGAAGAAGGTTACCACTCGGAAACTCTAACTTGCGTTGCAAACACAAGAGAAATTGACATTGAAAAGGTTGCTAAAGTTTTGAAAGAAAAAGGTTACTTATTCGACAAAGGTTACGGAAAAATCAAGTTTAAGACTTTCCGAATTTCGCATATGGGCGAAACGACTCAAGAAAGATTAGAAAAATTTTTAAAGACTTTAGAAGAAACAATAAAGGCATCGAACTAAGCGATGCCTTTTTGCTTTTAAATTATTCCAACAAAAACGATACAGCTAAAAGAATTGCTGTCAAACAAGAGTAGACAATTAAATAAATTCTTGCCTTCGCATTAAGTTTCAGTTTAGGTTTCTGAAATTTTTGAATGACCATTTTTAACCTCCATTACTAAAACGTACTGTTACAAATTTTCGAGAAGGTCTGTGAAAAAACTCTTCTGAAATTAAAACCAAATTTCCAAAAAATAAATTTCATCTTTTTTCAATTCTCAAACAAATCCATTAAATTGAAGCTATGAAAAACATTTTAGCTTTAACTCTATTTTTCCTAACAACAAGTTTTGCTTTTTCGCTTCCACGTTACGCAACCGAAATCGGAGCAAACTGTTCACTTTGTCACACAAATCCAACTGGTGGCGGAATTCGTAACAATTACGGAACAACAGTTTTCTCCAAAGAAGACCTTGCTTTAAAATCAGTTCAGGAATACTTGGAAACAGATTTTGACGGCGAAGTAAACGACTTCATTTTTGTCGGAGCAGATTTGGGAACAACTTGGAAACAAAACAACAAAAGCGAATTCCAAGACGGTTTCGGTTCAGTAAAAGCAAATCTTTACGTAACTGCCAAACCAAACCGAATCTTAAATTTTTACTCCAAAATTGACCTTAGCGGTGAAAATTCACACGAGGTTTTCGGACTTTTGGAAGCAGAAAATTCAGGTGTTGGAGTTTTTATAAAAATCGGAAAATTTGCTCCTGACTTCGGACTAAAAGTTTCAAACCAAACTTATTACACGCGAAACGGCGAAAACGGAAAAGGACTTGATTTCGATTCCAAGAAAATCGACACAGGAATTCAATTCGGAATTTCACCTTTTGAATCGGTGCAACTTCTTTACGCTTTTTCAGACGGAAACTCAAGAATCGGAAACAACTTGCTACAAAAAGGAAGTTCAAAAGACAAGGCACACACGATTCGAGCAGAATTCACAAAAACAATCCGAGCAGTAAATTTCTCATTCGGCGGAACTTACAGGCAGCACGGTTACAACAAAGCTGCAAACCTTTTCGGAACTTTTGGCTTTTGGCGACTTGTTTGGAATGGTGATTTAACTTTTATTGAATCCGAAAATGCTTTCAGAGGTCTTGAAATTGCATCTTTAAACGAAGTCTTTTTTAAAATCAAACAAGGACTTTATCTTTCAAGCAGTTACGAACTTTACGACCCGAACCACGAAGTCAAAAATGACAAAAACGGAGCGAAAAGATTTGGCTTCGGCTTAGATTTTTACCCTTTCATTTTTACAAAAATTACAGCAAAATTCCGCCACGAAAAGCCTTTTGACTCAGAACAAAAAAAAACAAACTCTTTGCTTTTGGGATTTAATTTTTGGTTTTGATTTTTACTTGTCTTGCTTTATTTTGAACCAATATGAGAAATTTTCTCAAAAAACACAAAAACAAGGTAAAATTATGCTAATTGAATTTAGTGTTGGCAATTTCCTTTCTTTCAAAGAAACCGTTACTTTTAGTATGGTTTCTGCTTCGATTAAAGAACACCCAAAAAATACATTTGAAAGCGGAAAATTTAAACTTCTTAAGAGTGCGGAAATCTACGGTGCGAATGCAAGTGGTAAAAGTAACTTGCTCAAAGCAATGGATTTTATGAAAGGTTTTGTGCAAAATTCTTCAAAAGAGTCTCAAGTTTTTCAGAAAATCAAAGTCGAAAATTTTCGCCTAAGTACTGAAACAGAAGGTAAACCGTCATTTTTTGAAATTATTTTTTTAGAAAAAGGAACAAGGTTTACTTACGGCTTTGAAGTTGACGCGAACAAAGTCCATTCGGAATGGCTTCTTTGCGCTCCAAAAGGTTCTGATAGAAAACTTTTTAAAAGGGTTGGACAGGAATTTGAATTAGGTAGAGATTTTAGGGAAGGAAAAGGGCTTGAAGATAAAACGAGGAAAAATGCTCTTTTCGTGTCAGTTGTAGCACAATTTAATGGAGAAATTTCGACAGGTGTTTTGAAATATTTTTCCGATTTGAGGATGCTTTTTGATGGAGTGCTTAGAACTTTTACTCCTCAAAAAGCACAAAACCCAAAATTCAAAAATAAAATCCTAAACTTTCTTAAAATTGCTGATTTAGGAATCAATGATTTTCTTACTAAACCAAGAACTTTAGAGCAAAAATTTATTGAAGTCTTAGCAAAAGAAAATACCAATGATTTATTTCAAAAAGGTATTAGTCTTTTTCAAGGGTTAACCGAAAATGAGCTTTCAGAAATTTCTGAGTCGATGAATTCCCCTTTAGCAAATGAAAATATATTCGATGTTTTAATTTCACACTCAAAATTTGACGAAAGTGGTAAACCAATTTCAGAAGTAAATTTCGATTTAGATAAAAATGAGTCTGATGGAACGAGCAGACTTTTCTACCTTTCAGGCTACGTAATTGATGCTCTTGAAAACGGGAAAATTTTGATTGTTGACGAACTTGAATCAAGTTTACACCCGAATTTAATGGAATTTATTGTCAATCTTTTCAACAGTGAATTCAACAAAAATAATGCTCAACTAATTTTTACAACTCATAACACAAATTTACTTTCAAATAATTTTTTCAGAAGAGACCAAATTTGGTTTGCCGAAAAAGACAGGTTTGGTGCAACTGAACTTTTTTCATTGGTAGAATTCAAAGAAAAAGCTCGTAACGATTCTACATTCGATAAAAATTACCTTTTAGGTTTTTACGGAGCTGTGCCTTTGGTTGGATTTCCGGAAGAAATTTACTTTGAGGCTGAGAATGAGCAGAAATAAAAATAGAAGGAAGTGGGCAAAGAATCATTTTTTAATTATTTGTGAAGGTAAAACGGAAGAAAAGTATTTCAAAAGTTTTAAACTTAATGGAATGGAAGTTGAGGTTAAGATTGAAGGAATTGGAGCAAACACAGAAAGTTTAGTGAAAAAAACAATAGCGATTAGAAATCAAAATCCCAATAAATACAATCAAGTTTGGTGTGTTTTTGACCGTGATGACTTTCCTGCAAAAAATTTTAATCAAGCCTTTATTTTAGCTCGGAAAGAAGGAATTCAAGTTGCTTACTCAAATCAAGCTTTTGAGCTTTGGTTCTTGTTACATTTTGGTTATTTCGACTCAGCGATGCATCGTAACACTTTGGACCAGAAGATTTCAGAAAGGATTGGAGAAAATTATGAAAGGAATACAAGCTACTCAGTTTTTGAAAATAAGAAAAAGCTGAAATTGGCTATAGAAAATGCAGAAAAACTTCTTGCTAACTTTAGAACTTTCAACCCTGAAAAAAATAATCCTTCAACAACTGTTCACAATTTGGTAAAAGAACTCAATAAGTTTTTGAGTTAGAAAAAATTGTCAAAAATATTTTTTGTGAGTATCTTTTCCAAATGATTCTAAACCGTTATAAAATTCTTGAAGAAATTGGTTCTGGTGGAATGGGTTCCGTTTTCAAAGTCGCCGATTCGCTGAACAAAGACAAGTATTTTGCACTCAAAACACTTTCGGAAGGTAGTTTTGGTGCAAGCCGTTTCAAGCGTGAGTTTTCAAGAATCTCTAAACTTCGTCACAAAAATATTGTTCAAGTTTTTGACTTTGGTTCGACTTCTGAAAACGGTTTGGAAACCTACTTTTTTCTGATGGAACTTCTCGAAGGAAAGACTCTTAAGGAAATTCAATTCCAAAATCTGCAACAAGTTTACAAAGTGATTTTCGAGGTTTGTCTTGCTCTTGACTACGTTCACTCAAGGCAACTAATTCACTGCGACTTGAAACCTGCAAACATTTTTGTTCTAAATCCCGATTCCGATAAATTCCAAATTAAACTGATGGATTTCGGGCTTGCGGAAGATTTTAATTTCGACAACAAAGGGAAAATTAGCGGAACAATCGCTTATCTTCCACCCGAAAGAGCGAAAGGTTTGGGAATTGACCAACGAGCTGACCTTTACTCGCTTGGCGTGATTTTTTACGAACTTGCGACAGGAAAATCTCCGTTTGCAGGAAATTCGGTAATCGGGATTCTCAAACAACAACTAAATTTTTTGCCTGAAGAACCTCAGAAAGTTAATCCCGAAATCCCAACAAAAGTCTCAGAAATTATTCTTAAACTTTTAGCAAAAGAACCTTCTGATAGGTTTCCGAATGCTTTGGAAGTTTTGCAAGAACTTGCGAGTGTTGTTGATTTGTCAGTTGAGTTTGAAGTCAGAGAAAACACCAAAACTCACCTCGAAAATCTTGTGAATAGCAATTCTTTTCAAGGGCGTGAAAAAGAACTTTCGGAAATCAAAACCCAACTTTTTGCAGAAAAATCTTTTGTCTGTGAAGTTGTTGGTGAAACAGGTTCTGGTAAATCTCGTTTGCTTTCGGAAGTGAAATTTTTGGCTCAACTTCAAGACTACAAAGTTGTGTTTTGCGATGCGTCGGAAATGACGAATTTTCCTTTTGCGACTTTGACGAACCTTCTCGAAGGATTTTGTAAATTTTTGTCAAAAGAAGAAATTCAAATTGTCAGAGAAAAGTTTGGGAAAGTGCTTGGTAAAATTCTTCCTACTTTTGTAGAAAATGGAAGTCAAACCGAAAACTTAAGCCCTTCCGAAGAAGAAAGATTTTTGGCGGAAGCAACTAAGTTTTTGTTTGAAAATTTTAAGCAGAACTACCTTTTGATTTTGGAAAACAGTGATTCTGTGGACTCGCAAACTCTAAACCTTTTGCGAAAAATCACCCTTAAAATTTCAAATCCAAACTTCAATCTTTTGTTTAGCTCAAACAACTCCAAGTTTGAAAAAAACGGAATTAAACTTAAAGGCTTGGAAGAAAAAGACGTTCAGAAGTTAATCAATTCAATTTTTAGTAGAATTGAAGAAGCGGAAGTTTTGAGCAGAAAAGTTTTTGACGTAACAGAAGGAAATCCGCTTTTTGTTCTTGAAACCATAAAATCTCTCGTTAGCTCAAAAGTCATTTACAACAAAAATTTTCTTTGGAAAGTCAACTCTGCAAAACTTAAAACTTCAAGACTTTCTAAAAACCTTGCCGGAATCCTTACCAAAAATTTGAAAGACCTTTCAAAAATTGAAAAAGAAATTCTCATTTGGTTTGCAGTTGCCGGGAAATCGGTTAAAGCGGAAGACATTTTTACTTTAACAAAAATGAAGTCAGAAATTTTTTGGGAGACTCTTAACGAATTAGTCGGAAAAGGGATTTTACTTGAAAACAAAGACCTTTACAAAATTTCACACAAAGAGCTTCAAAAACTGCTTTACGATTCGCAAACAATTTCTGCAAGACGTGAAAAACACTCCGAAATCGCTTTGCATTTTGAGCGAAAAAATTACTCCGAAGCAGAAATTTTCTTTCACGCAAACAGAGGAAGGCTTCTTGACAAGTTGCTTTTTTACTCGCTTGTTTTGGGTAATCGTTACTTGAAAATGCGATTTTTTGACTCGTCAATTCGGATTTACGAAACGGCTCTTGAAACTCTTGAACTTCTTGAACCCAAAATTGTCATTGAAACTGTCCAAAATTGGTCTGAAAAAACTCAAGGGAAAAACAGTTCAATTCCTTCAAATTGGATTGAAAACATTCAGCAGTTTTCCGAGTCAAAAGGTGTCTCTTTCGTGAAAGTTCTTTTGCAAAAATACGTTGCGATGATGCAAAACGAACTTGGAGAAACGGAGAAAGCACTCGAAACTTACTTTTCACTTCTCGAAGTTGCCGAAGAAATTGGGGAAGAAAAACAAATCGGAGGAATTTCAACTGACATCGCAGGAATTTACGTCAAGCTGAATGACCTCGCCAAAGCTGAAACTTTTTTTGAAAAGGCTTCCGAGATTTACGAGCAAATCTCTTTCAAAGCAGGTCAAATGCTTGTCCTGAACAATCTTGGAGCGGTTTACTTAAAAAGAAATAATTACACGAAAGTTTTGGAGTGTTACGACAAGGCTTTAACTCTCGCCAAAGAATTGAAAAACAGTTACTTCCAAGCCGTTACTTTGCTGAATAAAGCAGAAGTTTTGGGCGAGTTTTCGACTGACTACCAAGAGATTTTTACGAATTATGAAAAGTCTTTCAGGCTTGCTGAGAAGTTAAAACGAAATGACATTTTGATTCGAGTTTGGATTGCAAAAGGAAAGTTGAATTTGAATCTTGGGAACTTTGACGAGGTTGAAAAAGCAATTTCCAAAACGGACTTAATTTCCCAAAAAACTTCGATTACTCCCGAGGAGAAACTTTACTTCACTTCGCTTAAAGCACAAAAATTGTTTTTTGAGGGAAAAAGAAGTGAGGTTGAGGAATTTTGCAAAAAGGCTTTGAGAGAAAACTCGGTGGAAAGTCTTGAAAAAAATCAGCTAAAATTTTTGCTTGGAAAAGTTGTTGAACCTTCTGAAAAAAATCAGATTTTTACGGAAGTTCTTGAAAATTCGGTTCGGCTCCAAAACAGAACTCTTGAGGCTTTTGCGATTTGTGAACTTGCGAAAACGAACCGAAACGTGAAGTCTGTTGACAAAGTTTACCAATTCGGGATTTCATTAAAAAATCGTGAAATTCAGATTGAGGCTTTGCTTGCTTACTCGGTTCTTTACTTTCAGGAGCGGAACTACAAATTGGCTTTGGAAAATCTTCAATTTGCTTTGGAAGAAAACCGAGTTCTTGGTTACAAAACTTACGAGTTTGAAATTTACTCTTTGCTTTTTGAGGTTTTTGGAGTTACAAATCAAAAGGAAAAGTTAAGCGAAACTGCGGAAAAGTTGCTCGAACTTGCCAAAGTCTTTAACAACGCTCAAACACAAAATTTAGTGAACGAAAAAATGGCTTCACAAAAACCTGAAACCGCCAAAAACAATCTTGTTACTTCAAACCTTGAGAACTTGCTTGAGGTAATTTCTGCGATAAATTCAACGAAAAATCTCGAAGAACTTTTGGCTTTGATTGTTGACAAAACTCTTGAAACAACACAAGCTGAGCGTGGTTTTTTGATGCTAAAAAACGAGCAAGGCGAACTTGAATTTGAGACTGCAAGAAATTTTAACAGAGAAGATTTGACGGAAGAAAGTCTTGAAATTAGCTTTTCGACTGTTAACCAAGTTTTCAAAACAGGAAGCTCTGTTTTCGCCGACAACATTCCGAAAGACGACATTCTTTCGAAGCAAGGAAGCATTCTTGACCTTGACTTAAAAGTGATTCTTTGTGTTCCGCTCAAACTCAAGAATTCGGTTTTCGGAGTGATTTACGTTGATTCGAAATTTTCTGCGAACTTGCTTCAAGAATCACAGCTAAAAATTATGGAAGCACTAGCTTCTCAAGCTGCAATTGGAATCGAAAATGCCAGACTTTACTCACTTTTGGAAACTGAAAACCGAACTTTGAAACAACAAATTAAAACCCGTTTCAAATTTGGACAAATGATTGGTAAGTCTCCAAAAATGCTTGAGGTTTACGAGAAAATCGAAATTTTGACTCAAAGAAATGTAACCGTAATGATTACCGGAGCGACAGGAACAGGGAAAGAACTTGTTGCAAAAGCAATTCACTACAACAGCAAACGAAGTAAAAAACCGCTTGTGATTTTGAACTGTGCTGCTTTGCCCGAAAATTTGCTTGAAAGTGAACTTTTCGGTTACGAAAGAGGAGCTTTTACTGGAGCGACCGAAAGACGAAAAGGGAAATTCGAGCAAGCTGATGGAGGTGCAATTTTTCTTGATGAAATCGGCGATATGCCACTTTCGACTCAAGCAAAAATTTTACGGCTAATTCAAGAAAAGAAATTTTACAGACTTGGCGGCGACAAAGAAATCGAAGTGAATGTTAGAATCATTGCTGCAACTCACAGAAATTTAACTGAAGCAGTTAAAAAAGGCGATTTCAGACAAGATTTATTTTACAGGTTGAATATTGCAGAGATTTCGCTTCCGCCACTTTCTGAAAGGCGAGAAGACATTCCTCTTTTGGTAAAGCACTTTTTAGAACAGTTCAAAAAAGAACACGAATTACCCAAACTTGAAATCACACAAGAGGCTTTGGAACAACTCACAAATGCGAATTGGGAAGGAAATATTCGCGAGCTTGAGAACTTTTTGGAACAGTGGTCAATTTTTGCACCGAATGGAATTTTAGACGTGAAAAACGTACCAAAAAAACTTGTTCGTGCAAAAGGAACAGGAGTTCAGTTGGACGTTTCAAATGAAGTTGACGCTTCAAAACTTAGGACTTACAGCGATGTGAAGGCTATTCAAAAAGACTTTGCTAACAGTTTACAAAAAGATTTTTTCGGAAGACTCCTCAAAAAGCATAACTTCAATATTGCAAAAACCGCCGAAGAAGCCCAAATTGCAAGACCTCAACTTCACAACATTGTCAAAGATTTGGGAATCGGGAAAGATTAGAAAGGATTGCGGACTTTAGTCGGTTTTAAGTTAATTAACGTACTAAAGTCCGCAATCCTATCTTCTAACCTCCAGCTCTTTTTACTTTAAAGCCTTCTTTTTCGAGCTCAGGAATTATTGTGTCTCTTTTGTCTCCTTGAATTTCGATTACTCCGTTTTTGAGTGAACCACCAACTCCACATTTTCTTTTTAACTTTGAAGCAATTTCTTTCAAAGTATCGTTGTCAGCTTCGATTCCGTGAATTGTTGTAACAGGCTTTCCCTTTCGTCCCTTGACTTCACGTTTGACTCGGACGATTCCGTCGCCTTTTTTAGTTTGTTGATTTTGGTTTTCAGTTTCGCTCACTCTTCCCGTATCGGTTGAGTAAACTAATTTTGAATTACTTTTTCTAAAGTTTGACATTTTTTCTCCAAAATTTTAAGCGTCTTTTAATTTTTCCCTGTCGGCTTTTTTCAATCCTTTTACAACTAGTTCGTAAGAATTGTCAACCATTTCAAAGATTTGCTTTTCGGGAATGCTTCCGTCTAAAATTATTGTGTTCCAATGTTTTTTGTTTTGGTGGTAGCCGGGAATTACCGCTTCAAAAACTTCTCGCAAGACGATTGCTTCGTCAGGGTCGCATTTTAAATTCAAGCTTAAAGGGCTTTTTTGCCACGAAAGTAAAGCGAACATTCTGTTCATTACTTTGAAGACCATAACTTCTTCACCGAAAGGGAATTCTAAAGTTGAGCTTTTTTGAACTAATAAATAATTTTTGATTTTTTCTAAAGTCATAAAATTTCTTAAGTTATTTAGATGGTTGATAACCTTGACAGAATTACCTGTCTAAAATAATGCTAAATGATCACTTTTTGCAAATGACAAGTTTGTTTAATGTAGATGCTTATAATATGTAACAATAATTAACAATTGATAAACAATTGTTAATTATTGGTTAATCATAAATTTTATAAAACGTAAAATAAATTTACTTTTCACGAAAATAATTGAAAATAAAAAAGTTATACTTAATTTGATAAAATCGTAAAAATAATTTACAATTTTAAATTTTAATTTCACTCAAAGAAGACAGGATTTAGCAATTTTGAATTTGGCACACAACTTGCAGGAGTTCTGAGCAAGTAAAATTTTACCAAAGTTTTGAAAAGTCTAAAAGTTTTTAAAATAAACTCAGGAGGAAATTCTAAAATGGATTTCAGATTAAAAAAATTTAAGCCCTTCTACTCACTGTTACTTGGAGGTTTACTCTTTGGAGCAGTCGAACTTGAAGCGGCAACATTAAGCGGAACCGTTTCTGATGATTCTACGGGAGTCGGAATCGCAAACGCTTCACTACTTTTCGTTAGTGGGAATATCGTTGGAGTAGATTCTGTTTTTACTACAACAGATGCACAAGGATTTTATTCAGCTCAAGTCAATAATGGTATTTATCTGGGCGATGTAAGTGCTTTAGGTTACCAACCAAGTTTTATTACTGTTCAAGTTGCTGGAAACACAACTCTTGACATTCCTTTAACAGCAACAAATAATCCTCCACCTCCTATTGATGTGGCTTGGATTACAGGAACTACTTCTTACATTGATCCAAATGGAGTTGCAATTCCTTCTCCTGGAGCAATGATTCAAGCAATGCCGAATAATCCTTCGACACAACCTATGATTACAACTGTTTCAGATGCAAATGGAAACTACACACTTGGTCTTCCCTTCGTAGATACTTACACAGTTATGGCAATGGATGCAATTACAGGTGAAATGCAATTTTGGGATCACGTTTATAACGTTAATTCAGCAACGCCAGTTCAAGTTTCTCAAAACCAAACGGTTTCGGGAATTGATTTTGACTTTGGAAACTCTATAACTCAATTGGGAACAATTTCAGGAACAGTTACATTTACTGACCCTGTTACAGGAAATTCAAATCCTTTACCGGGAATCGCTGTTGAGGCAATTCCGCCATTTCCAATTCTTATTCCTCAAGTTACTTACACTGACCAAAATGGAAATTATTCTTTCGATGTTATTCCTTCAACGGGTTACAATGTTGCGGCTTACTTAGATTCAACAGGTGGGACTTTTGGTGTAGTTCAATTTTGGGACCACGTAAGCGACCCAAATTTGGCAACTCCAATTGACGTTGTTGTTGGACAAACAAATTCAGGAATTGATTTTGATTTCGATACCTTTAATCCTCCAAATGATGTTGCTTGGATTAGCGGAAATGTTTTTGAAATAAATTCACCAATTGGTTTACCTGTTCCGGTTCCTTTTGCAATGGTTACAGTTACAAATGCAAATACAGTAATTACAGGAATTACTGACCAAATGGGAAATTACACAATTGGTGTTCCACAAGTTGGTTCTTACATTGTTTCAGCAGAAGCTTTTACATCAGCAGGAACATTGGAAACTCTTTATTGGGATAATGTTACAATTGCAAATCAAGCAACTCCGGTACAGACTTCACAAAATCAAACTACCTCAGGAATTGATTTTTACTTTGATTCAACCACTAACCCAAATGATGTTGCTTGGATTAGTGGAACAGTTTCTTTGGCAGATTCAACAAGTCCTGGAGGTTTTGTACCTTTCCAAGGTGCGAATGTTTGGGCAATGCCAAACTCTCCGATTTTGCCAATATTTTCAGCAATTTCTGACGCAAACGGAAACTACACAATCGGTGTTCCACAAGTTGGCGATTATACAGTTTACGCAGAAATTAATATTTTTGGAAACCCACTTCCTTTCATTCAATATTGGGACCACGTAACAGACGTAAATTTAGCAACTCCTGTTACTGTAACTCAAGGTAACACAACTTCAGGAATTGATTTTGATATTTCTGCAAATCCTCCACCTCCTGTTCCAGGTTGGATTAACGGAACAGTTACAGCAATGGCTGGCGGAGGAATTTTCCCTGTTGACGGTGCTTTTGTTGTTGCAGAAGATGTAAACGGTGTTGCGATTTTCAGTGCTGTTTCCGATGCACAAGGAAATTATTCTTTACCAATTGGAACGGTTGGAAATTACAAAGTTTACTGTTCTTACGGATTTGCTGGAGTAACTCAGTGGTGGGATCACGTTGGCACAGAATCACAAGCAACGATTTTGACAATTAACCAAAATACAATATTAAGTAATATTAATTTTGATTTTACAAATAATCCTCCACCAACTGGAATGGTTATTAGTGGAACTGTAACTCAAATTAGTGCCTCAGGAATTGTTGTTCCGGCACCAAATGTTTACGTTGAAGCATTTCCTTCAACTCCAATGGGTATTTCTTTTAATGCAATTACAGATGCAAATGGAGATTACTCAATTACAGTTTCTTTCCCAGATGTTTTCATTGTTGGTGCATTCTTGAACGGAACAGGAACTCAAGGAGCTGTACAGTATTGGGATCACGTAAATGATATGACTCAAGCAACTCCTATTCCGATTGCTCCAGGACAAGGAATGTCAGGTGTTAATTTTGATTTTACAAACAATAACCCTCCTGCTCTTTCTTCAATTAGTGGAACAGTTTCAATGATTGATTCAACAACTGCTTCAGGGTCTATTCCTCTTTCAGGAAAAATGGTAACAGCTCAAGATGATTTCGGTTGGGTTTTTACAACAATGAGTGATGCAAATGGAAACTATACTATTCCAATTCCACAATCTCAAGGAAGCTATATTGTTAGTGCAGAGTTAGGTTTTGGAATTCAGGTTGTTCAGTATTGGGACCACGTAAGTGATCCAACTCAAGCAACTCCTGTTTTTACTTCACCTGCAAATCCTAACGTAACTGGAATTGATTTTGATTTTGATTTGAGTAATCCACCTCCTCCAACTGATGTTGCTTGGATTACAGGAACCGTTTCTTCAATAAATGCACTTGGGGATACAATTCCTGTTGCAAATGCTTACGTTGAAGCAATGCCTAATTCACCAATTCTTCCTCTTGTAGGAGGTGTTACTGATGCGAACGGAAATTACACAATTGGACTTCCTTCAGCTGGTAGTTACCTTGTTCTCGCTTATGACAACTCAGGTAATATTCAATATTGGGACCACGTTTCAGACCCAAATCAAGCAACTGCTGTTAACTTAGCTCCAAATCAAACTGCGAGCGGAATTAATTTCGATTTCTCTGGTTCAATTAACCCTCCAGTTGGTAATTCAATTTCAGGAGTTGTTAACTTCTCGAATGGAGTTGCTGGACAAGTAATAATTGATGTTTTCCAAGTTGCAGATTCAACTGGAAATGGAAATACAGGATTAATTTTCACAATTCCTACTTCAATCGGACCTTACACAATTGACGGACTTCCTCCAGGGAATTACGTTGTAAGAGCAACTGCAATTGTTCAAGGAAGTACTTTTATTGAAGAAATTTGGTACGACAATTCAGCAACAGCAGCAAATGCCGATGTAATTACTCTTGGAACAGTCTTTGGTTACACTCAGCTAACTGGAATTGATTTCACTTTCACAGGTGGAAATGTTCCAACAGGTTATGCGACAATGAGCGGAACTGTTTTTAATGTAGATTCACTTGGTTTACCTGTTGCACCACTTTCAAATGCTTCAATCTTCTTACTTCCTGCAAACGGAGTTTGGATTGACTCAATTTTCGCAACAACAGACCAAAATGGTAACTATTCAATGCAAGTTCCAAAAGGTGTCTCTTTCAAAGTTGGCTGTTTTGCACCTGGATTTTACCCTGAATACTACGACAACAAAAATGATTTCTTTAGTGCAGACTTAATCACAATTTCTCCAGTTATGAACAACTTATCTGGGATTGATTTTACACTTGATGCATTGACTCCAAACAGCAATGCAATTAACGGAACAATTTTTGATGAAAGTGGAAATCCAATTCCTAATGCATTAGTGATAATTATTTCTTCTAGTGAATTAGATGACCCAACAAAATTAGTAACTGCAATCACTGACCAAAATGGTGTTTACCAAGTTCCTAATTTAGACTCAGATGACTACATTGTTTGGTCACACGCAGGTGGATTTGTTCCAACATTTTACTCAAATGTTCAAAACTGGCAAAATGCAACTCTTGTTACTGTAAACGGTGCTGTTAGTGGAATTGACATTGATATGCCTACTGTTTCAAATGGCTCTTTCTGTGAAGTTAATGGAAATGTAAAAGCTGACGATGGAACAGGTGCTGACAACTTCGTAAATGTAAAAGATGCTTTTGTTTATGCAGTTGATTCAAACGGCCAAGTTCTTGGATTTTCTCTTACAGATGAAAATGGAAACTATGGAATTGAAAACATCGCTCCAGGTGATTATACAATTCACGCTTCTAAATTCAAACTTGAAGAAGGAACTGTTTCCGGAATTAATTTAAATGGAAGTGCTGCCTTAGCTGCTCCGGGAGTTGATTTCATCTTAAATGCTGCGACAAGTGTTGAAGAAATTGAAAATGAAATTGAAATTCCTACTGCATTTGGACTTAGTAACAACTATCCAAATCCATTCAACCCGACAACAACTATTGAATTCAAAGTTCCTGAAGTTTCAAATGTAAAAATCACAGTTTACAATGTTCTTGGTCAGTCAGTCAAAACTCTTGTGAACGCAAACTTTACAACTGGAAATTATAAAGTTAGTTGGGACGGAACGAATGAAGTCGGCTCACAAGTTTCAAGTGGAATTTATTTCTACAGACTTGATGCTGGTAACTTCTCACATACAAAACGAATGCTCCTTCTTAAGTAATTAAATTTACTCTCCTTGAGTAACCATTAAAAAGCCGAACAAGAAATCTTGTTCGGCTTTTTTGTTTTAAAGAATTTTACTTTTTCTTTAGACTTTGAAAGAAATAAAAAAATCACTAAAATTGTGGTTATTAAATACCTTTTTAGAATAACAAAATTAAAGTTTAAAATAAAAATGAGCCAAGAAGAAATTGTAGTTGTTGCAGGAGTTGTTTACCGAATCCCTGAACCCAAAGAAGAAATTTGGATTCCAATCGAACCAAATAAAGCAAGAGTGAAAGATTTTCACCTAAATTTTTCAAACCCTCAAATTAAATACAAACACGCAGTTTTAGAAACAGACAGAGGCTTTTTTCCAATCACTGTTTGTCATTCCTTAAGGCTCGGCTTAGCTCCAAAAGTTCTTTAGAAGAGGAGTCAAAAGACAGAAGTTAAATTTCGCAAAGCGAAATTTTTATTAGTCATTAATCATTAAACATTAGTCATTAAGAAGATGAAAGCAGTAAGAATCCACGAACACGGAAGTTTAGACGTTTTAAAAATCGACAAAATTTCTGTTCCAAAACTTGAAGCAAACAAAGTTCTTATAAAGATGAAAGCGACTTCCGTTAATCACCTTGACCTTTGGGTTAGAGAAGGAATGCCGGGACTTCCGATTCCATTTCCAAGAATTTTAGGCTGTGACGGAAGCGGAATCATCGAAGAAGTCGGTGAACTTGTGCAAGGGTTTTCAAAAGGTGAAAGAGTCTTGATTCAATCTGGAATTTCTTGCGGAACTTGTGAATTTTGTCTAACAGGAAAAGACCACTACTGCAAATCTTACCAAATTAGCGGAGAACACTGCGACGGATTCGACTCAGAATTTGTAAGTGTTTTGCCACAAAACTTAATCCGAATCCCTGATTCAATGACTTTTGAAGAAGCCGCCGCAATTCCACTTGTTTTTCAAACGAGTTACGAAATGCTTGTCAGAAAAGTAAAAATTAAGCCAAACGAAACTGTTCTTGTTCTTGGAGCAGGAAGCGGAATCGGAAGTGCTTCAATCCAAATCGCAAAAGCATTTGGAGCAAAAGTTATCGCAACAGGTGGAAGCGAAGACAAACTCGAACTTGCAAAAAATCTCGGAGCAGATTTTGTCGTGAACCATTCGGAAGGTTTCGCAAAACAAGTCAGAGAAATTACAGGTAAAAAAGGCGTTGACGTTGTTGTCGAACACGTTGGACAAGCGACTTGGAAACAGTCTTTGAGTTGCCTGAAAAATTCGGGAAGACTTGTTACTTGTGGTGCAACAACAGGTTTTGAGGTTGGACTTGACTTACGTTTCGTTTTCATCAAAAATTACCAAATCTTCGGCTCAACAATGGGAAGTAAAGGTGATTTCTTTGAAATTATGCGATTCTTCGAGCAAGGGAAATTCAAAGCCGTAATCCACAAAACCTTACCTTTCACCGAAGTCAAAGAAGCCCACAGAATTTTAGAAAATCGCGAAAGCCTCGGCAAAGTTGTTCTAATGTTTAATGAATAATATTTCTGTTTTCGCTTCGCTCAAAAATTTATAAAAAAACTCTTTCAGGATTGCCGACTTTAGTCGGTTAAATATCACCTAACCAACTAAAGTCGGCAATCCTAACTTATCAATTTTTTTAAAATAAAATTTCATTTTTCAAGGCTGAATCTCTTAAGTTCAGTGAGACAATTTTATTATTCATTAGTAATTAATCATTAGTTAGAATGAGAAAAGGAATTTCGGTTTTTAATGCGAGTCTTGAGGACTTTCAGAAGTTTGAGGAAGGGCTTGAAGATTCTGTAAACTATAAGAAAATCTTCACTTCCGATTTTGAAAGAAACATCGAAGGCTTTGCGAATTTTGAGAAACTTGAGACTGATTTTCTGCTAATTTTTCAGAATCGAGAAGTTGAGAAACTCACCGAATTTGCTTCCATTTTTGCCGATAAAGTTGTCTTTCCTGCCGTTTTCAAAAAAATCCCAATTGCCTTTTTTAGCATAAACGACAAAACCGATTACACTTCAATCGAAATTCAAGGAAGCCAAGTTCACAACGAAATCAGGGAAGTTTCAAACTTACTTTTGATTGAACAAGTTTTTAATCTTTTTGAAAAAACGAATTTGCAGTTTTTGACTCCACAAGATTTTTATGAAAATTCTGAGAAAGAACTTCTCACACCAATCGAAAAAATCTTTAAAACTGAACTTGAAAGACAGAAAATTCTTTTTAAAGCTCAAGTAAAAATCGGCAATTTCTTTGCAGATTTTCTGGTTGAGCAAAACGGCAAAAAATTGGTCGTTGAGTGCGATGGAAAAGACTTTCACAGTCCGCAAAAAGACAAAGAACGAGATGAAATTCTTTTGCAAAATGGATTTGAGACTTTAAGATTTTCAGGCTCTGAGATTTTTCACGACGTTGGAAAGTGTGTTCTAAAAGTCAAAAATTACTTGTTTAACAAGCAAACCAAATCACTCAAAACTGTTGACAAAGATTTAGATTTTACGCAAGAAAGTGCAATCGAATCGGTTTCTGGTCCAATTCGAGTTCTTGCTCCTGCAGGTTCGGGAAAGACAAAAACGCTTACAAATCGAATTGCGAATTTGGTTAACAAAGGAATTTCCGAAAGCCAAATTCTTGCACTTGCTTTTAACAAAAAAGCCGCTCAAGAAATGTCTGCAAGGCTTGAACTCAAAAAGGTAAAAGTTGCGAAGAAATTAAACCAAGAAGGTGTTGTCGTCCGGACTTTTCATTCTTTCGGTTATGAGATTTTGCGTGAATCTTTGAAGTGGAATTTTGAGCTTGAAACAATGAAAATCCAAGAGCGAAATTTGATGTTTCGAGCTTCACAAGAGGTTTTGGAAAACGTTCCGAAATTCAGTTGGAACGATGCGATTGAGGTTTTTCTTGAGACTTTGCAAAGAACAAAAATGGAGCTTCTTCCGCTTGAAACAACAACTGTTGACTTGAACGGCGAGATTTTGCCTTTTCACGAAATCTTCAATCGGTTTCTTGTTTTTCAGAACAAACATAAATTTCTGACTTTTAACGATATGATTTACTTGAGTTTGCGAGTGCTTTTGAAGGACAAAGTTTTGAGACAAAAGTTACAAAACCGATTTGAATTTGTGTTGGTTGACGAGTTTCAAGACTTAAACCAATCGCAACTTTTGATGATGCAAACTTTGGCTTTGCCGCAAAACAACCTTTTCATTGTTGGCGACGACGACCAAATGATTTACGGTTGGCGAGGTGCGAAAGTCGGACACATTTTGGATTTTCCGAAACGTTACTCAGTGGCAAAAGATTTTACACTTTCGACAAATTACCGTTCGGCAAAAAAGATTGTCAGACATTCGCGTTGGCTGATTGAATACAACAAAAACCGAGTGCCAAAAGACATTCTTCCTTTCAAAAATGCAAAGTCAGGAGTTTTTAATGTTTACCTTGCGGAAATACTTTTTGAACAAGCTATTGAAGCAGTTAATTGGATTTTTGAACAAAAGAGATTGCAAAAAGCTAAGTTTAAAGATTTTGCCGTTTTGTGCAGGTTTCACGAATACCAATTTCCGATTGCGATGATTTTGGATTCAAAAGGAATTGCTCACACTCCTGTCAATTACCACAAACTCTTTTCCAAAAATCCGGGCAAAGACATTTTCGCTTACTTGACTGTGATTCTTTTTCCGCAAGACGCTAAGGAAGAACATTTCAGCAGGATTTTGAAAAGACCGAATAAATATTTTACGAACAAGTTGGTTGCTCAAGCAAAAGATTGGGATTCGTTTGTTGAACTCAAAGAATCGGAAGGTTTGGAGGATTGGAGGCGTGAAAATGTTACGAATTTCATCAGTAAAATTTCGGGTTTAGTTCGTAAAGCAACGTCAGTTTTTAATTCACCGTCAAAGTTGGTAACGGCAATTTCAGAAGAATTTGACTTTAAGAAGTTTTACGAAGACGAAGCCAAAAAAGCCGATGAAGTTGAAGATGCAAGCGACTTGACAATTCTTGAAGTGATTAGGACTTTGGCAAGTTCTTTTGGGCGAAACGAGGAATTTTACGAGTACGTTTACAAGGCAATTCACGATGACTCTTTTGAGGTTGTGGAAGATGCACAAACCGACAAAATTCAGCTTGCAACGATTCATTCCACTAAAGGTAAAGAGTTCAAAAATGTCGTTTACTTCAACTTGACCGAGAACGACGGCAAACTTTCCGACCCTGAACTTGAGGAAGAAAGGCGAGTTTGTTACGTCGGAGTTACGCGAGCGATTGAGAATTTGCTAATCACTTCGCCTAAGGAAAAGAAGTCGCGTTTTCTGTCGGAGCTTTTGCGGAATCCGAAGTTTGACAAAACAACTTTGATTTCTCTTCACAAAAATTTAGCTCAAAAAAATTTGCAACTCAAACAAGTTGAGACAAAACTTTCAGGACTTGAAAAACAGAAGTTGGAGATTTTCAAGAAGTTTCCTGAACTTGAAGGTGAATTTTCAGGAAGGCTTGAAAGCTCAGAGATTTTTAGAGTGGAGAAGGAAATTGAATTTTTGAAGAAAAAGTTTCCTGAACTTGAAGGAGCAGAACTAAAAACCGATTTTTCACTCTTCAAAGAATTTCAAATTAAAAAGCGAATCAAAAATCTTGAAGAGGCAAAACAAAAAGTCTTTGATTGGGAGAAAAAGTTAGAAAGCCTAAAAATAAAAACGGTTGAGAAACGTTCAAAAGATTTGGAAGAAGGTTCTGAATTAGTGGAGAAAATTTTACAGAAAATATCTAAAGTCAAAGAAACCTCTCTGCAAAAAGTTCAAGATGAAATCGGTGAAATTGAGATTGAAATTAAAAGCCGAAAATTGCTGAAATAAAAATATTTAGCTTTAACCTTAATAAAAACAATCTATTTATAACATATTCCTAAATTTAGTTCTTAAAAATTCAAATTTTTGTTTTGAACAATTTCAAAATTACTTACATTCGTATCGCAATTGAGACTAAATATAAATAAGAGATTTTAAATTATGTTTTATTTCCTAATAACTTTCGCGTTTTTCATCTTTATAACAAATGCTTCTGCTGAAGAGAAAGAGCATAAATTTTTACTTAAAGGTTACGGTGAGGCTTACTATTCACATTTTGATTTCGGACCTGACCAAAAGAGTAGTATAAATGGAGCATCTTCTGACAGCAGAGCTATTGTTGATATTACGAGAATGGTTTTGGAAATGAAGTATCGTTTCCAAAAAGACCTTTATCTTGAAACAGAAGTTGAATTTGAACACGGCGGAACTGGTGGAGCTTTAGAACTCGAATACGAAGAATTTGGTGAGTTTGAGTCTGAAGTTGAAAAAGGTGGTGAAGTTGTTTTAGAAGGTTTTCATATAACCAAATCGTTTTCTACAAAACTCAATTTTCGATTTGGACATTTTATAATTCCTGTCGGTTTATTGAATAAATTTCACAAACCGACACAGTTTTTTACCACTAAAAGGACTGAATCTGAAACTCAAGTTATTCCAACAACTTGGCACGAAACTGGAATCCAATTCTTTGGAAAAATTTCTGATTTAAGTTACAAAATTGGTGTTGTCAATGGGTTGGATGCAACTGGCTTTAGTTCGCGAAACTGGATTGTTGAAGGGCACCAAAAAAAGTTTGAAGAAACAAGAGCAACTGATTTAGCTTACTTTGCAAATTTGGATTACAATGGAATTGAAGGGCTAACAATTGGTTTTTCAACTTACTTCGGAAATTCAACAGGAAACAGACCCAAAAATGATATGGACGGAATTAACGGCTACGTAACAATTGGCGATTTACACGCTATTTATGAGAAAAATAGTTTTGTTGCAAGAGGAATGTTTCTTTATGGAAACCTCCAAAATGCCGATAAAATTACTCAAAAGAATAATAGGCTTTCAAATAATTTACAAGTTCCAAGAACTCCTGTAGCAAAGGCTATAATATCTTACTACGCCGAAATCGGTTACGACATTCTTTCATTTTTTAATGCAAGTCATAAACTTTATCCATTTTTGAAATACGAATATTACAACACAATGCAAGAGGTTGACGAAGGGATTTTTGCACAACCAAGGTTTGAACGTAAAGTTCTGACTTTCGGAGCAAATTTCTTTTTGAACGAAAATGTGGTTACCAAAATTGATTATTCGATGAGAAGGTTTGGTGAATCGGATTTTAATGGAGAAAATACCTTTAGCGTGGGTTTTGGCTTTTACAGTAATTTTTTAAAACTATAAAAACATAAAGGTAAAATAATGAAAAGTTCATTTAATACTTACAATTCAAAATTAACAAAATCTGTAATTTTGGGACTTTCGCTTTCTTGTTTGGCATTTAGTTGCTCAGACGACGATGACGACAACGCAACTGAAACGCAACTAGATGCACAACTTACAACTGTTTTGGGAGATTATAGCCAAATGGTTGCTGTTGCGACTTACAGCGATATGGCGACAAAAGCTAAATCACTTGAAACAGCTGTTAACACTTTCAATTCTGCTCCAAACCAAGAAAGTTTTAATGCTGTTGGAGATGCTTGGATTGCAGTTCGTGAACCTTGGGAAGCAAGTGAAGCATTCCTTTTTGGTCCTGCGGAATTTGGTGGATTAGACCCAGCTCTTGATTCTTGGCCCGTTGACCAAAACCAACTTGACAACGTTTTGAATAGTAGTTTTGAACTTACTGCCGAATTTGTTGCAGAAGGTTTGGGAAATGCTCTGAAAGGTTACCACACTATCGAATTCTTAGTTTTTAGAGATGGTCAAGTAAGAACCTTTACAGATTTAACGGAGAGAGAAAAAGAATATTTGGTTGCTGTTACAGATGTTTTTGAAGATGATGCGAGTACACTTCACGCTGGTTGGGAAACAGATGGTTTTGCTTCTGAGTTTGCGAGTGCTGGGAAAGAAGGAAGTCGTTACCAAACTCAACTTGATGCAGTAAATGAAATTTTTGAAGGAATGATTGGGATTTGCGATGAGGTTGCAAATGGAAAAATTGCTGACCCATATGATGAACAAGACACTCAACTTGTGGAATCGCAATTCAGTTTTAATTCTTTAAAAGATTTCGAAAACAATATTAAAAGTGTTCAGAACGCTTACTTAGGTGGTTATCACAACGGATTAGACGGAACAGGTTTAGACACTTATGTTTCTTCTAAAAATGCAACAATGGATACAAATTTGAAAAATCAAATTGAAGATGCAATTGCAAAGATTAAAGCAATTCCTGTTCCTTTTAGAGACAACTTAGACAAAAATACTGAGATTGAAGCAGCACAAACTTCAATCAGAGAAATCCAAAGAATTCTTGAAGAAGAAGTTAAACCTTTGGTAAATAATTAGCCTTTTTTATCCTTTAAAGAAACAACCGAAATCTTAACCATTTCGGTTGTTTTCTTTTTTTTGACTGAATAAACAAATGAAAAAAAAAATCAACCTAACTTTAATCTTAGGATTAGCATTTCTAATTTCTTGTGATTCTGACAGTGACGAAAAAGTTTCTGAAACAGATCCACGTTACTTTTCTGGTGGTGAAACGACAGTTTTTAATACTTCAAGCCAAGCATTCGGAACTCCTTCGCCAAATTTAGAGAGTGAAAGATTAGACAAACATTTTGATGGAGATTTGGCTTTTGAAGTCTCTTTCGTTTCCGCACCAGCAGAAATTAATTCTGGTTTAGGACCAATTTTTAATAACACTTCCTGTGTAAATTGTCATCCTTCTGACGGAAGAGGAAAACCTCCTGAGTTCTCAGGTAAAACAATGGAAACTATGTTTTTTAAAATCAGTGTTCCTGGAGTTGACGAAAAAACTAAAGGTGCGAAAGCTGTTCCGAATTTTGGGACTCAACTTTCAAATCACTCAATTTTTGGAATTGAACCTGAAGCAAATTCGGTTGTCGATTACTCCGAAGAAATTTTCACTTTGCCCGACGGAGAAGTTTACAAACTTAGAACACCTTCTTACACAATTGAAAATCCTTATTTAGAACTTCCTCCTGATGTTTTGATTTCGCCAAGAGTTGCTCCACCCGTTTTCGGTCGAGGTTTACTTGAAGCAATTCCCGAAGCTACTTTACTCGAATTCGCTGACGAAGATGACTCGGACGGAGACGGAATCTCTGGCAAAGCAAATTACGTTTGGAATCCTGAAACGGAAAAAACAGAGCTTGGAAGGTTTGGACTTAAAGCGAACAATCCAACTTTGAGAGTTCAAAATGCTGGTGCCTACTTTGATGATATGGGAGTTACAAATCCAATCTTTACAAAAGAAAATTCTTACGGACAAAGCCAGTACGACGAGCTCAATGATGACCCGGAAATCAGTGAAGAGATTTTAGACCAAGTAACTTTTTATGTTCAAACTCTTGGCGTTCCTGCAAGGAGAAATCTTGATGACAAAAAAGTAAAAAGAGGTGAACAACTTTTTACGAAAGCAAAATGCTCTTCTTGTCACATTCCGACGATGCAAACGGGAACTTTAGATGGGGTTCCTGAAGTGAGCAATCAAAAGATTTATCCTTACACTGATTTACTTTTGCACGATATGGGCGAAGGGTTAGCTGACGGAAGAACAGATTTTCTCGCAAATGGAAATGAGTGGAAAACTCCACCACTTTGGGGAATTGGGCTTACAGAAGTTGTAAACGGTCATACTTTTTTCTTGCACGATGGAAGAGCTAGAAATTTATTGGAAGCAATTATGTGGCACGACGGAGAAGCAAAGGACTCTAAAGAATTTTTTAGTAACTTACCAAAAGATGACAGAGAAGCAATAATTGCATTTTTAAATTCACTTTAGGAATAAAAAAATGAACAGTTCAATTTCTAATAAAATTTTCGATTTAAAAATCGGGTTAATTTTCGCACTCCTAACAATCTTTTATGGTTTTTTGTTGGGCGGAGTTTTTGGTGCTTTTGAAGCTCAAATTAAAGGACACCTCAATCAGTCTGCAAATGAAGTTTACTTGGAAGTTTACAAAAGCAACACTGAAAATTTGGTCAAAGTTGTAAGCAAGTCTTGGACTTACATAAAACGCTCCCATATGCACGCAAATGGAATCGGAACAACTGCTTTAACCTTAATTTTACTTTTGTCATTTCTAAATACAAAGACCTTACTTAGAAAAACCACTGCGATTTTTCTTGGTGTTGGAGGCTTCGGTTATTCTTTGTTTTGGCTGTTGGCAGGACTGAAAGCTCCTTCACTCGGAAGCACAGGACTTGCAAAAGAAACTTTGTCTTGGCTCGCAGTTCCTTCCTCAGGAATGTGTGTTTTAGGTGTTTTTGGAGTAATTCTTTTAGTTGTTGATGAAATGTTACTTTCACAAAAAGAGAAATAATTTTCACCCTGTTTGTTTAGTTAAAAGATGGAATTGCCAAATAGTTGGCAGTTCCACTTTTTGAAAGAAAATTTATGACCGCTCGAATTCTGATTTTTGAGGACAACGAAAGTTTAAGAAATTCAATAACTTTCGTTCTGAAAAAATTTAACTACGAAGTTGAAAGTTTTTCAAATCCGAGAGAGGTTGATTTGAAGCTCATCAAGAGTTTGAATAAGACAGACCTTGATAGATGAAATTTTGGAGTATGAAAAAATCATTATTGGAACTCCAACTTGGTATGACGGAGAACATCAAAGTGATTGGGAAGAAGTAATTGGAGATTTAGAAGAGGCAGACTTAAGTGGTAAAACAGTCGCCTTGTTCGGGCTCAGCAGACCAATACGGTTACGAAGATTATTTTTTAGATGCGATGGGAATGATTGCTGAGAGACTCAGAGAAAATGGTACTAATTTAGTTGGCGATTGGTCTGCTGAGGGTTATGAGTTTTCTGAATCAAAAGCTCTGAAAAATGTAAGATTTGTTGGCTTAGCTATTGACGAAGATAATCAGTCAAGTAGAACTGACAGCAGAATTGAAGAATGGGTTTCCCGAATTAAAAATGACTTTGGACTTTAAAACTTTTCTTAGGTCAAGTAATTGAGAAAAATTTAAAAAAATGCTTTTAAAAATTCATCTTTTTTCTTACTATCTATTGAGACTAAATTACAATTATAAAAAGTAAAAAAATGTACGTTTGCGTTTGTAAATCAATTTCCGACAAGCAAGTTAAAGAAGCAATTGAAAAAGGTGCTTCTACTGTTGAAGATTTAGCTTGTTCATTAGGAGTTTCGACTCAGTGCGGAAGGTGTCATAATTTTGCAAATACCTTTCTCCAATCCTCTACACAAAATTTAGAAAATACTATAAAAGCTGCATAATTTTTTTTAGATTGAAGAAAATTCAATTTAAAAAGGACTACACAAATGCAAGGCGATAAACAGGTAATTAGCTTTCTAAATCAGGTTCTTAGACAAGAGCTTACAGCAATTAATCAATATTTTTTACATTCAAGAATGCTCAAGAATTGGGGACTAAATAAGTTAGGAAAAACTGAGTATGAATCTTCTATAGATGAAATGAAACACGCAGACCAAATTATTGAAAGAATCCTATTCCTTGAAGGCTTACCTAATTTGCAAGACCTTGGAAAGTTATTCATCGATGAGGATACACAAGAAATTTTGAAGTGTGATTTGCAGTTAGAGTTAGAGGCTTTACCGATTCTCAAAAAGGCAATTGAACATTGTGAAAATTGTAAAGATTACATTTCAAGAGATTTGTTTGAGAAAATTTTAGAAAGTGAAGAAGAACACGTTGATTGGCTTGAAACACAACTTGAGTTAGTTGAGAAAGTTGGAATTCAAAATTACCAACAATCTCAAATGTAAAAATTACCTTTCTCTAATAAAAATCTTTTAAAAGTTGGATTTGTTTTTATGAAAAAAGTTTCTCAGCCTTTTGAAGGTCTTCCAAATCGTCAATCTCAAACCACTTTAAGCCATCAATGTTCAAGACTTTGATTTCCTCTTCTTGCAAATGTTTTGCGACAACTAGGTCGAAGTAAACGTTCACGTTTTTCGCTTCGACTTCTGTGTCAAGCCAAGCACAGAGTTTTTGTCCAAGATTTTTTGTTACTGAAACAATTCCAATTGATTTGTAACGATTTAAGTAGTCTTCAAAAGTTTTTCCTCTAACAATTTCCAAATTCGTAATCCTTTTTCTTTTATCTGTTTGAAGCATACAACCATCATTTTCTTCTGTGAATTTGTCAACGAACCAGTAACTAAATTTTGGGTTTTCTTGACTCAAGCGGTTCAGAATTTCTAATTCAAAGAAAACATCACCTTCGAGTAATAAACAACCTTTTTGTAAGATTTCTTTTGCTCTCCAAAGTGAAAACATATTGTTTGTACTTGCAAATTCAGGGCTGTGAATTTCGGTAATTTCCAAACCTTGAGAATTTTCTTTCGCGAAAGAAATTAATTTTTCATTCAAATGACCTGTTACCAAAAAGACTCGTTTTACACCAACAGAAGCAAGATTTTTCAAAGTATTTTCTAGAATCGGAATTCCATTTACTTCTGTGAGAGGTTTCGGAGATTTTTCAGTAAGTGGTTTTAGTCTTTCGCCTTTTCCAGCGACGAGTAAAATTGCATTTTCAAAATTAAGATTCATCTTTTTTCCACATTTTAAACATTCCTGGTCTTCCGTCAGGTCGGACTGCAAAACCGTATTTTTTATAAAAATTTGCGTAACCTTTTGCAGACATCAAACCAATGAATGAATTATTTCCTGCATTTTCAGAAATGTAATTCATAATTTTTTCCATAATTCTTGCACCAAAACCCATTCCTTGAAACCTTGGCGAGACAATTATGTCTTGAATGTAAAAGTAAATTGCTCCATCTCCGACAATTCTTCCACAACCAATTATTTCTTCACCCTTTAACAAAGAAACGGTGTAAAGTGCATTTTCCAAACCTTTTTGGGCAAACTCAAAATCTAATTTTTCCCAACCAACCAATCTTCTAAGTTCTTGGTATTTTTCGACTGTTGGTAATTTTTCAACTACTTTAATTTCTCCTGACATTTTCAACTCTTCTCTAATTTTTTTAATCGTTTTTCTTAGTTGGTCAAAATTTAATGAAATGATTTTAAGAGACAATTTTTTATTTCAAAATTCACTTTGACTCTGTGCTATCACTTTGAACATCTTTGATAATTTCATCGTTAAAAATTGTTCCTGAACCACCAATCCCCTTTGCAGTTATAACACCTTTTACAGTTCGCAATTCATTTGGAAATTTTGAGAGGCCATTATCAAAGTCTTTAGAAAATCGAATTATGTAATTTAAAGACATATCAGGAGTCTTGACTAATTGTTTTTGATTGTTAATTGTTAGAGTGTCAAATGGTGGATAAAAAATTCTACTAATGGATTCAGGTTTATATTTTAGTAAAAGATTTTTGAATTTATCTGAATTAATAAAAAGTAATTTTTTGCCTTCTAAATTTTCTTTGCCTATCGAAATTCCATTAAATAAAATTGCTTCCTTAACAATTTCTGAATCTTCTATTTCTTCGGCATTAAAAGTTGAGTCTAAACCTGTAAAATCAAAAACTACTTTTTTAACATCGTAAGAAAGGTTAATGACTTTCCGTGTCAGTTCAGCCTCAAAGGTATTTTTGTAACTCATACCTTTGTCAGGGTATTTCATTTGAGGCTGAACTTCTTTACTATAAATTGTTGGTTGAGCAACCTGATCTATAAAATCCATTTTTTTATTTTCGCAGTTGGTTAAAGAAAGTGAAATTAAAAGAATCAATAAATTTACTGTCAAAAAATATCTCATTTTAAAATCCATTCAGGAAACCAAGTTACGGTTTCAGGGACTGCGACGATTAGACCAAGTGCGACAAGTTGAATCACGATGAAAGGAATTATTCCTTTGTAAATGTGACTTGTTTTTATTTCAGGTGGAGCGACTCCTTTCAAGTAAAAAAGTGCAAATCCAAAAGGTGGAGTGAGAAAAGATGTTTGCAAGTTTACAGCAATCAGAATTCCAACCCAAAGTAAGTCAACTCCCATTGCAACGAAAATTGGTGCAACAATTGGAACAATTATGAAAGTAATTTCGATAAAGTCAATAAAAAATCCTGCAACAAAAATTACAACCATTACCAAAGCCAGAAAAAGATGAGGCGAAAGATTTGCACCCAAAATTAATTCCGTCAAGTAACGGTCTCCGTGCATTCCACGAAAAACGAGACTGAAAGCCGTTGCTCCCACTAAAATTATAAAAACCATCGAAGTCAAATGAGTTGTTTCTCTCATCACGTCTTTGAGAGTTTGCAAAGTCATTTTACCTTGAAAAATCGTAAGTAAAGTTGCACCAAAAGCACCAACAGCAGCAGCTTCCGTTGGCGAAGCAATTCCTGCAAAGATAGAACCGAGAACCGCAAAAACTAAAAAGAATGGTAAAATGAAAGCCCTCAAAATCTGCACATACATTTTTTTGCCTTTGAACTGAGCGAGTTCTTTTTCGGGCATTGCAGGAGCCGATTCAGGATTTAAAATTGAAGTAATGACAATCCAAAGCAAGTAAAGTCCAACCAAAACAATTCCGGGAATTACTGCTCCCATAAACATATCGCCAACTGAAACATTCAAAATGCTTCCGAGCAAAACAAGTACAATGCTTGGCGGAATGATTTGTCCAAGAGTTCCCGAAGCGGCAATTGTTCCTGTTGCGAGTTCCGGACTGTAACCTCGTTTTAGCATTGTCGGCAAACTCAAAAGTCCCATTGTAACGACTGTCGCTCCGACAATCCCTGTTGAAGCGGCAAGCATTGCACCGACAACAACAACTGAAATTGCCAAACCTCCTCGAAGTCTTCCAAACAGCAAAGCCATTGTTTCGAGTAAAGATTCAGCTAAACCGGACTTCTCTAACATTACTCCCATAAAAACGAAAAGCGGAACTGCAATGAGAATGTAATTGCTCATTACTCCCCAAATCCGAAGTGGCAAAAGATTAAAAAAATTGAGTCCCATTGTTGCCAAACCGAAGAAGGCAGAAACTCCTCCAAGTGTAAAGGCAACGGGAAATCCAAGCATCAAAAAAACTAAAACTGTTCCGAAGAAAATCAGAGGCATTGCTTCTGTCATTGATTTGTCTCCTCATTTTTCCCAAGAGCTGTTAGTAAAGAGTCAAAAGCCAAACCAAACCCTTGAAGCAAAAGCAAAAAGAAACCCAAAGGAATACAAGCTTTTAAAATGTAACGAGCAGGAAGTCCGCCAGGGTCAGGAGAAGTTTCGGCAAACTTAAAAGAACTTTCCACAAAATTTTGTGAACACCAAATCGCCAAAGCACAAAAAGGAATGAGAAAAATCAGACTTCCAAAGAAATCAATCCAAGCTCTGTTTTTCTCAGAAAATCTTGTGTAAAGAACGTCAACTCTAACGTGTTTATCGTGTTTGAGCGAGTAAGCTGCGGCAATTAAAAAGATAATCGAAAAAATATGCCATTGTAGTTCTTGAACTGCGACAACACTTGTTTCAAGTAAATACCTTGTGAAAACATCGTAACAAACGACTAACACAAGAACAAGCGTCAGCCAAGAAATCGCTGTTCCGATTTTTTCATTCAAGGAATTTACAAAATTCACGTAACCTTTAAGAAAGCTCAAAATTTTACCTCTTTAATTTCGATTTTACTTTGGTTGGAAAGTCCGATAAATATAGTTTAAAAAATTTTGTGAAGAAAATTTTGTGTTTGAAGTTTTAGGAATTGTTAACTTTGGGCTTTAATAAACTTTGAAAGAAAAATTTTGGAAACTAAACTTAAAACAAATGACCCTTGTCAATCTTACACTCCAGTTACTGATATTTCAGAAGGAATAATCAATGGACAACGAGTCGGAACAGCAGAAAATATTCTCAAAACTATCGACACTGCAAGCGGATTATTAGCAATTCGTAACATAAATCATCCTGTTGTGCATTCAGGTCATAGCATTGTTTATCACAATCCGATTTTGGTTGGAAGCAACACAGGAGTTTACTCACAAATTGTCGCTCAACGAGGCAGATTTATTGCTTTGATGAATGAAGTTTTTTCTGGAACTCACACAACCGCAAACCGATTGGAGAAACTTGCAAAAGGTCAGCGAAAGTGGTCTGGAATTGCACTCTGCGTTCCGATTGACGAAAATGAAAATGGCATTTTCAAGCCGATAAAATTGCCTTCAAGACCTTCAATTTCGACGGAAGATGAATTCAGAACTTTCATTGCGATGTCAGATAAAACTATTGACTTACACAGACAAATTATCAAGGCGTGGAAAAAAAATGGTGAAAGCATAATCAAATTCCCCAAGAATATTTCTGAAGCAGGAAGTAATGTTTTTCCGAATTGGAATTCGCATCTTTCACCTTCGCAAGCAAATCCGCGTTATATGCAATTTGGTGGTGAAATTTTGAGGCAAACGGATATTGCTTCGGACATTGTTTCTTCAAACTTTGTTGGTGAAAAAACTCTTCATCTTGGACAAACAGACATTTTTATTGCACCAGTTCAAATCAATGAAATTCTGCACAAAAAGGCTGCTGTTGTTTACACAAGTGAGAAATTGATTGTCGTTGCACAGGAAGTTTACGCTCACTTTTCCAATGAACCTTACCAAACTTTACGAAGTTTGTCTTTGGCAGTCAGTGGCATTTTGGACTTTGACAACAAACTGAAAAATCTAAGACCTGACCAAAAACTAAAATTCGCTTCAGAAGACCAAAACTCTCCTGTTATTCGACAATTCGAGGAGCTTTCGGAGTTAGTTATTTCTTACCAAAAAGATTTCTTGAGAATTTTGTAATAAGTTTGTGAAAAAATTAAAGGTTCATTCACCTAAAATTTTTTCTTTAAAAAAAGAAGGGATTTCTACCATTTCTACATCGTTAATATAACGAACTAAAGTTGGTTCCTTAATTTTAGAAAGTTTTTGAAGAACGTTTGTGATCCGGTTAATTGAGTTGTCCATTTTATCCAAAATTTTAGCTTCCTTTTCACTAATTTTATCTTTGAAAGAAATACGTAAAATGCTCAAATTTCCTTTTAGAACTGTTAGTGGTTGATTAAATTCGTGATTTGCAGTTACAACGGTTGCAAAAAAAACAGCTTTCTTTTCAGTTTCAATTAGTTTCGACTGCAAATCAACAAGCTCTTTATTTAGGTTTGAAATTTTGTAATTGGTTTCCTTTTCTTTCTGATTTTGCTCAAAGGCGTAAGTTATTTCGAGACTCTGAAATTTGTTTTTGGATTTCTCATTGAACACCTTTTTTTCGACTTCTTGAAATTTTGCTAAATTTTGGTATGCCTCTTTGTAATTTCCCAATTTTTCGTAAGTTTTAGAGAGCTTTTTGAGAGCTTTTGCAAGTAATGGCTTTGAACCTGTAGATTCGGCTATCTTTGCTGCTTCACTAAAACATTGCAAAGCTTTTGTAAAATCTTCCTTGCAAGAGTAAAAAATTCCGTAAGAGAAAAGAGCTTCTGCTTGACCATCTTTAAAATTGAATTCTTTTGATTTTAAAAGGCTTTGTTCGAAATATTCTTTTGCGAGTTCAAGTTCGTTGTTTTCTCTGTAAGCAATTCCAATTAGTCTCAAGTTTGAAACTTGTGAGATTTTTTCACCTTCCTTTTCGCAAATTCTTAGACTTTTAAATAAATACTCAAGAGATTTGTCATAATTTTTGAGGTTAACGTAAACCTCACCAATTCCATTGAAAACATGTTTGTAAACATAATTTGCTTTTAGAGGTTCACAATGTTTTTCGCACTCAAAATAGTATTCAAGGGCTTTTTCATAATTTTCAAGAAGCAAGTAAATATTTCCGATGTTGTTTAATGAACTTGCAATTCCTGCCAAATCTCTATTGGCTTCTCGGATTTTTAGGCTTTTGAATTGATACTCAAGAGATTTTGTGTAATCGCCAAGATTTTTATAAACATTCCCAATATTGTTCAAAACGACAGAAACTCCAGACGTTAATCCTGCATCTCCATAAAATTTCAGACTTTGAAAATATACTTTTAATGCAGTAGGGTAGTCACTTGTATTTTTGTAAGCAAGTCCTAAAGCGAGACAACATCTTCCTTTTTCAGCAACAAAATTGAACTTGTCAGCAAGACTAAGAGCTTCTTCTAAATAAGGAATTGATTGATTATACTTTGCATCGGAATTGTAACAAAGCCCGATATTACGATTAGCAATTATTGTTTCTTCTACAAACTTGTTCTCTTTTGCGATAGAAAGAGCCTTGTTTACTAAACTTAGTCGGTAATCAGAAAAAACATTGCTTACTTTAACGTAATTATCTAATAAAATTTGAATAAGTTTTTTAGGGTCTTTTGTTGATTCTAATTCTTTTTCAATTTTCATCTTAATTTTATTAAACTCAGCATCGTTTTTCATAGAATATCCCTTCAGTAAAAGATTATCAACTACTGTATAATTAAATACAGTAATTAATTCATACTATTTTTCCAATAAAATTTATCACATTTAAAAATTTATTTTGACTAATCTTAGAACCTTAAAATTTGTCTTTCTTTTAGACTAACTTAAACAAAGTCAACAACGATAATCTTTTATTAAAATGTTTTTTGGGAATTTTGAATTTTCTTTCCCCAAAATTACTCAATCGTAAACTTGTTCATTTTTTTTATCGGAATATTTTTTTCTCTTTTAACTTTAGACCTTAGTTTTTAATTACGGAGAAAAGATGCGGTTACAAAAATTAATGCCTTTAACTTTTGGGGCTTTACTTTTGCCGATTTTGGGATTTTCTCAGACGGCAGAAGAAGACACCTCGCAAGTTTACGAATCAAAACACAATTTACTTTTAGAGTTTCCACAGAAAATTTGGGACCTTGCAGTTTACCCGCTTGGCGAATTTGTTATTTGGGAAGAAAAGCACGCAGTTCACAAAAGAGTCTATGATTTTTTCACTTTCCACAACTACCAAATCGGGATTTTTCCATTTCTGAACATTGGTGGCGAAACAGGAACTTCTTACGGTGCGACAACTTTTTGGAGAAATTTCCTTGGAAAAAACAATGGAATAAGCGGTCAATTTTTAATGCACAACAAAAGGAATTGGAATGCTCAAGGTGCGTTTACAAATCCTGATATTTTTGGTTCAAACTACTTTTTGAATGGAAATTTCCTTTTACAAGAAACCGAGAACACCGAAAATTACACAAGTGGATTTTTTCATTACAGTTCGGAAGAACGTTATGAAGAGATTGTTTTTGGTGAAAAGAAAACAGAAACTGAACTCGAAATCGGTTGGAATTCACAAAACCCTTTTTATGCAACTTACCTTCCTGAAACTAAAATCTCCTTTGTTACCAACTACAACCTTTACAAAAATACAGTTCCGACAGGCCAAGAAGATTTTGTTGAAGACTACGGAGAACTTGCAGCAGAAGAAAGAACAACTTTGGAAAATATTGTAAATCACAACGACAAAGTTGATGTTTTGAGTTTTGGAATAAAACTTGCCTACGACTCAAGAGACTTCCGAAATCCTTCAAAACAAATCGAAATGCCTTTGAATTACAAAATGATTCCCGGACTTGTGGCGATTAATCACAACGACAAATTTTATTTTCAAAGAAATTTGGGCTATCCTGAGAATGGAATTTTGGCGAATTTTAATGCGAAGTGGAATCAGTCTTTAGATTACGAAAATCCTGCTGACAACAATGAAAAACTCGGCTTCCTTTCTTACCAAGCAGAACTTGCAACTTACTTTACAACTTGGACTAAATTCCGAATTCTTGCTCTGCGTGCAAAATTACAGAAAATCAATGAAACCGACCCAAGTAAAATTCCTTTTGCAGCACAGTTTCCACTTTCTGACAACGAAAACTTGCGTGGCTTCGACAGAGGAGCTTTTCGCGGAATCGGAACTTTGCTTCTTAGTGCAGAATATCGTTGGCCAATTTGGGATACTTGGAGTGCATTTCTTTACTTAGATGAAGGACAAGTTTTCAACGAATATGGCGACATCGAAATGGATAATTTTGAATACACAGTCGGAATGGGATTAGCACTTTGGACTGAAAGAAACTTCATTTGTAGAACAACAATTTCTTACAGCGAAGAAGAACCGTTTTTACTTGGCTTTAGCATTTCACAAGGATTTTAGAAAATGAAAAAAATACTTCTTTTAATATTAATGACAATTTTTGCAGTTAGCTGTGCAAGCCAAAAGAAACTTTCTGTTGCTCCTGCAAAGACCTTTGATGCTGACAACAAAAGCATTCCTGAACCAAAAGAACTGGAAGAAAATCAGCTTTGGGACATTGCAGACCACACATTTTTCTTTCAAGTCAGACGTTACTTGGATTTAGGTTACACAACACGCCAAATCGGAAGACTTTTAACTTTTGGTAAAATTCCACCAAAACAAGCCGACAACGTGAACAAACTTGACGAACCACCAAACTCAAGTTGGTACACCAAAAGACATTATCACAATCCGATGACTTTGGGAGAACTTGCAAAAGGTCCTGATAAAACGGAAGGTCCTTCGATGGACGGGAAATGGGAAATTGTTAAAGGAAAATTTGAAGGTGGAACAGCAGGTTTTTGGATAAAAGACTCAAGAGGCGACCGTTACATTTTGAAATTCGATTCTCCCGAAAACACCGAACTCGGTTCAGCTTCGGAAGCAATTGTAACAAAAATTCTTCACGCTTGCGGTTACAACGTTCCACAAAATCAAGTCATTTACTTTGACCCGTCAATTTTTGTAATTGGCAAAAAAGCAACTGTTCCAACTGCTGACAAACGTAAAAGACCAATGGAACAAAAAGATTTGCAGAAAATATTGGACGGAATTGAACCAACTCCTGACGGAAGACTTCGTTGCATTTCAAGTAAATTCCTTCCCGGAAAACCAGTTGGAGTTTTCAATTATGACGGAAGACGAAAAGACGACCCAAACGACAGAGTTGACCACGAACATCGAAGAGAACTTCGAGCTTTGCAAGTGATTGGTTCTTGGTTAAACGACGCAGACAGACGAGCTGCAAACACTCTCGACGTTTTTGAATCAAATAACGAAGGTGGAAAATACATCAGACATTACATAATTGATATGGGGTCAGCACTCGGTTCAAACAATCTTTTTCCACACCCACCAAAATACGGAAACGAATACGTTTGGGATCCGGGTGAAATCGGAAAATCAATTGTCGGACTTGGCTTTTATAAAAAGCCTTGGGAAGAACCGATTCCACAAAAATTTCCTGAACTTGGTTATTTTGAAAATGAGACTTTCGACCCTTCTGCTTGGTATCCAACTTACCCAAATCCTGCAATGGAAAATTGCACAAATTTAGACGGATTTTGGGGAGCAAAAATTGTGATGTCTTTTTCAGACGAAGCAGTTAGAACTTTAGTCGAAGAAGGAAAGTATTCAAATCCAGAAGCTACAAAAGAAATGACAAGACTTTTAGTAGAACGTCGCGATATGATTGGAAATTATTGGTTCAGACAAGTCAATCCTTTGGACAAATTTGAGTTCGAGAAAAACAAATTCAGTTTCAAAGATTTGGCAGTTGAAGGCAAACTTGTAAAAGAAGAAAACACAACTTACGAGTACTACTTAATTGACTCAAGTTGTAAACGAATTGGTGAGAAACGAACTTCTAAAACAGCAAGTTGGGAAATCCCAAGTGAATGCAAAATAGGTGAATTTTACGGTTTTGAAATCAAGACTAAAAGAAAAGACGAAAAGCCTTCTAAAACTGTAAGTGTGTACTTTGGAACAAAAGCTGACAGTTCTTGGGAAATCGCAAAAATTTGGCGAGAAAATTAGAAATATAATTCACTCTTTCTAACCAAATCGGAAAGAGTGAATCAAAATTTTTTATCGGTGTAAAATGCTTAAATAGGCTTCCCAAGCTCCGACTTCATCTTTGTATTGTTTTGCCATAACTCTTGAAACTTGTGAAATGTGATTAAAATCGTGAACAACCCAAGTAGCAAACAATTGTTTTAAGGTAACTGTTCCGAGTTCAGGGTGAATTCCTGTGAGTTCCAAATCATTAATTGAGATTCTTAAATTTTTGACCTCCTCAATGTTTCCTGACCTTAATTTCTCAAATTGAGTAATCAGCTCATTTAGCGACTTTCCCTTGCTAAGTTCAAAGTGGGCAAATCTGTCAAAAGGTTCAAATTTTTTCGTTTCATTTTTTCCTAAAAGAATTTTTGCTCTCGGAACCCAATCTGTCCTTTCGCCGTGAATTAAATGTCCAATTATGTCAAACGCACTCCAAGAATCACCGCCTTCATTTTTGTGAGTCAAATCCATCGGAAGATTTCCGAGAAGAATTCGTAAAATCTTTGGGGTTCTTTGTAAAATTTCAACTGATTTGTTTAATTCAAATTCCATTTTTTAACCTTTCATTTTAAAATTTAAAATTTGACTCAAGTCCTAATCCATTTTTTCCATTCGGATACAAAATTCCATTTTTGAGAAAAAATAAATCTTTAAAAGGGTCAGAGCTAAAATCTAAAAAACTATCTAAATCTGCGTATTCAATGTTTGGTCGTGAAAGTGCAAAGTGTAATCCGGCAGAAATTCCTAACTGACATTCGTCTAAGCAACCAACCATCACTTCGTAACCTGCGGATTTTGCGACGGAATTAATGTGAAAAGCCTCTTGGATTCCGCCAACTTTCATCAACTTAATATTAATCATATCCACTAAATTGTCTTTTGCCAAACGAAAAGTGTCTTTGAGCGTCTTAATACTTTCGTCCGCCATAATCGGTTGTGAAGTCTTTTCACTAAAATCAAAGTAATGTTTTTCTTCTGAAATTAACAACGGTTGTTCGATAATTTCCACTTCCAAATTTTCCACTGCTTTTGAAAAATTTAACGCTTGGACTAAGGTTAAACCTTGATTTCCGTCGTAACGTAAAGTTAGTTTTGGGAATCTTTCTCGAAGCGTTTTGAGTTTATGAAAATCTTCTTCCCAATCCAAACCACCTTTGATTTTAAGAATGAAAAATCCTTTGTTAATCCACTCTTTCGCTTTTTGCATCGTTTCTTCAAAAGGCAAAATTCCAATCGTTACACTTGTCGGAATGCTTTCCCGATAAACTCCGAGAAATTTGTACAAAGGAACTCCCGAAAATTTGGAAATTAAATCGTACAAAGCCATATCGACCATCGCCAAAGCAGAAGATTTTACTGTCTTTTGTAATTTCAAGTCGTGCATAATTTTTGTAAAGTGAAAAGGATTCGCTCCTTTCAGTGCAGGAAGCAAAGTATTTTGAAAGGCTTCTTCAACTTCTTCGGGCTTTTCTTTTGTAACCACAAAATCAGGTGCAGCACAACCGAAACCGATAATTTTTGTATCGGTTTCAAGTTGCAAAATAAAATTTGTTGCACTGTAAACGGTTTCATAAGCAATTTGGTAAGGCTCAGAAAGTTCAAGGTCAAAGCGTCTTAGTGAAACATTTGTGATTTTCATTAACGTCTTTTTTCAATTAAAATTTTAACTAATTCGGAAGCACCGAATTTCAAAACATCAAAACAAGGCAAGCCAATTTCTTTTGTAATTTTTTCACAAGTCGGCAAAATTTCTTCGTCAGTCATTAACTCGTGATTCAAAGTAATTGCGATTACTTCTTTGCCTGAAATGACTTTGATTGCATTGATTTGTTCTTCAAGTGAATGAAGTTTGTAACCTGGGAAACCGTCGTATTCAGTTCTTGTCGGAGCGTGTTGCAAAACAACAAAATCAGGTCTTCCTGCTGCAAGAATCTCAAATCCGCCCGGATAAGCAGGATTCATCAAACTTCCTTGTCCTTCGATAACGATTAAATCAGGATTTTCATTTCGCCAAGCATTTACAACGGCGTTTTCAATTTCGCCTGAAACGAAGTCGTTGATGCAACTGTCCATAATCATTGAATATTTTGCACCTTGCATCCAAGCGGTTTGTCCTGTTCCAACCATTTCTGCTTTGTAACCTGCTTTTCGCATTTCGTGGACAATTAGCCAAGAAGTTGTACGTTTTCCGATTGCAGAATCAGTTCCGAGAATCGCAATTTTTAGGCAATTCACTTTTTCAATGTCTCCTGTGAAAAAGTGAAGTTGGTCTCTATCCGGAGTTTTCCTTACGTCTCTAATTTTGCAGTTGTGAGTTTTTGCTAATTCAACTAATTCCGAGTCGTTTGTCAAAAAATCGTGCAAACCTGAATCAACGTCAAGACCGAGTTTCAGTGCAGATTTAATACTTGCTTTTGCTTCTTTCGGAAGTCTTCCTCCGTCAGGTGCTAATCCAACGACAAAATGAGTTGGTTTAGTTTCTGTTTTTGCAAAAAAGTTGTAGGCTTTGTCGAAGTTCTCAAAAATTGGAATGCCATTTTTTTTGTCGTCCAAAACTTCACCAGAATCTTTTCCTGAGTGTTTGCTGTCAATGACTCCAAGAACAGAATATCTTTCAGTGAACCTTACTAAACCGTGAGCAGTTTTTCCGTTTGGCGTGTTAAAAGCACCTTCGCAAAAAACTAAAGCGTTTCCATCAATTCGATTTTTCATTTTTAAATTTCTCTTATTTTGAATTTTTAGCTGTTAAAATTGCAACGTACCTGTCAGGTTCCAATTCGGCTTTTGTATGCAATTTTAACAAACCGATTAGTCCCGCAGTCGAAGCAGGTAAAATACTTTTTGATTCTTTTGTCAGTAAATATTTTGACATATTTTTCATTTCGTTATCGCTGACGTTAAAGGCACTTCCGTTACTCGTTCTAATTGCGTAAAGAGCTTCTTCGCCGTCAAAACTATGCCAATTTATTAGCGGCTCATTGAAAACCGTTTCTTTGATTTTTTCGGGTTCTAAGTCAACGCAATGCTCAAACCCTTTGTTGAAAGAGTGAACAATCGGATTTTTTCTTACAGAAGAAGCTCCAAGCATACTTGGGATTCGGGAAGTCTTTCCACGTTTGTAAAGTGAAACAAAACCTCTGTAAATTCCTGCAAGCAAAGTTCCATTGGAAATCGGAACAGCACAAATTTTCGGAGCGTCTCTTAGTTGGTCGTAAATTTCAAAAGCAATTTGGCTGTAAGCGAGAATTTGCAAAGCTGTGTTCGCTCCGCCCGGATTTGCGTCGTACCAATCATTTTCTTTTGCAAGTTCACTGCTTTTCTGAACGACTTCTTCGTAATTTCCTTTGAGGCGAATAATTTCGCTTCCGTTACTTTCCATTTCTTTAACTCTTACTGTGTGGTAAGATTCGGGAATGAAAATCTTGCATTTGATTCCTGCGAGATTTGTCGCCAAAGCCAAAGCGGAACCGTAATTTCCGCAAGTTGCAAGACTGATTGTGCCATAATCTCTTCGGAGTGCGTCATAAACTTGTGCAAAAGCGATTCTGTCTTTTTGAGTTCCTGTTGGATTGTCGCCTTCAGTTTTGACGAAAAGTTGACGCATTTCGTAATCTCTTTCAAGGTTTTTTGCACGAGACAAACCTGTGTCGCCAACTTCGATACTAATAATGTCTTCAAAAGATTCCAATCTATCGACAAGATTGTTTTCAGGGTTTTTGACGAAATCACTAAGGCTTTTCGTTTCTTTTGAGGCTTTGTAATCAACTGTATTTAGTAAATCTCTGATGTTCATTTTTTTACTTTAATTTGGCTTTGGGTTTTTAGCTTCAAACTTTTTGATTGAGCCTGAAAACTCGTATTCATTTATGTCTTCGTCGTTAATCCAATAATCTGAAGTGATGATTGTGAATTTATTTTGTCCGTTGTTATGCAATTCCCAAATTACATTATCTGCTTCAACAAACTTTTCTTTTCCATTTAATTGGTCTTCGTACAACCTTTGCATAAGAATTTTGTTACTTAATCCTTTGCTTAATGCTTTTAAAGCAAGTTCTTTAGTTACAACGATATTTTTTTCTTCTTTAAAAATTAGCTCAAACTCAATTTTAGTAGCTTTGGCTTTTTGGAATGTTCCGTTGTAAGAACTGTAAAGAAGTTGGTTAATATTAAACAAAGGGTAATGCAAAGCTATGTTTGGATATTCTTCCGATTCATTGTCCTCGACCATTTCATGCGAAAGATTCTTAATCTGTCCATTTGTCAAAAAATCTTTAAGTTTGTACTTGAGCAAAATTTCTGCCGATTCGTTGGGTTCAAAATCACTAATTGCCATTTCTAACAACTCGCGAAGTTCAGAAGGGCTAGCACTTTTTGCATCTGAGTAATCAAGTTCCTCAAGCAAACTAACGTAGTCTTCATTAGTCCAGTAAGAGCTTATTTCATAGATTGACTTAACGTCAACAATTTTTAATGAGAAGTTCATAAAGTGTTCTTGTACTCTAATTTTAGAGAAAGTGAGTGCTTGTAAAAAAACAATTTCTTTACAAATTTTGTCAAAATATAGTGATGAATTTCACTTAGTGAACAAGAAGTTTTGAGGAAATTTACTGACTTCTAAAAATCGTTTTCCTCAAGGAGTAGAACAAAACCAAAATCGAAATTACACTCCACAGCAAAGCCCAAATTGTTGCAGGAATAAAAGTTATTTCACTGAGAATCACTGCGTCGGTTCTTGCGTCGAAAATCAAAAAATCTGTTAAATCGTAAATTGCGTAAAGCGAGCTTGTAACTCCGATGAAATCTAAGAAGTAAGACGAGAAACTGAAATCCCTTGAGTAGAGAAACCAAAATCCCGCAGTTGCCAAAAGCCCAAAAGTAATTCCAAACAAATTTCTCACGTAAGCAATTGTCATAAAACCTACCAAAACTGCTAAAATAAAAAAAACGTAACGAGCATTTTTCTTCTTTTCAGAAAAAACCAGAACTAATCCACCAAAAACCGAACTTCCGATGTAACCTGCCGAAGCTGTCAATAGGCTGTTTCCACCGATTTGCCTGACAAAACCAGATTCGTCAGGCGAGACACTTAGTTGCAAAACTTTTCCACCAGTTAAAATAGAAGCCAAAGCGTGAGAAGATTCGTGGATGAAAACAACAAAAATTCTGAAAGGGTAAAGAACGGGAGTGTTCCATAAAAGGGCTGAAATTATTCCCATTAATAAAATAATTCCAAGCCTTTGGAAATTGAACATTTTTGACCTTTTTAAAATGTTGAATTAGGCTCTAAATTTAGTTAAAATCATTGGAAATTAGATAAAACTAAAAATAAAGTTTTTTAAAGCTTTGAGTAAATAAAGTCAAGCAAAAGTATGGAATGTAGAATTTGTCAAAATGATAAGAAAAATAAAAGTTATAAAGTAAGAGAAATGATGTATGGATTTAAAGATGAATTCGAGTATTTCCAATGTTCAGACTGTGATTGTTTGCAAATTTTAAATTATCCTAAAAATATGGATAAATATTACTCGGATAATTATTATTCAAAGATTCAGAAAAATAATGGTATCAAAAAAATTATCTTGAATTTGCGGGATAAATATTCTTTTTACCGAAAAGGGCTTTTGGGCAAAATACTAAATGAGAAGTTTCCTAACTTAGCTTTGGAATCTTTAAGTTTTCTTGACAAAAAACCAAACTCTAAAGAGTTAAAAATAGTTGACATCGGTTGTGGAGCAGGAAATCTTTTGTTTACTTTACGCGAGTTTGGGTTTGAAAATACTCTTGGAGTTGACCCATTTATCTCCAAAGAAATCAATTACGAAAATGGCTTGAAAATAGTAAAGGGTGAGTTAAGTGAGACAAAAGATAAATGGGATATTGTAATGTTTCACCACTCTTTTGAACACATTCCTTTTCAAATTAAGACTTTAAAAAATGCGAAGAATTTGCTAACTGAAAACGGGCTTTGTCTAATTAGAATTCCTGTCGTTTCTTCTTATGCGTGGGAGAATTATGGAGTTAATTGGGTTCAACTTGATGCTCCAAGACATTTTTATCTTCACTCAATTAAAAGTATGGAAGTTTTGGCTAAGCAATGTGGAATGAGATTAGGGAAAGTTGAATTCGATTCAGAAACCTTACAGTTTTGGGGAAGTGAGCAGTATCTAAAAGATATTCCTTTAAATGCAAAAGAGTCATATGCGAATGGTGTAAAAAATTCTATTTTTTCGAGCAAAGAAATAAGTGAATTTGCTAAAAGAGCTAAGGATTTGAATAAAAACCAGCGAGGAGATCAAGCAAATTTCTTTTTGTATAAACAATAAATTTACATTTATTAATCATTTTATTTCTCAAGAGGAATTTTAATTGAAACGAAAAATATTAGTTGTTACAAGTGGTGGTGATTGCCCAGGTTTAAATGCTGTAATTCGTGCGGTTGTGAAAAGGGCAAGTCAAGAATCAGGGTTAACAGTTCTCGGAAGCATTGAGGCTTATAACGGAATTTTGACTGACCCAATGGAAGTTGTTGAACTTACCGAAAAAGAAGTCGCTGGAATCCATTTAAAGGGTGGAACAATTATCAAAACTACAAATAAAGGTGGTCCTTTCGATTGGGTCGTAAAAACTAAAGATGGGCACAGAACTGATGACCGTTCAGACGAGTTAATTCGCAGATTAGAGCATCTGGGAATTGATTGTGTAATTAGTATTGGTGGTGATGGCTCACAGAGAATTTCGCAAAGACTTTACGAAAAAGGCGTGAACATTATTGCAATTCCAAAAACAATTGACAACGACCTTTCTTGCACAGACTTTACTTTCGGATTCCAAACTGCTGTTGAGATTTCTACTGACGCAGTTGACAAACTCGTTACAACTGCTGCAAGTCATAACCGAGTAATTGTTGTTGAAACGATGGGAAGAGATGCAGGTTGGATAGCTTTGAGTGCAGGAATTGCTGGTGGTTCGGAAGTAATCTTAATTCCAGAAATTCCTTACGATGTGGAAGTTGTTGCAAAGCAGTTAAATAAAAAAATCGATGACCAAGGCTATGCAATTGTTGTAATCTCAGAAGGTGCAAAGTCAATTGACACAGGAGGTTATTATGTAGAAAATCGAGAGGAACTTGGAGCTGAAAAACGCCTTCTTGGTGGAATCGGTGGAAGACTTGCTCACAGGCTCAAGGATTTGGTTAATGCAGATTTTCGTGTAACAATTCTCGGGCATTTACAAAGAGGTGGAACTCCAGTTGCATTTGACAGAATTTTGAGTGCTCAATTCGGTGTTAAAGCAGTTGAACTTTTCTTAGAAGGGAAATACGGAGAAATGGTTTCTTACCAACACCCTGAGATTGTTTCTGTTCCGATTGCTGAAGCCATAAAAGAATACAACTACATTAAAATGGATAGTAATTTATTACACACTGCAAGAGGCTTAGGAATTTGTCTCGGAGATAAATAAAAATAAATTTAGGTGTAAAATGAAAATAGGAATTCTAACTGGCGGCGGCGATGTTCCGGGTTTAAATCCGTGTATGAAAGCCGTTGTTTATAGAGCAATTGAAGAAGGTCACGAAATCGTCGGAATCCGAAGAGGTTGGGGAGGACTTTTGGAATTTAACCAAAATGACCCTGATAGCCTTTCCAAAAACATCATAAAATTAGACAAAAATATCGTTAGAACCATTGATAGAAATGGTGGAACTTTTCTCCACTCAAGCAGAACAAATCCTGGAAAAGTCAAGCCGAATGACGTTCCAGAATTCTTAAAAGACCCAAACCACAAAGAAGCAGAAGCAAAGGACACAAGCCTTAGAGACTTCACTCCTCACGTTTTGAAAAATCTTGAGTATTTGGGAATTGACACTTTAATTCCAATTGGTGGAGACGACACTTTGAGTTATGGAGAAAGACTTCACAGAGAAGGTTTTCCAGTTGTCGCAATTCCAAAAACAATGGATAACGATGTTTTTGGAACAGATTACTGCATCGGTTTTAGTACTGCTGTAACTCGTAGTGTTCAATTCATTCACCAACTCAGAACAAGCTCAGGTTCACACGAAAGGATTGCTGTTGTTGAACTTTTCGGTAGGAATTGTGGCGAGACGAGTTTGATTAGCTCCTATCTCGCAGGAGTTGACAGAGCATTAATTTCCGAAGTTCCATTCGACCCTGAAAAATTAGCTGAACTTGTAATCCAAGATAAAAAAGCGAATCCGAGCAATTACGCAATGGTAACGATTAGCGAAGGTGCTCATTTCTCAGGTGGAAAGATTATTGAGTATGGTGAAACAGATGCTTACGGACACAAAAAACTTGGTGGAATCGGGCAAATCACTGGTGAAGCACTAAAGAAATTGACAGGTGAAAATATTATTTACCAACAGCTTTCTTATTTGATGCGTTCAGGAGCTCCTGATGCTTTAGATTTGATGGTTGCAGTGAATTTTGCGAATATGGCAATGGATATGATTAAAGATAAAATCAGTGGAAGAATGGTTGCACTTCGAGACGGAAATTATACTCACATTCCAATGAGTACAGTTAGTACTGGACTTAAAAGAGTTGATGTTGACGAGCTTTATGATATTGAACAGTACAAACCAAAAGTCCGCCACGTTATCGGTAAACCAATGTTTCTTTATTAAAATTTTGCTGACCTTAGAGTGAAAACCTTTAAGGTTTGTTTTCAAATTCTGGAAGGAAAATTTATGAACAAAATCTTTTTGGTGCTACTCTTGTTCACATTTGTGAGTTGTGCCTCAAACCCAAAGTATAAAACCAAAAACTTAACGGAAGAATCATCTCCTGTTAAGAAAAGAGTTCTTCGAAAAATTGTTCCTAAAAAGGAAGAAAGCACTAAATTTTCCCAAAAAGGAATGGAGGAAGAGATAAAGACTTGGTTAGGAACTCCGTATCATTGGGGCGGAACAACAAAAGAAGGAGTTGATTGTTCGGGTTTTGTTCTCAAAGTTTTCCATAATTCTGCGAATCAAAAATTACCACGAGTTTCTAGAGATATGTACAAAGTTGGAAAAGCAGTGCCACGAGATAAATTAAAATTTGGTGATTTAGTCTTTTTCCAAGGTTTTTCAAATAAAAGAGTCTCTCACGTAGGAATCTTTTTGGGAGAAGAAAAATTTGCTCACGCAAGTTCAACTTACGGAGTTATTTATTCACACCTTTATCAAAGTTATTACAAAAAAAGATATATCGGAGCCAAACGGGTTCTTAATTGAAAGGAAATAAATTAAATGCAAGTTGATGTTTTAGCACTTGCTCCTCATCCTGATGACATTGAAACTACCTGTTCGGGAACAATTGTCAAAATGCTTTCACAAGGCTACAAAGTTGCAATTTGTGATTTGACTCAAGGAGAAATGGGGAGTCGTGGAAGCAAAGAAATTCGCAAAGAAGAATTAACCGAAGCTGCAAAAATTATGGGCTTAACTGCAAGAGTAAATCTCAAAATTCCTGATGGTTGGGTAGAAAATACAAAAGAAAATAAATTCAAAGTCATCGAAGTCATTCGCAAATTCAGACCGAAAATCGTAATTGCTCCTTATTGGGTTGACCGACATCCTGACCACCAAACAACTGGACAGCTTGTTGAACAAGCAACTTTTATGGCAGGGCTTAAAAATATCAAAACTGAAAGTGAGCCTTACAGACCGAAGCGTGTTTTGTATGCAATGTTCAGAACGGAATTTCAACCTTCATTCATTGTTGACATTTCAGAGACTTTTAAAACTAAAATGAAAGCAATTCAAGCCTACAAATCTCAATTCTTTGTTCCTGGAGCTAAAACTTCCAACGAGCCTGTTTCCTACATTTCAACACCAGCTTTTATGGAACTTCTTGAATCTCGTTCAAGATACTACGGTTCTTTAATTGGTAGAAAATACGGTGAGCCTTTTCTAATTCGTGAAGTACTTGAGCTAAATGACCCTGTAAGTTTCTTTGACGGAATTGCTAACGAAGGCTTGATTTATACAAGAACTTTTTAAGAAAAAATTACAATAAATTTTAAAAACAAAAAAACCTGATAGGTCGTTAAACCTATCAGGCTCGAGAGTCTTTGAAAAAGGAGGGTTTGAGAGTCTTTATATACGGTAATAATGTATGTATCTTTTTTTTAAAAGCCAACAGAAAATTTTAATTACCTAAAATTTCTTCTAAAAAATTTTCGTAAGAATCTATCTTTTGTGGTCTGAGAGTAAATCTGTTTTTAGAAATATCTTTTCGAATTTCCCAAATTCCATTTTCAGTAATTTTAATTTTTTCAGGAAGTTTGTAAACTAATTCCTCAAGATGTTGGAGATTAAAGCGAGGACAATTTTTGTAGGAATTTGTAAAAGCCAAAACCCTATCCCAAATTTTGTCTTTTTGGATTTTGAAGTGTTGGTAGTCTAAAGTTGAATTGAAACTGAACCAAAAATTATCTAAGTCAATGTCTGAGTCAGAAGTATAATTTTGAGGTAGCTTAACTTCGATTTTCATTTGAGCATCACAGCCAATGAAATCGGGAAATTTTTGCTTTGAGCTTGTTACTATAGACTTTTCACAGAAATTGGAATCTGCAAAAGTAGGTTTTCTACTTCGGTAACAAGAATCAAAAAAAGATGTTTCTTTTATGTCAAAAGGATTCCCTTTTAAGTAGAACCTTGTGTCTTTCCAGTTTTTGATTTGTTCTGCAAAACCTGAAGCTTTTTCGTAGTGATCTTGAAAGAAAATATTTCTGTAAAACAAATTACCTTTTTCATCAACTAATTCACTGAAATTTGGAAGAGTGTGAGCCTTTTCAAGAACTTCGTCGAAATTCTTTGAGTTTGTGTTATGAAACTCAAAAACTAAATACCAGCCTCTGTCTTTCCATTCCATTTTTTGAATCCCTTTGAATTAAATTTATGGAAGGTAGAAGTTAAGAGCTTCAAATTCAACACTGAATTCTAATTTTTTACAAATGGAAAAATTGGTAGCAAAAATACTTGCTACCAATAAACTTTTCTTACTTCAAAAAGAGCATTTTTTTTGTTTGAGAAATTTCACCTATTTCAAGTTTATAAAAATACACTCCACTAGAAACTCCTTCACCAAAAGAATTTGTTCCCTTCCAAACGACCGAACCTTCAGGTTTATCCAAAACAAACTCCTTAACTTTTTCACCTAAGACATTAAAAATTACAAGTTTTGAATTTTCGTAACTTGTAGTCTGTAATTCATAATTTATCGTAGTTGAAGGATTAAATGGATTTGGATAGTTTTGAGCAAGCCTAAAATTCTTTGGAGTTGAAGAATTTTCAGAAACACTTACAGCCATTTGGGTGTGGAAAAATGAGTAAGGAAGCAAGCCTGTTCCATCTGACGAAACTGTCATTAAATTTCCGTCAGTCGCAGTAACTCGCCAAAAATAATCTGTGTCGTCTTGAAGAATTGTGTCAATAAACTCAAAATTTGTAGTATTGAGGTTTTGTGTAAAAACAGGAGTTTGGAATCCGTCTGTTTCACTGATTTCCAAAGTGTAACTCACAGGGTCAGTGTCAACTGCTTCTTCCCAAGAAAAATTAATCGTGTCGCCGACAGTTTCGTTGAAAGTCGGAGTCAAAAGTGTAAAATCCTCAGGAGCAATGTTTGGTGCTTGGTAAAGTGCTGTGTCAACTAAAGCATAAACGTGGTCGCCTCCTGTGTTTCCGTTTCCGTTTGCAGCAAGTGCAGCGAGGTAGAAAATTATTGTTTCGTTTGGAGTGCTTGGAGCTTTCCAGTCAAAATCCCAACTTACAGGACCATTTAAGGTTCCGTTGTAAGTCCCTGCTGATTTGTGCTTCAAGTAAGAATTACTTGTTTGCATTAAATTTGTGTCAAAATTTTGCCAACCACCGATTGTTTGAAATTGTGGATTCTGAACGTTAATTTCAAATCCCCAACGAGATTTTCCATTTTCCTGCAAGGAAACTTGCATTGTGTAAACTGAATCTGGAATGTAAAAGTCAGGAACTCCAGAAAGTACTAAAGCTCCATTTCCAGAATTGAGTGGAAAAGAAGAATGGCATTGAGTACAAGTGTTATTTGCAGGAGGAGCTCCTGTTTTACCGTTTTGTGGTCCTGTTGAATGTGCGAAAAGTTGGTAAGAAGTAAAAGCTATTCCCGTCAACCCCCAAACTGTTAGTAAAGTTTTGTTCATTTTGATTTCCTAGTAAAAAATTAAAGGTTAAGGTTTTGGTATTCGATTTTTCCTTTTTCTGTCAGATGTGGAATTAATAAATCCCAAAGTTGCCTCAATGTGAAATGGGTTTGCAAAACTGGACTTTCAGTTTGAAAAACCCATTGTTGCGAAATCCAAAAGTTAATTAACATCCAAGTTGTATGAATTACTCTGTTGTAAGTTCCTGTTTGTGATTCAGGCTTAATTAAATTTTGTTCAATAAAATTTTGAAAGAGTTTTTGATTTTGAGCAATTCTTAAGGTGTAAGTTTTTTCGTGTTTTTTAGCGATTTCAGGGAAAAGCCTAAAAATTTCAATTAAGTCTAAGTAGAAAAAAATGTATTTCTTTTGGAAATTAAGTACTTGAAGAAGCAAAATATTATAATGATTTAAAGTCAAAGATTCGGAGTTCGGAGGAAGAACAAGGTTGTTAATTTCTTCTACCATTCGATTGTAAATCTCACTTACAATCAGACCTTTGCTCTTAAAATGGTAACCTAAGTTTCCGTGACTAATTCCAAGTTCATTTGCAATGTGTCGAATTGTAACTTTAGAAATGCCTTTTGAGTTGAACATTTCGATAGATTTGAGAATTATTTTTTCTTTAGTTTTCATATTTTAAATTAGTGCATTTGACCTAATTTAAATAAAAAAATGTTGTTTGCATAAGTAATTTTTTTAATGGAATATTTTTATTTAAAAGACTATTCTAATGCTTGATTATTTTTTCAAAAAAAAGGAAATAAAAATGCAAAAAGTTTCTAAAGCGGTTTTAGGACTTTCAGTTCTACTCTCAACTTATTCGTTTGGGTTTGCAACAGATGTCGGTGATTTAGCACCTGACTTTTCGTTGAATGACACAAACGGAAACTCGCACACTCTTTCTTCGGATTATCAAGGAAAAGTTGTGTTTCTAATGTTCTTTGGTTATAACTGATCAAGTTGTATGGGAATTGCACCGTCGGTGCAACAATTTTATACAAATAACTACCAAAGTAATTCTGACGTTGTCTTTCTTGGACTTGACCAATACAATGGCTCAAGTGCTCAGGTAAACAATATTTTCCAAGCAAATACAGGCGTTCAGTTTCCACTTCTTACAAACGCTTTAGCCACCTCAAGTGCTTACGGAGCAAACAAGAATTTTTGGGTAATTGACAAACAAGGAATTGTTACTCTCAAATCTGGAGCTCACGCTTTTAGTGCATCTTCTGTGATGACTGAAATTGATAATGCTTTAGCAGCTTCCACTTCAATTTCTGAAATTTCTTCTTTTGCAGGAACTCAAATTGCATTCGATGTTGAACTTAATTGGGCAACAACTTCTGAAACCGATAACGAAGGTTTCATAATTGAAAGAAGCGATGACGGAGGTGTTTCTTTTAACGAAATTGCTTCTTACTTAACTGAAACAAGTTTGGTCGGAGCAGGAACTTCTACAACAACACAAAACTATTCTTACACAGATTTAGCACCAAACGCAAACGCAACTTACACTTACAGACTTTCAAGTGAAGACTCAAACGGAAATGTGGAAGTTTATGGAACAGACGAAACAGTGAACGTTACTGAAATTGGTGTTAGTGTGAATTTCTTAAACACAACTCAAATTAGCAACACAGTTAATTTTGATTGGGAAACAGGAAGCGAAGGAGACATTCTTGGTTACGTAATCTACAGAAGTGAAGACGGAACAAACTTTAACTTAATTGCAACTTACGTGAATGAACCAAGTTTGGTCGCTGTTGCAAACACTTCAACGGCACAAAATTACAATTACGTTGACCCGAATGTTACTCCAAACACAACTTACACTTACAAATTTGGCAACGTAAACGCAAACGGAATTGAGTTCCCTTGGGAAATTTTCATTCAACAGATTACGGTTGTAACTGATTTGGAAGAGGGAAATCCTTCTGTAGAAAGTTTCTCTTTGAGTCAAAACTATCCAAATCCATTTAACCCTTCAACAACGATTAATTACGAATTAGGAAATGCAAATTACGATTTGGCGAAATTGTCAGTCTTTAACATTCTCGGACAACAAGTTAAAGAGTTCAATTTAACAGAACCAAAAGGTTCAGTTGTTTGGAATGGAAATGATAATTTTGGGCAACAAGTTTCAAGTGGAATTTACTTCTACAAACTTGAAACAAATTCTGGTTTCTCACAAGTCAGAAAAGCAATCTTGCTGAAATAAATATTTTGTAGAGACGCACGCCTGTGCGTCTTTTTTTTTGCAGTTTATACAAAAAAAGGCGATTTAAAACTAAATCGCCTTTTTTTATTTACGTAAGTAATTTTTTACTTGCAGTTTTCTTCGAAAACAGAAATTAAGTGGTTAGCAATCGCTTCAGCACCATTATTTTCGATGTGCCTTCTTTCAAGAATGTGAACAAGTTCACCGTCTTTCAAAAGAGCCATTGAAGGTGAAGAAGCTGGATAACCAACAAAGTAGCTTCTTGCCTGAGCAGTTGCTTCTTTGTCTTGCCCTGCAAAAACAGTAACAACTTTGTTTGGCAGAGTTTCATTTGAAAGAGCTAAGTTGATTGCTGGTCTTGCTTGTCCTGCTGCACAACCGCAAACAGAGTTTACAATCACGAGAACAGTTCCTTTTGTATTTTGAATAACGTCGTCAACTTCTTGTGCCGTTCTTAATTCTTGTACTCCAATTTGCGTTAATTCTTTTCGCATTGGAGCAACTAATGCTTCATCGTACATTTTATAACTTTCTTTTTGGTTTAAATTAAATTCGTAAGTTTTAAAGGGCAAAAGTTAAGCATTTTTGTGAGTTTAGTAAATACTTTTAGTCAAATCAAATTTTTACTCAAAATCTTTGGGAAAATACTTTTGAGCACTTGTGAGTGGAAGTGAAGCAATTTGTCCTAAACCACAAATTGACCCCTCTGTCATTTGCCAAGAAACATCTTCTGTGAACTCCAACGAAGGTTTGTTCGAGCTTTCAGTTCCGTCAATTTTTGATTCCAAAGCTTCACGCAAATAACGAGTTCCAATTCGGCAAGGAGCACATTGTCCACAACTTTCTCGTTCAAAAAATTCCAATTGCTGAGCAACTGCCCACTTCATATTTATTGAGTCATTCAAAACAACAACTCCAGCAGAACCCAACATCGAACCTGTTTTCTGCAAACCTTTGAAATCAAGAGGGACGTTTCTGAAACTTGCTGGCAAAAACCCCGAACTTGCTCCACCTGGACTAAATGCTTTTAGTCTTCCGATGTAACCTCCAGCTTCCTCGACTAATTCGTCTAAAGTAATTCCGAGAGGCATTTCATAAATTCCAGGATTTTTGACGTGTCCACTGATACAATAAAGTTTAATTCCAGGTTCTGTGATTCCTAAATCTTTAAACCATTTTCCCCCACGCGAAACAATCGAAGGAATGCAAGCAATCGTTTCGACATTGTGAATTAAAGTCGGTTTTTGCCACAAACCTTTTTCAACTGGAAAAGGTGGTTTGAGTCTCGGCATTCCACGTTTTCCTTCAAGAGCTTCCAAAAGTGCCGTTTCTTCGCCACAAATGTAAGCACCTTGTCCGTCGTGAAAATGAAATTCCAAATCTTCCAAAAGTCCGTTGTCTTTAAACCCCTGAATTGCTTTTCTCATTTCCACTTTTGGAAATTCAAATTCGCCACGCAAGTAAAGATAAATTTCCTTTGCTCCAATAACTTTTGCTGCGATTGCTAAACCTTCAATTACCAAGTCTGGTCTTCGTAGCATAATTTCGCGGTCTTTGAAAGTTCCGGGTTCTCCTTCGTCGGCATTCAGAACAACGTAACGAGTTTTTTCTTCTTGTTTAAGAACAGCGTTCCATTTAAAAGCAGCAGGAAAACCTGCTCCTCCTCTACCCTGTAAACCTGAATTTTCGATTTCTTTAATTGTTACTTCGGGAGTTTGAGACAAAGTCTTTTTCAAACCGTTTCCGTCGAAGTTTTGTTTCCCAAGAAGATTGAGTGGGAGTTTTTCGGGGTCGTCAATTTTAGGTCCTACTTCACCTTTCCAAGATTTTTTGTCTCCTGCAAAATCGGACATCAATTTTTCCCAATCGCCTTCAGTTTCCTCAATTGATTCAACTGTAACTTGTGGCAAAGTTGCTCTGTCTCGCAAAACAGCAGGTGGTTTGTCACAAGCTGCAAGACAAGAACATTCAGCGGTTGGCAAACCCATTTTTTTCGCAGTTTCAAGAATCTCGTCAGCTCCTGACATTCGGCAAGAAAGTCCTGTGCAAACGCGAATTTTTGTGTTCGGGTCAGCAAGCAAGTGGTAAAAACTTCCAACTCCGTAAATATCAGCTTCGGGAATTCCTGTTTGAAGTGAGACTTCTTTTGAGTTGCCTTTTTGTAAGCCATTTAGCTCTTGCAAAAGTTCGGGGATTTGGTGTCGTTTGTCGTTCAAAATTAAGCCCTTGTAAGTTTTGAGATTTGAAAAGTTTTAGGAATATAAGTCAAGTTGCCAAATCTTTGAAGAATTTTTGTTGGAGACACACAGCTGTGCGTCTCTGCTTGGAACAGAAGTTGTAACAAACTGAAAGTAAAGGTCTTCAAGTTCATCCTTTCCGAAAAGAGTTACACACTCAAAGACCAAAATCCACAAATTTTGTTACTCGGAGGAAAACAAAATGAAACTTTCACAACTTCCTGAAGCAAACATCAAGTTGAACTACCACAAGCGACTTGAGTTCAGTTTGATTGTCTCACTTCTTTTAACAATCGCATTTTTAGTTGGAATCAAAGATGCTTACAAACCACAGGAAATTTCTTTGCCAAAATTTAAAAGTGAAGATTTCTTCAAAATTGTTCCGCCACCTGTAACAAAATTTCCACAAAAACAAAACTTACCACAAAAACCAGAAAACAATGTTGCGATTTCTTCTAATTTCAAAGAAGTCGAAGATGACTTAAGTTATTTCGATGATTTAGAAATTCCAGAACCAGAAAAATTTGAAAATAGTATCTTAGAAATCCCTGAGTTTGCTCCTCCCGAAGGCGTAATTTTTATTCATTCTCAAATAAAATCCAAAGTCATTGGTTTTGAAAATTTGACATTTTTTAAGGAGGTTTACAAAGCAATTTCTGAAACTTTGGTTTACCCTGAAATCTTGAGACAAACAGGAGTTGAAGGCACTGTTCACATTTCTTTCGACATTGACAAAGAAGGAGTTCCTTATAACTTTAAGGTGATAAAAGATGAAACCGAAGGACTTTTGAGTGAAGTAGCTTTGGAAGCTGTCAAAAACTTGAGGTTTACTTCCGCTTTCCAAAACGGGCGCAAAGTTAGTGTCAAAAAAATCATCATTCCGATAAAATTCAAAATCCGATAATGTTTCCCACACATCTATAATCTAGGAGAAGTCAAAGTAATACTTTTTTGCTTTGACTTTTCTTTTTAATGCCAAAATTTCTAAAAAAGATTAGTTACTTTAAGTTTTATCAAAAAATTAAAAACTAATTTTAAAATGAATTTTAAAGACAGTGAATACAATGATTTGAGTTTTAGTAAGCTCAACTGTTCACAAGAAAATTTGGGTCGAAAGACTTTTTCAGATTGTATTTTTGAAAAGTGTGATTTTACCGAAAGTAACTTTAATGACACGAGATTTTCGGAGTGTGAATTTCGGGATTGCAATTTGAGTTTGGTAAAAATGGACGGTTGTAAGATCCAAGACGTAAGTTTCAAAGACTGCAAAATCTCTGGCATAAATTTCACAAAATGTAATCTTTTAATTTTGGAGTTTAGTTTTGAGAATTGTCTGATTAACTGCTCCAACTTCGGTGGTTTGGAAATTCCCAAAACATCTTTTAAAGGAAACGAAATTACTGAATCAGATTTTGTAAATGCAGATTTGACAGGCTCAGATTTTTCAAACTCAAATTTAAAAGATACTCTTTTTCACGGAACAAACCTTACAAAAGCCAATTTTAAAGACGCTAAAAATTATTCGATTGACCCTCTGAATAATAAAATTAAAAAAGCAAAATTTTCCCTTCCCGAAGCTATGAGCTTACTCAAACATTTGGAGATCATTTTAGAATGAAAATCCATTGGTTAATTTTATTTGTTGCAGGAATTTTTGAAATTGGTTGGGCTGTTGGACTTAAGTTTACAGACGGCTTTACGAAACTTGTCCCAAGTGTTTTAACTTTAATTTCGATGGGAATTAGTGTCGGCTTACTTGCTTACTCTGTGAAATTTCTTCCTATTGGAACTGCTTACGCTGTTTGGACAGGAATTGGAGCAGTCGGAACTGCTTTGTGTGGAATCTTCCTTTTCGGAGAATCGAAAGAAGTTGTGAGGATTCTTTGCATTTTATTGATTGTTGTCGGAATTATCGGGCTTAAGTTTTTCTCGAAGCCCTAAAACTACTGTTCCTTAATTTTTTCTTTAGCTAAGGGAATTTTAACAGTTACAGTTGTCAAACTATTTTCACTTTCAATTTTTAAATTTCCTTCATTGAAATTTATCAAAATCTTTGCAATTTCTAATCCCAAGCCACAACCAGGCTTCTCGTAACGAGGTCTGTCAAATTGCATAAAAGCTCCTATTTCTGCAATTTGCTCAGTTGTCATTTCTCTTCCCTCATTCGAAATTTTTATGAGAAAATTTTCTTGATCGACTTCTGACTCAACTTTTACTTTTGCACCTTTCTGAGAAAATTTGAAAGCATTGTCAACTATTTCTTCAGTGATTTTCTTCAAGTTTACTTCAGAAATTTTTACAACATAATCTGTTAATCTTAACTCTAAATCTTCTAAGCGGTTGTGTTCTTTTGCCTTTGCTTCAATTGTATTTTTAAGCAAAAATTTTGTGTTGTAAATTATTCCTTGTTGCCAAAATTTTCGTTTCTCAGGCAAACTTTCAGAGATTTTTAGGTTTAGGTAAAGCAAGTGATTTTCGACTAACCTGAACAGCCTAATTCCACTTCTATAAACTGTTTTACCGATTTTTGCAACTTCATCAGGTTTTGGCAACATTGCAGGTTCTGAAAGAAGTTGTCCAAAACCAATTATACTTGTAAGTGGAGTCCTAAGTTCGTGTGGTAAAATGAAACTCAAATTCATTCTTAAGTCATCAAGTTGTTTAACGTGAGCTGAATGTCTTTCCAATCTATTTTTTATGACAGCAAGTAATTCATCTTTCTGAAAAGGTTTAGTAATAAAATCGTCTGCTCCAAGTACATTTCCTGCTTGGACATTTTGAGCGATGTCTTGACTTGTTAAGAAAATAAAAGGTAAATCTAATGTTGTTGGATTTTTACGGACTTCTTCAAGAACTTGGTAACCATCTTTTTTGGGCATAGCAATGTCAGAGATTACTAAATCAAATTCTTCTTCTTTAATTTTTTCTATTCCTTCTAATCCGTCGTAAGCAAGAGAAACAATATAATTTGCTTTTTCGAGAATTTTAACCAAAGATTTTGCTGTCATTTTTTCATCTTCGATTACTAAAATCTTGTACATTTTCAAAACCTATCAAATTTTGTTGTCCAGTATTTGAGAATGATTTTTTCACCGATGTTATTTCTTTAATTTTTAAAAAAGAAAAAAGAAAAGGAATCGTACTAAGTACGATTCCTTTTTGAGGAGGGATTTTATAGACTAATACTACTTTAGGAGTGTCATTTTTTTAGTTTCAGAAAAACTTGAAGCTTTGAGTTGGTAAAAATAAGTACCACTTGCAACTTCTTTTCCAAAACTGTCAGTTCCGTCCCAAACGACAGACCCTTTTGAACCTTTAATTTCGAACTCTCTCACCTTCTTACCACGAATATTGTAGACTGTAAGTTTTCCGATTTCAGAACTTACAACAGGCATTTCATAGTCAATAGTTGTAGTTGGGTTAAAAGGGTTTGGGAAATTTTGTTTAAGTTCAAAACCTTTTGCAACAGCAGGATTTACTTTTTCTCCAACATCAGTTACCAAAAGACTGTGAATGCTTCCTGTTCCGCTTGCGTGTTTAAAATACATAATATCAGTTCCGTTTGGCGGGTGTGGAGCAAGTGGGTTATTGTCATTGTAAGAGTAAGAACCTCCAACAACATCAGATTGAAAGACAACATCAAGAAAGCCATTTGTAATGTTTCGTTCAGGAATTAGTGCGTAACGCTCATCATCAAAAGGTGTAGAAGTGATATTTTCGATTTCAGGATTTCCAACACTTTGCCCACCAAAACCCCAAGTAACTCCGCCGTCAGTTGACATTGTGTGAAATATATCTCCAAAACCCATTGCATTCAAAGAGTCACCATTTGGTGCGTTGTTCCAGTCAATATTTCCTGCTGGATAACCTACGAATGCAAGGTGTAAATCGCCGTTTATATCAAACCCAACCATTGGAGTTGAAACTGCTTGTTGGAAAGCACCACCAAAATCTGCAGGACTTGGAGCGGTATTTGGGTCAGACCAAGCTGAACCATCTTCAAAAAGCCCGCCAGCAATTTCTTCACCTAAGTAGGCATCGCTTGAAGCAAAGATTTTTCTTTTGATTCCGCTTGGTCCTTCATAAACAAGTCTGTAAGCATTCGGGAAGTAAGATCCTGATGAGGTGCTTTTGTGTTCAGTATAAACATAATGTGGGTTTCCTTGTTCATCAAAAGAGGCATCAAAGTGAGTCCAAGCTCTCCATTCCAAGTCTTCTGGATCGTTACTGTTGACAAAACTCAAAGGAGTGTCATCAGTTAAAGCACCAAAAGACCAAGTTGCACCGTTGTCGAAACTTTCAAATTTGTGAATCGCATTTGAGTGAGCTAAAGTGTCTTGGAAAGAACTTCCCGAAGCTGTGAAGAACAATAAGATCAAATGGTCTGCACCATCAGAAATGAAAGTTTTTGCTCCTGCATCAGTTACGACATAAACTCCTGGTAAATTGTCCATTGCCAAGTAAGGCTGAACTGTTTGCTCGAAAGGATTGTTCAAGTAAGCATAGTAAAGTGAAAGAGCTTCAGTGGCTTGGTCGTCAGGAGACAAAGAAGCCATTAAATGTGTTTTGTCATCTTTACCAACAGTCGTAACTGGCCAAATTGGTTGATCAGTTGTTGATGGCAGATTTGGAATTAATTGAGCTTGTTTGTTTTCCCAGAGCCCTTGTCCTGCAAAAAGGTCAATACTTAACATTGACCTCAAATCTCCGTTTAGATTCGGGTCTTGAATGTGACTTGCAATGACAGGAGAACAAGGAACGTTTAGAGAAGTATCAGGGTAAACTGCTAAACTTGGAAACCCTGAGCGGGCATTTTCCACTCTTGCCCAAGTAGGAACAACTGTTTGAGTTCCTGTTCCGTCGTCAAGTCCCCAATTTATTCCGTCGTAAGAGAACGAATAAAAAGAACCTCTTGTTGTATTAGTTGCTGGGTCTGTTGTATAAATATTTGCACTAATTGCAACAGTGTGGTAATTCCCACATTCGTCAATTACAAACCTTTTCCCGATTGCTCCATTTGCTTGATAATCGTAATGTCCGTTACCAATCACTATTCCAGGAGAATTACTGATTTGCGAAACCCCTTTGTTTCCTTGAAGAGAAACCCCAACGTTCCCAGAGTTTGCAGAATTTGCTGCGAAACTTTCGGGCATTACAGCTCTTTTATGAGCTTGTTTTGAAAGAAGAATGTTTTGTTCAGCCATTGTCAAACCAGTAGCTGTTAAAACAAACATTGCACTAAACACAAAGTGTTTTTTCATTTTGTTACTCCAAAATTTAAGTTAGAAATTTGAAGCGTTACCGTTTACACAATTTGTGAATTTGTGAATGCAAACTGTAACCCTAAAACTTTTAAAAAGAACGTTCTCGAATATCTTTAAAGTGGATTAAACATAGTTCTCCCACTCTTGTATTTTTTGCTATTAAAATTTCGTTTGGTAATTCTCAAAAGAACTTTACAATTTTTTCGCGTTCAAAAAAATGAAAAACAAAATTTGTAAAACCTTCTTCTGAGTCAATCTCGGAAGAGATTCATTACCCGTAAAAAAACAAAATTTTTGTTACCCGATTTAGTTTCTTGCAATTAGTTTGCCAAAAAAATAAGAATTGAGATTTTCTTATTTAAGAAGAGTTTTTTAGAAATTTAACTTTTTCGTAAATACAAGGTTGTTAAACAGTTGTTAGGATTAATGATTTTGTTTTAGAATATTGAATAATTAACTTTCAAGTTCTTAATGAAATCGCTTAAAAAATAACTACAAATTGAAAATAAATTTTAAATGATAAAGAATTTACTTCTCCTAATTTTTCTTTCATTTTTTTGCCTTTCTTGTACTTCGAAAGAAGAAATTACATTCTTAAAACCTACCGACTCAATTTCTTTACCAAAAGAAAATAAATTCCTAAAAATTTTTGATTTAAATGGTGAGTGGAATTATTCAACTTCTGCAAATGAGAACTCAGAAAGTGCTAAATGGCAAACAGTTCAAATTCCAAGTTCCTATGAAGGTGAAGGAAGAGTTGTCTTCAGAAAGGTTTTTAACTTCAACTCTAATTTAAGTGGCAAACAAATTTCACTTACTGCTTTAGGGATCAATTACAAGGCAATCGTAAAATTAAACGGCGATTTAGTCGGAAATCACCTTGGTGGTTATACTTCTTTCAAGATTGAGATTGACCCAAATTTATTAAAATTTGGCGAAGAGAACATTCTTGAAATCGAAGTTGACAATACTCTTGATATTCAAAATACTTTACCTTTAAAACATCAAATTTGGGGTTGGAAGAATTACGGCGGAATTTTTCGCGAAATCTATTTTGAAATCACTCCTCAAATTTCAATTAATAACTTAAGTGTCAAAACAGAATTTCCTAAAAGCCTCAACAACTCGGAGGTTGGATTTTCATTTGTCATCAAAAAAAGCAACTTTCAGATTGTGAATTCTGCAAACCCAACTCTAGACAAGGTTTCAGTCGATTATTTTGTGGAAATTTCTGAACCCGATTCATTCAATACGCTTGTTAGCTTTAGTGGGAAATCAGAATTTGAGATTAATGAAATTAGTAAAATCAAAGGTAAGTTCGATTTTTCAAATCCGAAACTTTGGGAACTGAATAACCCTAATCTTTATAACCTTACTGTAAAAATTATGAAAGACTCAGCCCTAATAAATCAGATTTCGGAAAAAATTGGTTTTAAAGAAGCTTTAGTTCAAAATTCTTCGATTTTTTTAAATAGAAACCCACTTAAGATTCAAGGTTTAGTTTACCTCGAAGAAGAAAACGGTTACGGAAATTCTGTTCCAAAATCTACCTTTAACAAAGATGTTTTAAAGATCAAAAGTATGGGCTGCAATGTCATTTACACGATGTTTCCTCCTCACCCAAACTTTATTGATTTGTGCAATCAGTACGGAATTCTTGTTATTGAACAAATTCCACTTTGGAGCATTCCAAATTCACTTTTTGCTCAAAAATATTATTTTGAGCTTACAAGTAATTATTTCTCAGAAATGATAGAAAGAGATTTGAATGAGGTTTCAATCTTGGCTTGGAGTTTAGGAGGAAGATTCGAAACTTTGTCTGAAACAACTTATGAATTTGCTGAGTCATTAATTCGAGATGCAAAAGCAATGGATTCACGCCCTATTGCTTCACAAGTTTCTTCTGACTCAAGTGACCCAATTACTTCTATTGTCGATTTACCAATCCTAAATATGCAATTCACTGAAATTTCTGAAATCTCGGCTAAATTAACAACTTGGAAAAGTAGTTTCCCAGAAAAGCCTCTTGTAACTTTCGATTATCCTTACTTGCCTGAAAATGACACAAATTTAAAAACTCGCGATGAAAACAAACCTGAGTACCAAGCAAAAGCAATTCTTGAGTTTCTGAGAGAAGTGGAAGAAATGGAAAGTTCAGGAAGTTTTATTGCACCTTACGCAGAGTGGAAGGCTGACGAACCTTTTTTGACAAACGGCGGAGTGCAGCAAGCAAAATCAATTTCTTTTCGTGGAATCCTTGACTACAATCGCAAACCTAAAAAAGCTTTTGAAGTCATTACTGCAAAGTTCACAAAGAATCGACCTCCTTTTGTCTCAACGGAGCTTTCTGTTAATGAAACAAATTATACTTTTCCACTTTTTGGAATTCTTATAATTTTTGTTTTGGGTTTTATGTTTCGTACAAACACAAGGTTTCGCGAAAATTTGATGCGTTCTGTTAACCATATAAAAGTCATTTTCTTTGAAATTCACAACAACCGAGTTTCTGTTTACGACTACCTTTACCAACAGCTTTTCTTGATTGCTGCGACTTTGAGTCTAACAATTACAGGTTACATTTTTACGCTCCGGAGAAGCCCACAACTTGACTACTGGTTGAGCCAAGTTTTTACGGAAGAAGCCACAAAAGCACTTGCTGTTTCGATTGTTTGGGAGCCGATTCTGTGTTTTTTAATTTTATCGACAATCTCCTTTTTGTTCTTTATTCTAATTTCACTTTTACTTTCATTGAGCTCTTACATTTTTAGAGCGAATCTTACATTCAGACAAGTTGCTTCGGTGATGGTTTGGTCTGGAACTTTCATAATTTTCCTTGCTCCGATAAGTATGTTCTTGCCACAAATTATCGGAAATAATTGGATTGATTCACAAGAGATTAGTTTTTACGTTGTTACAGGAATTTACTTGATATTTTTTATCGGATACTTTTTTAGAGTTGGTGACGGAATTGCGATTGCTTTTAGTAACGAGAGTAAAGTTTTTCAGGCTGTCTTTGCAGTCATTAGCATTTCAATAATTTCCTACTTAGTTTGGTATAGCCTTGATTCCCTTGGAATTATTTCTTCTTACGGGCTATTAAACTTTGTGGTTAATGGTTAAAGTAATTTTACTATTCATTTTTTCTGAGGTTTTGAGATGAAAAAATTTTTAAAGTCATTTTTATTTCTTCTTTGCTTTTTAACGTCAAGTGTTTTTGCAGACGACTTTTCAAAATACTTGGAATTAGACTACAACTCCTTCAAGCTCGTTGACGGTTGGATGTTAACAGAAATAAGTTACTCTTACCCGAGAACTTTACTTGTTTTTTCAGAAAAGGCAGATGATACAACTTTTGTTGCTAAGTATGAAGTAAGCATAAAAATATCGAATGAAGATTCAGTAATTGTTAATCAAACTTTGGAAAGATTTTCTTACAGTCCGAGTTTCTCTGAAAATCCTTACTACTCGAATCAAAAAATTTACGACTTGATAAAATTGAATCTTCCTTCAGGAGAATACAACTTACGTTTTAGAATCAAAGATTTGACAACAGGCTCTTCTGCAACAAGTAATGTTTTGATTGAGGATTGTAAGTTCACAAATGAAAATCTTTGTGCGAGTAACTTGGTTCTCACACGGCAAATTTATAAAAGTTCTGAGCCAACAACTTTTACAAGAAACGGCTTTGAAATTATTCCTGACCCTGCAAAACTTTTCACTTCTAAAAATCCAATTGTGACTGTTTACTCAGAGATTTACAACATTTTTTTTGAGGAAGGCAAAGATGGGAAATTTACAGTTCAGTACAAGATTTACGACGCAGAAGGAAGAAGGCTCATTAAGGAACTTGGCAAAAGGACAAAGAAAAAACCTGGAAAAAGTGCAGTTGAAATCCAAAGAATTTCTCTTGTTGACTCTGTGGTAATCGAAAAAGTTTTTGACCACAAAACGGAATCTTGGGGTGAGCAAAAAAGTTACGCACTTTTGCTTCCAACAGGAACTTTCACACTTGCGATGGAAGTTGAAGACTTAGACAACAATTCAAAATTTGTACAGAAAAAATTATTCTTCGTTCACAACGACAAAACAAATGTTCAGAGAAATAATGCATCACTTGCAGAGGCTGAATATTTAGAAAAGACTGAAGAAGAAATTGATAAAGAATTTAATGTTGTGAAATTTGTTGCATCTGACACCGAGAAGAAAGCATTTGAGTCTTTGAATCTTGAAGCCAAAAGAAAATTTATGCCAACTTTTTGGAAAAGAAGAGACCCTTCTCCTGAAACAAGTTACAACGAGATGAAAATTGCATTTTTTGAAAATCTACAATACGTCCAAAATAATTTTAGCACTTCTTCAATGCGAGAAGATGGATACAAAACTGATAGAGGACTTACTTATTTAAAATACGGTCAGCCAAGTGAAATTCAGAAATTTGATAATGACGCAAGTAGTCATCCTTATCAAATTTGGAATTACTACCATTTGCAAGGTGGAATCGAGTTTGTTTTTGTTGATAAAACTAATGGTTTAGGTGAATTCAAATTAGTTCACTCAACAGCTCAAGGAGAGTTTGCAGAATACAATTGGTACCAAAGACACGTTGTTGTTTCAGCAAATCCTTTTAACACAAGACAACAAGATGACAACTACGACAACTATGACACTCCTGCAGGAAAATAAAATGGATAATATTTTTCTTGAAGCAGAAGAAATTAGCAAAGTTTACCATTCAGGAGAGGGAAAGATTGAGGTTTTAAGTAACCTTTCTTTTGAGGTAAAAAAAGGTGAATTTCTTGCGATTGTCGGAAATTCAGGGATTGGGAAAAGCACACTTCTTCACGTTCTTGGAGCTTTAGACAGACCTTCAACAGGAACAGTGAAAATTGAGAATGAAAATATCTTTGCAAAAAATGATAAAGAACTCGCAGTTTACAGAAATAAAACTATGGGATTTATTTTTCAGTTTCATCACCTCTTACCTGAGTTCACAGCTTTTGAAAACTTAATTCTTCCGACAATGATTCACTCACAAAAGACAAAAGCAACCGAAGACTTAGCTTGGGAACTTTTGGAAAAAATCGGACTAAAAAACCGAGCAACTCACAAACCCTCCGAGCTTTCTGGTGGTGAACAACAAAGAATTGCAGTTGCAAGAGCTTTGATGAACCGACCAAAACTCGTTCTCGCAGACGAACCTTCCGGAAACTTAGACGTTAAAACGAGCAACGAACTTCATAACCTACTCAAGCAAATCTGCAAAGACAATGAACAAACTTTTGTAATCGTTACTCACGACGAAAATTTGGCTTCCTTAGCTGATAGAACACTTGAGATTGTTAACGGTAAAATTGTTGAAAAAATTGTTTCCACACCTTAAAGCAAAAATCCTAAAATTATAAATTTAAAAGCAAGTTTAGTTAGCGAAGTGGAATTTTATTTGTAACTCTTTTGTTATATTTTTGTTAGTTTTAGCTCAAATATTTATACTAAGAAAGGTTCATTTAATGCGACACGAAATTCCGAGCAAAGAGTTTTTTAAAAATAACAGAGAAAAATTCACAGCAAAACTTGAAAAAAATAGCATTGCTTACTTTTACAGTGGCGAAGAACAACTCCGAAATGGTGATGTTCATTACGACCATAGAGTTGACAATAGTTTCTTTTACTTAACAGGAATTGAAGAGCAAAATTGCAAATTATTAATTTGCCCTGAATATGACCGATACAAATTGGCACTTTTTATTCCTGATTCAAACCCTGAAAGAGCAATTTGGGAAGGAGCTGTAATTACTAAAGAAGAAGCAAAAGAGATTTCGGGCATTGAAACAGTTATGAATTTGAGCGATTTTGATTCTCAATTCGCAAGAGTTCAGTCCGAAGTTGATAGCCTTTATGTAAAGTTAAACGGTGCAAGGAAAAATCACTCCGTTACAAGTGGTTTCAATTTTGTTGATTGGGTTCGTTATAATTACCCTGCTTTAAATTTCAAAAAATCTCGACCAATTCTTGCACAACTCAGAACAAGTAAGCAAGAAGAAGAAATTAATTTGATGAGAAAAGCCATCGAAATTACAAACAAAGGTTTTCGTGAAGTCATTGCAGAGTGTAAACCTAATATTTATGAATTCGACCTTCAAGCGACCTTCAGCTACGTTTTTACAAAAAATCGCTCAATGCGTTACGGTTATTCACCAATAATTGCAGGCGGTAAAAATGCTGCAACTTTACACTACGTTGACAACAATGAAAAACTAAAAGATGGTGAACTTCTTTTAATGGACGTTGGAGCTGAGTACGGAAACTACACTGCTGACATCACAAGAGTAATTCCTGTGAATGGGAAGTTTAATTCAAGACAAAGAATGCTTTACCAAGGACTTTTAGACATAGAAAAAGAGGTTGTTGCATTTGTAAAACCTGGAATTCTACTTAAAGATTTACAAGATTTAACTGTCAGACTCACAACTGAATTCTTAAAAGAAGTTGGTTTGATTAAGGAAGACAAAGAAGTTAAAAAATATTATATGCACAACGTTTCGCACTTTTTAGGATTGAGTGTTCACGACATCGGAGTTTACAATGAGCCTCTTCCTCCAGGAGCAATTATCACGATTGAACCAGGAATTTACATTCCAGAAGAAGGAATTGGATTAAGAATTGAAGATGACGTTCTCGTAACTGAAACAGGTTTCGATAATTTATCTAAAGACATTCCTAAAGAAGTTGATGAAATTGAAATGTTAATGGCAAAATAAAGTCGGAAAATTAATTTTATGAAATGCCCTTACTGTAGTTTTCAAGATTCGCGAGTTATTGAAACTCGCGAAGGCAAAGACGGATTTGTAATTAGACGACGACGAGAATGTCTTGAGTGTCGTGAAAGATTTACGACAAAAGAATACATAGAAAAAAATGTAATTCACGTTTTGAAGTCTGATGGAAGAACAGAAGAATTTGAACTTGAAAAACTCACAAAAAGCCTAAGAATTGCTTGCCAAAAAAGATTGATTTCAAGTGAGCATTTGGAAGAAATCGTGAATGACATCTTTAAAGAGATTCAGAACAAATTCACTAAAGTTGTAAAGAGTGTAGAAATAGGTGAAATTGTTATGGCAAAACTCAAAACAATTGACAAAATCGCTTACGTACGTTTTGCTTCTGTTTACAGAAATTTTGAAGACGTTTCAGAGTTCACAAAAGAAATTGACAATTTGGAGAAGAACACTTAATCAATTTTCTAAACTAACCTTAACTCAAAATCGGGAGTGAAAAATGAAAAAATCATTACTCACTAAATTAACAGTCTCATCTCTACTTTTAGCAAGTTCTGCTTTTGCTGCACAGAGAATTGTACTTGTTGAGGAAAGTACAAGTTCAACTTGTCCGCCTTGTGCGACTTACAATCCTGGAATTGAAGCTGCGATTAACATTCTTGGGCAAAGCAAAGTTTTGCTTTTAGCTTACCACGTTTGGTGGCCAAGTCCAGGAAACGATCCAATGTTTTTAGCAAACCAAACAGAAGTTCAAGACAGAATTAGCTATTACAACATAAATTCTGCACCAGATTTAATTACTGATGGAGTGAACAGTGGTTCTTTAGCTCCTTCTTCTGGAACTTTCGCTCTCTCAAATGGTTGGGACCAACTTTCACAACTTGGTGCTCCAGTAGCAATTGATGCAAGTTCTTCCATTTCAAATGGAATGATTTACGCAACAGCCGATGTTTCTTTAGAAACTGGAATAACTCTTCCAAACGATGTTCAAGTAAGAGTCGCAGTCGTGGAAAAACACATTGGTTATCCTTCTGCCCCTGGAACAAACGGCGAAACAGATTTTGCTGGAGTTTTTAGAAAATTCATTGGTGGTTCAATAGGTTACACAGCAGATTTGAGCCAAGGCACTTTTACATTTTTAGATTCAACAGCAGTTGACCCAAGTTGGAACTTAAATGAAATCCAAGTTTATTTTTGGGTTCAAGACGACGTAACAAAAGTTATTCACAATGCTTCAACAGGTTCACCAAATTCTGCTCCAAGTGATTTTTCACTTGACTCTCCTGCTTTCAGTTCAAGTGTTTTTGATGACACTCCAGTAACTTTTGATTGGTCAGACGCAATTGACCCTGACCCAGGTGACCAAGTTACTTACGAACTTTCCTACGACGACAATCAAACATTTAGTTCACCAGAAGTAATTTCTGGACTCACAAATTCTACTTTTACAACTGCAAACCCTTTACCAATTGGAATTAAATATTGGAAAGTCTCTGCTTCGGACGGAGCTGGTGGAGTTGCACACGGAAAAGCTTTAGGCTCATTTCTTTTTTCTAATTTTACTGTAACGGCTGCAACTGATGTTGGCGAAAATTCAAATCTTCCTGAAGGTTTTGTTTTGGAACAAAACTTCCCGAATCCTTTTAACCCTTCAACAACAATTAGTTACGAATTACCTGCAAGTTTAAAAGTTGCAAATCTTGTTATTGCAAATGTTCGTGGAGAAAAAGTTAGAGAATTTGAATTGAACAATGCAAGTGGTTCAGTCGTTTGGAACGGAACAGATAACTTAGGAAAATCAGTTTCAAGTGGAGTTTACTTCTACAAACTTGAAGCAGGTGATTTCTCGCAAACAAAGAAAATGCTAATACTTAAGTAACCTTGATTTTCTTTGACAACTAAAAAAAAATACTTAAATTGTTTTCTATTAAAAATAAACCCTTAACCCACACTGGGAGTAAAAAATGAAAAAATCATTACTCGCTACTTTAGCAATCTCTTCTTTAATGATTGTTAATACTGCATTCTCTGCTCAAAGAGTCGTTTTAGTAGAAGAAAGTACAAGTTCAACTTGCCCACCTTGTGCAACACTTAATCCGACCATTGAAGCGGCTGTTGAACAACTTGGTCAAACAACTGTTCTATTTTTGGCTTATCACGTTTGGTGGCCAAGTCCTGGAAATGATCCAATGTTTCTATCGAACCAAACTGAAGTCCAAGATAGAATTAGTTATTACGATGTAAATACTGCTCCTGACTTAGTAACAGACGGTAATAATACTCCTGCACAACCTTGGAGCCAATCGGGTTTGCAAACTACTTGGGCACAACAAGCATTAAATCCTGCTCCTGTTGCCATTGATGCAAATTTTGCAGTTGACAACGGAATGCTCAGTGTTGACGGAGAAGTTTCTCTTGATGCTGGTTTTAGTGTTTCAAATAACGTTCAAGTAAGAGTTGCTGTTGTAGAAAAACACATCGGTTACACTTCGCCTCCTGGAACAAACGGTGAAACTGATTTTGCTGGAGTTTTTAGAACGTTCGTTGGTGGTTCGGCAGGTTACTCTGCAAACTTGAATAACGGAACTTTTACTTTTAATGGTTCAGTATCAGTTGACCCAGTTTGGAATATGGATGAAATCCAAGTTTACGTTTGGGTTCAAGATGATGCTACAAAAGCAGTTCACAATGCAGCACTTGCTTCGCCAAACGCTGCTCCTGGAAACTTCACACTTGATGTTCCTGCTTTTAATACAGACGTTGCTAACAATGTTCCTGTAACTTTTGATTGGGCTGATGCAATTGACCCAAATCCTGGCGACCAAATTACTTACGAACTCGTTTATGATGATGACGCAACTTTTGCTACACCTGAAACAGTAACAGGACTTACAAACTCTACTTTTACAACTGCTGGAAACCTTGCAATCGGAACTTACTACTGGAAAGTTACCGCTTCTGACCAAGTTGGTGCAGCTACTGAAGGTCTTGACCCAGCAGGAATTTTCAACTTTTCTTTCTTCAATGTAACTCAAGCGACTAGCATTGATAACAATTCAAATCTTCCTGAAGGTTTTGCTTTAAGTCAAAACTTCCCTAACCCTTTTAACCCTTCGACAACAATTAGTTACGAATTACCTGCAAACTTAAGAGTTGCAAATCTCGTGATTACAAATGTTCGTGGTGAAAAAGTTAGAGAATTTGAATTGAACAATGCAAGTGGTTCAGTAGTTTGGAATGGAACAGACAACTTAGGAAAATCAGTTTCAAGTGGAGTTTACTTCTACAAACTTGAAGCAGGTGAGTTTTCTCAGACAAAGAAAATGCTCTTACTTAAGTAATTTTTTTAAACCTGAAAGGTTAAAAACTTTCAGGTTTTCTTTTTTTATCTATAAAATCAAAAAAATTGAGGTTTTAATTCAATGAAACAATTTTTAAAGAAGTTTTCAAAATTGGGTAAAGCTCTACTTGTTGGTGCTATTTTTGCACTTCCAACAAGTGCCTTTGCTCAATTTTCATTGACAACAACTTACGCTGGCGGAAATGGTCAAGGCGGAAATATGTTTAACATTGTCGCTGTCAACACTGTAACAATCACAAACTTTGATGTAAACATTACTCCTGGTAATTGGGATATGGAAGTTTATGTCTTAACAAGTGGTGGAGCTTATGCACAAGCTGACGTAACAACTGCTGCTAATTGGACTCTCGTTGGCAGTGCTACTGGAGTTGTTTCAAATGGAAACGGAGTTCCAACTCCTTTACCAATTCCTGTAAACGTTACAATCCCTGCAGGAAATACACAAGGTTTTTATGTAACTTGTTCAAATGGTGGACAATCAAATTACACCAATGGAACAACAACTGGTGGAGTATTTGTTCAAGATACAAACATTCAAGTTTTAGAAGGACACGGAGTTGTTTACCCTTTTGGTCCAAATAACTGGAACCCAAGAAACTGGAATGGAACAATTCATTACACTGCTGGAGATGCTGGTCTTTCGGCTGTTGAGTCAGAGCTTCAAGGAGCGACTGATAGTAATGTTACTTACAATTTAACAGCAAGCAATTTTACAACTACTGCTGATGACTATAACATTTCTTTTAGTGGAAACACTTGGTCTGTCGATGCATTTATTGGTGGAACTCCTGTTCTTTCAACTGGAAGTATTGCCGGAGGTGGAAGTGGAAACTTTGATGTTGAAGTTACAATTCCTGCAACTGCTAACAACGGAGATACAGATACAACAATCGTTACTATAACTTCTGTTGCTAACCCAAATACAACAGCAAGTGCAACTCTTGTTACAACTGTTGTAAACTATGCTGTTGAAGTTCAAACAGACTTGTACGGAAGTGGTGATGCAGGAACAAACTTAGTTTACGATGTTAAAGTAAAAAATATTGGAAGCCTTGATGATGATTTCAATATTGCTTTTGCTGGAAACTCTTGGACTTCACAAGCATTAGTTGGCGGAACTCCTGCAACAAACACAGGAACAATTTTAGCTGGTGATAGTTTGACAGTTCAAATCGAAACTACTGCTCCTATTGGTGCAGCGACAAATGACTTTGACGGAGCGAATGTAACTTTCACATCTGTTGGAGATGCTGCAGTTTCTGATATTTCAGTTATTAATTCTTGGGCAATTGACCCAAATGCTCCACAATCAAAATTTGCAGAAATCTTACAATATGAATTTAACTCAACAAATTCTGCCTCTGCTGGTGATAATATTGCTCTTCCAGGGTTTGGTTCGAGTACAGCAACAGTTAATGGTTTAGCTCTTAATCAAGGAGGGCAAGGAACAGGTTTAACAGGCAATGGTGCTACTTCTGATGTTGAGTATTTAGATACAGGTTGGGTAACTTCTCTTACTGGAAGTTGGACAATTAGTTTTTGGGTTGACTTAACCAACTCTGTGGATTTCGGATATCTTTTTGGTGATGATACAGCAGATGCTTTTCGTTGTTTTACAGGTGGTGTCGCAGGAGTTGGTGGAATTATTTTACGTAATACAACAGCAGGTGTGAATTTAAATGCATTTGTAATTCCAGCAGGAGCATTAAGTGCTGCTCCAGGAGTTGTTACTTTTGTTCACGATTCAGAGAATCTAAAATTCAAAACTTACATAAACAACACATTTGTAAGTGAAGAGGAAGCTCCAGCTGGATTTACTGTCAACGGAACAAATATTTTTAAAATTGGTAGTTATTCTACACTCGCAACAATTCCTGTTGGTGCTGTAATGGATAATTTCAAACTTTATAACAGAGCAATTGAGCCTGGTCTGAGACTTGAGCAACTTCTCGAAACAGATATTCACGACCAAAATTATGACCTTTGGGTTGAAGCTTCTGATTTTGCACCTGGAATTGATCCTTCAACTGTAAGTGTTCACTGGAAACTTTCTACTGATGCAAATTACAACACAATTCCAACTTCTCCTTCAATCGGAGACCTTTACACTGCACAAATTCCTGCAACAAATGCTTTTGACGTAAATATTGAATACTACGCAAGTGCTACTGACGTTGATGGAAACACAAGTTACTTCCCTTACAATCCAAACACTGGACAAGGAACTCCTTACAACTTTGACGTAAGACTTATTCAACCTGGAACTCTTGCTGCTGACCCAATTGCTCCTGGAGTAATTCCACTTTCTTGGAAAGTTGGTGGTGATAACAGCATCACAATGAGATACGATGACGGAAGTACTGAATACCAATCAATTCTTCCAAACACTCCTCCTGGACTCAACAGTCCGGCAGCGATTACTTTTGCAAATTATTTTGATGTCTCTTCAACAAGCATCAATGGAAATGCTCAACTTACTTCTGTAGATTTCTACGTTGCAAGTGGTGCAACAAGCACAAGCGAAGTTGTTGTAAATGTTTACGAAAATGCTGGTGGTGTTCCTGGAAACATTATTGCTTCAAGCCTTGCAATGGCTCAAGGAAATGGTGGAGTTTGGGTGAATGTAGATTTTGTTGACCCTATTACAGGAATTGGTGCTGATGTTGGAAATGGTGCTTTCTTTGTTGGCGTTGAACAAACTACAAATTCACAAATGTCTCTTGGTGGTGATGAAACATTAAATGCTCCTTATAACTTTAATGTAAATACTCACTTCTTCCAAGGTGCAGGAAACTGGACTGCAATCGAAACAGTTTCACTTTATGGACAAGTCATTCCGATGATTCGCTGTAATGTTGATGAAATTCCTGTCGTAGTTGCTCCAACTAGTTTACAAAATGCAGAAATCTTTACTACTAAAAAATCTGTAAAATCTCCTTTTTCTGCTCAAAGAAAAATGGAAGCTAAAGGAAAAAGAATTGCTGTTTCAAGAAGTAATGTTGAAGCTAACGAAGTTGTTTCTAACAAAGGTGGAAATCAAGTTTTAACAACTCCAACTTGGACAGTTTCAGAATACAGACTTTACAGATTTGACGGAGTTGCAAATTCTGCAAGCGATGTTGTTGCAAACGGAACAATGATTTACAACGGAGCAAACTTGAATTTCGACGACAACAACGTAGTTGATATGCAAAATTACAGTTACGCTGTTTCTACAGTTTACGACGTTAATGCGACTAACCTTGAATCTGACCCAAGTAACTTAGTTATTGCTTCTCCTTTCATAGTTGGAATCGAAGACGAAGAAAATGTAGTTATTCCTTTGGAATACTCAGTTTCTCAAAATTATCCGAACCCATTTAACCCAACAACAAAAATTGACTACACTCTCAAAGTTGATGAGTCAGTTAAACTTGTTGTTTACAACTCGCTCGGACAAGAAGTAAAAACTCTTGTTAATGAAAGCCAAAAAGCAGGCGTTCAGTACACAGCAGTTTGGGACGGAACAGACAGAAATGGAAAAGTTGTTTCAAGTGGTGTTTACTACTACAAACTCAAAACTAACTCAGGTTTTGAAGTGAAAAAGAAAGCTACTTTCTTGAAGTAAAACTTGAAATAATTTCTTAAATTTAAAGCCCTTGGAGAATATTTTTCCAAGGGCTTTTTTTATTGTTTAAGAATCATAAATTTTGAGTAAAAAAATGAGCGAAATAACAGAAGTAAATTATGGTCCATTAAAAAAATTAATTGGAGTTTGGAAAGGTAGTAAAGGAATGGACATTTCTCCTGAGCCTGATGGGACAGAGGAAAATCCTTACTACGAAACAATTACTTTTTACGAAGCTGGAGATTTGACAAACGCTGAATCTCAAAAATTGGTAATGCTTCGTTACCACCAAGTCGTAACAAGAAAATCAGATGACACAGTTTTTCACGACGAAACAGGTTATTGGATGTGGGATGAAGCTAATGACATTGTAATTCATTCTTTAGCAATTCCCCGTGCAGTTTGTGTCCTTGCAGGTGGAACTGCTACAACTTCCAATGGTCAAACTATTTTTGAAGTTGAAGCAAATGTAGGCGATTTAAATTGGGGGATTTTGCAATCTCCTTTTATGGAGAAAAATGCCAAGACAACCAAATTCAGCCACAAAATTTCAATTGCAAATGGAAAAATGTCTTACTCAGAAACAACAACTCTTGAGATTTATGGAAAAGTTTTTGAACACACTGACGCGAACGAATTAACTCGTCAGTAAATTTTCCTAAAACATAATTTAAAAGCACAAAGAAGTTATTCTCTTTGTGCTTTTTTTATTTGATTCCTAAAAGATTAAAAATTTTATTTTTAGGCAGAATTTTTAATGTTATCTTTTTGGACTTTAAAACCCATTTTAGCACTATAATTTTACAAAACTTGGAGCAAACTTTATGCATAGAGAATTACACAGTTGGTTCAGCCCGAACCTTAACAAAGAAATGGAAATTGCAGTTTATGGAGACTATGGAGATGCACTTTTACTTTTTCCAACAGCAGCAGCTGATTACCTTGAGCACGAAAGATTTTACTTAATTGACGCAATGTCAGATGCTCTTGAGAATAGTAGAATGAAGGCTTTTTCGATTAACAGCATAAATTCTGAAAGTTGGATGGCGGATATGCATCCACATCACCAAGCACTTCGTCATCAACAATTCGACAACTACGTTCGCCACGAAGTAGTCCCTTTTATTTTTAACCATTGCAACGGTAGAGTAAAAATCACAACTCTCGGTGCAAGTTTCGGTGCTTTACACGCAGCAAACACTTTTTTCAAACACCCTGATGTTTTTCACGGAACTTTTGCAATGAGCGGTTTTTATTCACTTCTTGGTTGGTCAGACGGTTATGTTGACGACAACGTTTATTTCAACAGCCCAATGGAGTTTGTAAAAAATATGCACGATGAAGGAATGTTGAATCAGTTGAGAGATGGAAAAGACATCAAAATTCTTTGCGGAAGAGGAAATTATGAAAAGCCAGAAAGATCTGTAGAATTCTCAGACCTCTTGAATGCAAAAGGAATTCCACACAAACTTGACCTTTGGGGACACGACCAACCACACGATTGGCCAACTTGGCGAAAAATGGTAAGTCTTTACTTCTAAATAATTTTTTATACATAGAGACGTTTATTCGTAGAGACGTAAGATTTTACGTCTCTACGTGCTACCTTTTATAAAAGAAAATCCTTTGAAAAAAATCCTTCTTGCACATTCTTATTTTTTGCGTTTTGACCCCAAAATGTGGGAAACAATGCAACCTTACACTCCACTCGGAACTCTTTATGCAACTTCTTACTTACAAAAAAATAACTTTGAAGTCGCACTTTTTGACTCAATGCTTGCCGATTCAACTGAAGATTTTAAACCTATTTTTGAAAAATTTAAGCCTGACGTTGTTGTCTTTTTCGAGGACAATTTCAACTATCTCTCTAAAATGTGTCTTACAAGAATGCGTGAAGCGTGTCTTGAAATGGCAAAATTTGTTAAAGAAAATTCAAGTGCAAAAGTAATTGCTTGTGGCTCCGATGCTTCAGACAGAAAAGGGATTTACTTAAACGGCGGAATTGATTACTTGCTTATCGGTGAAGGTGAACAAACTTTACTTGAACTTTTACAAGAATTGGAAAAAGAGGAAATGAATCTTTCAAGTGTCAAAGGTCTTGCCTACTTAGAAAATGAAAACCTCACCACAACGCCTCCAAGAGAATTTATCAAAAAACTTGACGAACTTCCGTTTCCTGCTTGGGATTTGGTTGACGTAAAAAAATATAAAAATGAGTGGCTTACAAATCACAATTATTTTTCGATGAATCTGGTAACTACAAGAGGTTGCCCTTTTAAGTGTAATTGGTGTGCAAAGCCGATTTACGGGAATCGTTACAACAATAGAAGCCCGAAAAATGTTGCTGAAGAGATGGCATTTTTGAAGAAGAATTTTCAGCCGAATCACATTTGGTTTGCAGATGATATTTTTGGAATTCAGCTTGGTTGGATGGTTGAATTTGGTGAAGAAGTCGAAAAACTTAACGCTCAGATTCCTTTCAAAATTCAATCACGAGTTGACCTTCTTCAAGACGCAAATGTGAAGGCTCTCAAAAAAGCAGGTTGCCAAACTGTTTGGGTTGGAGCGGAATCTGGTTCGCAGAAAATCCTCGATGCGATGGACAAAGGAACACAAGTTGAACAAATTTACGAAGCAAACGAAACTCTGAAAAAGTATGAAATAGAAGTTTGTTTTTTCATTCAATTCGGCTACTTAGGTGAAACTTACGAAGACATTGAAAAGACTTTCAAAATGATTCGCGAGTGCAAGCCTGACCAAATTGGAATTTCAGTTTCTTACCCACTTCCCGGAACAAAATTTTACGAAATGGTCAAAGAGCAGCTCGGCGAAAAACAGAACTGGGAACACAGTCAAGACTTAGAAATGATGTTTAGCGGAACTTACTCAACTGAATTTTATAGAGTTCTTTACGATGTTGTTCACTCGGATTTCAGAATGCGAAAATATTTGGAAGAAGTGAAAGGCAAACCATTTTCAAAAGAAACTCCAATTAAAATGGCAAAAGCAGTTTTTAACGGAGTAAATTTGTTAAAAAACAAATCCAAGCTCACGAAGCTAAAAGAAGAAATTCCCTCATAAATTTTAAGGCAAAAAAATGCCCTCAAAAATCCTCAAATCACTAATTAAAAAGGTGAAAACAAAAATGAACAGTAGCTTACCAATGCTCAAAGTCGGTGAAACTGCTCCTAATTTTTCTGTGAAGAATCACTTAGGAGAAAACGTTTCATTAAAAGACTTGCTCGGACAAAATGTTGTCCTTTGGTTTTACCCAAAAGCCGACACACCTGGTTGAACAATTCAAGGAAAAGCTTTCCGTGATAGAAAGCCAAGTTTCGACGAAAAAAATGTTGTGGTTCTCGGAGTCAGTTTTGACACAGTCGAAGAGAACGCAAATTTTTGTAATAAATTTAATTTTAACTTCCAACTTCTGTGCGACACCGAAAGAGAAATCGGTTTGGCTTACGGAGCTTGCAAAGACAAAACAGCAGGTTACGCCGCAAGAATTTCTTATTTGATTGATACAGAAGGAAAAATAAAAGCCGTTTTTCCCGCAGTTTCACCCGCTGAGAATGCTGACGAAATTTTAGCACTTTTGTAAAATTTTATGAGAACTTCATTTTTGGTGAGGTTCTCAAATTAGTTTTCCTATTCTAGCTTGTTTTTCATTAACTTTGGAAACAATGAAAAACAACTTCAGAAAATTCATATCCATTTTACTTCTTTTAGCTTACTTACCACTAATTGTAAGTTTTGAGTTTGTACACGACCACTCAAATGTCAAAGGAAAGTCTCACTCACACGAACTTGAGCAACTCGAACATTGCAATAATGTTTGCTTTGATGAGAAACCACACGAGCATTCCGATGAAGAGGATTGTATAAGTTGCTTTTTTTCCTCTTTTCAGTTTTTTGAAATTCCCCAGAAACATTTCTTTTTTGCCCTTCAAAAAGAGAAACGAAGTTCTCACTTTTCTACAAATTCTCCCCTTTACTTTTTAATCCAAAAGTCTTCTCGCTCTCCGCCTTTTTTTAGTTAAAAATTTCTTTTCAAAAGTGAACTTTAAGGATTTTTTCTTAAGGTATCGCAAATTTTTTTCTCCCACTAAAAGTAGGTCTTTTAGTGAAATAATTTTTAACACATAAAGCACAAAAGGTATCTAAAATGTTTAAATACAATACTTTAATTAAGTTTTTATTTGCAATTTTTTCAATTTCTTTCATTGCTTGTAGTAATGATGACAATGATGAGAAACACGACCACGCAGATGCAGAAGGTCTTGTTTTAAAAATAGAAGAACAAACAATTGTTACTTACAAAGAAGGAGTTGTTACCGGAAGTTTAACGATTTCAGACACAGCAGAAACAGAAGTAGAATTAGCTTTCCTTGATGATGACGGAGACGAATTTGTTCCACACGAAGATGATGGTTTTACTCCTGAGTATGTTGTTTCCGATACAAATATTTTCGTTGTAGAAGCTGAAGATGGAGAACACAATCATTCTTCAGAAGAAACTCATTTGGCTTTTCACATTGAAGGAAAGCAAGTCGGGACAGCAACTTTGACTATAAAATTGCTCCACAACGGTCATTCGGATTTTACCTCAAAAGAAATTCCAGTAATTGTCCAAAATTAAAGTCTTAACCTGAAAGGCACTTTTGTCTTTCAGGTTTTTCTTGAAAGTAAAAAAATGCGAGAGATACTCAGTTTAGTTTTGGTAATTTTTCTTTTTACCCCAAACTTTGCAAAAGGTTTGCTTAAAGGGAAAGTCTTAGATTTTGAAAGCAAACTTCCAGTTGAAGATGTGCAAATATTTTTGAAAGAAAAAAATTTTGCAGTTATTTCAGATAAAGAAGGGATTTTTGTTTTTGAAAACCTAAGAAGTCAAAATTATACCTTAAAATTTTATAGAATTGGTTACGAAGAAAAAGAATTTCAAATTGATTTTAATGATTCGACGAATCTTAAAATTTTGCTAACTCCGACTGTAACAAAGGTTGAAGAAGTTTTCATCTCTGCGGAAGAAAATGAACTTTCAGTTACAAAATCTGCGATTGAAGTTTCAGGTTCGCAGCTTCGGCAAAATCTTGGCTCAACAATCGCCGAAACTGTAACTTCTGAACCCGGAATTGAAATGCGTTCAATGGGACCAGCTCCAGCACGTCCTGTTTTACGTGGTTTGAGCGGAGACAGACTTTTGCTTCTCGAAGATGGAGGAAGAACTGGCGATTTGAGTGCAACTTCCGCAGACCACGCTGTTGCCGTTGAACCAATTAACGCACAAAAAATAGAAGTCATTCGTGGAGCAAAAGCGATTCTTTTTGGTTCAAACACTCTCGGAGGAGTAATTAACGTCGTCAGTGAAAAAATTCCGATTCAAAGAGTTGACGAATTTCACGCCGTTTCAAGCCTACAAGCTGAGTCGGTGAATTCAGGTTTTGTGGGAAGTTTAAACCTACTTTTTCCGCTCCAAGATTTTGCTGTGAGATTTGACGGAAGCCTAAGAAATGCACAAGATGTTTCGACTCCAATCGGAAAATTGAAAAACACTAACATCGAAACTGAAAACACTAATTTGGGAATCTCTTGGTTTCAGTCTAAAAATATTTTCGGTGCTTCAGGAGGTTTTTACAAATCAGATTATGGGATTCCAGGAGGTTTTATTGGAGCTCACCCAAATGGAGTTGGAATCAAAGTTGAACGAAAACATTTTGAAACAAAAACTGACTTTAAACCAAATTTTGAGTTTGCAAAAAACATTGAATTGAAATACAATTTTTCTGATTACAAGCACGAAGAAATTGAAGGAGATGGTTTAGTTGGAATTAGTTTTAGTGTTTTTACTTACAATCTTTCAGGGAAAATTCATCTTAAAGAAAATGAAATTTTACGAAACGGAACTTTAGGCTTTTGGAGTGAAATTCGGGATTATTCGTCAGGCGGTCTTTCTTCTACTCCCGAAACAATTGAAAAAACTTTTGCGGGTTTCGTTCACCAAAATGCAATTTTCGGAAAAGTTACTTTAGGAGGTTCAACAAGATTTGATTTTCGTCAAGTGAACCCAAGTTCACAAGTTGAAGCAAAAAATGTTGGTGAAATTCGTAACAGAAATTTTGGTGGCTTCTCAGGAGCATTTGAAGGAACTTACAAATTTGATTCGGGAATTTCCTCAGGTGTAATTTTGACCAAAACATTTAGAGCACCAACTTTAGAGGAACTTTTTTCGGAAGGTCCTCATTTGGCGGCTTACTCTTTTGAAGTTGGGAATTCTGATTTAAAAACTGAGAATGGATTTGGCTCAGAAACATTTTTGAAGTTTGAAAATGAAAGAGGCTTTTTGGAGGCAACAGTTTTTAGAAACGAAATTTCAAACTTTACTTTTGCAAAAGCAACAGGTGATACAAGTTGGCGAACACTTTTACCAATTTACCAGTACACGGGTTTAAAAGCTTTGATGCAAGGTTTTGAGTTTGGATTTGATTGGCAGATTTTACCAAGAATTTTCGCTGACGGCTCTTTAAGTTTTGTAAAAGGTAATTTGACAGACCTTGACGAAGCAATCCCTGAAATGCCTCCTTTGAGTGGCAAGCTGAATTTGCGTTACAAAAAAGACCTTTTCGCCTTTGGTGGAGGAGTAAAATTTGCCGACAAACAAGACAGGCTCGGAGAGTTTGAACAAAAAACAAAGGGGTTTTTAGTTTACAATCTTTTCGGAAGCTACGTTTTCAAGTTTAGGAATTTGGCTCATTCTTTAGATTTTGGAATCGAAAATTTGACCAACGAAACTTACAGAAAACATCTTTCAAAAGTAAAATCAGTAATGCCTGAATCAGGAAGGAATTTTAAGGTTTTGTACAAGGTTTATTTCTGATTCCTATTCTCTCTCAATTCCTAAAATTTTCCAATCAGAGTTTTCCAGTTTTAAATAAACTCTGATTGGCTCAACTTCTAGTTTTTTTCTCTTGGTAAGAATTGAAAGAGTAATTTTTTCTTGTCCTTTTAGTTTTTGGAGAAGTCTGAAACTTGTTTCTTTTGTTTCTTGAGAAGAAATCAACTTCTTCTGATTAAAAACTTCAACTTTGTAGTTAGTCTTTTCAGATTTAGCAAAACCTCTTGAAAATGCAAGGTCTTCAAAATGTAAAGTTTCATTTTCGATTTCAAAATTGTCAAGTGGATTGATTTTTGAAAACCAATAATTTCCAATTTTATCTCGACGTTCAATCAAAAACTTTTCTAAATATTTTGCAGCATTCGGGTCTGAGAATTGCCCTTCTAAAACCGCTGCTTGAATTTGCTCGTCAGAAAAAGATGTTACGATTTTTGTTCCCCAAAATGCATCTTGTTTTGTTAGATTTTCAAAAGCAGGAACAGGATACATCGGATTCCATTTATTCGGGTGAAAAAGGTCATTCTCTAAGTATCCAACAGAAGGGTAAATGATTTTCTGCTCAGCTCTTTCATAAGGAAAGACGTACAAACCAAGAGTTGCCAAACGAATTAAGGAATGTTTCAAATCTAAGCTGTTCGCTTGTCCTCTTCGCGGATTGCTAACATTTGTACTGTTTGAACCCATTGAAGCACCAAAGTCAATCAAGTAATGTTTTACAAAGCCCTCATCAAACATATCCAAAGTATTTTCTTCTTTCATATCGGCGTGATTAATCCAAGAACATAAAATGTAGAGTCCACGAATTTCACGCCTGTTTTCGTGTGAAAAAATATCGTTCGGATCGTCTTTACGAGTTCCTGTGTAAGTCCAAGGTCCAATTGGAATTCCACTAAGAAAACGACTTGCCAAAACGCGAATTCTCTTTTCACCATTTGGGTTCACTTTTTTGAGAATCACTTCTAAGTCTTCTTGAGTCATTGGTCTTTTTTTGTCGAATTTGTAGTTTAATTTCGCTTCAGGACTCAAGACCAATTTTTCAGGATTTAAGTAAGCGATGTAATTTTCAGGAACATTGTAACCTGCGGCAAACATTAATTTTGTTCCAACAACTTCCGTTCCGCTTGCAAGTTCGGGAAATCGTAAAGGGTCAAATTTTATAACGTATTTTGCACCTTTTGAGTCAACGATTGTGAAGCCCGGAGTAACTCCTGCTGTTTTTACCGAAACAATTTTCCAAGTTCCTGTTGTGTCAGGACCAAGAGCTTTATTCGGACCTTTTCGGATTTCTTCGAGAGACATTTCCTGAAATCCGTTTCTGTTTGTGAACCAAGAGGAATTTGGAACGTTATCGAAATTGTCCACATTCAAAGATTGGTAAGGTTCCCCAACTAATTTTCTAAAACTACGTGGAAAATCAAAGATTTGCTTGAGTTGGTAGTTGAAGGTTTTATCGATAATTTCAACTGAAAGTGAAGGGTCCCGAGAAAATGGTTTTTCAATTTTTCTCGTGTCGGAAGGAATTGGCTTTTGGGCTACAAATTTTCTGTTTGAAGAGCAACCTAAGGTAAGAAAGGCAAAAATTAAAATAGCTATTCTCATTGGCTAAATTCCTGCATTGAAATTGAAGGCAAAGAGAAAAGAATTTTCTCTGCTGTGAGAGGCTGTCAGTTGAAAAACGACTCCGTTTTCTGTCCAGAAATTCAAACCACCTCCAAAAGATTCTTTCCAATTATTGAAAGAAAAATCATCAACATTTTTAAAAACTCTTCCTCTTTCGTAAAAAATAACTCCATCAATGACTTTCCAAACAGGAAACTTGTAAGTGAAAATCCCGAAAGCGTTTCCTCTGTCTCTAAACCTTTTGTTGTCAAAACCTCTTAGAATTTCATTTCCACCTACAAAAGCTAAGTTGTAAAAAGCAATTTCATCTCCTGCTCCTGCTTTAATTCGCCAATCTGTTCCGAGTTTTAGAGAAATTGTTCTTTTGTGGTAAATTTCTAAGAATTGCTCTGTTGTGAATGCAAAAAGTAAATTGCTGAATTTGTCGTCGTCAACAGATTGGTTGTAGCCGAATCTTAGCAAAGAATTATTTCCTGCATTTGGGCTTCCTGAGTTATCGGTAAAATTTGCTTTTAAAAACGAAGCTGTCTCGAGAAAATGAGCTCTTTCTCCAACTCCTGTGTAATGTCTTGAAATTTGTGGGGTGTTCGGAGTTTCACCTTTTCCGATTTCGATTAAGTCATAACCAAAGTCCAAACCAACGGAGAAGTTTTTGCTCAAGTCAAATTTATAAATCAAAGTGCTTTTGAATTGTTCTTCCAAAAATGTCGAATCTGCGTGATTGGTTCTGTTCCCAATTCCGAAAAAATTAGCGTTTGGTCTGTAGTTGTATTCATTAAAAAATGTCAGTGAGCCATTTAGAAAGGAGTCTTTTGGAAAAGCTATTTCGAAAGTTGAATTTGCTTTTGGGAACTCTCCAAATTGAGTGGTTGCGTTAATCTTTGTCTTTCCCAAAACGTTGTAAAGAAAGAGCCTTGCTCCATAACCATTAAGAGAATTTGCAGTTGGGCGAATTCCGATTCTTCCGTCTTCTGTTGTCAAGAATTCTTTGAATCTTTCAATTGCTCTGAGGTCAAACAAGTAGTGATAGGATTGTTCAAGAATTTTAAAACTAACGTCAAAAGGGAAGTAAATTGCTTTCCCGGGAAAAGCTAAAATGCTTTCAAAAGTAGAACGATTTTTAACTTTCTCGGGGAAACTTGTTTCGGTGGAATCGTTTTCCGCACTTTGAGAAAATGCGAAATTACAAATTCCGAAAGTCAGAATTAAAGCCAGAAATTTTATTAGTAAAGTCTGTTTCATAAATTTTTTAGAAACCTAAAATCAAAAAAGAAACTTGCCCACGGAATACACTAAAAAAAACAGGCTAAAGCCAGCAACCCTACTCTTTTTTAGAGAAAGTCTTGAATTTAAAGCCAAAACAACCTCTTCTCCTGACTCCTTCTTTCTAAAATCTCAAAACTGCTTGTAAGCCAAAAGAATTGGTTGAAACCTGAGTTGGTAAAACAGTTAAGCCACTTTTGTTAAAGACATCATTTTCGTTAATTTCCAAAATTGACAAAGCACTAAAGTAACCTATTAAGCTTCCTGCGACAACGTCAGAAAACCAATGATTGTTGTTGTAAAGTCTTGTCAACGAAACAAGGCTTGCTGTTGAGTAAGCAACTGACTTCACAAAAACGTTGTCGTAACGGTTAGCAATGACTGTTGAAACCGACCAAACAGCTGTTGAATGTCCTGAAGCAAAAGATTGGTTTACTTTTTCGTGCCAACCGATTCCTTTAAAACTTTTGTTATCGTTGAAAATTTCGTTTGTTTCTTCGTCGTAAGGTCTGTGTCTGCCAAAAAGCATCTTTGTTCCAAGTGTAAAAGTCATACCTAATCCGAAAGATTGAATAGCTTGAATTCCTGTGTTTGCTAAGTAGTTGTCGCTTGTTACCAACCCTGAAACAGCCAAAACCGCTGCAATTCCCGGAGCAATAAAATGATTTCCAAGAATCGTAGTTTTGTCAGAAACTTTTTGAAGAAGACTTTTTTGACTGTCTTGAGCTCTTTCTTGAATCCACTTGTCTGCAAAAGATGAAAGAATCACTCCCGTAGTTAGTAAGCCTGCTTTTGTTAGAAAAGATTTTTTGAAGCTAAAAGGTTTGCTAAGACTTTTTAGAGGTGTTACAACAAATTCTTTTGGTTTGATAATTTCTTGTTCCTGAGCTTGAAGTGGATTCAAGAAGCAAAAAATGAGAATTAAAACGAAAATTGTATTTTTAGTTTGTTGCAAATTTTTCCTTTAAAATTTTAGCGTTTTGCTTTTTGGTAAAATCCTAAGCCGAAAATGAAAAAGATTACGTTTGCAATCCAAGCTGAAACTATTTCCGAGAGGTCGCCCGTTACTCCGGCAATTTTTGTGAATTTAAAAACTCCGTAGTAAACAAAGAGAAAAAAGAAGCTAAAAATGAAACTTCTTGCAGCACCGCTTTTGTGCCTTTCTGTTCCAAGAGAAACTCCAACAAGTGTTACAATCACAACAGCAAATGGAAATGAAAGTTTATGGAATTTCTCAACTTCCCATTTCTTGAAATTTGCACCAAGACCTTTGAGTCTGTCAATGAAACTTTCAAGTTCAAAGTAACCAAGAGTTTCCGGTCTGTAACGACTTAAAATCAAGTCGTCAGGGTTTACACCGATTTGGATTGTATCAGTTTTGGTGAAAGTTTCAAACTTTGTTCCTTCTTCAGTAAAGTAACGGATTTTACCGTTTGAAAAAACCCAAGCAGAATCTTTGTAAGCGACTTGTTGAGCATCAATTCGGTAAAGTGCTTTGTCGTCTTTGACTTGTAAAACGTAGGCTTTGAATCCGATATTTTTTTTGAAATCGAAATTTGAAATGTAAAGAGTCTTGTGATTTCCAACTTGAATTGTCAAATGCCTTTCGCGGATTTCGTCTAAAGCCCTTCTGCCTTTCACGTAAACTTCACGAATTTCGTCTTTCTTGCGATTATTTTCAGGAACAATAATTTCAGTAAAAAAGAAAAGTCCGATTGAACACAAAAAGGCAATTGTCATAACAGGAGCAATTATTCTCAAAACACTAATTCCACAAGCACGCATTGCAGTAACTTCGTTGTGTTTGGAAAGTCCGCCCATTGTAAAAAGTGCTCCAAGCAAACAAGCAACTGGAACCGAAAGAGAAATAATTTGTGGTGTAAAGTGAATGTAATAATCTAAAATAATGTCAACAGGAGTATCATTTTGAATAAATTTTTTGCCTGTTTCGATGAGATTCACAGTGACGAAAATCGTCCAAAAGCCAACGAGAGAAAACAGTGTAAAAAGGCAGTATTTTTTGGCAATGTACCAAGTGAGTTTTCTCATTGAGCTTTCCTGAAAGTGACTTTCTTTTCTTCAATTGCCCAAAAAAGCAGGAAGAATCCAAGAAGTGTAAGAATTATGTTTGCACTCCACATTCCCAAAAACGGCGAAATTATTCCTTTGTCGGCAAGTGCTTCTCCTTGAATCAGAAATGCGTAGTAAACTAAAAAGAAAAGCATACTGATACTTCCACCGACAGAAATTCCACTTTTACGAAAGAGAATTCCAAGTGGCATTCCGAGTAAAACGAAAACAATGCAGGCGACAGGAATGGCGTATTTTTTGTGAATCTCAACAAGATTTTGTTTTATGTTTTCTTCTTTGTTTGATATTTTTTTGAGTAAGTAACCGACTTTGCTCAGATTCCTTCGGTTCACATTCCCAATAAATTTGTAATAACTCAAAGAATCGTTTTTAGTTTTTGCTAAAGATTTTACTGACATTGGTGGATTTTCACTTTCCTCGTAGTAAAAATCAAAAACTGTTTTCGTGATTTTGTTAATGTCGTTTTGAGTGTTTGAAATAATTTTGTTGTCGGCTTCAATGGTTGCTTTTAGTTCGTCAAGTGTTTTTTCAACGTCTCTCTTTTGTCTTTTATATTCGTCATCTCTGCTAAAACCCAAATCTGCCTCCATTGTAATTACTTGTTTGTCGAATTTCATTACTTGAAGTTCTTCAAAATTTCTCGTCTCAACTTTTGTGAGTTCGCCATTGAAAAGAGTCATTACCATAAATTCGCCGTCTTGTGAAAGAGTTAGTTCACCTTCTTCGGCTGAAATTGTGGTTTGATACTTTGGGTCTGAGAAATCATAAATCAAAATATCGAAGATTTTTGGGGAATTCGGGTCTTCGGGCTTTCTGCGAACGAGAATTTTGTGGTTCGGAATTTCGTCAACGAAAACACCCTCTTCGATTAACAAAGTTGGTTTCTTTTTGATAATGTCTCTTTTCAAAGTAGAAGCTCTGTAATTTGCGTCGGGAACAATGTAGTTGTTAAAATAAATCAAAACCGAACATAAAATTCCGGCAGCACAAACAGGGAAAATTGCAAGTTTGTAAAGATTTACACCTGCACTTTTGAGAGCAATAATTTCGTTGTCTGCGGAAAGTCTTCCGAAAGCAATCAAAGTCGCAACCAAAACTGCCATTGGAATTACGAGTGCAACAATCCAAGCCAAATTCAAAACGATAAATTCGAGAATGACTTGAATTGGTAAGCCTTTTCCAAGAAGTCTTTCTACATTTCCAATTAGAAAATTTACGATGAGCAAGAACAAAATTATCATCAAAGCCAAAAAGAAAGGTCCGACGTGTTCTTTAAAAATGTAGTAGTTCAGTTTAAACATTGTTAAAAAATATATTTATCTGTAAATTTTTGAAACAGAATTGACTCTCATTTAGTTATAGATAGTTAGCAATTGTTTTTTCTATTTAAAAACTTCCAAAGTTAAAAAATAAAGTTGTTAAATGAAACTTACAAACTTCTTAGAGAAATCTGCCTTTTTGGTTTTCGGGATTTTGTTCGGACTTTTTCTGACGATTACATTTGACGTTACTGATTTTGTTGAGGCTGAAAACTCAAATCCACCACTTGAAGTTACCAAGCTACAGGAAAACAGTGTCTCTGAGGTCGTGGTTTCTGCACAAGTGATGAGCAAGGCATTCGTAGAGATTTCACAAAAACTCACTCCTGCAATTGCAACAGTTAAAAGTGAAAAATTAGTAGATATCAGTGAAGAGGACTCCAAATTATTTAACCGTTTTAATATGCCTTTTGATGGTTACAATGAAAATGGCGTTGGTTCAGGAATCGTAATTGACCCCAAAGGTTATATTCTGACAAATTACCACGTAGTTGATAATGCCGATAAAATTACTGTCAAACTGACCGACAGAAGAGAGTTCGAGGCAAAAATTATCGGAAGCGACCAACTTACCGACATCGCAATTTTGAAAATAGAAGGCGAAAACCTACCAATCGCAGCAATTGGAAACTCAGATTCGATTAATGTCGGTGAATGGGTTTTAGCAATTGGAACTCCTTTAGATTTGACTTCAACAGTTACAACTGGAATTGTTAGTGCTTTGAACAGAGATTTAAATATTATGCGAGATTCTTACTCAATCGAGACTTTCATTCAAACAGATGCAGCAATAAACCCGGGAAACAGTGGAGGAGGTTTAATCAACTTAAAAGGTGAAGTGATTGGAATGAACACTGCAATCGCTTCAAGAACAGGAACTTTTGAAGGTTATGGTTTTGCAATTCCGATAAATTTAGCAATTCGAGTCGCAAAAGACCTTGTTGATTTCGGTGAAGTGAAACGTGGTTACCTTGGAGTAATGATTAGTGAAGTAACCGATGAAATTGCAAAAAACGTTGGTCTAAAATATCCACAAGGAGTTTTGATTGGAGCTGTTATGGAAGGTAAAGCAGCTGACCAAGCAGGTTTGAAAAGAGGCGACATAATTTTAGAAGTAAACGGAAAAATGCTTTCTCAACCAAACGCACTTCAAGGAGTTGTCGGTATTAAAAAACCCGGAGAAACAATTTCTGTAAAAATTAACCGAAACGGTGAAGAAATGCTTTTTGACGTTACTTTGCAAGAAATTAAACGAGAACGAGAAGTTGCAAGAATCACCGAAAGAACAAACAGAATCGAAGGTCTTGGAATCAAAGTCAGGGATTTGAACAAAAAACTTGCTGAACTTTATGAGTTTGAAGAAATTACCCAAGGAGTTCTTGTTACCGACATCGATTACTTTAGTCCTGCGAGAAGAGTCGGTATGGAAACCGAGGAATTAATTACACGGGTTGGTAAAACAAAAGTAGAAACAATTGCCGAGTTACGAAGTGCTTTGGAAGCCCAAAAAGACTTTCCTTACATAATTTTTCATTTGAAAAATAAGTTTGGAATTGTTCGTGTTGTTGAAATCGAAAATTGGCAAAAAAATTAGTTGGCTTGGATTTTGTTATAAAAAATTCTTACAAAATTTGTCAACTTCTTTGATAATTTGATATTTTGTAATTAAATTGTTACACAGACCTAATTTGAGGTCATAAATTTTCTTTCTTGTTAACTTCAAAACAAGATTTTTCAAAAAGGTAAAATATGATAAACAAAAATTTTTCCCAAAGAGTCCAGATGGTGATTCAGTTTTCACGCGAAGAAGCGATTCGACTTGGACACGACTACATTGGTTCAGAACATTTACTCTTGGGAATAATTCGCGAAAATGACGGCTTGGCTTGTAAAACCTTAAGAAATCTCGGAATCAATTTAGCTGAATTAAAAAAGGCGATTGAAGACAATGTTGGTTCGAGTTCGAGTTTGATGACAGTTGGAACACTTCCTCTTTCCAAAAGCGGTGAAAGAATCTTGAAAATGACTTACATCGAAGCGAAAAATTACAATTCGGAAGTGATTGGAACAGAGCACTTGCTTCTTTCTTTAGCAAAAGAGAAAGACTGCCTTGCAGCTCACATTTTAACGAATTTTGATGCAGATTATGCAAAAATAAAAAATGAGTTGGACAATATTATGAGCGGAAATACTTCTACACCTTCTTCGCAAGGTTACTCAAAGCCCAAAACTCCGGCTTTAGACCATTTTAGTAAAGATTTAACCCACTTAGCAGCTCAGAAAAAATTAGACCCTGTTATCGGAAGAGACACAGAAATCGAAAGAGTTGCTCAAATTCTTAGTCGAAAAAAGAAAAATAATCCAATCTTAATTGGTGAACCTGGAGTTGGTAAAACTGCGATTGCTGAAGGACTTGCGATTCGAATCGTAAACAAAGAAGTTCCAAGATTACTTTACAACAAACGTTTAGTTGCTCTTGACCTTGCAGCAATTGTTGCAGGTACAAAGTACAGAGGACAATTTGAAGAAAGAATGAAAGCGTTGATGACGGAACTCACAAAAAACCCTGACATCATTCTTTTCATTGATGAAATCCACACAATGGTTGGAGCTGGTGGAGCTTCCGGTTCACTTGATGCAGCAAATATGTTCAAACCTGCTCTTTCTCGTGGCGAACTTCAGTGTATCGGAACAACAACTCTAAGTGAATACAGACAAGTGATTGAAAAAGATGGAGCTTTAGAAAGACGTTTCCAAAAAGTCCTTGTGAATCCTCCTTCAAAATCTGATACCCTAAAAATTCTTCAAGGACTTAAAGAAAGTTATGAAACTCACCACAAAGTAACTTACACCGAAGAAGCTTTAAAAACTGCGGTTGAGTTGAGCATTCGTTACATCTCCGATAGATTTTTGCCAGACAAAGCAATTGATGTAATTGACGAAGCAGGTTCTCGTGTTAGAATTCAAAACATTACAGTTCCTGAAAATATTATTGAACTTGAAAAGGAAATTGAAAAAGTCGGAGCTCAAAAAACAGAATTTGTTGAAAACCAAGAGTTTGAAAAAGCAGCGGAACTAAGAGACAAAGAAAGCCAACTCAGAAGACAATTAATCCAAGCAAAAGATGATTGGGAGAACTCTGAAAGCGACCAAATCCTTGAAGTGGTTGAAGATGACATTGCAAAAATCGTCTCGATGATGACAGGTGTTCCAATTCAAAGAGTCTCAACAGAAGAAGGTCATAAAATCTTGAAACTTGGTGACGCTGTTAGAAATGCAGTAATCGGTCAAGATGAAGCAATTGAAAGAGTTACAAGAGCAATAAAGAGAACTCGTGCAGGTCTTAAAGATCCAAACAGTCCAATTGGGACTTTTGTTTTCCTTGGACCAACAGGAGTTGGTAAAACAGAACTTGCCAAAAAAATGGCTGAACATCTTTTCGACGACCCTGAATCTTTAATCAGAATTGATATGAATGAGTTTATGGAGAAATTTTCTGTTTCAAGATTAATCGGTTCGCCTCCAGGTTACGTTGGTTACGAAGAAGGTGGTCAACTTACAGAAAAAGTTCGTAGAAGACCTTACGCAGTTGTGCTTTTAGACGAAATCGAAAAAGCTCACCCTGACGTTTTTAACATTCTTCTCCAAATTCTTGATGAAGGACACATCACAGACAGTTTAGGTCGAAAAGTAGATTTCAAAAATACAATTCTCGTGATGACTTCAAACATTGGAACAAGAAAGTTAAAAGCTGGTGGTTTCGGCTTTAAAGGCGAAGATAAAAAATCTAAAAAAGAAGCGATTCGTGGTCAATTAATGGACGAAGTGAAAAAACTTTTCAATCCTGAATTCATTAACAGACTTGATGAAATCATTATTTTTAATTCTTTAGAGAAAAAAGACGTTGTCAAAATTGTCGAAAATCTTGTTGGCGAAATTTCAAGAAAACTCGCCGAAAGGGAAATTAAAATCACACTTACTTACGAAGCAATTGATTTCATCGTAGAAAAAGGTTACGACCAAGTTTACGGTGCAAGACCTCTCAAAAGAACAATTCAAAATTATGTCGAAGACCCAATCGCTGAAAAACTCCTTGAAGGAAGTTTCAACAAAGGTGATTGTATAATTGTGGACTTGGAAAATGAGCAGTTGACTTTTTCGACAGGTTCAGAAGCGATTCAAATTGATGAAGAATCTGAAACTAAAGCATAAAAGACAATTTTTATTTTATGAGGCTCTGTGAAAACAGAGCCTTTTTAGTTTAGGAGAGTTTTAAGAATTACTTGATTCTTTATCTAAGTCATTAAGTTCGGCAAAGATTTGCTTGAGCATTCTATCAGCATCTTCTCTTGGAAATCTGCAAATCGCAGCTCCTTCGTGTCCGCCTCCATCATAATTTTTGCAAAAATTGCCGACGTGGACTTTACTTCTATTGAAAATGTTCTGAGTAACTGAAACGATTGCTTTTGTAGGCTCTTGTTTTGTATGAAAAGATTTTACAGCAAGAGTTGCTTCGGGAAACATTGTGTAAACGAAAAATCTGTCTCCTCTTGGGAAGTTCCTACAAAAACGAATATCTGTAACAATAATATTTCCTTCAAGTCTTGTGTAACGTTTAAGCATTGTTCTGAAATAATCTTGTCTGTTTTGGAATTTTTCTGCACGCACTTTAACTTCAGGGAATTGTAAGATTCTTTCAGGATCTTGAGTCTGTCCATAAATTTCTATTAACCTTAAGTCGTAGGCTTTCGCTGCTGGAACAAAAGTTTTTGAATCAATTGTATTTGCAATTAACAAATGCTCTTTAGGTTCACGGACTTCTTCGATTGTTAATTCGGCAGCATCAATTCTGTCAGTCATTACAATCAGGTCTTTCATTCCTGGAAATGTTTTTTCACCACCAAAATATTCATAAATCAAACCTGCGGCACTTGGTGCGACTCTAAAAAGTCCTTTGTAATCTTTAGGCTCTTCAAGTGTGTTTGTAGGGTGATGGTCAAACCAATATTCACAACCTTCGAGGTAAGGAAGGTTCGCAACAACATCACCTTTTTGAAGCTTTATTTTTCCTTCAATAATGTCAAGTGGTGCAATAAAATGAATTTCAGTAATTGGTAAAACTTTTTTTAGTAGCATTGCCGAAATTACAGCGTCGAAGTCTACTTTTAAGAATAATCGCATATTTTTTTGTTTCTGCTTTCTGATTATAAAGTAAAGATTATTTTTACTTAATTAAACTACCGATTCTACTCCAACGAATTGATTCAAAAACATTCCAAAATGGTGCTGTATCATTCCAAGAGAAATAAAGAATTAATGCCTCTCCAATAATTTCATCGCGTTTTACGAATCCCCAGAAACGACTGTCAAGACTGTTGTCTCTGTTATCACCCATCATAAAAAAATGTCCTTCAGGAATTCTGATTGGGCCATAATTGTCTTTATTCCAAGGTTTTGTTTGTGGCCAAATTCCATAATCTCCGTGACCTCTTGGTCTTCTTGGTCTTCCATCGAATTTCGCTAAAGGAGGATTTATGAACTCTTTTCCATCAACGAAAATTACACCGTTTTTGATTTCTAAAACTTGTCCACCAATTGCAATGCAACGTTTAATGTAATTGGTCTTTTGGTCAATTGGATAAGTGAAAACTACAACGTCTCCAGGATTTGGGTCTTTTAAAGCAGGAAGTTCAAGTCCAAGGTCAATGGTTATTTCTGTGAGCGGAATGTTTACTTTCGCTTTTGCTCCATAAACAAATTTATTTACCAAAAGAAAGTCGCCGACAAGAAGCGTGTCTTCCATAGAACTTGTTGGAATCCTAAATGCTTCAACTGCAAAAGTTCTCAAAGCCATTGCCATAAGAAGTGCAACTCCAAGTGCTTCTGAGTATTCACGAACTAAACTTTTGGATTTTGGCTTAGCCATTTTTATCTCCGAAATTAATTTTCGTCTTGAGTTTTTCTATAAATTTGACTCTCAAATAAGAACTGTCAATCTCAAACTTACGAAAAATGATGAGAATGTTACTAATTTATTAGTCATTAAGACGGCGAATATAATTTTTGTCTGTTTGCTTTCAAAGACAGATTTTTAATTGATTGTTTTCAATTTTGCGATTGCTTAAATTTTTCAAATGGATAACGTTCTTACAGTTTCAGAAATTACCCGAGAAATCAAATTCGTTCTCGAGGACACATTTAAGTTTGTGATGGTTGAAGGACAAATTTCAAACCTCACCAAAGCCTATTCGGGACACATTTACTTTTCTTTAAAAGACGAAAAAGCACAAATTGATTGTGTAATTTGGAAAAACACGGCACAAAAATTACTCGCTTTGCCAAAAATTGGAAATTCAGTCGTTTTGCAAGGGCAAATTACTCTTTACGAAAAGTCTGGTCGTTATCAAATTTCTGTTTGGAATCTTTTTGAAAAAGGGGTCGGAAGCCTTCAACAGCAGTTTGAGGAGATGAAAGCAAAGCTTCTTGAAGAAGGACTTTTTGAACCCGAAAGAAAGCAACCTTTACCAAATTTTCCGATGAAAGTTGGAATTGTAACATCACCAACAGGTGCAGTTATTCACGACATTCATACAGTTTTCAAAAAAAATGCTCCTTGCGTAAAACTATTTTTAGCTCCTGTAAAAGTTCAAGGCGAAGGTTCGGCAAATGAAATCGCAAAGGCAATTCGCAAATTTAACAAACTAAAAAATGTTGACGCTTTAATCGTTGGTCGCGGAGGAGGTTCTTTGGAAGAACTTTGGTCGTTCAACGAAGAAATAGTTGCGAGGGCAATTGCAGAATCAGAGATTCCGATTATTTCGTCAGTTGGGCACGAAGTTGACTTTACAATTTCTGATTTTGTTGCTGACAGAAGAGCAGCAACTCCAACTGCCGCAGCAGAAGTTCTTTCTGAAAATTTTTCACTTGTTCGAGATTGGCTGTTTGGTTTGGAAAATGATTTGAAAAACAAAACTTTAAAAAGTTTGGAGCAAAAAAAAGAAGAACTAAACTTTTACCGAAAAATAATTTCTAAAGATAGAATATTTAGTAAATTCCGCTACTTTCAGCAAACTCTGGACAATTATGAAAATGTTCTTAGAAATGAAGGTAAATTTGCTTTTGAGAAACATAAAAACCAACTTGATTCGCTTCAAAAGCAACTTGAAAATCTTAGCCCAGATTCTGTTTTGAGTCGTGGGTTTTCAATTTGCACAAACGAAAATGGTGTGGTTCTGAATTCGGTGCGAAATCTTAAAGTAGCAGAGAAAGTAAATCTCAACTTTAAAGATGGAAAAGCACAAGCAGAAATTTTAAATTTGGAAAACAAATGAAAAAAAATTCCTTTGAGTCAAAAGTCGAATCAATTAAAGAAATTGTAGAGAAATTTGAAGATTCGGATTTAACTTTAGACGAACTTTTAGAAAATTATAAAAAAGGAATTTCCTTAATTAAAGAATGCAATTCGATTCTTGGAAATTTTGAAGAACAGATTGAAGAATTAGAAAAATAAGGCAACAGAAATGGCAAAGCTTTTTGATAAAATAAATTATCCTTCGGACATTCGTAAACTCTCCAAAGAAAAATTACCACAGTTAGCAAAAGAAGTAAGACAGTTTTTAATCGACTACAAATCTCAAGAATCAGCAACAGGACATTTTGGAGCAGGACTTGGAGTTGTTGAACTTACAATTGCAATTCACTACGTTTTTAACACACCAAAAGACAGACTCGTTTGGGACGTTGGTCACCAAGCTTATCCGCACAAAATCCTTACAGGCAGAAAAAATGAATTTCACACAAACAGAAAATACAAAGGTCTTGCAGGTTTCCCGAAAATTGCCGAAAGTGAATACGATACTTTCGGAGTTGGACACGCAAGTACTTCGATTTCTGCTGCTTTAGGTTACGCTTGTGCAGGAACGATTCAAGACGACGACTTTCACTCAATCGCAGTTCTTGGTGACGGAGCAATGACTGGCGGAATTGCTTTTGAAGGTTTGAACAACGCTGGTGCAAGAAAAAAAGAAAAACTAATCGTAATCTTAAATGACAACAAAATGTCAATTTCGCCAAATGTCGGTGCATTGAACAACTACTTAACTGACGTTATGGTTTCAACACCTTACAGAAGATTAAAAGACGGAATTTGGGACGTTGCAGGAACAATCAAACCAATTGGAGAACAACTTCAAAAACTCGTTGGTAGAATTGAAGAAGGTTTGAAAGGACTTGTTTCTCCAGGCTCACTTTTTGAAAAGCTCGGTTTCAATTACATTGGTCCAATTGACGGACACGACGTAATTCACCTTGTTGAGGTCCTTGAGCATTTGAAAAAAATGCAAGGTCCAATTCTTCTTCACACTCTGACGGTTAAAGGAAAAGGTTTCAAGTTCGCTGAAGACGATGCAGTAAAATGGCACGCAGCAGGCGACTTCGATCCAAAAACTGGAAAGTCAATTCCGAAAGCTAAAAAAGGCGTAAGTTTTCCTAAATACCAAGATGTCTTTGGTGAAGCAATTACAGAACTCGCAGAAAAGAATGAAAAAATTGTAGCAATTACTGCTGCGATGCTTGAAGGAACAGGACTCAAACCATTTGCAGCAAAATTTCCTGAAAGGTTTTTCGATGTTGGAATCGCCGAACAACACGCAGTTACTTTTTCTGGTGGACTTGGGTTACAAGGTTTAACTCCAGTTTGTGCGATTTACTCAACTTTCTTGCAAAGAGCTTACGACCAATTAATTCACGACATTGCTTTACAGAAAATTCCGGTTGTCTTCGCAATGGACAGGTCAGGTTTGGTTGGTGAAGATGGACCAACTCATCACGGAAGTTTCGACTTGAGTTATTTAAGACTAATTCCAAATTTTGTGATTATGGCTCCGAAAGACCAAGATGAACTTCGTGGAATGTTAAAATTTGCAACTGAGTATAAAGAAGGTCCAACAGCAATTCGTTACCCAAGAGGTTCAGCTTTAGGAATTCCAAAAGTTGGTGAGTTTCCTGAGATTAAACTCGGGAAATCTGAGACTTTGCAAGAGGGTTCTGACATTGCAATTTTGGCAATTGGCTCTACAGTTGCTTGGAGTTTGAAAGCAGCTGAAATTCTTGAGACAGAAAATGGGATTTCCTGCGAAGTTGTAAATTTACGATTCGTGAAACCTTTGGATTCTGAAATGCTTCTACGAGTTGCGAAAAAATTTGATAAAATTGTTACGGTTGAAGAAAATTCAATTCCTGGTGGTGTTGGAAGTGCTGTCTTAGAATTCTTAATGGAAAACAGAATCCAAAATGTTGAAGTTGAAAGATTAGGAATTCCTGATAGATTTATCGACCACGGTTCGCCAAAAGAACTTCAAAAAGAAATCGGTTTAACACCTAAACAAATCGCTGAAAAAATTAAAAATCTTCTCAAGGTCTCCTCAAAAGACAAAAAGATTGTCGCTTAACTCTGATGACAAATTGGGCTTTTAACAAAATTTTTGTCGTTTCTTTTTTGAATAAAAAGAAGTTAAGGAGTTCCTAAATGAATTTTGGAATCATTACAAATACTCTCAAACCTCAAGCGATAAATCTTTTACCTGATTTGAAAATTTGGTTGAGAAATCAAAACCAAACTGTCGTTTCAGAAGAAGATTTTGCAACAGGTTCTAAAAACTCAAATCAAATTCGCAAAGAGATTGTAAAACAAAGTGATGTTTTGATTTCACTTGGTGGTGACGGAACGATACTTGCAACTGCTCAAATCGTTGGTGAAAGCCAAAAACCTATTCTCGGTGTGAATTTTGGAACACTTGGTTTTTTAACTGAAACAAATGTTTCTGAACTTTACGCACATCTCAAAAAAATCATTATTGGAAATTATAAAATTGAACAAAGATTTCCTTTGGAAGGCTCTTTTAAAGGAAAGAAGTCTTTTGCTCTGAATGATTTTGTAATCGAAAAAGGTAAATTCACTCGCCTCATTGAAACAAAAGTTGAAGTAAATGGAGACTTTGTTAATACTTACCTTTCTGACGGAGTAATAATTGCAACACCAACGGGTTCGACTGCTTACTCACTTTCTTGTGGAGGTCCAATAGTAACTCCTGAAACAGAAGTCGTTATCCTTACTCCTGTTAGTCCGCACAACTTGACAACTCGCCCCCTTGTTTTTCCGATTCAAAATGAAATTTCTATTCAAGTTGTTTCTTCTGAATCTTCGCCTTCACTTTCGGCTGACGGAATGTTTGTTAATTCCTTAAATAAAGGTGAAATTTTCACAGTTCGGAAATCAAAATTTTCTGTGAATTTAATTCGTTGTAGCGACAAAAGTTTTTATGACATTTTAAGAGCAAAGCTGCACTGGGGAGAAGATACAAGAAGTTCTGTTGGAAAGAAAAATTGAAGCAAAAAACAAAAAAGATTTTAGAGATTCTCAAAGAAAATTACGGACACTTAGGCTCTGAGCTAAAGTTTCGTAACTCTTTTGAAGTTTTAATTGCGACAATTCTTTCGGCTCAATGCACAGACAAACAAGTCAATAAAGTTACACAGCCACTTTTTGAAACTCACGATTCTCCCGAAAAAATTCTCGCACTCGGGGAAGAAGGACTTTACGAAAAAATCAAAACTTGTGGCTTGGCTAAGACTAAAGCAAAAAATATTATTTTAACTTGTGAAAAGTTGATTTATGAGTTTGACAACGAAATTCCGAATGAAATTGAAAAGCTAACAGAACTTGCAGGAGTTGGAAGAAAAACGGCAAGCATTGTTTTAGCATTCTCAATGGGAATTCCAGCGATTCCTGTTGACACTCACGTTTTCAGAACGGCGAATCGTCTTGGCATTGTAAAGGCTAAAACTGCTTTAGCAACTGAAATGCAACTAAGAAAAATTTTGCCCGAAAAACTTTGGATTCCTTCGCATCACTGGTTCATTTGGCTTGGAAGAATGACTTGTAAATCTCAAAATCCACGTTGTGCGGAGTGCAAACTTTTTGAACTTTGCGAATTTTCGGAAAAGATAAAATGAAAATTTTCTACGTTTTAGACCACAACCTTTCCAAACAAGTCGCTGGAACTTTCCACGTCAAAGAGGTAACTGAAAATCTCCATTTGTTAGGTTGCGACGTTACACTTTTTATTCCAGAATACGGAGCGGACAACTACGAAACGACAGTTAGAAAAGTAATAATTCCTACGACTCAAATTAGGCTTTTAAGAGTTTTTCTTTTTTACACTTTGGTTGTTCCTTACTTGCTTTTTCACACAATTAAAGAAAAACCCGACATTTATTACATTCGTGAAATGTACATTTCATTTACTGTTCAATTCCTTGCAAAGCTAATTGGAATCCCTCAAGTTATTGAGTGCAACGGAGTTCCGAGCGAAGAAGTTAAAGACTTAGGCGGAAGTTTTTGGGCTTACAAATTGAGCCACAAATTCCAAGAAATTAACATTCGAATGGCAGACAAAGTCATTACCGTTACAGGTCAACTCAAAAAATTACTTTCGACTCGTTACCACACTTCACCTGAAAAAATCATTGTTGTTCGGAACGGTGCTAACACTGACCTTTTTAAACCGATTTCAAAAACCAAAGCTCAACAAGAACTGAAACTTGATGAGAATTTCAACTACGCTTGTTTTGTAAGCAGCTTTTATCCTTACCACGGAGTTTCTGAACTGATTCATTCGGCAAAAATTGTTTTGGTAAAAAATCCAAATATCAAATTCTTGATGGTTGGTGACGGAAACGACAGAAATCAGTGTGAAAAATTAGTGCAGAAATTGGGAATCGCCGAGAATTTTATTTTCACAGGTTCGATGACTCACGAAAAAGTTCCTCTTTACATTTCGGCTTCTGACTTCGCGATTTGTTTCATTCGCAGTTCGCAAAAAGACGACCTTTACAGTCCACTCAAACTTTACGAGTATTTGGCTTGTGGAGTTCCTGTTCTCGCAAGCGAAGGAATTGAATGCGGTCAGTTTGTTGAAAGTATCCAAGCAGGAATTTCTGTTGAGTTGGATAATTTTGAAGAAATTTCAAAAGGGATTTTAAAAATCTTAGACGAAAATTTAGCAGAGAAATTTAGAGTAAACGGCAGAACTTACATCGAAAAAAATGGTAGTTGGCACAGTGTTGCAGAAAAGGTTTTGACTGAGTGCAAGAAATTAGTTTAAAATTTTAGTGTCGCCAAAAAGTTCGGCTAAAAAGAATCAAAATTGTGTAGAGTTCGAGTCTTCCCATTAGCATACAAAGTGAAAGAACCCATTTGCCAATCATTGGAATGTGAGCAAAATTTTCAGTTGGTCCAACTGTTCCGAAACCTGGTCCAATACTCGCAAGACAAGCAATTGAAGCTGTAAAAGCCGTTAACAAATCCAAACCAAGTGCTGCTAAAACCAAAGAAGCTCCAACAAAAGTTACCATAAAAATTAGAAAGAACGAAAGAACACTTGTAACAATCTCAGGTTGAATTGTATTTTTACCATAACGAACAACAAAAACACCGTTTGGGTGAACAAGTTTGCGAAGTTCAATTCTTGCATGTTTCAAAAGTAGTAAGATTCTAATCCCTTTGATTCCACCAGAAGTTGAACCTGCACAACCTCCGATAAACATCATTATAAAAAGAAGTGCTTGAGGAAAAAATGGCCAAAGTTCAAAATCATCAGTTCCGTAACCTGTCGTCGTCATAATCGAAACTACTTGAAAAATTGAGTGCCTAAAAGATTCTTCAAGATTTGCAAGGCTTGTAATGTCTCCTCTTAAAGCAATCATTAATGAAGCAACTATTGTTACAAAAGCTATGACAAGCGTATAAAAAAGTGTTTCTTTGTCGAACCAGTAAAGTAAATATTTTTTTGTGCTTAAGGCTTTGTAATGCAATGCGAAGTTTACACCAGCCATAAACATAAAAGCTGTCAGCAAATACTCAATTATAGGGCTATTAAAAGCTGCAATACTTGCATTTTTTGTTGAGAAACCGCCTGTTGCAATTGAGCCGAAAGAATGGCAAAGAGCATCGAAAAAAGTCATTCCTGCGAGTTGTAAGCAAACTGCTTGAAAAATCGTGATTACGAGATAAACTTGCCACAAAATTTTAGCAGTGTCTTTGAGTCTTGGAGTAACTTTGTCTTTCGTTGGACCAGGAACTTCTGCTTTGTAAAGCTGCATTCCCCCAATTCCCAAAAGCGGAAGAATCGCGAGTGAAAGTAAAATTATTCCCATTCCACCAAGCCAGTGCAAAAAACTTCGCCAGAAAAGTAAACCGTTATCCATTCCTTCAATCTCAGTTAGGATTGTTGCTCCTGTCGTTGTAAGTCCTGACATTGTTTCAAAAAAAGCATCGGTGAAATTTGGAATTGCTCCAGAAATGTAAAATGGAAGTGAGCCGAAAAATGTGCAAAGAATCCAACCTAAAGCAACAATAACAAAACCTTCACGAACCTTTAAATCGTGTTCGGGTTTTGGAGTGAACTTCCAGACCAAAAATCCAGGAATTAAAGTAAGACCAATTGTCCAAAGAAATGCGTTGATTGTTTCTTTCTCATCGAAGTAAAAAGCCCAAGCGAGAGAAAAGACCATTGAAATTGCAAAAAAGACTAAAAGAATTCCGAGAATGTGAAAAACAATAGCTTTGTTAAGAATGAAATTTTTTCGCAAAATTTTTTGCCTAAAATTTTAAAATTTTAATCTCTAAAATTAACTGACACTTTTCCAAATTGAAAGCACTTTAGAATCAAATTACATCTAATTTTTGAGAAAGCCATTTCGACTTTACTATCTCAACTTCCATTCTAAATTTGTCTAAATTTATTGAAATTCCTGGGCATTCTTTTCGCAAAATTTTTTCGCCATTTTCGTAATAAAAACCTGTTTCTAAAAGCTCTCTGTGCCCAAGAACGTTTTTAGTCTCAACTTTGAATTTTATTGAAAGGTAAGCTGCAAGAAAAACTGCTTTCTGAAACTGAACCTTTGGAGGAAAAGTTTCGGGTAATGCTTCAAAATTTATGCAAAACCCAAGTGAAGTTGCATTCCACTTTCCGACGTGCCAAGATTTTGCTTCTGGCTCAAGACATTTGTAAACCGTTCCATCTTTTTCAATGAAGTAAGAGTAAGTGATGCAAGGACAACCTTCTTCGTCAATGTGGTTAGGCTTCAAGTCATAATCTGTGACTTCCCAAACATTCCAAGGTTGAGCTGTACAGTGGAAAATAATTTTGTCGATTTCTTCAGTATTTCGTTGTGGAATTTCTTTTGTCGGGTGAACAGGGAGTTCTTGCGAAATGTCCAAAATTGAATTTTCAAATTCAGTAAAGTTCAAAATTCTCTCAAATCTAGAGTTAGAAGCAAGGCATTTTGAGAATTAGAATAGTAATTTTTTCTTTTACCAACAATTTCAAAACCTGCTTTTTTGTAAAGTTCCAAAGCTGGAAAATTCGATTCCATCACTTCGAGGTTGACCAAGTTACAAGAATTTTCTTTGGCAAAGCTAAGTAAAAAATCTAAAAGATTCCAACCTAATCCCTCTCTCCTAAAGTCCTGTGAAATGGCAATTTGTGAAATTTCAAATTCGTCTAAAACTTTCCAACAAACTGCAAAGCCAAAAACATCTTCCCCTAAAACAAAACAGAAACTGTCAGCTCTTTGAAGTTCGTTGAAAAATTGCTTTTCCGTCCACTGAGCGATTGTCTCTGTCTTTTGTGAAATTTCAAGCACTCGTGAAATGTCAGACTCTTGCATTTTTCGAATTGAAAAATCACTCACTTATCCGTGAACTCCTTTGAAGCCTTTGATATAAAGTGGACTCAAAGTGTCAAGGTCGTCGAATTCATTTTTTTGTGCTTTCAAGAATCCGATTCTCGCAACGCTTAAGGCTGAAACAAGGGAAAACTCTTCGGGCAAGGTTTGAAAATTTTCGGAAGAATCTTGAAGTTTAAACTTCTTTAAAGCATCACCGATTAAAATTGAATTTTCAGTTAGCTTAGGAAAATCTTCGGGAGTGAAAATTTGAATTTCGGATTTCCTTTCGGGTAAAAACTCAAGTTCAGCTTTTTTTGAAAATTCGGAGAAATAAATTTGCCCTTGAAAAGCATCAAGAGCAACTGAAATTTTTTCTTGTGCAAAAATTCCGTAAGCAAGTGCAAGGTCGGTTGGAACTCCGATAATTTTTAAGTCTTTTGCAAAAGCTAACCCTTTTGCCACTGAAAGTCCAATTCGTAAACCTGTAAAAGAACCTGGTCCGATTGTCAAAGCGATTAGTTCAAACTGCGAAAGTTTGAGTTTGAGTTTTTCGAGAAGGTTTTGAACTTCGATTACTAGAATTTCGGAGTGAGCATTTTTTCTCACGATTCTTGTTTCACCGAGAAGTTTCAAATTTTCAGTAACTGCGACTGAACAGGATTGTCCCGAAGTGTCAATTCCTAAAATTTTCATTTTCTTCCTAAAGTTTACTTTCTAAAACAAAAAAGGCGGATTTTAAAAAATCCGCCTTGAAGTTAAAAAACTAATTTTACTTGAGCAGTAATAATTTTTTTGTTTGAGTAAAGTCACCAGAAGTGAGTTTGTAGAAGTAAACACCACTTGAAACTTTTCTGTTAAAATTATCAGTTCCATTCCAAACAATTGAATGCGAACCAGCTTGAATGTTTTTACTAACAAGGCTTTTCACTTCTTGTCCAAGAATGTTGAAAATTTTAAGACTTGCGAAACCTTCTTTTGCGATGTTGTAGTTAATCGTTGTTGTTGGGTTAAAAGGGTTCGGATAATTTTGGCTTAAAATGTACTGGTAAATTTCCGCAGGAGTTCCTTCGATAATTCCGACAGTCCCAGTTGGAATGTCAAGTCTAAAATACCAATCAGCAACCAAGTTACTTACTAATGAATCGTTCCTTACGTAAGTTAAACTTGTTGCAACCCCTTGAACATTTTCAAAGTAACCTGTTCCATCATAAACAAAAGCGTAACCTCCATAAAATTCTGCATCTTGATATTCTTCATAAGTTGGGAAACCAAATGTTGACCCATCAATTCCTCCAAGGAAAAGAGTGTCTCCAGGAGCAAAAATAAGTTGGTGAACTCCATCAAACCTAAGAGTGTCACCAAAAATTAAAGGAGTTCCCATTGGAAAAGTTACGATACTTCCTTGCCAATTTGGTCCAGTTTGGTTTGCTCCAAAAGTATTATTTACATTCAAAGCACCGCCAGTGAAAGATGCATCAAAATTTGCCGTTTCATAAGCATCATAATCTACATTAAAACCAATTAAGTTTTGGTTTACAGGATCAAGAATAGTGCTTGTTGAAGGAATACCTTCAAACCTTAGAGGGAAAGAAGAGATTGAATCAACGTCTGTTCCAGTTAGTTCATTTGAATATTTTTTGCTCTGTGGAGAAGTTGGAGAAATAATTATCGGAGTTTTGTCCAAGAGTGAGAAGAAAAAATCAATTTTGTTTGGAGCGTCAGGAGTTGCGTCTGGTCCACTCATCAATCCGTTTGCAATCGCCATTCCACCAGCATTTTGGTAGATTCCTGTTCCACCTTTTATCTCGTAAACCGTTGCAAAGTAAGCGTATTCGGCAGAATCTGTATTTGTTGTGTCAGGTTCTTCAAAAGCAAGCATTCCTGAACCATGAACTGTGTTCAAAAAAAGTGTGTCTCCAGCAGTTCCGAAAGAAATCCAAGCCTTATCAGTCAAAATATTAAGTGAATCTTCGTCAATTACATTGCCTTGTGGGAATGCTCTGACGTGACTTTGGAAAGTAATTACGTCAGATGTTCCTGAAGAAGCATCAGTTCCTGTTGGAGTCGAACCAGAAACGTCTCCTGAGTAAGTAGAAGTTTCTGAAGCGTAAAGTTCGAAGTCGAAACCAATCACTTCTAACTGTGGGTTTAAAATTGGGTTGAAAAGGTCAAGAGAGTCGTCACTTAAAAATCTTATCATAAAATTATTAACATCATTCGAATAAGCTGTATCAGGCGGAACAAAACTTGAAGAATCGTTATAAGATAAAGTTCCCATCAAAACAGGATTTGGTTGCCCATTTGTTGTTGTTGGAGGAATTGTAAACTGCCCCGTAGAAATAGACTGGTTTGTATTCACTAACGTTTGGTCGTCAATCTCTATGTCAAACTGAAATGTAGTTGCAAAAACTGCAGGCGAAAAAATAAGCCCTGTCCCAAAATTTGATAAATTATACGTTAAGTTTCCCGTACTTTCAATATAGGTAAACCCTGAATCATTAGGAACAGCAGGACCCTTAATAAGATTTTGAAAAGGATTTCCTCCTGTTGTTGACTCATAAGTACCTGTTATATCTGTAATTGTAGATTCAAGTGGAAAGTTCCCATTAGCACTTCCTTGAATATTTACTCTCATAGCAACAAATGTTTGTGCTGAAACTATTGAGAAAGAACTAAGCAACAAAATAGATGTTGCCACTTTTTTCATTTTTTTCATTTATTCAATCCTAAAAATTATTTTAAAAAAAATTCTAAAATTTGATTTCATTTCATAAATTTAGCAAGATTAACGGTAGAAATGTTAAATTTAAATCAAAAGTTAGCCCAAATTGAAAAATATTTCCACTTTAAATTATTTTTTCCTAATCCTTTTTGTTCAACTTATTATTGGATGTGACAATTATGAGAACGTAAAAGTGACGAATACTGTCGAAGCTTATTCGAAATATCTTATTGAAAATCCTGAAACGAATCATAGACAAGAAATTTTATTAAGAATTCAAAAATTGGAATTCGAAAAAGCTATTTCAAAAAATGATTTAAGTAAAATGGAACTTTACCTTCAAAAGTACCCATCAAACACTTGGAGTGATAGTATCATAACTTTAATCCGTAACTTGAAATTTGAAGCAATTAAGCCTATCTTAGAAGTTCATAAGAATAGGATTCAGGAAGCAAAGTTATATCCCTTAGAACTTAAATTTGAATATTTTGCAAATTTAAGTTCTTACCTTGCAATTGATGCTTTCAACAAAAGAAAGGCAATAAAAGCAATTAAAAATTCTAACTCGCATAGTGCTAAAGAAATATCTACTTTGCTAATATCTCACAATGAATTCTTTTTAAAGACCTACTCCCAATTTGATAAAAAGGAAAATTCAATGAGAAATACTTTTGATAGTTTAAACGTTTTATTTTCTTTTGAAAGAAGTAACATTGCTTGGAAAAGCTTGAGGGAAAAAGAGTTAATAAAAACATTAGAGATGTTTTTTTGTCAGAGTGATACTTGTTTTGAAAGAACAAAAAGTTATCTATTTAAAGATGAGGTGAGTATAAAAAAACTTTTAAAATAATTACAAAAACTTATTGACTTGAAAAAGCGCTTACTTTATCTTGTTATTTAAGTTTACTTTTTTATTTAATAGCATCTTGACAATACTATCGCAATTAGTTAAAATTAATTAATAAATACCTTGGGGAGGGTTCAAGATTTTTCTTGAACTCTAATTAAACTTTTCAGGAGGTTTCAACAATGGTGAAACGCACCCTAATAACTTCTGTTGCAATCGTATCTTTACTTGCAGCAGGCTCAATGGCAGCAGAGTCAAATCCTTCTAACGTAACTGGATTCGTTAGATATGATTTGTCTATTTCTGGCAGTAACGGACTTAATATTGTAGCTTTGCCTTTTAGTCAAGCTGAAAATGCCAGTCCAATTTCTGACATCTTGGATGTGGAAACACAAATTGGTGGTAACTATGCTCAAGGACTTTATCTTGACAACGCTTCAAAATCTTATTCCAACCACATTGCTGGTGACCCAACTGGGTTTGGTCTAACACACGGCGATAACTTTATTATCATTGTTGGAGCAAATGACCAATTTGTAGCAGCTGGTGGTGTTGGAGAATCAACCTCTCCAGTTTCTTTCAGTTTGTCAATTTCTGGTAGTAATGGCCTTAATGCTGTTTCCAATGTTCCTTATTCTGATTTAGCTGGTGGCTCTAACATAGCTTCTATATTGGACGTGGAAACACAAATTGGAGCTAATTACGCTCAAGGTTTATACCATGATAATGCTTCAAAAGCATATTCTAATCATATTGCTGGTGACCCAACTGGGTTTGCAATAGATTTAGGAACACCTTTTTACATTATTGTTTCTGGAAATGATACTTTCTCAGGTCCGACTTCTGGAAATGGAAGTGGCAATATTTTCTCTGCAGAAAAAGTATCTTCACCAATTAATACAAATGTTGCTAAAAAGGCTCCTGCTGTAAAGAAATCAGCTACTACTAAAAAAAGCGTTAAAGCTCAATCAAGAAATTTGAAAAGAACTAGGTCTAACTAACTAAATTTATAGGATAATAAACAATGAAAAACCTTGTAAAAATACTATCATCAGGTGTACTGATTGCTGGTATTGCTGGTATTGCAAGTGCTCAAACATTTGTCGCTATGCGTGTAAATATTGAGGGCAGCCAAAATGCAACTAATCCATCGGCGGCTTCAATTACTTCGATTACTGGAACATATTCAAGTGCCATTCAAACCTTAACTGCTGGTCCTGATACACCTGGTAATTCTGGATTTAACTATATTGAAAGCACTGGAGACTTGACTTTTAATTTGTCAAACTTTGGTACTGCTTTAATCTTTGCACCTGCTGCATTTGCAACTACATTTCAATTTGATGTAACTATTGACGGTGGTACTGCACAAAATGTAACAACTGGTCCATTTACAATCCCTGCAGCAACTGCTAATGGGCAACCTCTTCCTGTTTTAATGGGAACTCTTGGATTTGTTGATGGTGTAGTTGTAGTTCCTCCTCCTGCAGTTGACCCAACTCCTCCAGTTTTAGGTAATCCTACTCCAGCATTACCTACAGTAGGAACTCCTATTGCTAATGGAACTGGTGTAAACTTTACTGCTCCTGGTGGTGGAACAATTGGTGGAATGGCAAATACTGCTGGAAACCAACTAATTCCTGGTGGTGGTGAAACTATGAGCGTAACTTCTAACTCAGCTCAAGTTATTACATCATCTGGTGGTAACCCTGTTGATGTTGCTTTAATAATTGAAGTTAATGGTTGTGTAAACCCTCCTTACTTCATTACTCTTAATATCCCACAATCAGTTTTATTAGGCTTAGCTGCTGCTGGTGCAACTAATGTTGGGGTTTCCCATGCAAACACTATGTATTCTGTCGCTAATGGTAACTTAACAGTTAATAGTGGTGCTTTAGATGGAACAGATATTAATGGTGCTCAAGTTCAGTTAACATTACCATCTTGCTCTCCTATTTTTGTTCAAGATGCGAATGACGATCCTTTGGCAATTGAACTTGTAGATTTCTTTGCTTCAAACGTAACTTCTAACTCTGTTTCATTGAATTGGACAACAGCTTCTGAAACTAACAACAATGGTTTTATTGTTGAAAGAAAAGCAGAAGAAGGTTCTTATATTGAAATCGCTAGTTGGGAAACTGATGAAGAATTAGTTGGTGCTGGAAACAGTTCTTCAACTAACGACTATTCTTTCACAGACAGAACAGTTAGAGCTAATACTTCTTACATTTACAGACTTTCGGATGTTGACATTGAAGGTAATGTAAAAGTTCATAACAAAACTGTAGAAGTTATTACTTCAACTCAAATTGATGTAATTCCAGAAAGATACTACTTGGCTCAAAACCATCCAAACCCATTTAACCCTTCTACATCAATCGAATTTGGTGTTAAAGAAGAGGGTAAAGTTACTCTTGAAATCTATAATGTTAAAGGTCAATTGATCAATACATTAGCAAATACTGATTTCCAAGCTGGTAACCACTCAGTTGTTTGGAACGGTACTGATAATGCTAACAAAGCAGTATCAAGTGGAATTTATTTCTACAAATTATCTGTGAACGATTATTCAGAAGTTAAGAAAATGACATTCTTGAAATAAGAATTCTCTTTCTATAATTTTAAAGCCCGTGAATTTATTTCACGGGCTTTTTTATTTTAAGGAACTAACATTTCTTTTAAAGCATTTCGGATTCCGGAAACTCTAACAATTTGGATACTCTTTGGTGAGAATCCTTTTAAATCAGTTTTGTCAGGAATTATCGCTCTCTTAAATCCCAACTTTTCAGCCTCGCTAATTCTTTTTTCGATTTGGGAAATGACTCGAATCTCACCGTTTAGTCCAACCTCACCTAAAGCGATGTCTGATTTTCTAACAACAAAATCTCTGTAACTAGAAGCAATTGAAACAGCAATTCCTAAATCTATTGCAGGTTCAGAAACTTTAATTCCACCTGCTAAGTTTAGAAAAACATCTTGGCTTCCGAGTTTGTAACCGAGTCTTTTCTCTAAAACAGCCAAAATCATTGATAAGCGTTTTGGGTCAATTCCTGTCGAATTTCTTTGTGGATAACCATAATTTGTCTGTGAAACTAAAGCCTGAACTTCAATTAAAACTGGTCGAGTTCCTTCAAGTGAGCAAGCGATTACACTTCCAGAGCTTTCGACTCTGTTGTTAAGAAAAATTTCTGAAGGGTTTGAAACTTCCGACAAACCGTTTTGCTTCATTTCGAAAATTCCAATTTCATTCGTTGAGCCAAATCGGTTTTTTACTGAACGGAGAATTTTAAAAGTTTGGTGAGTATTTCCCTCAAAATAAAGAACTGTGTCAACTATGTGTTCGAGAGCTTTTGGTCCAGCAATGCTTCCTTCTTTCGTAACATGACCAACAATCACAACAGGAATGTCCGTTGTTTTTGCAAATTTCATTAAGCGGTTTGTACATTCACGAATTTGAGAAATCGTTCCAGGTGAACTGTCTAATTCTTCCAAACTTACTGTTTGAATTGAGTCAACAACGACTAAGGAAGGTTTAATTGAAGTTGCGGAGTGAATGATTGTATCAACTTCATTTGTCGTCATTAAAAGTAAGTTTTCGGAGAGTTTTGCGATTCTGTCGGCACGCATTCTGATTTGTTTTGCCGACTCTTCACCTGAACAATAAAGAATTTTGTTCCCTTTATTGGCAAGCTCAGAGGCAACTTGAAGCATCAAAGTACTTTTTCCAATTCCAGGGTCGCCACCAATTAAAACTAAAGAACCAAGTACAAAACCTCCACCAAGGACTCTGTTAAATTCTTCTAAGTCGGTATTCAAGCGAATCTCTTCTTCGGAAAAAAATTTTGTTATCGGTTGTGCAGAATTTTTTTGTAACTTATTGAGCGTTTTGGACGATTTTGGCTTAATCTCTTCAACGAAACTATTCCAAGTTTGGCATTCAGGACACTTTCCAAGGTATTTTGGTGAAGTTGCACCGCAAGAGTTACAAACAAATTGAGAAAATGATTTAGCCATTTTTGCTCGAAATTAAATTAAAGGTTGCTAAAATTTAAGCAAAACAAAAAGGTTACAAAGATGAATTCACAGAAAATTTTGATTTCAGGAGCGAGCGGCTTGATTGGCTCTGCTTTGACAAATTTATTAAACCAAAAAGGGCATTCAGTTTCAAAACTTGTTAGGCGTGAAGCGAAAAATAAAAATGAAGTTCAGTGGAATCCGAAAAGTGGAGTTAAAAACTTAAACGATTTAGAGAATTTTGATGCAGTGATTCACTTGGCAGGTGAAAATATTGGAGGAAAACGTTGGACAGAAGAGCAAAAGAAAAAGATTCGTGAAAGTCGTGTTCAAGGAACTTCCGTTTTAAAAGATGAAATTTTGAAACTAAAAAATCCACCAAAGGCTTTCATTTCTGCTTCAGCAATTGGAATTTATGGAGACAGAGGAAATGAAATTTTAGATGAGGAAAGTGCTGTAGGAACAGGTTTTCTTCCAGAGCTTTGCCAAGAATGGGAAAACTCAAGCAAGCCTTTAACCCAAAAAGGAATTAGAACTGTTTACGTAAGAACTGGTGTTGTTTTAGCACCAAACGGCGGAGCTTTAGCAAAAATGCTTTTTCCATTCAAAATGGGAGTTGGTGGAATTATTGGAAACGGAAAACAATTTATGAGCTGGGTTGAGTTAGAGGATTTAACTGAAATATTTTCATTTGCGATTGAAAATGAAAATGTCAGTGGAGCGATTAACGCAGTTTCACCAAATTCAGTAACAAATCACGAATTTACAAAGACTCTTGGAAAGGTTTTGAAACGCCCAACAATTTTTCCACTTCCAAGTTTTGTTGCAAAAATTGTACTTGGAGAAATGGCTCAAGATTTGTTGTTGGCGAGTTCAAAAGTAACTCCAAAAAAATTACTTAGTTTAGGCTACAAATTTGGGAATGCAAACCTTGAAAGTGCTTTTAGGAAAGTTTTAAATTAAAACTTAAGAAAGTAGGAATAAAATTTTGAGGCTTTTCTTTTAAAAGTTAAGTCTTTAAATTAGGTAATTAGTTTGGAACTTTTAGAACAGTTTTACGCTAACCCTAAAATATTTGCAAAAAATTTAAAATCTGCTTAGGAGGTAAGATTAATGTTTAAAAAATTTGTTTTTGGCCTTCCAATTGTTGTTGCTCTTATGGCAATTTCATTTTATTTGGGAACAGGAGTTCAACAAGGAGTCGCAACAGATGATTTCTACGAGCAGTACAAGAAGTTTCAAGAAGTTGTAAAAAAAGCTCAGTACTACTACGTTGAACCTATTAATTGGGATAAAACGATGGAAGGTGCGATTTCAGGTTTTCTCGAGCAACTTGACCCTCACTCTGTTTACATTGACCCCAAAAAATTAGCAAAAGTTACAGAAGATTTTAAAGGTGAATTTTCAGGAATCGGAATTCAATTCGACATTCTTGACAAATACATTACAGTAATTTCTCCAATTCCTGGAACTCCTGCATTTAAGTTAGGAATGCAAGCGGGTGACAAAATTATTGAAATTGAAGGTGAGTCAACTTACGGAATCAAAACAGAAGATGTAGTGAACAAATTACGAGGTCCTTCTGGTTCAGTTGTGAATGTAACAGTTGCCCGCGAAGATGAAACAGAACCGATTTATTTTGACATTACGAGAGCAAAAATTCCTCTTTACAGTGTTGAATCAAGGTATATGATTGATAAAAAAACGGGTTACGTTTCGATTAACCGTTTTGCCGAAAAGACAGCCGCAGAGTTTGAAGAGTCCGTTGACAAACTCTTATCTCAAGGAATGCAAGAATTAGTTCTTGATTTACGTGGAAATCCTGGTGGACTTTTAGACCAAGCATTTGAGATTACAAACTTACTACTCAAGAAAAAAGGCGAAGTAATTGTTTCTACAAAAGGAAGAGTTCCTGGAACTGATTACGAATATTATTCTCGTGGTGGTGGAAAATACGGAGATTTACCTGTAATAATTTTAATCTCAAGAGGTTCAGCAAGTGCTTCTGAAATTGTTTCTGGTGCAATGCAAGATTTGGATAGAGGTTTAGTTATTGGGCAAGACAGTTTTGGAAAAGGTTTAGTGCAAAAACAATATCCTTTAAATGACGGTTCTGCAATGCGTTTGACAACTGCTCGTTACTACACTCCAAGTGGAAGACTGATTCAAAAACATTACGAAAAAGGCCTTCAAGGAAAACTTGATTACTACAAAAATGCATACTCACATAAGAACTTTGAAGCAATAAAAGATTCGCTGGAAGAAGCAGATTTGATGTTTGAGACAAAATATTTGAAACGCAAAGTTTATGGTGGCGGAGGAATTCATCCAGATTACGAAACTTTGCCTGACACAACTGGCGATTACAAATTTATGTCAAAAATTATTTCCAAGAGAATTCCTTTTGAGTTTGCAACTGACTTCTGCCGTGAAAATCCTAATGTCGGTAAAGACTTCGATAAGTTCTTAAATGATTTTGAGATTACAGATACACAATTAAAAGAAGTTGCTCGAATTGCAAAAGAGAAAAAAATTGAATTTAAAGACGAAAGTTTTGAAGACGAGTCAAATGCAAGATGGATTAAGAATTTGGTCAAAGCTGAAATGGCTTTAAACTTTTGGGACAGAGACCACTACTACAGGGTTAGAGCTGTAAATGACAAACAACTCCAAGATGCCTTGAAATTTTTCCCAGAAGCTCGTGAGTTTTCAGATGTTGCAGACAAATAAAATTTTATGAAAGTTCTACAAAATAAAAAACCCATACAGTTAAAGTATGGGTTTTTTATTTTGTAGAACTTTTCAAGTTGACAATGAAATGAATTTTGTTATTTTTGCATACTTAAAAAATAGGCATAGGTAAGTTAAATTAAATTTAAACCAATTCTAACGGAGGCTTTTCTCTTATGGGCATTCTTGAATTGTACATCAAGGGTGGCGAATTTATGCACCCGATTCTTTTCTGTTTGATTCTTGGACTCGGCTTCATCGTGGAGCGATTTATCTCTTTAACAAAATCGTCCACAAACATCAGAAAATTTATGGTAACCTTCAATCAAACTTTGAAAGACCAAGGTCTTGACGCTGCGATTGAATTTTGCCAAAACACAAAAGGTTCTGCATCTTCAGTAATCCTTGCAGGACTTGGTAAAGTTAAATACGGAGTCAGACACGTTGAGACAGCAATTGAAAATGCTGCTTCTGTGGAAATGGCTTTCCTTGAAAAAGGATTGATTTACCTAAACACTGTAATAGCTTTAGCACCAATGCTTGGATTTACAGGAACTGTTTGGGGAATGATTGGAGCTTTTGATGCTATTGCTGCTGCTGGTGATGTTTCACCAAGCTTGGTTGCTGATGGTATTTCTCAAGCACTTATCACAACACTTGGTGGACTTGTTGTAGCTATGATTGTACAACTTTTCACAAACTATTTCATCGCTAGAGTTTCTACCCTTATTGTAGAAATGGAAGAAAGTTCTGTTGAAGCAGTTGATGCTTTAATTGACCAAGGAATAGTTAAGTTAGATTAATCCAAAATGGAGTTAGGCTTCAATGATTAAAAAGAAAAAATCACAGCCATCTGACATTCCTACTGCTTCAACTGCGGATATTGCTTTTCTGCTTTTACTCTTTTTCCTTGTTACCACTACTATTAACTCGGACAAAGGTATTCGTATGGTTTTACCTGAATTTAGTGAGGGTGAAGCGGAGACAAAACAGATTCACAAAGACTATTTGATTAATATTCTTGTGAATGCTGAAGGTAAAGTATTGCTCAATGAAGAGGAAGTTTCGCTTAACGATGTTAAGTTGAAAGTTACCGAAAGAGTTTTGAAAGACCACCAAGCAGCAATACAAAAAACAGCAGAAACCTACTCAAATGTTGGTTATTTAGATCAGAAATTTCTTAAAAAATACTCAACGGGTAAATTCACTAAAGATGAAGAAGTGATAAAAGATGAGTATGTGAAAAACTTAAAACTCGTTGTGTCTGTTAAGGTTGATAAAAATACTGAATACGATGTTTACATCAAAGTTTTGGACCAACTTAAGCAGTCTTATGCTAAGAAAATTTCAATTGCGGAACCAAATGTTTAATTTGGAAGAACTATGAAACTTAGAGCAAGAACATCTCCTAAAAATGAAATCTCAACGGCTTCATTACCAGATATTGTATTTATGCTCCTGATTTTCTTTATGGTTAGTACTGTTTTCAAAGAATCATCAGGAATTCCGGTAATTTTGCCACAAGCTAAAGAGATTCAAAAAATCGAAACTAAAAGACTGATTCGTTACATTTACGTAAGTGGTGCTGGCGATGTAATTCTTGATGATGTTCCGGTTACGAATCAACTTGAGTCTGTAAGTGCAGGTTTTATTGAAAAGAGACAAAAAGAACCACGAATAATCGTTTCGATGAGAGCTGATAAAAGAGCTCCAATGGGAACAATTTTGGAAGTTCAGCAAGAGCTTAGAAAAGCAAATGCGTTAAATCTAAACTATTCTACAAGTGGCGGAGGAACTCAATAATGAGACTTATACAAAACGCTGATGCCAACCTTAGATTAGGTTATAAAAAAAGAATAGAATTAGGTCTAATTGTATCTCTCTGCCTTTTGAATGTTACATTTTTGACTTTTCAAAAGAGTAGAAATGAAATTGTAATTGCAGCCCCAGAGAAAATTAAAGAAATTAAGTTAGAGGAAATCCCTCAAACAATTCAAAGACCTAAACAACAAGCACCTCCAAAACCTACAACTTTTGTTGAATCTGAAGACGAGGAATTGCTTGACGAGGAAACAATCGATATTACAGATTTTGATATTGAAGATATTCCTCCACCTCCTCCACCTCCTCCAAGTGATGAAGGTGAAGATATTATTCCATTCTTTGCAATTTCGGAAAAGCCAAAAGTAATCGGTTTTGAAAAAGACCCATTTGGAGTTGCTGTAAACAAAGCAATTGCTAAGAATTTAAAATATCCTGACATTGCACGCCAAGCCAGTATTGAGGGAAAAGTGTTTGTTCAGTTTGACATTAATACAAGTGGAAATCCTTACAATATGCGAATTGTTAAAGATACTTCTGATGGTATTTTAGGACCTTCTGCTCTTGAGTCAGCACAAAAATTGAGATTTCAACCTGCGGTTCAGAACGACAGAAAAGTCGGACTTTCCAACGTTACAATCCCAATTACATTTAGACTGAAATAATTTTAAAAGCCACTTAACCAAGTGGCTTTTTTTCTGCTCCAACCGCCTCTTAATCCTTAAAAATTTTTCTTCTCTAAAAAACATCAAATACTGAAATTTTCAACGGATTGAGTAAGTAAAACCAAAAAACACTTTTACTGTTTCTCCGATTTGTTCACCGTTTAAGTCGTGATAAAAGGGAATCCAAACAGAAGTTTCAAAGTTGCTAATAGGTAAAAAGAAATTCTGGAACTGCACTTGCAAGCCTGTAGTGAAGTAAACTGTCTTTCCACCTGTGTTAACGAGAGTCTGCTTTGCTAACTTTTCTTTTGCGTGAATTTCTCCTGCCAAACCCAAAGAATGGAAAAAGACTGTATCTGAAAATTGATTTTTATTCAAACGCCAACGGAAGGAAGTGTCGAAATTTAAGTTCTTACCAAATTGGTAACTTTCGCTCCCGACTTCACCTTCTGTTGGAAAAACTAAAAGAAAGTTTGAGAAAAAATTAACTCTTTTGTATGCATAGCTCGTAGAAAGCCCAACAGCAAAATCAAAAGAACCTGTTCCTGGTTGTAAATGTGAATCTAAAAGTTCGCCTTCTTCATTTTTGGAAGTTGTGGAACCGAAAGGAACTTTTATTCCAGTTTGAATTGCTGTGGAAAAAGTTGAGTTTAAAGAATGTCTTTGATAAAATTGGTAGCGAGCTAAGAAGGTTGCATCGCCAATCCCAAAAGACGAACCAAGTACTTCCTCTCCCGAACCGTGATTTGGTTTCGTTAAAGTATAAAAATCACTAAAACCCGTTGAAGAAGAGTTTCGGTAAACAACAGGTAAAACCGAAACAAAAGTCAATTTCGGAGTGAGTGAGTAGTAAAAAGCAAATTGAGTTGTCCAATGAGATTCTTTGGGAATTCCGTCCGAGTGATTGTTGAGTTTCTTAGAAATTTTTGTGTAACGTTGCTCAACTCGAATTCCAATTCCTTTTGAAGTCTCGAGTGGTGAAATTCCTTGCGAAACTAAACAGTAATCACAAGCCAAACTTGGTTTAGAAGCAAAAAATAAAATGAAGAAACAAAATAAAAAAAATGATTTCATAAAAAAGATTTGGTCAAAATTTTATCAAACTTAAGGCGAGGCGAATATAAAAAATTCTCTTTTGAACAGGGTAAAAATCGAAAGAATTTATCGCCTTTTGTTCTTCTCAAATTTAATTTTGTTTGTGTAGCAAATTGCTGCTCCGAGAGCATCTGCCTCGTCTTCTTTTAGATTGATTGTTAACTTGAGAAGAACTCTGACCATAAATTGTACTTGTTGCTTTGAAGCTCCTCCGTTACCAACGACTGCAAGTTTTATTTCTTTTGGTGAGTATTCGAAAACAGGAATATTTTTAAGCTTTGCTGCGAGAATTGAAACCCCTCTTGCATGTCCTAGTTTTATAATTGTTTTTGGGTTTACACCGTAAAAGGATTCTTCTATCACAAAAGCATCAGGCTTGAATTCCTCAAGTAAAGCTGTAAGCTGAATGTGGATTTGGGTAAGTTTGTCGTTAAATTCAGATTTCGGCGATAATTTTATCGTGCCGAAATCTATCGCTTTAAATTTATTAGGTTTCTCAAAATCTAAAATTCCATAACCAGTGATGTTTGTTCCTGGGTCAACTCCAATTATTCTCATTAAAAAATTTATTCAGATTCGTAATTTGAGTGAACATTTTGAACGTCATCAATGTCATCAATCATATCCAACATTTTGAGCAAAGACTCTTCTTGTTCCTCAGAAATCTTAACTGTGTTACTTGGGACTAAGGAAACTTCAGCACTTTCAATTGTTGCTTCAAGTTCTTCAATTGCTTTATTTACAGTCTCAAAATCTTCAGGAGTTGTAGTTACTGAATAGCCTTCTTCTTCAACAACAACATCTTCTGCTCCTGCTTCCAAAGCTGTCATCATCAAATCGTCTTCATCGATTCCGTCTTTAGAAACGAGAATTACACCTTTTTTGTCAAACATCCAACCAACACAACCGTTTTCACCGAGATTTCCACCATTTTTGCTAAAAGCGTGTCTGACATCGGCAACGGTTCGATTTTTGTTGTCAGTCGCTGTTTCAACAATTACTGCAACTCCAAAAGGTCCGTAACCTTCGTAAGTAATTTCATCGTAAACAACTCCCGGAAGTTCACCAGTTCCTTTTTGAATTCCGCGAGTAATGTTGTCATTTGGCATATTCACAGCTTTTGCGGCTTGAATTGCACTTCTAAGTCTTGGATTTGACTCAGGATCACCGCCACCAATTCTCGCTGCAACAGTAATTTCTCGTATTATTTTTGTAAAAATTTTTCCTCTTTTTGCATCAAGAGCACCTTTTTTTCTTTTAATTGTTGCCCATTTGGAATGACCTGACATCGTTAATCACCTATCTTATTTTTTTATTTTCAATTTTTGACGGCTTAATTTACAAAATTTTTCTTACTCACCAAAGAAACGAAGTTAGAATAAAATCCTAACACCAAAATTGTGTGCATTTCCCAAGTCGTCTTTGTAAGGAGTAAAACTGTAATCCAAAGAGTAGCTTAGCCAGTTCAACCCAAAACCTGCGGAAAAGCCAAGTGCTTCGTAACCGAATCTGTAACCACTTCTAATGAAAAATGTTTCCTTGTAGCCAATTTCCAAACCTGTTTTGTAAAAAGTTCCATTTCCAAAATCATTTTGGTAATCAGCTGCCAGAACCAAATTTGTGGATTCCATTAAATCTAAGAATCGGTAGTCGAAACCGAAGTTTATCGATTTCGGTAATTCTGTTCTTTCAGTGTCTAATTTTTCCATTCTCCCAAGATTCAAAATGCTTAAACCGAAGTTCAAATCTTTCTCTAACAAGTGAACTTTTGTTCCTAAGTCAATTCCAAAACCTTTTGCGGAGTACCTGTAAATATCTTCGTAAAGGTATTTTAGTGAAACTCCGTAGTCCCAAGTTTCAGAATGTTTTCTTGAGTAACTAAAGTTTGCCACCAGAAAATTTGCGGTTGCTTCACCAAAAGGCGAATCAGTTGGAACGTCGTCTCGTAATTCAATTCCGTCAACATTGTGAAGTCTAACAGCTAAACCAAAAGCATTTTTTTCGCCAGAAGTTTTGATTCCAACAAAATTTGACCTGTCGCTTTGGAGGAAATTGTTGTGAATGACCAAAATTGAAGAGCCGTAATTTGCACCAAGTCCAGAAGGGTTTGAAGTAAGAGATTCTTCATTTTTGCTGATGCTTGTCTGAACTCCTCCCATTGCTTCAAGTCTTGGATTTGTAACGATTTTGAGAAAAGCCAAACCAGTTTCTGCGGTATTCTTTTCTCCAGCAAAAACAAAATTTGTGAGAAGTGTGAAAGCTAAAACGAAAGGTATTTTTTTCATAAATTCTAAAATCTTTTTGTGATTAATTTTCAAAAACTCAAACTTTGTGAACTAACAGATTTATTCCTTGTGAATCAAGGGAAAAATCAAGTTCTACAACACCCGGAATTTCGGCTTGAACAAAGTCGCCTTTTAGAATTTGAGAGACTCCTTTTGGCGTTCCTGTAAGAATTACGTCTCCGCGATTCAAAGTAAACATTTCTGAAGCGTATTTCACAAGAGCCAAACAATCCCAAATCATAAATTTTGAATTTCCGTTTTGCCTTTCTTCGCCGTTCACTTTGAGGTTAAAATCAATATTTTCTAAGTCAATGTTTTCAATTGGAACAATTTCAGAAATCGGACAAGCTCCGTCAAAACCTTTTGCAATTGCCCAAGGAAGACCTCTTTCTTTAGCTCTTTTTTGGACATCTCTTAAAGTCAAATCAACAGCAATTCCGATTCCTAGAAGGTATTCAGGAACTTCTGCAAGTTCAAGGCTTTTACATTTGTGCGAAATCACGAGAGCGATTTCGACCTCGTGGTGGCAGTTCTCAGAAAATGAAGGAATTGTAACTTTAGAACCCGAATTAACAATTGCTGAGTCAGGTTTCAAAAAGATTAAAGGTTGTTTGGGAGTTTCATTTCCAAGTTCTTTGATGTGTTCTGTGTAATTTCTTCCAACACAAATTACCTTGCCGACTTTTTCGTAGTCGTTTTGTCTTCTTATTTTTACAAAGCCTTGCTCAATTAGTCTAGACAATTTATTTCTCCAATATTTTAAGTTCTACTTGCCTTTGAAATTTACTTGTTTTTTTAAAAAGTGAAAAAGAAATAAGAATCAAAATTCATTTCTTAGGCATAAAAAAAGGCGAGTATTTTGCTCGCCTTTAAACCCTTGAGGAGAATTTAAGAAAATTTATTTTATCAACTGCATTTTACGAGTTAGAGTTTCGCCTATTGAATTTTTGATTTGGTAAAAATAAATTCCACTTGAAACAGATTTTCCAAAACTGTCAGTTCCGTTCCAAACGACTGAACCTTTTGAATCTTCAAGCACAAATTCTTTCACATTTTTACCAAGAGCGTTAAAAATTACCAACTTACTTTTCTCGTAATTTGTAATTCGCAATTCGTAATTTATTGTTGTTGTAGGGTTAAAAGGGTTTGGGTAATTTTGAGATAACTCAAAATTTCTGACTCCTGTTTCTTGTTGAGAGATTTCTAAAGAAGGGGTTACGCTAAGTATTTCGTGAAAAGTTCTAAAACCACTAAAATCTACATCTGCAATTTTGTATGTATAAGTTTTACCGTTCCTTAAATTTTTGTCTAAAAAAGAATAAAAGTTCTCTTTCGCAGAATTTCCCGCACCTTTTAAAGAAGTTTCAGTTTCGTAAGAAGCAATTTTTCTGAAATTTTCATTGCCTTCCGAACGGTAAATTTCAAAGCCTAAATTTTCAATTTCACTTTCAGTTTTCCAAGTTAAAGTAACTTCTGAGTCACCTGCTTTTGCTAAAATGTCGCTTAGTTCAACAGCCAAAGGAGTGTCAGTATTTTCATAACGTGCTAAAGCAAAATCAGTTGTTCCATCGTGTCCAGCAGCAACAATCTTCCCATCAGTTTGTAAGGCAATCGCATCAATTTCATCACTACTTGCAAAATGGGTAATAACAACTCCTGATGTTCCAAAAGTTCCATCAACACTTCCGTCAGAGTTATAACGAATTAGACAAAAATCGTCGCCTGTTTCTTGAGTACTACCGCCAACTACAATTTTCCCATCATTTTGAATTTTCACACTACTAGCTTGGTCTTCAAAAGCACTTGGTTGTGAAGTTAATTTTCCATCTGTATCAAAATCTACGTCAAGAACACCACTCGAAGTGAATCTTGCAATTGCAAAATCGTCGTTTGTTCCATTATCTGCGAAGCCAACAACAATAATGTCTCCATCAGATTGAATTGCAAGGTCGTTTGCAATATCATTGTTTCCCAAAAAATCTACAGTTACTTTTCCGTCAGTACTAAAAGTGTTGTCCAAACTTCCGTTGGTGTCAAATCTCATAATTCCAAAATCAATGTCTGCTCCGTCTAAGACTAAACCAGCAACAACAATTTTTCCATCTGTTTGAATAATTACGTCTGCGGAATTTTCAGCAGAAGAGCCTGAAAACGATTCGGAAACGATTCCATCAGTGTCGAAATTCGTGTCAAGACTTCCGTCAGAGTTGTAACGAACGACAACGAAATCATCTCCACTGTGTCCTGCAGCAACAATCCTTCCATCTGTTTGAATTGCAACTCCAACTGCTAAATCATTTGTTGAACTTCCAATATCAGTTGTAACAATTCCGTCTGTGTCAAAACTTGTGTCGAGGCTTCCGTCAGAATTGTAACGAGCAACTGTAAAGTCATTGTTTCCATTTACATTAGAAAACCCTGCTACAAGGATTTTCCCATCGATTTGCAACGCCATATCTCTTGCAACGTCATTACTACTTGTTCCAATATCAGTTGTAACAATTCCATCTGTGTCAAAAGTATTATCCAAACTTCCGTCAGTATTATAACGAGCCAACATAAAATCATTGCTGTTTGAACTTGTCCTTCCTGCTACAACAATCTTTCCGTCGGTTTGAATGACAATACTCTGTCCTGAATCAGAGCCAAAATTATCAGTTGTAACTTTTCCATCTGTGTCAAAGGTCGTGTCAAGGTCTCCGTCAGCAGCAAAAGCAAAACTAAAAGGAATTGCCAGAGCCAAAAGTAAAGAGAATCTTCTTTTTAGAATTGAGTTGTACATTTTATTCTCCATAAAATTTTGAGTTAATTTTAGAAGGATAATTCAATTTCAATGCCAAAGGGGGAAAATGAGTTTAGATAACGTAAAAAGCGATTTGGATTCGAAGCACAATTATTTAATTAGCGAAATACCACAAGTAAGTTTTATTTCGCCAACAAAAACTGTTTTCAAGAAAAGAAAATTATCGATTTATTTCTAAAATTTCAAATTTGAGGATTCCAGCTGGAACTTGAGCTTCAACAGTTTCGCCTAATTTTTTATTCAAAAGAGCTTTTCCAATTGGAGATTTTATACTGATTTTATTATTGTCAATGTCAACTTCTGCAGGAGAAACGAGAGTATAAATTTTCTCCTTGTTGACTTTAAGGTTCTTCACCTTAACAGTTGAAAGGACTGAAACAATGTTTGGATCAATATCTTTTGTATCAAGAATTCTTGCTCTCGCCACAGTTGTTTCAAGTTGTGCAATTTTTGTTTCAATTGCTCCTTGCTCTTCTTTGGCTGCGTGGTATTCCGAATTTTCTTTTAAATCACCAAGCGAACGAGCTTCCGCAACTCTATTAATTACATCAGGTCTTTCTACTTCTTTTGCGTGACGGAGTTTTTCTTTAAGTTCTTCGAGTCCTTTTGCTGAAAGGTAAGTGTATTCTGCCATTGTTTTTCCTTATGTATTTTTAATTTCAATAACTTACAAAAATAAAAAAGGTAGCACCTTTGGGGTTACTACCTAAACAAATTTAATTTAAATCAAAAAAAATGTTAATCAAAAAAGATTTTAAGTAACGCTTTCGCTAACCTTAATTTCCCCTTCTGAATCTAAATCTTCAAATGAATTTTCAGTGTCGTCAAAATTTGAACTGAGCATAATTTTGAACAAAATCAAACCTCCGAAAAATGCTCCTAAGTAAGTTAAGAAGAATCTCCAAAGAATCGTAAAAGCCACAAGAATTGAAGTTTGTGGAACAATTAAGGCAGTCAAAGTCGTTGAACTGATTTCAGAAATTCCACTTGCTCCAGGAGTTGGACTAAAGTATGCAATAAGGTTAATCAAAACTTGCACACAAAAAACTGAGCCAAAATCAATTTCTATTTCAAATCCTTGTAAAATCAAATATGCAATAAAATATTTTTGAGTAAAAAGAATCGCTGAAATTATAATTCCACCAAAAATGACAAGAGGTTTCTCAAAAACATAGTAATTAATTAGTTCTTTGTAAGAGTCAAGTTCAGACTTGAATTTGTTAATTCCACTTTTAAGAGTTTGAGCTTTTTTCGGAACAAAAAGAGAAACCAATTTAGTTACAATTTGAAAAAAGACAGTAAGGACCTTCGGATTAAAGAATGACCAAACCAAAACAGCTAAAACGAATGTAAAAACTCCAATGCTATACTGGAAAGCCGTTGTGAACATTTCTCCAAAAATGTTTTCACCGAAAAAAACAACATAAAGGGAAGAACAGTAAATGAAAAGAATTGTGCCGAGGAAGTTAAAAATACTAACGGCAATTGTTTCTGAAACTTGCAAACCTGCTTTGTTCAAAATGTAGAGTTGAGCAAGTCCGCCTCCTGTTTGCATTGGCGTAACTGTCCCAAGAAAAATATTTCCTAAGTTTGCATTAAAACAATCTCTGAAAGAAACTTCTTTGTTAATCTCACGAGAAAAAAGATAAATTCTGAGTCCACCAAGAAGGTAGTCCGAAAGGACAAAAAGTAAAATTATGGCAGCATAAAATTTGCTAAAATCACTAAAGGCTTGGAGACTTTTTCCAGTTTCGTCAATGTAAAACAAACCAGCTAAAGTAGCCAAAGTGATAACTAAGAAGGTTGTAACACCTTTCTTAATATTTTTTATTGGAAATTTCGAAATCATAAAACTCTATATTTATTTCAAAAATCGGGTTTCAAAGTTAAAACTTTAAATCTTTTTTTCAAGTTCCTTTTTTAGAACAACTTTGACAAACGAGAAATTCAATTTTTTGTTGTTCTTTAAAATAAAAAAGGACGAAAAAATTCGCCCTTTGAAAAATCTATGAATGTAGAGACGCAAAATCTTGCGTCTCTACTACAATTTAAAATCTTGAAATCAGCTTTGCTTCAAACCCTTTGAAAGGTGGTTCTTCACGGCAAACTCCTCCAATACAAACAAATCCACCTTGTCTGCTTCCGTAACCTAAAGTCAAATCGTGATTTCCCCAAAGAGTGAAAGCCATTTGACCAAAGTTCCAAAAATGTGTTGTTGTTTCGGAAGAAGTGTTGTTGTTTGTGAGTTCTTTTTCACGAAGCATTTCGCTCAAAAGACTAAAAGTAATTCCGTGAGTTGTGTACTCCAAAGTTAGAAGTTGGTCAAGGCTTTTACTTTTGTCTTCAAGGTGTTTGATTTGTTGGTGTTCAAAACCTAAATGAATTTCAGATTCTTCAGTGATTGCCCAATCAAATTCAAAAACAGGAGTCAGAGTTTCAGTATTGCTACTGACAAGCTCCTTTGCTTTGGAAAAACCTAAAGTTGCTATGAATTCATCACTAAATTCGTAGTTTACGTGTCCGTAAAATTCTTCCCAAACTGTTTCTCCTGGTGCGAAGTTTGCCCTTTCTGAAACTCTAAATCTTTTTGCAAATTCAGAGTCTGAGTCTTGGTTTTTAGTTTGACTTGTGTTCAAAACAACAACTGCATTTTCTGTCGGCAAAATCGTCAACTCGAATTGGTAACCTTTTTCGTTGTTTTGGTCAAGTCTCAAAGGGTGTCTATTTAGCAAAGTGTAAGTATGTTGGCGAATCACAGAAGGAGGTGTGTTATAAAATTCACTTGAAACATTTGAAGGAGCAATTCTAAAATTATCGTAATCTTTCCATTCAGCAGAAAGCGAAGCGAACTCAGTTGTTACAACTCCCGAAAGGTAGAGTCCACTACCTTTTTGGTAAAAAGGATTTCCGTTTGTTGAATCGCTTAAAGTTGTTTTTCCAAGTCGAGTGTTTTGTTTATTTCCGTACTCTCCGTAAAAATCAAAGTACGAACTTGTAAATTCCGCTCTGTTTGAAGTTGCGATTAATCTTTGAAATTCAGTTCCTTCTTGAGCCTGAAACTGATTTGAAAGAACTGTAAAACCATAGTTTAACCTTTGTCCAAAAAGATATTCAGAAGGAATTTTTATTTCTAAATCTCCTGCGTGAAGAATGTCATTTCTTTCACCATTTTCATCTTCGGGCGAACCTGTGAGAGCAGTTAGTTCAAAATAATCGTGTTTGAATTTTGTTTTCACACCTTCAAGGTTGTTGTCAAAGCGAATGTCTCTTTGTTCGTAACTGCTAAGAAGAAGTCCTCTTCCAAGTAAAACGTAGTAGTTACCGACTTCAAGTTCAAATCTTTTGGCTTTGATTCCAATATTTTTGAAAGCTAATTCAGTGCTTACGTGGTCAGGAACTAAAACAGGATTATCTGCATCGTCAAAAGGCTGAAAAGTGTCAAATCGAAAAGAGGTTGAAAAGATTCCGCGAGTGTAATTGATGTTCATCCAATTTTCAAAAGTCTCACGATTTTCGATGTCTTCAAGTTCTCTTTCGAGAGTTCCGTGAGAGTATTCCATTTGGTTACTTATTCTCAATCCCGAAGGTAAATCTTGAGCAAAAAGGTTACAAGCTACAAGCGATAAACTTGTGGTAAGCATTAGCTTTGATTTCATTAATTTCTCCCAAGTTGCAAAGTTAAAAAGGCACTAAGGTTGTGCCTGTTAAGTTTTAGAAAAACAGAATGTAATAAATGAGAGGAAGTTTTGAAATACTTTATCGAAGCTAAAATTTTAGCAATGACAAATTTTGGGAAAACTAACTTTCTCTCACTTCCCGATACAGAAATTTCCAAAAATATTGTTCAAAACATCGTCGTCTGTGATTTTGCCGAGAAGTGTTTCAAGTTCAGAAATTGAGCCACGAATGAATTCTGCGGTGAATTCTTGAGTTTGTCCTATTTCGATTGTACTGCAAGCTCCTTCGATAAAATCAGAAGCGTTTGAAAGACATTCAAAGTGGCGTTTTTCGGTAATGACAATTGTTTCTTCTGAAGGCAGAAGTTTTTGAATGAAGTCTGAAATTTTTGTTCTTAATTCACTTAAGCCTTTTCCTGTTGATGCAGAAACTAAAACTTGGTTGGTTTTGAGTTTCGGTGTTTCAGTTAGTTTGTCAGCTTTGTTCAAGACGTGGATTGTGTGGAATTTTTTAAAAAATTCTTTTCCTTCGCTCAAATCTTCAAGATTGTCGAAAATGTGTAAAACAAGGTCTGCATCGTTAATTTGTTCGTGCGAAAACTCAATGCCTTCAATTTCCAAAAAATCTACTGAGTCGTGGATTCCTGCTGTGTCAACCAAAGTGCATTCAACTCCCGCAATTGTCAAAAAACCTTCAATGTAATCGCGAGTTGTTCCTGCAATTTCGGAAATTATTGCTCGTTTTTTGCCAATTAAAGAATTAAAAACTGACGACTTTCCAACGTTTGGTTTTCCCGCAAGAACGATTCTGATTCCGTCTTTTAAGACCGAAGAGTAAGAATAAGTTTCGAGGAGTTTTTGGATTATTTCTGAAAGTGAAGTTAGTTTTGCAATTTTTTCTTCTTTGGTTGAAAATTCAACGTCTTCTTCTGAGAAGTCAAGTTCGAGTTCGAGACTTGAAAGGAAGTCTGTGAGTTCTTGGCGGATTTTTGCAATTTGTGCAGAAAAGATTCCTTCTACAAATTTCAGTGAGTTCGCCCTTCCTAAGTGACTTTTGGCAGAAATTAAAGCGTTCACACTTTCAGCTTGTGCAAGGTCGATTCTTCCATTGAGCAAAGCACGAAGCGTAAATTCTCCGGGTTCTGCAAGTCGTGAACCGCAGTTTTGAATGATTTGTAAAATTTCGGTAGCTAAAGTGTAGTTCCCGTGACAAGCGATTTCAAAAGAATCTTCTCCTGTGTAGGATTTTGGATTTTTGAAAATCGTAACGAGAACTTCGTCGGTTTCTTTGCCAATCGAGTCAACCACAATTCCGTGGTAAACTCGCCAAGCTTCAAATTTTTTTGTTCTTGTAGTAGGTTTGAAAAACTTTGGTAAAATTTTCAGAGAGTCTTTTCCTGAGACACGAAGAACCGCAATTGCTCCGTTTCCGTGAGGAGTTGCAATCGCACAAATTATGTCATTGTTGAAAATCATTTTACAACAGTGATTTCTGCATCAGCCCTTTTTTTCTTAATCCAATATTGCTGAGCAATTGAAAGAATGTTGAAAAGGAAGTAGTACCAAGTCAAACCTGAAGGAAAGTTGTTGAAAATTACAAGCATAAAAACCGGCATCACATAAATCATTGCTTTTTGTTTTGGGTCAACAACTGTCATTGAACTTTGTAAGAACATTGTCGCTGCCATCAAAATCGGCAAAATATTTACACCGTCTCCGTAAAATGGAATGATGAAAGGTAGTTGGTAAATTGTGTCGGGTTGTGAAAGGTCTGTAATCCAACCGAAGAATGGTTCACCACGAAGGTCAATCGTTGAACGGAAAACGTTGTAAAGTGCAATCAAAATCGGGAATTGAAGTACAGTTGGCAAACAACTTCCAAGCGGATTCGCACCGTGTTTTTGGTAAAGTTTGAAAGTTTCTTGGCTTTGTTTTGATTGGTCGTCAGGATATTTTTCTTTGAGTTTTTGGATTTCAGGTTGAAGTTTAGACATTTTTTCCATTGACTCAAATGATTTGTGCGTCAATGGATAAAGAACCAATTTTATCAAAAAAGCGAAAACGAGAATCATAATTCCGTAGTTTGGAATGAAACCGTGAAGGAAAGTAAAAAACCACAAAAGAAAAAGCGTAACAGGTTTTACAATCCACCAACCTAAGTCCATTAGATTTTCAAGTCCCATTTCGTAAGATTCAAGAATTTCTAATTTAATTGGTCCAAAGTAAATCAAGAAATCAGCTTTACCTGAAAACTCACCACTTCCTTTAAGGGCATAAATTTTTTGGTGAACTTGTTCTCCAACGTCTTTTGTGTAACCAGTTGTCAAGAGGTTGTCAAAATTCGAGCCGATTGGCGAAAGAACTAAAGCAAAGAATTTACTACGAATCGCTCCCCAAGTCATTTCTCCAGCATAATTTTCATTTAGAATTTCGTCATCGCCAACTGTTTCGTAGTCAGTCTCTTCAATATTCGAATGGTAAACAAAATTAAAAGCCATATTTTCGTCGAAGTTCGGCTCAGTGTTAGCAATGCCCGATTTCCAAACAATGTCGTAACTGTTAAAAATACTATCACTTGCTTTTAGCGAAATTCTAAAGTCGTATTTATTGGCGTAAAAAGTGAGAACTTTTGAAACCTTTGTTTCGAGTTCAGGAATCAAAGCTGTGTAAACAATTTTGATTGAATCTTCACCGCCTATTGTCTTTTCGTCGTAAGAAAGTTCAGGTGTAAAAGCGTAACTTTTTAAGTCAACTTCTTGCCCAGATTTTGTTTTGAGGATAAAGTTTAAGTTATCGAAGTAGGAAAGTTTTTGGTTGATTAAATTGACAGGTTTTGCATTTGGGTCAATGCTTCTTTTGAAATTGTAAAGTCGGAAATTTTTGACGGTTCCACCTGCGATGTTACTAAGTTCGATTTTGTAAAGTGGAGTTGAAAGCAGAAAAGTTTTCTCAGCTGTATCAGGAGAAGTTATTTCTTCACCAACAAAGGCAGGAACAGAAGAAGCTTGAGTTTTAGTAGCAGTTTGTGCTGTTGAAGCTAAAGAATCTGGAACAGTTTTTTGAGCTGTCGAATCTTGCCTTAACATTTCTTCGTAGGCTTCGTCGCCGTACATAATTCTTTGGTAAGGTTCTGAGAACCAAACAGTTACAATTACAAAAATTAAAAGTAATCCTATGAAAGAATTTCTGTCCATTTATTTTTCCTAAATAAAAAAAGTCGGACTTTTCAGGAATCCGACTTTATTGATAACTTTTTCAGTTTTTCAGCAAAAAATTTTAAGTCTGTTGCTAAAGCCTGTAAGACTTCTTCTTTAGGGATTTGTTTCAGAATAAAAACAATGTGAACATTTCCAAAATCTTCAATTAATTCAGGATTTGTCCGAAAAGTTTCTCTTAAAATTCTTTTTCCATAATTTCTAATTGGCTTACTGCGAATTTTTTTTCTAACAGTAAATCCAATTCTAAAAGAATCATTTGAAACAAAAAAAGCATCAGCGAATCTGCCCTTAACTTTACTTCCTTGTCTAAAGACTTGTGAAAAATTAATCGGCAAACGCATTGAAGACTTTTTAGCTAAGCCAAACTTTTTATCTATTAGTTGTACTTGAGACTGAAAGTCTTTTTCTGCCCCTTGCTCTTCTTCTTTTGAGAACAGCTTGTCCTGCATTGGTTGACATTCTTTTTCTGAAACCGTGTTTGTTTCTTCTTTTTCTATTACTTGGTTGAAATGTACGCTTCATCTTAATTTCCTATTTTTTTTGAGCCTGTAAATTTACACCCAAAGACTTGAAAAACAAAATATTTTTTTGATTTTTAATTTTGAGTTAAGTCGTGGATTTTACTGACTCTTCGTTGATGTCTTCCACCTTCAAAATCATTTGTAAGCCAAGCCTCCAAAATTTCAAGATTTTTGTCTTCGGGAAGTTCGTCTGCGGCAAGTACAAGAACATTGCTGTCGTTGTGTTGACGAGTCATTTCCGCTTGGTGAACATTTGTGCAAAGTGAAGCTCTGACATTTTTGACTTTGTTGCCAATAATTGACATTCCGATTCCTGTTGAGCAAATCAAAATTCCTTTTTCTGCTTTACCTTTGCCAACTTTTTCTGCGGCAGGAAAAGCGAAGTCCGGATAATCGCAAGATTCTGTGGAATTTGTCCCAAAATCTTCGACGGAATGTCCGAGAGCTTCGAGTTTGTTTTTAATTTTACTTTTTAAATCTAAGCCTCTGTGGTCAGCGGCGATTGTGAAATTCATTTTTGTAGCCTTTGTTTTGACGTTTCAATTTGTCGGAATATAATTTATGCCGAAGCAACTTTTACAAAATTTATTTCTACTCTTGAATCTAAACCAAACTTGATTAACTTTTATAAATTTAAATGTTTGTGCGAGCCTTGTTAAGGCTTTCACTGAAAAATAAATTAAAATTTTCAAGATAAAAATGATACAAATTCCCCAAAAAGAAATTGAGGCTTTGTGTAAAAAATGGAAAATTGATAATCTTTCACTTTTTGGTTCAGCTTTAAGAAAAGATTTTTCGGAGAAAAGTGATGTGGACTTACTCTTCACCTTCTCTAAAAAAGTTCGTTATGGTTTCTTTGAACTTTCTAAAATTCAAATGGAGCTTGAAAAACTTTTAGGTAGAAATGTTGACTTAGTGAGCAAAAAAGGAATTGAAGCGAGTAGAAATCATTTGAGACGTGAAGAAATTTTAAAATCAGCAAGAGTAATTTATGAAGAAAGATGAAACCTATTTAATAGATATTTTAGATTCTGCAAAAATTGCAGTTTCCTACTTAGAAAACTTTTCTCAAGAGAAATTCAACTCTGATTACAAAACTCAAGATGCTGTAATTCGCAGATTAGAAATTATTGGAGAAGCCTCTTCAAAAGTTTCTGAAACAGGAAAAGAAATCTATTCAGATTTACCTTGGAGAGAAATGAAAAGTATGAGAAATTTCTTAATTCACGAATACGATGACGTTGACTTTGAAGTCGTTTGGGAAACTGTAAAAACTAATTTACCACCTTTGATTAAACAATTAGAAAAGATTTTATAAATTATGCCTACACTTTATTTAATTGACGGAATGGCGATTGCCTACCGAGCTTACTTTGCTTTTATGAAAAGACCTTTGAGAAATTCTAAAGGCGAAAACACGAGTGCTGTTTACGGATTTGCAACAACGATGAACAGAATCATCGAACAAGAAAAACCAGATTTTCTCGCTGTTGCGATGGACTGCAAAGAACCGACTTTCAGACACGTAAGGTTCGAGCCTTACAAAGCGAATCGTGAGTCAATGCCCGAAGATTTAGTTACTCAGCTTCCTTGGCTCGACCAGTTGATTGAGGCTTACGAAGTTCCGCTTTTCAAAACTCCGGGTTTTGAAGCTGACGACTTAATCGGAACTCTTGCTCAAAAGGCAGAATCAGAAGGTCTTGACGTTGTTATGGTAACTCCTGACAAAGATTACTTGCAACTTGTTACCGAAAAAATCAGCATTTACAAACCTTCAAAAGCAAGTGAAGAACCTGATAAAATAACTTTAGAAAGAGTCCCTGAAAAATTCGGAGTTGGACCTGAAAGAGTTATTGACATTTTGGCTTTAATGGGTGACGCTTCCGATAACATTCCGGGAGTAAAAGGTGTTGGTGAAAAAACGGCGACAAAGTTAGTGCAGGAATTTGGAAGCCTTGAGCAGATTTACGAAAACGTCGAAAAAGTTAAAGGAAAAGTAAAAGACAAACTCATCGCTGACAAAGAAATGGCTTTTCTTTCAAAAGAACTTGTAACAATCAAAACTGACTGCGAAGTTGAGTTTGACCTTGAAAAATTAAAACTTTCACACCCTGATTACTCAAAGCGAAATCAGATTTTTGCGGAGCTTGATTTTTGGTCTCTAATTAAGGGCGAAATCGAACCCGAAGTCGAAAAAGTTGAAGAAATCGAAACGGATTACCAACTTGTTGACACTCTTGAAGGCGTGAAAAAACTTGCCAAAATTCTTAAGAAAAATGAATTTGCTTTTGACACTGAAACTACTTCTTTGAGTCCCGAAGAAGCTGAACTTGTCGGACTTTCATTTTCAATGGAAAAAGGAAAAGCGTTTTACATTCCGACAGTTTTGAGCGGAAAAGAACAAGGTGAAAGTGCCGAAAGTGGACAAATGGACATTTTTGCACAACCGAAACAAAAGAATTTTACCAAAGAAATTTTGGAAATCCTAAAGCCTGTTTTGGAAGACCCAAAAGTTCCGAAGTTTGGGCAAAACACAAAGTACGATTGCAGAATTTTGAAAGCTAAAGGCGTGAGTGTAAAAGGAATTTCTTTCGACACAATGATTGCAAACTACGTTTTGCCAAATCCTGAAACCCGAAGAAATTCTTTGGACGAAATGTGCCTGACTTACTTGAATTACCAAAAAATTCCGACTAAGGAATTGATTGGAACAGGCAAAAAAATGATTACGATGGACAAAGTTCCCGTTGAAGACGTGAAAATTTACGCTTGTGAAGACGCAGATTTTACTTTTCGTCTCAAGGAAGTTTTAGCTCCAATGGTCAAAGAACAAGGAGTCGAGGAACTTTTTCACAAAATCGAATTGCCATTGATTGAAGTTTTGACAGAAATGGAAGCGAATGGAATTTACATCGACGACTACTTTTTCTCGGAAATGGGAATGGATTTGAGCCAACAACTTGTGAAAATCAAAGACGACATTTATGCAATGGCAGGCGAAAATTTCAACATTAATTCGACTCAACAACTTGGAGTAATTCTTTTTGATAAACTCGGTTTGCGTGTTGTGAAAAAGACAAAAACAGGTCGTTCAACAGACGTTAGAGTTTTGGAAACTTTGGCGAAAGAACACCCTTTGCCCGAAAGACTTTTGGAATACCGAAGTTTGACGAAACTAAAATCCACTTACGTTGACGCACTTCCTTCAATGATTTTTGTTGGCGACAAACGGATTCACGGAAATTTTAACCAAACAATTGCTTCGACAGGAAGACTTTCTTCGACAGACCCGAATTTGCAAAACATTCCGAACAGAACGGAAATCGGCAGAAAAATCAGAATGGGCTTTGTGCCACAAGAAAAAGATTCTGTTTTACTCGCTGCTGACTACTCGCAAATTGAGCTTAGAATTATGGCTCACATTTCAGGCGACGCAAATTTACGAAAAGCATTCCAAGAGGAACTTGACGTTCACCGAGCAACTGCGGCTCTTGTTTTTGAAAAATCTTACGAGGAAGTTTCAGACCAAGAACGTTACCAAGCGAAGGCTGTAAACTTTGGAATTATTTACGGAGAAGGTGGATTTTCTCTGGGCAAAAGACTTGGGATTTCGCCAAAAGAAGGCAACCAATTCATCAAAGATTATTTTGCAAAATATTCAGGAGTTTACGACTACTTGGAAAGTACGAAGCAAAAAGCTAAAGAGGAAAATTTTGTCGAGACACTTTGCGGAAGACGAAGAAGTTACTCTGACATTCATTCCAAAAACAGAATGATGCGAGAAGCGGCAGAACGTGCAGCGATAAATTTCCCGATTCAAGGAACTGCGGCAGATATGATAAAAATTGCGATGATTAACATTCACAAAATTTTAATGCAAAAAGCCTGCAAGACAAAAATGGTTCTGCAAGTCCACGATGAACTTGTGTTTGAAATTCCGAACTCCGAACTTGACGAAATGAAAGTGCTTCTAAAATCCGAAATGGAAAAAGCCTTACCTTTGGAAGTCCCTGTAAAAGTTGACGTTGGAATTGGAGGGAATTGGCTTGAGGCACATTAAAATTTAAATGGAAAGAGAGTAAAGATTGTGTGCGAACGGCTCGGCTAAACGCAGTAGCGACCGAATGGGAACTATTGCCGTTTTAGCCATTGTTATCAGTATTCCTTTCCTTCATTACTTGCTGATAGAGGTTGTCTGGTTAATCCAATGTTTAGAGTCATTTTTGCAAATCTTATAACTTACATAAACTCCAATTTTTTCGTTTTCTATGCTTTTTTTGCCATTTCTGACATAATGTACTTCGTGTTCTACTTCAACAGATTTTGCCCTTTTACCATGAAATGCATAATATCCAAAACTTATATCTAATTCTACTATTTGATTTTTATTTAAATTAATATTTTCTAGAATTTGGATTAGGCAATCTGTTATAAGGTCATCGCAATTTTCAATAATTTTATATAATTGATTTGAACTTTCAACATCAAAAGCGAATACTATTTTACTATTACCTATTTCATAAACAAATGCATAACAATAAACGAAATAGTAATTATTAAAAGTCAAATGTTCTATTGCGGGTTTCTCCTGTTTTAGAAAGGTCTTAATTTTACTATATAAATCTTTTGAAAACTCTCTTATTAATCCGCTTGCTATAGTCGTACCAATAAAACCTAATATTATTGCAATTACTTCAATAGCTGCTCCTTGGCCACCAGGACCTACTTCTTCACCAACTATATCGCCTGAGTCAAAAGACTTCCTTCTTAATAGAATTTCTTCTTCAAGTATTTTTGTTTTTGTTTGGTCTGTAAATAAGTCTAAGTTCATATTGATTATTTAAATTAGTTTTTGTTTGGTTTTCGGTTTTGGATTACTGATAACATCCTAATAAACGCATTGTGTTTATCGGAACTATTGTTTTTAATTTTAGACCAAAATGTAGAATCTCGTTTACCAAGAAAACTAACCAAAGAAATGTGAAGAAACAAGAAATTTTAGAAAAGTATTTCAAGAGTTTAGAAACTGGAAACGAACCAACCTAAATAATAAAAAGTCCCGCCGAAAAATAAAAATTTTGTGAAAATACTTTGTGGAAAGTTAAGAAGCTACTCTGTATTCATTCCAAAAACAGATTGATGCGAGGAGCTGCGGAACGTGTAGCGATAAATTTTCCGATTCAAGGAATTTATGATAAAACTTGTGATGATTAGCATTCACAAAATTTTGATAGAAAAAGCCTGTGAAACAAAAATGATTCTACAAGTCCACGACGAACTTGACGAAGTGAAAGTGCTTCTAAAATCTGAAATGGAAAAAGTATTATCTTTGGAAGCTTCAGTAAAAGTTGACGATATTTAAATTTGTTAAAAATATCGTTTTAAAAGCGTTGTTTTTGGAAATTTTGAATTCAAAATCTATTCGCTTTTTTTTAAACGTTGTCTTAATTTAAAAAATTACAAAATTTGTAATTTTGCTACAACTCAGCACTTTCTTAAAAAATAGCGATTTTGAAAATGATTAATTGGCTAGAAGACACAGAACTTTCGGGAAAATTTGTAACTCTAATTCCGATGTCTGAATCACGGATTGAAACGGATTAACTGATTTCACGGATTTCGTATTTGTTTTATTTTTGAAATTAGTATTGAAAAAAGTAATACTTTTTTTTAAGGTTACGATTGAATTACGAATTAAACAAAAGGTAAATTTATGCCAGCCACAAAAATTGCAATTTCATTAGACGAAAATATTTTGAGGGAATTGGATAGTTTGGTAAGTAGAAAATTTTTTCCTAACAGAAGTAAAGCAATTCAAGAAGCCGTTAGCGATAAACTTGCGAGAATTTCTAAAAGTCGTTTGGCTGTTGAGTGTGCAAAACTGAATCCCGAAGAAGAAATCAACTTAGCAGAAGAAGGAATGGAAATGGAGATTGAGGAATGGGATGAATATTAAGAGGAGATATTTTTTGGGCGAATCTAAATCCAACAATCGGAAATGAACAAGCAGGACTAAGACCAATTCTTGTGATTAGTGAAGATGTTTTTAACGAACGTTCAGGAACAGTAATTGGTTTGGCAATCACAAGTAAAAGCCCCAAAGTAGGTTTCCCACTTGTTTATGAACTAACTTCTCCAAAATCACCTAAAAAATCGTGGGTAAAAATTAGCCAAATTAGGACTTTGTCGGTCAAAAGAATTGGTAATTTCATTAGTAAAGTAAGCCAAGAAGAATTAGACATAATTATTGACGGCTTGAACGAAATTCTTGGCAATTAAAATGACTAATTGGCTACAAGACATTGAACTTTCGGGAAAATTTGTAACACTGATTCCGATGTCTGAATCACGGATTAAAACGGATTAACTGATTTCACGGATTTTGGGATTTGGCACTTCTAAAAAAATTTTGTTTGTGGGTATTCTTTTGCTACTTTTTAACTTGAATTTTAATTTTCAAAGGATTACAAAATGCTTTCAGAAAATTTTATTGAAAAACTTGAATCTCTTTCAAGTGATGACCAAAAAGAAGTAATTGATTTTTTACTTTCAAAAAACAAAAGCCGTAACTCAAAAAGAACACGTAAAAACAAAATGGTGAACTTAGAAGAAGAGAAATTTGTTGGAATGTGGAAAAATCGAGAAGATTTGGCAGATAGTTCTAATTGGGTAAAAAACTTACGAAAATCTGATTGGGCTGATTAATTGAGTAAAAGTTTACTTGTTGACACAGACATTCTCATTGATGTTGCACGAGAAGAAATTACGGCAATAAATCGGTTGAGACTTGAAGAAAGCAAAAGTAATTTGCAAATTAGCTCAATCACTAAAATGGAATTGATTGTTGGTTGTGCCAATAAAAGGGAGCTTAATATTTTAAGCAAATTTTTAAAACGTTACGAAATTTTAAGTCTATCCGAAGAAATTTCTGAAAAGGCAATCAAGTTACTTTCCAATTACCGCTTGAGTCACGGCTTACTAATTCCAGATTCAATTATTGCAGCAACGGCAATTACCTTAAAAGTTCCTTTCCTATCAAAAAATCAAAAAGACTACCGATTTATTAAAGAGTTAGAATTGCTTAGTTACCCTTAACTTCTTAGAATTTTAAAAAAGTTAGAAACTCAAAAGATGACCAATTGGTTAAAAGACATTGAACTTTCAGGAAAATTTGTAACACTGATTCCGATGCAAAAATCTCACAGGAATTCGCTTGTTGAAGCAGCTAGTGACGGCAAACTTTGGGAACTTTGGTTTACAAGTGTTCCTTCCGAGCAAACTGTTGACAACTACATTGATTTTGCACTTTCTGAAAAGGAGCTTGGTAGGTCTTTACCTTTTGTTGTTGTGGAAAACGAGACTAACAAAATTATTGGTTCAACTCGTTTTTGTAACGCAGAACCTGAACACAAAAGACTTGAGATTGGTTACACTTTTTACTCGCAAAGCTACCAAAGAACTCCTGTAAATACTGAGTGCAAACTTTTACTTCTTTCTCACGCATTCGAGAAACTTGGTGCGATTGCTGTTGAGTTCCGAACTCACTTTTTTAATGAGGCTTCAAGAAAAGCAATTAGCAGACTCGGTGCAAAACAAGACGGAATTTTGCGAAATCACAGACTTGATTCCGACGGCACAATTCGAGACACAGTTGTTTTTTCGATTTTGCAAAACGAGTGGAAAGTTGTGAAAAAGTCTCTTGAATTTAAGCTAAGTCGGACAAAATGAAATTACCTTTAGTTCCTGTTTTGGAAACCAAAAGATTAAAACTCATTCCGCTCAAAGAGTCTCACGCGAAGGCAATGTTCAAAGTTCTTGCCAATGAAAAATTATACGAATTCACAGGCGGAAAACCTCCCGAATCAATTGAGAGATTAACTGAAAAATATAAATTCCTTCAATCAAGATTTTCTCCAGACAAAAAAGAACTGTGGTTAAATTGGATAATTTTTCTAAATAAGAAAGACCCAATCGGTTACGTTCAAGCGACTGTTTCGGAAAAGATGATTAGTATTGCTTGGGTTGTTGGAGTTGATTTTCAAGGTTTTGGTTTTGCAACAGAATCGGCTAAAGAAATGGTTAAGTGGCTAAGAGGAAATTTTTCAACAAAAATCATCGCTTGTGTGAACCCAAATCACTTCGCAAGTCAGAAAGTCGCAAAAAATATTGGATTAAAATTGACAAATGAAATTATCGAAAGCGAAGAAGTTTGGACTTTGTAAAAACTATGATTTCTAAACTCAAATTAAGTAAAACCTTTCAAAGGAAAATTATTTTATGAACATTCAGAAACTTAAAGAAGCTGAGAAATATTTTTTTGCAAAATTTCCGGGAGGTTTTGAAAATCCCGAAATGTTAAAAATTGGCAAAAAACACAAAATGGACAAATTAATTGGACAAACTCAAGAATTTTTTGCAAAAGAAAATTTCAAAGAACCAGAAATGATTGTTGAAAAGGTGACGAAAGTTGTTAGCCGTTCTTCAATGGTTTCGCTTTTTGAAAAGCCAAAGTTCAGAGACTTTGCGATGACATTGCCAATTGGCGAGAAAGAGCTTTTGGCAAAGGGAGTTAAAGAACTTTTGCACGGAAATCAAAAAAATGGTTTTGAAATAATTTTAGAAATTTTGAAAAATGGTAAGCTTGCAAAGTGGACTTTGATGACGGTTTTACCAATTTACTTACGACCTCAAATTGATGTTTTTGTAAAACCGACTTACGCAAAAAAAATCATTGAAATTTATGAGTTAGAATCTTTAACTTACAAGCCGACTCCAAGTTGGGAGTTTTATGAGAGTTTTCGCGAACAAATTAACGAAATGAAAACAAAAGTTGATCCAAGCCTTTCAAATTACAACGCAGCCTTCACAGGCTTTTTGATAATGGGTTCCGAAAACCTTACTTAGAATTTTTAACAAAAGAAAGAAAGTTAATGAGCAAATCTTTAATTCTCAGCTTCCTAATCACACTTTTACTTTCAGTTTCTTCTGCTTCTGCACAAGAAAGCGAGTCAGACTCAACGGAAGTAATTGAAGCTCCGAAAAGAGTCGCAACAACACCTACTTGAGTTGGTTGACCTGGAGAAGGTGCACCACTTCGGGGAAGTGGAATTAATACAAAATGGACATTTTCAGGACGATTCGTTGACACAGATTTAGACCGTCCAAGATGGAGATTTACTGCAAATTACAGAATCTTTGAACGTTTGCAAGTTGGAGCGGAGTTTAATCCGAAAGCAAAAGAAATCGGACCTCTTTTCACATTATTCTTGTTTAAAGAATCTGACAAAATTCCTGCTTTATTTGTCGGAACGAGCTCGGATAGAATCGGCTCTCCTTCTGGCAAACAATCTTACTACTTAACGGGCAGTAAATACTTTGATTTACTGCGAAGTTCATTTTATGCAAGTGTCAATTACTCGGAATGGGACGAAGAAATTAACTTTCCGTTTGGAGCAAACATCGAAATTTGGAATGAATTTTCGGTTACTCCAATGTTTGACGGAGACCGTTCACACTTAATGTTAAATTATTTTGCGGATACTTACGGAATCAGTTTGATGTACGTTTGGTACGAAAAATTAGGTGTTTCTGTTTCTTTCGGATTTTAGTTTTGAAAAAATTTATGGTGATTGAGACTTTTCGTTCAGGTTGCAAGGATTTGGTTTACAAACGATTTGAAGAAAAAGGAAGATTGTTGCCACAAGGCTTGAACTTCGTCGAAAGTTGGTTAGAAAAAGACGGCAAAAGATGCTTTCAATTAATGGAAACAAACAACTTTTCTTTGTTTGAAATCTGGATTCAAAACTGGAACGACTTGGTTGATTTTGAAGTAATTGAAATTGGAGAAAAGCCTCGTGCAAAATAATTCAAAAATTGTCTTTGTTAGTGGAGCGAATCGTGGAATTGGCTTTGAGTTTGTCCGTCAGCTTATCGGAAAATCTCACAAAGTAATCGCAGGTTACAGAGACGAAAATCGTTCTCAAGACTTGTTGGAGTTTGGCAAAAAATCTGAAAATTTGTTTCCGTTCAAAGTTGACGTTACTTCTGAGAAAGAGCTTTCAGAACTTAAGAGTTTCATTTCAAGCGAATTTGGAAAACTCGACTTTTTAATCAACAATGCAGGAATTAACGAAAATCGTTCAGCAAAAACTGTGGAAATGGATTTGCAAGACTTGACTCACATTTTTAATGTCAATCTCGGAAGTGCTTTTCTTGCAACAAAGTTTCTGCACTCGCTTTTGTTAAAAGGAGAAAATCCCAAAATTATAAACTTGAGTTCTCACTTGGCTTCAATTTCTTTGAGCAACGGCTATTCGGTTCCTTACAGCATTTCAAAAGTTGCTTTAAATATGCTCACAAAAAATCAAGCAACTGAATTTCAGGAAGACAAAATTTCAGTTTGTGCAATTAGTCCCGGTTGGGTTAGAACAGCAATGGGCGGAAACTCAGCTCCGCTTAGTGCCGAAGAATCCGTTTCAAAAATCCTCGAAACCGTCGAAAATTTATCCCTTTCGGAAAGTGGTCAATTTCTCGACATTGACGGAAACAAAATTCCTTACTAACAAGGCTTAGTTTTTATGAAGAAAGTTACTTTGCGTCAAATTAATAAAACGAACTTCTCTGAATGTATTAAACTCAAAGTTGCTCCAAATCAGGAAAACTTTGTTGCACCAAATTTATTCTCGTTAGCTCAAGCAAAAGCAAACCCACTTTTATTTCCATTTGTAGTTTACGACGATAAAATTAGAGGCTTTGAACCAACTGAAAATGACCCAATGGTTGGATTTGTAATGTATCAAATTATGGACGGAGTTGGTTTTGTAACGCGACTTTTAATTGGAGAGAAATTTCAGAACCAAGGCTATGGGAAAGCTACAATGGTTGAAGTAATTCGCCGACTTAAAATGATGCCTGAAATCGAATACATTGGAACTTCTGTCGCTAAGGAAAATAAAGTAGCAGAAAAACTTTACCGAGATTTAGGATTCATTGACGGAGACAAATTAGACGAACGTGAATTTTATCTAAAACTAAACTGGGATCCAAAATAAATCTAAGCACTTTCTCAGATTTGCTTCCGAAGTCTCAACAACAACCCCAAAATTCAGTCCTCTTTCCTCATTAGCCACCTGCTTCCTTTGTAAATATTTGTAATTTAAGTATTTAGTTAAAAACTAAAATTGTAAATTAGCACTTTTACTAAATTAAATTTCACTTATATTTGGCGTTTCATTTTTTAAGGTAAAATTAGAAAAATTCTCTTTTGCCTTTGTTCGATTTTAAGAAATAAGACGTTTTAGACAAACCTTCCACGTTTACATTCCTCAAATTGTCTGATTTAATCAGACTTATCGAATTAAAAAATATTTTATAAAATTCTAATTTTATTGATAAAAAAATATGTTCAAACTTCATCACAAAGCTCCCAAAAATTTAAAAAATGACCTTTTATCAGGATTAACAGTTGCATTTGCTCTTGTTCCCGAAGCGATTGCTTTTGCATTGATTGCTGGAATTGAACCGTTAGTTGGTTTGTATGCAGCTTTTATGGTTGGTTTAATTACTGCCGCAATTGGAGGTCGTCCTGGAATGATTTCCGGAGCAACTGGAGCTTTGGCAGTTGTAATGGTAACTTTGGTTGCACAACACGGAATCCAATATCTATTCGCAACAGTGATTCTTATGGGCTTGATTCAAATTTCGGTTGGAGTTTTAAGGCTTGGGAAATTTGTGAGATTAATTCCGCATCCTGTAATGCTTGGTTTTGTAAATGGTCTGGCAATCGTGATTTTTTTAGCACAATTTTCACAGCTGAAAGTGCAAGGAGTTGACGGAAATTTGGAATGGATGACAGGAATGCCACTTTTTACAATGTTAGGTTTAATTGCATTAACAATGGCTATAATCCATTTTCTACCGAAATTCACAAAAGCTGTTCCTGCTTCTTTAATGGCGATAATTGTTGTTACTCTGATTGTTCTCGGACTTAATCTTGATACAAGAGTTGTTGGAGATATGGCTTCTGTTGGTGGCGGATTTCCTGAGTTTAACATTCCGATGATTCCTTTCACTTGGGAAACTTTGACAATCATTTTTCCTTACGCATTGATTTTGGCGGCGATTGGTTTGATTGAATCTTTGATGACTTTGATGTTAATTGACGAACTGACAAACACTCGCGGTCAGAGTAACAGAGAATGTATCGGACAAGGTGCTGCAAATGTTGTTACAGGATTTTTTGGAGGAATGGGAGGTTGTGCGATGATTGGACAAAGTATGATAAATATTGATTCAGGAGGTCGTAGTCGTTTGTCTGGAATTTCTGCGGCGTTGCTGTTACTTATTTTCATTTTGTTCGCTTCAAATTTGATTGAAATGATTCCTTTAGCGGCTTTGATTGGACTAATGTTTATGGTTGCACTTGGAACTTTTGAGTGGTCGAGTTTTAACTTTCTTAGGAAAATTCCTAAGTCAGACGCTTTTGTTTTGGTGCTTGTGTCCTCAGTAACAGTTTTTGCAGATTTAGCAATTGCAGTAATTACAGGTGTGATTGTTTCGGCTTTGGTTTTTGCTTGGGAAAAAGGAAAATTAATTATGGCGAAGACTTATACTAATGAAGAAGGTTCTAAAATTTATGAATTAGACGGTTCAGTGTTTTTTGGTTCAGTTCATAATTTTTTACAATTGTTCACTCCTGAAGAAGACCCTGACGATGTAATTATTGAATTTCAAAATTCAAGAGTTGTTGACCAATCTGGTTTGGAGGCACTAAATTCTCTCACAGAAAAATATGCAAAATTCGGCAAAAAATTACACTTGAGGCACTTAAGTGAAGACTGTACAAAATTGCTTAACAAAGCCGAAAGTATTGTAGAAATTAGTGTAATCGAAGATGCTTACCACCATTTAGTTACAGACAAATTCGATGACTTTTAGAGTTAGTTTATGAGTTTGCTTGCCGAATGTGTTCAAAGATATTTTTACAAAGTTCTTTGAGTTCGTTCGGCAATTTCCAAGAATCAAAATTATTTCTTGCGTCCTCAACAATTTGCTCACAAAATTTCACTTTGTTTTTGACAGTGCCTGTTTGAGTATCAGAAAAAGTATTAGTTTTTTTCAGTTTCTTGTCCAAATAGCCACCAATTCCAATTGTCTTTCTTTGAGAATATTCACTAATCTTTATTTCACCTAATTTCTCCCCAAACTCTGAAATAACTTTTTTGTGTCTTTTCAAAAGTTCTTCAGGAATTAGGTTTTCAATTTCTTTGCAGTCTAAAACGATTACTTTTTCCTCTCCAAGTGTATTGCTCAAGTCTTCAATTCGAGTTCCCTTTCCTGCAACATCTCCATCAGCAATTATTAATGGATTTCCGCAAACTTTGAGAGCATTTATCTTTTCATCGCTTCCTTCTTCAAAAGTCCAGTGAACAAGATTCGAGCCTTGATACTCAATAAAAGAATAATGAAAGTCTTCTTTGAGTTTTGCAAAACCCTCATAAAGTTTGCTTCCTTCTTTTTCCAATTCTTGCAAATATTTTTCTAAGTAAACTCTTAAGTAAAGTCTGTCTGTGATTCCTTCGACCCAAATTGTTGCATTGGTTAGAAAAACAGAAGAATTTCTTACTCCTAAATCTTGTAGCAAATTCCTGTCGCCTGTTGAAATCGGCTTAACTTCAAATTTTGTTTCTTTACCATCACCTTTCTTCTGAAAGTGGAAAACTGAAATCTCTTGGTAATCCAAAGTCATATCGAGCAAATGATTTGAGTGAGTTGTCAGAAAATATTGGTGGTGGTTGTGCTTCAAAAGAACTTCAAGAAATGCTCTTTGCATTCCCGGATGCATATACAAATCTGGCTCCTCAAAAAAGAACAAACACCGTTCTTTTTCTAAAAAGATTTTGTAAGTGACAATTATTAGATTTTGTAATCCATCTCCAAGTTGGTGAATTGGATATTGTTTTTCATCTCCAATTTTTACTTCAACAGTGTCAGAATTTACCAGAGGAATTAGAGTTACTTCTTTTCCGTCAAAAAAATATTTTGATAAAAAATCTTCATAATCTTTTACAGCTTTTCTTCCATCAGGCTTTCCAAGAAGTTTGTTTGTTAAATCTTCGTAAAGCTCTAAACCTGTGAAGATGTAAGATTCTGGCAAATCATAATCTTGTTTTGTCCTATTCAAATAAAAGTTGTTTGATGAATTAGTAAATGGTCTCATTCCTCTTAAAATAGGAATGTAGAATTTATTAGCTTTAAAAATATCTAAATTAAATTTGTAGTTCTTCAATTTGGCCAAGGATGTTTTAAACATACTTTCTATATCTATCTGGTTAAAATAAATCCTACCATTTCTAATTAAGTCATTATTAATTAGTTTATTCAATCCAGTTTGAAGATGATACAAAGGGTCTTCTTTACCAAGATAAGGAATAAATAAATCCATTGATTTTGAATATTTTTCAAAAAATTGTTCATAAGTTACTCCACTTATATTATTTCCCGCTTTTTGAAAAGCACTTTTTAAGAAAGGCTCCATTGATTTTGAAATTTCACAAAATGTTTGAAAATTATAATTTTCAGTTTTGTAGTCAAAACCTTGCTTCTTTACCAACTCTCTTAACAACCTACTTTTACCAGAATTATTTTGTCCGATAAAAATATTTATTAACGATAAAGGTTCAATGATTTTTTCTTTGAATTGCTCACCTGTTTCGTGATTCCAAAAGATGTAAGAATTAAATGGTTCGTCTGTTTCAGAAAATCGAAAAGCAAGAAATTGGTTAGGTCTCATTTTTATCCTCAAGAAATTTTAGTGTTTTTTAGAATTTAAATTCTAAATCAAGTTTTCGGTAAAATTAAATTCATTTTGACAATGAAATCTGTTTGCTTTACATTTTGTAGTAAATACTACAAACAGGAAAAGCAAATGAGCGTAATGAGTGTAAGAATTGATGACAAAAAAAGAAAGACTTTAAAAGTTATTGCTTCAATTGAAGGAAAATCTATGGGAAGCATAATTTCCGAATTAGTCGATAATTACATTGACGAAAAAAAAGACATTCTCATTAAAATTGCTGAAAACGAAGATTTAACAGAAGTAATGAAAATGTCTGAATCTTCATTCGCAGAGTGGGATAACGAAGAAGATGAAATCTATGACACCTTATAAAAAATGGGATATTATTCTCGTTCCATTCCCTTTCACTGATTTATCAACTACCAAGAAACGACCAGCCTTAATTATTTCACCTAATTCTTACAATGATGGACTTGATTTTGTCATTGCTTTTATCACAAGTAAAATTGATGCAAAAAAAAGATTAGGCGATTACCGAATCAAAAATTGGCAAAAAGCAAACCTTCCAAAGCCTTCAATGCTCAGAATGAAATTCGCAACTATTGACAAAAGAATAATTGTTAAAAAGTTAGGAAGTTTAACACCGAGTGACATTACTTTTTACAAAAAAGAATTGATAGAATTTTTTTCTTAAAACCCACCCAAAACACCAACAAATTTTATTACCAAAAAAAGTAGCCTTGAAAAGGTAATTTTACTATCTTTGCCGAAATCTGTAAGATTTTAAAATTGCAAAGGTTTTGACGATGCCCAAAATTAAGCTCGATGGTAAGATTCTTGAAGTTGAAGCAGGAAAAACGATTCTTCAAGTAGCTGCTGAAAATGGAAAAGAAATTCCTCACTACTGTTACCACCCGAAACTCTCGATTGCAGGAAACTGCCGAATGTGTCTCGTAGAAGTTCAAGGAATGCCAAAACTCCAAACAGCTTGTTCAACTCCAATCGGAAATGCTCCTCCTCATAGAAAGATTGACGAAGAATTTGATATGGTGATTAGCACAAAAACCGAAGAAGTTGTTGAATCACAAAAATCAATTATGGAATTTTTGCTCCTGAATCACCCACTTGATTGTCCTGTTTGTGACCAAGCTGGTGAATGTAAACTTCAAGATTATTCTTACGACTACGGAAGAGGTTTCAGAAGAGCAATCGAGGACAAAACGCCAAAACCTAAAAAAGACCTCGGACCAAATATCTCACTTTACACTCAACGTTGTATTCTTTGTTCGCGTTGTGTCCGTTTCTGCGACGAAATTGTCGGTGAACACGAACTCGCAATCGCTAACAGAGGACACAAAGACGAAATCGTTACTTATCCTGGAAAGCCTCTCAAAAACAGACTTTCAGGAAACGTAGCTGATATTTGCCCTGTTGGTGCTTTAGTAACAAAAGACTTTCTTTTTTCAGCAAGAGTTTGGAATTTGAAACACACGAAATCGGTTTGCACAGGTTGCTCCGCAGGTTGTAACATCGAAGTTGCTCACCTTGACGACAAAGTTAAACGTTTCAAGCCAAGAGAAAATGAAGAAGTGAACGAAGTTTGGATTTGTGACGACGGAAGATTTGGTTACCACGCAATTCAAGAAGTTGAAAGAGTGAAGAAACCTCGTAAAATCGATGCAAACGGAAATCAAGTTGACACAAATCTTAGAGATGCAATTTCAGAAATTGTTGAAAAAGTAAGCCAAGTCAAAAAGGTTTGGAGAGCAAAGTCAATCGGATTTTTGGGCTCTGCTCACGCCTCTAACGAAGAAAACTTTTTACTCAACAAATTTGCAAACAAAATTATCGGAAGTCACAACGTTGGTTTAAGAGCTCCTGAAATCACAGAAGATGAAGTTGAGTTTAAAGCTGGTTTCAAAATTTATGGCGACAAAACACCAAACCGAAAAGGTGCTTCTCAAATTTTAAAAGCTGAAAATGCTTACCAAGTTTACAACAAAATCAAACACGGTGAAATAAAAGTTCTTTTCGTTCTTGGCGGAATTCCTGAAGGAGGTTTTTTACCTGAAGAAGAAGAACTTTTCAAAAAATTAGACTTACTCGTTGTAATTGACTACCAAGATTCTGACTTAACAAAATCGGCTCACTACGCTCTTGGTGGCAAAAATTATTTTGAAAAACAAGGAACTTTCACGAATGTTCAAGGAAGAGTCCAAAGATTTAGCCAAGCGGTTTCTTCACAAGGAAGTTTCCTTTCAGACATTGAAATTTTACAAGAATTAATGACTGCATTCGATTCGCATTGGAAAGAAATGATGCCTTCGGAAATTTTAATCCAAATTGCCAAAGAAGTAAAGGAATACAAAGGAATGTCTTTGTTTAAAATCGGCGATTTAGGAATGCTTCAACCACAAGAAGTTTTAGAAACTGTCTAACGATTTATTTTAGAGTTTAAAATGGATATTGCTACTCAAAATTTAATTTTCTCTGTCTTAAAAGTTGCCCTTGTAATTAAGGTTCTTTTGCTTGGTGTAACAATGGTAATTCTTGCTGAAAGAAGATTTTCAGCTTTTATGCAAGACCGTTTGGGACCAAACAGAACTTTTTATGGAGGTTTGGGACAGTCATTCGCTGACGGAATCAAACTGATTCTGAAAGAAGATGTAATTCCAACTCACGTTGATAAACTAACTTATATGATTGCTCCGATTGTGATGATGACTCCAGCACTAATGACAGGAGCAGTAATTCCTTTTGGACCGACAATTCCGATTGCTGGAATTTCTCTTCCTTTCATCGGTGAAAACTTAACTCCTTTAGTTCTTCAAGTTGCAGACATAAATGTTGGACTACTCTACTTTGTGGCAATTGCTTCAATTGGAGTTTATGGAATCGTTATGGGAGGTTGGGCTCAAAACAACAAATATTCACTTCTTGGAGCTTTGAGAGCAAGTGCTCAGATGGTTTCTTACGAATTGCCAATGGGTTTAGCTTTGGTAACAGTTGTTTTGATGTCAGGTTCACTTTCGATGAATGAAATCGTTGCTCACCAACAAGAAACTTTTTGGTATGTTCTAAACTTTCCTGCATTTATGATTTTTCTAATTACAATCTTTGCTGAGACAAACAGACTTCCTTTTGACCTTGCAGAATGTGAACAAGAACTTGTCGCAGGTTACCACACAGAATACAGCTCAATGAAATTTGGAATGTTTTTACTTGCAGAGTACGGAAATATCATTACTTCTTCTGCTTTAGTTGTAACTTTATTCTTTGGTGGTTGGGATATTCCTTTTGTTGACGAATCTGCTCTTGGACTTTTCGGAGTAATTTTGTCAATGTCTGTTTTTGGACTCAAGACTTCAATTTTCATTTTTATTTTTATTTGGGTTCGCTGGAGTTTACCAAGATTTCGTTATGACCAACTAATGAATGTGAGTTGGAAAGGGATTTTACCTTTGAGTATTCTTACAGTTGTTGGAACAGCAGTAATTATGGTTTTGCTCAAGAATTTTTATCACTAATTTTGACAAAAAACGAAAGTTAAAAATATGGCTACAAAAAAAGTCAGCATAAATGTTAAATCGGTAAAAAATGATCTTTACCTTGTAGAAGTTTTCAGGGGTTTAATGCTTACTCTTAAGCATTTTATGAAAATTGGAGCTCACGCAGCTTACCAAGCTCCTCTTGAAAGAAGAGCAGGAAAAATCAGCACAAACAAACGTGCGACAATCCAATACCCAGAAGAAAAATGGGTTCCTTACGAAAAATACAGAGGACTTCACAGACTTAACAAAGACGAACAAGACAGGACAAAATGTGTTGCTTGCGAAATGTGTTCGACTGCTTGTCCTGCTGACTGTATTTCAATTGAAGCAGAACGTTCTCCTTGGGCTGACGAATATCCAAATGACCCGAAAAAAGAAAAGCACCCAAAAAAATATGAAATTGATATTTTGAGATGTATTTTCTGTGGATTTTGCGAAGAGGCTTGCCCTTGTGAAGCAATTGAATTGACAGAGATTTATGACTTTTCTGCTTACTCGCGTGAAAATGCAATTTACGATAAAGAGAAGTTAGAAATTGTTTATGAGCTTACCAAAGACGGAAAATACTACCAAGAAGGTAGAAGTTTAGATTTAGAGTTTTAAGGAATTAAGAGTATAAAATGGAATTAGTACTTTTCACAATTTTTGCAGTTCTTGCCATTGCTTCAGCTTTAGTTGTAATCACACAAGAGAAGCCAATTTACAGTGTTCTTTCGCTTGTCGTTACGCTTTTCTCTCTTGCAGGAATTTATGTTTTACTCAATGCTTACTTCCTCGCAATGATTCAAATTGCAGTTTATGCAGGAGCAATTATGGTTTTGTTCCTGTTTGTTGTAATGCTTTTGAACCTCAAAGATTCATACAAAATACCGAACCTCAAAAAACTTCTCGGAACAGTTTTTGGCGGAGCGATTGCTCTTTCAGTAATTTTCTCTTTCACCAAAGTTGGTAGAGCTTTAGTGCCTGAATCCGAAATGCCAGCAGGAGATGCTTACAATATGGGGATTTTACTTTTTACCGATTACGTTTTTCCATTCGAAATTGCTTCAATCTTGCTTTTAGTAGCAACCATCGGAGCTATTGTTTTTACAAAAAAACAACTTAAAGAAAACTAAGTTCTCACTTCTCAAACTTTTAAGAAATTAATCGAACCAAAAAAGGCTTTAGTAGAAAAAATGAGCCTATTTGTCTAAGTCAGAAATTTATAGCTATATGTTTGGGTTATAATTAGTGGCAGACGACAAAAAAGAAATTTATTTATAACTCATTTATGTAGGAAAAGAAAAATGAAAAAATCAAACTTAAACAGGCTTCTAATGTTGGCAATTGCATCTTCATTTGCAATTGGTTGTACGAATGATGATACTGCCGAGGAAGAAACTTTTGGTGCAATTCCAGAACCAGAACCAATTCAAGAACTTACCGTTTCAGAAAACTTTGATTGGTCAACAACAAAAGATGTTGCTCTTAACATCGGAGTAAATTTTACAATCGAAGAAACAGGTCTTTATAAAGTTGACATTTATGACGGAAATCCTTACGGTAGTGGAAACTTATTGATTTCAGGAACTATAAACAGAGATAAACCTTTTGAAACAAACCTTAACCTTCCTACTTACGTTGATGAACTTTTTGTTGTTAAAACTTCACAAACAGGCTCAAGCGAATTGGCGATTAAAGATTTAAGTTCGACAAGTTTTAACTTAATTTTCGAATCTTCTTTTGCAAAACCAAACGGAAAAGGCGGAAACGAAATAATGTCAGGTCCAGACTGTACTTCAGGTTGTGGAACTACTTTTGTAGATAAAAGCAACCTTACTGTTAGCGGTGGAACTGTTTGCGTAACAGGAAACTTGACAGGAAATACAAAAGTTAAAAAGAATGCGACTTTAAAAGTTTGTGGAACACTTGGCTCTGGTTCAATCCAAGTCGATAAGAATGGAACATTAATTATCACAGAAACAGCCACTTTTAATGGCCAAAATCTAAATATCAAAAAAGATGGTCTTTTAATTAATTACAGTGACAACTTTACTCATACTTCTACTTTTTCACCAAGCGGTGAAGTTGAAAATTATGGGATTATGAATGTAAGTGGTAACTTTAATGTCAACTCAAATGGTGAACTTACAAACGACGGTGAAATAATTGTCGGTCAAAGCTTTAACAACAATGACGAAGTTACAAACAATTTCAAAATCACAGTTGGAGGAAATTTCTCTAACAATGGCAATAGTGACTTTATAAACAATTGTCAGTTAATTGTTACAGGAAATTTTCATCAAAACAATGATTTCTTTAACTACGGTTTTGCTTCAAGTGGTTCTGCAATGCACTTTAATGGTGGTTCTGACACGGAACTTCACGACGGGGCAATGTTTGAAGCTAACAGTTTACAGTTTAATGGAGACGTTGAAGGATTTGGTGGAACTTCTACCATTTCAATAGCAACTACTACTAACATTAATGGTGGAGCAGATTTATCTGGAACAGTTGAACTTTGTGACGCAAATGGAGTTGAAAACAACAATGGAAATATTAATTCTCCTGCTTCTCTCTCTTGTAATAACGTAATTCCAAGTTCACCTTGTAATCCAAATGGATTCGGAGCTCCGACAGTTCTTGATGCTGACAACGACGGAGTTGCTGATGAATTAGATGAATATCCAAACGACCCTAACAAAGCATTTAACAACTACACTCCAAGTGCTCAAACTTTCGGAACAATCGCTTTTGAAGACCTTTGGCCTAAAAAAGGAGATTACGATTTTAACGATTTAGTTACTGGTTACAGATTCAACAGAATCACAAACGCAAACAACGAAGTTGTTGAAGTTGAAGCTGACTTTGTAGTAAAAGCTGCTGGTGCTGACTTAGCAAATGGTTTTGGATTTGAAATGCCAATCCTTAACAGCGCAGTCTCTTCTGTAAGTGGAAACCAAATCTTCGATGCAAACTTTACTTCTTTTAATGGAAATGGCACAGAAGCTGGAAACTCAAATGCAGTAATTATTGTTACTGACAATATTAAAGGTCTTTACACTCCTGCAGCTGGTTTCAATTATTTAAACACAGAAATTGGAAGTCCTGAAGTTAGTGTTGACACTTTACACTTAACAATTGCTTTGTCTGCAAATTTGACTTTGAATGATTTAGCATCTCCACCTTTTAATCCTTTTATGGTGATTAATCAAAATCGTGGAAAAGAAATTCATTTACTTGATAATGCTCCAACTGAATTAGTAAATAATCTTTACTTCGGTACTGAAGATGACGCAAGTAATCCGAACCAGAATTCTTACTACAAAACAACAACAAATCTTCCTTGGGCTTTGGTTTTACCAACTGACTGGGAACACGTTGTTGAAACTCAAGAAATCGGACTTGCTTATCCTAACTTCTCAGCTTGGGCAACAAGTGGCGGACTTTTAAATACAAATTGGTATTTGCCAAGTGTTTTGGGTAACGTTGACTTGAATTATATTTGGGAAGAACAAGCTCAATAAATTAGGTCTTTAGATTAGACAAAAAGGGGAAACTTAGTTTTAAGTTTCCCCTTTTTTTATTTAACAATTTTAAAAACCTTCATAATATTTGTTTCACCTTGTTGTTTAAAAGGGATTGAAGCAGTTAAAATCACAACATCTCCGTCTGAAACAAAAATTGAATTGGTTACAAGCTTCTCAATCTTTTCAAAGCTAAAATTCTCGTCAAGCGTTTCCAAAAGGAAAGATTTAACTCCCCAATAAAGTGTAAGTTGTCTCTGAATTACTTTATCTTGAGTTAGTGAAAGGATTTGGCAGTGAGGTCTTTGAGTAGCCATCTTCTTAGCATTTCTACCAGAATTTGTAAGCGGAATAATTGCACCTGCTTTAAGGTTTGTCGCTGTTTGACTTGCCGAAAAAGTTATCGCATCTGTAATGGAATAATCCGTTCCAAGTTCAGCAGCATTTTTATTTTCTTTACCTTGTTTATAAATTTCAAATTCAGTTGTTCTAATAATTTTATCCATCATTTTTACAGCTTCGATTGGAAATTTACCCGAAGCAGTTTCACCTGAAAGCATTACACAATCCGTTCCATCAAAAATTGCATTTGCTACGTCCGAAGCCTCAGCTCTCGTTGGTCTTGGAGTCGTAATCATTGACTCAAGCATTTGCGTTGCAGTAATGACAGGAACTCCTTGAGCATTGCATTTACGAATAATATCTTTTTGGATTATTGGAACGTCTTCAGTTGGAAGTTCAACTCCCAGATCACCTCTTGCTATCAAAATTACATCTGTAACTTGAATAATTTCATCAATTTGTTGAATTGCTTCAAGTCTCTCAATTTTAGCAATTACAGGAGTTTTTTTACCAGCTTTTGTAATAATATCTTTTACGACATTAATGTCTTTCGGGTCTCTTACGAAAGAAAGTGCGATGTAATCAACTCCATTTTGCAACCCGAAAAGCAAATCCGCTTTGTCTTTTTCAGTTAAGGTTGGAGCACTAACATTAATTCCAGGAAGATTAATTCCTTTATTTGCTTTTAGAATCCCACCATTAATAACTATACAATGAACTTCTTTAGCTGTTTTTTTTGATACTTTAAGTTCAAGAACACCATCATCAATTAAAATTCTGTCACCTTTTTCTACATCATTTGGCAGATTTTGGTAAGAGGTAGAAACTCTAAACTCATCACCAAGCAACTCTTGGATTGTAATTACAAGTTTATCCCCATTTTTAATTTCAACTTGCCCATCTCGAACCCTTCCAATTCTAATTTTAGGACCTTGTAAATCCTGAATAATTGCAACAGGTCTTCCAACTTCCTCTTCTGCATCGCGAACATTTTTTATATTTTGTAAGTGTGTTTTGTAAGAACCGTGAGAAAAATTAAGACGAGCAATGTTCATTCCAGCTTTCATCAGTTTGACGACTTGTTCTTTAGTGTTAGTAGCAGGTCCTAAAGTCGAAATGATTTTAGCTTTACGAGTTAAGTAGTTCAAGTTTTGATTTCCCTTACTTTTTTCTTTAAAAATTTTCTCTTAAAAAAATCGAATGCAAACTTACGAAACTTTTAATTTTGCTCAAAGAAGTAAGAACTTGATTTTTAAAAGAAAAAATATTCGGAAACAAATCATTTCTAAAGACTTAACATTCTTTTATTATTTTTAATGAACCATTGATTCATAACTGAATTTTGCCTAAATTATTCGGGCATTTTCTAAATTTTGGAATAATTAATAAACTTAAAAATAATTTTAATTTGAGGTAAAAAATGACAAAAAGTAAATGGCTCAAAGCTACACTGGGCTTGACTTTGTTAGCTTCTTTAAGTGGAAATCTTTTCGGAGCAAACCCAGGCGATGTAATTGTTACAGAAATTATGCAAAATCCATCAGCAGTTTCTGACAATAATGGAGAGTATTTCGAAGTTTATAACACAACTACTTCCGCAATAAATATTGATGGATGGGTTATGCGGGATAACGGCTCAAATACTCACACAATTGATAATGGCGGTTCTTTAATGGTTCCAGCGAATGGTTATTTAGTATTAGGACTTAATTCTAACACCGCAACTAATGGCGGTGTTTCTGTTGATTATCAATATTCTAGTTGGTCACTTGCGAATGGAGATGACGAAGTTATTTTGGAAGAAGGCGGGATAATAATTGATGAAGTTTATTATGACGGCGGACCAAATTTTCCTGACCCAACTGGCATTTCTATGGAATTACTTGACATAAATTCTGACAATAATGTCGGAGCAAATTGGGCAGAAGCTCTAAGTGCTTGGACAGGAAGTGCAGGAGATTTTGGAAGTCCTGGAACTGTAAACACAGTTGCGAATGCAGATTTTCCTCCAACAGCTTCCAATGTAACAAGAAACCCTCAAGTTCCTTCCTCTTCTGACCTTGTTACAATTTCTGCGGAACTCACTGACGACGGCTCACTTACAACAGCCTCTTCTACGAAACAACTTTTCTACAACACTGGTTCAGGTTTTATTTCAACTTCAATGCTTAATTCAAGTGGTGATAATTTCGATGGAGTTATTCCTCCTCAAGCAGACGGAACAATCGTAAATTACTATGTTTCCGTTACAGACATTGGTGGGCAGACAACTACTTCTCCTTCAGATGCTCCTGTTAGTTTTTACTCTTACCAAGTCAATAACTCAGGAACAACTCCTGCCTTAGTAATTAATGAAATTCTTTACAACAACGGTGGTGGGTTCGAGTTTATCGAAATTTTTAACAACACAGGTGCAACTGTTGACTTGAGTTTCTGGCTTTTAAGTGACGGTTTTAATGTTTGGACAATCCCAAGCGGAACTTCTGTTAATAACAATAGTTTTATCGTTTTTACTGACGATGTTGCAAGTTTTTCCGCAGCTAATCCTTCAGTTACAAATGTTGTTGGAGATGTTCTTTTTGGGTTAAGCTCTGGTGGTGAATCAGTTGTTTTAATGGACATCAATGAAGTTGTTGCTGACCAAGTTGACTACGAAAATGGAACTAATTCTTGGCCCTCAACAAACACTGATTTTTCAATTGAACTTCTCACTCCTTCTTTTGACAACAATCAAGGTGCAAGTTGGAAAACTTCTGACAACGCTGGCGGAACTCCTGGAACAGCAACAATTGCGGACTTAACAGCTCCAAGTTTGATTTCAGCTTCTGCAATTGGACTCACAAGTGTTGACGTTCAGTTTGATGAAAACCTTGACCAAGCAACTGCTGAAACTCTTACAAATTATTCAATTGATAACGGAATTGGAAATCCAACTGCTGCAACTTTGGACGGAACTGATAATTCTTTGGTTCACTTAACTGTTAGCTCACTTTCTGCTGGAATTAATTACACAATTTCTGTAAGTGGAGTTGAAGACATTTCAGGAAATGCTTCTACTTTGCAAAATGCTTCTTTCAACTACGTAGTTCCCCCAAGTGTTGACGACGTGATTGTGAATGAAATTATGTACAACACTCCAAGCGTTGATGAAGAGTGGTTAGAACTTTACAACACAACTGGAAGTCCAATTGTTCTGACAAGTAATTGGACAATTAACAGCACAAATCCTTCTTGGTCTTACAGTTTCAATGGCGAAACAATTCCTGCAAACGGATTTTTGACAATTCAAGTTGGAAGTTCGGGAGCTTTTCCTTTTACTCCTGACGTAGTTTTTAGTTCTTCTTCAAACCAACTTGTAAACAGCTCTTCAACACTTTCATTGAAGTTTTTAACAATCACAGTTGACGAAGTTACTTACGATGACGGAGCTCCTTGGCCAACTTCTGCTGATGGACAAGGTCCTTCTTTAGAATTAAACTCTCCAGCTTTGGATAACAACGACGGAACAAATTGGTCAGCCTCTGCAAATGCAGGCGGAACTCCTGGAACTCAAAACTCAACTTTAGCAACTGCTGCTCCAGACCCTGTTGCAATTAGTGTTACAGTTTCAGGAAACGACATAATTTTGACTTGGAGTGCTTCAACAGGAGCAACTGCTTACGATGTTTATAGAAAAGCAAGTCCAGATTTTGGAACACCTCCTTCTCCGTCAGAGCTTGTTGCTGGAGATATTGCGGGAGTTTCTTACATTGATTCAGGTGCTGCAACTTCAGGTGTTACTTTTTACTACATTGTAGTTGCCAAAAATTAGATTCTAAATTGCTTTAAATAAAAAAAGCCTCCAAGACTTAAAGTTTTGGAGGCTTTTTTGTTTTTTCGTAAATACATCCGGAGGGAGTCGAACCCCCAACCCTCAGAGCCGAAATCTGATGCGCTATCCAATTGCGCCACGGATGCAAATTAGTGTCGGAATATAAAAATAAATCAAATCTAAAGTGTGGATTTTTTGGCAGAAACTATTCTTTCAATTCCACTGTAATCCTTAAAAATTTCTACTTCTGCAAAATTATTTCCTAAGAGTATTTTCTTTAAATTTTGGGCTTGTTTATATCCAACTTCAAAGAAAACAAAACCTTCGTCTTTTAAAAGCGAATAACAATTTGGAATTACTTCACGATAAAAATCAAAACCATCTTTCCCTCCGTCAAGTGCTAAGATTGGTTCAAAATCTTTTACTTCGGGCATTAATTTGGGGATTTCTGAACTTTCAATGTAAGGTGGGTTTGAGACAATGAAATCAAAGATTCCTGTTTTACGAGGAGTGTCTAAAGCATTTCTTTTGATAAATTTTGCGTTTGAAACTTCGTTAAAAACCGCATTCTCTGTAGCCAAACTGACAGCATCTTCAGAAATATCTATTCCTAAGACTTGCGAGTCTGGAAGTTCAAAAGCTAAAGAAATTGCAATACAACCACTTCCTGTTCCAATGTCGAGAATTTTTGAGGATTCAAAGTCAAGTGAGTCTATTTTTTCCAAAACCCTTTCAACCAAAAGTTCAGTCTCAGGTCTTGGAATCAAAACTTTTTTGTGAAGTTTAATTTTAGAGTTATAAAAATCAGTTTCGCCTAATATGTATTGTAAAGGCTCCCTGTTTACTCTTCTCTTGAAAAACTCTCTGTAAACCTTTAATTCTTGAGGTTTTAAAGGCATCTCGAATTTTAGATAAAGGTCAAGTCTCTTGCATTTTAATGTTAAGCAAAGGAGTTCTTCAACATTTCTTCTTGAGTTCTCAATTCCTTTTTTATCTAAGTAGTCAGCAGACCAATTGAGAAGTTCAAGAACCGTCCAAGATTCCTTTTTAGACAAATAACATTTCCTCTTCATCTAAAACCTTGTGAGATTTGTTTTTCTTTGGCTTTGCATCTTTTAAGAAGAAAGAATACAAAGGTTTCAAAGCAAAAATCACTGAGAGTAAAACAATCCATCTTTTTTGTTTTTTTATTACAGGTGCAAATAAGGCACCAAAAAGAAGACCTGTAACAAACTTTGATGCATTTGTTAAAAGGAGGTCAGTTATGGATAGTTTTGAAAATCTGTTTGCTAAATAATTCATTTTATCCTCATAAAATGTTAGTTCAATAGATTATTGAAAATAGAAATAAAAAATCTCTATTTATGTGTGAACTATCACAAAATTAATAAATTCCATTACCATTTTGTGAACTTTTATTTTTGACATCAATTAATCGTAACTGAATGGTTCTTTTTCCATTCCAAGAATTTATAAGAAGATTAAAAGCAATGTCAACCATATCGCCGTACTTTAGATTGTGAATTAGATCACCTAGGTTAAATCCGATACATTCAAAGAAACGATTATTTTTTCTAACACTCATTTTTAAATGTTGATCGTTGTAACCAACTGTTCTCACATTCAAAACTCTTGTATTTCGCAAAGCAAAAACAGGGATTCTATTTCTTTCACCAAAAGGTCCAATAGTTTTAATCGCTTCGATTGTTTCCATTGTTGCATCTTCGGTAGAAATTTCTGTGTCAATGTTTACAATCGGAATTAAATCAGATTCTTCGATTGTCGTTGTTGCGTAGTCTAAAATTCGTTCTTTGACAGTTTCTAAGTTTTCTTCAGTCAGAGCCATTCCACCAGCTTGTTTGTGTCCACCGTAACTAAGCAGAAGTTCTTCAACTTGAGAAAAAGCGTTTGTGATGTCAAAAGATTCTATAGAACGTCCCGAACCTGCAAACTTTCCCTCTTCGTGTCCAAGAGTTAAGACCAAAGAAGGTCTTCCGTATTTTTCTGTAAGTCTTCCCGAAATCAATCCGATAATTCCAGGATGCCAAGTCTTTGAAGAAACTATTAACATTTTTTCATCAGGATTAATCATTTCTTCTGCTTCCGAAAGTCCTTGAGCCGTAAATTCTTGTCGTCTTGAATTTATTTTGTTTAGCTCATTTGCAATTTTCATAGCTTCTTCGGGAGTCTTTGAAAGAAGAAGATTCAAGGCTTTATCAGCTGCTTCGAGTCTTCCAGCAGCATTTAATCTCGGTCCAAGTCGAAAACCAATTGTTTGAGTATCAATTCGTTCTGTTGGGTCGCCAGTAACACGAAGTAAGGCTTTAATTCCTTCACGTTTACTTTTGCCAATAACTTGCAGTCCGTAAGTTACGAAGACACGATTTTCGTCAACCATTGGACAAATATCAGCTACAGTTCCCATAGCAACAAGGTCTAAATTCCAACGAATGAATTTTTCTAACCTTTCTTGATGCCAAATTTTTGAACCGACAGCTTGGACAACTTTGTAAGCAACACCAACTCCTGCAATTCCTTTAAAAGGATAACTACAAGAATTCTGGTTGGGATTCACGACAACATAAGCAGGCGGAAGTTCGCCATTTTGCTTATGGTGATCAGTAATGATTACATCAATTCCTAAACTGTTTGCCTCAATGACGGCATCTACAGCACTAATTCCGTTATCAACAGTAATTATTAAATTTGCACCTCGTTTATGGGCTTTTCTGACACCTTTTGGAGTAATCCCGTAACCATCAACCATTCTGTGTGGAAGAATGAACGAGACATTTGCCTCTGCTTCTCTGAAAAAATCATAAAGCAAAGTTGTAGCAGTAACACCGTCTGCGTCGTAATCGCCAAAAACTAAAATATGTTCTTTTTTCCGAAGTGCCTGAATTATTCTTTTGACAGCAACTTCCATTCCCTCCATTAAGAAAGGATCGTGTTGATGTCTTGAAAAATCAGGATTTAGGTAAGTCTCTTTTTCTTTTGGAGAAATACCTCTATTTTCTAAAATTCTGTCGATGATAGGTTTAGTTATGTCTTCATTGAGTACCTTCCATTTTTTTTCTATCATTGTGGATTCTTTTGTCTTTAATATTTTTCATTTATCTACTAATTTTTTAATCTTCAAATATTTGGTTTGTAATCTAGTCTATGAGGGAGATTTTCATAGACTTTCTCTTGTCTATAAAAATATTGACTTCTCTTTAAAGTAAAGAGTGAATCTAAAATTACAAGAGAATTTAAATGTTTTTTAATTCTTTGTCAAAGTATCAAAATAATTCATTGTGTACGACCTTGCCATCAAGTAAAGTAAGACAAGAAAATATTTTTGGAATTCTCTCTTTTTCCACTGCAAAAATATCTTCTGAAAGCACTGCTAAGTCTGCTAACTTACCGACTTCGAGACTTCCTTTGATGTCTTCCTCAAAAGATGCAAAAGCTCCTCCAATTGTATAAGCTTTGATTGCTTCTTCGACTGTTATTTTCTCTTCAAAAAACCAAGAGTTGCTTTCAAAACCTTTTGCCTTGCGAGTTACTGCTGTAAAAATTCCCTCGAAAGGATTAATCGTTTCGACCGGAGTGTCTGAACCAAAACACACTCTTGCAGAATGCCGCAAAAGTGTTGCAAAAGGAAAAGCCCATTTGGAACGCTTCCCTAAGAGTTTTTCACAAGTTTGTGCATCTTCGCGAATATGAATTGGTTGCATTGCCAAAATCGTCCCGTCTTCCAAAATGTCTTGAATTAGTTCGTGACCCAAATGCTGAGCGTGCTCAATTCTAAACCTTTGAAAAATTAATCCGCGAGTTTGAATTTCATTTTTGAATGCTTCAACTATTTTTGTAATTGCTGCATCGCCGATTGCGTGAACCGCTGGTTCAAATCCAAAGTCCAAAATTTTCTTAACCATTTTTTCAATCTCATCTTCTGAAAAATGGCTTAGTCCACGATTCTCACTGTTTTCGTAAGGCTCAAGCATTTCCGCTGTTTGAGATGACAAAGCTCCGTCGAGGAAAAATTTTGCGTGTCCAATTTTTAAAAACTCATCTCCGTCAAGAAAAGAAATTCCTTGCTCTTGTATTTGCTCAAGCTCAGAAAACTGAATCAGTTTGAAAATCCTAATTCCAAGTTCGCCACTTAATTTCATTTCGTTGTAAATGTCAAGTTCGTCTTGACCTTCACAAGCGTGAACACTTGTAACTCCAAACTTGTGGTATTTTTGAAAACCATTTTTAAGTGCTTTGCGGTAATTACTTAATTTTGGTTGATAAAATTTTTCGATTAAAGGCTGACGTGATTTTTCGTAAAGGATTCCGAGAATTTCACCGTTTTCGTTGAGTGGAATTTCTTTCGGATTTTCCAATGCTTTTTCTTTTGTGATTCCACCAAGTTCAAGAGCTTTCGAGTTGCACCAAAGAGTGTGGTAATCGTTTGCTTCCAAAGCAATCGGAATTTCAGTTGAAACCGAATCAAGCATTTCCTTTGTTGGCAAACCAATAAAATTGGGATTCCAACCACCACCCGTTAACCAAGAATTTTCAGAATGATTTTTGAGCTTGGCTTTTACTTTTTCAAGAGCTTCTTCGACTGACCTAACATTTTTCAATTTTACTCTTTCAGCAGAAAGGCAAAACTCTGTAAAATGTGTGTGTGAGTCAATTAAACCCGGAAGAACTGTTTTTCCTTCCAAATCAATTTCTTGAACTTTTGAAGAAAAGGCAGAGCGAACTTCTTCTTCGCTTCCAACAGAAATGATTTTATTTCCACGAATTCCAATTGCTTCTGCGAAAGGCTGAACAGGATTACAGGTAAAAATTTTGCCGTTTTTTAAAATCATTTTCTACTCAAAGTCAAATTTAATTTTTGTTAAGGAACGTCAGGTGAATAACCTTCGACCCAAGTTTCACCATCTTCAAAGTATTCTTTTTTCCAAATCGGAACTTTCTTTTTAATCTCTTCAATCACAAAACGACAAGCCTCAAAAGATGCTCCTCTGTGAGCACTCGAAACAACAATTACAACACTCGCTTCACGAATTTGTAAATGACCGATTCGGTGTTCGACAGCGATATTTTTGACATCGAATTTTTTGTAGGTTTCGTTGACAATTTCTTCCAATTTTTTCTGAGACATTGCTTCGTAGCAATGGTAATCAAGAGAAATTACTTTTTTGCCTTTCATATTGTTCCTAACAACTCCAAGGAAAATATCAATTGCTCCTGCTCCGTCATCTTCAACCATTTCGATTAATTTTTGCGTGTCAAGTTTTTCAGAAGTGATTTTTATGTGCATTTTCTAACCTCCACTCACTGGTGCTATAAAAGTAACTTCGTCTCCGTCTTCCAAAACAGTTTCCATTGGTGAGTAATCCAAGTTCACAGCAAGCTTTCCTACTCCACGAAGTTTTATTAAGTCAGGAAATTTTTGCTCAAGGATTTCCTGTAATTTCAAGCCGTCAGTTTTTTCAGGAACTTCAAGTTCTAACTTTGCTGTTCCGGTAATTTCTTTGTAAATCGCAAAAAATAATATTTTAATTTTCATATTTTTCTTTCGGTTAAAGTCCTAATCTTTTCGCTTCATCCCAAATTTTATCCATTTCTTCTAAAGTCGAGTCTTGTGGCAGTTTACCATTTTTCTGCAAAGTCTCTTCAACGTGAGTAAAACGACGGATAAATTTTGCAGTCGTTTTCCGAAGAGCATCTTCAGGGTTTATGTCATAAAAGCGAGAAAAATTTACCAAAGCAAAAAGCATATCGCCTAACTCTTCTTCCATTTTTTCTTTGTTACCGACTTTCATTTCGTCTTTTAGTTCGTGAATTTCTTCTTCAAGTTTTTCAAATGCACCTTCGGGCGAGTTCCAATCAAAGCCAACTTTTGAAGCCTTTGAAGTCAAACGATAAGCACGAAGTAAAGACGGTAATTCTTTAGGAACACCTTCAAGAACTGATTTCCTGCCTTCTTTGAGTTTTATTTGCTCCCAATTCGCTCTGACTTTTTCAGGCGAATTGGCTTCTTCATTTCCAAAAACATGAGGGTGTCTTCTTACTAACTTGTCCGAAATTTCAAAAAGAATATCGCCTAAATCGAAAAGACCTTTTTCGCGTGCAAGTTCTGCGTGGAAAAAAACTTGTAAGAGTAAATCGCCAAGTTCAATTTTTAGCTCTGAGTAATTTCTGTCGTCAAGAGCTTCGAGGACTTCGTAAGTTTCTTCAAGTAAGTACTGTCTGAGCGAATCGTGGGTTTGAATTTTATCCCAAGGGCAGTTTTGCCTAATTTCGTGCATAATTTCTGCGAGACGACTAAACTTAGAAATCAATTTTTCCAAAAGAATTTTCCTGTTTTAAAAGTAAGTTGCAATTTAAGAAATTTATTCTTAGGAATGAAGTTCAACTTACTTTTCGTGGCAAATAAAAATTTTTAAAAGATTTTGACCTTTGTGTTATCTTCAACCCCTTGTAAAACAACTAAAAGAAGAAATAAAAATGCCAAAAGAACAAAGCCCAATCTCGCAACTTTTTGCTTACTTAAAGCCTTTCAAAGGTCTCTTTAATTTCTCGTGTGCTTCAAGTTTTGTAAACAAAGTTTTAGATTTAATGCCACCTTTACTTGTTGCTTGGGTTATTGACACAGTTCGTCGCGAGCCACCAAGTTGGATTTCGTATTTTTTCGACAGTTTGGAGCCTTTTCCAATTGCAGTTTTTTTGGCTTTGCTTGGAGTTGGGATTTTTGCTTTTGAAAGTATTTTTGAATGGATGTACCAGTACGGTTTTATGAATTTAGCTCAAAAAGTTCAACATTCTCTGAGAATGGACGCTTACAACCACATTCAAGCGAGAGAAGTTGAGTTCTTCGAAAATCATCGAATGGGCGAAACAATGGCAATGCTCAACGATGACGTAAATCAACTTGAGCGATTTTTGAACACAAGTTTTAATGAAATCCTACAACTTGCTGTCCTTTTTCTTTTTGCAGGTTTTGTGCTTTTTACAACCTCTTGGGAATTAGCTTTAATTGGAATAATTCCGATTCCGATAATTTTGTGGGGAAGTCTTTTTTACCAAAAGAAAATTTCACCTCGCTACCAAAGAGTTCGCCAAGCCGTTGGAGCTTTGAACAGCAGACTCGAAAACAACATTGCTGGGATTTTAGTAATCAAAAGTTTTACCGCAGAAAAATTTGAAACCAAAAGAGTTGAAGAGGCTTCAAAAGAGTACAAAGACTCAAATTACAATGCAATAATTTTAAGTTCAGTTTATGTTCCTCTAATAAGAATGGGCGTTTCATTAGGTTTTGGTGGAGTTTTACTCGTTGGAAGTTACTGGGTTTTACAAGAAAACGGAATCCTTACTGTTGGCGAACTTGTACTTTTTTCGATGATGATTCAACGCTTACTTTGGCCCCTAACAAGACTTGGTGGGATTTTGGACGAACTTGAAAGAGCGAGAGCAAGTGCTAAAAGGACCTTCGGACTTTTGAACACGGAAAGTAAAATTCAAGATTCATCGGATTCAAAATCTTTGGCTAAAGTTAGTGGAGAAATTGAGTTTGACAATGTTTTCTTCAAGTACACTCAAGGAGAAAACGTTTTGAAAGGTTTGGATTTCAAAATTAATTCTGGAGAAACTGTTGGTTTTGCAGGAGCAACAGGAGCAGGAAAATCAACGTTGATTAAACTTTTACTAAGACTTTACGACGTAACAGAAGGTGCAGTAAAAATTGACGGAATTGACACAAGGGAGCTAAAACTGAATGACCTAAGAAAAAACATCGCACTTGTCAGTCAAGACGTTTACCTTTTTCACGGAACAATCGCTGAAAATATCGCTTACGGAATGGAAAATATTTCTCTTGAAGAAATCATTGAAGCCTCAAAAATGGCACAACTTCACAGTTTTGTAGAAACTTTGCAAGAAGGTTACGAAACAATTGTCGGAGAAAGAGGAATCAAACTTTCAGGTGGACAAAGACAGCGTTTGAGCATTGCAAGAGCAATTTTGAAAGATGCTCCGATTATGGTTTTCGACGAAGCAACAAGCTCAGTTGACACCGAAACAGAACGAGAAATTCAAGAAAATCTAATGAAATTCACAGCTGGAAAAACAGCTTTGGTAATTGCTCACAGACTTTCAACGATTCGACACGCCGATAAAATTTTAGTTCTAAAAGATGGAAAGATCACTGAAGAAGGACACCACGATGACCTGTTAGAGCTGAATGGAGTTTACTCTGACTTGTGGCACATTCAATCAGGAGATTTACCAACAAAATAGAGACAACTTTGAGTCTTGTTTTCAAAACATTTGAAGAAAAAACTAAGCTCTCCAATTTCCTAAAGCATCGTTTTCTTTTGTTTCTTCTTTTGTGGATTTTTCCTCCAAAACTTCTACATCTTCTTCAAACTCTAAAATATCTCCGGGTTGACAATTCAACTCACGACATAAAGCATTCAAAGTTGTAAAACGAATTGCTCTACTTTTGCCTTGTTTAAGGACAGAAAGGTTTGCAATTGTAACTCCAACTCTTCGAGAAAGTTCAGTTAAAGAAATTTTATTTTTGACAAGTTGTAAATCTAAATTAGCTCTAATCATTTTTACCTTTAAAAGAAAAATATTTATCGAATAACGAGAATAATTTTCCAAAAAACAAGAATTAATTTAACTTTTGATTTAAAAGTTTTGCAACCATTCCAGGATTTGCTTTGCCACGAGATTTTTTCATAATTTGCCCCATAAAAAATCCTTGAAGTTGCCTTTCACCATTTTTAAATCTTTCAACTTCATTAGGGTTTTCGGCGATAACCTCTTCGAGCCAAGTTTCCATTTCGTTTGAATCTAAGACTTGTTCGAGTCCTTTTGCTTTCATTACTTTTTCAGGCTTTTCGCCAGTTTCAGCAACTTCGTCAAAAATGGTTTTAGCGGCTTGTTGATTAATTTTTTTACCTTTAAGGAGTGTAAGGATTTCACCGAGTTTTTCAGGTGTAACTTTGATTTCGTTTACTTCTAACTTTGTTTCTTTCAAAATTCTCATCACTTCACCCATCACAAGATTTGCAGTTTGTTTTGGGTCTTTTGAAAATTTTAGAGTTTCCTCAAAGTAGTCGGCAATTTCTTTACTCGCTGACAAAACCCCAGAGTCGTAAGCGGAAAGTTTAAAATCTTTTTGGAAACGATTTCTCTTAGCACTTGGAAGTTCAGGCAAAGTTCTTTCAACTTCGTTAATCCAATTTTCATTAACCAAAAGCGGAACTAAGTCTGGTTCTGGAAAGTAGCGGTAATCATCAGAATCTTCCTTAGAACGCATTGGAATTGTGATTCCTTTTTCTGCATTCCAAAGGCAAGTAACTTGCTGAATTTCTTTACCATTTTTAATGTCTTGAATTTGCCGTTTGATTTCATAGTCAATTGCCTTCTCAACGTTACGAAGCGAATTCATATTTTTTACTTCAACTTTTGTTCCGAATTTCTCTTGCCCAACAGGTCGAACGGAAATATTTGCATCACAACGCATACTTCCTTCTTCAAGGTTTCCGTCGCAAATTCCCAAGTAACGAACAAGCTGTCTCAAAGCTGCAATGTAAGCCGAAGCCTCTTTGGAGTTACTAATTTCAGGCTCTGAAACCATTTCTAACAATGCAGTTCCGCAACGGTTAAAATCTAAGCCCGTTGAGTTTACAAAAGTTTCCGAGTGGTTTGACTTTCCAGTGTCTTCTTCAATGTGAATTCTTGTGATTCCGATTTTCTTTGAGCCGTTTTCAGTTTCAATTTCAAGTTTGCCGTTTTCGAGAATTGGTTTGTCGTACTGAGAAATTTGGTAGCCTTTTGTAAGGTCGGGATAAAAATAATTTTTTCTTGAAAAAATGGATTTTGATGCGATTTCCGACTCTGTTGCAAGTCCAAGTTTAATTGCAAAATTTACAACTTCTTCATTTAAAACAGGTAAAGCTCCTAGCATTCCAAGACAAACTGGACAAGTTTGTGTATTTTCTTCTGAGCCGTAAGTTGTCGAACAGCCACAAAAGGCTTTGGTTTTTGTTTTAAGTTGAATGTGAACTTCAAGTCCGATTATTGGTTCGTAATCCATTTTATTTCCTAAAAATTTTTATCGAAAGTCAAAATAAGATTGGAAGTTAGTAGAATTCCTTTGCTTCACACAACAAAATATTTTGTAAAAAAACAAAGGCACAAAAGTAATAAAACTCTTGTGCCTTTGAAAAAAAGAAAGGAAAAATGCTAACTAAAGTTGTTAGGCTGGAAAGCCACACATTCTCAAAGTATTTTCAACCCAACGGTCTAAGTCGGGAAAATACCAAAGAAGCATATAGGAAATAAAAAATACAATAAAAGCAATCCAATAAAACATTACCCACCAAGGAAGTCCTCCGTCACCGTAATCAAAACTTACAATTTCGTTTTCGGGCTCTTGGCGAGACTCAACATTTGCACCGTGTAAATCACTCATCTTTTGTCTCCTTAGTGTTTTTTATAGTAGTTTTTGTCAAGGTCTGTAATTTGTTTGTCGAGTTCAAAAATATCAAATTTTTGCTCTTCAATGTTTCTGAAACCACCTTTAAGGAAGTTCCAAACGAGTAAAAATGCAAACCCTAATGCACAAGCTAAGTAAACAGTTACAGGCATTAATGCGAAGTTTCCGACAGTTGGGTCAGAGATTGTCCTTGAAAACTCAATTAGTTTGAAGACAAAACCCATTCCTGCAAGAAGAACACCAATGATTACAACAGATGTCCAAAGCATTGCTTTGTTAAAATTGATTGAACTTAAAAACTTCATTTTGAATCTCCATTCTGCAATTCTGCCAATTTTTTATCAGTTTCAGTTTCTATTTCGTCAGCCAAAGGAGCTTTTCCTGTATTGTTAAGTTTATTGCCGTCTTTATTAAGCCAACTTCCAAGCCACTGAACGTAAGTGATAATCGCCATTCCTTTTTTATTCGGAACTGGCGGATCAACAGTTTCGTCGTAAAGCCAAACGTAAGCTGGCATTACAGAAACTGGAACAACCATTTGTGGATTGTAAAAATGTGCAACGTGCCAGTCATTACTGTGTTTTCCATTTTCACGAATCAAATCTGGTCCGACTCTTCTTGTTCCAAAAAGATGCGGATAATTCATTTCGTTTGAGTACTCTTTTGCTAAAGAAACAGGTCCATAGCGAGTTGCTTCGTTAGAAACAGGTCTGATAAACTGAGAGTGACAATGCCAACAAGCTTCTTGTGTGTAAACTTTTTTACCAAGAATTAAGGCTTCTGCCATTGCTTCAGAAGTTGGTTCGCCGTAATATTCTTTGAACTCTTTTGGGTAAACTTCTGCAAGTTCTTCAAACTCAGGAAGTACGTCAGCTGTGAGTTCTTCCATTGTTTCAACTTTCATCTCATTTAAGTGAGAAAGCGGTAAGTAACCTTCCCAAAGATAAGCGACGACAAACATAAAAATTCCGCCAAAAAGAAAAGCGGTTTTTGCATTTTCAAACATTATTTAGCCCTTCCCATTTCTGCTGTTTTGTACATATTAAATGCGGTGATAAAAGCACCTATTAAAATCATCAAACCGGAAAAATATCTCGCCCACCAAAATGGAACGGAAGCACTAATTGACGCTTCAAAGACTGCCAAGTCTCTCCACAAATAACCTTGAACTAAACCAGCAATTGTAAGAGTTGAGAACATAATTATTAATCCGATTCCCATTAACCAATAACTCCAGTGGCTCAAGTGGTTGCTGTACCATTCACCAGCTTTTGTAACTTTTGGCCACAAGTATTCAATCATTCCCATAATCCAGAATCCGAAAACTCCAAACATTACAAGGTGAGCGTGTCCAACAACCCAATCTGTAAAGTGAATGATTTTTTGGAAAGTTAGAGTTACTTGGAAAGAACATTGTAAACAAGTGATAAAATAAAGAATCATTCCAGTGTAAAACCATCTTACAGGAAGAGAGTTTACCATAAATGCTTCCCTTTTTCTCAAAGTTGCAAAGAAGTTAATTACAACAGTCGTTACAACAATTTCAATTGCAATTGTCGTTACAACTGCACCGTACTGAGCGTACATCGGAATTGGACTGTAAAGAAAATGGTGAATTCCTTGAAGTGGGTAAAAGAAAGCTAACCCCCAGAATCCGAGTAACGAAAGTTTATGACTCCAAATAGGTTTGTTAATCAAAATTGGAACGAAATAATACATCAATCCCCAACCAATCGGAGTTACAAAAAGTCCAACAAGGTCGTGAATATAAAGTCCTGTTAAAGCTGCTCCACCAGTTCCAACTGCCCAATATTCTGGACCAAAATTCCCCATAAAATAAACAAGTCCTGTCCAAGCCAAAGCACCTGAGAAATACCAAATTGAAACGTAGTGAAGTTTTCCTTTAGTTTTCCAAAGAGCTGGAGTAAACTGTGCAGCTGCACAAGCTAAACCAACAAGAACAACTGGGTCAATCCAAACTGGGTTTTCTCCCCATTCAAGAGCTTGAGCTTCACCAAATAGAATTCCAACTACTGAAATTAAAGTGAGTGCATTCCAAGCGTAAAGAATGAAGTAGCCTAAGTATTTATGAGTAACTCTTTGCCCTGTAAGTCTTGGAACTGCCCAATAAAGTGCTCCAAGAAAACAATTTGCGATAAAGCCGTAAGCAACACCTTGTGTGTGAATCATTCGGACTCTTCCAGGTGAAAGCCATTCAATTCCAGGTAGTAAGTAAGCTTGCAAAAATTGTCCAGCGTAAAGGAAGCCACCAATAATTGCGAACATAAACCAAAAATATCCCCAAGCAAAATGCCCTTTTACAAATGCATATTCTACAAAAGGTCTTGCATCATCTTTTGGGATTGCTTGAGAAGGCATACTCATTGTGCTCATTATTCAATCTCCTTTTTTAATTCTTGATTTTCTTTGTAAGAAATTTTCCCTTGAGGAGTTCCTTGTTGAATACTAAGAGAACGAACAAAATAAGCCATTGCCCAAAGATCCTCGTCAGGAAGAATTCCAGCCCAAGATGGCATTGCAGTTCCGCCAATTCCAGCTTGAATTGTCATTAAAAGGGTCTGCAAATCATTTCCATTTTTTAATTTTCTTTTTAAGAAATCAGGAGCAACAATTGTGTCTCCCCAAACTGTTTCAGAATATTTTTCTTCGTATAAATCAATATTATATTTTCGTGCTGGTTGCCCAATGTCTTCTCTGTAAGAATTAATCTCATCAGGTGAAGCATAACTTGGGTGGCAACTGTAACAAGCAGTAAAACCGTGATAAACTGCTTTTCCTTGCTCCACAGCTTCTAATTCTGCTTCTTCATCACCAGCAAATGGATTTTGCGGAATTGAAAGTCTTGCTCCTGGTGGCTCTGAAAATGTATCAGGAGAAAATGTTTTCAAATATGCAACAAGAGCATTTTTTGTATTTGCTGAAAGAAATTTCCACGAAGGCATTGACGATCTTGCTAAACCTCTGTCAATCGCATTGTAAATATCAACGTCGTGTGGAACTTCCCCCGCAGCTACAGAAGCAAATTTATAAACACCTGATGTGAAATCTCTCGGCTGAATTACGAAAAATTTCGAAGCGGGACCTTTGCCATCTCCATTTTCACCGTGACAACCAATACAGTAAGTTTGATAGGCTTCTCTCCCATCAATTAGTTGTTCTTCGGTAACATCGACAGATGCTAACATTTTTAAATCAATATCTTCTGTGTACTCATTACAACTGAGCATCACAAAAGGCAGGACAAACATCAATAGGATAAACCTATTTGAGTTTTTCATTTGAGTAACTCCGAATTAGTTTTAGTATGGAATTTCGATTCGATTTTGAATTACAAAAAGCATACCGAAGACTCAAGAGAAACAGAATTGGTACGAAAATTTCTTAGTAAATAACTATTAAGTAGATTACTAAGTAAGTTGAAGTTCTTTTTTAAGTGTTTTAATGCAAATTACTTTTCAAAAAAGGTTTTTCTGCTTAAAATATCTTTTTTTCAGGATTCATTAACGAGGGTAAACGAACAAAACATAAACTCTTAAAAATAAGAGTCTCGAACCAAAACCCTTTTAAAATTGAAAGATTAGAAATGCAAACTAAGAAGATTCAGAAACGGGAAAAAATGCTTGATAAGCTTTGGAATAAAAGAGATGGATTCAAATATTTAAGAATTTTTGCCATTACAATTTCAAATTTAATTTTGTTAGCAATTCCACTATTAAAATTTGCACGAGTAGATTTATGGAGAGGGAATCATTATTTCCTAATGAGAGAAACAACTGTAGTTTATGGATTAGCAGGAGTTATTGGCACTATCTTAAGCCTTTATCTTTTTACTTTTGCAACTAACTTTTTCTTAAGAAGAATGTTTTGTGGGTGGGGTTGTCCTGTTGGATTTTTAGGAAGATTAGGGGAAAAAGTTGATATTTCACAGAAAGATAAATTTTGGTATATTTTTCATCTAATTTCAGGAGGAGCATTCTCAGCAACATTTGCAATAAGCATTATGTTTTGGTGGACAGACTGGAGAATTTTAATTGATGGTACTCCGAAAGAATTAGGAATCTTTTTTGGTATTTTTGCAACTATATTAATGATTCTTTACCTTCATGGGAAAAAATGGCGATTTACTTTCTGTAAGGTTGCTTGCCCTATTGGAATTTATTATTCAGTAGTATCCAAAGATCAAGGATTTACTGTTTATTACAATGACCCTGATGAAACCTGTACAGGTTGTACAGCATGCGAATTAATTTGCCCTGTAGATTTAAATCCAAGAACACTAGATTTAAAAGTTAAAAATACCGATGAAAATGCCGTCCAAGAAATGCTCGGTCACGATTACTGTCTAAACTGTGGTGACTGTGTTGATGTTTGTCATATTCAAGCAAAGGTAAGAAATAAAGAAACAATTCCACTACGATTTGGTTGGAACAATAAAGGTAGGTCTTACAAAGGTGAATGTAAATCAAAACAATTAGAAACAGAATCAAATCCATAAACAAAGAAAGCCTCTTTGAATTACTCCAAAGAGGCTTTTAAGAAACTAAAAGCTGGCGATGACCGACTCTCCCACCTCATTATAAGGCAGTACCATAGGCGCTAGTGGTCTTAACTACTCTGTTCGG
>QQUF01000054.1 GCA_008501735.1 Calditrichota bacterium | reverse complement strand
TTGTAGGCAGAAGAAGAAAACTTATCCGTACTGTAATGGAAACAGTTGATAGAGCAATGGCATTCTCAACTCGTGACCGTAAAGTTCGTAAAAGAGAATTCAGAAAACTTTGGATAATCAGAATCAATGCAGCTGCTCGTGAACACGGAATGAGCTATTCAGTTTTTATCAATAAATTGAAATTAGCTAACATTGACCTCGATAGAAAACAGCTTTCTGAAATGGCAATCAACGACCCAAATGCCTTTAAAGCTTTAGCAGAAAAAATCAAATAAAACTGCTAAACTTGTAAATAGAATTTCTTAAATTCAAAAACCACAGAGTTAGTTCTGTGGTTTTTTTTTATCTAACAAAATTTGTAAAAGATTATGGACGTAAAAAAATTAGCTGAAGAAATCAAGTCGAGTTTCCAAGAAGAATTGAAAAATTTTGAAAATGGAAACTTAAACTTTGAAGATTTGAAAAATAAATTCTTGGGTAGAAAAGGCTTAGTTGCAGATGCTTTCAGCCAAATGAGAAATTTTACTGACAAAGCACTTGCAGGGCAGATTCTCAATTCTTTGAAAAATGAATTGACCGAAAAAGTAAACTCTCTAACTGAAAATACTTCTTCTGCCAAAACCAAAAAATTAGACCTTTCACTTCCCGGAAGAAAACCAAACGCAGGAACTTTGCACGTTGTAACCGAAACTCAAAGACAAATTGAAGACATCTTTTTTGCAATGGGTTTTGAAATGGCGACAGGTCCGCAAGTGGAGACAGATTTCTTTAATTTTGAATCTCTAAACTTTCCTCCAGACCATCCAGCGAGAGAAATGCACGACACATTTTTTGTTGAAGGAGATGTTCTTCTCAGAACTCACACTTCTAACGTTCAGATTCACGCAATGAAATCGCAAGAACCACCTGTTCGTGTAATTGCTCCTGGAAAATGTTACAGAAACGACACTCCTGACGCAACTCATTCGCCTGTCTTTCAGCAAATTGAAGCTCTTTATGTTGACAAAAATGTAACTTTTACGGAACTCAAAGGAACTCTTGATGCTTTTGTAAAAGCACTTTTTGGTAAAGCTACAAAAACAAGATTCCGCCCAAGTTTCTTCCCTTTTACAGAGCCAAGTGCAGAAGTTGACGTTACTTGTGTTGTTTGCAAAGGCAAAGGCTGTAACGTTTGCAAACAAACAGGTTGGATTGAAATTCTTGGAGCAGGAATGGTTGACCCGAATGTTTTGGAAGCAGTTGGTTACGACAGTGAAATTTATTCAGGTTATGCTTTCGGACTTGGAATCGAAAGAGTTGCAATGCTTAAGTACGGAATTCCTGATTTGAGACTCTTTTTCCAAAATGACATAAGATTCTTAAAACAGTTTTAGTAAAAAATTAGAAAATAAATAGGATTGCCGACTTTATTCGGTTAAACCAAAAAATATTATTCGGAGCAAGTAAGTGAAAATTTCTCTTAATTGGCTAAAATCATTAATTGAAATACCTTTTGACATTGATACTTTAGTTCAAAAATTAACTTTTTCAGGACTCGAAGTTGAGTCCGTTGAAACTCAAAAACCTCAACTTTCCGAAAAAGTAGTTGTCGGTTACGTTACAGACAGAATTCAGCACCCAAATGCAGACAAACTTTCGGTTTGCCAAGTTGATGTTGGTGGTGAAGAAGTTTTACAAATTGTTTGTGGAGCTCCAAACGTTGCAAAAGGTCAAAAAGTGGCAGTTGCAACAGTTGGTTCAGTTTTGCCAAACGGTCTCAAAATTAAAAAATCAAAACTCAGAGGCGAACTTTCGCAAGGAATGATTTGTTCTGCTTCCGAGCTTGAAATTTCAGAGGAATCAGATGGGATTTTGGTTTTGAACGAAGAGACAGAAATCGGAACCCTTTTCAACGATTACTTCAAAGATGCTGACACAATTGTTGAAATTGCAGTTACTCCAAACAGACCTGACGTTCTCGGACACATTGGAGTTGCAAGAGACATTGCGACTTTAGAAGGCAAAAAATTTGTAAAACCAACTCACACATTTACAGAAATCGGCAAAAACACTGCCGACGAAATTGAAGTTGAAATCGAATTTCCTGAGGGTTGTCCTCGTTATTCTGCAAAAATTGTTGAAGGAATCAAAGTTGGCAAATCTCCTGAATGGCTCGCGAACAGACTTGAAGCAGCAGGAATTAGAAGTATTAACAATGTTGTTGACGTTTCAAATTACGTAATGCTTGAAGTTGGTCACCCAATGCACGCTTTCGATTATTCGGAAGTTAAGGGCAAAAAAATCGTTGTGAAAAGTTCGGTTCAAGGTGAAAAATTTACAACTCTTGACGACGTTGAAAGAGAACTTGACGGACAGACTGTGATGATTTGCGATGGAGAAAGGTCTGTTGCAATCGGTGGAATTATGGGTGGACAAAATTCTGAAATCAACGACACCACCACAAAAGTTTTGCTTGAAGCTGCATACTTTACACCTTCTTACGTCAGAAAATCTTCTGTGAACTTGGGTTTGAAATCAGATGCTTCTTACAGATTTGAAAGAGGAACTGACCCAAATGCTACAATTTATGCTTTGGAACTCGCAGCGAAACTTCTTGAAGAAGTTGCAGGTGGAAAAGCCTACAAAGGTTATGTTGACAATTACCCAAATCCGATTGAACCAAAAGAAGTGAAACTTAGAGAGGCAAGAGTCGAAAAGATCCTTGGAATTGCAGTTTCACAAGACCAAATTGATACAACTCTTGACAATCTTGGAATCACGAAAAAGTCAGAAGGTACTTACTTAGTTCCGACTTACAGACCTGACATTGAAAGAGAAATTGATTTGATTGAAGAGGTTGTGCGAATAATTGGTTATGATTCTGTTCCATTGAAAAAGACTGCCGAACTTGACTTTCATTCTGCAAAATCACAAGTTAATTACAGAAACGAACTCAGAAGATTTATGACAGGTTTGGGTTGCCACGAAACTCTCACAAACACGATGACAACGACAGAACTTGCAGGAAAATTTAGTGAAAAAAATGAGCCGATAATTTTAGCGAATCCACTAAGCAGAGATTACGCAGCTTTAAGAACTTCGATGCTTCCTGCATTCTTGGAAGTCTTGAGAGAAAATTTGAACAAAAAGTCAGGCACTTCTTTCAGATTTTTTGAAATTGGAGATATTTTCTACAGAGATGAAAATGTTTACAACAAAGCTAAAGAAATCAAAAAGGCAATTCTTTTGCTTTCAGGTGACAGAAACGAAGTAAGCACTTTTGTAAAACAAGAAAATTTTGATTTCTATGACATCAAAGGTTATGCGGAATCAATTTTGGAATTTACAAGATTTAAAAGAATTACTTTCAAAGTCGGGCAAAGACCTTACTTCACAGAAAATTGTTTAGAAGTTGTTGGGAACGGTAAAACAATCGGTTTTGTCGGTGAAGTTTCGCCAAAGATTTTGAAAGAATTTGACGTTTCGGCAAAGAATGTTTTTGTTTTTGAATTTGCATTTGATTTATGTGAAAAAACTTACCAAATTGTCAGCAAGTTTTCTCACCTTAACAAACACCCATTTGTTGAAAGAGATTTCGCTTTCGTTTTGGACAAAACAACCGAAGCGGGAGAAATCGTTGAGAAACTTAACAGAAGTAAAATTAAGAATTTAACTTCAATAAAAATTTCAGACCTCTACGAAGGAAAACCCTTAGCAGAGAATAAAAAAAGTATTGCTTTCAGTTTCAGATTCGAGTCGTTTGAGCGAACTTTGACCGACAAAGAAGTAAATGAAGCTATGGACAAAATTCTAAAAATTTCGGAACAAACTTTTGGAGCAGAACTCAGAAAATAACTTATCCGAGAGATTAGAACAGGTTAAAGAACTTGTCGAATCGTTGCTGAAAGAAAATGAAAAACACAGACTTAAGGCTGAACAACTCGAAAAAGAGAACCTAATTTTAAAAGAGAACCTTAAGAATCAAGAAATTGTTAAATCGAAACTTTACGGTATTTTGGAAAAACTTGAACAGTTGTAGAGGAAAAATTTGGCATTAAGCACAGAAACACAATCAAAAGTTGTGGAAATTTTTGGAATGCGTTATCCGCTACAAGTTGGTGTTGACGAAGTTGAAATGATTGAAGAAATCTCCAAGTTTGTTGATACTGAAATGCGAAAATACTCTAATTTAAAGACAACAGAAGGTGTAGCCAAGATTGCAGTTTTAGCTGCTTTAAATATTACTTCTGAACTTTTCAAGGAACGAAATAAAAACCAAACACTTGAAGATTTGATTGAAACAAAAACCAAAGAGATTCTTGACTTACCATCGGAATTTTGATTCTTAAACATTTTTAAAAATTAAAATCATTAGGTTCATTCTTTATCGTTTTTCGTCCTTAATTTAGTACGGAGATTTTGAATGGATATAACTTTAATAATTGTAGCTGTAATTGCTGTTGGAGCAGGTTTTGCCGCAGGTTGGCTGATGTTTCAGAAACTTGGCAAAGACAAAATTGTAAATGCAGAACAATCGGCTAAAAAAATTGTTGACGAAGCTTATAAAGCTGCTGAGGAACTCAAAGACCAAGCAGCTGAAGAAATGCTTCGTGAGTTAAGTGAGAAGGAGAAGGAACTTGAAAGAAACTACCAAGAACTCGAAAAAGAGTTGGACAAAAGAGACTCACTTCTTGAAAAAAATGAATTAAATCTTCTTCGTAAATCTGAGCTTCTCGACAAACGAGAAAGAGATTTACGCTCACTCGAAGGTTCAGTTAACAAACGAATCAACGATGCGAAAGAACGTGAAGAGCAAGCAAGTGAAACTTTGGCAAAACACGAAGAAGAGCTTCAACGCATTGCAGAGCTTTCCAAGCAAGAAGCCGTAAAAATCCTCAAAGAGCGTATGAAAGAAACTGCTCGAATTGAAGTTGGCAAAGACATCAAAGAAATCATCGAAGAAGCCCATCAAAAAGCAAAATCTGACGCAGCGAAAATCGTCCTTGATGCAATGCAAAAATCTGCTGTCAACCACGTAACAGAAAGCTCTGTTTCAGTAATCTCACTTGCAAGTGATGAAATGAAAGGAAGAATTATCGGTCGTGAAGGTCGTAACATTCGTTCTTTCGAGACAATCACAGGAGTTGAGATAATTATTGATGACACTCCTGAAGCTGTAATGATTACAAGTTTTGACCCATTTAGACGTGAAGTCGCAAGAATGGCACTTGAGATTTTACTTGATGACGGAAGGATTCACCCTTCAAGAATTGAAGAAGTTGTTGAAAAATGCCAAAAAGAACTTGAAGAAAATTTATCTTCTATCGGTAATGAAACTGCTTTTGAAATCGGTGTTGTAAATGTTCCTCAAGAACTTTACAAATATCTTGGAATGCTAAAATTCAGAATGACTTACGGGCAAAATATTTTACAGCACAGTGTTGAAGTTGCACTGCTTGCAGGACAAATGGCTGCGGAACTTGGTTTTGACCCGATTGTTGCAAAAAGAGCAGGTTTGCTTCACGACATCGGAAAAGCTGTTGACAGAAGTATGGAAGGAAATCATTCAGTTGTTGGCTACGAGTTGGCGAAAAAATATCGTGAAAAAGACGAAGTTTTACAGGCAATCAGGCAACACCACGACGACACAAATTTGACAAATCCGATTGCTGTTTTAGTCCAACTTGCCAATGAAATTTCTGCAAGTCGTCCGAATGCAAGACGTGAAGGAATGGAAGATTTCATCACAAGAATGGAAGATTTGGAAAAACTTGCTGAAAGTTATGACGGAGTAATCAAAGCTCACGCAATTCAAGCAGGACGTGAGGTTCGGGTAATTATTGAGCCAAACATTGTTGATGACGAAGAAAGCGAAGCTTTAGCAGTTGAGATTGCAAATGCAATTGAAGAAGAACTTCACTATCCCGGACAAATCAAAGTTACAATCGTCCGCGAATACCGCTCAATTAACTTTGCGAAGTAAAGATTTTTAACTTGATTTCAGGAAGTCTAAAACGTACTTTTAGTGCTTAATTTTGAATTTTAATTTAATCTTAAAACAAAGGCTTTAAAATGGCTCATCCAGGCGACAAATTAGTTCCAAGAAAAAAGAAACCTAAAGTAATTGCAGTTGTTGACCAACACGGTTGTACAGGTTGTGAGGTTTGTCTTGATGTTTGTCCGACAGAAGCAATTATTAAAGTAGAAGACCCAGAAGGTATTCGTGCTATCGGAGTTTGTGAAGTCGAATATGACCTTTGTATCGGTTGTAAAAAGTGTGCTCAAGATTGCCCTTGGGAAACAATTACAATGTTCGATACTAAGGAATGGGAAGCTGTTAATTTTGAATTGCTCGCATAAATTTTAGCGAAAATAAATTTTTTTACTAAAGGAGCATTTTGCTCCTTTTTTTTTAACCAAAAGTCAAGGAATAATTAATTGGAAGAACTCAGCCAATTACTAAAAGTCAGAAGAGAGAAGCTACAAGCAATCCGTGAAGCAGGAGTAAATCCTTATCCTTACTCTTTTGAACGCACTCACAAAGCAAGTCAGATTTTTGACGGCTTTGATTCCTTTACGGAAAATGAAACCGTAGCACTTGCAGGGAGAATTTCTGCAATTCGTAAAATGGGAAAAGCATCTTTTTGCCACATCACAGACGATTCTGGCAAAATCCAACTCTACATTGCAAGAGATATTATTGGTGTCGAAAATTACCAAATTTTCAAAAAATTAGACATCGGTGATTTCCTTGGAGTGAAAGGTTACGTCTTTAAAACCAAAACAGGTGAAACTTCGATTCACGCAGATTCCATTGAATTGCTTTCAAAAAATATTCGCCCGCTTCCAATTGTGAAAGAAAAAGACGGTGTTCTTTACGATGCTTTTGCGGACAAAGAATTACGTTACCGTAAACGTTACCTTGATTTGATTGTGAATCCTGAGGTTAAAAAAACATTCATAACTCGTAGCAAAATCATTTCTGCTCTAAGGAAATTCTTAGACCAAAATGAATTTCTTGAAGTCGAAACTCCAATTCTTCAACCGATTTACGGAGGAGCAGCTGCAAGACCTTTTGAAACGCACCACAACACTTTGGATATGAAACTTTACTTAAGAATAGCTGATGAACTTTACTTAAAAAGATTAATCATCGGTGGTTTCGAGAAAGTTTACGAAGTCTGTAAAAATTTCCGTAACGAAGGAATGGACAAAACTCACAATCCTGAATTTACAGCGGTTGAGTTTTATTGGGCTTACGCAGACTACAATCAAGCAATGGATTTTGTCGAAGAACTAATTCGCTTTGTTGCTGATGAAGCAGTCGGAACTCAGAAATTTCATTTTAGAGGATTCGACGTTGATTTCTCACAAAAGTTTGCTCGTGAGTCAATGTCTGACTTAGTCAAAAAACACGGAAATTTTGAAATTTTAGATGCAACGGAAGAAGAACTTTACGCTTTCTGTAAATCTAAAAATATTGAAGTCGAAAAAGGGCTTAACTACGGGCAACTTGTTGATGAAATTTTTAGTGAAGTTGTTGAGCCGCATTTAATTCAGCCAACTTTTGTGATTGAGTATCCGAAAGCGATTTCTCCGCTTGCAAAAACTCACAGAAATGGAGATGACAGAATTGTTGAACGTTACGAACTTTTCATTGCAGGAAAAGAATTTGCGAATTGTTTCTCAGAGTTAAACGACCCGATTGATCAAAGAAATAGACTCGAAGAACAATCAAAACTTCGAGATGCAGGAGACGAAGAAGCTCATCCTGTTGACGAAGATTTTCTTGAAGCAATGGAGTACGGAATGCCTCCAACAGCTGGAGTTGGAATCGGACTTGATAGATTAATTATGTTAATGACGAACAACGATTCGATTAAAGACATTCTTCTTTTTCCACAAATGCGACCAAGCAACGAATAAAATATTCGAGGATTTCCCTTACCAAAAGTGAAATCCTCAATTTAAATTTTGAGATTTTTATGAACAAATTTTACTCTGAAATCTCGCTCCAAGAAGGCAAAGAAGAAATTCTTGAATTTGGTGATTTTAAATTTACCTTAATTTTGAAAAATGAGGTCTTGGAAGTTGTTTCACAAAAAGGCGAAACTTTAGAGACAAAAATTTTCGCTTTAAAAGAATCAAAGGCTACAATTTGCCTAAAACCTGCTTTTTATGACAGACCTTTTACTATTAAATTTCTGAATAAAATTGAGTTGGCAAAAGTTGAGAGAATTACTTTTTTTGTGAAATTGCCAATTTATCACGATTTGGTTCTCAAGGTTTCAAACAAAACAATTATCCTTGGTTCAACAAAATCATTGAAATTGAATTTGACTTCACTTGGCGAAGTAACAAAAGCAGTGCTTTGTTATTTCAAACAAAGTGAAATTGGATTTGACCACTCAGAAATGATAACAGATTTTGCAGAGGCATTAATTCCATTAAGTATTACGAACAAAAATGAAGAACTTCACGAATTGACGAAAGTCATAATTTATCACGAGAATCTTGGAATCTTTGCTAAAGATGAAAAACTTTTCACAAATGAGATAAAAATTACTTTGCTACGTGAAGAGGAAATTAGTCTAACTTACTCTTCACGAACTGTGGTTTCTGATTCAAATAATTTAATTTCAGCAAAAGAAGAAAAAATCAATCATAGCTTTTTTTCTCTTTTACCAGGAATTGGTAAAAGAGGTGCAGCAAAAGATTATGGCTTTTAAATTGGTGAAAAATGGATAATCTGTTAGATAGAATTCAAAATCTAAATTACGAGACATTTGCAATCGGTTTGCTTGTCCTTGCAATCGGAATGATTTTGTCAAAAATTATTGCCAAGGTTGTTTCAAAAATCGCTCTCAAAAGTAGCAATGACATTCACGTCCAACTTGTTACTCAAAAAATAATTTTTTGGTCTTTAGGATTTGGTGTGATTTTAATGACTCTTGACACTGTTGGAGTCAATTTAACGGCTGTTGTTGCAACTGCTGGATTTCTTACTGTGGCAATTGGCTTTGCTGCTCAGACTGCTTTCTCAAACATAATTTCGGGAATTTTTCTGCTTTTTGACAAACCTTTTGTAATTGGTGAAGGAGTTCAAATCGGACAAGTTAGCGGAGTTGTAACTTCCTTAGATTTGCTTTCGACAAAAATCAGGCGTTGGGACAATGTTTACATCAGAATTCCAAACTCAACTTTACTTACAGAAACGATTCAGAACCTCAATCGTCATAATATCAGGAGAATTGACATTCCCATCGGAATTGCCTTTAAAGAGGACATTAAAACTGCGAGAAAAGTGATTTTTGAAGCTGTAAAATCTTACCCAAATGTTTTAGAAGAACCAGAGCCAACTGTTTACGTTGATGCTTTCGGTGAGTCGGGTTTCAATTTTATAATTCGAGCTTGGATTCCGACAAACGTCTTTCTTCAAGCAAAATCTGAAATTATCGAAATTGTAAAAATGAGACTTGATGAAGCAAACATCGAAATTCCATTCCCGCACAGAACACTTTTCCTAAAAGAAACAGGAAAGCAAGATTTAAACCTTAAAAATTAGTCTTGTCTTTTCAATTTTAAAAGCGAGCGAAAATGAAAAACCCACAAGAAATTCTAAAAAGTGTTTTTGGTTACGATACTTTTAGACCTTTACAAGCGGAAATTATCCAAAATGTTTTGAATAAGAAAGACACTCTTGTAATTATGCCAACAGGAGGCGGAAAATCAATTTGTTACCAAATTCCTGCCTTAATTTTTGATGGATTAACAATTGTAATTTCGCCTTTAATTTCTTTGATGAAAGACCAAGTTGAGCAAATGAAAGCACTAGGAGTTCCTGCAATTTTCCTTAACAGCACACTTTCTCCGCAAGAATATTTTGAAAATGTAGAATTGGTCCGGCAAAACAAAATCAAGCTACTTTACCTCGCTCCCGAAGCACTGATGACTGAAAGTGTGCAAAGCATTTTACAAACTCAAAAAATCGATTGTTTGACGATTGACGAAGCTCATTGTATCTCGGAATGGGGACACGATTTTCGTCCTGAATACAGACAAATCCTTGGAGTTAAAAACAAATTCCCAAAAGCAGTCTGCATCGCACTGACTGCAACAGCAACTCCAAGAGTCAGAGAAGACATAAAAAAAAGTCTTAACCTAAATTCTGCAAACGAGTTTTTGGCGAGTTTCGATCGCAAGAATTTGAAACTGCAAGTCGTTACCAAAGACAACCCTTCTTTCCAAGCAGTCAAATTTTTGGAAAAACACAAAGACCAATCGGGAATAATTTACTGTTTTTCACGGAAGCAAGTTGAGGAACTGACGGCAATTTTGGAAGCGAATGAATTTTCAGTAAAACCTTACCACGCAGGTTTGAGTGCGGAAGAGAGAACCCAAAACCAAGAAGATTTCATTCGAGACAATGTTCAAATTATCGTTGCAACAATTGCTTTTGGAATGGGAATTGACAAACCAAACGTGAGGTTTGTTCTTCACTTTGACTTACCCAAAAACATCGAAGGTTACTACCAAGAAATTGGCCGTGGCGGAAGAGACGGTTTGAAATCGGATTGCCTTTTGCTTTACAGTTACGGAGATGTCAGAAAGTTAAAATATTTCATCGACCAAAAAGAACCTTCCGAACGTCAAATCGCAGAAGAGCATTTACAAAAAATGGTGAGTTTCGCTGAATCTGGAGTTTGCAGGAGAATTCCTTTGATGGAGTACTTCGGTGAAAATTACGAATCTGAAAATTGTGGAATGTGCGACAATTGTTTGGAAACCGACGAAGGTTTGGAAGACTTCACAGTTGCAGCACAAAAGTTCTTTTCGTGTGTCAAAAGAACAGGTGAAATTTTTGGAGCAAAACACATCGCACAAGTTCTTCGTGGCTCTTCGGCAAAAAACATTCTGAAATTTGACCACCAAGAACTTTCGACTTACGGAATCGGAGTTGAGTTTTCTGAAAAACAGTGGTTGGACTTTGTAAATCAATTTTTAAAAAAGGGATTAATTTTAAAAGACACTGACTACGGAAGGCTGAAACTGACCGAAAAGTCTTTTTTAGTTTTGAAGGGAAAAGAGAAATTTTTAGGAAAACTTTTGGAGTCGCAGAAAGAGAAAAGAGTTACTCAAGAATTGGAATTAGATTACGACACAGAACTTTTTGAACAATTGAGGCGTAAAAGAAAAAATTTGGCAGACGGCGAAAACGTCCCACCTTACGTAATTTTTTCAGACAAAGCTTTAGTTGAAATGGCGACTTATTTTCCACAGTCAAAGGAATCAATGTTGGCAATTAACGGAGTTGGAGATGCAAAGTTAGAAAAGTACGGCTTGAAATTTTTGAATGAGATTTTTGCTTACTGCCAAGCAAAAGGGATTGCGGAAAAATCAAAAAATAAAATCACTTACAAAGTTTCAAGAGGTTCTTCAAAAGTAAAGAGGCATTTTGTCGTGGGCGAAAAGTTCAATGCGGGAAAATCTGTATCAGAACTTAAAAAAGAATTTGGCGTTCAAGAATCCACGATTTTCTCTCACTTGCAAAAATATTTACTTGACGGAAATAAAATCAGAAAAGAGCTTGGTTTGGAAGTCATCAAACTTTCCAAAGTTCCGCGAGAAAAACAAATTGAGGCTTTGAACCTTTTTAACGAATTAGGGCACGAACTTCTTAGACCAATTTACGAAGCGATGAACGAGGAAATTTCTTACGAAGAACTTAAAATCTTAAGAATGTATTTTTTGATTCGGACTGCAAAGTTTTAACTTTTTATTCTTTTACCCATCAGATGACTGAGTGCCATCTGATGGGTTTAGATTCTTAATTTTGTTTCCAAGAAAGACTTTCTTATTTTCGTAGTCTTAATTTAAATCTCTGTAAAAAATAAGTTTTAAGGATAAAAAATAAAATGACTCTCTCGAAAAATTATACTCCTTCTGAAGTTGAAAATAAATTATACAAATTTTGGGAAGAATCAGGTTTTTTCAAAGGAAAAGTTAATCCTGAAAAAGAACCTTATTCGATTGTAATTCCTCCTCCGAATGTTACAGGAATGCTGACAATGGGTCACATTTTGAACAACACAATTCAAGACATTCTCATTCGTTACCACCGAATGAAAGGTTTTGAATCTTGTTGGGTTCCGGGAACTGACCACGCTTCGATTGCAACAGAAGCAAAAGTTACCAAAATGCTCAAAGACGAAGGAATCGACAAGTTTGAAATCGGCAGAGAAAAATTCCTCGAACACGCACAGATTTGGAAAGAAAAATATGGTGGAATCATCATCAAACAACTTCGCTCACTTGGTGCTTCTTGCGATTGGGAAAGAGAACGCTTCACAATGGACGACGAATATTACAAATCTGTAATTGACACTTTTGTTGACCTTTACAACGAAGGCAAAATTTACAAAGGTTTGAGAATGGTAAATTGGTGTCCTGTTTCCAAGTCTGCAATTTCTGACGAGGAAGTAATTTTCCAAGAAGTTCAAGGAAAACTTTGGCATTTCAAATACCCAATGAAAGACTCAAATGAATTTGTTACAGTCGCGACAACAAGACCTGAAACAATGCTTGGTGATACTGCTGTAGCTGTAAATCCGGAAGATGAACGTTACAAAGACATTGTTGGCAAAAAAGTAATTTTACCAATTGTTGGACGTGAAATCGAAGTCATTGCAGACGATTACGTTCAAATGGAATTTGGAACTGGAGTTGTAAAAATTACCCCTGCTCACGATGTAAACGACAATGAAATCGGGCAAAGGCACAATCTTGAATTCATAAATATTTTGAACGAAGATGCAAGTTTGAACAGAAACGTTCCTGAAGAATTTATCGGGCTTGACCGCTACGAAGCAAGAAAACTTGTTGTTAAAAAGTTTGAAGAACTTGGGTTTTTAGAAAAAGTTGAAGATTACACAAACAAAGTCGGTTACTCGGAAAGAGGGAACGTTCCGATTGAGCCTTTTATGTCTGAGCAATGGTTTATGAAAATGGAAGAACTTGCCAAACCTGCAATTGAAGCAGTTCAAAATGGAGAAGTCAAATTCTATCCGCAACACTGGGAAAAAACCTACTTTCATTGGATGGAAAACATTAAAGATTGGTGTATTTCTCGCCAACTTTGGTGGGGTCACAGAATACCTGTTTGGACTTGTGAAGAAACCGGTGAACAAAAGGCATTCAAAACTAACCCGAACGAGAATTCTGAAATTCAAGGAACTTGGAAACAGGACGAAGATGTTTTGGATACTTGGGCAAGTTCGTGGCTTTGGTCTTACGCAGTTTGGGACACAGAAGAGGAACGGAAATATTTTCACCCAACAAACTCACTCGTAACAGGACCTGATATAATTTTCTTTTGGGTTGCAAGAATGATTATCGCAAGCAAGCACTTTTTGAATGAAATTCCGTTTGAGAATGTTTACTTCACAGGAATTATTCGCGATGAGAAAGGGAGAAAGATGTCAAAATCTCTTGGTAATTCTCCAAATCCACTTGACGTAATTGACGAGTACGGAGCAGATGCTTTGAGATTTACAGTTACAAGGCTTTCGCCACTTGGACAAGACATTCTTTATTCAAATGACAAATGTGAACTTGGTAAAAATTTTGCAAATAAAATTTGGAATGCTGCAAGATTCCTTTTGATGCACAAAGACAGAATCGGTGAATCTGCTGAATTTTCTTCAATAAAAATTACACAACTTGAGGACAAATGGATTCTTTCAAGGTTAGAATCAACAATCAAAAATGTTGAAGAATCAATCAAAGAATTCAAGTTTGTTGATGGAATCAGAAGTTGTTACGAATTTATCTGGAATGATTTTTGCGATTGGTACGTCGAAATGATTAAAATCAGACTTTACGACGAAGAAAATCCAAAAAATGCAAAAGAAGCACTTGCCGTAGCGATTGAGGTTTTCGATTCTGCAATGCGAATTCTTCACCCTTTTATGCCTTTCATTACCGAAGAAATTTGGCAAAATATCCGTCCAAGAAAAGAAGGTGAGTCAATAACAGTTGCTGAATTTCCTGCTTTTAAAGATGATTTGGTTGAAGCAAAAGTTGAAGACTCGATGGAAGAATTTAAAAATGTAATAACAGCAGTTCGTACGATTCGCGGTGAATATAAAATTGCTCCTTCCAAGAATGTTGACGTAATTTTGAAAACAGATTCAGTTTCGCTCAAAGAAAATGAAACCTTTCTAAAGTCGTTGGCAAAAATTGGAAATTTAACTTTGGATTCTGACGTTACAAAACCAAGACATTCGGCTTCAAAATTTGCACAAAATATTGAAGTTTTTGTCCTTCTTGAAGGGCTGATTGATTTTGGACAGGAAAAAGAAAAAATCCAAAAAGAAATCGACAGACTTAGTTCTCAACTTAAAGGCGTTGAAAAAAAATTGGCGAATGAAAAATTTGTGAATTCTGCTCCTGCCAAAGTTGTTGAAAACGAAAGAAATAAACTTTCAGATTGGACACAGAAAGTCGAAAAGCTAAAAGAAAATCTCGCTGCTTTAGATTAAGATTCTTTTAAGAAAAGGAACTTGTTTTGCTTTCTAACAAACATAAAATTTTGATTGTTGACGATGAACCTGATGTTTTAGACCTCGTCAAAGATATTTTTGAATTCGACAACACTTACAATGTTTTTACAGCAGTTAGTGGTGAAGAAGCTTTAAAAATTTTTGAAGATATAAATTTCAGTTTAGTTTTGAGTGACCAACATATGTCTGGAATGTCTGGAATTGAGTTTCTTGAGGAAGTGAAAAAAATCTCTCCTGACACAATCAGAATAATTATGACAGGTTATGTTGACGTTGCAAATGCAGTTCAAGCGATTAATAAAGGTGAAGTTTACAAATACATCACAAAGCCTTGGGATATTGATTTTTTACGGACTACTGTGAACCGTGCTGTTGAGCATTACGAAGCAATTGCCGAAACAAAACGCCTTCAAATGGACTTGCAAAGAGCAAATACAGAGCTTGAGTTTAAAGTCAAAGAGCGAACAAAAGAACTTGAAGATTCATTGAAAAAACTAACCGAAATTAATTTTGAGTTAGACAAAGCCAACAATAAAATTTCGGAATCTTATAGAGCCTTAGTGCAATCTGAAAAACTTTCTTCACTTGGGTTAATGGCTGGGACAATCGCTCACGACATAAAAAATCCACTTTCAATCATTTCAGGTCAAGCACAGCTTGTAAAAATGATAATCGAGCCAAAAAGCGATTTACACAAATATGTTGATTCAATTTTAGGGCAAGTAACAAGAATCACAAAACTCGTGGAAACGATTAAGAACTTTGTTAGGAAATCTCCTGAGACTAATACAGAAGAAATTGATTTACGTGATGCTTTTAGCGAATGCTTGGTTCTCACAGAAAAACTTCTGAAAATGAACAACGTCGCTGTTTCTCAAGATTTCCCTTCACAGATTCCAAAAGTTCGTGGAAACAAAACAAAACTTGAGCAAGTTTTTATGAACATTATCCAAAATGCAGGTCAAGCGATGGAGGGTCTTGGAGGCGAATTGAAAATAAGGTGTGCACTTAATGAAAACAAAATTTTAATTGAACTTAGTGATACAGGTCCTGGAATTCCTGATGAAATTCAGAAGTCAATTTTCACACCTTTTTTCACAACTAAAGCTGAAAACAAAGGAACAGGCTTAGGACTTTCGATTTCGCAAAGTATAATTTCAGAACATAAAGGAAGTATCGAACTTGAAAGTAAAATCGGGGTTGGAACAAAGTTCAAGATAGCACTTCCTATTATTGTAAATTAACATTAAATGAAGATTTACTTGAAAATTGCTGTAGGAAGTTTTCTCATCGGAGGAGGATTTTGGTTAGTTGGAAGTGAAAACTACCTTTTGGGAATTCCGATAGTTCTTGTTGGAATTGTGCTTTCTTACTTTTTTAATGGTAAACCTGAGCCAATGATTTTTGGTGGTTTTAGTCGTTCCGAAATACCTTTTTACTCTGGTGGTTACAATCTTCACGAAGAAGACATACCAAACAAATTCCTAATAAAACTTTATTTTACAAGCCTGAAAAGGATATTCTCGAAAATTTTCTAGGAAAAACAAAAACTAAGGAATCAAAATGAATTTTAAAATTAAACTCTTAATCATTTCTTTGAGTGCTTTTGTTACCTTTGGTTGTGGCGACAAAAAAGAAAAACCCAAAGAAGAAACTCACCAACACAAAACTGAAAGCCACGAAGGACACGACCACAGTGACGACGTTCATAAGTCTCATAAAGAAGATGTAAAACCTAACGAAGGTAAAAAGTGGGAAGTTGATGAACACACTCACAACTCAATGCAAAAGATTTCACAAATTGCAAAATCTTCTTATGTGAAAACTCTTGAAGAATTTAATGAGTTAGGTGTAATGCTTCAAAATGAGATGAAAAACTTGATAGCAGAATGCACAATGCAAGGTGAGGCTCACAACCAGCTTCATAATTACTTAACAATAATAATTCCGCACATTGACGGACTTGTAGAAGCCGAAACCAAAGAAGATGGAGAGAAGCACTTACAAGGAGTTAAAGCCGCTGTCAATGATTTTTATACAACTTTTGAATAAGAATTTTCTTTTTAGTTTTAGAAGAAAATTTCTGAATACTTTCCATCGAATAGCTTTAAGCTATTCGATGGATTCTTTGTTTCTAGTTATTCGCTGTAATTTTGTAAAAGTAAGTGCTGCCAATACTCAAAGCATTTGTGTCAGTCCAATTCGCTCCGTTTGAAGTTCCGACTTGTGAAAAGCCTGTTTCAGGGTTTGTGCTTCTGTAAATTTTATAACTTGTGGCTCCTGTAACAGAATTCCACGAAAGAACAACTCCACCAACATTTTGAACAATTGTTACAGCTGTCATTTGCCCTAAAACAGGACCAACTAAAAGCACAACAGGAACAGTCAAAGTTGAAGAATTTGAAGCATCAGAATTAATTTCCAAATCCGCTGTGTAAGTTCCGTCCGCGAGTCCGTTTGAGTCAAAATCCAAGTTTAAATTCACTGTTGCCAAATCCGTAACAACTCCGTTTTCAGGTGAAAGAATTAGCCACTCAGTTTGTGCTGAGAATTGAATTGCAAGACCGTTTGTAACGTAACTTGCATTGTTTACGACTTGTAAACCAACGGTTCCTGTTGAGTCTTCAATTCCAACACTTGCACTTGTCAGAGTACCATTCATTGAATTGTACTGAATTTTAATTTTACCGTTAGAGCTCAAAATAAATTGGAAAGTTTGCCCATTGCTCGTTCCGTAAGAGGGCCAATTGTCAAATTGGATAACGAAATCATTTCCAATAGTTTCGTAGTAAACATTTCCTTGTGAACTTCCGTCAAGGTCGTCCCAAAATCCTGCAATTAAGTTGTTTGGAACTCCACTGTTTGGCAGACCTTGATTCGTCCAATAATTCCCTGAAAAATTGCCAAAAGATAAAAAGCCGTTAGTTCCAACGTACACGTTTGAAAAATTTGCTCCATAGTAAGGGAAACTGAAACCAATCGGCAAAAGTGCGTTTCCTTCGTCTTTCGCGTCATAAGTTGAAATTGCTGTCCAATTCACCAAGTTTCCTGTTCCTGCAATACTTGTCCAAAAGTAAGTTGGTCCGTTTGGCTCGTTTGAATCTTTCCATTCGTAACCGAAAGCATCAGGACCTCCTGCACTTTCAGTTTGTGGATTTCCGATTCCGTTTTGCACCAAACTTCCTTTTCCTAAGTTTGGCAAAGTCTCTGCAATTTGAGTCTGTGATTTGTTTGAGACAACAGGAGCAGTTGGAGTAACATTTTTCAATTCTGCTGCGAAAGTCAAATCCGAAGAACCTGCACTCGAATTTGTAACTCCCAAAACTTGTGTCGAAGTTTGGTTTGTTTGCAAAGTCTCAACAACGGGATTTGGAGAAACTGCAATCGTTGGAGCTTTGTCGTGAACTATAATTTCGACTGTGTCTTTTGAAGAAGTACTTGCATCTGAAACAGTAAGCTCAAAAATCAAAACATCACTTCCGTTAATTTCAGGTGCTGTAAAAGTCGGTGATTGAGAAGAGTTTGAATTCAAACTTGCTGAAGTTCCGCTAAGTTGTGCCCAAAGAAAATTCATTGGGTCGTTGTTTGCGTCTGAACTTCCGGAGCCGTCTAAAGTTACCAAATTTCCTTCTGTTACAGTTTGGTCGTTGCTTGCGTTTGCAACTGGAGGAAGATTTGCATTTCCAACGGCAAGGTTAATCGGAACAGTCAAATTCGGTGAGTTTGCAGCGTTTGAAGTGATTACCAAATCGGCTGTGTAAACCGTTCCGTCGGTAAGTCCGTTTGAGTCGAAAGCGAGAGTTAAGTTTGTGCTTCCTCCTCCTGCGATTGTTCCGTTTTCAGGTGAAATCGTAATCCAATCGTTTGCAACTCCAAATTCGATAGCAAGTCCGTTTGTAACGTAACTTGCGTTGTTTACGACTTGTAAACCGTCAGTTCCATTTGCATCTTCAATTCCAATACTTGCACTTGTCAGAGTTCCGTTCATTGAGTTGTACTGGATTTTTATTTTGCCGTTAGAGCTCAAAATGAATTGGAAAGTTTGTCCGTCACTTGTTCCGTAACGAGGCCAGTTCTCAAACTGAATAATGAAATCCGTACCGATTGTTTGGTAGTAAACATTTCCTTGTGAAGCTCCGTTAAGATCGTCCCAAAATCCTGCAATTAAATTGTTCGGATTTGAATTGTTTGGAAATCCTTGGTTTGTCCAAAAATTTCCTGAAAAATTATCAAAAGACAAAAAGCCGTTTGTTCCGACATACACGTTTGAAAAATTGTTTCCGTAGTAAGGGAAACTAAAACCAATCGGCAAAAGTGCGTTTCCTTCGTCTTTCGCGTCGTAAGTTGAAATTGCTGTCCAATTCACCAAATTTCCTGTTCCTAAAATGTTGTTCCAAGAGTAAGTAGGTCCATTTGCCTCGTTTGAATCTTTCCATTCGTAACCAAAAGCGTCAGGACCTCCTGCATTCTCAGTTTGTGGATTTCCAATTCCGTTTTGGACCAAACTGCCTTTTGGCAAATTCGGCAAACTTGCGATTTGTGCAGGTTGGTTTTTCTGAACAATTGGAGCTGTTGGAGTTACGTTTTGGAGTGAAGCTTGGAAGTAAAGATTTGTGTTCGTGCTTGTGTTTGAAATCGTAAAAGTTTCGTTTGCAGTTTGATTGACTGCCAAAAGTTTGTTTACAGAATTTGAACTTGTAGAAATGTTTACAGGAACTGCACTTTCGAGTGGACTTTCCCACAAACCTCTTCCGTAAGTTGCGGCTCTAATTTTTCCTGTTCCTGAATGAATTTCGAGTTCGTTCACAACAACGTTTGGTAAACCTGTGCTAAAATCAGCCCAATTTCCACCACCTGAGTAAGAGTAAAAAATTCCCAAATCAGTTCCGATGTAAACGTCATTCGGATTTTGTGGGTCAACTGCAACACAGTTTACTGGCATATCGGGAAGAGTTCCTGAAACATTCGTCCAACTCGTTCCGCCGTTTGTGGTTTTGTAAACTTTTTCGCCACTTGAAGAAGTGAAACCTGACATTGTCACCCAAGCTGTGTTTTCGTCTGTTGGGTGAATTGCGATGTAAGTAATTGAGTTATTTGGCAAGTTTGAAGAAATGTCTGTCCAAGTTCCACCATCATTTGTTGTGCGGTAAATTGTTGAACCGTTTGAAGTGTAAATCACATCTGTGTTTGAGGTTGCAAGAGCAAGAGTTGTCAAAGTTCCACCTGTCAAAACTCCGCTAATTGCTAACCAACTTGAACCTCCGTCAGTGCTTTTGTAAACTTTAGTTGTTGTTCTGTAAAGTGTGTTAGTGTTTGTCGGATTAATTACGAAAGGAGTTACCCAAGCACCACTTTCAGCGATTCCCGAATTAATTGAGGAAGTAGAATTTCCGCCGTTTGTGGATTTGTAAAAATTTCCATTTTGGTAAGAAACATAAAGTACGTCTTCATCAGTTGGGTCAATTGCACATTCCATTCCATCACCACCGAAAACTTTTTCCCAAAAACCGTTTGTGTTACGCCTTGCTGTTCCGTTGTCTTGAGCTCCGCAAAGAATAAAATCAGGTAAGGTCTGTGCAACTCCGAGTCTGTAAAATTGGCGAATGTTCAAGTTTCCACTAATATTTGTCCAAGTGTTACCTGAATCCGTTGTTTTGTAAATTCCGCCATCGTTTCCTGCGAGTGCAGTTGTTCCGCTTATGAATTCCAAAGCGTGATGGTCAACGTGCATCGAACCTTGACCGGGAACATTGTCAGACGAAGTAAAATTCACACCTCCGTCAGTTGATTTGAAATTATTTACCATTCCTGCAATTACAAGGTTTTCGTCTGTTGGTGAAACTCCAAGAGTGATGTCGTACCAACCTTGTGAGCCAAGATTTACAGTGTTGTTTGTCATTGTCCAAGTTGTTCCGCCGTTCGTAGATTTCCAAATTCCTGTTGTTGCAGGGTTAAAAAGTGCGTAAATCGTTGACGGGTTTGTTGCTCCTGTAATTGCAATTGCGATTCTACTTGAAGAAGAAGGAAGACCACCGGAAAGTTGAGTCCAATTGTTTCCAGTGTCAGTTGATTTGTAAATTCCTGTTGAGTTTCTTGCTCCGTACCAAACTGAACTGTTGTTCGGGTCAACTTCGATGTCTTGGAAATTTCCGCTGACTTCGTTAACCCAAGTAGTTCCTCCATTTGTAGTTCTGTAAATTCCGTCACCTGTTGAAGCCATCAAAACATTTGTGTTTGTCGGGTGCATCAAAAGTTTTGTGATTCTTTTCAAACTCGTAACGTTCCAGCTCAAACCTGTTGTGTTCCAATTTGCTCCTCCGTCAGTGGATTTCAAAACTCCAATGCTGTAAGTATCGCCTGCATCTCCGTCTCCTGTTGCGATGAACATTTCGTTTGTGTTTGTCGGATTAATCACGATTGAAGAAACTCCGAGAGTCGGTAAGTCGTCAGTGAAATTTGTCCAATTTGTTCCTCCATCAGTTGTTTTCCAAAGTCCACCTGCAGGACTTCCAATCCAAATTGTGTTCGTGTTTGTCGGGTCAACTGCGATACAATTTATTCTTCCTGAACCCCAACCGTAAGAATTCGGATTTCCGGGAAAAGTGATGACTTGTGCAGGACCCATTGAGGTCCAATTTGCATTTGAAATTTGATTTGCACCTTTATTGTTTCCAAAAGTCGCTTTCTTTTGTTCCCACGCTTCCCAAAGTGAAGTTTGAGAAAAGATTTGTCCTGTTGGATAAACTCTTGGTTCCATAAACGCTTCCCAACGTTTGAATGGTTTCCAACCTTGACCTTTCCCGATTGTTTTGCCTTTCCAATAATCGTTGAAGGCTCTTTGGATTTCATAAAAATTGTCTTGTTGGCTTCTGTCAACGTCTTTCATCCAAGGTTGTGTAAAAGCCAAACTTGGAACGAAAATTAAAAGACAAATTAACTTTGTAAAGTTGTACATAATTTTTCCTTAATTGAAACAGGGTTGGAGTTTGTAAGTCTTTAAATTAAAAGGAAAATCAGTTTTGGACAAGATGATTGTTAAAATAAAAAAAGCCCGTTAAAAGTAACGAGCTTTAAATCTTAAACTCAGTTGAGGTATCTTTATTTAACCATTCCGAGAATTTTTGTTGAGCGTTCAACGAAAATTGGCATTTTGGTGTTCTCAAGTAAACCTTGTGAAAGCATTGCCAAATCGTAAATGTGTTCGCAAAGCATTTTCACATCTTCGCCTTCAGGAAGAATTTCTGCTTTAGTTTTAATCAATTTTGCAACTTTGGAATTTGCGTTGACAACTAAAGTGTGTTCTTTCATCAAATCCATTCCGTTGTTTCCTTGTTGGTACATTGCAGACATTTCTTTGAGTCTTCGCATTTGCTCAGAAAGAACAATCATTCCCGCCAATTCTTCTGATTTTAAACTTTCAACTTTGACTGTCAAACCTTCCAAAGTAAGATTTTTCTTGAAAACTTCTTCGATTGTTTGACTTGCAGTTTTGTTTGTTTTAGCATCAACGATTTCGGTTTTGTCTTTGTCAACAAGGTGTTCGCTAACGTCGGAGTCGATTCTTTGGAATTGGACTCCTGCGTGTTTCATTTCCAAATGTTGAATGAAATGCGAGTCAATTACCGAGTTCAGAAAGATTGCCTCAAGACCTTCTTTTTTGAAAAGTTCAAGGTAGGAAGATTGTGCGATTTCGTCTGAAATGTAGAAAATTTTCTTTTCGTGTTTCTCTTTGTTTCTTTCAAGATAATCTTCAATTGTTGTGTAGTAGTCTTCTGTTGATTTAAAAATTAAGAAATCTTTTGCTTGTTCGTAAAACTTGTCGTTGCTGATGGCACCGAATTTTACGAAAGGATTAATTTCTTCCCAGTTTTGTTCAAATTTTGCTCTGTCTTTTTTGTGAAGTTCTTTGAGCTTGTCGGCAACTTTTTTCTGAATGTGTTCAGCGAGTTTTCGAACATTCGGGTCGTTTTGCAAGAAACTTCTTGAAACGTTGAGCGGAATGTCAGGAGCGTCAATTACACCTTGTAAAACAGTAAGAAATTCAGGAATCAAATCTTGGCAGTTGTCCGAAACGTAAACTTTGTTGCAATAAAGTTTAATATGTTTCTGTGAAGAATCGAATTGATGTTTGAGTTTTGGAAAGTAAAGGATTCCACTCAAATTAATTGGGAAGTCAATGTTAATGTGAATCCAAAAAAGAGGTTCATCGGAAAACGGAAAAAGGTATTTGTAAAAATCTAAGTAATCCTGGTCTTTGAGGGAAGTTGGTGAGCTAACCCAAATTGGTTTTTGCTCATTGACTTGTGCATCGTTAAAAGTAATTGGAACAGGAATGAAACTACAATATTTTTTCAAAGTTTCACGAATTTGGTATTCACTGTTAAAATCTGAAGAATCTTCTGTTAAGTGTAAAATTATGTCTGTTCCGCCTTCTGCTTTTTCAGTTGTAGAAATTTCAAATTCTGTTGTTCCTGTTGAAGACCACTTCACAGCCTCTGAACTTTCTTTGTAAGAAAGAGTAACGATTTCGACTTTGTCGGCAACCATAAAAGCTGAGTAGAAACCAAGTCCGAAGTGTCCGATTAATTGACTTTTTTGGTCTCCACCTTCATATTTTTTTGCAAATTCTTCTGCACCTGAGAAGGCAACTTGGTTAATATATTTTTTAACTTCATCGGCAGTCATTCCAATTCCGTTGTCTGAAATTGTAAGAGTTTTCTTTTCAGTGTCAAGCTTGACTGTGATTTTGTAATCTCTTTCGCCTTCAAATTCGCGAGTAAGAGTCAAGTGTTGAAGTTTTGCGATTGCATCGTGAGCATTTGAAACGAGTTCACGAAGGAAAATATCTCTGTCAGAATAGAGCCATTTCTTTATGATTGGAAGAATATTCTCGGTGTGTACCGAAATATTTCCTTTTTCAATTTTAGCTTTTGCTTTAGGCATTTTTCACCTCTTTATTTTTTATTTAGAATTTTCATTTTAAGTGAAATTTACTTAGGCAAGAACTTTGCCAAAAATTAAAAAATAGATTTCAAGCCTTAAGGAGCGACTTTTTAAAATCTTAAATTTATGTTTGTGTGCCAACCTGACAAAATTCAGAAAACATGACAGAAAGTAGAGAAAAAATTTATTCAAAAGTTGTTTGTTAAAAAGTCTTTCGCTTTGTTTTCTAAAGCAAAGTCATTAAATTTCAAGTTCTTATATTTTACACCTTTGACTAATAAATAGGATTTTAAAATGGATAAAACAGCCAAAATAAGTTATGACGATAAAAGCATTGACCTTCCGCTCATTACTGGAACAGAAAATGAGAGAGCGATTGACATTGCTGCCTTAAGAGGTTCGACAAAAATTGTTACTCTTGACCCTGGTTATGGAAACACTGGTTCTTGCAAAAGCGAAATTACTTACATTGACGGTGAAAAAGGGATTTTGAGGTATCGCGGTTACTCTGTTGAAGATTTGTGTGAGAATTCAAATTTTATCGAAGTCTGCTACCTTTTGATTCACGGAGAACTTCCAACCGCTGAGACTTTAGAACAATTTTCTCACAAAATTTCTAACCACACAATGGTTCACGAAGACATTAGAAAATTTTACGATGCTTTCCCAAGTCACGCTCACCCAATGGCTTTACTTTCATCTGTTGTTTGTTCACTCTCAGTTTTTTACCAAGATTCAATAAACCCAACTGACCCTAACGACGTTGAAATTTCAATTTTTAGACTCATCGCAAAAATCACTACAATTGCTTCTTACTCTTACAAAACTTCAATCGGTCAACCATTAAACTACCCTGACAATTCTTTAGATTACTCTTCAAACTTCTTAAATATGATGTTCAGAATCCCTTGCGAAGACTACGAAGTTGACCCTGATATCGCAAAAGCACTTGACTTGCTTTTTATCCTTCACGCTGACCACGAACAAAATTGCTCAACTTCAACTGTTCGCCTTGTCGGAAGTAGCCAAGCAAATATTTTCGCGGCTGTTTCTGCTGCAATTTGTGCACTTTGGGGACCAAGACACGGAGGAGCAAATCAAGAAGTAATCAAAATGTTAGAGTGGATTAACAAAGATGGTGGAAACGTCAAAAAATACGTCGAATTCGCAAAAGATAGAGAAAACCCTTTCAGGCTTATGGGATTTGGACACAGAGTTTACAAGAACTTTGACCCAAGAGCAAGAATCATCAAATCTTACTGCGATAAAATTCTTAACAAACTTGGCGTAAACGACCCGCTTCTTGACATTGCAAAACAACTCGAAGAAGTTGCTCTCAACGATGATTACTTCAAAGAAAAGAAACTTTATCCAAACGTAGATTTTTACAGTGGAATTATTTACCGAGCAATCGGATTTCCTGTCGATATGTTTACAGTCCTTTTCGCAATCGGAAGAATGCCGGGTTGGTTAGCTCACTGGAAAGAAATGATGAGCGACCCAAAATCAAAAATCGGTCGTCCAAGACAAATTTACACAGGTTCAACAGAACGCAAATACATTCCGATGCATAAACGTACTGAGAGTTAGAAAATGCAGAAAGTTCTTTTAGTTATTCTTGATGGCTTTGGGTACAATCCTGGAGCCAATGGAAATGCTATCGAAAATGCAAATCCCGAGTTTTACAATTCACTTGTAAAAAATTATCCTTTCACAACAATTGACGCTTGTGGAGAGCAAGTTGGTCTTCCAAATGGACAAATGGGAAATTCCGAAGTCGGACATATGAACATTGGTTCGGGAAGAGTTGTTTACCAAGACATCACAAAAATTGACCTTGCGATTCGAGACAAAAGTTTCTTTGACAATGAAGTACTTGTCGGTTTGGTAAACTACGCAAAATCTAACAAAAAGCCACTTCACCTAATTGGCTTAATTTCAGATGGAGGAGTTCACAGTAGTCTTGAACATCTTTTTGCACTACTCGAACTTGCTAAGAAAAACGAACTTACAGAAGTTTACATTCATTGTTTGACTGATGGAAGAGATACTTCGCCAACAAGCGGAGTCGAATTTATCCGACAACTTCACGAGAAAACATTAAGTCTCGGAGTTGGGAAAATTGCTTCGATTTCAGGTCGTTACTACGGAATGGACAGAGACAAACGTTGGGACAGAGTCGAAAAGTTTTACAGAGTAATGATTCACGGTGAAGGAAATTCTGACGACAATCCTGTCTCTGCAATGGAAAATTCTTACAAAAATGACAAAACAGACGAGTTCGTTTTGCCGACTGTAATTCTCGAAGAGGGTAAACCAATTGCAAAGATTTCAGAAGGCGACGCAGTTTTTTCATTCAACTTTAGGTCTGACAGAGTTCGTGAAATTTCCGAAGCAATTAACGACGAAAACTTTAACGAATTTCCGACTGAAAAGCTAAACCTTCATTACGCAACAATGACTCAGTACAGAAGCGATTTTGGTTTTCCGATTGCGTTCCCACCTGTTTCTTTGAAAAATATTCTTGGCGGAATTATCGCCGAAAGAGGAATGAATCAGTTAAGAATTGCTGAAACTGAAAAATATGCTCACGTAACATTTTTCTTTAACGGCGGAAGAGAAGAGCCTTTCAAAAATGAAGATAGAATTCTCGTTCCTTCGCCAAAAGTCGCAACTTACGATTTACAACCTGAAATGTCTGCTCCTGAAGTTACCGAAAAACTCCTCGAAGCAATCGAAAGTGAAAAACACGACTTGATTGTTTTGAATTACGCAAATCCCGATATGGTTGGTCACACAGGATTTCTTGACGCAGCAACGAAAGCGATTCAGACTGTTGACAATTGTCTTTCACAAATCATTCCTGCATTTTTGGCAAAAGGTGGAGCAGTTTTACTTTCTGCCGACCACGGAAATTCAGATGAAATGATTACTGAAAACGGTGATCCAATGACAGCTCATTCGCTCAACAAAGTTCCGTTTATTTTGATTGACGAAAACCGAAAAGCCTCAAAACTTCGTGCAGACGGAAAACTTTCCGACATCGCTCCAACAATTCTTGATTTGATGGAAATTCCACAGCCTGAAGAAATGACTGGAAAAAGTATGATTTTGGGGTGATTTTTTTGCCCACGAAACACACAAAAGACACGAAAAAAATTTTAGGGAATGACGGAAGTTATTCCCTTTTTTGTTTGTTTACAATTTTTAGAGAATTGATTAAGATTGTTAAGACAAGAAACAAACGGATAAAAAATGTTAGACAGAATCAAAATTCAAAATTTCAAATCTATTAGAGAATTAGATTTAAAACTAAATGATTTAAATATTTTTATTGGTGCGAATGGTGTCGGGAAATCTAATTTTATCAGTGTTTTTAAGTTTCTTAATAAAATTATCAGTAAAAATTTACAAAATTATACTGCCCAAGTAGGAGGTGCAGATGTTTTTTTACATTTTGGGAGAAAAAATTCTAATTTCCTAAAAATCAACTTAGATATTTCTGACGAAAAATTTAAAGATAGAATTAGTGTTTCATTAGAACCTAACAATAATGACAGATTTTTTATTAAACAAGAGTTTTGGGGAAAAGATGAGATAGAGACTTCAACTAAAATTAAAGGTAGTAAACATGATTGGATTAGCAATGCACCTTCTGAATCAACTTTAATTGCTAAAATTGAGAGAGAATGGAAAGTTTACCACTTCCACGACACAAGCGACTCTGCCAAGGTGAAACTAACAGGAGATTTGGAAGACAATCATTTTTTAAGAACTGACGCAGGTAACTTGGCGGCTTTTCTCTACCTCTTACAACAAAAATTTCCAGACCATTTTAAAAATATTGAAGAAACAATAAAGTTAGTTGCACCATTTTTTGGTAAATTCAACTTGCAACCTTCAAGGCTAAACGAAGACAAAATCCAACTTAAATGGAAAGAAGTTGGAAGTGATGACTATTTTAATGCTTCTCACTTGTCAGACGGAACTTTGAGATTTATTTGTTTGGCGACTCTTTTGCTCCAACCTGAATTGCCTTCTGCAATAATTTTAGACGAACCTGAATTAGGACTTCATCCTTACGCAATAAATATTTTAGCAAGTTTGATAAAATCTGCTTCGACCAAAACACAAGTTTTAGTTTCGACTCAATCCGTAACTTTAGTGAATCAATTTGAGCCAAAAGATTTAGTTGTTGTTGACCGTGAAGACAATCAAAGTGTTTTTAAAAGATTAGATGAAAAAGAAATCGAAAATTGGTTGGAAGATTACGCACTTGGTGAACTTTGGGAGAAAAATATTTTTGGAGGAAGACCTTAAAGAATGAGCAAGATTTTGATTTCTGTCGAAGGACAAACGGAAGAAAAATTTGTTAAGGAACTTCTTGTACCTCATTTTGAAAGGCTTGGTATCTTTATTACTCCAAAAGTTTTAATGACTAAAAGAGTGAGAAGCGGACCAAACTTTAAAGGTGGATTTCCGAATTATGAAAATATCAAAAGAGAAATTCAAATTCTTCTTCGAGACAGTAGTGCAAAAATTGTAACAACAATGTATGATTTTTATGGTTTGCCTAAAGAATTTCCGAAAGAAGATTCAAATAAGAATCTAACTTCAATTCAAAAAGTAGAAACTCTTGAACAAAACTTTAAAGCAGAATTTAACGACTCTCGTTTTTTTCCTTACTTCGCATTACACGAATTTGAAGCACTTTTATTTTCCGAACCTGAAAACATTGCATCGGTTTTAAATGAAAAAAACAAAGCCAAAGAATTAGAAAAAGTTAAAAATAAGTTTTCGACTCCCGAAGAAATTAACGAGAATCCAAACACAGCACCTTCAAAACGAATCGAAAAAATATTTCCTGCTTACCAAAAACCGACTCACGGAATTTTAGCTTCTAAGGAAATTGGGCTTAAAAAAATGATGGAAGAATGTCCGCATTTTTGTAGTTGGGTAAACAAATTGAAAGAAAGTTAAAAATTGGAAAATAGAAAAAGAATTGTTGTTGCTGTAACTGGAGCGAGTGGTTCGGTTTATGCGGAAAGATTGATTTTGGCTTTGTTGAAACTTGATTTCGAAATTCACCTTGTGTTTTCGGAAGCGGGAAAGTTAGTCTTTTTTGAAGAACGAGAATTGAAAATTAGTGGCGATTTGGACGAGCTTTTTAAAAATCATTTCAAAGTTACTTCGGGCAAAATCATTTCTTACTTGGTAAAAGATATTGGAGCTTCGATTGCAAGCGGTTCTTTTAAGACTTTCGGAATGGTTGTCGTTCCTTGCACAATGAAAACTTTGGCAGGAATCGCAAACGGAGTTTCGAGTAATTTGATTGAACGAGCCGCAGACGTTACGCTCAAAGAAAGACGAAGATTGATTTTGGTGCCTCGTGAAACGCCTTTTAGCAGAATTCATCTAAAAAATATGCTTGCTTGTTCAGAAGCTGGAGCAGACATTGTTCCGCCAAATCCAGGATTTTACTACAAGCCAACAACAATTAATGAAATTGCAGATTTTATTGTCGCAAGAATTTTGAATTTACTCGGAATTGACAACTCGCTTTTAAAAGAATGGAGTTAGTTGGAATTGAAATGGAAAATTTTAGTTTTAGCTTTTTGAACTTTTTTATGTTTCTTTCGTGTCCTTTTTAGGACATTTTTTTTGTAATCTTTAATTTGGAATAAATTTAAATGAAAATCGGAATCACTTGTTATCCGACTTACGGTGGAAGTGGAGTTGTCGCAACTGAATTAGGACTTGAACTCGCAACTCGCGGACACGAAATTCACTTCATCAGTTACGCAATGCCTTTGAGACTTGGAGCTTTCCACCAAAACGTATTTTTCCACGAAGTTGAAAATGCAGATTATCCGCTCTTTGAATATCCACCTTACACTTTGGCTCTTGCTTCAAAAATGCTTGAAGTTGCGACCTACCAAAAATTAGATTTGCTTCACTGTCACTACGCAATTCCGCATTCAATTAGTGGTTTTTTGGCGAAAAGAATGTCTTACGCTCACAAACTAAAATTGATTACAACTCTTCACGGAACAGACATTACGATTGTCGGTTCTTCAAAATCTTTTCTGCCGATTACGAAATTTGCGATTGAAACAAACGACGGAGTTACCGCTGTTTCGAGTTACTTGAAACAGAGAACGCTCAAGGAAATTGGTGTTGATATTCCGATTGAAGTGATTCCAAATTTTATAAATATGGAAAAATTTAACAGAGGAGAATGTCAGATTTTCCGTGACTCAATGGCTGAGAAAAATGAAATTGTCCTTTCACACATTTCAAACTTTAGACCTGTAAAAAGAGTTCAAGACATAATTTTGGCTTTTGCAAAAATTCACGAGAAAGTTCCAATACAACTTTTGATGATTGGTGATGGACCTGAACGTTCAAAATGCGAGGAATTGTGCAGAGAATTAAAAGTTTGCCACAAAGTTAAATTCCTTGGGAAACAAGAATCAATTCGTGACTTGCTCTCGATTTCAGACATTTTCATTATGCCTTCTGATTCGGAAAGTTTCGGACTTGCAGCTTTGGAAGCAATGGCTTGTGGAGTTCCTGTTGTTTCGTCGAATGCTGGAGGTTTGCCCGAAGTTAACCTTCACGGAGAAACAGGTTTTACGGCAGAAGTCGGCGATGTTGACGCTTTGGCTGAGCGAATTTTATCTTTAGCAAAAGACGACGGTTTACGGCAAAAATTTTCTGTAAATGCTTTGGAACGTGCAAAATATTTTAGCGTAGACAGGGTAATTCCTCTCTACGAACAATTTTACGAAAATATTTTGGGCTGATTTTCAGAAATTCTGTGCTAAATAAAATTTTATTCACATTTCTTTTTCTAATTTTCGCAAACTCATTCGCTTTTACTCAAGAAAGTAAATTTGAAGTTCTTGCAGTTGGAAACATAAAAATCCACTACAGCTTGGCAGATTCCGTAACTGCTCGGAAAGTCGGAACTCATCTTCTTGTAAATTACCCGAAAATTAATTACGCAATGGGAAATTCTCAAATTGATACAGTTAGCCTTTGGATTCCCTTTGACCAAAAAGATTGGGATTTGTTGACTGGCGGAAGAATTCCCGAATGGAGCGGAGGAATTGCCGATTACGGAAAAAATCGGATTGTTCTGCAATCACCACGAAAAGCAGGTTACACTCAAGAAATTCACAAAGTTGCACTTCACGAACTTGCACACATTCTTTTGAATAATGCAGTTGCAAAAGCAGGTTACTTAGTTCCACGTTGGTTCAATGAAGGAACAGCAATGTATTTTGCAAAAGAACTTTCATTTGAACACGCAGTTGCAGTTTCTCAGGCTTCACTTTTGGACTCGTTAGTTTCTTTGAATGATATTGACAAAGTAATGAGTTTCAACAGCCCGAAAGCAACTTTGGCTTACGCACAGTCTGTAATGGCAATAAATTTTTTGGTGAAAAATTATAAAAAGGAAGTGATTGGAAATATTCTTGGGAATTTCAAAAGTTCTAAAAATTTTAATGAAGCGATGATTGCATCAATTGGGAAAGGTGTTTGGCAATTTGAACAAGAATGGCGAACTCATATTAGGACTCAATATTTTTGGTACTTTCTTTTGGGATTTGAAAGCTATGTTTGGGCGTTTATAATTCCTGTTTTGTTCATACTTGCTTTCTTTAGGAAAAAGAAGAAACGCAAGCAACTTGAGGCTAAGTGGAGAATGCAGGAAATTTTGAAATCAAATGAGTCCTAACATAAGTCACCGATAAAATTTATTTTAACTTGCCATTTTTTTCACAAAACCTCTTCTTTTAGCGTAACTGAATAAAGATTTTTGCAAAAGTTTTCGACCTCTGTAGATTCTTGACATTACAGTGCCGAGCGGAATTTCTTCCATTTCTTCAATTTCTTTGTAAGAAAAACCTTCAATGTCACAAAGCAAAACGACACGTCTAAAATCTGCTGGTAAAGTTTCCAATGCTTTTTTGACTTCGTCATCGTAAAGCATATCACTAATTGCATCAGTTTTTTGGAGTTTTGGAGAATGGTCTTTTGAGTAATCTATGTTGTCGTAGAGGTAATAATCTTCAAGTAAATCATATCTCAAAACTTGTGGGAGTCTTGATTTTTTGCGAACAATTGTGATGTAAGAATTTGTTAGGATTCTGAATATCCAAGCTTTAAAGTTTGTTCCTTCTTGAAATTTGTCAAGGAACCTGTAAGCTCTGAAGTAAGTTTCTTGAACCAAATCCTCAGCATCTTCAGAATTTCTTGTCATTTTGTAAGCAAGACCTTTTAACATTGCTTTGTGGGGGCGAATTAAATCTTGAAATTTTGCCTCTTTTGAATTGCTAATGGTAACTGTATTCATAACTACTTCTCCACTAAAAAAGTTGAAATTAAGGTTAGTCTTTTCTCCAACAATTCCAAATCGTGTGCCAAATTTCAAAAACCCTTTTCAAAGTCCTTTAATAGAGGTTGTGATTTAAATCAAAGGCAAAAAGTGTTTCAGAATGATTTAGTTGGAATCGTAATTCTCATTTTGAGACATTTGTTGAAATCAAAAGTAATTTCTTTATTTGCGAAATTTTAATTTGGAAGTTATCTTTGGCTTCATTTTTTTTAAGGTAAAGAACGATGGAATCAAACTTTACTTCTGAAGCAGTAATCATTGCTGCGGGAGAAGGTTCACGAATAATCAAAAACTTTTTGCACATCAGTCACAAATGTCTTCTTCCTATTGAAGGCAAAAAATTAATCGAAATTATTACAGATAATTTTGCAAAGCACGGAATTAAAACTGTGCATTTGGTAACAGGCTTTGAAGGGAAATTACTTCAAGAACAAGTGAAAGAGCTGAATTTAAAAGTCAAAATTAATTTTGTACCCAATAGGAGTTGGAAAGCTGGAAATGGGACTTCTGTTTTGGCAGGAGCTAAAAAAGTGAAATCTGAAAGCTTCATTCTTTCAATGGCTGACCACTGGTTTAGCGACGGAATTGTGAAAAAATTGAATGACAAGGATTTGGCTTTTCCAAACTTTTTAGCAGTTGATGAAAAACTTGAGGCAATAAACGACATTTATGATGCAACAAAAGTTGAGCTTGGAAGAGAAAACAAGATTCTTGAGATC
>QQUF01000003.1 GCA_008501735.1 Calditrichota bacterium | reverse complement strand
GGTTTAACACAACTTAATGGTTTTGTTTACAGACCTTGGCTTCTTAATGAAGATGGAGAATTCGCAAAGGTTGACTTCACTTTTGATGGTTCTTCAGACGTAACACTTAATACAATTGTCGATAAAATTAATAATGTTACAGTTGGTGAACTTGCAACTTGGGATAGACTTCTTATAGTTGTTGAGCCAAACACTCAGTCAAGTGATGTTTTAATTCCTTGGTCTCTTACTTCATTTAGTGCAAAAATTGATATTGCGACAACAAACGCATTTAAATTTGATTTTTCTTCTTTCAACCCAACTCCTTCAAATCGTTCTTTTATGCCAAATGATTCAGATTTCGTTTATCAAGCTTGGTGGTATGAAAACAGAGTTGACAAAGGTTTGAAAGACCTTGCCTTCGGTGGAGCTCCAAATGCTTTCCAAACAGATAAATTCCGTTATACTAACGGCGAATTCTTTGCACTTGACGGAACTCCAATGTCCTTTGACTTAGGTAAAATTCCTTTAGCGGGACAATCAGGAGCTAATGTTTTCATAAAAAAATTAGATAAAATGCTAATTTCAGTTATTCCAAGAACTTCAACTGATAGTTTAAATGGAATGATTCTTTTCTCAACTCCAAACGACACAAACGTTACAGCTTACACTGAGAAACAAGAATTAGTTTTCCCAAGTAAATCTACTTTCGACAGTCAAATTGCTACGAACTTTAATGGCGATTCAACCGCTTCAATTAGCGCAGTTATTGAAAGTGATACTCTCAAACTTTGTTTTGGTACACTTCCTTTCATTCAAACAATCTTAGATGGTGGTGCTGGAAGTATTAGATATTTAAATTATTCTTACTACTTTTGGTTAAAAGGAAAAGATGGTTCTTGGACTAAAGTTGATAATCTAAGCGATGGTTTTGAGATTGATGAAATACGTCAGTTTCAAAGTGAAATCGAAACGATTCAAAACTTTGATTTAGAGTCTTTCGGTGGAGCTCAAAACTTACGACTCAACGTTCGTTCAACTACTCCTTGGAGTAATTATGAAACTCTTTACTTAGCTCTTACACCAAACTCTCTTATTGGAAGAGGTAATAATGAAAGAACGCTTTTCAATGTCAACGATGTTGATATGCCTTTCCTTGTGACTCCATATTCTTTTAGCATTACAAACGCAATTGCAGAAGGACAAGCTCAATAATTGATTTTGAAATTTTATAAAATTGTTTAATTTTTAAGCCGTTTCTAAACATTAGAAACGGCTTTTTTATTTAAAAATAAACTGGAGAAAATTAATGTACGATAAAGTTGTTGTACCAGAAAATGGTCAAAAAATCACTTTTAAAAACGGTAAAATTCAAGTCCCTAACAATCCAATAATTCCTTTCATAGAAGGTGACGGAATTGGTCCTGATATTTGGAGTGCTTCGGTAAATGTTTTCGATTCAGCAGTAAAGAAAGCCTACAAAGGTGAAAAGAAAATTTCTTGGATGGAAATTTATGCTGGCGAGAAAGCACAAGAAACTTATGGCGAATGGTTGCCGCAAGACACTTTTGATGCTATTAAAGAATTCACTGTAGCAATCAAAGGTCCTTTAACAACACCTGTTGGTGGTGGAATTAGAAGTTTGAACGTAACTTTACGCCAAGTTTTAGACCTTTACGCTTGTGTTCGTCCTGTTCGTTATTTTGAAGGAACTCCAAGCCCAATGAAAGCTCCTGAACTCCTTGATGTTGTGATTTTCCGTGAAAATACAGAAGATGTTTATGCAGGAATTGAGTGGAAATCAGGAACTGCTGACGCCGAAAAAGTTTGGAACTTCCTAACAAAAGAAATGGGTAAAAATGTTCGCGAGGCTTCTGGAATTGGAATTAAGCCAATCAGTGCATTTGGCTCAAAAAGACTTGTCAGAAAAGCGATTCAGTACGCAATTGACAACAACAGAAGTTCAGTAACTTTGGTCCACAAAGGGAACATTCAAAAATTTACAGAAGGTGCTTTTAGAGATTGGGGTTACGAAATTGCAAAAGAAGAATTTGCAAACGAAACAATTTCAGAAGATGAACTTTGGTCAAAATTTGATGGAAAAATGCCAGAAGGTAAAATTTTGATTAAAGACAGAATCGCCGATGCAATGTTCCAACAACTACTTTTAAGACCAGACGAGTACGACGTAATTGCTACAACAAACCTAAATGGTGATTACCTTTCTGATGCTTGTGCCGCACAAGTTGGTGGACTCGGAATCGCTCCTGGAGCAAACATTGCTGATGAAGTTGGTTTGTTTGAAGCAACTCACGGAACTGCTCCAAAATACGCTGGACAAGACAAAGTAAACCCTGGTTCTGTAATTCTTTCTGGGGTAATGATGTTTGATTACTTGGGTTGGAAAGAAGTTTCAACTCTCATAGTTAACGGAATGGAAAAAGCGATTAAAAACAAAACGGTTACTTACGATTTCGAGCGTCAAATGGAAGGTGCAAAACTTCTAAAGTGTTCTGAATTCGGTCAAGCAATTGTTGATGCGATGTAATTTTTTTGAAAAAAATTCAAAACTCTTTAAAAGGCGGATATTCTCCGCCTTTTTTAGTTTAAAAAAGACTGTTTTTTAAACCTTTTGTTAATTAATTTTACACAACTTTTTACAACCAATCGAACTTAACATTGAAATTCTCGGAGATAAAAATGTCTGAAAAATACGTTTACTACTTTGGAACAAACAAAGTTGAAGGTAATGCTTCAATGAAAAACCTTTTGGGCGGAAAAGGAGCAAACCTTGCAGAAATGACAAGTCTTGGAATTCCCGTTCCAGCAGGTTTTACAATTTCAACAGAAGTTTGTACTTACTTTTATCAAAATGAAAAAACTTACCCTTCAATTTTAGAATCCGAAATTGAAAACGCACTCAAAGAAGTCGAAGTTGAAATGAAAGCCAAATTCGGAGATTCTGAAAACCCTCTACTCGTTTCGGTTCGCTCTGGAGCAAGAGTTTCAATGCCCGGAATGATGGACACAGTTTTGAATCTTGGACTTAATGACACAACTGTAAAGGGTTTAATCAAACAGACAAACGACGAAAGATTTGCTTACGACAGTTATAGACGCTTCATTCAAATGTTCGGCAACGTTGTTCTTGGAATTGAAAGCGGTAAATTTGAATGGGCTTTAGACAATGTGAAAGAAGATTACGGAATTGAAAATGACTCAGATTTGACAAGTGCAAACTTGAAATTAGTTGTCGAAGAATATAAAGAAATCGTTTTGAATGAAACTGGGCAACAATTTCCACAAGATCCAAAAGACCAACTTTGGAAAGCAATCGGAGCAGTTTTTAGTTCTTGGAACATTCCACGAGCAATAACTTACAGACGACTTAATCAAATTCCTGAGGGTTGGGGAACTGCTGTAAACATTTGTTCAATGGTTTACGGAAATATGGGTAATACAAGCGGAACAGGAGTTTGTTTTTCAAGAAACCCTTCAAACGGTGTTAAAGAATTTTTTGGTGAATATTTAATCAATGCACAAGGTGAAGACGTTGTTGCAGGAATCAGAACTCCTCAAAAAATCAATCACTCAGATTCTCTCGAATGGGCAAAAGACAACAACATTTCAGAAGAAATTAGAAAAGGGAAATTTATCTCACTTGAAGAAGAAATGCCCGAAGTTTACAAAGAACTATTAGAAATTAAAGACAAACTCGAAGACCATTACCGAGATATGCAAGATATGGAGTTTACTATTCAAAAAGGTAAGCTTTGGATGTTGCAAACAAGAACAGGAAAACGCACAATCGCTTCTGCTGTCAAAATTGCCGTTGACCTTGTTAATGAAAAAATGATCACAAAAGAAGAAGCAATTTTACGAATTGACCCTAACCAACTTGATAACATTTTACATCCTGCTTTAGACCCAAATGTAAAAATTAAGGTTTTAACAAAAGGACTCCCAGCTTCTCCTGGAGCTGCTTCTGGAAATGTTGTTTTCAGTGCCGAAGATGCGGTCAAAGAAACTGAAGCTGGGCACAAAGTAATTCTCGTTAGAATTGAAACTTCTCCCGAAGACATTGCTGGAATGGACGCAGCTCAAGGAATTTTGACTTCTCGTGGAGGAATGACTTCTCACGCAGCAGTTGTTGCAAGAGGAATGGGAAAATGTTGCGTTGCAGGTTGTGGTGAAATTCACATTAGTTACCCAAAACAAGAATTTACCGTTAATGGAAGAACAATACGCAAAGGCGATTTCATTACACTTGAAGGTGGTAAAGGGTTAGTAATTGAAGGAAGAGTAAAAACTGTTGACCCAGAATTTTCAGAAGAATTTAAAACTTTAATGTCTTGGGTTGACCAAACAAGAACAATGAAAGTCAGAACTAACGCAGAGACACCAAAAGATTCAGATGTTGCACGAAAATTTGGTGCAGAAGGAATCGGACTTTGCAGAACTGAACATATGTTTTTTGGTCAAGAAAGAATCACAGCAGTCCGCAAAATGATTGTCGCATCAAGTAAAGAAGAACGCCAAGAAGCATTAGAAGAAATTCTGCCAATGCAAAGACAAGATTTTAAAGAAATTTTCAAAGTTATGAATGGACTTCCTGTTACAATCAGAACTTTAGACCCACCACTTCACGAGTTTTTGCCTCACGGAGATTTGGAAATTTCAGTCGTTGCAGAAAAAATCGGTATCCCAAAAGAAACTTTAATGGCAAAGGTTACTTCTTTGCAAGAATCAAATCCAATGCTTGGCCACAGAGGTTGTCGTTTGGGAATTGTTTATCCCGAAATTACAGCAATGCAAGCAAGAGCAATTTTTGAAGCTGCTTGTGAATGTAAGCACGATGGAATTGATGTTTTACCAGAAATTATGATTCCACTCGTTGGACACGTCAATGAATTAAAATTACAAAAATCAGTAGTAAACAGCGTTGCAAACAGTGTTTTTCAGGAAATGGGAACAGAAGTTGATTATCTTGTAGGAACAATGATTGAAATTCCAAGAGCAGCTTTGACAGCAGACGAAATTGCAAAAGAGGCAGAATTTTTCAGCTTTGGAACTAATGATTTAACTCAAACAACTTACGGTGTAAGCCGAGATGATATTTCAAAATTTAGTTTTAGCTACCTTGAAAAAAAGATTTGGGATTACGACCCTTTCCAAGTTCTTGACCAAACAGGAGTTGGGCAACTCGTCAAAACTGCTTGCGAGAAGGGTCGTGCTTCAAGACCAGAAATTAAACTCGGAATTTGTGGAGAACACGGCGGAGAGCCTTCGAGTGTGGAATTTTGCCACAGAATCGGTTTGGCTTACGTAAGTTGCTCACCTTACAGAGTTCCAATTGCAAGACTTGCAGCAGCACAAGCTGTCCTCAAAGAAAAATAATTTTTGTAGAGACGCACAAGCCGTGCGTCTCTACTGTTAATTTTGTCATCGAATGGCTCATTTTTAAATGAGAAAAAAGCCCATCTACAAACTCGAATTTTACTTAGTAAAATTTATTTCTTTTTTAGCAAACAAATTCAACTTCCAAACTTCTATAAAGTTTGGCAAACTTCTTGGAAAACTTATTTTACTTCTCGGAATTCGTAGAAAATTAGTTTTCAAACAACTTATTGAAGTATTAGGAGAAGAAAAAGCGAAGACACTTTTACCAAAAGTTTATGAAAACTTGGGAATAAATTCAGTTGCATTTTTGCGGAGTAAGAAATTTCCAAATGAGCAAAAAATTGCAAATCCTAAAGAGTATTTAAAAATTGTAAATACAATGAAAAGTGGAAAAGGGGTTTTAGTTCTTTCCGCTCACATTGGGAATTGGGAACTTATGGGGAGAAAAGCATTGGATTATTTTCCAGCAACTTCTTTTGTGAACATTCCCAAGAACCCATTTGTAGCAAATTTGATTCTTGAGCAAAGAGGCACAAAAAATGCTGAATTTTTGGAAGCAAAGCCAAGCAATTTCTTTGCCGCTTTGGAAGTCTTGAAAAAAGGTAAAGTGCTTTCAATGATTGTTGACCAACACCCTGGAAGAAAAGGTGTTGAAGTTGAATTTTTGGGAATGAAGACTCTGTTCAACCGAACCTTTGAAAAACTCGTTGAAGTTTCAGAAGCTGAAGTTTTTACAGCTTTTATTTTGCAGAAAGACGGCAAACATTTTTTGGAAATCGAAAAAATTGAAGGCAAAGTGGAAACTGTCAAACGGAAAACCGAAGAGATAATTTTACAAAACCCAGAACAATATTTTTGGCTTCACAATCGGTGGAAGTGAGAATTTAGAACTCAACTCATCAGATGGACTCAAGCCATCGGATGAGAAAACCTGCGTCATCGAATGGCTTTTTTCTGTTCACTTTGTGTCTGTGCGTTTTGCCCGCAAAGCGTTCAACCCGCTGAAACGGAAGTTTTTCTTAAAGAAAGTTTGTCGGGTTTAGCGGGTCGAATGCGAATGCAGGCGAAACGCAAAAGTAGGGAACAAAAATTTTTGTTCCCTACGAATTTATTTGTTCCCTACGGATTTATTTAGTTCACCCAAGTTACAAAGTAAAAATATTTGTCTGCATTTTGAGAAACTCCCAAATCTGTGAAAGTCGAAGAACTTCCGTTTGGTGTGAAAGTCCCGATTTGTGTGGAGTTTGTGAATTCAGGGTTTGTGCTTCTGTAAATTTTGTAAGCAGTTGCATCTTGTTTACCAAGCCAAGTTAGAACAACATCA
>QQUF01000030.1 GCA_008501735.1 Calditrichota bacterium | reverse complement strand
GCAGTATTTAATTCGATTCTTTTTGGTGTCTTAACTTGACTTTCACTAATTAAAATATATTCAACTTCATTACTTAAAATTCTATCTTGCATTCTGAATCTAAAAGATTTCTCTTTAGTTTCAGGGTCAGTGAAAGTCCCAATAACTGCACCATTTAATCGACTGATACCTTTTTTAAAAGCAATTATGTTGTTACTCTTGAAACCTTTAACATTAAATTCCCAAACACCAAATTCAAAAGGAACACCAAAAAGGTCTTCAACAGGTTTCCTGAAAATAATTTGGTCATTGTCAGCAATAAATTCTCTTTTATATTCTGCATCAATCCAATTAATAAGAATTACATCATTTTCACCTGCACTTGTAGAACCGTCCATTTGGAAAGTAACATTATTGATACCTTGGTGAAGTAAAGACTGAGGTATATCATTTGTTCCGTTTGGATTTGGGTATAACATTTGTAAAGATTGACCAGACCAAGTTGTGTTAAATGCTTGTTGGTTGTTTATCGAAATAGTAGCGTGGTGAGGAGTGTTTGTTCTTCCGTGCAGAGCCATTGTAAATTTTGCCGAAGCACTTCCATCTCCGTGAAGTCCAGGTAAATCAATTTCAATCACTTCTGTCGTGAATGCTCTTGATTCTCTCCAAAACCAATGGTCTCTTTGCGAAGCACCTAAAACTGTGTTATGGTTTATGTAACCTAAGCGACTAAAAATTCTATCTTCCTCATAGTGAATTTTTTCGTCATAATAATCCGAAGAGTAAACATCATCGCCAATTCTTGGGTCGTCCACAATAATTGGTGCAACATTTTCATCAACAAGTCTGAGTCCGAGTTTGTCTTTTTCCCAACTTAAGTAGTAATAATTTTCAGGTAAGTAAGGGTCTTGGTACATATCTGGCGAGTCAACTTTGTTGAAATAAGTTTTAACTCGTCTTTCACCCCAGAATTCAAAGTAATCTGCTTCATCAAATTTTCCGTCATCTTCACCTTTAAAGTAAATCGGAATTTCTTCCTCGCCTTTGAAGACTTTCAAGTACCTTGGGTCAAAATTTATCAAACTTAAATTGTTGACTCTTTCCAAGTCAAGAAGCGTAACTCTATAAATTCCGTCTTCGTCAATGACAACTTTTGCTTTTTTCTCTGTTGTGTCAAAATTATTGGAAGCTGAAAGTGAGTTTGAGTTTTTGTTCTTCTTACCACCTGAAAAATTTGAAGCTCTTGCTTCTTGGAAATTTTCAACGGTTTTTGAAAGAACTTCAAGTTCGGAAAGGCTTGGGTTTCTGTTAACAACACTTTTCGTTGAGTTTGGGTTTTCTGAGAAAGTGATTTCCAAAATCATTTTTGAGTGGTAAGCCAAAACATTTTGAGAAGGTGTGTAAACGTAAGGATTAATTTTTAATGCAACTAATTCATTTCCTCTAAAAGAGCCACTTGGAAGAATTTCCGCAAGTTGTGAAGGGTAAGTTTTTCCAAAAGAGTAACTTTGTTTTGCATTTTGCTCTTCGATTTTCCTAATCTCTGATTCTCGTGTTGCATCAATTTCGACTCCGTAATTCGGAATGTCTTGGAAAATTGGTTTAATCTTTTTCTCAAGACGAATACTTTCTGTCTCCTTGCTCAAAACACGAACTGAAAGATTTTCGGTAGGAATGTTCAAAGTGTAAGAAATTTGAGGAATTTCAGGAGTTCCGAGTTCCTGTTTCAAACCTTCGATTTTCTTAAATTTTAAGTATTCTTTTCCATTTTCTGTAACAATCTCAAATTCAGGTTTTGGACTTAAAACTTCAACTCTCATTTTATTTTTGGTGTGTTCAAGAATCTTAAAACTTTTGACTCGATGAACAACCTCTTTTTTTTGTTTTGTATCAGTTTTTAAACTCTGAGCAGAAAGTGAATTTCCTAAAAGAATGCTTCCTATAATTCCCAGAAGAAACAAATTTTTACGCATTTAATTTATCCGTTATTTTTAGTTTACCTAATTAAGGTTTGATAATTCTTTTTGTAAATTTTCTTTAACCTCTTTAATCGTCAAATCTCTTGAAAGAATTCCATTTGATGCCATCGAAATTTTCCCTGTTTCTTCAGAAACAATCAAAACCAATGCATCGGATTCTTCAGTAACACCAATTCCTGCTCGATGTCTTGTTCCGAGTTCGTGAGGCAAATTTGGATTTTGAGTTAGAGGCAAAAAACAAGTTGCCGCTTCTACCAAATTATCACGAATCACAACAGCACCGTCGTGAAGTGGTGAATTTTTATTAAAAATTGAAATTAATAATTCCTTTGTAATGTCTGCTCTAAGAGTCAGACCTGTTTCAATAATCGCTTTTAAGCCTGTATCTTTTTCAAAAACAATTAAAGCACCTGTTTTTGTGTTTGAAAGATTCTCCAAAGCCTCAAGCAAAGCATCCATAAAATTTGTAATTTCGTGCTTCAAGAATGAAGTAACTAATTTACTTTGTCCGAGATAAATCAAGAATCGTCTTAATTCAGCTTGAAAAAGAATCACAAAAACGACAACCCAAACAGCACGAATATTGTCAATGAGCCAAGTCATTCCTTTAAGTTGAGTTGCTTCTGCCAAAAATGAAAATGACAAAAGAACAACAAACCCAATGAACATTTGGTAAGCTCTTGTTCCACGTAAAATGATGAAGAGCTTGTAAAAAATGAAAGACACTAAAGCAATGTCTAACAAATCAAAAAATGTTACCGACAGAAAGTCTAACTTAAAAAGTTCCATAAAGCTCAAAGTTGAAAAAACTTAAAGCCTAAAATATAAGTCATTTACCTTTAATTCTGTCTGCAATAATTATCGCTTTCTTAGTTTCCGCCACGTCGTGAACTCGCAAAATATTTGCACCGTTCAAAACCGAAGCAACAGCTCCTGCCAAACTTCCCTCAAGCCTTTCGGGTGGAGCTAAATCTAAATCTTTTCCAAGAAAAGACTTACGAGAAAGTCCAACAAGAATAGGTCGTTCAAATTTTTCAAACTCCGAAAGTCTTCTGATTAAAGTAAAATTGTCTTCAAAAGATTTCCCAAACCCGATTCCTGGGTCAATTGCTATTTTATTTATGCCTTTTCTTTCAGCTAATTCAACTGAACTTTCAAGGTAATCGCAAATTTCGCCAACCAGATTTTCATATTTTACGTTTTGTTGCATTACTTGCGGCTTCCCACGAGTGTGCATCAAAATAGCAAAAGCATTAAAATTTGCTGTGACGTCCGCCAATTTTGGTTCAAATTTAAATCCAGAAATGTCGTTCACAATTTCAGCACCAAGTTTGAGCATTTTTTCAGCAACACTTGCCTTTGTTGTATCAATTGAAATCGGGATTTCCAAGACTTTCACAAGTTCTGAGACAATCGGTGTTAGTCTTGCTAATTCTTCTCCTTCTGAAACCCCTTCCGAATTAGGACGAGTTGATTCTGCACCAATGTCAATAAAATCTGCTCCTTCTTTTTCCATTTTTAAAGCCTGTGAAACAGCTTTCTCTAAAGAAGTAAACTTTCCTCCATCTGAAAATGAGTCAGGAGTTACGTTCAAAATTCCCATCAAATGAGTTCTTTCGGTAAGGTCGTAAGTCCTTTTGTGAAATTCGAGGATAAAATTTTCTTGCTTAAGTTGCAAAATCAAAAACTTTCTTATCTAATTTTGGGGTTTGGAATGTAAGCCTTTAAGGGAAAATTATCAAGACTCTAAAATAATTCCAAGTGGTAAAAGGAGTACCTTTTGAAGAAAGAGTGTTCGTTACTTCCCACCGATAATTTTTAGAAAAACTCTTTGCTTGAAATTCAATTTTCTTTCAAAGTTTAACAAATCACCTTTTTTCCCTTCAAAGATTTCTGAGGATAATTTCTTGCCACTAAAATCGAAAACTTCAACTGTTACCTTCTCTTCTAAAAACTCAATTTTTGTCTTCATCTTTTCATTTTTAGAGGAATCTAAAATTTTGTAACTGCTTTTAGGAGAGTCGCTGACTTCTTCGATTTTGGTTTGTAAAAAATAATTTTCTTGTTCAAGAAAGCTTCCGTCTCCCGAATTTAAAAAGACTTCAAATTCTCCACTTTCTTTAAAAAGGAAAAGGTCAGGTTTTGCATCATTGTTAAAGTCATTTGCCGAAATTTTAGAAAAATTTCCAATTCGCAACTTACTTGAGTTGTAGCCTTTTGGAGAACTGATTTTGAGTTGTAAGAATTTCTCTTCCGAATCAGTGATTCCCGCAAGGTCAGGAATTCCGTCGGAGTTCAAATCACCTGCGTAAGCCGAAAGAATTTTTTCTGACTCAAGAGGATTTGTACTGAAATTTCCCTTACCGTCGTTTAAAAGAACTTTGACGTTTTGGCTAAATTCCTCAGAAACCAAAATCAAATCTTTGTCTCCATCTTTGTCCAAATCTTCTGCGTTTGGTAAAGCAAAACGAATTCCGTTGAAAATTTGAGGTTCGCCAAAAGAATCAAAGTTGTTTTTGAAAACAGCAACTTTTCCAAACTCGCGACCAGTTACGATGATTTCAGCAAAAGGCGTTTCGTCAAGATTTTCAGTTAAAATCTTGAAGGCTTTCCCCGGAAAAGAGAGTCGAAGTGGAACAGAAAATGCACCGTCACCAAATCCCCAAAAAACCAAAATGTTTTCCCAAAGAGCAGAGTTGTCAGCTAAAACGATGTCAAGATTTCCGTCAAAATCTAAATCTGAAGAATAAATTACAAGCTCGTTTTCTTGAGGTATAAGGTTCTTTTTACCACGAACTACAAATTCCCAAAGTTTAGGTTGAAGCGATTTTCCACTTTTAGATTTGATACCATTTGTGAGAATACAAGTAATTTTTGCACCTTTCAAGAATTTTCCTGTAGGCGAAAAAGTAACGGCTTGAAAATTTCGACTAAAAGAAATTTTACCTTCAATTTCTCGTGAGTCTTTTAGAATAAAAAATGTTTCTTTAGAAATTGTCGATGTGTCAACCTTTTCTGAAAAAGTCGCTAAAATTGTTTCTTGCTCAAATCCAAACTCAACAGGTCTCTGTGAAGTTACCGCAAATTCCTGTTTCTCTTTTGCCGTCAAAAGACTTGAAAAGCAGACAAGCAAATTGAGTATTGGGATTGCGGACTTTAGTCCGTTTGTGCTATAAGAACGGACTAAAGTCCGCAATTCTATTTTGGCAGTTTTATCGAAAGTCTTTAGTCTTTCACTAAACCAACTTCTGACTCCTGACTTCTGTCTTCTTAATTCTGCGTTAGTAAATAAATTCTTTAATTTCATACTTTGTCATTCGAGGTTTTTCTTGCCAATTTGGAAAAAGCCTGCTTTTAATTTCTTCCGTTTGGATTTTTGCATCTTCGGGAGAGTTGTCTTCTATTTTCTCTTCTTTTAACAAATCCAAGTAATTTTGAATTCCATAGCTTACAAATTCTGAAAAATAAATGATGTCGTTTTTGTCAAGGTTCATTTCGTTAATGACTTTTGCAGATTCTTCGACGTGTTCGGAAAAATATTTTTTACCGCCAACACCTGTCATCAAAATTACTCCAACTGAGATTCCAGATTCTTTGAGTCTGTTCACAACATCTTTTGCAATTTGAGGTGTTCCAGGTTTGTTCAAAAGTCTTAAAACATTTTGCGAACCTGTTTCAAAACCAATGTAAGCACGTTTGAAATTTCTTCTCTCCAATTCTTGGTAGTCTTCAACCGTTTTCAGGTTTTGTGTAAAATTGTCAATGAAGGCATAAATTCCATTGAATTTTTTTTTGTCAAACTTGAACTCTTTGTTTAAGAAATCAAGCAACTTCACAAGGTAAGGAGTTGGAGCAAGAAGCGAATTTGCATCACCGAGAAAAATTGATTTTCTCAAGCCAATCGAATTTCCAAGAAAATTTTTCAATGCCAAAGTGTGGTTTCGAACTTCCTCAAAAGGCTTGAGCTGAAACTTCACATCTTTGTAAAAAGAACAAAAACTACACTTGTTATAAGAGCAACCGATTGTCATTTGCACAACTAAAGCCAAGTATTGGTCGGGCGGCAAAATCATAATCGGTGAATAAATTGCGTCGTAAGTTTCTTGTAAACTATCGTAGTCAGAAATCTTTTTTGAGATTATTTTTTGTTCAAATTCTTTTAGCTCAATTTCTGTAAAACTTTCGTGGTTATTGGTCTCGGTTGGCTTTTTGAAAGCAAAGTTGGTTACTTCTTTAACAAATTCTAGCAAGTTGCTTTTTTCAGATTTTGTAAGGTCGAAGCGAAGTTTTTCACCATTCTCACGGAAAAGTTTCAAAAATCTGTTGCCAAGTCCACGTTTAAAAGTGATTCCGTCAACAATTCCGTAAATTAAAAAACCACGTAAGTCAAAAGTCAAAACTGTAAAAATATTTATGCTAACAGAAATTGAATTTCTTTTGAAGTTCAGTTGCACTTTTGATTCTTGGAGTTTTGAAAGGATTTTTGAGTAATCAGGTGATTTAAAATTAAAATTTTGGACAATCATTGAAAAACTTTAAGTTAGAATTTTAAGCGAAAAAGGTAAGAAAAGTTAGTAACTTCCAATCCCAAAAAACAAAAAATAACTTTTAAAATTTAAGAATTTAAAAATGCAAAGACTAATTGCTTTAACTCTTGCCCTTTTTCTTTTGCAAATTTTGTCTGCTCAAGTTAACACTGAGAAGCTAAGAAAATCTGCAAAAGGAAACGGTTTTGGCGGTGATTTTGAAACAAGTTTGAATTTAAAAAATGGAAACTCAGAAGTCTTAAATTTAGGTTTAGGTTTTAGAGTTGAATTCAAGAAAAATAAAAATTTACTTTTTGCCGTCAACGATTTTGAATTTGAAAAGAGTAGTGGGGCAAAAGTTGTGAACAAAGGTTTTTCGCATTTGCGTTACAATTATACTTTTAATGATTTTTGGACAAACGAAGCCTTTACCCAAATTGAATACAATGAGTTTACAAGACTTGATCTACGGAATCTTTACGGTTTGGGAGTGAGACTAAATCTTTTCAAAAATGAAACTATAAAGCAGATTTTTGGAACAGCTTATCTTTTTGAAATTGAGCGTTTAAAAGACCAAAATTCAAAACAAATGAATCATCGCTCAAGTAATTACTTTCTTACAAACATTAACTTTGAAACATTCGCTTT
>QQUF01000051.1 GCA_008501735.1 Calditrichota bacterium | reverse complement strand
GGAATTGCAAAAGTTTTATGTAAATTTAAATGACAAACATCAGCACCAATAATTGCTGGACTTGTCAAACCAACTTGAGCGTTCATATTCGCTCCATCCATATAAACTTGTCCACCATTCTCGTGAACAATTGAGCAGATTTCCTTAATACCTTCTTCAAAAACTCCGTGAGTCGAAGGATAAGTTACCATTAAAGCTGAAAGTGAATCTTTGTACTGGATTGCTTTTACTCTTAAGTCTTCGATATCAATGTTTCCATTGTCATCACATTTTACAACTACGACTTTCATTCCTGCCATTACAGCACTTGCAGGATTTGTTCCGTGTGCAGAAGAAGGAATTAAAACGATATTTCTGCTACTTTGCCCAATGTCTTTTTGGTGAGCTCGAATTACCATTAAACCTGCATATTCACCTTGAGCTCCAGAATTTGGTTGCAAAGAAACACCGTCGAAACCAGTAATTTCTGCTAAATCATTTTCTAAATTTTTAATTACTTCGTAGTAGCCTTTCGCTTGGTTCAAAGGTGCAAAAGGGTGAATTGCCGAAAACTCACTCCAACTTAAAGGAATCATTTCAGAGGTTGCATTAAGTTTCATTGTACAAGAACCTAACGAAATCATTGAAGAAGTAAGTGAAAGGTCTTTGTTTTCCAAAGATTTAATATAACGAAGCATTTGAGTTTCAGAATGGTGAGAATTAAAAACAGGGTGTGTGAGAAACTCAGAAGTTCTTTTCAAATTTTCAGGCAATCGTGAGGTTGTTAAATTTTCGTAATCAGATGCCTTTAAAGGATTAAGAAGAACTTTACCGATTGATTTTGCAAAAATTGAAACAATTTCTGAAATATCTTTTAGTGTTGTTACTTCATTTATTGAGATGTCTAAGGTATTGTGATTGACATTTCTAAAATTGATTTGTTTCTCAACAGCTAATTCAACGAGTTCTTGAGCATTATCTGTTTTTATTCTCAAAGTATCGAAATAATGTTCATTAATTACTTCAAAGCCTAACTTTTTTAGTTCACTTTCCAAAATTGTGGCTAAATTGTGAACCACTTGAGAAATCAGTTTTAACCCTTTTGGACCGTGATAAACTGCATACATTCCTGCAATAATTGCCAAAAGTGCTTGTGCCGTACAGATGTTTGAAGTTGCTTTGTCTCGGCGAATGTGTTGTTCACGAGTTTGGAGAGTCATTCTGTAAGCGTTGTTACCTTCTGCATCTTTAGAAACTCCAATAATCCTACCTGGAATCGAGCGAATAAATTCTGACTTTGTTGCAAAGAAAGCTGCGTGAGGTCCGCCAAAACCTAAAGGAACACCAAACCTTTGTGAGTTTCCAACAACAACGTCAGCACCAAATTCCCCTGGAGGTTTAAGGATTGCTAAGCTCAAAATATCTGCTGCAACAACAATGTAAGCTTCGTTTTCGTGAGCATTTTCAATCACTTTTGAATAATCGATAATATTTCCATCTTCTGCAGGATATTGGAGTAATGCTCCAATTACTGTGTCGTCAAAAATAAATTCATTGTGGTCGCAAACTATAATTTTGATTCCAACTGGCTCTGCTCTCGTTTGTAAAATATCAATTGTTTGCGGAAAACATTTCTCAGAGACATAAAATTTATTGGCATTTTTAGCTTTTCGGCTTCTGAGTCTGTCAAACATTGTCATTGCTTCTGCAGCAGCTGTTCCTTCGTCTAGAAGAGAAGCATTTGCAATTTCCATTCCAGTAAGGTCAGAAACCATTGTTTGAAAGTTCAACAAAGCTTCTAATCTTCCTTGAGAGATTTCTGCTTGGTAAGGAGTGTATTGAGTGTACCAACCTGGATTTTCAAAAATATTCCTAAGGATTACTCCAGGAATAATTGAATTGTGATAGCCTAATCCGATATAAGAACGAAATACTTCATTCTTATTAGAGATTTCTTTAATGTGTTTTAGGTATTCGTGTTCGCTTAGAGCTTCGTTGATTCTGAGAGAATCTTTTTTTCTAATCTGTGAAGGGATTGTTTCATCAATTAAAGTATCAAGTGAATCTGCTTTTATCACTTGCAACATTTCTTGTAATTCTATTGGATTAATTCCAATGTGTCTTCTTTGGAAATTATTGTAAGAATTAGAGTTTAAATCCATTATCGCAACTTTTATTTAAGAGTTTATCTTGTAATAAACACTCCTTGCTTTACCATATCTTGTAATTTTTTGTAATTTTTCAAGTTTCACAAGATCAAGGTTAGCAGTTTTTTGAGAAACATTGAACTTTTTCTCGTAAGTCTTGCGTGTAATCACTCCATCTTCTTTGTTAGAGAAGTATTTAAGAGCTTCTGCGTGCCTTGGTAAAAGTTCAGAATCAGTTTCTTCAAAAGTGGTGCGTTTTTCTATTTTTTTGCGACGGGAATTTAGTGAATTATTCTTGGATTCAATGTCAATTTTTTCCTTAACTACTTGCTGCTCTTTTCTCAAAGAACATTTTAATCTAAGGGATTCGCCAAAATACTCTGTTTCGACTTCGATATTTTCGGCTAATTCTGATGAAGAGGTAATTTGATTCTTACCTAACAATTTAAAGAAATAATATATTTTTTCGTTTCTCGGGACTTTTCGAGTTCGCAAAGAACTTAGGTTCATTCCGTAAGTTGGTAAACCTGGAGTTATGACTTCAAAAGAATCATTTTCGATTGTTACTTTAATCGGTTTGCGTTTTGTGTAGTCTTTATGAAGAATTGCATTTTCAATAAAAATCAGAAGTGCGGTTCTCAAACTTAGGCTTTTCATCAATTTAGGAGCTTTCTCATTCAGCTTTGTGATTTGTTGAAGCAAGTTACCCGAAAGGCTTGTTATTCTTTCATTTTGCTCAATTTCAACAAATGCTCCATCGAACTCAGGGAATTTCATAACATCTTTGCCAAGCAAAAGGATTCCTGCGATTGTTGGGATTCCTCCAATCATTCCAAAGTTGGTTTTCAAGACCAAACCTAATTGTTCAAGTAAAAGCTCTTCCGTTAGTAGTAAGCCATTTTTCATTTCAGCTGGAATTGCTTTTCGTAAGCTCTCAATATCCAAGTCTTCAATCGTAGAAGAAGGAAGCATACAACTGTCAAAACTTTTACCTTGAGATTCTGTAGCCAAATATTCTTGTTCAAGAGAAGTAAGTAATCTGTAACCTTTACCACTTCTAACAAAACTACTTGCAAGGATTCCTGCTTTCTTGTCATAAACTGGTTTTACAGGAGACTCCCAAACTTTTGCAATTAAACCAAAATCATTCTCGTCATCGAATAACTCAATTACAAGATTTATTCGTGCAGAAAGCTCTTGTAAAATCCTATAAATCAATTCTTTTAATTTTACACTGGTTCTAAAGCCTGAATTATCGAAAGAAAAATAAATTTCACCGCCTTTGGAGTTAGCAAAAGAAATAAAATGTGTTTTCAATTCTTCTTGTAATTCATCAAAGTTTTTTCCATAGATTACAACCTTTTGGAATTGTTGTGAATCTTTTCTTTGTTTGTAATTTGTAATCGACATAAAACCTCTGTAAAAAATATTGATTTCTTGCAATTTACAAAAACGGTACAAGATAGTCAAACAAAATTACAACACCTTATTTTGTACTTTCGTGTAAGAGAAATAGAGCTATTCATTTGCAAGTTTGGATTTGGTTGGAATTACTTGTAAATTACTTTTCCTTTAGAATCAAAAACGGGAATTTCCAAAAATGAAAACTTCACAGGAAATAGAAAGAAAATTCTTACTAAAGTATTTGCCAGATAATTTAGAGAATCCTCAAAAAATTTATCAAGGTTACATAAGTAGAACACCAGCAATTCGAGTTCGGCAAAAAGGTGAGAAATTCTACTTAACTGTTAAGGAAGTGAAAGTCTTTAATAGAATGGAGTTTGAGACAGAAATTGACAAAGAAACTTTCGACAAACTTTGGGCAACTACCGAAGGCTCGAGATTAGAAAAAGTTAGGTACACTCTACCCGCTGGAAATAATTTGATTTGGGAAATTGATGTCTTTGAAGGTAAGAACAAAGGATTGCTCTTGGCAGAAATTGAATTACCAAGTGAAGATTGTGAATTTGAGAAAACAGATTGGCTCGGTGAAGAAGTTTCTTACTCAGCAACTTACCAAAATATTAATTTGACGAGTTAATACAAGACCTCTTTGAAAAAACCAAATACTTCGTCAATTAAAAGTGCTCTATCCAAGAAACCATTAAATTCTTCACAAGAGGTTTCAGGTAATAAAGCACAGGAATAACAAGCGGCAATATTTAAACCTGCTCCTTGTCCGTCAATCGAATTGTAACAAATTGGGTCCGATGCACAATCTCTTGCACGGTGTAGTGCAGATTCAAGAATCTTTTTAAATCTACTTTCTTTACCTTGAGTAATTAGTCCTCCAAAACTACCTTCAGAACCAGCTACTGTATAAATTAGTAAACCTTGCATTTCCTCAGAATTAACGTAAAGTCTTTCGCTTAACGATGTCGCTGGATAACCAACAATAAATTCTAACTCTTTTATCAAAATGTGAGACAAAGTATGAACTAAAATAAATTTTGCTAAAAAATTTTTATCTTCTTGAAATCGTTCATTTCTAATAAAATTATTTTCTCTCATATTTTGAAAAACCGTGTCAATTCTTGAACAAAATTTCTCTTCGGCGAAACCTTTTTTCAGCCAATTTGAAACTTTTTCATTATCCAAACTAAGAAAAATACCTTCTCCAAAACTTTCTACTGCTGGAAGATAGTGTGTCTGTCTTCCAAAGTTAGAGGTATATTTTGGTCTAATTTGGACTTCGTCCTCAAATTCGCCACTCAAAAATAAGTCTTTGTCTAAAGGTTCTTGTCTTGTGTAAGCGGTTTGTACGGTAGTAACTTTAAGTCTTTTCAATATAGTTAAGTTAGAAAAACCAAAACTTCCTAATATTTCCAATCTTTCTCTTTTAAAAACTAAATCTTTAGTCTTCTTTTTTTCATCAGGAAAAAACTCTCTTTCTGGATTTGTAATAAAATTAAATTCCTTTTGCCGATAAAAAACTTCTTCTTCAAATTCATCTCCTTGCTCCTCTTTGATAATTTTTTCAATTTTTTCAATTTTATATTTAGAATTTCCTTCATCATCTGTCAAAGCCTCGTAAATAAATTCTAAATCTTTTCCTTTTTCTAACCATTTAAGAATTCTATTTACATCTGAGACATCAATTTCTCGTTCTGTTGGTAAAAAAATACTTTGAATTAAAATTGGATAATAAACACTGTTACTTGTTCTGATAACTGGTTTCCAAAATGCTTTTTTATTCTCTTCCTCATTTTTTTCTTTTTGAAAAACAGGTAATTTTAATCCCCAAAGCCCCGTAAGTGTATTTTTATTTTTACACTTTACACATTCTATCGTAACTCCCGCCATATCGGAAAGTTTGTTAGATTTTTTGTAAATCAAATCTTGGGATTCACAACAAAGGTTTTTGAAATCTAATTTAATCTTTCCAGTTTGAGTTTTTTCTTCACTTTCATTTTTTTTCGCCAAAGGCCACTTTTCCCAAGGAATGTCTTTCATTCCACCACGAGGAGAAGTAAGAATAAATCTTACTTGTTCTAATTCAAAAAGAAATTTTCGTCTTTTTTTGTCATTCTTATTTTTACTTCGTGCTTCGTTGTAGCAGTAAAAACATTTTGGAGAAGAAAAGAAACTTCTTCTAATTTTTTCGATAGGTTCTCCGAATTTTTCTAAAACGTGTATCCAATTTTTCCACCAATTTTCAATATTTGAAAATCTTTCACATTTGTTACAGTAAAACCATTTGGGAAAATACTCTGCCCTGATTGTTTTCTTTTCTTCTTTGGGCTTGGTTTTATAATTGTAGTTTGCAGTACAGGAAGGAACTTGTATGAATGCTTCTAAATTTGGGAAACCATTTTTTTGCTGTAAACGAGCCAAAAGCCGATTGTCTTTAATATGAGCATCTTCCAACTTGTGTAAATCATTTTCAAAAAATGGCCATTTGTCAAAATCAAGAATCTTGATTGCTCCTTGAGGTGTTTCAATAATTGAACCAACTCCACCATAAGAACTAATTACTTTTCGTGTTTGAATTTCTTGGTATTCGGGCATTTTAACGTTCCTTAATACGAATAAATGTATTTGTGTCAATTTCTCTCATTGAGTTCATTGTTACCCAATCATTGTTTTTGTTTTCTTTTGTTTTTGAATCTGGCTCTTTTAACAATTCTTTATATTTTTTAAGGTCAGCAATTTCAGTTTTAGTTTTAGAAATCCAATCATCAGCAACTCTATTAATTTCGTTAATAAAAAATTTCAATTCTTCTTCATCGGAAGCAAATCTTATTTTCAGGAAATCAACCAAAGGAATTATTTTTTCCTTTGTGAAATCTTTTGCCTGATCTTCACCATTTAACTCAGGATAGTATTGCCTAACAAACGAAACAAGTAAACTTGAAAGCATTTTGCTAATCGTATTTTCAGTAAATGGCGTAACACTCAAAGGTTCAACACTCTTGTAAAATGCTCTATGGAATGGCTGAAAATGTTCAAAATAAGATTTTTCTCTTGGTCGGTTTGCATCTAAAAGAGTAACGACTAAACCAAATGTCTTTCTTCCGACACGACTTGAAGCCTGTATGTATTCAGCAACATTTTTAGGCATTCCATTCATTAGCATAATGTTTAAGCGATTAATGTCAATTCCCACAGAAATCATATTTGTTGCTAGGACTAAGTCAATTACGTTATTGAGGTAAACTTTGTCAGTTGAAAATTTTTCTTGTGTAAAATTTTCTTCAAGCTCCTTCAATGTGGATTTTATTTTTTCACTTTCAATTCTGCTTGTGAGTTCCTTTGTTCGATTTATAAGTCCTGAGTAATTAAAATAAAAATTTTCTTTTAGAATAGATTTAAGGCGAATTTGTAGTTGTGAAGTTCCTGTTTTAATTTCATCACCTACTTTGTTGTAAGTTTTTCCGACATCTTTTAAGCTGTTGTAGTATGAAACAATTGTCCAATAATTATTTACATTTTCCATATCAGAAACATTTTCTGAATAATTCTCTAACCTTGCAACCAACAAATGAGATAAAATTTGTAATTGAGTAATCAATGCAGTTTTCCCTGTTGGCAAAAAACCAAAATAACGTCTTTTGCCCTGCTCTTGACTTTCCTTCGCAAAAAAACTGTCATTGTAATTTATTCCTGTTGGTGGAAAAATATTGACTGTTCTGTTTCCATAGAGTTTGCCTACTTGTTCGTTAGTGTTTCGAGTTGTAGCAGTTGAAGCAATCACTTTAGGTGCAATACCATTTTTCATACAAAGTATTTCAATTACACTTTCAAAAATTCCAGTAATCGAACCTAATGGACCGCTTAAAAGATGTAATTCATCTTGAATTATTAAATCGGGAGGCAATTTACCAAAAAAAGACAATGGTCCTTCTTGCCAAGCAAGTTGGGCAAATTTGTCAACTGTTCCGAACAGTAAAGTCGGAGGAGTTTCGTAAAGAAGCTCATCAACAACATTTACTGGAATTTCATTTTTAAAAGGACACTTTCCATTTAGACAACAAATTTTTAGAGTTTTTCTTCTCTTTCTAAAACCAGAATCCCAATTTCCATTACTTATTTTAGAAATGATTTTTGTACCGCACCAAGGACAAGAACTAATTTGAAATTTATTTTTACTTCGAGGGTTACCTGTAGGCTTGCATTCTTTATCAATTTCATCAATTGATTTAAAAGCCACTTTTAAAGTATTAGGTGTTGAACTCTGCCCTATCCAAAGTCCAATTGAAATTTGTTTGTCTTTCAAGATTTTTTTGAATTCTTCTTGTTGACGAAGAAAATCTAAAACTGCGATTAATCGAGAAGCTCTTTCGAATTGTTGAGCTGTCAAAAGGCGAAGAGTGTAACGCATAATTACCGAAATTCCATCGAATTTGGTTTCGTTAGTTAAACGTCTCCAAATTATTGTAAAAGCAGTAACTGCGAAATAGGCTTCTGTTTTTCCTCCACCAGTCGGGAACCAAATTAAATCAACTATTTCTTTTCGAGATTTACTTTCTTTGTTTACAATTCCATCAATATTCAGAAGTAAAAAAGCCAATTGGAAAGGTCTGTATTTTGGTTCTTTTGATTCAGACTTTGCCTCAAAATTAAAATTTAAGAAATAGTTTAAATCATCATATTCAACTTCTTCTTTCAAATCTATTAAGTCTTTTTCTTCTTTTGCAAAATCCTTGTCGTTTGAAATAAATAACTGAATAAACATTGCTAAATTTGATAGTTGAAATGTTTGAAATGCTTCTTCATTTTTTTCTAAAAGTTCAATGTTACTTTCTAACCGATGTAAGTTTTCTTTTTGTTTTCCAATTATCACTGAAGCAGTTTCTTTATCAGAACTTTCTAATTTTTCTTTTTGGATTGATTGTTCATTAATCCAATCTTCGTATTTACTAACAAAATATCGTAATTCTTGAATAGTTTCATTTTTGTCAAATCCAAAAATTGAAAGATTTTTAATCATTAATATTTTATCTAATCTTGAATCTTTCAAATGCTCTAAGTCATTTTTTGTATCAGGAATGTCAATTGTTGGAAGAAAAGTGGATTCAATTTCTTTGGGATTATCTCCATTCCAAGTTATCGAACAATTGTGTCCAACGCCGTAATTTTTAATTTCTCTATAAATAAAATTCAATTTTTCCGCTTCTTCATCAAAAGGAAATTCTTCACGATAGTTTTTGTAAGGAACAATATTTGAGGATTCAATTTTTATTTTTGATTGGAAAAAACATTTAGAATTTAGTATTTCGTTTAAGTTAGAAAATTTATTTCTCGGATGATTATCGGAATTATTTACAAGTTGAATTTTCACAAATTGCAACCCTTTAAAAGTGTATGTCTTAACTGAAAAGGAAACTTTTAAACTTTTATGAGAAAGAAAAGACAATTCAAGAGGGCTAGAAAGCTGGTCTTCAATTTTGATTTTCTTACGAATTTCAATTTCTCTCCTTTTCCATTTTCTACCCAATAATTTTTCTAACTTCCAAACAAAATTAGAAGCATCAAATTTTGAAAATTCCTTCTGTTTTTTAAATTCATCAAAACTTTTATAATCTTCACTTCTTCCTTTTGAAGCTTTTCCTTCTAATTCTCTTTTTAAGCACATAAACTTTCCATCAAATTTTAACTTATCTTTAAATGAAAGTTGAATAGGGATTTGAGAATCAGAAAAAGATTTAAAACCTTTTTCAGAAATTTTTATTTTTGTTTCAGAAAGTTTGGGTTGGAAGTAAACTCCAAATGAAAATGTAACATCAATTTCTTTCGTGCTATTTGCAACACAAACTGTTAAGCCTATGTTGTTTGGGAAAAAATTGTTTTGGCTTATTTTTTCGTAATCTTCATTTTTTTCTTTCTTATTTTCGTTAGGTTCATCCTTCTCAGTTACATCATCAATATTTTCTTGAATATATTCATCTTCACCTTGTTCACCTAGTGTTTCTGCTTCAACTTCTTTATCGTCAGCTTCCGTGTCTGAATAAATCTTCTCACTTTTCGGAAATAAGATACCTGTAAAATACCTTTGCAAAGGATAGTCAGAAATAATTTCCTCTTTTTCTTCAAGTCCCCAAGTATCAGAACCAGGACCAAGCATTCCTTTAGTAATCCTATTTTGAAATTTCTGCCTTGCTCTTAAGTCATTTTCATTCAACATTTCCATTCTCCAATATTTTGATTGACTTTATTGTTCTAACTCTAGAATTCTCATCAATAAATGCAACTATTTCTTCATCGGAAAAATCTTTAAGAATTTTTCCTTTCATTTTATCTTCTTTAGAAAGAATGTAGTCCATTATTTCATCACTCAAATCTCTTCCTAAAGAAATCATTATTCCATTATAAAAGTTTTTACTCTCTAAAATTTTATCAAATTTTTCGTTAAACTCCTGACTATGGATTGTTCTTTGAATCGCATTAAGGCTTTCAGTTCGCGGAAACAAAGTTTCATTATCGGCTTCAAGCCAATTATTTAAAGTCGTTAGTTGAATATTTGCACCGTTAGTTTTTAATTTTTTAAGTAAATCTTCCCTTTGATAAATAAAGTTGTCGCAATAAAATTCTTTCAATGCTGTTTTCCAAAGTTCTGAATGTTTTCGCACTTCTTTTAATTTTCCATCTCCATCTTCTTTGCTTGCGACCTCAAATAATTTTTCTTTAGAAGAATTTTCATAAATTCTAATTTTATCATTTTCGAGTAAATTTGAAACAATTTCTTTTCTACTTACACCCGACTTTTCAAAAAGAATGGTTTTGTTTGCTTCTAAAGTTGTATTTGTTCCGTCTTCAAATTCAATTTCATAGCTTAATGATTCTGTAGGCTCGTAATTATATTTTGGATTACACTGTTCTTCCTTCTCATAAAACTTGTCTAGAATATCAGAAATTGATTCTTCAATTTGTAATTTTTGGGGATACTGAATTCCACTTAACTCTACTCTGTCAATAGAGTTTAATTCTTTTATTATTTCATTCTGAAAACATTTCAAGATTTTTTCAAAAAAAACTTTTTCCTCTTCGTAAACAATAAAATGAAAGTTATGAGAAGTTAGTTTGATTTTACTAATCAATTCATTTGGAAGTAAATTATGACCAAAAACCGAAAGAAAATATACATTTTTGATTTTATCAAATTGCTTTTCATTCTGAATAAATTCCTTTATTGAGAAAATTTTAATTCTTTGAAATCGTACATCTTTTTGAAATTCTTCCTCATAAATTCCCTTTAGTTTTGGAGGAAGAATTAGGCAATCTACATTCTTTTCATTTAAAAATATTTGATATTTTTCATCTCTTAACTTATCAAATATATAATCTAACAGTGTGTTAGTTTTATCAATAAAATCCTTAAATTCCTTCAAGTCTTTCCCAATATTAAAGAAAGAAGTTTTTATTTCCTGTTCAAAATTTGTTTTAAAGTATGATCTTATTTCTCGGACTTGTGTATCAAGTCTTGAAGTACTAGGAAAGATAACTAACGCGAATAATAATTTTTTCAACCGAAGTAAATTTTTCAAGGAAAAATTGTAATCATAATCTATTTTTTTTATGAAAATTTCAAGTTCTTTAAATATTTTTAAAGATTCAGTTTCTAAGGTCTCAATAAAAGAAACTTTGCTTGATTCCTCTTTTTGGAAAAATTTAATTTCAGGGATAGTCCATTTCCAAGACTTTTGATTTTCAAAACTTTCAATATTTTCACTTCCAATAAAAATTGCTTTTGGGATAGTCTCATTTCTTAAATCTAAATTTATCTTAGATAAATCATTTTGGTATTTCGTCTTACCGACAAAAATTACAGATTCTAGATGTTTAACCCTATTAGAAAGATGTTCTTGAAAAGTTGTATAGTCTGGTACTAAATAAATCATTGGCTCAATTGGGATAAATTCAGACTCCTCTTTTTCAATCCCATTTTTGGAAATCCATTGAAACGGCAAGGCTTTTTGAAGTTCAATTTCATTTAATTTTGCAGACTTAATAGTTTCATAAAAATCCTTCTTCTCAATAATAATTACAGTTTTATAAGAAAATTTTGATGGAAATTCGTTAATGTTAAATAAGACCTTAAATAAATTTTTGTAGTGATTAAATTTTGTCCGAGTTCTTCTGTTAGTTAAGTGAGCAGTTGTAATAGTAAAAGTGTTTATCTTTAGTTCATTAACCCGCATTTTAGTTTTGTTTTTGTCTCTCTTTTCTAAAAAATAATCTTTACCTCTTTTCGCTTTTAATTCCCATCTTTGATTATCTCGCTGTAAAATATCTCCAACTTTAAACTCCGTAACATCGTCAATAAAATTCTGTTTAAATAATGTGCAAGAAACAGATAGTATAAGAGGCAAATAAAAATCTGTTTTTAATTCCTTATCTGGAATCTGAATGAAGAGATTATATTTTTCTTGGTTTAAAGCTTCATTTATCAAATAGAAATTTATTAGGCTGAAATCATCGAATTTAAACTTAAGAAAATTAATATTTTCTTGTTCAATTTTTAATAGTATCTCTTTTACAATTGTTTTTAAATAATTTGCATCAAACATTTCACACCTTTAAATTAATATAATTTTCCTCAAAGCTGACTATTCTGGTAAATCATTGTTGTGTCGAGCATTTTGTGCCGCATAAAAGTTTTGACTTCTTCGACAGGCATTCCTCTTTCGAGTGCAAGAATTGCTGCTGTGTGTCTGAAGCTCAAGGCTTTAATCCCATTTTGTTTCAAGCCTGTTTGCTCCAAGTAAAAATCAACTCTTCTTCGCAAAGCACGAATCGAAACCGTTAGTGGTTTGTCAGAAATTAAATGGAGATTTTTGATTACTGGAAAATCTGATTTTTCCGCTAAAGAAATTGTGTTTTCTGTTTCTCCCAAAAATACTAAAAGCTCATCAAAAAATTCTTGTGTGATTGGAATTCCAACCTTTTTAGTTTCACCTTTAGTCTTGACGTAAAGTAAGAAATTGTTTTTGTCCTTTTTTACATCGCCAAATTTTAATTCAGAAATTTCCATTTCTCCAAGACCTGCATTCAACATCAATTTGAAAATCATTGCATCACGTTTTGCTAATTCAGTTTCTTCACTCAAAATGAAATTAAAGAGTTGTTCAATTTGTGTTTTCGTTAAGTATTTTGTAGAATGTTTTTGAGGTCTTTTTCCGCCTTTGACTGCTCTAACAGGATTTGAATCGACTTTGTTGTGCTCAAGTAAAAATTCATAAAATCTACGAACAGAAGTCAAGTAGGTCGAAATTGTCGCTTCTTTAAATTCCAAAACGTCAACCAAGTAGCTTTTGTATTCAAGCATTTTTGCAGTGTCAATTTGTAAAAAATCAATTCTTTTTTCATCTGCCCAAAGTTTGAATCTTGCCAATGAACGGCTGTAAGTGTGGTAAGTTGTAGCTTTCGTTTGAGTTGTCGAAAGGTAAATTTCAATTGCACTTTGAAGGTTGATTACATCTTTTAAATCAAGTTCGATTTGTTCTGATGACTTTTTTAAAGAAAAGTTTGACATTTAAAATCTCCCTGTGTTTTTACGAGTAGTTCTCAAACTTCGTAAACCGTCTAAAGCATCTTTGTCAGAAGGGTCGTAATCCAAAACTGCTTTCCAAAATGCTTTCGCACTCGCCAAATCGCCAAGTTTGTAGTAAGTGTAAGCAAGGTTATTGTAGGCTTCTTTGTAACCGACTTTAAGCGAAATTGCTTTGAGAAATAATTTCTTTGCTTCAGGATAGTTTTCTTTGGCAGAATTAATGTAACCTAAATTATTGTAGGCTTCAGCAAAATTTGGCTCAATACCAATCGCAGTTTCCAAATTTTCGATAGCTTTTTCGTGTTCACTGTCCAAAAAATAGCAAACAGCCAAATTGTTGTAAGCGAAATGATAAGTGCTGTCAATTGAAAGAATTAAGTTGTAAAATTTGATTTGGCTTGGAAGTTCTTTTTTAGAAATATCAGTTTTGAGCAATTCCATACTGTCGAGGTTCAGAGATTTGTCTAAAATTTTGTCCGTAACTCTCAAGTTTAACATCGCAATTCGATAACCGGGTTTTAACTCAATCGATTTTTTGAAATAAATTTTAGCATTCTCGTAATCTCTCAAAATAAAATTCATCAAACCAACATTGTTGTAAGCCTCTGAAAAATCACTTTTGAGTAAAATTGCAATTTGGTAAACTTCGAGTGCTTCGGCAATGTAACGTTTTTGGTAATAAGAATTTCCAAGACTGTTGTAAGCTCTTGAAACAGTTTCTTTGTCTTCACTAAAATTTGTCCCCAATTGAATTAAGGACTTTTCAAACAAATCAATTGAGTAATCAAAATCTTCGTTCACAAAAGCATTAAAACCTTGCTCAAGTCCTGCAAATATTTCTGTTTGTTTTTCCAAATTTTCTTTAGCAACAATTTCCAAACCTGTTTCTTTAGTTTTTCTTTCGAGCCATTTTTCAAGAAGGTTCTTTCTTTTCTTTTCAGTAAGAGGTTTTGAGTAATCGAGATTTGATTCTTTTGAGATTTGAGAATCATTTTTTTCAATTACCGAAACGGATTTCTTTTTTGCCGCACAGGAAAAGGATAAAGTTGCGACACTTAAGAAAAGAATAAATTTTAATGTTAGTTTTTTGATTTGTTGTTCCAAAATTTTAATTCATCAAATTAAATCAATTTTTCCTTCAAAAACAAAGTCGGCGTTTCCAGTTAGGAAAATGTCTTGTAAGTCATCACTAAATTCAACAGCCAAATTTCCGCCAAGAGTTTTGACTTGAATAGAATTTCTGTTGGTCTTTCCAGAAATTTTTGAAGCAATTGCACTTGCGACAACTCCAGTTCCACAAGAAAGAGTTTCGTCCTCTACTCCACGCTCAAAAGTTCTTACGAAAATTTTATTACCATCTAAAATTTCAACAAAGTTTGCATTCGTTCCATTTGGTTGGAAATTTTCATCGAACCTAATTTGAGAACCTAAAGTTTTTATGAAATTTGCTTCTGAAAGGTTTTCGTGCCAAGAGACAAAATGCGGAACTCCAGTGTTAAGAGAAAATCCATTTAATTTTTCGAATAAATTAATTTGAAAAATTTCATTTTGTAAAACTGGTTTCATTTTAAGTTTCACAGATTCACCAATAATTTCTGCAAAATGTAGTCCGTCAGAAGCCTCAAAAAAACCATTAGAATTTGAAATATTATTTTTGAAAGCGAAATTGAAAATTGAACGAGCTCCATTCCCACAGAAATCTACTTCGTAACCATCAGCATTAAAGTAACGCATTTTAAAATCAGCTTTTGGAATTTGAGAATTTTCTAAAGCTAAAAGTCCATCTGCTCCGATTCCAAATTTTTGCTGACAGATTTTTTGAACTAATTTTGGGTTATAGCCGAACTTTTTGTCAAAATTTTCAATTACAACAAAATCATTTCCGCAACCGACCATTTTTGTAAAATTTAAATTCATTTAGTAATCTTCAAGTTTGAGTTCAATTTCGTCGTACTCCCAATTCTCTTTAAAAATCAAAGTATCGGTTTCCCAAATGTGAAATTTTTCAGAAAATTGGAAAGGAAAATCTAAGCCCAAATCTAATTTTTGGTTTTGATTTCTATCTTCAAAAATCATTGGTAAGTAACTTCCAGGTTTTACAAAATTACTTTTGAAACGATTTTCAGAGTCTAATTTTAATTCAATTCCAGTTTTTTGGTTTATTGGAACTAATGAAAAAACGCTGTTTTTAAGGTCCGATTGAGTTTTGATTTTTCCTGAAACCGTAGAATACTTTACTGGATTTGGTGTAAGATAACTAATAGTTAAAGTCGTGTCAGTATTAAGATTTGCGAATTTGTCTGAAAGTGAAGTCTCATTAAATAAAATTCTAATTTCAGTACTGTCTTTTTTCGGAATCTCGAAGATATTTAGGAAGGTTTGATTTTTGTTAGTTTTAAATATTTTTTTGATTGTTAGTGAATCTGTTTTGTTTTTTGCAATAACGGAACTTATTTGATTAAGCCTATTTTCATTTAAAGGCTCGTCAAACCAAACTTGAATTTTTGTTTCTGGAAGCAAAACCGATTTCTCTTTTGGGAAGAACTTTACAGGCTTCGGGTAAAATGAGTCTTTCTTAGAAAAACCCGTAAACTTAAATGTGAACGTTGTGTCTTCTTTTGGCTTATTTACTTGAGCATAAACTAACTTTGTATAATCAAAAATATATTTTGTTGAGTCCATACTTTCAACTTCAACAATCATTTGCAACGAGTCGTTGGGGTTAAAATAAAAATCTTCAACTTGCACTTCTTGAGTCGAATCTGCTGAAATAATTTTGAGGTAATCTTTTGAAATTTCGATTGGTTCTCTGTTAAAATTCACTCTAAATCTTGTGTCGTAAACAGGAACAATGTTTCTAACAATTAATTGAGTCGTATCATTTTCGGTGAAAAACAATCTCAAGTTTTCCTCTGAAATATTTTCGGCATTCAACGAAATGTCTTTGTGGTAAACCGCGAATTTTTCTTTGCTTCGTGTAAATTTGTCGTCTTTGTTTGAGTCTGTGAAAGCAAAAATTCTAAAATTCCCAGAAGGCAAATTTTCGATTGAAAAATTTCCTTCCAAATCTGCTTTCGTGTAGCTAACAATTTTTTCTTTTTTTGGAAAAAAAACAGAGTCTTCTTCAACTTCAAAACACCAAACTACTACTCTACTCGCTTTTTCAGTTTTACCCGAGATAAAAAGTGAGTCAATTGTATCGCCTGTTGAAAATGCAATTTTGAAATCGGAGTCTGTTTTTACTTTGTGGTAATCTTCAATTCCAGGTGCAAGATTAAAAGTGTAAGTTTTGTTTTTGAGAAGGGAATCTTTTGGAGAAACGTAAAAAGTATAACCTGTCCAAGAGAAATCAATTTCTTCAACTTCGGGAACAAAGTAAACGTTCTGCTCTACGTTTTCATTGTTCATCTTTTCTGAAAATTTGATTTTTATTTCTGGTAAAGGCGAAATATTTGTGCTTCGGTCTTGTGGTGAGAACTCAAGAATTTCTGGTTGAACAGTGTCTTCAGGTCCACCAGTTGGAGGTTCTACTTTTGCACAAGAAACAAGAATCAGAAAAGATAGGATTTCATAAATCTTAAATTTCACTTGATTCTACTTTATTAACAAACTTAAATCTAAGGCTTTAACAGAATGCGTTAAAGCTCCGATTGAAATAAAATCGACTCCAGCTTTTGCATATTCGACAATATTTTCTTCAGTAATTCCACCTGAAGCCTCAAGTGGTTTTCGACCATTAACAAATTTCACTGCTTTTTCTGCTTCTTTTGGTGAGAAATTATCTATCATAATTCTTGTAACAGGAAGTTCAAGAGCTTCTTTGATTTCTTCAAGATTTTTTGTTTCAACAACAATTATGAAGTTTTCTTTGCCTTTGTTGAATTCGACAACTCTGTTTACGGCTTCTGTAATTCCGCCAACTGCTTCAATGTGATTGTCTTTTATCAATGCTTGGTCATAAAGTCCGATTCTATGATTTTTTCCATTTCCATTAAGAACTGCTTCTTTTTCCAAGAATCTCATTCCGGGAGTGGTTTTTCGTGTGTCGAAAATTTGTGTTTTGTAGCCATTTAATAACTTTGTGAAATTATTAGTTCTTGTCGCAACCCCTGAAAGCCTTTGGAGAAAATTAAGCATTACTCTTTCAGCTTTTAGAATTGAGACTGTCTTCCCTGCAATAACGGCAACAATTTGTTTCTTTTTTACCTCTTCGCCATTTTTGACTTTTGGTTGAAAATTTAAACCTTTGTCAATTTGATGACAAACTTCATTTGCAACTTCCAACCCTGAAATTATGCCATTGGCTTTTGCATAAATTGCTGCGATAGCTTCTTCTTCGTGGAAAATTGCTTCTGAAGTAACGTCGCCTGTTAAAATATCTTCTGTAAGTGCTATTTTTACTAATTTTTTAGTTTGTGTAGAAATCATTTTTTAATTACTTGCTATTATTATTTTATTGCGTCCAGTTTTTTTTGCTTCGTAAAGTGCTACGTCAGCTTTGTCTAAAAGAGATTGTGTATCATTCACAATTCCTCTGAACTCGACAACTCCAGCACTAAACGTTATTTTTATTATCTCGTTTTCAAAGTCAAAAGTCATTTCTTCAATGTGTTTTCTCAATTGTTCAATTTTACTTTTCGCAGATTCTGCATTTGTATCAGGGAAAGCGACTACAAATTCTTCACCTCCAATACGAGCGACTAAATCTGTTTTTCGGATAAATTTCTGAATCTCTTTAGCAAAACCTTGAAGAATAAAATCGCCTGCTAAATGCCCATAAGTATCATTAACTTTTTTGAAAAAATCTATATCAAAAATTATTAGTGAAAGCGGTTTGTTTTGCCTTTTGTGAGTTGAAATTTGAAATTCCATAAAATCACTAAAGTATCTGCGGTTGTAAAGACCAGTAAGTTCGTCTTTGTAAGAGAGTTTGATAAGTTGGTCAATTCGAGTTAAAAGAGAAATAGCTCTTACTTCTAACTCTTTCATATTAAATGGCTTAACTAAGTAATCATCAACTCCTAACTTAAATCCAATAATTTTATTTTCAATTTTATCATAAGCTGAAATAAAAATTATTGGGACTAAATGCATTCTTTTATCATCTCGAATTTTAGAACAAACGTCATACCCCGAAAGCCCAGGCATATTTATATCTAATAGAATTAAATCAGGTAATTCATTTTTTTCTAATTCTTCTAGGCAAGCTTCTCCAGAATTACAAATTGTGCAATCAAAATTAAATTTTTTCTTGAAGAATTTTTCTATTAATTTGACAATTAACGGGTCATCGTCAACTATCATTATTTTTTTATCTTTAATATCGAAAAATTTATCTGAGTCCATTTGATTTCCTTAGAAATTCGTTTTTGAAAATGACTTTAGTTCAACAACAATGTAAACAAAAACGAAATTCCTCTTTTTTAATTAAAGTTCTAAAATAACAAAATTTTCTCTAATTCCTTTTCCCATTTTTGAACACTTTTAAGATAATTTTCTTTGTATTTTTGAGGGATTGGTTCAGTTGATGGAACTTTTTCTTTAAAAGGGTCAATCTGTCTTCCATGTTTGTAAAACCTGTAACACAAATGAGGTCCAGTTGCAAGTCCAGTCGAACCGACGTAACCAATAATTTCTTTTTGTTTAACTTTTTTGCCTTTCTTCATTCCTCTTGCAAATTTCGACATATGAAGATAACCAGTTGTGTAAATATTATTATGGCGGATTTTAACGTAATTTCCATTGCCTCGCGTGTAACCTTTTTCAATCACCTTTCCGTCTCCAGTTGACCAAATTGGAGTTCCTGTTGCCGCAGCGTAATCAGTTCCCAAATGGTCTTTTCGCCTTTTCAAAACTGGGTGCATTCTACCCTTTTGATATTTTGAAGAAATTCTTGAAAAATTTAAAGGAGATTTTAAAAGCAATCTTCTTAATGAATTTCCTTCTTCGTCAAAATAGCCATAAACTCCGTCGTCTTCTTCAAAATAAAATGCTTTATAACTTTCACCCCAATTTGTAATTTCAGCAGCAAGAACTTTCCCAAAATCTACAAATTTCCCATCAACATAACGTTCTTCGATGATAACTTTAAATTTATCACCTTTCTGAATTGTGAAAAAATCAATTACCCAACCAAAAATATCTACCAATTTATTTGCGACTAAAGGATTTCCACCAGCATCAATTATCGTGTTGTAAAGCGAGTAGTCAATTTCTCCCAAAAGAATTTTCTGCCTAACTTCGATATTTTTTGATATTAAATTTGCAATAACGGAATCATTTTTAGTCTGAATTTCCAAAAAGGAAATCTTGTTAATTTCATAGACAATTTTTGAAAGCGTGGAATCGTTTTCCCAAAAGAACAAAAATTTTCTTCCGACATTAATTCTTCTGATGTCAAAAACCTCTTTTGCGACTGTTGTGATTTTTGGAACCCAAGAATAATCAAGACCTTGCCTAGTAATAATTTTGCCGAAAGTGTCGTTTCGTTTAACCTTTAAAGTATCGATTTTTTCGTAAAGACTTTTTTCAATTTCTATTTTAGTTTCGATTTCTTCTTGAATTTCGGCTTCAACGGTCTTCTCAATTTGAGATTCATCTTTTGAGCCACAAGAAAAAAAGAATATAAAAATTAAAGTCTTAAGTGCCAGTCGATTCATACTTTTTGATTCCTTTGGAGTAGATAAAAAAGGCAAAACAAAGTGTCAGGATTGCCATAAATGGGGCGAACATTGAAATTTGCATAAAGTCTTCTTTTCCAAGAATTAGGTTTGTCGGATAAAATGCAACAAAGGCGAAAGGTAAAACCCAAGTCATAAAAAAACGAATGATTTTAGGATAAATATTTAGGGGCCAGCGAGAATAATTATTCATTACGTAAAGTGGGTCAATCAATCCTCTTCTGTCCTTTAGCCAAAAAGACAAGCTCGAAATCGTTACAAAAATTCCAAGGTAAGTAATGCTTCCACTAAAAATTGCCACGATGAAAATCAGGATTTCTTTTAAACCAATTTCTAAATTTAAATTAAGAACTGCAAAAGTAACCAACACCAAACCTTTGAAAACAATAACAACGTCATTCAAGTTAAAATTTTCGATTAACTGTTGTAAGAATGGATTTATTGGTCGAAGTAAAGTTCTATCAAGTTGTCCGTCAACAATATTGGCAGCCAAATTATTTGTAAAATTTTGCCCAATTACAGCAAAAACCCCAAAAGTAATTTCACCGATTCCAAACATAAAAATGACTTCGTAAAAGTTCCAACCTGCAAGTGATGGAATATTTTCAAAAATCACCCAAATAAAACTCAAGTTAATTACAACGTAAATCAAAGTTGCAAAGAAGCTAATGATAAAATTTACTCGGTAAGTCAAAACGACTTTTATGTTTTGAAGAACGTAATTCCACCAAATCGAAAAATAGTAATTCATTAAAATCCTAATTTTGAATTCTTCAAATTTACTGAATTCAGAACTCTTACAAAACAAAAAGGGCAGTAAACCAAAAGTTTACTGCCCTAAATTACTAACCTATTACTTTTATACTATTAAAAGCTAAAGTTGAAAGTAAATAATTGTTGGTGGTCAAAGAAATCGGTTGTTTGTCTCCAAGCGTAGTCAAAACCGAAACTTTGATACTTAAGTCCGGCACCAAGAGTCATTCCATATAGGTAATCATCTTGAGCAGAATAAGCATAACCAGCTCTTAAGAAGAGCATTTTTCTAAATTCATACTCAGCACCAAACAAAACTTCATCTGATGAATAACTATGGTTTAAGAAATCTGCTTCAACGTTAATTGAACTTTCTTCGTTAAGGTCAAAGTTGTATCCAACACCGATTTGAAAATACGAAGGTAATTCGTATTGTTCCCAAAGCTCATTTTTATTAGAGCTAGTGTATTCGACATCAGGACCAAAGTTTTTGAAAGCAACACCAACATTTAAGTTTTCCCACAAATTACTGTAACGGACACCAAAGTTTAAGAAAACTGTGCTTCCGTCAACATCACCAAGAGGCTCGTTGTAGAAATTTGCAGAAGTACCAACAGTAACTTGGTCAGTTAAGTCCAAGCTATAATTCAATCCAATTACAGTAGTAGTTGGGCTAATTGTTCTTCCAGTAAAGCTACTAGCAGCTGACTCTGAAGTTTCAAGAATGTCACCAATGTTTACACCTTGAAAAGTCAAACCAACGTTGCCATATTCTCCCATAGAAAAACCAACTGCACCATAATTTACATCAATGTCAGCAAGATATTTCATATGAGAAAATGTTACTTGTACTTTGTTAATTCCTGTTAATCCAGCAGGATTGTAGAAAATTGCTTCTACTCCTGTAAGATTAGCAACTCCACTTCCACCAAGAGCAGTTCCACGAGCTCCAACAGGGATTCTAAGAATTGCTCCAGAGTTAGTTCCAATTTTTGTTGGATTACCAGCAAAAACAGAACCAGCTAACAGAACAGCAGATAAGCTCGTAAAAGCTAAACTTTTATAATTCATTATTGTTATCTCCATTTTTGAGTGAAAAGCTTATTAGAAGTTGTTTGGGAACTGTTTTCTGAACACACAAATCATCTTCCCTGTTGTTTCACCTACACCATCAATTTCGATGTGATAAATATAAACACCAGTAGCAGCTGCTAAATTATCGTTGTTTGAACCGTCCCAATCGATAGAACGCATTCCGTCTCCAGCAGGCTTTTCAATTGTTTTTACCAAATCACCAGCCAAGTTAAAAATTCTAATTGTTGACGCACTACCTTCAGGTAAGTTAACAAATCGAATTTTTACATCATTATTACTGTTCGCATCTTCATAAGCAGAACGACCGTAATAAGGGTTTGGTACAGGAGTAATTTTATCTAAGTCACTTGAAGCTTTAGCCAAATCTTCAACTACAGGTTTTACAGTTTGGAATTGGAAAACATCATTTGAAGTGTTGATAATATTTGGTAAGAGTGTAAGATCAAAATCACCAGCTTGGTAAGGGTTTGAAGCTAAACTACCACGAATATTTGGCCAAATAGCAACATTAACATCTGCAGAAGGTCCAAAATTATTATCGTCATAATCAACACCACCATTGTAATCAGAATCCATAATGAATAAATATTCACGACCACCATTTGGAGGAGCTGTAGTATCATCATGTAAAGTTCCATCAGGTTTTACAATTCCCATATCCCATAATAAGTTATGGTTTCCTGCAGTTCCTGTTCCATCATCATTTTCAACAAAACAAATGTTAACTCTTCTTGGGTTATCTGGATCAGAAATATCATATGCTTTTCCAGGGAATTTTCCAATTCCTTGTGCAGCATAACCTACATCTCTCCAATAAACCTGAGCATCTGACCATTCTGCAGGATCATTTATCCAATCTATTCTGATTGGTTTTAAATCACCAGCACTTAAAGTAGACCCGAAGAAATTGTGTCCGAGGAAAGCTCCACCAAAGAATTGTGAACCACCAGCATTTGTACCACTAACCCAACGAGGACCTGTATAATCCCAATCTTTTAAAGTAAATGGAGGACCAGCTACTCTAACTTGAATACCATCGGCGATTGGATAATTAAATTCTCCATCAGCACCTTGATTAGTTACAGAATCAATAGCAACACGATTATTAGTTAAATCAGTAACTCTCCAAGCTGTAGCACCAGCTAAAGTATCCTCAAAAAAAGTTACTTCATATTTGCTACCTGTAATCAAGTTATCATGAACTAGGTCAACAGAAACAACACCATCACTGTTTCCAGAAATGTGCATTACAGTATCTGCAGCTGAAACCATTGAGAAGTCAGAACCAGGTCCATAACCTTGTGGTCTCAAAGTCATTGCATTTTGAGCACTTTCAAGATTGTTTGGAGTACTGTTAGGGTCAACAGAGTAAGCTGTAACTGCGAAGAAATAGTCAGTTCCATTTTTCAATGGTTCATTTAAGAGGAAATCATTTGTAACTTCAAACGAATACTTAATACCACTATCTGTACCTTTTTGAATTGGTTTCACAATCAATTCACAAACGCTTTCGTCAAATGTTTCATCAGCAACAGTTGTTACACCATTAATGTCATCGTAAGTTGCAATTTTTTTCCAAGGACCAGAAACAGAACTACCTTGATAAATATTGTAACCTTCAAATGAATAAGTATCAGCATTATGAACTCCTGAAATAGGGTACAAATCATGACTTGCTTTACTTGCATACCAATCCATTGTGATTTTTCTATCTAAGGCATTAGCAGTTACAATTGGAGCATCTGGAGGACTTGGGGCACTAAAGTTGTTATCAAAAACAGTTTGTGCAGCTTTGTCGTAAGATTTTAAGTGGTCAACAGCAACTAAGTTATCACCACACTGTCCAATAATAATCGCAGTAACGACTTCCGCACTATCTCCAGGAGCCATTGTGAATGGTCCAGCAGAAAGCATAAGTCTTCTATCTGCAGGATTAAAATCCAAATCACCTTGACGACTTACAGGATTTCCTGAATGTGTGAATGTAGTAGGTTGTCCTGTAACAGGGTTTATATAAGCACTTCCGTCTGCTTGTAAACCTTGCATAAAGTTATAACTTTCATCTGGTGAGTGAGGATCTGTACCATTAATGTATTTGTTAAAAGAAGCCATTGGTAAGTTTCTATAACCTGGCCATTCTTTATCAAATGCTTTTCCAGTAGTTAATGGATCATCACCTTCGTCAAAAACACCATTTGAATTGTTATCCGTATAGGTTTCACCTGCAACTGATACTAAAGGACCTTGGAAAAAGTCATAACCAACAGCTGGAATATTACTTCCATAATCAGTATCATCATTATCTGCATTGTAAGTATAACCTAAACTAAGATCTGTATCGCAACCAACATAATCGTCAGCAGCACCACCAAGATCTGGATCAGACCAAATTGATGAGTACATATCTTCGAGTGTTTTTGTGCCTTTATTAAAGAACTGATATTTTACAAAAACAACATTTCCTAAAGCACCTGAACGGTTGAAAGCAAAAACGGTTTGTCTTACTTCAACTTCCATTCTTGCAGTTGAAGCTGCATCATTTGTAGGTGTATTAGGATGAAGATCATTGTAAACACACCAAAGAGTTTGGTCACCCAAAACTGTTGGAGTTCCATCAGGTTCACAAGGAGCACCTAAATCACAAGGCCAGTTTGCCCAATCAGATTGAACTTCTGCTCTTTTTGCATCAGTTAGATTGTCAGGAAGAACATTACCTTTATAGGCAGTATATACTTTGTGCTTTGCGAGTGTTGGATCGGCAGCTGAACCGTCAGCTTTGATTTCACCTGGTGAGAAAGTTTGTGAATACTCACCAACTCTCACTAATAATTCTCCAGTAGCTTGGTCTTTTGCTCCGAGCCAAAGACCTGAAGCATAAACAACTGCTCTATCAGTTTGCCCATTTGGGAAAAACAAACCCGAATTTCCACTTGCAATATCGTAACCAATAGAACCGTGATTTGTTACAATCATATCAATATTGTTAATATTTACTCTACCGGCATTATCTGTTATGGAAATATTGGGAGTTGATTTTTTTGAACTTGGTGTCTCAGCTAAGATTGCATTTGCTGAAAATGCAGTCAAGCTTAAAGAAACAAGTAAAGATGTATGAATTTTATAATTCATTTTAGCTTATTCTCCATTTTAATTAGAAGTTTAGAATTAGACCCATTCTAACTTGACGAGGTTGACCGAAATTCGTAGGATTATTTTCAGCTTGCTTGTAAATACTTTCAAAATCTTCTGCATTAGTGTTTAACTCATTAACACCAGCAGGAGTATTTAAGTAACCAGTAGTTCCTGAAGAACCTGAAGAATGATAAATATCAACTTCGTTTGTAGTATTCAATAAGTTTTTCACCCAAATATATGCTTCAAGGTTTAATCTACTTGAAAGGTCAAAAACTTTATTAAATTTTACATCTAAACTATAAGTCCAAGGACCATACTCAGAATTAATTTTTCCAAGTGGCTCTTCACTAACACTAAGAATAGTAACTTCATTATAAGGAGTTACAGGAGTGTAAGGGAAACCAGAACCTGCATTAAACTGTGCATTAAATCCTGCGTTTTCTAAAACATAGAAATCACCAACCATTGGTCCTTCTTTTTTAGAGTTTCTAACATCGACGTTTAATGAAACATTGTGTCTTTGATCGAAATCTAAAGGAGCAATAATTTTAACAGGGTCTTCACCTTGCCAAGCACGATTTCTTTGAGTATCAGGATCAGAACCACTTCCTTTTGCATATTGCAAACTATAATTTGCAGCAACAGCAATGTGGTTAGTTCTTCTCATTTCAAACTCAAGATCCAAACCTTTAACAGTTCCATAATCTTGGTTCACATAAGTTGCATAAGAGTAGTCAGATTCAGCGATATCAGGAGACTGAATATTTACAACCTGCACTAAATCATTAACATCTTTGTAAAATGCTTTAACACCAAAAGAAAGGTTGTCCCCAAAAGTTTTTTGGATACCAACTTCGTATGCAATTGTTTCTTCAGGTTTCAAGTTAGGATTACCCATTGCAAAATAATATCCACCATCACGAATTTTATATTCCAAATAATCATAATTCACATAAAGGTTCTCTAAATGTGGTTGTTGGTAAAACTTACCATAACTGAAATAAAAATGAGTTGACTTAGTCGCAGGAAAAGCTAAACCAAGTCTTGGGCTAACTTTAGTATAAGTTTTAGCATCTACCAAATCTGCATCATCAAGAGAACTTGAGGAATTATTAGGATCTGTATCTAATTTACTTCCAAGAGGAATACCAGGATTTTTTAATGCTTTTGTATCAGAATTTAAATAATCAAATCTTAAACCTGCATTAAGCACAAATTTTCCCCATTCAAAAGTATCTTGAACATATGCACCAAGTGTAATTGGGTGTTTTGCACCATTTAAATCTTCACGCCACTCAGTACTTGCATTATTACTTGCAGTACTTGAAAGCTCTTGGTCAGGATCATCAACAGCGTACCCAAAAGCATCAACATCTTGGTAAGCAGCTTTAATTAGTGCATCATAATCATTTGTTGATAAAGTTCCTTCTCTTTCAGCGGCAACGTTTGCTTTGTGAATGAGTTCAGGAAAGATATGGTGATATCTTCTTAAGGTATGTCTTTCACCTTCAAAACCAAATTTAATTTTATGGTTATCAAAAGCGTGAGTTGTCATATTGAACCCTATTCCGTGATAAGAAGATTCAGAATGCAAGAAATCACTAAAAAGGTGTCCTTCGTCTTTTGAATAACGAAGTGTATCATCAGAAATTGCAACTTGATCTAAAGAAATTTCATTTCCGTTAGCATCATAGAATTTATAAGTTCCATCAACTTTTTTTGAAGTTGTAGTTGCTGTTCCAAATAAATCTTTGTATGCAGTACCCGATGTATCATTTGCTACTGAATAAATAGTATCTTGGTCAGCATTATAAAAGACAGTGTAATAATCATCGTGTCGAGGATTTGAATCTCTTCCATAAGAAGCTAAGTCTTTAAAATGAACTCCATCACCTCTATAACGTTGGTTATAGAAATTATTGTAATAAACTTCATAAAATGTTTTAGAACCAAGAGTTTGCTTAATTTTTGCAGAAAGCGAACGGTTAGTATCTTCTCTTCTTGGAGAATGGGCAATATCGAATTTGTAAAAATGTGAATACTCTTCAATATCGTCAAAAGACATTAAACCACTTAATTCTAAATCAAGATTGTTCATTAATTTGAAATTAAGTTTTCCTTGACCAGTCCACCCTTCTAAACCATTGTGTGGAAGTTCTCCACCAGCAGAGGCTCTTGGAAACCTATCACCGTAGTCTCTGATTTCTCCTGAAAAGAAAAATTTAATCTTATCAGTAAAAAGAGGTCCACCAATTGTTCCACCATAAACATTATAATTATAGCTTTCATCAGGTGAAATTTTATCAGTTACATACTCCAATGAACCATTGAAATCTGAGCCACCACTTTTAGTAGTAGTATTTACAGCACCAGACATAACACGTCCGTACTCAGCATTAAAACCACCAGTAATAACAACAACTTGTTCAATTGCATTATTATTTAATGAAGTATTTGCAGTTCCTGTTAATGGGTTATTTTGGCTAACTCCATCTACAAAATATGCAACCTCACCAGCACGTCCTCCACGAACGAACAAGTTTCCGTTATCTTCATCTTCAACAACTCCAGCTTGCAAACTAACAACGTCGTTATATCCACGAGTTGGTAAGTTGTTAATGGTTTCGCTTGTGATAATCTGAACACTTGAAGTAGAAGTAGCTTCGATGAGAGGTCTCTCAGCGACAACAACAACTTCGTCTGTTTGGATTGATTCAGGTTTTAATTTTACATTAAGAATAGCACCATAATCAGCAATTACTTTTACGTTTTCGGTTGTTGTTTTTGCATAACCGATTGAACTTGCTTCTAATGAGTAGCTACCAGCAGGAATGTTGTACAATGCATAATTACCTGATGCGTCAGAAATACCTCCATAGACTGTTCCCTGAAGCACGACACTTACACCTGGAATTGCTTCTCCAGTTTCTGAGTCTGTAATCATACCAGAAAGTTTCCCAGTAGTTCCTGCAAATGATGCAAGTGGAATACCGAGACATACACAGGATAGTAATATCCTTTTTAGCATAATTTTCCTCCGTGTTTGTTAAACTATTGCTAAATTTTTAAAATAAGTGAATTAATTTTTCGCTAAATCTGATTAATTTGGGCTCCACACCGCATTAACCACACATTTTTTTCAATAAGCAATGCCTTATAATTTTATGTATAATTCCGTTAATTGATAATTTTTAAATTTTTTGGGTAAGAGTAAATTTTTAATAGATTGGAATGATGCATTTGTTTGGAAATATTTTTCCACTTCTTTTCACCGTATTTTTTGATTTGCTAAAACAATTGAAAATTGCAATTATTTGATTAAAATCACACAGAAATTAAATTTTGTAATTCTTAAAATCAAGAAAATAATGTAAACGAATCATTAAGTTTTAAATAAAGAAGTGTAATAGATTGAAAATACTTAATTTTTAGACTTACAAAATTTTTGTTAATTTGTTAATTTCACGGTTCAATTTAAAGATAAATCTAAATTTATAGCGAAATATTGAATTCAAAAATTAGAATTTGTTACAAAAAAGATTTTCCAAAAAATGGAAGACTAATTCACAAAGTTAATGACCTTGTCATCTTGATATTAAAAAAAAGGAGCAAATTCTTTGCTTTTGAGAACAAATGCCCTCACGTCGGAGCTCCTATGACAAATTCAATTCTAACACCAAATTCTGTGATTTGTGATTGGCACGGTTGGGAATTTTCTTTACCAAACGGTGAATGCTTAAATCTTGAAGAAGAGCCTTGCTCACTGAATATTTTTCCAGTTTACCTTAACGAAAAAGACGAATTAATTTTGGAGATCGAAAAAGTAAAATGAAAAAAATAACCATTACCATTTTAATTTTAATTATTTCAAGTTTTTGTTTTGCAGAAAACAATGCACCAAAGACTTACACTAACATTTACTATAACTATGTAGTTGAATATCCTGACACAACTTGGTTCATTCCAATCGACTTCGAAAGTTTTGACTCAAACGTCGCACTTTGGGAAAAAGACCAAAAAGCTGTTACAAACATCAGTACAGATTTTGGTTTTGAAACAAACCTTGACACTTTAGAAAAAAATATTTTGGATAATCTTTCGATTGGAGCTGATTCTGTTTTTTATGATTCGGAAAAATTTACTCAAGGTGAACTCAAAGGAGTAAATGTTGAAGTTGAAGTTTACCGAAATCCAAATGTCATTAATTATTATTTTACAGCTAAGAAAGTTGGAAAGCTCACAATCAAGCAGTTCACCTACGCATTAGAAGATGATTTTATGCTAATTGCCGATAAAATTTATAAGTCTCACGAAAGCCTAAAATTATTGGAAAGGTTTGATACTTGGATTCCAAAAGGTGAAAAACTTCTCCAAAAGTTTTATGGAAACTACTACCCTTACCAAATCCCTGTTAATAATTTGCACTGGAAACTCAAACCGAATTTTATTCCGGGAAGCGATTTGGAGTTTAAGCACAGAACTAAAAATATTTTCCTCTTCACTAAGATTTTCAAAGGGCAAATTGATTCGCTTCAAAAAATTATTCAGGCGGCAAAAGACAAATCCTCTCAAAGCGTTAAAAATGATTTTATACTAACCCAACTTGACACTTTTGCACAAAGTAGCAAAAACATTTTTTACCTTAAAGGAAAGTCGCCAAACGGGCAAACAATTCAGCATATTTTTGCTTACAAAACTTTTGGTAAGGATATTTTGGAATTGAACTTTTTTGCTTCTAATGACTCGTTGAGTGAACTTTTGAGCGACGTAAGTCAGATTATTGAAACGACAATAAAACTAAGCAACATCGAAAACTCTTACAACATTTTGACAAAAATTTATAAGTATCAAGGAACACTCGTAAGTATCAGAGAACAAGAATTTCACTTCTCTTCCGCAGGTCATTTTGTCTCCCCACAAATTTTCAAAAATTACTTTAGTGAAAAAGAACTTGATAAACTTAGCCGATTAAAAGCCTTTAAAGAATTTGGATTTTTTACTGAAAGTGAAGATGAGATTTTAGACCAAATTACTGACGTTGCCGCTTATGAAAAGTTGGTTTTCTTTAACCCAAAATCTAATTTTATTTCATTTCTAAGACCTGATTTGAGCGAAAAAGTTATGGCTCGTCAAGTAGTTCAAAGCCAAATGGAATTTCAGCAAAATCAAAAAGGAACAGGTTTCAAGTTCAAATCTTACAGGAATAAAAATTCAGAATCAGTTGGTTTTGACAGATTTTCTGCTGAACAGTCAATCATTAATGGCGAACAATTAAGTATGGGAATTTTTTATGATTTCTATAAGAAAGGGGATTTTGACAAAAAAGTCTCTGGACAAATCATTTCCAATTTCCCGAAATACTTCCAAATTTCCAAAGACGAATTTCAAAAGTCATTTTTCAATTTGCCATTTTACTCTACGACTGTTGACTCAATTGAGGATTCAATTAAGGTTGATTGGGAAAAAATTTCACCTTTCGTTTTTTACGAACTCAAGTTTCCAGAACTTTATGGAATGAAATTTTATATGACAAACCATATTTTGGGCGGTTACGCAAAAGTTGATTCAATTTTTCAGAACCCACCAATTTCATTTGAACAAATCTTGCACCCGCAAAAATATTTTGAGTCAGAAAATCCTAATGAAATTAATTTAGAAAAATACTCTAAAGTCATTAAAAAATGGAAAATTGTTAGAGAAGACAATCTTGGTGAACTCTACCAAAAAGTTCTCCTAAAAATCAATTTGGGCGAAAAATTTGGAACAGAAGCCTTGCCTTTAAAAGAATCGCAAAACTCGCCTCTTTTTATCTCTGCAACAGAAGGTTGGAATGGAGATAAATACTTACATTTACAGAAAAAAGGTAAAGAGGCTTTGCTTTTTGAAATGTCTTGGGATACGGAAAAAGATGCCAAAGAAGCATTCGAGGCTTACAAAAACTTAGTTAAGAAACAAAGCCCAATTGCAAAGACTGAAAAAGATAAACAAAATCATTTTGCAAAAAAGGTAGGAAAAGAATTAAATTCCGTCTTTCTTTTCAAAAACTCTTTGCTTTTTACCAAAGGTTTTAGTAAAAAAGAGACGAAAAAAATTATAGAAATATTTAAAAACTCTCAAGAATAAAGGATATAAATTTTATGGCACTTTATGACGTTCCAATGCCTCAAATGGGCGAAAGTATCGCAGAAGGAACAATTGTTAAATGGCACAAAAACATTGGCGATAAAGTCGAAAAAGACGAAACAATTCTTGAAATTAGTACTGACAAAGTCGATTCAGAAATTCCGTCACCAACCGCAGGAATTTTGGCAGAAATTTTATTTGCCGAAGATGAGACTGTCGGAGTCGGAACAATAATTGCAAAACTTGAAACTGATGCAAGTGCTTCAATCGCTCCTTCTGAGCCTAAAAAGGAAACTCCAAAAGTTGTTGAGACCAAAGAAGAGCCTAAGCAAGTTGAAGAAAAACCAGCTGAAGCGAAAGCACACCTAACACCACAATTTGAAGCAATTTCAAAAAATACTCCAGCAGGTGCAAGAAAAAGTGGTTCAAAATTTTACTCTCCTTTAGTAAGAAGCATTGCTACAAAAGAAGGCATTTCACAGGAAGAATTAGATTCAATCAATGGAACAGGAAGCAATGAAAGAGTAACCAAAAACGACATTTTAAGTTATTTAGGAAACAGAGGAAAAACTGCTGCTCCAGTTCAGCAAACAGTTTCTCAATCTGCTCCAAAAGCTGCACCAAAAGCACAGGCTTCTGTTGGCTCTTACGACGAATCAAAAGTTGAAATAATCCCAATGGACACAATGAGAAAGTCAATTTCAAATCATATGAGAATGTCTTTAGACACCTCTGCTCACGTTCAATCAATGAGCGAAGTTGATATGACTGAAATTGTCAAGTTCAGAGAGGCAAACAAAGATGCTTTCTTAAAGAAACACGGTTTCAAACTAACTTACACTCCAATTATTTTAGAAGCAGTTGCTAAAGCCATTAAAGATTTTCCTTTGATGAATTCGTCAGTTGACGGAACAAACATCATTCGCAAAAAAGACATAAATATGGGAATGGCGGTTGCAATGCCAAATAATGGATTAATCGTTCCTGTTATCAAAAATATTGACGAATTGAATTTCTTTGGAATTTGCAAACGTGCTAACGAGTTAGCTTACAAAGCAAGAGACAAAAAATTATCACCTGACGAAGTTCAAGGTGGAACTTTTACTGTTACAAATCCTGGGATTTATGGAAACTTACTCGGATTTGCAGTAATCAATCAACCACAAGTTGGAATTGTCGGAGTTGGTTCGATTCAGAAAAGACCTGTTGTACTTGAAGGTGATTTGATTGGAATTCGTTCAATGATGTATTTGACACTTGCTTACGACCACAGAATGATTGACGGAGCTTACGGAGGTCAATACTTAGAAAGAGTTTGTCATCACTTAAGAAATTTTGATGTAAACCAAAGTTTATAAATTTTACTAAACCTGAAAGGTGCGAATAATCTTTCAGGTTTTATTTTACGGGTGGAGAGAAATTTATCCATTGCCTTTTTGGGCTTCGAGATTCAAATTGGCAGATAAGTTTTGACCTTTCTTAATTTTAAACAAATCAAATTACGGAGACACTTTACGAGTAAAACTGCTACCATTTTTTTAAAGAGTAAATTCAAACTTAATCTTAATGTTTTTGAACTTTAAATTTAAATTCACAATCTTACTTGCAGTTTTAATCTCGATTTTGAGCATTACAGGATTTTTGTACTCGGAAGAGAAAGAATTCAAAACAGGCTTGAAATTTGAATTTAAACACAACTTAATCACTCCTCTTTTTGATGACAAAGACTTCGATAAAACGAAACCTAAATTCCCACTCGGAATTTTAGGACTTTCAGACTCTTCAGATAAATACATAACAAAAATTGACACGCTCTACTCTGACTCAACTTTTATTGATTCACTTTCAGGCTTAGACACAACAATTACAAAAATCACTTTTGACACGACTAAAGCCTTAGTTCACGATTCAACTTTCCGCCAAATCGAATATCGAATCCTAAACTCTTACTCACTAAAAAGAGAAATTGACATTGATTCCGCTCAAACTTACGTTGTAATTCGTGAAAAAATCGGAGAACACAATGCAAAAATTCCGAAAGTAATTGATTACGAGACCTACAAACGACTTTATACAGAAAAAAACCGAAGAGTCCAAGTTGCTAAGAGTTTTCAAAAGAGTTTCGACAAACCTTTGGCTTATGGAAATCAAGGTTTGGAAATCACTATTCCAATCAAAATTAAAAACCGTGCTTTTCAAACAATTTTTGGAGGTGACAACGTTTCTGTAAACGCAACAGGAAGTACAGAAATTAACATTGGAGCATCAAAATCAACAAGTAAGAACAGTGCCTTAAGTCAAGGCGACCAAACTTCTTCTTTCGACCCAGAAATTGATGCAAGTAACCGTTATAACATTAAAGGAAAAGTTGGAGATAAATTAGAAATTTCAGTCCAAGTGCAAGATGTTCAGGACTTCGGAAATGAAGACAATGTGAAATTGATTTACACAGGTTATGAAGATGATATTATTCAAAAAATTGAAGCTGGAAATACTTCTCTAAACCTCCAAGCAGGAACTTCTTTAATCACTGGAACAAGTGCTGCATCTTCAAATCTTTTTGGAATCAAACTCGTCTCAAAAATTGGTGCTGTAGAACTTACCTCTTTAGTTTCTTTGGAAAAAAGTCAGAGACAAACCAAAATCTTGAGTGGAGCTTCTGCTGACTCAATTTTAAAAGCTGATACCGATTACGCGAAAAGACAATTTTATTTTTTAGATACTGGTTACGCCGAAACTTTCGAGCAAATCCAATTCGAGGGAGTTACAGGTTCTTACTCTTTGCCAATTGACAGACAAGAACAAGAAATTGTGAGAATTGAAGTTTATAAAAGCAAAGGAACTGTTGACCCGACTACAACAGGTAAATTTGGTACAGCAGTAGATTTATTTGAAAACCCAAATGAACCAAATGCTGAGCCATTAGCCAGTGAAGATGCAAGATGGTTTTATCGATTGGAACCTAATGAATATACTTTAGATGCTAATCTTGGAATTTTGAAATTGAATTCTTCGATGTCAGAGAAAAAAGAAATTCTAGCAGTTAGTTATCAAACTGAAGCTGGTTTGCAGGTTGGAGAATTTTTTGAAAATGCTGGTGAAAAATTAGAATTAAAACTTCTTAAACCTTTAGATGGTGCAACTAAAGGTTCAGTTTATGACGAAATCGAAATGAAAAATGTTTATAACATCGGAACTCGTGGAATGACCGAAGAAGACTTTAATAAAAATTTCCAAGTTACAATTTATCAAAATGAAATTGCAGAAGAAGGAAATACAGTCCCTTCACCAACTTTGACCGGAGTTCCACTTATTGAGGTTTTCTTTTTAGATGAAAATAAAGACAACAAGCCCGATTACAATTTAAATATTTTTAGGTTTAATGACGGATACCTCTATTTTCCTCGTTTAAAACCATTTGATTACGAAGTCTTAGATGAAGAGTATAAATTACAATTTGAGACATTAGGACCAACAAATTTAGAAAAATTACAATCTGTTGGAGATATTTACAACGTTGCTGAAACAGATGCAAACATTAAAAATGCAAGCCTTTATTCAATTGTCATCAAAGGTGCAAATTTGAGTTCTTCTGTAAAAGGAAATGAAAAAATCACAATTGGTGCAATTAACATTTTAGAAGATTCTGAAGTTGTAACATCAAATGGACAAAGATTAGTTAAAGGAATTGATTATGACATTGACTACTTTTTAGGCGAAATTACATTAAAGAATTCAGAATTTGCTGCCGAAGGTCGAGAATTAAAAATTGAGTATGAAAGTACCGACCTCTTCTCTTTTGACAAAAAAGCACTTTATGGAGTTACAGCAGCTTACAATCCGATTGACAGACCTGAAACAAAATTAGAATTTGCAGGAACAGCACTTTGGCTTAGCCAAACTTCAACGGAAGAAAAACCAAGAATTGGACGTGAGCCTGTCAAAAACTTTCTTTGGGGAATGAGTTCAAGATTTAATTTAAATGAAATAAATCCGCTTACAGAGATTGTTGACGCAATTCCACTAATTGATACAAAAACGAAATCAACTTTAAGCCTACAGGCTGAGTTTGCACAATCTTTACCTAATCCAAATACAAAAAATAATGCTAGCACAGGAGACAATAACGGTGTCGCATACATTGACGATTTTGAAGGAGCTGAAAGAGCAAATTCTGTTTCTCTAAAAACTCCTTTTTGGAAAAAATCTGCACCTCCTAAAAACTTTGAAGCAAAAGACCGTGAAGAAATGTTTTGGATGGAATCAGAAGTTTCTTTGACTGACATTTTGGACAAAGATGTACAATCTGGTTCTGATAGACACGATATTTTTAGAATGGTTTATGTTTACTCTGACAACACAACTGCTCCAAGTCGAAAAAAATGGGCAGGAATTACACAAGCTGCTTCTGTTTTTGGAAATCAATTAGAAAGTAATTTCATTGAACTTTGGGTTAGAAACCCGAACAATGTAAACTCAGGAAAACTTCACCTTGAAATTGGGAAAATTAGCGAGGATTCAAATGGTGATAAAGTTCTCGATACTGAAGACCAGCCAATCGCAGATTTAGGAAACGTTGGAAACAGAGAATTGGATTCAGGTGAAGACACAGGTTTAGATGGTTGTACTGACCCATTTGAAGATGGTTTTGGAAGTTGTTTCTCTGATAGTACTCAAGCTAGAGTTTTTAGAAACCAAAACGGTATTTCAAGCGACGACCCAAACGGAGATAATTATATTGAAGGTAGAGACGAAAGTGATATTTTTTCATTTAGAAAATCGAACAATCTCGAAGACAACAGTAAGTCAAACATTGGTGAATTTAATAGACCTGACACAGAAGACCTTGACGGAGATGACAACTTAGATACAGCAAACGATTACTTAAGCTACTCTGTTGATTTAGGTTCTTTAAAGAATTTTGTCAGTCTTGGAGCAAGACCTGAAAGGGGTTGGAAATTATACAGAATACCTTTAGGCGAATTTGAAGATATTGTTGGAGAATCTACTTCTGAACTAATATTATCAGACATTGGTTACATTAGAATGTGGGTTGAAGAAGGAGGTTTTAACGAAATTCCTCTACGAACCACAATTGAAGATGAGGAAATCAGTTATTCGATTTTGGACGTTGCTTTTTTTGATTTTGTTGGGTTTGAGTGGGAAGAAATTAGTTTGATTGACAATGCAACTCCTCCAATTACAAAACTAAAGATAAGTACTGTTAATACAGACGAAAATTTCAATTACAAACCACCTCCTGGAGTTGGACAAGAAACTGACCAAACTTCAGACATCAAACTTCGTGAACAATCTCTTGCTATAGAAATTGAAGACCTAAGACCTGATGAGATTTTTTGGATAGAAAAGATTTTAAGGGGAAATGTTCAGAACAAAGGATTGGATTTTTCGAATTATGATATTTTAAAAATGTACGTTCACGGACACGGATTTGAAACTAACCAAACAGATTATTTTGGAGAATTAGAGGAGTTGCCAGATTTAAACATTGTTTTTAGAATGACTTTTGGAAACAACGAAGATATTTACTACGAAATCGAACAACCAATTTTCCCTTCCGAATCCTCAGGTTCGGAAAAAGATTTATGGCAAGTTGAAAAGAATAATTTAGATGTAAACTTTGCTGCTTTAACGACACTCAAAGCAGGATTTGATATTTTCACCGCAGATTCTTTTTTTGAACAAGTGAAAGCAGATACAATAAACGGAGTACCAACTCCTCCAAGAAAATTTGCATTTAAAGGAAATACTCCATCTGTTACAAACATTGGTAGAATCCAAATTGGTTTCAGAAATATTTCTAACAACACAATCAATTCAGCGGAGGTTTGGGTTAATGAACTTAGAGTTTCAGGAGTAAATAGAGACAAAGGAATTTCTTACAGAGTCTCAGCTGATTTAAAATTTGCAGATTTCTTTTCTATAAACACTTCGTTCAAATTTAGCGACCAAGATTTTAGACAAATTCAAGCAAAAACAGGTTCAAACTTTAACTCAACAGAATACAGAGTAAACCCAACTTTACAATTTGGAAAATTCTTTCCTAACAAATGGAATGTTAGAATTCCAATTACGGCTCAATACTCTTACACTGAAAAAACTCCAAAATACGTAGCAAGCACAACTGACATTCTTTACGATGAAGCACTCAAGGAAGCTCAATCAGATTCTTTAAAACAAGACATTATTAACAGAAGTGAAACTCGAACTGAAAATATGAGTTTCTCTACTTCTTATAACAAAAACCCTTCGCGTTCAGCAATTTTAAACTACACAATTGATCCATTAAAAATTAATAACGTAAGTTATAGCCGTTCCAAAAGTGTTACCCCACAAAATAGTAAAAGTATCAATGAAACTTATTCTGCTGGTTTGGATTATACTTTAAACTTCCCAAGTTTAGAATTTAAGCCTTTTTCTTGGCTTCCATTGTTAAAACAAAATAACGCGTTTAAAGGTTTGCAATTTTCTTACTTCCCTTCAAGACTTAGTTTCTCAACTGACGGAAGTAAATCTAAAAATGAAACTCAACTTAGAACAGCAACAACTATAAGCCCAATTCAGGAAACTTTTACTCTTGGAAGAAGTTACGGTGGAGATTACTCACCTTTTTCATTTTTGAGAACTTCAATAAATCGTTCAGAAGATTTCGATGCTTTAGCAGACACAACACGAGATATTGGTTTTAAAGAAATTGTAAAATTAGATTACGGTGAAAGAACTACAACTACTCAAAATACAACTATTGATTTTCTTCCCAAAATTAATAAGCTAAAACTTTTCGGCTGGGAATTTTTACGTTGGACCTCAAATCCAACTTTTAGAACAAGTTCTTCATTTACTTATAACCGCTCACTTTCCTCACAGACCAAAGATATTTCTCTTGCAAACCGAAGAGATTATTCAATGAGTGCTCAACTTGATTTTCAAGAACTCTTTAGGACTTTTACCTTTTTTGACCCAAATAAAATTCCTGCCTCAAGAGATAAATCACAAAGTTCTTCTAGAGATGAAGGAGAAGGAAATAAAAGACCAAGGACTCTTAGAGATATAGATTTTGAAGGTGATGATTTAGGAAAAGAAAAAGATTCAAAAACTGACGACAAAGAAAGGGAGGGACGAAACGAAGAATCAGAAGAATTAGAGTCGAAAAGACCTGAATCTGATGAAGAATTAGTTTCCAAAAGACCTGATGAGAAAGAAGAAAGTTCTGACGAAAAATCTGATAGAACTGATGACAAAGCTGAAAAAGCCAAAAAAGATGATGGGTTTAAATTTCCTTCTATTACAATTTGGACAATACCAAAGGCTGTTGACACTTTTATCGGAATTATTGACCCTGTTAGGTTTAATGCTTCAAGAGACGTTTCAAGAAACGAAAGTGGTTTTGCAACAGACGAACTCAACAACGAAGGAATGCCTTCTTTGGGTTACCAATTTGGATTAACAAAAGATTTGTTTTTTGAGAATTCTGGAACTGACTTTTCAACTCCAAAAGGAGACTTTTCTTACATCGGAAATCCATTAAATCCATTTATTTTAAGCGGTTCAGTTTTAACAAGAAGTGTAACCGATTCTTATACTTTGAACAGTGGAATGAGAATCAAAAATGTTTCTTTTACTTTTAGTTACCAAACAAATACTGCTATTTCAGAAGGTTTTGACATAACCGTAAATGAAGATAGTACTTTTTCTTTGCGTTATGATCCAAGAGCTTACACAAAAAGAAATACTCAAAGTTTTGCAGCTGTCGAACTTTGGAAGTATAGTTTTAGAAAACCTTTTGTAAACTGGGGAATTTCTTGGAGTGGTTTTGAAAATTATTTTGGGCTTAGTAAATTTGCAAACTCAGTTACTCTTACTCATAATTACACTTCGACTTTAACAGAAAGTTATAGTCAAAATTCTAAAAGTCTTACATCTGATACTTTAAACATTTCAAAAGATGCTTTTTCAGTAAGCTCAAACTTTTCACCTTTAGTTGGTTTTAACACTTCCATAAAAGGTGGTGTGAGTTTTGATGTTTCTTACGACTACTCTACAACTCGCTCAAGTAGTTCATCTGGAACATCAGGAACTTATTCGGAGGATAAAGGTTTTAATAGCAATGTAAGTTACACAAGAAGAACAGGGTTTAGAATTCCTCGTTGGTTTTATTTACTTTGGTGGATGAGAGGCAAAAAATACGATAATAATTTGACATTAACATTTTCGTACAGACAGTCGGACACAGTAACTTTACAAAACATTGTCGTAAATTCGGCTGAGAACACTGGTTCGAATGTTCTTTTTGCAAATATAAATGACCTTTTTAATGACAGTAAATTTACTAAACCTACGACTCGTTCAACTGTTTCGGCAGGAACAAACTTAACTTACTCAGTTAGCCAAAAATTCACAAG
>QQUF01000057.1 GCA_008501735.1 Calditrichota bacterium | reverse complement strand
GTCCTATGGATGTCTTTAATCATTCTTTTATCTGTTATTCTTGAAGAGAAATCTATACCTGGAATTCTAATTCCAATTATTTTTGAAACTTCTTGAGAAGATAACCCTAAAGATTGTCCAAAAACCTCTAAATTTTCAAACCATATTTTTTGCTCTATTTGATAGATATTGGTAAGTTCAAGAAATACTTCATCAGGAATTGAACGAGTCCCATTTTTAATCCTAGAAAGATGATCTGGAGCAATATTTAATCTTTTACTTAATGCACTTGCGGTTTTTATTCCTTGTTTCCCAGTGCGTAGAAGTAAATCAAGTTTTAGACCAATTTGTGGCACATTTAGATTGTGAACTGACATTTTAGAGATTACACCTTTTAAAGTTTTTGGCAAAATTTGTCAACAATTGTCAACAGTTGTGAAAATTTGGAAATAGTTGCAATTGATATTTGGCATTATGTTGATTTGTAATTAATGTTACTAACAACTAAAACATTGGAGAATTCCATGTCTACTCAACTACAAAACTTAAACCTCAAATATCTTAAGGATATTGAGAATGCAGTAAATTCAAGCCTTGAACGTATTCGTTTGCATCCTTTTATTGTAAAAGGTTATAGCAAAGACTTGACACAAGAACAAGTAATACGTTGGATATTGTGTGCTGGACGTGAAAGCAAGTCTTTCCCTAAGATAATAGAGAACATGATAGAACAAACCGACAATCCATCGGTTGCAAAAATTCTTCAGGAAAATCTTAATGATGAATATGGGAATGGAAATCCTGAACATGCCCATTTTATGCATTACCTCCACCTTCTTGATAACATTAAAGTAAACCGTCAAGTTTTTGATGATTATCAAGAAAAAGTTGGGATAAAACTTGCATTGAGTCTCGCATACAATATTTCTACGCAAGAAAGCCAAGGTGTTGCACTTGGCTACATGCTTGTAAATGAAGGAATGACTTGTATAACTTATTCGTCTGTTAAATCTGCATTTGCACCTTATTACCCAGATATTAAGACACCCTTTTTCGATATTCATATTGAAGTTGATGAACATCATGTTGATGAACTTTATAAAGCGGCTAAACATATCGGGGAAGTCCACCTAAGCGATATTCTTTTTGGAGTTTCTATCGGTGAACGTGGTATGGCGGTGCTTTTGGACGAAGCTCTTGGAATTTTTGACCATTATAGTGAGATTCCTTCTTAAGTAAAAATAGTTGTTGAAACTTATGGCGAGGGGATATAATTCCCTCGCTATTTCCATAACATAAATTTTCCTGTAAGACTTGATACAGTTTTTGAATCACCATATATTACAGCACCTAAGTATTCTATGTCTGAGTTCTCTTTTTGAGAAATTTGGTCAGCTAACTCATCATCATGTGCGGTATCTAACATTTCTTTCGGGTAATCTATCATTAATAAATCATTGGCTTCTCTCGCCTCGTTAACAAGCCTTTTTAACCTTCCAGGTTTTACTTTTGTAATTATAAAAGGATATTTCGATATACCAAAATGATTAATACCTGATTTATCGCACAATTCTTTTCTTCCCATTATATCGTCTTCTGCGTATGCACCCATTGATAAAGCAATATGTCCAAGCACATTAAACGCAATACCTATTTCTAAGTTTGATGCAAGAACAGCAACTATTTTTTTTCCTGAGTAATCATAACTCATAACAGTATCTCCTATAAGTGATTAATAATTTCTTCTTGTGAGGGAAGAATAAAGGAATTTTAAATTAAACTCAAGAAAATTTTTCTAAGTTTTTTAATGCTTTTTATCGGGTGTAAAAATTACTACTCGAAACTATCACTAAAAAGCTATTTCTTAGTAGTGAATTATGTGTTTTTAAACGGTCGTTTTAAAGCATATCTCAAAATATCAAAAATTTAGACTAAAGTGGTATTTGTGATTTTTTTCAATTGTCTTAACTTAGTGTTACAATTTGGAATATTCATTCACCTTAAGTCTGATTTATGCAAAAAGAAAACAAACCCTACTCTACCGACATAAATGCTAAAGAATTTCAAAGACTTTCCGACTTTCGGGAAAGATATAAGAAATATTTAATAGATATTAACAAAGATTCTATGACTGGAAAAAATTTTGAGCTTGAAAAGGTTTATCCGAATACGGATAAAATCGAAAAACTTATTCTTCAAGTTGATGACCTAAAAAAATGCTTGGATAGTTTTAGACCTTTTGACAAAGCCCAACTTGAAAACTTGGAAGAAGCTTTCGACACAGAATATACTTATGACAGCAATCGAATCGAGGGAAATACTCTTACCTTGCAAGAGACTCATCTTGTAATTTCAAAAGGAATGACAATTCAAGGTAAACCTTTAAAAGAACATCTTGAAGTAATCAATCACAAAGAAGCTCTTGACTTTATCAAAGAATTAGTCCGGGAAGAAACGGACTTCAATGAAAGTGTTCTCAAGCAAATTCACAATTTAATTTTGAGAAGTATTGACCGCAAAAATGCAGGGGCTTACAGAAATGTTCAAGTGCAAATTGTGGGAAGTAAACACACTCCACCACAACCTTTTTTACTTCAACAGCTAATGGAAGATTATTTCAAGTTTTACGAAGAAAATAAATCTTCATTCCACCCTGTTATTTTCTCCGCAGAGCTTCACGAAAGACTTGTAACAATTCACCCATTTATTGATGGAAACGGAAGAACTTCAAGACTTGTAATGAATCTGATTTTAATGAGGAATGGTTTCCCAATTGCAAACATTTCCGGAGAAAAATCCGAAAGATTAGAATATTACAATGCTTTAGAAAAGGCTAACATTGGAGAATCTAAAGAAAATTTTCACCGCTTAGTTCTTAAAGAAGTAAAAAAATCTTTGATTCGATACTTGAATAATGTTTCGGTTAGCGAGGACAAAACCAAAGGTTTATACTTTTTCGAGAAAATCGATAAATTTCTTGATAGTTAGGAAATAAGAAATGGCACAGAAAGTTGCAATTTACATTCGTGTTTCTAAAAAAGATGAATCTCAAGATACCGAAAACCAACTCTTACAACTCCAAGAATTTTGTGTAACAAATAGTTATATCATTTACAAAGTCTATCAAGACAATGAATCCGGGAAGAAAGGACGAAGTGAAAGACAAGGTTTTGATGAACTTTTCAAAGATGCAAGAGCTAAGAAATTCAATCTTGTTTTGTTTTGGGCATTAGACCGTTTCAGTCGTGAAGGAATGTTCAAGACTATCAAATATTTAGAACAACTTGAAAGTTACGGAATTAGGTTTAGAAGTTTAACAGAAGATTACCTTCACACTGACAACGAACTTACACGTAATTTACTTTTAGCGATGATGAGCACTTTTGCAAAATTAGAGATTCAAAAGATTTCAGATAGGACAAAAGCAGGTTTGGAAAGAGCAAAGCAAAAAGGGAAAACTCTTGGTCGAGTTCCAATTGATGGGGAAACAATCAAAAAAATTAAAGAGCTCCGCAGTTCAGGTAGTTCTATTTCCAAAACTGCGAAGAAGCTAAAAGTTTCTATTTCTACTGTTAGGAAATACCAATAAAAGAATGTTTTTAATGCTGAATTAATTACTTTTTAAGAAAAACTGAAATTAGTTAGGAACTTTTAAAGTTTTGATTTGTTAAAGACTTAACATAAAAATGCAACTTGGGAAGAGAGTTATGAAACAAAAGCTATTATATACCCTCATTTTTATTGCTCACTGTGGATTGTGCGTTGATAATTGCGAAGCACAATGGTCAACCGACCCAACACAAAATAAAGTTCTTTATTCAGGAGTAGTAAATTTAAAAATCTGCACAGACGGAACAGGTGGAGCTTTTGTAGCATTTCAAGATTCAGGTCCTAATCTTTACTTTTCAAGAGTTGACAGAAACGGAGTTCATACATTAGTTCAACCAACCCAATTTCCACTAAACTTTGACGCTCAATTATTACAAGACATAGTTTATGTTGGTAATGGAGAAGCTTTAATTCTTTATACAGATGCAGTATTTGATCCAAACTTTTTTACGTTTGAACATCAAGTATTTGTAAATAAGATAGATACTTCAGGTAGTCTTCTTTGGGGAAATGGAGTTAATGTAACCACTAACACTAATGAGAAATTTCCTGAAGCACATTTTGTTTACGATAGAGAAGGCGGTTGTTATGTAGGTTATACACAAACTCAAAATCCAACAGGTTTAGATTTTTTAGATGCTTATGTTCAGAGATTAGATTCAAGTGGAAATAAGTTATTAGGTAATACAGGTTTGAAATTGAATGTTATTAATTCAGAAGGTAGTGTATCAAGTATAGACATAAATGATAAGTTAGATGTTTATGTCGGAATGGGACTTTATACAATGAGAGTAGATTCATTGGGGTTAGCTTGGGGACAAGAGTTACCAATCAATGGACACATCTCTGATAATGGATTGTTTGAGTTTTTTAGTGAGTTTATAGGTCAGCAGAAGTTATTAAAAGTGAGAAAATATGATGAAAATGGTAACTTATCTTGGGGTGGAAATGAAGTTCTTATTGATACTGTTTATGATTCACAACATAATGGTTACTTTGGTTTCTTAAAAGCTTATTCAGGAGGAAATGATATTTGGTATGGAAAAACACCTCCAAATTCTAATTCAGAAGGAAGAAATCAGGTTATTCGTTCAAATGGGAGTTTACAATATAGTTTTGGAGGAATTTCTTTGATTAATACATCTTTACAATCGAAAAGTGGAGTTCCTTTTCCTACTCTTTCTCTTTCTAAATTATACACATTTGGTTCTGACCAAGATTCAACAATTACAGGAATTGAAAGATATGTTCAAAAGGTTGATAAACAGGGAAATCTACAATGGCAACCTATAGGCAATGTTATTACAACAAGAAAAATCCAAGGATTATATTCATTAACTAATGATTTATCAGGTGGTGGAATAATGGCTTGGTATGAAGATCCTGCAAGTGGTTCAACTTTGAGAATCCAACAAATTAGTAGGAATGGAAATCTTGGAGAAGTTCTACCTTTAACAGGAGACTTGAACAATGATTCAAGTATTGATTCCACAGATTCACAAATGATTTTGGATTTTATAACAGGAAATATTCAACTCAATCAAAACCAACTTGAAAGTGCCGATACTGACGGAGATACTAAAATAACCGTTAATGATGCATCAAACATAAGGAGATTAGAAGCAGGTGAAATACATATTTTACCTGTATATTTTTATAACTCAAATTAAATAATGGAGGATTGCAAAATGTTTAAAAGAAACTTGCTAATTGCAATGTTACTTTTTCCTGTTTTGGTAGAAAGTGCACCTGTAAACACAGGAGAAATTGAATTTATACAAACTGATGGGACTACAAGGTTTCAAGGAAAAGAATGGGGAGACGAATTTTGGGTTGAATCGGAGACGATTTCTGGTAGCAATGTAATTTCTGGTTATGTTTTTAAAATGGATTCGACTGGGGATTATACTTATGCGGTTTTAGATTCAAATGAAAATTACATTCCAAGTGATTCTTTAGTGGGAATTAACAGTTTACCGAGTGGAGCAGTCCAACCTGATAATCTTTCAGCAACCAAAAAAGCAGAAATCGAGTCTGAAATTAATACCGCAGAAATTGCTTATCAATTAAATCAAGATTCTTTTCTTAGTTTTATGGAAAACAATACAAACGATTCTTGTCATATCGAATTAGGTGTAATTCTATTTGAATTTAGAGATATTGGAAAATTAAAACCTGCGACTTGGCAAGATGGTTTTGAATATCAACATTTTGAAAATATGTTATTTTCAAATGATAATTCTTGGGTTGGAATTGCAGGACCAGATTCAACAGGTGAAGATGATACTAACAATTACCCATCTAATACAGTATTTACTCCTGACCCTGAATTATTTGGTTCTATGAGACAGTATTTTAATCAACAAAGCCTCGAAGCTTTGGATATTTGCGGTGAAGTTATCAATACTCCTGATTCATCAGTTTCAGGTCTGACAGTTCCCAAATGGGTTTATTTGGATGGAATTAAAGCTTCTTTAGATACTATTTATTCAAAAGCGTCAATACGTCATTTGGTAATGAAAGAGTTTATGAAACAAATCCCAAATGGCAAGACTATTTTGGAAGAGTATATAAATATCACTATTACTGCATACGATACAACATTTTTTGAAAAGAGTGATGATAGAAAATTGGCTTTTGTGTATGCTGGCGAAGCAATAAATGGACACGCATTACATCCAAATGCATCATTAGATGGACCTTATTATACTACCAATGAGACTAAAAATGGAAAGTTTGACCATTTTGGAACTCATGCTCACGAGTTTGCACATACAATAGGATTTTTTGATGAGTATCAAGGTAATTTTGGAGGTGGTTCTGGGCAAGGAACATCTACACATAGGTTTGATTTAATGGCATCTGGATTATTTAATGGCCCAGGCTCTTATGCAAGTCTAATAAAAAGTTGTCCATCAGGAATTAACCCTTACTATCGAATAAAATACGGTTGGGTGGAAGCAGATACAATCCAAAGCATTTGGAATGATACCTTAAGATATAGTTATTCTGACCCAAATTATCTCATGGTTAAAATCCCTGGTACTAATGCTGAATATTTTGTTTATGAAAATAGATTAAGAAATGGTTTTGATGAATATACAGTTGGTGGCGATTTTGGTACTTCTATACCAAATGACCAGAATGATAATATTGGCGGTTTGTTAATATGGAGAGTATGTTTTGCAAATACTAACGATAGAGTAAGGCTGTTTTATGGTGATGATACTTATGACCCTACAAACAATTATTTTTTTACTAGTCATCATAAAATGCCATTTCCTTGGGGAAATGATACTCTATCAGTACCAACCGAATTTAAATACCCAACAGCTTTTAGTGCAAATGGCTTAGACCCTTTTGTTGAAATTGATAGCATTTTTTGGCATTCTGATTCAACTGTTGCTTTCAAAATAACTCCTCATCCAAATGTAATTTCGACAAATACTACTTGGAGTACGAATCAAAATCTACAAGATGGTGCTTTAATTACAAATGGAGCGATTTTAACAATTAATCCAGGAGTTACGGTAAGTGTTGGAATTGGTAAAACATTACTTTTTGATGAAGGAACAACTCTGATTGCAGAAGGTACACAAAACAGTAAAATTAAATTTACTTGTACTGATTCTACTAATATGTGGCAAGGGGTTTCTTTTGCTAATCCAAATGATTACTCTATAGAATATTGTATTTTTGAAAAAGCTGTAAATGCAATTGATCATAAGTTTACTTCAGGTGGACTAGAAATTACAAATTCAGAATTTAGAAATTGTACCTTAGGAATTTCGTTAAATTATAATTCTCCCGATTACTTTAGGCTAATAGATTTAGAATTTGATAATTTAGAGAATGCTATAGAAGTTAGTGGAATTTATTCAGCAGATTCTTTAATCTTTAGGAATTTAACTTTAAAAGATATAAACAATATAGGAATTAATGTAAAGAGTTCTAGTTCCTCGAAAATTGAACTTTCAGGTTTGAATATAAGCGAAACTACTATTGGAGTTAATTTGTCTGGATTTGGAAGTAATAATGAGGAATTCAATTTAATTAATTCTACTTTTTCTAATATTGATAGTATTGGAATAAGTATAGATAATTTTTACTCTAATCCTTTGTTAATAGATGGAATATCAATTGATAGTTCTTTAATTGGCATTAAAGCTTCTTTAATTGATTCAATCTTCATAGAAAATAGTGATTTCTATGAAGTAGATAGTATTGCAGTTTGGATAAATAGCAATTCAGGAGAAACTGAAACAGATAATAGTAATGCATTCTACTTATTATCTAACCTAGAAATTGAAAATTGCGGTATAGGCTCTAAAATCGATTTAACTACCGCAAGCAAATCACCATTTGGAATAATCGAGAATTCAATGTTTTTAAACTGTTTTAATATCGCCATTTCGATAAGTGACTCGATTTTAGTAAGAAATAATTTGATAAAAGGGAATGGTGAAATTGGGATTAGCGGTCAGAAATTAGATGATACTAAGTTTGTTAATAACACAATTGTAGGAGTAGATACAATTGCCATTGTTTCGGGAAGTGAATGGGGAAAATCTGTAGGAATTAACAATATATTTTCAAACTCAAACTGGAAAAACGGATTAATTAATCCAATAGATTATGAATTCGACATTTATAATTCCTGTTTCGATAATGTTTCAGGAATTTCGATAGCTGATTCAAACACCTACTTGTTAAAGGATGTTCTTTTTACAGACCCACTTTTTGCAGACACAATTGATTATGAACTTACTTCAAATTACGATGCACTTTGGATAGATACTTTAGGAGGTGTAACACCTTCACCTTGTATTGATACAGGAATTCCTTATTCAAATGAATTATTCGGAGAATTGTATGGTGATTTCACAAACGAGCCTTTACCAAATGGAAGAAGAATTAATATGGGATATTATGGAGGAACAGAAGAAGCAGAAATCAAAATAGATGATTCGATTAATGGAGGTGTTACTACATCTAATGTAACTTGGAGTGGAAATATAATCCTAAAAAATGATTTTGAGGTATCAGAGGTAGATACTCTTTTTATTGAACGAGGAACGACAGTTATTACTAAATTCCAAGACACAACAAGTCCTTCATCGGAAGATGCTGCTTCAACCTTGGTCGAATTAATCTGTAAGGGAACTATTAAATTCCTTTCGGATTCTCTTTTAGATGGTAAAATTTCTCTTCAACATTACAGTCCTCCTTTAGCTTGGTATGGAATTAGGTATTTAGACGTTACAACTAATCAAACCTTAAAATACGTTGATATAATTTCTCCTAAAAATGGAATTGAATTTGACACTGTTTCTTCCTCTGTCGAAATTGAAATTTCAGAATGTCAAATACTTGATTTTAATGATAAAGGAATTTATGCTCACGGCAACTCCTTTGCTTTAGACATTAACAGAAACACAATAGCAAGGAATTCGGTTTCTCCACAACTCAAATGGAAATATTGTGTTTACATTGATTTTACAGATACTAATAATCTGGTAACGATAACAGGAAATACTTTTGATGGTAATAAAGGAAATACTTTTGGAATTTATGTAAAAGGTGCTTCAGTAGATATATCTGGAAATACGTTTGATAAGATTTCACAATTTGGAGTCTGGATTATTAATTCAAGTCAGAATATAGTTGACAATATTTTTAGTTCAGGTATTCAAATAGAAGAAGCTGTTGATTCAATCTATGTTAGAAACAATTCATTCAGTGGAACTGTTCTTGATGCAATTTATTTAAAAGACAGTAATGTAACTGGAGCAATCACAGGTAACACAATTACAGGTTCGACGAGTAGTCTAATCAACAATGCGATTTACCTAAGTGAAGATTCCGATTTAGATTCAATTGCTTACAATTCAGCTACAAATGTGAAGTATGGAATATATCTTGATAGAGCTACTGATAATTCTGAAATGGTAGTGAAATCGAATTATCTTTCAGGTGGTCAATCTGAATCAAGTCAATACGGAATTTATCATTACAAAACAGTTGGTAGTAAAATCAGTTATCAGGAAAACAAGATTGAAGATTTTGCTCAAGGTGGAATGAAATTCTACAACAACAATGATTTGGAAGTTGAGATTGGGATAGCAGAAGCTGATACCGCAAATACAATTCAAGGTGAAAGTATTTACCAAATGATGACTTACGGAATTATTTTTGATAGAAATGAACACCTTGAAGAAAGCACACCAACAGTTACAATGCGTTCAACGGCAATCGGCTATTCAGCCACAGCAATTCTTATCAAAGAGAATAACACAGACGCTTATAGTTTTGACTTCGGAACTAGTTGTGAGACTAGAGGTGATAACTCAATTTACTTTGAAAAAAGTGATTACTTGATTTGGAACGAAAACTCTAATATTGATGTTGATGGAGATGGAAACTATTGGGCAGATTCAAGTGAAACCTTAATAAGTGATGTTGCAGAATATTCTAAGAATTTCACAATTTCTTGCTTTTTGAATGTTGATCCTTGGGAAGGTTCAATTACAAAAATAGCAGGGAATCTTGTTCCTACAGAATTTTCACTTTCTCAAAATTATCCGAATCCTTTTAACCCGACAACAATGATTAAATTTGGAATTCCTGCAGAGGTAGATGTTCGAATTGACATTTACAACATTCTTGGTCAAAAAGTGATAACTCTTGTTGATAAAAAATACCAAACTGGTTTTCACCAAGTTCGTTGGAGCGGTTTGAACTCAAGAAGCAGACTTGTTTCAAGTGGAGTTTATTTTTACCGAATCAAAGCAGGTAAATTTGTCAAAACTAAAAAATTAACATTCCTCAAATAAGGAAGGAGAAAACAATGAAAACTTTAATTTTTGCAATTTTAATTTTTGCCACAACAAATCTTTTTGCAGAAGAATTAACGCAGAGTTTTTCAAGTTACTCAACTCTTTCACCTGCTGATTCTTCGAGCAGTTCTTTAACAGGAAATTACTCAAGTTTACAAAGTGAGATTTTACACACATTTGGTCTTTCTTCTTACACAGTCAGTTATTCAATGCCAAACACAATTTCAAACTGTGATAAAGTGTCTTACGCAAGTTTTGAAATTGATTTAGTTGGAACAGTTCCACAAGGCAAAGTTCTTGAAGTAACAATTACACCGATTCTTACAAGCGGTGGAAGTTCGGGAGAATTCCAAAACAGTTATTCATTACGTCCTGCTCACAATGGCAAAGTGAGATGTGATATTTCAGAATTTGTAAAGCTGAAAAAATCCAGTGAAATTGATTTTAGCGAATTTCTGATAACTTTCAAGAAGTTAGATGAATACGGAATGACAATTTCAGGAATCTCAAATTGTAAAATTATCTACGAATACAGATAAAAATACCTTTCTCACTTTTCTTTTCTCAAATACCTTTAGCCCACTGAATTAATTTTCAGTGGGCTTTTTTTATCTAGTTATACTTCTATTGGGAAGTGTAAAGGGAGAACAAAACAAATATTTTTTGAATAGAAAACCATTCAAAAAATATTTGTAATTTATTCAAAAGTATGATATATTTACACCTGAATTTATCAAACAAGGTTTAATAATGATTAAAATAACAGTAACAAATGCCAAAGGTGGAGTTGCTAAAACAACAACAGCAATCAATATTTCTTGCTATCTCGCCTCACAGGGAAAAAGTGTTTTAATTTTAGATATTGATCCGCAAGCTAACATTACAAAGAACTTTTTAGATTTACGTATGGGAAGTAAAACAGAAGGACTGACAATGTATGATGTTTTTCATAAATACGTTGTAGAGAGCAAAAAAAATATTGTTAAGCAGGTTATAAGGAAGACGAAGAATTCCGACAATATTTCAATTCTGCCAGCGACTTTAAAAATGGAACAATTTAAGGATAGTATATTTTTACATTCAAAAGAGAGGTCAAAGGTTTTAGGGAAAATCCTTAAACCTATTCAAAATGACTTTGATTATTTAATTATCGATTGCCCTGCTGACCTTAGTGTTTATGTAGAAAACTCGATAGATGTAGCGGACTACATAATTCTACCAAGTATTTTTGATTTTTATTCAATAGATGGGCTTTCTCTTGCAATACCTCTAATTTGGGATATTAAAGGAGAGGAGTTTGAAAATTTTATAGTTCTCTACACAATGTTTAACCCACGAGCAACTAAGATTCAGGCAGAATTAGAAGAATATTCTAATCAATTGGAAAGCATTGATAAAATATTTGAAACAAGAATTCCGATAGACCAAAACATAAGAAACTCACAAGCCAATTTTATTAATCTTATGTCAGACCCTACATACAAAAAATCAAAAGCCAAAATTGCTTATGAAAAATTTGGTAATCATATACTAACTAACTGGAAATAAAATGACTAGAAAAGCACTCAAGTTTATTCAAAAAAGAGATAAAGAGGAAATTTTATCTCACTCCGACCAACTAATCGATGATGTAAAAAAGAATAAAAGTATTTACATTTATGAAAGTGATTTACAAAAAATTAAAGAATCAAAAGCCAAAATTAGATTACTACTCCGTAAAGGAATAAGTGACTCTTATTTGTGTAGAATCGCTATAGCTCTTTTGGAGCAGGAGTTAAATAAGGACTCTGAAAAAATCAACAATAATATTGTTGATTTAGCACGAGAAAGAAGCTAATATTATTTGAATATAAAACTGTTCAAATAATATTAGAAATGTAATATTGCCGTTATTGCATTTCTAACCAATAAAACAATAACGGAACTTGTTATGAATACACCGAAAGAAAAAAATCAACCTCCTAAGAGGCAAGGAAAAGATGATATGAATCTTGTCGAATTTCCTTTTGCTTCTATTTCAAATAAAAAAGATTTAAAACAATCAAAAACAATTACTAGAATCGAAAAAGACCATACTGGCGAAAAAATTGTTAAAAAATGGACAATAGGAGGACATTTCAAATTGGGATTACCAACTCCATCAACAGAAGATACTCTTCTCATTTTAATTGAACTTTGCAAAATCCAGAGTAATTTCACAAATAAAAGCGTCTTTTTCACAAGAGCCGAATTATTAAGGCGAATGAATTATGCAAATACTAAGCAATACTACAATAGACTTGAAAATGATTTAAAAATTTTAAGTGCCGTAAAAATCGAATACGAAAACTCCTTTTGGCACAATGAAAAAAAACAATTGCTTTCAAGAGGTGTCGGAATAGTCCAAGAGTATCAAATCTACAACGAATCAGGGGCGAACTCACTTCAACAACCATTGTTTAAAAGTTTTATCATCTTTACAGATAGTTATTTTGAATCTCTACAAGCTCAATACATTAAAAATCTTGACAGTCATTTTTACTTTAGTTTGAGCTTCCCTATTGCAAAGAAACTATTCAGAATCTTGGACAAGAGATTTTACATAAAATCCCCTTATTTCTTTGAATTAAGAGATTTAGCCGAAAATTTCATCGGATTAGAAACCAATCAAGAAATCAAACACTTAAAACAAAAGATTACCAAAGCAAGTAAAGAACTTATTAAAAAAGGTTTTTTAGACAACTTTTCTTATAAAAAAATAGCTGTTGGCAAATATCAAGTTTGGTTTTTTAAAGCAAGTGATGAGATTTTGATAGAAGAAAGCCCCTCTTCCCAAATTGAAAATATTGGTAAAAAATTACTTGAAATTGGAATCAATCAAAGAGCCGTTGATACTTTGATTGAAAAACGTGAAAAAGCTCTCGCAGAATTTGTTCAAACAAAATATAACTTTAAACAAACTTCTTTTGAAGATTATCTTTTGGAAAGAATCACTATTTTTGAATTAGTCAAAAACCTAAGTCTAAGTGGACAAATAAAAGCTATAAAAAGTGATGGAGCTTACCTTTGGAATCTTATCAAAAACGATGAAGTTCCTGAATCCTATTTGAATAAAATGGAAGAAGAAAAGAGTAAAAAAGAAGTTCTAAAATCTAAAGAAAAAATAGAAGCTAAAGAAAAAGAAGAAGAGCAAAAAAGAAGAGAAAAAGACCTTCAAGAAAGAGAATTATTTTTTAAAGAATTCGATAAATTTTCAGATGAAGAAAAATCTAATTTCCTCGAAATAGCAAAGAAAAAACACTTCACAACAAAGTATCGAAAATTGAAATTAGAACCTCAAGAAATCAAACAATTTTTAGAAGAAAACACTGCTTTTTTCGTAACCTTTTACAAAGTAATAAATTCTGGAAAATAGTTCCAAAAAATACAATATTTTAGAATCGTATAAACGGCGACCTTTTTTAAATTAGAATCGTATAAACGGCGACCTTTTTTAAATTAGAATCGTATAAACGGCGACCTTTTTTAAATTAGAATCGTATAAACGGCGACCTTTTTTTTTTCTTACTCTTCATAAACCCTTTAGATAAGAGACTTATGGCACGTTAAAAAATGCCTTAATACCTGTATTTAAATACTATAAAAAACAACAACTGTTTTGCCTTTCTAAAAAATTGTGGATAACTCAAAAAAGCATTTATTTGCTGTTGTCTTTTTTTTCAAAAAATGAAAGAGAAAAATCCTATCGGATTTTGAAGAAAATTAGAGAAGAAATTGTTCAAATTTTTGCTAATGAAAAGAGAAAGAAAAACTACTTTCAAAAAAAGGTTTTATTTGATAAAATCTTTTAGGATAAATCAAATTTTAGAGAACCTAATATTTTATGAATTGTGACCAAGCAAACGAATTACCTATTCAAGAAATAGTCAAAACAATTTTAAATTTTGAAGAGGGAAAAAAACGAGGTTCAGACATTTGGTTTAAGAGTCCTTTCCGAAAGGAAGAAACAGCAAGTTTTAAAATTAATCTTGAAACAAATCGTTGGTATGACTTCGGCAAATCAGACGGAGTTTCAGGAGGAAGAATTATTGATTTATTTTTAGAACTCAAACAAGGCACAATTTCTCAAATCTTAGAGACTTTAGAGTCCAGTTATCAACCTCAAGACAAACAAAAAGATTCTCTTTTTTCTTTTCCTGAGCAAAAACAATTTTCATCAGAAAATTCAAAGAAAGAAATTTCATCTCCAAAGAAGCAATTTAAAATCATTCGTGTTAAACCTTTGAAAAATGAAGCTCTGATTGATTACGTTGAATCGAGAGAAATCAAAATTGAAATTGCCCGAAAATATTTACAGGAGATTTACTTTAGGAATCTCAAAAATCAAAAAACTTACTTTGCAGTTGCTTTTAAAAATAATTCCGATTCTTCTTTTGAGTGGAAAAATAAATTCTTAGGAGGCTGTTTTGGACATAAGGATTTAACAGTTTTTCTAAAAAATGAGAAACGAACAGAAATTAACGTATTTGAAGGCTTTTTTGATTTCTTGGCTCATTTGTCTTACTTCGAGGAGAAAGAGCAGGGAAGTGATATTCTCGTGCTTAATTCTGTCGCTTTAACCAAAAGAGCAATGCTGTTTTTAGAAAAGCATAATTACACAGAAGTAAATTTATTTTTGGATAACGACAAAGCAGGAGAAGAAGCGACTCAAAAATTTAAGACTTTGAAAAATATTCAGGTCAAAGACCAGAGAGAAATTTATAAAAACTATAAAGATTTCAACGAATTCTTCATTCAAACAAGGCAGGATTAAAAAATCGGAATGATTCCTAAGACTTGTTTTCATTTCTTCCTGTAAAAAGTGTGAATGGAGAGTTTAATCATATTTTGCGTTGTTTTCAGATTTTTTCAAGCTCTAAGTTTTTATTAAAAATTAAACTCTTTGCTTTAGCTTGATGTTTTGGATTTTGTGGTAAATTTCAGGTTGAGTTTTAATGCTTTTGCCGTTAGAATAATTTGGCGTGATGGAGGTGATAGCAAGAACGCAAATTTACGTAAACATTTAAACCTATGGTTAAAGTTTCCGCAAAATTGCTTGTCGATAAACGACATCTTGTTAAAGGGATAATCCCTTTAAAATCCCTTTCGACATTCGATTCAAATTCAATCGAAATTTGTAATTTTGGAGAGGAAGAAGAAATTCTTTCCGGGAATAAAATTCACAGGAAAGAATACCAAAAAGATTATCACAAAAATTACTGGTCAAAGAAAACACGTTTTCAATTAACCTTTTCAAATTCAGAAAACCTTAGAATTCAAAAAAGTGCTAAACGCCATAAGCTGAAAACAGGGAAATTTTTAAAGAAGTGTGTTTTTGCTTATTTGGACAAAATTTTAATTCCTTCAAATGAATCAAAAATGCAGTCGATAGAATTAGCAATCAGGAAAGTTGGAAACAATGTGAATCAGATAGCCCGAAATTCCAACAAATTAAAGACTCTCGGAGTGTTTAATGCTAAAAAGGTATCAGTCTTACTAAATTCTTTAGAAATCGAAATACGGCGAAATTTGAGCCTTCCAATTGATTTGTTAAAAGTCATTCAAAACAAGTTAGAAAGTTCACCTGAATTTTTAAATAAACTCGAATGGATAATTTACCACCATAAGCTGAAAAAATTTAATGATTGTCAAAACCAAAAGATGGAAAAATACAAACTTCAAAAAATTGATTAATTATATCAACGAAGACAAAGGTAGAGCTGACAAAGAAGCCTTTAGTATTTTTCACAATATTAAATTCCCAACAGTTCACGGAGCAGTAAAGTCTTTTAGAGAAAATGATAAATTCAGGAAAAAACGGAAAAATGGAGTGGCAATTTATCACGAGGTTTTGAGTTTTAGCGAAAAGGATACGGAGCAAATTTTATTATCTTCTGAATATAATTTGAATAGAAAAATATTTGAAAACAAATATAATTTGAATAGAAAAATATTAGAAAAATTATTTCAAATCGCTTCGCAATACATAGAAATCAGGGGAAAGAATGCTTTGTGTTATGCAAAGCCTCATTTGTCGGATAAAAATATACACATTCATTTTGCATTTTCAGGAACAGAATACAGAAGTCAAAAAACATTAAGAATGTCAAATAAAAGATTTTTAGAAGTGAGAAAAGGAATTGAAAAATTTCAAATGGAGAAGTTTCCTGAAATCGAAAATTCAATTGTTTATCACAAAGAGAAAAAAGAAAAAACGGCTTCTCTTTCCGATAGAGAATTTCAATTAAAAAGAAGAGTTAGGAAAAAGCAAACAGACAAAGAGAAACTAAAGATTCTTTTTCAAACAGTTTTCAATTTTTCAAAATCCTTCGATGATTTTGTTAAAAACCTTTCTGAGAAGAATTTTGAGATTTATACTTACAGAGGTAAAACTCAAGGAGTGATTTACAAGGGTAGAAAATACAGATTTAAAACTCTTGGTTTTGAGCGTGAGAAGTTTTTCAAAATCCACCAAGTAGAACAGGAACTCACTAAAATTAGAAAAAGCAGGAGCAAAGGAAGAGGTTTGAGTAGAAGTTTAACCAAATAAAAAATGTGGTTATTTGATTTCTTCAATTTTTGGGGCAGAAATAAACATCTTTACGGAAGTGCAACTTTCTTGAAGGGTAGGGCAAAGCGGAAACTTTTGAATACTAAAAATTCAGGACTTGTAATTGATGGAGAGAAAAGAATAACTGAAAAAAATTCTTTTAAACATTTGTGCTTGGTTGCACCAACTGGAAGTGGTAAAACAACAGGTTACATAATTCCAAATATTTTAAATCTAACAAGTTCCGCAGTAGTAACAGATCCAAGTGGAGAGATTTACAAAAAGACATCAGGATATTTGAAATCACAAGGATTTAAGATTAAAGTTTTGAACCTTCGAGATGTTCAAAGTTCTTTGAAGTATAATCCACTTTTTAGAGCAAATGATTTTACAGAAATTAAAAAAGTATCTGATGTTTTAATCTCTTCTGCTTTTCCATCGAGTGAAGCAGAAACAGTTTTCTGGAATGACGGAGCAAAGGGAATTTTGAATGTTTTGATTAGGTGTTTGAAAAAAGAACCTCGAAAATTTCAGAATCTCCACAACTTAAGATTTCTTCTAAATTCTTTCGGAAGTTCCGGAAAGAACTTAGAAAACTTCATAGCCAAAAATTGTTTTGAAGATGAGCCAACTTTGAATGAATGGAAGGGAATCATTTCCAATGACGAAAAAGTTTTACAAGGATATTTGGCGACTGCAAAAACATCATTAGATAAATTTTCAGATCCAACACTTTGTAAACTTAGTTCAAGTGAAACTTTAAACTTTGAAAGTCTGAGAACTGAAAAGACAATCATTTACATAATTGTTCCCGAACACGAGATAAAATATTACAGCTTCTTTTTGACTTTGCTTTACACACAAATATTTTCTTTTGCAATGGATCTTCCAAAAGAAAATCAAAATTATTTACCAATTTATTTTTTGTTAGATGAGTTTGGAAATCTTGGAGCTTTGCCTAATTTTTCTAATTTGATAACGACTTTGAGAAAAAGAAAAGTTTCCTGCTCATTGGTTTTACAAGACCAAGAGCAATTGACAAATGTTTATGGAAGAGCAGAGGCTTCAACAATTTTGAATGGAGGTTGTGCAAATAGAATTTACTTTTCAGGATTAAGTCAAAATACTTGTGAAGAGTTGGAAAGGATTTTAGGGAAATACACGGTTTCATTTATGGAAGAGAGTTTTCACGCTTTGGGAACAGTAACCGACAAGGCAAAAGACAGACAAATAGGAAGGTCATTACTTACAGCTGACGAGATTAGAACAATGAAGGATAATCAAGCAATTTTTATTCATTCAAATTTGCGACCAGTGATGTTGAATGTTAAGCCTTTTTATCAAAATCGAAAATTGTTAAGGAGGACAGAAATTGAAGCACCTGAAATTTCTAATGAAAAAGAGAAAGAAAGTTTCTTAGAATATTTAAGGCTTTAAATATTGTTTTTGAAAATGTAAATGATACTCTTAAATTAGATTTAAGAGTAAAAAATGGTTGTCTTTTAGCTACGGTTATAAACTTATATAGTGTCTTCTATAGTTAAAAGTTTATCAAGGAGTTAAAAAGGAACAAAGAAATACCCCCTGAATCGTCGGGAAGTGAATAATTGCTTACTTTTCCTGTTTTTTACCAAAACAGCAAGATTAACCAATCAATATTCCCCGACCTGACCATTTTTTCACTTCACATTACTCTAATTAAGTTTTGGTATTTAGTTATTGGTTTGATGAGGTTGCAATGTTTACAAGTAAAAAAATGGTCAGGTCGGGAACTTCACGAAGTTCCCAACGATTCAGTGGGTATAAATCGGTATTTTAAGAAAATGAATTAGTTTAAATTAGGTAATTAAGGCAATGGAGAATTCGGAAGAAAATAAATTCATAACTCATATTCAGCAGATAGTAGAAGCAATTCGAAAGACTGGAAAGGTTAGATTTATTACTTATTTTCAGATAGGTTTAGTTGTTCTTTTGGCACTGTCTTATTTTGTTATAGATAAGTTTGATGAATTGGAAAGGGAAGATGAGATTTCAGTTTTGAGTGCAGAAATATCCGAAATTAAGAGAAAGAATTTATCGATTTTGCTTGAACAAAAATCAAACAATTCTACGACTGATGATTTAACAATTGAAGAGCTTCACAAACTCTCATCGAGACGATTATTGAAAGAAGAACTAGAATCAAAAATTAAGAGTCTTGAATACGATAAAGAGGAAGTTATTTCTAGAGTAAATTTTAAAGGTTATACCATATTTTTTACAATTTTTATTGTTTTTGCTTGTATCGAATTATTTTTATTTAAGTGGAAAAAGTTAGCAATTTATGGAGTTCCACTTTCATACATAGACTCGATTTCCGAGTTTATTTTTGGTTTCTTATCAGAAAACAATAAATCCGATTACAATTTGAGACAAGCTTACAGAAAATATTGGAATGATACGGTTGCTTCAAAAATAAATTCTTTGTTGGTTGAAAAAGAATTAGAGTTGGATAAATCAGCAAGAAGTGAATTTACTTCAATGTTTAACAAATACTTTTGGACTTGTGAAGTTGAAAATCCTGTAACTTGGAAAACACTTGAAGAGTTAAAGGCAAAGATGGATGAATACTACAAACTTTTTCCCAAAAGTTGTAGTTCTCCAAGTAGTCCGTTAACAAGTGGTGGAGTCAGAGCTTTAAGTGATGAAGAGAAATTTCGATTGAGACAAAAGAGAAAGCGTTAGCTTTTTTGTTTTATGTTATTTTCAGCTAATAACATTCTTAAATCGTGTTCATTTCTTATTTTTTCGGCTCTTTCTCCTAATTCCCCTTTAAGTATATTTTTAATGGCACATTCAAAGTGTATTTCAGCATTTTCAATTAACTCGTTAGCATTTTCACCTTTAGGAACAATAATGGCATTTTCCATAACATCTCTTACAAAAGTAACTAATCTTAGATACATATCTTCCGTTTGTTCAAGCACACTTTTTTGTAATTCCATAGTAAAGTTGTTAAATATCTTTAGATTGCATTTTTTCATAAATGAGGAGGAAAATCAATGACCGAAGAAGAAGCCTTTTACAATGGCATAGTTAGTTATGATGAATTGGAAGCTTTTGATAAAAGATTAGCTTGTTGTTTAGATGATGAAATTTTACTTGCTAATGACTTGGAAGATAGACTTGAAGAAGAAGGCTATTATTTGACAGATAAAGAGCGTTCAACTCATATGCACGTTTTAGGTTCAACAGGAAGTGGAAAATCAAAACTTTTGGAATCAATGATTCGTCAAGATATTCAAAGAAATGTAGGAGTTTGTTTGATAGATCCACACGGAGAACTTTACTACAATATTCTTTTTTATATCATTAAGGAATGTGATGAAGAAATTCAGAAAAAAGTCTATTTAGTCAATCCAAATTCTAAGAACTATTTAGTTTCTTTTAACCCATTTGTAAGAAGTTCTTCGGTATCTCCGGAAGTTCACGCAAACAGAATGTTTGAGTTGTTGGAAAAGGTTTGGGGGCAAAACTTTTCAGATAAACCTACTTTAAGTAGGTCTCTTTACAATGCCTTTTTTACAGCTTCGGTTAGGGAAATGTCATTTCCTGATTTAATAGACCTTGTAAATCCAACTAATGAAGATAAACGCATAAAATTAGTAGATAGTTTTACCACCAATCCTTTAGGTGATAAAGATGTAGAAAACTGGTGGAGAGAAGTTTCGGGGTTAATGTCAAGAGGTGGAAGAAAAACAAATATTGATATAGAACTTACACCTGTTTACAGTAGGCTTTATCGTGTTGCTACTTCCAAACTTCTTTTAATGAGTTTGCAAAATACAAATCTAAATTTCAAAGAAATTATCGAAAATGACGGTATCCTTTTGGTGAACCTTGCCGAAGGAAATGATTTGGATAAAAAGACTGCAAAACTCATAGGACTTATGATGACGAGTGAGCTTTTGAGTATTTTTAAATCGAGGAGTGAATACTTTCGATTTGCAACAGATCCAAATAAACAAAAAGAATGGAATCCTTTTTATTTTTATGTAGATGAATTTCACGAATTTTGGACACCTGACTTTAAGCTTATTTTATCAGGTGGAAGAAAGTTTGGGATTCATTTGATTTTGGCAAATCAGACATTTGACCAAATCCGGAGCCTTGATGAATCTATTTATTCGGAGGTTATGGGTAATACTAAAGTGAAATGTTATTTTGCTTTAGAAGGGTTTACAGATTCTTTACAAGCAGCAGAGCAGTTTATTCCTCTTGGTGATGAAATCAAACATATAGAAAGAAGGTATAAAGAAATAAAGAATATTCATTACGAACCAACTCCAAATGATAGAATTCCAAAATTTACCACCGAAACAATAGAAAATACCACTTGGAAAACACCTCAAGAAATTAGAGACCCACAAGCGAGAAAAATACAAAATCTCAAGCAGAGGACTTTCATTTTCAGGAGTGATGAGCAGAAGGAAATAGTATTTTTAATTACCGATTGGGTTTTTGATATTGAGTGTTTTGAAGAAGAGATAGAAGAATTTGAAAAGTTTGTTTACCTGACTCATTTAGATTGTTACGAAAGACTGCCTGTTTTGATGAAGAAGTTGAAGAAATTTAAAACCGATAATCCTGTAAAAAAAATGAAGGGTTTTAGTGGTGGCACAGAAGACACATTTGCCTAAATTTTCAAGAGGTGAAACACCTCCTAAAATTATTTTGCAAAAACGAGATATTGATTTATTAGAAGCTCTTGGGAAATATAGATATTTGACAACAAGCCAAATATCCAAATTGATATTTCCGGGTAAGCACGAACAGGGAGCAAGAAGAAGACTTACCAAGCTCTATCACAACAAATACATTGATAGGCTTTTTTTAGAGAGTGGTTTTGTCTTAGGTGAAGCAGTTTATTTCCTCGATAGAGATGGTTATAAAGTTATTGTTCAAGAAAGAGGTTATGAAGGAAACTTTCAAAAGAAGAATAGGCAAGTTAAACCGATATTTTTACGACATACAATTGATGAAATCGAATTTCGTTTAGCACTTGAAAAGTCAGTTTCTGAACTTGAACATATTGAGTTGGTCAAATGGTATTCAGAATATGATATGAAGGATTCACACGCAACAAAACGTAAGGATAAATATTTTATTTATGATGAGATTTTCGACCCAAATACAACAAAAGTGATAAGTGTATATCCTGACTCATTGTTTGTTTTAGGAAGTTCAGGTAGAGAAGCACTTTATTTTTTAGAAGTTGATAGAGGAACGGAAAGTTCTAAGAAAATTATAGAAAAAATGAGAACTTATTACTTGTATTTTTTAAGTAATAAGTTCTCAAAATATGCTAACGTAAAACGCTTCAAAGTTCTTTTGGTAGCTCATAGTCATAGAAGAGCAGAATCTTTGAGATCGAATGTTCAAGGGAGTTTAGGGATAGAGAATTTTCTTTTTTCAAATAAAGAAACTATCAAAAAGAAAGATTTACTAAAGAAGAAGATTTGGTTTACAGGTGATGGTGATAGAATTTCAATTGTAAAATGAAAGAGTTATTTTTTTCAAGTATAAAACACAAAAGATTTATCAGGTTAAAGTTTCGTTCCATTAAACATTTCTAAAATTGTAATATCCCATTTTATCAAAACTTGAGAAGTAGAAAACCGCCTTTTTTAAAATTATATGAGGATGTCATAAGGGAGATTAGAGCTTACAGGAAAAATTTAAAAATCTAAATATCGTTCTTCCTTCGCTCCGCTTGGGAGCTCCATATTGATATTTGGAAAGTTTTTCCTTTGTCAATCAAGTAGATATGACAAGCCTCATATAAATTATTATTTAACAAAAAAGGCTATGAAAAAATCTACTTCTCAAACAAGTTTTGACAAAATTACGGACTCCGTGATTTCTCTTTTAGAGAAAAGTCAAAATGAAGGAAAACCTCTTTCTTGGGTAAAATCTTGGAAAAGTGTTTATCCTCAAAATCTCAAAACAAAAAATATTTACAAAGGTGTAAATGAGATTCTTACTTCACTTGCTTGTTCAGTGAATGAGTGGGAAAACCCTTACTTCTTAACCTTTAAACAAGCTAAAGAATTTAATGGAAAAGTTAAAAAAGGCGAAAAATCGTTACCTATCTTATTCGTTGAAGCTAAAGAAAAGGACAGCGATTTACTTGATGAAAAAGGTGAGCCAGTTAAAGAGACTTACTTTATCTACAAGTGGTTTAACATCTTTAATATTTCACAAATCGAAGGTTTGGAAATAGAAATTCCAAAGATAAGTGAAACAGAAGATAAACCTCTTTTAGAAGCTGAAAAGATAGTTTCAGAAATGCCAAAATTACCTGAAATAAAATCAGGTGGAGGAAGATGTTTTTACAATCCAATTAAGGATTTTGTAGGAATACCGGTTAGAAACTCTTTCAAAAGTATTGAAGATTACTATTCAAGTCTCTTTCACGAATTAGTTCATTCAACAGGACATAAATCAAGATTGAATAGAAAAGGAGTTAGTGGAAATACTAAATTCGGAGATTCGGTTTATTCCAAAGAGGAGTTAATCGCCGAATTTGGTTCAGCGTTTCTTTGTTCTGTTTGTGGAATAGAAAACAAAACAATCGAAAATAACACAGCTTACATTCAAGGTTGGATAAAAGCTTTAAAGAATGATAAATCTTTACTTCTAAAGGCTTCATCACAAGCCAAAAAATCAGTGAAGTTTATTCTAAACCAAAAATAAATTTTAATTCTAAAGCCTCAAAATTAAGTTTTTGGGGCTTTTTTTATGCTTGAACTCTCCTAACTCCAAGTGCTAATCTAAAAACACTCTCAAAGCTCAATATTTGAGACAGCACTTTAACAACTTCTTTACCTCAAAATCCAACTGGAAAATACTTTCTACCACTAAAATAGATATTTTTATATCTGTTAGGAGAATAACTTTATGCAAAGAGATAAAATCTTTGAAAAAGTAACAAACTCAGTTATTGCATTACTTGAAAAATGTGAAAAAGAGGGAAGAACTCTTTCTTGGTGTAAAACTTGGAAAAGCGAATTTCCGCAGAACTTAGTTTCACAGAAAAATTACAGAGGAGTGAATATCATCACTGCAAGTCTTACTTGCTTAATGAATGATTGGGAAAGACCTTTGTTTTTGACTTTTAACCAAGTCCGCAAACTAAAAGGCAAAGTTAAAAAAGGTTCTCACTCCATTCCGATAATCTTCACGGAGCTAAAGAAAAAAGAAATAGGAGAATTCGATGAACACAACGACCCTGTAACTAAAAACTACTTGGTTTACAAATTGTTTTCAGTTTTTAATGTTTCTCAAACCGAAGGATTAGAAGAACACATTCCTGAATTAGTTGTAAAAGAACATCAACCAATTCAAGAAGCTGAAAGGATTGTAAAAAATATGCAAAACTGTCCGGAAATTAAAATTAAAGGACAAAGATGTTTTTACAATCCTGTTAAAGATTTCGTAGGAATGCCGAAAAAGGAATTATTCACAGAAGTTGAAGAATTTTATTCGGCACTGTTTCACGAGTTGGTTCATTCTACCGGTCATAAATCAAGATTAAATCGACCCGAAGTAATGAACCAAACGATGTTTGGTGATGAAGATTATAGTCAAGAGGAACTTACCGCAGAGCTTGGAGCTTCCTATATTTGTGCCGTTCTTGGGATAGAACAGAAGACCATTGAAAACAGCACGGCTTACATTCAAGGTTGGCTTTCAGCTCTAAGGAATGACAAAAACCTACTCATCAAATCAGCTTCATTGTCTCAAAAGGCAGTTAATTACATTTTGGGGGATTGAGGAAAAGAGGAGTTGTTAAAATTACGAAATTAGTCTAACAAAATTTATTGTTGGGCTAATTTGATTTTCAAAAGAAAAAGCCCCAAGTAAATTTTTGAGGCTTTTGGTAAACTCAATACTCATCAGCAAATAAAATTGTAAAGTGGTTATTTTCTTTTTTCTGCTCTTTGGTGTAACCATCACCTTCGAGCATTTTTTTACTTAATTGGTCAATGATGAAAATCTTTCTTCCTGTCTTTGTCCAAATTTCGTTTTCAAAAAGTTCCTCGTCAAAAACTTGTAGGTAATCAATACCGTTGTGTTCTTGAACTAAAACTTTTATGAAAAGCACAAGTTTTACGATTTCTTCTTGTAGTAATTCCGTGTTTACTCCGTTTGTAAGAAGAGTAAAACCTGAGAAAAAATAATCTCCGTCTTTGTATTCAGGCTCTTGGTAAGCCCATCTTCTAAGAACTTTCTCTGACATTTTCAACCTCCGATAAAAAGTGATTTATGATTAAATCCCATTTGACATTATCGAGGGCAGAAATGATTAAGTCGCTCCACAAATCCGTATCTTGAAAACGTGGAATTCTAGATTGAATGCTTTTCTTTAGTTCTTCAATGAGTTCGTTTTTAGGTTTGTTTTGATGGAAGTCAAAAGAATTAATTTTATCGAGGTAAGTTGCTACAAACCAAGTTTCGGTATTTTTGAATTTAATACAATCCAATTATCTTACCTCCTTTGTAGAAGCCTTTAAAATCAATTCTTGACCTTGTCCTGTTCCAAGTCCTTTTCCATAATCTTGGAAACAATCCTCACACATATTCGCCCAAGAACCATAAATAGTTAAACCGTCATACTTTGCGGTTACTTCTTTTTTTTCATTTGATTTACAAATATCACAGTTCGGAAGTTCTGTGATAAAAACTTTTGTTGACATAACAAAATCCTTTCTGATTTTTTTTTGAGTTGTTAAAGAGCTGATGAGTAGTTGTGAAGATTATTGTATCAGAAAGGGGTTGATGTTTGAAATTCTTTAAATAATTTTATAAATTCAAGATTATTTAAAAATATTGAGATACAAAAATGATAAACAAGATATTAGAAAGACGAAAAAGAATTATAAGAAGTTTTCTTAAATACCTCGTTCCTTTGTTGGTTTTTACTATGTTTGGTTGCGGTAAAAAAAGTGATGATTATCGAGATGTCTATAATAAAATTAGATTTGAATCACATACGACTATTATACCAAAGAATTTACAGGAAGGGATTTTATTCAAATGTGATAAAGAATTAAATATGGAGAAGGAGGAATTTGAAAAAGTTTTTAATGACTGTAAGAAATTCTTTCATAAAGAAAATATCAATGAAGAATTTCCTGAAAACATTAGAATTAATCTTGTAGGTAAATCACCTAGTGAAGGAGTATTGGGAGGTTGGGATATGGAAATGGAAAAAGGTGTTAATTATCATATAATCAATGTTTTAGGAACGATAAACCAATGGAATATTAAATATGTTTTAGCTTTTGAGTTATCTCGTGGAATTATTCATCAGAAAACAGGAGATAATATAGAAACCAAATTAGAAAAAGGAAGATGTGGTTACACAGCATTGAAATTTATTGAATCTTTAGGTTGCCCTCAAAAAATACAGCAAGCTGTTTTTAATTTTCAAGCACCTCAATACAGAGAAGAAATACAAGAAATTCAAAAAAGACAAAAAATAGCTCGAAAATCAATAAAAAGGATACTTCTGGGAGATTGAAAGGAGATACAGTTGAATATTTTATTTTTGAATTATAAATGGCTTTTGTTAGCTTTCTGAGTAACATTTTTAATATCTTAAACTAGGTGAAAGTATGCAGGATTTTTTATTAAAAAATTTATTTTGGGTTCTTGTCGGTATAGGTGTGTTGTATTGGGCTTATGATTCTAATTTGTATTACCGTATGAAAGAACCTTTCAATCCCAATGGAACACCGAATAAATCTTTTTCCTATAACCCTGTAACAGGTGAGTTGGATAGTTTACCTCTTGGGTCAACAATAAATCCTCGAACAGGTTTACCGGCTCAAACATACAGTCCAAAATTATATTCAAGTTTGGTTAGTTGCTATCCTTCTTGGGATAAAGGAGTTTCTTATGGAGTAAGTAGGAAATTGAAAGTAGGTGAATCTGATATTGTTTATGCTCCTTTGGGAATGGAGTTAATATTTCGTATATCAGGTGATGACACAGCTGAATTAACTTATCGTTCTCCGCAGAACAATGGTAAATTAGGTTATCGTGAAAGAGTATCAATAGTTGCTAAGACAAATGAAATCAAGGTTATGAATACAGGATTTTGTGAGATTACATTGGATATTCGTTATTTAATACCTAAAAACTATGTAAGGCGTGATTGATCCAACGATTAAAATCATATTTACTCATTTTGTTGTGGTAAATGTGATTCGAAAGTTAAAAATAGGTTTGATAAGTAAGATTTAAGTTGTTAATCTTTTAGAAGGAAAATCTATTAAATTCTTGGCTAATCCATTTTCCTTTTAATTTTAATTGATTTCCAAATGACCATTAAAAAATTAGTCGAAAAATATCAAGCCAATAGAAACTACTATTTATCTCAAAAATATAACGAAACACAGTTGAGAGCTGATTTCTTAGACTCATTTTTTGCACTTCTAGGTTGGGATATTAAAAATGAAAAAGGAAAGTCAACAAACGAAAGGGAAGTGCTACTCGAAGAGCCACTTAAAGAAGATTCCTTCACTAACACCAAAAAACCTGATTACACTTTCCGTTTGTTTTCAGAAAGGAAGTTTTTCCTTGAAGCTAAAAAACCAAGTGTAAAAATTGAAACCGATAATGATTCGGCAAAGCAGGTTAGAAGATATGGCTTTACGGCAAAACTAAAGATTTCCGTCTTATCGAATTTTGAGTATCTGGCAATTTATGATTGTTCTCAAAAAGTGGAAACGGATGATACTTTTTCCAAGTCGAGAGTAAAGCTCTACCACTTCACTGAATACGAAGAGTGCTTTGAAGAAATCAAAAACCAAATCGGTTATGATTCAGTTTACTCAGGGAACTTCGATAAGATTTGGGAACACATTGAAGAACAATTAAGATTGTTCAGTGTTGACAGCCTTTTTCTAAACCAAATCAATGAATGGCGATTGATTCTTGGGCAAGAAGTTTTTAAGCATAATCAAAGTTTGAGTTCGTCAGAATTAAACGATATTGTTCAAAGCTATCTTAACAGCATAATTTTCCTTAGAGTTTGTGAAGATAGAAATTTAGAGACTTACAAAACCTTATTGAATTTTGCTACCAATGAAGATTTTGAAGCTCTAGTTAACAAATTCAATGAAGCTGATAGAAAGTATAATTCGGGTTTGTTTGGTCATAAACTGACATCTCAAATAATTAGAAATAACAGCTCTGCTTTCTGGACGATAATCAAACAACTCTACTATCCCGAAAGCACTTACTCCTTTTCCGTTTTTGCTTCCGATATTCTTGGGAATATCTATGAGATATTTCTTGGAAAACGATTAAGTATAACCGGAGGTCAAATTACCTTAGAGGAAAAACCTGAAAATATCGGTAGAGATGTAATCACAACGCCGACTTACATTATTCAAAACATTTTACGAGAAACAGTTTTAAAGTATTGTGAGGATAAAACGGCAGAAGAAATTATAAATTCTTCATTTGCAGATATTTCTTGTGGTTCGGGAGCATTTCTTTTGGAAACTTATCAATTAGTAAACGACATTTTAGTTGATTACTACCTCCAAAACTCAAAAGATATTTTGATTCAAACGGCTGTCAATACTTACAAATTACCTTTTGAAATCAAAAGAAAGATTCTTGAAAATTGTATTTTTGGAGTCGATGTAGATTTTAATGCCGTTGAAGCCTGTAAGTTTGGACTTTTGTTGAAGTTATTAGAAGATGAAAATAATTCCTCGATTCCTATTCCTGTTTTGCCTGAATTAGCTAAAAATATTCAATTCGGAAATAGTTTGGTAAGCTCAAACCAAGTCGATTCCTCAAATTTCAGTCAAATCAATCCTTTTGATTTTGGTGAAACAAAGTTCGATGTGATTGTAGGAAATCCTCCTTATATGGCAACAGAACATATGAAACAACTTTTGCCTTTGGAGTTGCCACTTTACAAAAGAAATTATTTTTCTGCTTTTAAACAGTTTGATAAATATTTTCTCTTTATTGAAAGAGGAGTTGATTTGTTAAAGGAAAAAGGTTATTTGGGATACATTGTTCCGAGTAAACTAACAAAAGTTGGAGCAGGTAAAAAACTTAGGCATTTTTTAAGTTCAAATAAATACCCTCAAAAAGTCATATCATTTGGAGCAAATCAAATCTTTCACGATAAAACAACTTATACTTGTTTACTCATTTTGCAGAAGTCAGAACAGAAACATTTAAACTTTCTTGAAATTAATGACTTAACGGGTTGGAAAATTAGAAGTCTTGAAAGAGAAGAATTTGAGAAAGTAGATTTTTCCAAACTTGAAGATGAGGTTTGGATACTTGTTCCGAATTACTTGAAATCGGCATTTGACAAAATTAACAGTCAGTCGGTAGCCTTAGAAACTTTAATCGGCTCTGAAAATATTTACAACGGAATTCAGACAAGTGCCAACAATCTTTACATTCACAAGCCGATTAAAGAAACCGAAAATTCATTCTTCTTCAAAAAAGGTGGCATTACTTGGGAAATAGAAAAAGCACTAACAAAACCTTATTTTCAAACTTCAAGTGGACTCGACAACTTAAATACTTACCGTCCATTTAATCCAAATTCATTCGTGATTTACCCTTACCAAAAGACGGAAAAAGGAATTGAATTTATTTCTATTGATAAACTTCAAATGGACTTTCCCAAAGCGTATGAATATCTAATTGCTTACAAAGATAAATTGGATAATCCGAAACGAGATATAAAACCAACTCCAAAAACGAGTGATGAATGGTATAGATTTGGAAGACATCAAAGTTTGGATAAATGTGATGTTCCTGCAAAAATTATTGTTGGTGTTTTGTCTCAAGGCAATAAATATGCAATTGATTATTTCGGAACTTTAATTTCTTCCGGAGGAACAGCAGGTTATTGTATGATAACTTTGCCTGAAGATTGCAATTATTCAATTTATTACATTCAAGCACTTTTAAATTCAAAATATCTTGAATGGTATTCTGCTTTAATTGGCGAAGTTTTTAGAGGTGGTTACATTGCAAGAGGAACGAAGGTTTTAAAAAGGCTTCCAATAAGAATTATTGATTTTAACAACAACACTGATAAAGATTTGCATAGTAATATTTCCTCGATTCAAAAAGAGTTAATCCAACTTCAGGGTAAAATTGATAAGAGCTCCTGTAACAGCAGAGCTTTGATTCCTTTAGAAAGACAATTCACAAATTTAAAAAATGAGTTAGATTCGCTACTAACAGAACTTTTTGCTCTTGGAAATGACGATAAATTAATTCCATTAATTTCAGAACTTTATGCAACTCATTAAAGAAGCAACTCAAGAAAAACTTAGAGGAGGTTTTTACACTCCTCAAGGGATTGCCTCGTTTATTCTGAAATGGGGATTTAATGGAAACAAAAAAAATGATGTTTTAGAACCAAGTTGTGGTGATGGAGTCTTTCTTGAAGAAATTAAAAATGGGAACTTTCAATACAATTCAGTAACGGCAATTGAGTTAGATGAAGTTGAAGCGAAGAAATCGGAACAAATAAGGCTTTCAAACACTAAAATAATCAATTCTGATTTTCATAGATTTTGCACTGAAACGAATAAAAGATTCGATTTAATAATTGGAAATCCTCCTTACATCAGATACCAATATTTTGAAAAAGAACAACAAATTCTTGCAGGAAAGATTTTTGATAAAGCCGAACTTAAATATTCAAAACTAACCAATGCTTGGGTTTCTTTTGTAGTTGGCTCAAGTCTTATTTTGAAAGAAACCGGAAAGATTGGTTTTGTGCTTCCGGCAGAAATACTTCAGGTTTCTTACGCTCAAGTTCTAAGAAATTTCTTAGCTCATTTTTACAATAAAATAAACATCATTTCCTTTAAGAAACTCGTTTTTCCAAACATTCAACAAGAAGTAGTTTTACTGCTTTGTGAGAAAAATAACTCTGAATCTCATTTGATAGAACATTTGGAATTAGAAGACATTAATTCCCTAAAAAAATTAGATTTTGATAAACTAAAAAGCCCAAAAAAGAAGATTGATTTTAAATCAAACAAATGGACTTTTTACTTTCTTGAGCAAAAAGAGATAGATTTTTTAGAAGAATTACAAACAAATAGTAAAATTCAAAAACTTGGTGATTTTGCAAAAGTTGAGGTTGGAATCACAACAGGTGCAAATCCATTTTTCACTGTTCCATTTTCTACTGTCAAAGAATACAACTTAGAAAAATTTGCAAAACCTTTGGTCGGTCGAAGTGTTCAAGTTCCAAGTGTAGTTTTTACAAAAGAAGATTGGGAAGAGAACAAAAAAATAGATACAAGAACTCATCTACTAACTTTTCCACAACTATCTGAATTAAATGGAAATGTCGGAGCAAAAGAATACATTGCTTCCGGTGAAGAACAGGGAATACACAAAGGTTATAAATGTAGAATTAGAGATGAGTGGCAAATTGTTCCATCACTTCGAATTTCAGAAGCTCTTTTCATCAGACGGAACAACCTTTTTCCAAAGCTCATCATAAATGAAGCTCAAGCATTTACAACCGATACAATGCACAGAGTAACAATTAAGCCAAATGTGAATATTGAATCCTTAACAGCAAGTTACTACAACTCGTTGTCATTGGCTTTTTCGGAGATTTGTGGAAGAAGTCACGGAGGCGGAGTTTTGGAACTAATGCCAAATGAAGCCGAAGAAATTTTACTTCCTTACAATGAGAACAATTCTGAATTGCTTCAGGAAATTGATGAAATGGTTCGAGCTAAGAGAAGCATTTCAGAAGTATTAGAATTAACTAACAAAAAGATTTTAAAAGATAATTTCGGATTTTCCTCAAAAGATATTTCAATTGCTAATCGCATATGGAAAAAGTTATCTGAGAGAAGATTGAAAAGAGGTAGGAAATAGCCTAAAATATTCAAAAAAATTACTTTATATTTTAGGAGTTATAAGAAATACTTTTGTAAGAGGCTATGACAACTAATAAAAAACAAAACGATGGTGGATATTACGCTATAAAGGGTTTTGAACACCAATTTAACAAGACTATTCTTGAAATATTGAGTGCTGAAGATGAAAACATGAAAATAAATTTTGAACAAATACAAGATTTAGATTCTACAGATTTTGTTATGCAGATAAAGTATAAAGAAACTCAAAAATATACTCCCTCAAAAATTAAAATTCCGATTCTACAATTAATTAACGAATTTCAAGAAAAACCTGATAAGACGTATATCTTATATTGTTATTTTAAAGACAAAGAAGAAGGAGAGGAAAAATTAGATATTGATGAGTTAAATACGATTTTAGGTGTAAAAAAAGATTCTCTTGAGGAATCTATCAAGAGCAAATTTCTTAAAAATTTTAAACTTTTATTTTCTTCCGAATTTAACCAACAATTAAATAAAGTAATAGAAAATATATGTTCGCTAATAGACTGTAATGAGGAAGAAGCTATTTTACATCACTCTCTTGTTACTCAATATTTAACAGACTTAATTACTCAAAACCCAAAGACAAAAATAGAAAATAGAGTTTGTTCAAAAAAAGAAATTAGAGATTTGATACAAAAGGGTCAAAAAATTATTTTTAAATCCTCGTTTAGAAGATACAAAGGTGAAAAACAGTATTTTCAAAAAATCAAAAAAGAATACTTCTCAAAACTTAACTTAGATAAATTTGCAACATTTATAATTGTTGAACTTAAAGGAAACGAAAAGCAATCTGAAATTAAGAATATTGTAAGTAAAGTAAAAAATAGGTTCTATAGAAAACAAAGAATAGAAATAAAAGGTGAAGCTCCTTACATCTTCTTTAAAAACCTTGATTCCAGTAAACTTATTGAACTGAAAAAAGAGTTATTGCAAGAAAAAGAATATTTTAAAGATGGATATGATTTTGAAGGAGCTGATTTTAATGTAGAAACAATTAAAATTAAAGCTACAAAAAATAATCTTATTGTTTTGAAGTTTGTAAATAGAGAAGATATTTTGAAGATTTTGTTAAGTGAGAAATTTAGCACTAAAAAGGAAATTTACCAATTTTACATTACAAAACCAATTTCAGTAAAAGATGAAATTACAAATGTTTCAATTCAGATAGAAGAAATTGACGATATTAATAAAATTCTTTAATTTTTAATTAATGAGGTAAACTTATGGGGACAAGTAAAAATGATTTCAGGGCAGAAGTAATTTCTGTATTTCCGAATAAAGTTAAAATTTCTATAGATAATTTTGACTCATTTAGTGAAGTTGATGGACAAATTCAAAAACTTCGTATAGGTTCTTATCTCGAAATTTCGGATAATGAAAACCATAAAATGATAGCAATTATTGAAAATTATTTTATTGAGTGTCAAAATAACGAGACCCAAGTTGAAGAAGATGAAGGAGAGGAAGTTAATGATTTAAAAAATAGAAAATATATCATTGAAGCTAATCCTTTAGGAACTATCGTTAATGGAGAATTCAAGCGAGGTGGAGATTCTTTAACTATTCCGCCAACAGATACAAAACCAGCTTCCGAAGATGATATTAGAAAAATCTATTCAGAAAGTATTAAAGACGAACAAAAGTTTTGTTTTTCCTCACTTTCACATAACTCTAATATTCAAGTTCCTGTTAATGGAAATAAATTTTTTAACAAACATTTTGCAATTGTTGGTTCAACAGGTTCAGGCAAATCTTGCACGGTTGCTAAAATCTTACAATCAGCTATAAATTCCAAAAATGGAGAATATGATGAATTGAATAATTCCCATATTGTTGTTTTTGATATTCATAATGAATACTATTCTGCCTTCCCAAAGGCGAACTCTATAGGTGTTAAAGATTTAGTGTTACCTTATTGGTTGCTTAATAGTGAAGAATTAGAAGAGTTATTTCTTGACACAGAAGCGAATGATCATAATCAAAGAAATGTCTTTAAAGAAGCAATTGTGGAGGACAAAAAATTAAATTTTAAAGGTGAAGAAGAGATTAAAGAAAAGATACATTACGATTCACCTTTGTTTTTTGATATTCAGAGTGTCCTAAATTTGGCAAAGGAAAAAGATATGGAGATGGTTCAGGGAGCAAAAGTAGGTCAAAAAAAACAAGGTCCATTGTATGGAAAATTAACGAACTTTGTAAGTAGGTTAGAGAACAAAATAAACGATAAAAGATTAGAGTTCTTATTAGGTGGGCAATCAAAAAGCATAACTTTTGAAGATACAATTAGACAATTTCTTGCTTACAAGAATACAGCAGAAGAGAATTCAAATATTACAATAATAGATTTAAGTGGAGTGCCTTTTGAAGTTCTAAGTATAACTGTATCCTTAATTTCTCGAATTCTTTTTGAATATGGATATTTTTATAAAAAATGTTTAGAAGGTATGAAGTGTGAAACTCCACTTTTATTAGTTTATGAAGAAGCACATAAATATGTTCCAAAGAGTGATTTAATTAGATATAGAGCGTCAAAGAAAGCTATTGAAAGAATTGCAAAAGAAGGTAGGAAATACGGAGTTACACTAGGAATAGTGAGTCAAAGACCTTCTGAAATATCAGAAACAATTTTTTCGCAATGTAATAACTTTGTTGCTATGAGATTAACCAATCCTGATGACCAAAATTATGTAAAAAAATTACTTCCTGATACTTTGGGTAACTTAACAGAATCGTTACCTTCGTTACAGTCGGGAGAAGCTTTACTTATAGGAGATTCAATAATCATTCCTTCTTTAGTAAAAATCGAGTTGGCAAACCCTGAACCAAAATCAGCAGATATTCAATTTTATGAAATTTGGAAGGAAAAGTGGAAAGATGTGGATTTCTCGAAAGTTATAAACGAATGGGAAAAATAAGATGATAAAAATAACAAAACAACTTTTCTTAAATACAATTTCTTGTTCAACTTTAGGTTGGCACACTAAAAAGAACAAAGAACAAGGCGAAGAATTAAGCATTGATGCTCAATTTAGAATTGCCGAAGGAAACCAAATCGGAGAATTAGCGAGAAAGATTTTTCCAAATGGAAAATTGATTTCAGAACTAAGGTCTGAAACAGCTTCTCTTGAAACAAAAGAAGTTATGCAAAACTCCGACATTAAGCACATTTTTGAAGCAACGTTCATTCACGAAAACTTTGTTACTAAAGCAGATGTTTTAAGGCGGAACGAAAACGGAACTTGGGATTTAATCGAAGTGAAATCCAGTGTTAAAGATGATAAAAAATTCATTGATGACATTGCTTACACGACAATGATTATTGAAAATTGCGGTGTAAAAATTGACAAGACTTTTCTTTACTTGGTTTCCAAAGATTTCAGACTTGGAATGCCTTTGGAAAAACTATTCAACCCAATCGAACACACCGAAGAAGTAAAACAAAAAGTCCAAGAGTTCAAAGCAGTTGCCGACAGTGTTGTAAAGGTTTTAGAAACAGAAAACAAACCTTTGAACCCAATCGAATTTAAGTGTAAAAAGTGTGATTTCTTTGCCGATTGTTCAGGGCAAGAAATAAAGGAACACATTTTTGCTTTGCCAAGAATTTCACAGAAAAAATATTCAGAGCTTCAAAATTTGGGAGTTGATTTAATCAAAGATGTTCCTGATTCTTACAAGCTAACGGAAAATCAAAAAATTGTTAGAGATTCCACAAAATCAAACAAAGTTTTGATTCAAAGTGGATTAACACAAAGCTTGGAACAAATTACTTTTCCTGCTTACTACTTGGACTTTGAAACTACAAAAACGGCTTTTCCTGTTTTCCCTGAAACAGCTCCTCACACACAAATTTTAACTCAATTTTCTATTCATAAATGTAGTTCACTTGGCAAAGTGGAAAATCATTTTGATTACTTAGTAGAAACGGACAAAGATTATCGAGAGGAACTAGCTAAAAGGCTGATTCAAGCACTTGGAGGAGAAGGAAGCATTGTTGTTTACACAAATTTTGAAAAAACTCAAATCAATGGTTTAATCAAAAGATTTCCGCATTTTACCGTTGAGCTAGAAAACATCATTTCTCGTTTGGTGGACTTGGAAAAAATTATCGAAAAGGGAATTTACCACCCAAAGTTTTACGGAAGCTTTTCAATCAAAAAAACTCTTCCTGCTTTTGTTCCCGAAATGACTTATGAAGGAATGGCAATCGGAAACGGTTTAGATGCAATGTGTATTTTTGCAAAAATGCTTCAAGGGACATTTCCTGTCGATAAAATTGAGCAAACTCGTAAAGATTTACTTGTTTACTGCAAACAAGATACTCTGGCAATGGTGAAACTTCACGAAGCAATTTACAACTTGGTCAATCCCTAAACTTTTTTAAATCAAAGATTACAAATTCAAACTCTTTGATTTACAGGGTTTTTCATTAGTTTTTATAGATTAAAACTCAGTTGATAAACTGACTTTTGTATTAAGATTTTAAGGATTAACAACTATGACGAATTTCCAAAGTAAAGCCAATTTTATTTGGCAAGTTGCAGACGATATTTTGAGAGGTTCTTTCAAGCAACACGAATACGGAGACGTGATTTTACCTTTTGTAGTTCTTAGGCGTTTGGATTGTGTAACTGAAGACACTAAAGATTCCGTCATTGAAGCTCACGAAAAATTCAAAGCTACAATTCCTGAAGAACAGCTTTACTCTGTTTTGAGTAGTGTCGCAAAGCTCAAGTTTTACAACACTTCACTTTACAACCTAAACAGACTTACTCAAGGCTCAAAAAACATCGAGCAGAATTTTAACAACTACATTAACGGCTTTAGTCCAAATGTTTACGAAATATTTGAGAATTTCCAAATTGAAAAGATTGTTACCAAACTTGTAAAAAATAAACTTCTGTTTCAGTTGGTGGACAAATTCACAGAAGTTGAACTTCACCTTAGCTTTCACTTTGATAAATTTAAGAACTATCTTACAAAAAGTTTAAATTAGTTCGAGATATAAAGTGGTGAGTTTGTGGAATTAACTTACTTTTCTCCGCAGGAAAAGGTAGATTGAGTTATCGTGAAAGAGTATCAATTACATGAAATAAAGGCTATGAATATGGTTTTTGTGAACTTACCCTTTATGTTTAGGCATTTAATGCCTAAAGTTTTGTGAGGAATTGATAGTTAAACAATCTCTATTTGCTCTAACTAAATAACCTAGTGTAAATAAGAGTAATCTTAAAAATTTTTAATTAATTTGAAAGTATAGCAAAATGAAGAAAAAATACTGCATTGGAATACGCTTAGAAAGTAAATCACAAGAAAGTAGAGTTCCTCTTGTGCCTTACGATATAAATGATTTGATTAATTATGAACACAAAGAAAGAATTGAAATTGTTATTGAAAAGACAAGGGTAAAATTGGAAATTGTAGATGGAAAATATTTGAGACCAAGATGTTTTTCGGATAAGGAATACGAAAAATCTGGTGCTATAATTTCAAATGATTTACATAATTGTAAGGTAATCTTAGGAATTAAAGAAATTCCACTAAATCAATTTCAAACTGGAAAAACATATGTGTTTTTCTCGCATACCTATAAAGGGCAAGATTACAATAAAAGTATGTTTATAGAAATGATTAGAAAAAAATGCACCCTTGTTGATTATGAGTTAATTGTGAAAAATGAATCTGAATATAAATTTGAGCAAGTTAGAAAAGAGCTTAATAATGGACTTGCTCCAGCTTCTAAATTTATGAGAACAGTTTCTTTCGGTAAACACGCTGGAATAGTTGGGGCAATAAATACTTTATGGATACTTGGTATGAAACTAGAGGCGGATGGTTTTTTTACACCCTTTACTAGATTGGCTCAAGCAATTAACTATAGGCAGTGTGATACCAACTCTTCTAAAGTTGAATTGGATGACCACAAAGAAGGGATTAATGATTATAGTCTTGCTGTAAGGGCTCTTGTAGTGATTAGGGAAGAATTAATAAATGAATCTACAAAAAAATATGACCCAGTTATTATTGGCATTACAGGAAAAAGTTCAAACCCTCATAGAGAATTAGGTAATGTAGGGAAAGGGGTGAAGGAGGTTATTGATATACTTGAACCAATTGAACTTTTGCCAGAAGATCTTATAAATAAAGAACAGTTTGATAATAACGAAATATATGTTGTCTATTTTGACAGAAAGCAAACTACAGAAGTAGAGTTTGCCAAATATTTACCTAAGCTTACGGTAATACTTAATTGTATGAAGTGGGAAAAGGGAGATGATAGACCAATGTCAGTTAATAATCTGAAAACACTATATGAAAAAAATCCCGATAAAATTCTAGTAATTGGAGATATTACATGTGATCCAGGTGGCTCTTTAGAGCCTTGTCAAGATGTTTATAGTGATAAGCCATATTATATTTATTTGCCAGAAAAAGATACAGGTAATATTGGTGATTGGGCTATAGAAAAGAAGCGTAGTGGATTATTTAGTCGAACTTGCAAGTTGGGTCATCTAAAAGGTAGTGGAGCAATAATTACATCTATTACCAATTTACCTTGTGAACTTCCAAAAGAAGCATCAAGAAAATTTAGTTTTATGCTCCGAGATTGGATTATGGAGTTAGCAAAAATAGATGGTGAGGAAAGAGATTTTACGATACTAAAAATAAGAAGACCCATCAAAAGAGCTATTATTCTTTATAAAGGAAACCTTACACCAGATTATAAATATTTAGAAGAGAAGTATAATTTAAAAAAATAACATGTAGGTTACTTTATTTTAGCTTAATGGGTATTTAACATTAAAAATGGATTGTTTTATATTTTTCTTAAAGCATTCTCAATGCAAATGGAACAGCATTTTCTCCTATGTGGTTGTTGATTGTTTTATATACCTCAATGTTTTCAGGTTCTGTATCTTTTTCTGGGATTAGATATGCGGGCATATTTTTACGCATATAATCATCTATTGAGAGTTCGCCTATGTTAAATAAGTCAGGGATTTCCTCTTTTTTCCCAATATATCTAAAAGTCGTCTTAGATGCACAAGGGTAAGAAGACATATCATCTACTCCTCCAGAGAGACAGAGAATTACACCATTCAGTATTGGAGGGGTTCTATCTGGTAAATTAGTCGTATAAACAATTATTTCATTGAAAAGTTTATCTTTTTCTAAAAAGAAATAAAGTTTTCCTTTAATAGGAAAACAGACACCAACATAATGAAAATAATTATCAATTATTTCACAGTCAATAAAACCATCATCGTTTATTTCTTTTATTATGCATAAATCCCTACTGACAAAACGCTCTCCTAAACGTGATACAGAATAGTAATAGGAATACCAGTATCCCTTAATAGTCCTATGGATGTCTTTAATCATTCTTTTATCTGTTATTCTTGAAGAGAAATCTATACCTGGAATTCTAATTCCAATTATTTTTGAAACTTCTTGAGAAGATAACCCTAAAGATTGTCCAAAAACCT
>QQUF01000037.1 GCA_008501735.1 Calditrichota bacterium | reverse complement strand
AATCAGACTTCTTGATTTCAGGTTCAGATTTGGTTGCGTCGTAATCAAAAGTTCCATTCAAAGTTCCTGTGAATTCAAAACCAGCTTGAAAAGTATTTAAAGTAAAAACTTTAGTTCTTGTAAAGTGGTTTGTGAAATCTTCATCAACAGTTCTTCTACCAGTAACTTTGCTAATTTGCCAAGTTGTTCCTGAAGTTTCAACTGTATCTTCTAAAGTTTCAGTTCCAGTTTCTGTGAATAAATATGCTGGTTCGTGAATACTTGGATCGATTATAAAGGTTTCATTTGCTTCGCCGAATGCACGAGCATTTGTAGAATCAGTTTGAACGCTAATCTCAAAACTTGTTCCATTGGTCACCATAAAATCAGAGCCTTCTTTTGTGTTGGCTTCGTTATCTGGCAAACCATAATTTGAAACAGGTTCGATTGAAATTGTAACTTCATTAAAGTTCCAAAGGTCTTGATTTCCAACTTGAGCTTGGAAAAAGATGTCCGAAACAGTCTCGTCTTTTTTCAAAGAATCGTTAGGAGCAATCAATGTTCCAGGGGTTTCTCTTGATGAGTAAAACTTACCAAAAGAGGCTTCTGTCGTTCCATTACTCACAAAACCTTCGTAAACACCACGTAAAGGATTTGTTTCAACACCTTCGATTCCGATACTTGGGAATCTTGTGTTTGGTGCAAATTGAATTGTGTCTTGAGGTGCAGCAAAAGAAGAATCTGCATTTGTTCCATCAGTAAATGGATAAAAAACACTTGTTCTACTGATGTTTGAAATTACCCTTTGAGAATAAGCAGCTGTTGTCGAGCTGACACTCAAAATTGGGTCTCCAGAAAAAATTATCGATTTAGGTCCTAAAGCACCACCCGATAAAATCTCTCGTTTATAAAAAACCTCTACAGAATCAACAATCGTAACAATTTGATAACGATTTGATGTTTTAACTACCCTTGCAACATTACCCGTTGGCAAATTATCGTTGTCTGTTGAACTAATTTGGAGAGGTTCAAGATTCAATGTAAGTTCGTAACCTGCTGTTGGAAAAGATGCTTCATCGTAAGTTGCAAATTCGCCAAAGCAAGATGAAGCTGTTTTTTCGATTGGGTCAGGATTATCGCCACAGCCAGAAATTGAAACCGCAGAAATACCAAGGACACTAACGAAAAGAGAGAATCTTTTACAGGTTGTAAAAATTGACATTAACCTTTCCTCCATAAGAAATTGCTTTTTAAATTAATTTTTTAACCTATTCATTAAGTCGCAAAATGTAAGCAAATCAGTAATTGAATGCAATTAAATTGTTAAGCCTAAAATCAGCCTCAAAATTGCTCTTTACCTACTTATTTTATTGTTTACACTTTGGATTAAACCAAACTTCGTACCAAAATGAAAACTGTGATTAAAGAACTACAAGGCATTTTGAAGAACACAAAAACTGTTACCTTTATGTTTGAAAATTGTTAAATTGTTTACTTCCAAAGGCTAAGATATTTTATTGGTTTTATTCAAATTCAATTTTTTAAGAATTACCTTTAACACAAACGAATTTTAGAGGCAAAAGATGTATAAATACAAATCCATCGCAGATATGTTTGATAAATGTACACTCATTGACAAGGAAGCTTATCGCAGAAAAGTTAATGGAAAATATGAATCGATTTCTTATCAACAGTTTCGCGAAAATGTGATGATGTTTCATTTTGCTTTAAAAGAATACGGAATCAAAAAGAATTCCAAAGTTGCAATCCTTTCTGAAAATCGTCTTGAATGGTCTGTTACAGATTACGGTTCTTTTGCACTTGGAGCAGTGATTGTTCCGATTTACCCTTCTTTAACTCCTGGGCAAATCAATTTTATTCTCAAAGATTCAGATTCTGAAATTCTCGTGATTAGTAAAAAGGAAACCCTAAAAGAAATTTATCCTCATCTTAGCAACTTGCCTCTTCTAAAAACAATAATTACAATGTTTTCCTACGATGAAGAAAATTTTGAAGGTAAAGAAATTTTGTCATTCAAAGATTTTTTGGCTCACGGAAAAAATTTAATTGATGAGGTAAAATTCAAAGAATCGGTCGCAAAAGTTGATGTGAAAGATTTGCTAAGCATTGTTTACACTTCGGGAACAACTGGAAATCCAAAAGGTGTAATGTTGACTCACGAAAACATTTTGTCAAATATTGAAAATTCTTTATTGGCAATTTCGGATCTTGGAAAAGACGATATATTTCTTTCGTTTTTACCACTTTGTCACATTTTTGAAAGAATGACTGGGCATTTTCTCGCAATCTATTGTCAAGCAACTATTGCTTATGCAGAAAGTATTGACACAGTCGCAGAAAATATTCTTGAAGTTCACCCGACAGTAATGGCAAGTGTTCCAAGACTTTACGAAAAAGTCTATGCCAAAATCAAAAACCAGGTTGATGAAGGCTCAAATGGTAAAAAGAAAATTTTCAACTGGGCAATTGAGGTAGGAAAACAAGTCAGTGAACTTAAACAAAAAGGAGAAGCTCCAACAGGTTCTTTGAAGTTCAAATACTCACTTGCTAACAAACTTGTTTTTTCAAAACTACATCAAAAAATGGGTGGAGAATTGAAGTTTTTTGTTTCAGGAGGAGCACCACTTTCAAGAGAAATTGGTGAGTTTTTTGATTCGGCAGGAATTTTAATCATCGAAGGTTATGGAATGACAGAAACTTCGCCAGTAATTTCTTGCAACAGACTTGACGATTACAAGTTCGGAACAGTTGGAAAGCCCATTAATAATGTAAAGGTAAAAATTGCAGACGACGGAGAGATAATCGTAAAAGGTCCTTCGATAACTCAAGGTTATTACAAGAATCCAGAAGCAACGAAAGAATTAATAGACTCTCAAGGTTGGTTGCATACAGGAGATATTGGAGTCTTCGACGCAGAAGGTTTTCTAAAAATTACTGACAGAAAGAAAAATATTCTTGTAACTGCAAATGGAAAAAATGTTGCTCCTCAACCGATAGAAGAACAAATTAAATTAAGTAAATACATTCAAGAGATTGTTCTGATTGGTGATAAAAGAAAATTTATCAGTGCTTTGGTCGTTCCTGAATACGAAAGATTCGCTGGAATGCAAAAAGATGATATTTACGAGTTGTTGAACAATGAAATTAACTCTCGTCAACAATCTTTTGCAAACTTTGAAAGAGTCAAAAAAATTCACATTCTTGATGAGCCTTTGACAATGGAAAACGGTGAACTTACTCCGACTTTAAAGGTGAAAAGAAAAGTCGTTTTAATGAAATTTGAAGATGAAATCGAAGCAATGTATAAATAGATATTTGCGAGTTTACCCCCTCAAAAAAAATGAGAAATAAATGAATATTTTTGAATTAACGAAAACATTAGTAAACATTCCTTCACTATTTGAACAAGAAAAAGAAGTTGGTGAATTTTTGGTAAATTACTTAACTGAACTTGGTTACAAAGTTCAAAAGTTAGGAGTTGCAGCGAATCGTTTTAACATTCTTGCAATGCCAGCAAACAGTACAAAAATAATGCTCACAACTCACATTGACACAGTTCCTCCTTTTATGGAATGCACGGAAGATGAGGAAACACTTTATGGTAGAGGAACTTGTGACGCAAAAGGAATTGTTGCTGCGATGATTTTTGCAGGTGAAAAATTACGTGCGGAAGGAATTAACGATTTTGCACTTTTGTTCGTTGTTGGTGAAGAAACAACAAGCGATGGAGCAAAGAATTTTGCAAAATTAGGTTTTGTTTGCGACTACTTTATTAATGGTGAACCAACAGAAAATAAACTTGCAATTGGGCAAAAAGGCGTTCTTGCTTGTGAAATTGAAACTCACGGAAAAGCAGGTCATTCGGCTTATCCTGAAATCGGAGAAAGTGCGATTGACAAAATTCTCGACATTCTCGAAGAAGTCCGAAAAACAGATTGGGGAAAAGACGTTATCCTTGGGGATTCGACAGTAAACATTGGTCTTTTAAAAGGTGGAAAACAAGCGAATGTAATTCCTGATTCTGCACAAGCTGACCTTTGTTTTAGAACTGTAATTCCAGTTGCGAAAATGGAAGAAAAACTCAAAGAAATTGTGAATTCAAATGCAGATTTGAGAATTTTGACAAAAAGTAGTCCGCAAAAAATGGAAGAAGTTGAAGGCTTTGAGAAAATCACAGTTGCTTTTGGGACAGATATTCCTCATTTGCGTCCAATCGGAAAGCCACTTCTGATTGGTCCAGGTTCGATTCTTGACGCTCACACTTTACACGAAAAAGTTACAAAAAAAGAACTTCTCGAAGCAGTTGAGATTTACTACAATTTGACAAAGCATTTGTTAACTAAGTAGTCGTGATAATTTATCAAGCCTGATTTCTTTTCTGGTAATTTTAAAAACTCAAATTCTAAAAAAATTAGAGACTGACAAATGCAAATTCCTCTTTTGATTTTAACTTTGGTTTTACTAATGACTAATAACTCTCACCCACAAGAAACTCAAACTCCAAAACATCACACAAAAAATGGTTTTAAAAATAATTTTAAACACGATACTCACGGTTTTGGAGATTTCTTGAAATGGCAAAAAAGCAGATTTGGAAAAGGTGTTGCAGCGATAACTTTTGAACTTTCAGAGAATGACCCAAATTTTTTAAAAGAGAATAAAAGTGAACCGACAGTTACTTGGGTTGGTCATTCGACTTTTCTTTTACAGTTTGAAGGAATTAACATTCTAACTGACCCTCATTTGACAAAAAGAGCTTCGCCAGTTTCTTTTGCTGGTCCGAAAAGACATACAAAACCCGGACTTACTTTTGAAAATTTACCGCACATTGATTTTGTTATTATTTCGCACAACCACTACGACCATTTGGATAAAAATACAGTTAAAAAATTGAACGAAATTCAAAAAGACAATCCGCCGAAATTCTTTGTTCCACTTAAAATTAAAGACTGGTTTTTGAAGCAGGGAATTGAAAATGTTGAAGAATTAGATTGGTGGGAAGAATCAAAATTTGCAGACTGGAAAATTCATTCCGTTCCTGTACAACATTTTAGCGGAAGAACTTTGTGGGATAGAAATGAAACTCTTTGGTGCGGCTGGGTTTTGGTAAAAAATGCAAAGAAATTTTTCTTTGCAGGAGATACAGGCTACTCAAAAGACTTTGCAGAAATTGGTGAAAAATTTGGTGAAATAGATTTTTCAATGATTCCGATTGGAGCTTATGAGCCTCGTTGGTTTATGAAGTCAATGCACATAAATCCTGATGAAGCAGTTAAGATCCACTTGGACGTAAATTCTAAAAAATCCGTTGGAATGCATTGGGGAACTTTTATTCTCACTGACGAACCGATGAAAGCACCGCCAAAAGACTTGGAAATTGCAAAAGAAAAGTTTCAAATTGCAAATGAAGATTTTTTTGTGATGAAGCACGGAGAAACTAAAATCTTGGAATTCTTATCAGAACCAAAGCTAACGGAAGTTTTGGAGGAGTAGTTTTTGGGACTCTCAATGGCAATGATTTGCGATTCGTGCAAAGAAGTGATTTTACAAAATGAAACTTACTTTAGAGTAAATGTTGCAACTTACCCAAAACTTTTTGGTGATTCGATTGTGAATTTAGGCTCAAAAAAAGATGACCCTGAGGAGCGAGACGTTTTACTTTTCAAATTAAAAAATTCAGACAGAGAAATTTTAGAACGTTCTACTCACGAAAATCGTAAATTTGCTTTTTGCAAAAAATGTCACAGTAATTTTTTAGGCAATTTGCCAAAGGAAAGTAAATAAATGAGCAAAACATTTTTAGTTACTGGAGCAGGAAGTGGAATCGGAAAAGCGATTGTTCAAAAACTTGCTTCAAATGGAAATAAATGTATTCTGGTTGGAAGAAATCCACAAAAATTAAGTCAGACTTTAAAAGAGATTAACGGAGAAAATCATATTTCTTTAGCTTGCGACGTTAGGCATTTTAAGACTTTGGAACGGGAAGCTAAAGTCCTTGGAAATGAGCCGATTGACGGAATTATTGCAAATGCAGGAATCGGTGGAGAAAATCACAGAGGCGAAAAAGACCGCTGGAATGAAATTGTTGACACAAACTTAAGTGGAACTTACAACACGATTAATGCATTTTTACCGAACCTTTTAAAAAGTGAATCTGGTTACAAAAATATAATTTTAATGTCTTCCGTTTTGGCGAGACTTGGAGTTCCGAATTATTCTGCTTACTGTGCTTCAAAAGCTGGACTTCTTGGCTTGATGCGAAGTTGGGCGAATGAATTTGCACCTAAAAGAATTTTGGTCAATGCAATTTGCCCAGGTTGGGTAAACACAAAAATGGCTCAAGACGGTTTGGAAGAAATTTCAGAAGGAATGGGAATTTCTAAAGACGAATTTTTTAACATCGCAATGCAAGACGTTCCTTTGAAAAAAATGTCAGAGCCTCAAGAAGTCGCTGAACTTGTAAACTATTTGCTAAATCAAGAATCAATGACCGGACAGACAATTGACATTAATTGCGGTTCGGTGATGAACAGTTAAAATGGGACACAGAACTAAATTTTACATTGTCCATATTCTCGGAGATGTTGGCGAACTTCGCAAAAGCTTTAGAGTGACACGGTTTGAACTTAGATTCCTATATTTATTCTTAAGTATTTTTGTAGGTTCTGTGGTTGTGATGATTTTGCTCTACAACTCAATTTCTGAAAATTATTTAAAAATCGAAGAACTCTCTGCCGAAAACCAAGCACTCAGAAAAGAAAATCAAATTGTAAATAATATTCGTTACGAGCACGAAAAATTGAAACGCCAAAACACAAAAATTAGAGGAATTCTTGAAAATCAGATTGAAGTTTTTTCTGAAACCTCAGAACTTGAAAGTTCTGGTAAAAACTTACCTCTTTCAAAAATTCCAAGTTTGAAACCACTTAACGGAAAAATTATTTCTAAGTTTAATGAGGAGAAAGCCTTAAAAGGGATTAAAATTAAAATGAAGGAAAGTGGAAATATTATCGCATCAGGAGAAGGAACTGTGGTTTTGGTTGACACTACGAAAACTTACGGTAGAATGATTTTACTCAAGCATTCTGGAGGTTTCTTCTCGCTTTATGGAAACTGTGATGATATTTTTGTGCAAAGAAATGAAAAAATTAACCTTGCTCAAAGCATCGGAAAAGTTTCGGCTAAAAGAAGCAATTCTTTTTTGTATTTTGAAGTTTGGCAAAATGATAAATTTTTTAACCCTGAAAGCCTTTTTGTAGGAAATTAATTTTGGAAAAACCCAATAAGAAACCGAAAATAAATTTGACACACGATTACGCAAAGTTTACAGGACTTGGAATCCAAATCGCAGCATCGCTTTTAATTTCACTTTATGGTGGAATTTGGCTTGATGAAAAATTTGATACAAAACCTTTATTTTTGCTTATCGGAGTTTTTTTTGGTATGTTCGCGGGGATTTGGACAGTAATTAAAACCACAACCACAAATAAACCCAAAAAATAGTTAGAATGTCAAATTTGAAGAAGTTTTTTTTTATCTTTTAACGGCGACTTTTATCGCTGGTCCTTCCTCTTTCCTCTTACTTTACCATTATAAAGGTTCTTTTATGGCTTTCAGTCTTTTAGGTGCAATGTTTTTGAGCTTAAAGAATTCTGCTGTTGGCTACTTAATCTGCGAAATAACAGCTCCAATGAACAATAATGACTTCGTTTTTATGTTTTTTCTGACGTTAACTGGAAGAATGTTGTTAGTTTGTGTAATTACTGTTTTGTTAATTAGATTTTCTGTTGTACATTCCGCTTCGTTTTATTTGAGCCTTATGGGCTTCTCGGTTCTCCATACGTCAATCGAGCTAACTTTTGTTTCAAACAAAGTTTTGGCAAGTGAACGAAAAAAGAAAGAATTAAGAAAACAAGAAAAACAACAAAAGAAATAAGTTGAGATTTTCAGATAATGCATAAATATTTAAAAGTCAGTTTTTTAATTTTAGTGTTAGCTTTTTTTAGTTCTGCTATTGCAGGTGGAAATACAGAAGGCGAAAGTCACGGTGGTGACGAGAAAGTAAATGGTGAAGTAATTATTCATCATATGTTAGATGCAAGTTATTTGGACTTTTATCCAATTCCTGTTGGCGACCACGGAAAAGTTCATCTTCCTGCTTTTCCAGCAATTATTGTGAATGGTGTAAATGGCTTTATAGATTTTACAAGCGTTGCTAAATCAGTAAACCCAACTGTTTTTGCTCAAGAAGTGGAACAGAAAAACGGAATTGTGATTGATATGTCAATTACAAAACACGTTTTCTTTTTGTTTGTTGCAGCTTTAGTTTGTCTTCTAATTTTTACACTTCCTTTTAAAAAAGCTCAACAAGGCGAAATTGTTGTCCGAAAAGGTTTTTCAAATCTCTTGGAGACAATTGTTGTCTTTATTCGCGATGAAATTGTTTACCCAAATATGGGTGAAGTTCAAGGTCGCAAATTTTTACCGCTTCTCCTTACAATTTTCTTTTTTATTCTTATTTGTAATTTACTTGGACTCGTTCCTTTCGGTGCAACTGCTACTGGAAACGTAAATGTTACTGCTGGTCTTGCATTGATAACTTTTTTTGCAACACAGATTTTTGGTAACAAGGATTATTGGAAACACGTTTTCGCTACTCCTGGCGTTCCTGTTTGGCTTTTACCAATTATGATCCCTGTTGAAGTAATGGGACTTTTCACTAAGCCTTTTGCTTTAACAATGAGACTTTTTGCTAATATGACTGCTGGTCACGTTATCATTTTGGCTCTCATTGGTTTGATTATTAACTTCAAAAGTTACGGAGTTGCTTTAGGAGCTGTTCCTGGTGCTGCTGCAATTTTTGGACTTGAATTATTTGTTGCCTTATTACAGTCATACATATTCACATTGTTATCCGCAATGTTTATTGGAGCGGCTGTAGAAGAACATCATCACGAAGAAGCTCATTAATACTTAATTAATAAATAAACTAAAAACTTAACATTAAACTTCAATTTTGGAGGTATTTTCAAATGGATTATTCAATGGCATATATCGCATCAGGTTTTGGTGCTGGAATAGTAACTCTTGGTGCTGGTTACGGAATTGGTAACATTGCTGGAAAAGCAATGGAAGCAATGGGTCGTCAACCTGAAGCAGCTGGAGATATTAGAACATCAATGATTATTGCTGCGGCTCTTATCGAGGGTGTTGCTCTCTTTTGTGCTGTAACTTGCTTCCTTCTCAATAAATAAATCGAAATTAACAAGTTACAACAAACCCTTAAAATCTTGTAGGACAGCTAATGGGCTTACTAGAAGTACATAGTGGCTTAACTCTTTGGACAATTATTACATTTATTGTTTTGCTCATAGTTTTGAGCAAAACAGCTTGGCCAGCAATTGTTGGAGCTCTTGATGAAAGAGAAAAGAAAATTCGTGAATCACTCGCTGAAGCCGATAAAGCAAGAGCTGAAGCTGATAGAATTGCGAAAGAATATGATTCAATGGTTGCTAAAGCACGCCACGAAGCACAAGAAATAATTGAAGAAGGCAAAAAAGTCGCTGACAAAATGAAAAGCGAAATAATCTCTGACGCACAAAGTCAATCCTCAACTATGCTTGAAAAAGCAAAAATTGAAATTGAACAAGAAAGAGAAAAAGCAAAAGAAGAAATTCGTGATATGGTCGTTGAATTGACTATAAGCACTACTTCCAAGTTGATTTCTAAGACTCTAGATTCAAAAGACCATATTAATTTAATTAATCAGTCTCTTGATGAAATTAAAGTCGGTATGCAAAATGAAAACTGATTTAAGCGTAGTTAGGAAATATGGAAACGCTTTATTTGAACTTTCAATTGATAAGAATCTTTTGGAAGTTATTTATAAAGATTTAAATACGTTTTTAGATTTGTTAGCAAACGACCGTGATGTAAAAGTTTTTACTTTCTCATTTAAGGTTACTCCTGAAGAAAAAGCTAGTGTCTTTAAACAAGCATTTCCCGATTTCCACGAATTAACTCACAATTTTCTCGCAACGGTCTTTGCAAATAAAAGACAAATTGAACTCGAAGGAATAATCAGAGAATTTCAGAGGCTTTATAAAATAGATAAAAATGATTTAGATGTTAAAATCACTGTTCCTGTTGGTTTAGATGATTCTACTGCTAAGTCAATAACCTCTTCTCTTAGTGACTTGACAAAACAAAATGTTATTCTTGATGTCAATACGGATTCTTCAATTCTTGGTGGAATGAAACTTAGAATTGGAAATGTTGTTTATGATGGAAGTGTTTCAGGGCGTTTGTCAAAATTAAGAGAAAAATTAATAATTGAAAATTAATTCCTTTTTGAGTTAAAAATAGGATTTACACAAAAGTATGGCAACAAAAACACAAGAAATAACAAAACTTCTTAAAGACCAAATTGAAAAATTTAATATTTCTTTAAATGTAGATGAGATTGGCGAGGTCGTTGAGGTCGGAGATGGTATTGCACGCGTTTTCGGTCTTGAAAAAGTACAAGCAGGTGAGCTTGTAATCGTCGAAAGCTCTGCTGGTGAAGAAATTTTTGGTTTAACACTTAACCTTGAAGAAGACAATGTAGGTATTGTACTTTTCGGTGAAAGTCGTGGAATTAAAGAAGGCGATACTGTAAAAAGAACTAAAAGAATTGCTGAGGTTCCTGTGGGTCCTGAGCTTCTTGGAAGAGTTGTTGATTCGCTTGGACAACCAATTGATGGTAAAGGTCCAATTAACGCGAAAAGAACTATTCCGATTGAGAGAAAAGCACCTGGTGTAATTACTCGTAAGTCAGTTCACGAACCTCTTCAAACTGGAATTAAAGCAATTGACTCATTAATTCCGATTGGTAGAGGGCAAAGAGAGTTAATTATTGGTGACAGGCAAACAGGTAAAACTGCTGTTGCAATAGATACAATTATTAACCAAAAAGGTCTTGATGTTTACTGCATTTATGTTGCAATTGGACAAAAAGCCTCAACAGTAGCACAAGTTGTAAAAACTCTCGAAGATGCAGGTGCAATGGAATACACAATTGTTGTTGCTGCAAACGCATCTGACCCTGCTCCAATGCAGTTTATTGCTCCTTATGCTGGTGTTTCAATGGGCGAATATTTCCGTGATAGAGGAATGCACTCACTCATTATTTATGATGATTTATCAAAACAAGCTTGGGCTTATCGTCAGGTTTCTCTTCTTCTTAGAAGACCTCCTGGACGTGAAGCTTATCCTGGAGATGTTTTCTATTTACACTCAAGACTCCTTGAAAGAGCTGCAAAGCTAAATGAAGATTATAGCGACCCAAATGACCCAGAAATTAAAGGTGGCGGTTCTTTGACTGCTTTACCAATTATTGAAACTCAAGAAGGTGATGTTTCTGCATACATTCCAACAAATGTAATTTCTATTACTGATGGACAAATTTTCCTTGAATCGAATCTTTTCTATTCTGGGGTTCGTCCTGCGGTAAATGTTGGGATTTCGGTTTCTCGTGTTGGTGGTTCTGCACAAATTAAAGCGATGAAACAAGTAGCTGGAACTCTTAAACTTGATCTTGCACAATATCGTGAACTTGAAGCATTTGCTAAATTTGGCTCTGACCTTGATAAAGCAACTCAGCAACAGCTTACTCGTGGAAGTCGTCTTGTAGAGATTTTGAAACAACCTCAATACACTCCATATCCAGTAGAGCTTCAAGTCGCAATTCTTTGGGCTGGTAAAGAAGGTTACTTAGATAGTTTACCACTTGAATCAATCAAAAAATTTGAAAATGGTTTACTTGATTTACTTAAAACGAATCAACGTGCTCTTTTAGACGAGATTAAATCAAAACAAAAACTTGATGATGATACAACTGCTAAATTGAAAAAAGTGATTGAAGATTACAAAGCAGGATTCGAAGCATAAATTTTTAAGACCTGTTAATTTTAACGGGTCTTTTTTAATTTAAAAACAGAGTAATGAAATAAATGGCAAATTTAAAAGCGATACGTAACAGAATCACTTCTGTAAAAGGAACTCAGCAAATTACTGGTGCAATGAGAATGGTTGCAGCAGCAAAAATGAGAAGAGCCACAGAATCAATTAATGCGGCAAGACCTTATGCTGATAAACTCGGCGGAATTATTCAAAATCTTTCTTCACAAGTTCTTACTTCTACTTCAGAAGCATTACTTAGCCCTCTTTTTACACAAAGAGAAGAGAATAATATTTTAATAGTTTCGGTTGCTGCTGACAGAGGACTTTGTGGTGGTTTTAATGCTAACATAAATAAAAGTGCTCTTTTAATTGCTAATCAATACAAAGCAGAAGGTAAAACTGTAAAATTTGTTTGTATAGGTAAGAAATCAAGTGACTTTTTTAAGAAAAGAGATTTTGAAGTTATTGAAAGTTACACAGATATTTTTAATCACCTTCAATATGAAATAGCATCTAATATTTCAAATTATGTTTCAAATCTTTTCGTAAATGGCTCTTATGATAAAATAGTTTTGGTTTACAACGAATTTAAATCTGTAATTGCACAAGTTCAAAAAAATATCGATTTTCTTCCAATTGTTCCTGAACAAAAAGATGAAGAAGAGGAAAATACTGGAATTCCAATTGAATTTATTTTTGAACCTTCACCTGCAGTAATCTTGGAAACACTTTTACCAAAACATCTTACTATGCAAATTTGGAAAGCTTTGCTTGATTCAAATGCAGCTGAACAAGGTGCTAGAATGGCAGCTATGGAAAGTGCAACTGAAAATGCGAAAGATTTAATCAAATCTCTCAACCTCATTTATAACCGTTCACGTCAAGCAGCTATTACGCAAGAAATCTCAGAAATTGTTGGTGGTGCTGAAGCAATTGCTTCTTAGATTTAATTTCCCATTTTACAATTCCTCAAATAAATTTTAAACCCTCGAAATTCACTTAGAATTCGAGGGTTTTTTGTTTTATTCTTACTTATTTAGATAATACTGAACAAACTTTTTTCATTTTTCTGAATTTCATTCGTAAATTCTTTCAACTTAAAACTTTAACTAAGGAAGAAAATGAAAATTCTAATTACAAACTTAATTCTAATATTAATGCTTTGCACAGTTGCTTCTGCAAAATTAGTTGAAAAACGGGTTAGTTATGAAGCAAATGATTTGATAATGAGCGGCTTTTTAGTTTATGATGATTCTTTTGATGGACAAAGACCAGGAGTTTTAGTCGTTCACGAATGGTGGGGACAAAATGATTACGCCAAAAAAAGAGCAAGAATGTTAGCTGGTTTAGGTTACACAGCTTTTGCAGTTGATATGTACGGAGAAGGAAAAATCGCTGAAAATCCAAAAGATGCAGGGAAACTTGCAGGCGAAGTTTACAGTAATTTAGAAAATGCACAAATGAGATTTCAGGCAGCAATTGAAGTTTTGAAAAATGAAAGAATGACAGACCCAGAAAAAATTGGAGCAGTTGGTTATTGTTTCGGAGGTGGAATTTTGATAAATATGGCAAGACTTGGAGTTGAAATTGATGGAATTGTTAGCTTTCACGGAAATTTAGCTACGGAAAACCCTGTAAAAGAAGGTGTTGTTAAAACAAAAATTTTAGTTTGCCACGGAGCTGATGACCCTTTGGTTCCTGAAAAGCAAGTTGTAGCTTTTAAAGATGAAATGGCTTCAGCAAGTGTTGATTATGAATTTATTGCTTACGAAGGAGCAACCCACGCATTTTCAAATCCACAAGCAGATGAAACTGCAAAAAGATTTGAACTTCCAGTTGGTTACAGTGAAAAAGCTGATGTTGAGTCTTGGGAAGCAATGCAAGTATTTTTGCAAAAAGTTTTTAAATAATTTTATAGATTCTTTTCTTAACTTGAATGAAATCAAAAGACTAAATAGTGGAGAACTAAAATGGTAGATGGGTATTTTATCATCAAAAGCAAGCAAAACGGAAGTGTCTTTGACATTAATAATCCAGCACAAGGCGAAGGGGCTTATTTGACTCTTCACGTAAAAACAGGTTCAGATAGCCAACTTTGGAAACTAACTGAAGAAGGATTTTTGGAAAGCAAATTAAACGGGCTTGTTGCAGAAATTAATATGGCTTCAAGTTTGAACGGCTCAAGAATTGTTTTAGCTGAAAAAGATGAAGACTTAGAAGAACACCAACTTTGGGATTTTTCCGATGACGGTTATATCAAAAGTAGGTTTAAAGAAAAAGTCCTTGAAAGTGAGCTCGGTTTAATGTGGGACGGAACGCCGATTTTAACAAATTTTGCAAAAGACACTGACAATCAAAAATGGATTATTGAAAAAGTCTAAATCTTTACGACTGTTAATTATTCACTGTTCACTGTTTTTCCCCACCATTTTTCAGTCCATTCAATTGCCCAAGAAGTTGATTCTTTGTAGTGGCAATCGTTACAAGCATTTGGCGAACCTTTAACACCAAGTTTTTCTGACATTTTAGGATTTGGAATCGAGCTCATTGTGTGAGTTGGCAAAAGTTTGTCAACTCCCGAAACCATACTCAAAATGTGGTTTGGCATATGACAATCGTAACAAAACGAACCAGAAGTTCCTGCCCTGTGGAAAGAATGTTCTTCAATTTTATTCTTCAAATTCGTGTGGCAATTCAAACAGTAGTCGTTACTAACTTCTGAAGGTTTTAAAATATTTTCTTTCGTTGGCTTTTTGTTATCGTGAGCTTGGTGGCAATCATAACAACGAACTTCACCTTTTTGATAGCAGTCCGATTCTACAAAAGAGCGGAAAAGCATTCCAATTCCTTTTGGTCTTGAATCTTCCCAACATTCAATTGTTGCTTGAGTTCTTCCTGCTTGCAAAGGAGCTTCACGGAAGTGTTTTGAAAGGTCGTTAGTTCTCCCTTTTCGTGAATAACCTGGTTCATAAATTCTGTAAACATCTGTTGAGGTCGTAAAAATATCTGCTCCGTGACACCTTCCACAAACACTTAAATCTTGTCCTTTTGTGAGTTTCGGAGCATTTGCAATGTAAGCAACAGGTTGGTCTCTAAGTTTAGAGTTTACAAAAGCAGCGACTCGATTTACATAATTTCCTTCAAAATAATTGTTGTGTTGACTTCCTGGTCCGTGACAAGCTTCGCAAGCAATTCCTTCGTCAACCCAATGCGTTTTAGCTTGTGTGTGTTGAGGATTTTTCTCTTCAACTGTAAGATGAGTTGTGTGGCATCTTGCACAAAATAAATTCCAAGCAGAATTCAATGTTTGCATTTGAGCCCACAAATCTTGAACACTTGGTTCACTTTTCTCTTGGTAATTCCAATAAGGGAAAAAATCTTGTCTCGGAACTGACCATTGAAGCGGAAGACGACGCAAAACTCCACCTGCTTCTCTTGTGATGTAAGTTTGTCTGTATTGGTAACCAATTACAAATTCGATTTTGAAAGGAATGAATTGGTTGTTTAAAGGGTGACGCAATGCCATAAAATATTCGCCATTCTTTTCAAACATTTTGGCAGCTGGTTCGACAAAATCAACAGGTGTTTTTCTAGCATATTCTGGCAAAAACCATTCGCCGTTATTGAAATTGCCTACAACACTTTCTTGAGTTGGTTCGCGAGTCATTTTGGCGTGAGGCGAATTTTCCCATTCCGCAGAAATTATTGGGTGACAACCTTTACAAGATTCGCTTCCTGTGTATTCAGCATCGTAAAGAGAAGAGTAAGATTCGTAGGTAGTAGAAGAGAAAAGGGTTATTACAGTTATTGATAAAAGGGAAAAAATTGCTATAAAAATTTTAGTTCTCATTTATTTACAACCTGATTTTCAACAATAAATAATTTTAAAAGGTTGGTAATTTCGACATTCGATATAATTTCTTCTAAAGAGTCGATATTGTAAAAAAATCTGAATACAAAAATTTGATTTCCTAAAATTGTAAAAACGTTTACCCAAACAGATGTTTGTCTTTCAGAGTTGTGCAAAGAATAAACAAACCAATCTTTTTTCAGAAATCTTACTTCTTCCAAAGAGAAACTTTTGTGATTTTTTAAATATTCTAAAAATCCATTTGAATACTCTAATTTACTTTCTTTGTAATCAAAAATTTCTTTTGCAATAATTTTTTCTGCTAACTCTTTGGTAGAAGCCGAGTTTGCAAAATTCAAAGAGTCTAAAGTGAAAAAATCTATTTTATTAATTTTAGACTCTGAGCTTTTTGTTAATGTATAAATTTTATTTTCCACTAATCGGAGCTTCCAGTCACTGATTTTATTTACTTTAAATTCCTCTGAAATTCTAACTTCTTTCAAAGTTTCTGACTCAGAAAAGAAACTAAAAGCAAAAATAAAAACTCCGAACATTAGTAAAATGGTCAATACTTTGATGAGCATAATTTTCTTATCGCTTAAATCTTAAATTAACTAAGAGAAATTACTAAAACTTTTTAAATTCCAAACCCTGAAACAAAAGAAATAATTTTAATGAAAATTAATAAAAAACCGATTCTTTTCTTTTACGCACTCGTAGCAATTTGTCTTGTTGAATTGCTTTGGTGGACATTTCTGTTAATCAATTCAAACTCTGAAATTTATGAATACAGAAATGAAATTATTGAGTTGCAAAGAGTTAAGGCAAAATATGAACTTGTAGATTTGATTCGCTCAGGAAAATTTCATTTCAAATCACAACCTGATAAAATTGATACTTCTAAAATTACTGCTTTTATTGAAAATCAATATCCAAAATTCGAATTCATTTTCTTAGAAGAAGGAAATATTTATAACTCAATTGACTTAAAAATAAAGCCTTCTGTTACTGAAAAATTTGAAGACAAACTTCATCGCCGTTGGGTGATGTTCATTTCTGAAAGCTCATTTTTTGTGATTATGATTTTACTCGGTATCTTTCAGATTTATAGAAGTTTTAAATCGGAAGTTGACTTGAATAGTCAGCAAAAAAATTTCTTACTAAGTATTACTCACGAACTGAAATCTCCTTTGGCTTCAATCAAACTTTACCTTGAAACAATTTTGAAACGTGACTTGAGCAAAGAACAAATTTCAGAATTTGCAACAAGCTCTGTCAAAGATATTGACCGTTTGAATGATTTGGTTGAAAATATGTTGATTGCTACAAAAATTGAAAATCAGGCTTATACTTACCCAAAAAATGAAATTAATCTCTCTGTAGTCCTACAAGAAATAATCGAAAAGTTTGAAAAATCTTTACCAGAAACAGCTTCTTTAAAAACTAAGATTGATGAAGGAATAAAAATATTTGGAGATGTTTTTACACTAAAAATAGTTTTTCTAAATTTGCTTGAAAATGCTCTAAAGTATTCTGGGAAAAATGCAGAAATTAAAATTAATTTAGAACAATTAGGCTCGAATATTTTCATTAAAATCTCAGACAATGGAGTTGGAATTCCCGAAAAAGAGCAGAGTAAAGTTTTTGGCAAATTTTACCGAATCGGGAATGAAAAAACACGAACTACAAAGGGAACAGGTTTGGGGCTTTACATCGTTAAGGAAGTTGTTGAACGTCATTCTGGCAAAATCCAAATTGAACCAAATGAGCCTAAAGGCACAATTTTTAATCTCACCTTTTCTAAGGAAACTTAAATGAATTACAGAATTTTATTGGTTGAAGATGAAGAGCATTTGCAAGAAGCAATTGCGTTAAATTTGAAAATGGAAGGTTTTACTGTAACAGCGGTTTCTGATGGAGTTGATGCTCTCAAGGCTTTCAAGGAGGAAAGATTCAATTTAATAATTCTTGATATTATGCTTCCTGAAATTGATGGATTGCAAGTTTGTGAAACAATTCGTCTTGAAAATACTGAAGTTCCTATTCTCTTTTTGACAGCAAAAAATACAAGTGAAGATATTGTTATCGGACTTAAAAAAGGTGCTGATGACTACTTAACCAAGCCATTTAACTTAGATGAATTTTTACTTCGAGTTAAAATCTTACTCAAAAGAAGTGTTCCCTTTAGTCAACCAAAAGAAGATTTAGATATTTTTACTTTTGGCAAAAATAAAGTAAATTTTAAGACTTTTGAGGCTTCTAAAGGTGAAAATACTTTTTTCCTAACTAAAAAAGAGGTGATGCTTCTCAAACTTTTGATTGAGCGAGAAAGCCAAGTTGTTTCGCGTGATTTGATTTTGGAAGAAGTTTGGGGTTACGATGTTTATCCTTCAACAAGAACTGTTGATAATTTCATTCTCGCACTAAGAAAATACTTTGAAGAAGACCCAAGAAAACCTGTTTATTTTCACACAATCCGAAGTGTCGGCTACAAATTTGTGAACAAATCTAAATAGGGAACAAAAATCTTTGTTCCCTACAAAATATCTTCTTAAGAAATTTTGTCGTAGTACATTTTTTCAGAAACTTTTGCGAACTCTCTTATTTCTTTTTGAAATTTCGAGTAAGATTCAAAAACCTTTTTGCTCATTGGGTCTTTTTCAACCAATTCTTGAACAACCTCATCTGAATATTTTTTCAAAGTTACCAAAACATCGTCTGGAAACTTTCTCAATTGAACGTTGTGTTCATTGATTAATTTTTGCAGATAAATTCTATTTTTGCTTTCAAGTTCAGAAAGAAGCCAAATATTTGAACGCATTGCAGCAGTTCGAATAATTTCCTGCAAATCTTTTTCTAAATCATTAAAAGCAGACTTGTTGATAAAAAGTTCAATAGTTGCGTTTGGTTCGTGCCAACCTGGATAGTAATAGAATTTCGCAATTTTATGAAATCCCATCAAATAGTCGTGGTAAGGTCCAACCCATTCGGAAGCGTCAATTACTCCTCTTTCAAGATTTGTGTAAATTTCACCACCAGCTGAAAGAATTGCCGAACCTCCTGCTTTTGAAATCACTTTTCCACCAAGCCCAGGAATTCGCATTTTCAAACCTTTTAGGTCGTCAACAGATTTTATTTCTTTGTTGAACCAACCGCCCATTTGAACACCTGAACTTCCAGCAGGCATTGGAATTAAGTTAAATTGGCTGTAAAGTTCTTCCCAAAGTTCGATTCCGCCGCCACTGTAAATCCAAGAATTAACTTGTTGAGCATTCATTCCAAAAGGAACAGAACCAAAAAACTGTGCCGCAGGAGCTTTTCCAGCCCAATAGTAAGAAGCTCCGTGTCCCATTTCTGCAACTCCAGAAGTTACTGCATCGAAAGATTCAAGAGCAGGAACAAGTTCTCCACCACCATAAACTTGAATTTTCATTCTTCCACCAGACATTTCTTCAATCCATTTTGCAAGATTGTCTGCTGATTCTCCGAGAATCGGATAATGTGGAGGCCAAGCCGTCACCATTTTCCATTCATAAGTTTTGCCTGTATGAACAGCGGGCGAACTCGCACTCGTTTTTGGGTCTTGAGTTCCACAACCAGCCAAAGTTGCACCTCCAACAACAGCAGTTGCCGAAGCTTTTTTGAGAAAATCTCTACGTTTTAAAGTCATCGGTTTTCCTGAAAATTTTGAAAATTAAGCTAATTCTTTAGGTAAAAATGCTCTTGCGTGCCAACTGTCTTTCATCGGAACTTCCCATTTGTTTAAGTCAGAAACTGATTCGATGATGTTGTTAAAAACAATTGTTTCAGCATTTACCAAACCTTGTGAGGCAATTTTTTTGAACTCCATTCTTTCGGCACACTTAATTTTATCATTTTCGCGGTAAACGACTTGTGGGCTGTCGAGAAAAGTCAAACCAAGTTTTCTTTCGATAGCTTCCATTGCGTGAATGAGACTGTCTCTTGAGCAACCTGAAAGCCTGACTTTGCTTTCGTCAACTCCAACTAAAAGGAATTGGTTGTAACGCATTTCACGTGCAGAAAAAACATTCGCTCCGTGTGCTTGCCAATTTTGTTCAAAAGAATCGAATTCTTCAAGAACTGAACTTACTTCTGAGTCAGTGAGTTTTCGGCTTGAATGAAAAATTTTTAAAGTTGCATTGTTTGGTAATTCTTGGATTTTCATTTTTATACTTTCTTTTTGAGTAAAATTCTTATTAGATGTTAAAAATTAAGTGCTTAAATTAATAAAAAATTAACTAATTCGCTTCTCTTTTATCAAAACTCAAAAAAACTACTGAAGAAAATTCAGTTTCTAAATTAAATTTGGAAAGGGAGAAGCTAAAGCAAAATTATGGAGACTAAAATGAAATTAAATGCTTTAGCGGTTTTACTTTTATCGACAAACCTTTACGCTGTAAACCTAACATTTTCGACTTACTTAGGTGGAACAGGTGACGATTATTCTTATGGAATTGATATTGACTCAACCAATTCCGTTTACGTCTCGGGAACAACAAACTCTACAAATTTTCCAACAACAACAGGTTTGATTGCAGGTACTTTGCCAAATGTTTTCGTAACTAAATTGGATTCACTTGCAGAAAATCTTGTTTACTCTTCACAACTTGGTGGAATAGGAATTGATATTTCTAATGGTGTGAAAGTTGACAGTGGATTCGCTTACATTTCTGGTGAAACTGAGTCAGATGATTTTCCTACAACATCAGGAGTTTTTGGTGAAACTTACTATGGAGGAACGGAAGCATTTGCAGTAAAATTAAGTCAAGATGGAAGTTTTTTGGTTTACTCAACTTATCTCGGTGGAACAAGTGCTTCTTCGCCTGATTTTAGCCGTCAACTTGAAGTAAAAGACGGATTTTCTTTTGTTGTCGGAGATGCAGGTTCTTTTGGGTTTCCTGTTACCGCAGGTGCTTTTGATGAACAACACGAAACAGGTGGAAGTGATGTTTTTATAACAAAACTAAGCCTTGACGCAACTGCTTTAGAATTCTCAACTTTTCTTGGAGGTGGTTCGGAAGACTCGGGTTTTGAAATTGCAGTTTTTGACGACAGTACTTCTGTTGTAACAGGGCGAACAGAATCTAACAATTTTCCAACAACTTCAAGTGCTTTTGATACAACTTACAACGGTTCAGACGATTCCTTTGTAACAAGGTTGAATTCTGATGGAACGGCTTTAGTTTTCTCAAATTATTTAGGGTCAACAAGTTTAGACTATTCATTCTCGATAGCAAAAGGTTTGAATAATTCTACTTTAATTTCAGGAAGAACTCAATCTTTAGGCTTTCCAACAACTCCCGGAGCTTACGACCAAAATCTCACTGGAATCAATTTAACAGACGGGTTCGTAACAAAAATGAATGCTGATGGAGGTAGTTTAGCTTTTTCAACTTATCTTGGCGGATTTGGAGAAGATTGGGGAGCAGGAATCAAAGTTGACACAAGCGGAAGTGTTTACATTACAGGAAAAACAACTTCTGTCAATTTCCCTGTAACAAGTAATGCTTACGATAATACATTTAATGATAATAATTTCGTTGGAAAAGATGCTTTTGTAACAAAATTAAGTAGTGAAGGTGATGGTTTACTTTATTCTTCCTTTTTCGGTGGAGCAACTAATGACGGCGAGTTTGCAGAAGACATTAAAATTACTGCTGGTGGAACGGTTTTTATAACTGGAGTGACAACTTCAAGTGATTTACCGATTACTCAAACCGCCTTCAACACTTCTCTGAATGACTTGGAAGATGCTTTTGTTGCAAGGTTTGATTCTTTAGAAGTTGTTTCTACAAAGTCAGAAACAAACAAACCGCAAACATTTTCACTTTCGCAAAATTACCCGAATCCATTCAATCCAACTACAACAATAAATTATGAATTAGAAATTGCAAATCACGAATTTGGAAAATTGGCAATTTTTAATATTTTGGGTGAAGAGGTGAAAGAGTTTAAATTAACCGAAAGTAAAGGTTCAGTTACTTGGAACGGAACAGACAGCTTTGGCAAACAAGTTTCAAGTGGAACTTATTTTTACAAAATCCTAACTTCAAACAATGAATCAGAAGTTAGAAAAATGACATTTTTGAAATAAACTTTTGTGAGATTCTCACTTAAAATCACGAAACTGAGAAACTCACCGAAAGTGAGAATCTCAGATGAAACAGAAAGGCAAAAAATGAATTGGCAGAAAACAATCTCAATTGAAGAATTAAACTCTAGTAACTCTCACGTTTTTAAACAAGGTTCTAAGCAAATTGCACTTCTTAAAGACGGTGAAAAAATCTTTGCTTGCGACAACAGATGTCCGCACGAAGGCTATCCACTTTCTCAAGGAACAACTGACGGAAAATGTTTTTTGACTTGCAATTGGCACAACTGGAAATTTAATCTTGAAAATGGCGACTGTGTGATTGGTGGTGATAATTTGAGAGTTTATGAGACTAAAGTTGAAGATGAATTTTTGTGGGTAAATTTAGCTGAACCTTCAAAAGAGGAAATTACTGAAAGCATTTTGAAAGGTCTTAAACAGGCATTTGAAAAACGTGAAACAGGAAGAATTTCTCGTGAACTTGCAAGGCTCCACTACAATGAAATTCCAATGACACTTGGTTTGAAAAAAGCGATTGAATGGTCTTTTGATAAATTTGAGTACGGAACAACTCACGCTTACGCAGCTTCTGCCGATTGGCTAAGTCTTTATTTTGAGAATCAAGAGAATCTTGAAAATCAAATTATTTGTTTGAGTGAAGCAATTGACCACATTGCTTTCGATTCTTTGAGGCATAAAACTTATCCTTTTGTTGAAAAAAAACAAAAATTTGACTACGAGAAATTAGTTCAAGCAGTTGAAGAGGAAAACGAAAGTGAAGCCATTTCTTACATTCGTGGTGGTTTAGAAAGTGGAATGCATTTTAAAGATTTCGAAAAAGCACTGACAGAAACGGCACTAAAACATTACAATGATTTTGGGCATAGTTTGATTTACGTTTATAAAGTTGGAACTTTGATTGAATTACTTGGTGAAGAAGTTGAAAAACCTCTTTTGCTTTCACTTGTTCGTTCAATTTGTTATGCCACAAGAGAAGATTTAATTCCTGAGTTTAGTTACTTTGGAGAGTGTTTGAAAAAATGCAACTTTAGTGGAGAGAAGTCGATTGTACCACTAAACTCTGATGAGGTCTTTAAGAAAAATGTAAACAATGCAATGGATTGGGTTGTTAAAAAATCTTCTAATTCAAGTGAGGAACAAATTTATAATGCTCTTTTGGAATCGAATGCAATTTCGATGCTAAAGTTTGATACTTCTTATCAATTTGCTTATGATAAACCTGTTGGCGATAACATTAGTTGGTTAGGCTTTACACATAGTTTGACTTTTGCAAACGCAGTTAGAGTTCAGTGTAAAAAATTTCCTGAGTTTTGGAAATTCGGACTTTTGCAAATGGCTTGTTTTAGTGGCAGGAATATTCGGTACTTGGATTTAGAAGTTTCTGAGAATGATTGGGAAGTTGGAAACTTGGAGAACTTTTTTATAAAATCTTTTAACCAAATTTTAGACCACGGGAATGGGCTTCCGATTTTCTCAGCACATTTAATTAAAACTGCCTTTGCTGTTAGAGAAGAGTTGGAGTTTTCAACGGAAAGTGGCAAAAAGTATTTGTTAGCATCACTAAATAGATTTTTGAATTCACCTTTAAAACAAAAACACATTCGACGAACGGTTAGACAGGGAATTGGTTTGGTTTCAAAGGATTTTTAGAATTCATAAATTTATACTTGGTATATTTTGTTATTGAAAATAACTTAATAAAGTTAAATAAATTCTAAATAAAATTGAGGAATAAATAAAATGGGCTTAATAGTTTCAATAATCATTTTATTCTGTTTTGTAATAGCAAACGCTACCACTATCGGTTTTTCTACTTTTGTTGGTGGTGACAATTTGGACTATTATAGAGGAGTCAAAGTAAACTCTGACGGTTCTAATGTTACGTTGGCAGGTTTTTGTGCTTCAAACTATTTCCCGACAACTTCTGGCTCATATGGAACAATTTATAATGGAGGTCAGAGAGATGTAATGATTTCCAAGATTGATTCTTCTGGCAGTTTTCTCCTTTTTAGCACATTTTTAGGAGGAAATGATGAGGAAAGAACTTACACTATGGAATTAGATGAAAGTGAAAATTCTTACATCGGTGGTTACACTTTCTCTAATAATTTTCCAACTACAACAAATGCTTTTGACGAAACTCATAATGGAAATTATGATGCATTTGTAACAAAAGTAAATTCAATGGGAAATGCTCTAATTTATTCAACCTTTATTGGTGGAAACTCAGAAGATAAATGTCGGAGGATTGATGTTCATAATGGAATAGCTTACATCACAGGAAGGACTTCCTCAAATAATTTTCCAATAGTTTCAAGCTCTTACGACACGACTTATAATGGTGGAAGTTATGACGCTTTTTTTTGCCGAGTTGCACCAAATGGAACTGCTTTAGAATACTCAACTTTTCTTGGTGGTTCAAATTATGATGACGGAGATGGAATTAAATTCAACTTTGCAGAAGGTGCAGTTTATATCTCGGGTTACACAGCTTCAAATGATTTTCCAATAACTACTTGGAATGCTTACGACACTTCTTTGAATGGGAATGTTGATTGTTTTATTACGAGACTTTTGCTTTTTAATACTAGCCCCGAAAAAAATGAAACTCAGCTATCTGGCACAAACGATTATCTTTTTGATTATTCAACTTTTCTTGGTGGAAGCGGAAACGATTACAACAGGGATATTAAAGTTGAATCTTTTGCAAGTGTTTATGGAACAGGTTACACTTATTCGAGTGATTTTCCACTAACAGCAGGAGGATTTGATGATACTTACAGTGGCGGAGAGGATACTTATATTTTCGAGCTTGATTTAATGAGCAATAATTTGATTTTTTCTACTTTTTTAGGGGGGAGTCAAAATGACCAAGTTTATGTTTTGGAAACAGATACTCTTGGTTTTACTTACGTTACAGGTTATACCTTTTCTGGGGATTTTCCGACTACAGTTGATGCTTTTGATACATTGCAGGATGGAGACAATGACGGTTTTTTTACCATTTTGCCTCCTCTTGGCGATTCTTTAGTTTATTCGACTTTCCTCGGAGGGAGTGCAAAAGATATTGGAGGTTGTATTGCAATTTCTCCACAAGGTGATATTTACATTGGAGGTGACACAAGTTCACCTGATTTCATAGCTACAAATGGTGCTTACGATTATTCTCATAACGGAACGAGTGATGCAACTATTACAAAATTTGTTGCTTTTTCTCTGAAACCTAATGGTTACTCAACTCCAATAATTTTAAATTTCGGTGATGTTCAGTTAAATAATCTTCTGACTTTGCAAGCAAAGATTTTCTCAACAGGTGAAATTCCTTTGAGTGTTACAAACTACAATTTAGTTGGAGATGGTTTTGATGTAGATTTAGCCACTTCTGCAATTTCTGTTGGCGATTCTTTAGAGTTCAATCTAACTTTTGAACCTCAATTTTTAGGTTTCTCAGCAGGTTATATCGAAATTTTTACAAACGATTGGGATACACCAAATTATTTGATTTACTTGTCTGGAATAGGAGTTGACACAGTTACAACCGTCGAAGAAAACTCATTACCTGAGAAAATCGAACTTTTACAAAACTATCCAAATCCTTTTAACCCAAGCACAAAAATTGATTTTACTTTACAGGAATCACAAAATATTTCATTGAACATTTTTAATGTTAAAGGGCAATTAGTAAAAACACTTTTTAGCGGTTTTAGTGAAAAAGGGCTAAAATCTTTAACTTGGGATAGCAAAGACTCTTTTGGAAATTTAGTTTCAAGTGGAACTTACTTTTACAAATTAGAAACAGAAACAGGATTTTCTGAAACAAAAAAAATGTCTTTTCTTAGGTGATTTTCAATTTTTGAACTTGAGAAGAATTTTGTTTTATCGTAAGTTTGCCAAGTTAATTTTTAGCTTGGCAATTTTAATTTTTAGAGTTTTTAATGAGTAAACATCACCTTGGCAAACCTGCAGAATTTGACCACAAAATCATCACGCGAAGAGTAGATTTAGTGAAAAATATTGAAGGCTTTTGTCGAAAAGATTTAGAACTTGTTGATGTCGGTTGTGGAAATGGGGCTTCTCTTTTCAAACTTTCTGATGAAATGAAAAGTTGTACGGGAATTGAAATTTTTGATGGACACAAAGAGGCTTTTGAGAATTACAAAAAGCAAAATCAAAAAGAAAACTGTGAATTTGTTTTAATTGATATTGAAAATGAAAAATTTGAAAGACAATTTGATAGGCTAATTAGCTTTGAAGTTATCGAACATTTAACAGATGACAAAAGTGTTAGTGAGTTTTACAAATTTCTCAAAAAAGGTGGTTTGGCGGCAATCACAGTTCCGAATAAATGGTGGATTTTTGAAACTCACGGAGCAAATTTGCCTTTACTTCCTTGGAACAGAGTTCCTCTTTTTTCTTGGCTCCCAACACCAATTCACGAAAAATATTCAAGAGCAAGAATTTACACAAAAAACAGAATTAAGAATTTACTTGAATCAGTTGGTTTTGAAATTTTGCAAATGGAATACGTGACAGCTCCTTTGGACGTTCTTAAAGAAGGCTCACTGAAAACTTTCTTCACTGAAAATATTTTTAACACTGACACAACAGAAGTTCCTTTTATGGCAACTTCAATATTTATTCTTGCCCGTAAAAACTAATTCTAACTTCACATCTTTCTTCTATCAATCCACTTCAAAATTTGTTAATTTTAGAGCCATTTAATTTTGAACAATTAACAACTTATGGAGATAAAACAATTGAAAGATTTTCTTAAAAAATTAGGTATTTCAGAAACAAATCTTGGTGGTTCAACAGGTAAAAAATGGTACGGAAGTGAAGCCAATGGAGTAATTGAAGTTTACTCTCCAACAAATGGCGAATATATTGCAAAAGTAAACCAAGTTTCTACTGACGAATATAACGCAATCATTGAAACAGCTGAAAATGCTTTCAAAGAATGGCGACAAATTCCTGCACCAAAACGTGGCGAATTAGTTCGTCAAGCTGGAATGAAACTTCGCGAATACAAACAAGAACTTGGAATGCTTGTTTCTTATGAAATGGGAAAAAGCCTTCAAGAAGGTCTTGGTGAAGTTCAAGAAATGATTGACATTTGCGATTTCGCAGTCGGACTTTCTCGTCAACTTTACGGTTTGACAATGCATTCGGAAAGACCTTCTCACAGAATGTACGAGCAATATCACCCACTCGGAATTATCGGTGTAATTTCTGCATTTAATTTCCCTGTTGCAGTTTGGGCTTGGAATTCAATGCTTGCAGCAGTTTGCGGAGACCCAACTGTTTGGAAACCTTCAAGCAAAACTCCTCTTTGTGCCGTCGCTGTTCAAAATATTATGAACGAAATCGAAGACCTTCCAGAAGGACTTTTCTGTACAGTAATTGGACGTGGTGCAACTGTTGGTGAAGAAATGCTCAACGACAAACGAATTCCTTTAATTTCTGCAACAGGCTCGACTCGAATGGGAAAAAGGGTTGCCGAAGTTGTCGGAAAAAGACTCGGACGTTCTTTACTCGAACTCGGTGGAAACAACGCAATTATCATCAGTGAAGAAGCTGATTTGAAAATGGCAATTATGGCTTCTGTTTTCGGAGCAGTCGGAACAGCTGGACAACGCTGTACTTCTACAAGAAGATTAATCATTCAAGAGTCAATGTATGAAAAAGTGAAAGAATCTTTACTTTCTGCTTACAACAGTCTCACAATCGGAGACCCTTTAGACGAGAAAAATCACGTTGGACCTCTCATCGACAAAACTGCTGTTGACACAATGCAAGAAGCGATTGTCAAACTCAAAGAAGAAGGTGGAAAAGTAATTTACGGTGGTGAAGTTTTGGAAGGTGAAGGCTACGAATCAGGTTGTTATGTTCGTCCTTGTATCGCCGAAGCTGAAAATTCTTATGAAATCGTTCAGGAAGAAACTTTTGCACCAATTTTATACTTGATGAAATACAAAAATTTAGACGAAGCAATGGAACTTCATAACGGAGTTGCACAAGGACTTTCATCTGCTATTTTCACCAAAAATATGCTTGAAGCAGAACAATTTCTTTCACATTGGGGGTCAGATTGCGGAATTGCAAACGTGAACATCGGAACTTCTGGAGCTGAAATTGGCGGAGCTTTTGGTGGAGAAAAAGAAACTGGTGGTGGAAGAGAGTCGGGAAGTGATTCGTGGAAAATTTATATGCGTCGTCAAACGAACACAATGAATTTCGGAAACGATTTACCACTTGCTCAAGGAATTAAATTCGATTTCTAACAAAACAATTTTCGATTTGTAGGGAACAAAAATCTTTGTTCCCTACTTCTTTATTTCTCTAAACCTTGATTCGACAATAATTTCAGGATTCAAACTTTTTCTTACGGGACAAGAATTAATTATTCTTATAATTTTTAGTAGGGTTTTATCGTCTAATTTCTTTGGGTAAGCAATTTCGATTTTTAGTGCTGAAATTCTTTTTGGCGAATCGGAAAGTTCTTTTTCAACCATAATTTCAAATTCATTAAAATTCAAATCACTTCTTTTAGCAAAACCTTCCAAGCTACTTGCAACACAAGTTCCCAAAGCAGCGGCAACCAAGTCTGTTGAAGAGAAATTTTCACCTTTACCACCAAAAATTGGTGAGATTGAAGTTTTTACTTTTTCGCCGAACTCTTCGTGAGTCGCTTCGCAAAAACCATTTCCGAGAATTTTAATTTTAATGTCTGACATTTATTGTCTCAATTAATCAAGTGTGCGTAAAATTGCTCTCACGGGAGAAGCGTCAAGACCTTTGAGTTTTAAAGGTAAAGCGATTAATTCGTAAGTTCCTGTTTCTACTTTAGAAAGGTCAATTCCTTCTAAAATCGCAATTCCATTTTGCAAAAGAATGTGGTGAGTTTTCAAGTCTTTGCTGTGGAAATCGTCCATTGAATATGTGTCAATTCCAACTAAAACAATTCCTTTTTTTGCTAGAAGTTCAGCAGTTTCGTTTGCAACTGCAATGTAATCTGTATCAAAATTTTCGATAGGAGGAGACTTTTTTGTTTTGAAAAGAACTCTTTCAACTCCATCTAAAGTTACGTGTGCAAAGTCTTCGGGTTTAACTTTCTCATTTGCATTCACTTCGATTACTAAGGCTTTCCCAATGTATTTTTCAAGAGGAACTTCATCAATTGTTTGCCCGTTTGGTTCAAAGTGAAAAGGAGCATCTGTGTGAGCTCCGATGTGAACTGAAGTTGTGATTGTAGAAACATTGCAAGACATTCCGTCTTCCATTTCCATAACCCATTTGTAAGAAAATTCCGTGTCGCCGGGCCAAACAGGACTTCCAATTTTTACTTCTGGTGAGATGTCAATTATTTTCATTGTTACTTTGATTTTTAAAGTCAAAAAAATAAGATTGCAGACTTTAGTCCGTTTGTGCCTAAAAACGGACTAAAGTCTGCAATCTAAAATTATTTATTTACTTTGTTTGAACCAAGAGTTTCACGCAAAGTGAAACTCCCATTCTGAATTCTGACTCCTGTCTTCTGAATTCTTTAATTTATCACTTTAACCTTCGCATCGCCACTAACAACGCATTGGCAACTAAGTCTTGAGTCCAAGCTCAAATCCCAAGCTTCGTCAAGTTGTTCTTCTTCTTCGTCTGTAAGCTCGCTAAGGTTTTCCATTCCGTCCAAAACGTGAATGTGGCAAGTTGAACAAGCACAAACTCCACCGCAATTGTGTTGAATTTCAATGTCATTAGCAAGTGCAATTTCGAGAATGTTTTCTCCAATTTCGGCATCTAAAATGTATTCTTTATCGTCTTTGAGTAATGTTATTTTTGGCATTTTTCTAAATTCTTTCCTAAACTTCTGTAATGTTTTTATTTTCTAAAGCTGCCTCTGCAACTGAATTTAAAATATTCTGTGCAAGAGGTGTTGATTCTTCATTTAACCTTTCGGTCAAATTTACAATCGTTTTATGGTTTGTCTGTTTTTGAGTTTCTTTCAACTCAATTAAAGTATTTAAAATCGTTTCTTTCTGTTCTTCTGAAATTAAGTGTCCGTGTGTTTCAATTGCTTTTTCAGTACTTTTGATAATTGCATCTGACTCTGTCCTTGCCTCAATTAACATTCTGTCTGCCATATCTTTTTCAGCATTTTCCAATGAACTTGCAAGCATTCCTTCAACTTCTTCGTCTTTCAAACCGTAAGTTGGTTTTACTTTTATTGAAGCCTCGACTTCCGTGTTTTTGTCTTTGGCTGTAACTCGTAAAATTCCGTCAGCGTCAAGTGTGAAAATTACATTGATTTTCGGCATTCCTGCAGGTTGTGGAACAATTCCTGAAAGTTTGAAACTTGCAAGTTGGCGATTGTCTTTGACTAGTTCTCTTTCACCTTGGTAAACATTGATGTCAATTCCTGTTTGATTTTCAACGTAAGTTGTAAAAGTTTCTCCTGCACGGGTTGGAATAGTTGTGTTTCGTGGAATTAAAACATTCATTACTCCACCGAAAGTTTCGATTCCAAGTGAAAGTGGAGTTACGTCAAGAAGTAAAATGTCTTTTCTATGACCCGACAGAATGTCTGCTTGAACTGCTGCTCCAAGTGCAACAACTTCATCTGGATCAAGGTCTGAAAATGGTTTTCTTCCAAAAAACTCTTCAACTTTTTTTCTAACCAAAGGAGTTCGGGTTGAACCTCCAACCAAAACAATGTTGTCAATATCGCAAACTTTTAAACCTGAATCTTTGATTGCTTTTCTACAAATTTCCATTGTCCTTTCAACCGTTGAAGCAATCAACTCTTCATAAAAATCTTTGGTAATTTCTCTTTCGTAAGTGTAGTTCTCCTCAGGAAATTCGATTTTGATGCTTACTTCATTTTGGCTCGAAAGCAGTTTCTTAGCATTTTCTGCGGCATTTCTTAATTTCTGTAATTTTTCTGGAGTGCTTTCTGCATTAAAACCTTTTTCAGTTTGAATTTCTTTGCTGAAAAGTCCCATTAATTTTTGGTCAAAATCATCTCCGCCGAGATAAGTGTCGCCGTTTGTTGCCAAAACTTCAAAAACTCCATCTTCAACTTTTAAAATTGAAATGTCAAAAGTTCCACCACCAAAGTCGTAAACTGCGATTGTTTCGTGATTTTTAGAATCCAAACCGTAAGACAAAGCTGCTGCCGTTGGTTCGTTCACAATTCTCAAAACTTCGAGTCCTGCGATTTTACCTGCATCTTTCGTTGCTTGTCTTTGGCTGTCGTTGAAGTAAGCAGGAACTGTAATCACTGATTTTGAAATTTTTTGCCCAAAATATTTTTCAGCACGAGCTTTGAGGTCTCTCAAAATCATTGCTGAAAGTTCGATTGGAGTGTAGTAATTTTCACCGATTTTCACACGCACCAAACCTGTTTGTTCGTCAGCGAGTTTGTAACTGATTAAATGAGTGTCGTTTTCTACATCTTGGTAAGATTTTCCCATCAACCTTTTTACTGAGTAAACAGTGTGTTCGGGGTCTAAAAGTAATTTCTCTTTGGCTTTGTGACCGATAATCACATTAAAATCCTCGTCAATTGAAATTACTGAAGGAACAATTGTTTCTTCAGATTTACTTGCGATAATTTTTGGGGTTTCTCCGTCCATAAATGCGATTAAGCTGTTTGTGGTTCCAAGGTCAATTCCGACAATTAGTTCTTTTTTCGGTTCTGGTTTTTTCTTTCCGGGTAAACCTATCTGTAAAAGTGGCATAATTTATCCTAAATTCTATTTTTTTGTCATCTAATTTTAGATTTTCTAAAGGTAACAAAAACTATGCTCAAATCTAAACTAATGATTAATGAACAATGATTAATCATTAATAGTTTTTAGTTTGTTGTTTTTGTGTTAAATTTTTTGGCACTGCTACAATTTTACACTAACAATTTCAACTCGTAGTTTTGAATGAAAAAATATTTCTTCTTAATTTTCTATTTAGTCATTTTGACTTCTTGTCAGAAAGAGGAACTTCCTTATACTTCTGAAATTGACATTGAAGGAAAGCCAAATCAACAAGTTTGGGCTTCCGAAATTTCAGTTTTTAACGAAGGAAAACTTTCCTCAAAAATCCTTGCAGGTGAAATCCAAAAGTTCGAAGTTGAAAAGCAACTTATTGCCACAGGGAAAATTCGCGTAAATATTTTTGAAAATGGGAAAATTTCTTCAACTGTTGACGCTGATTCAGGCATCGTTTTTGAAAAGACAAACGACGTTGATGCTTTCGGAAACGTTGTTGTTCATTCTGATTCAGGAATTACGATTTTTACAGACGAAATGCACTGGATTCAAAAAGACAGAATTTTCAAAACAGAAGTAAAAGTAATGGTTGTAACCGAAGAAGACACTCTTTACGGAACAGGACTTGAAAGCGACGAAAAACTTGAAAATTGGCACATCGAGAACCCTTACGGAAAATCAGAACGAACAATTGACAGAAGTAAACTGAAATGAGAAGGGAAGAAGTCAGGAGACAGAAGTCAGGAGACAGGAGAACAGGATTGCGGACTTTAGTCTGTCCTGAGGTAAAAAAACGACTAAAGTCGGTAATCCTACAAATCCTTTTTCTCTTCACTGTTCACTGTTCACTGTTCACTGTTCACTGTTCTGCTCAGGATGATTTGCTTTACCTTGAACACGCCGACACTTTGAAAAATGTTACTAAGTTTGGAATCAATGAGAAATTTTTGATTGGAAATGTTTTGTTTACTCAAGGTGAGTCTTCGATTGCTTCGGATTTTGCACGCTACAACGAAAATATCAAAATTTCGACTTTTTGGGACAATGTTGAAATTATTGACACCACAAAAGTTTTGACTTGTGATAGTCTTGTTTATTCACAAATTTCTGATTCTTACGCACTTCGTGGAAATGTCGTTTACAAAGACACAAGTTATGAATTGCGGGCTGATAAAGCAGATTATTTCCGCAAAGATTTGTTCATTCGTGCTTACGAAAATGCAGAACTTTACTACGGAAACACAGTTGTTTTTGCTAATGAAATTACGCATTCGGAGAAACTTTTTCAGGCAAGAGCAGAAGGAAATGTTACAGTTACAAATGATTCTCACAAAGTTGTTTTGAGTAGTAATCTTTTAATTTACAACACTGACATCAAAGTTTTAGTTGCTCTTGGCGAACCTGTTCTTACTAAATTTGACTCGACAGGAAAACAACAATTGAAAGTTATTGGGAAAAGAATGGAAGGCTACCAAGATTCAAGTTACTTTTTGGTAACGGAAGATGTTAGAATCACAAGCGAAGAGTTTGATGCTTTTTGCGATTCCGCCTTTTACTACACCGAAACCTCAAAGTTAGTTCTTCGCTCAGAGCCAAGAATTAAACAAAAAAGTAATGACTTGGACGGAAGATTGATTGAAATTTTGTTCAAAGACGAAAAGTTAGATTCTGTTTTTGTCAAAGGAAAAGCGTTTGCAAAATCACTTTCTGAAAAAACAGGAAACACAAACTTGATGAAAGGAAAAGAGATTACGATGGTCTTCAAAGATGGCGAACTAAACGAATCTCAAATCAAGCAAAATGCCGAAAGTGTTTATTACTTGGACGACAAAAGTGGTGCAAACCAAGTATCAGGAAGCTTCATTAAAATCAATTTCGACAAACAGAAAGTCGTTGAAATTGAAGTCCAAACAGGCTCAGAAGGAACTTACTTCCCAAGAAAATACCAAAGTCAAATTCAATTAAAAGAGTAGAGACGCACGGCGGTGCATCTTAAAATAATATTAAAATTTGTGCTTTTTACTAAGACGCACAATGTGCGTCTCTATAGGAAACAAATATTTCTCGTGTCTTTCGCAGGCAAATAAATTCCCTAAAAATTAAAATTTGATGTTAAGCAAAAACAAAATCCCTTAGGTTTCTTTGTGTTACTCTGTGGGTTCTCTTTCTTTTTTCTCGTAACGTCAGCTAAAATTCAATTTTCATTCCGAGTGTTGGAATAATTCCAAATCCTTGTTCTTCAAATTCTCCTGTTTTTTCGAGGAATCTCTCCTCGGAAACATTTTTGTGGTTGTAAAGGTTGAGAATGTCCAAGAAACTGACAATCGCAAAATTATTTAACTGCCAACGGTGGTCAACTCTTACATTTAAAGAATGGTAGTCTTTTAGCCTTTTTGTGTTGTTTGAAATAATTTCTTTTGAGTACTGCAAGTTGTTTGAATCCTCAAAAATATTTTCGTGTTTGATGTAATCGTCTTTTGGTCTTCCTGTTGCGTATTTCCATCTTGCACTTACTGACCAATTTTTATTCACGTTGTAGCCGACTAAAATGTTAAAAATATGTGGTTGGTTGAAATCTGAGTTGTAAGAGCCTTGTCCATCATTTCCCAAATTATCATTTCTTTTGCTTTGCGAATAAGAATAGTTGACTTGACCGTAGTAATCATTTGTAAGCTGTTTTACGATTCCGAAGTCAATTCCTCTTGAGTAACCCGAACCGCTGTTAATCCTTTCTGCACTTGTTCGTGAAGGTTGAACAAGTAAGTCATCGAATTTTTTGTAGTAGGCTTCTGCTGTAAATTTGAAATCTCTTGCAAAATATTTTGTAAGTCCAAAGATGTAATGAGTCGCTTTTTCGTTTTCGAGTTCAGTGTTTAAAGGCGAAGAAATCACAACGTTTAGTTCAGGGTTTTGATAATAAATTCCTGTTGCGAGGTTTAGTTTTGTTGTTTGGTTTAAGGAATAACTTGCACTGAATCTTGGAGAAAAATAGATTTTTTCGTTTAGTTCACTGTAATCGAACCTAATTCCTGGAGTAAGAGTAATTTTTTTGAGAAAAGTATAAGAATATTCTGAGTAAGCAGAGTAATTCATTTTTACTTCATCAAAATCTTGGTTAAAACTTTCAGGAGTGACCAAAAGATAATTTTTCGTTGGGTCTACTCGAAAATCATTTTGGTCAAAAGTAAAAAGTGTATCAACTCCTGAAGGCTCAAGCATTGTGTAAGAGTAATCAACACTAAGCCTTTTAAGTTCAAAACCTAATTTCAAGTCAGATTTTTTACTTGGCTGGTAAACGAAATCTGCTTTGTAGCCGATTTCGGTTTGCCTGTTTGAGTTTTCAAATTTCGGAAGCCTTGTAACCTCTTCAGTCTGGTCTTGATTTAAAAATAGTTTTCCTTGTTCGTAATCAATTTTTTCACGAATGTGGTAAAAAGTATTTTGTAAAAAACTGTTTTTACTTGTCAGAACCTGCCAGTTTAAGCCAAGTAAACTTTTGTCAGTTTCTAAGTCTTGCAATTGAGTTTCGGCTTTTGTGTCGCTTCTGAAAATGTGTTTCTCAGTTCTTTCAAAATATTCTGGAGCCCAAATTCCAAGGAATGAAACTTTGTTGTTTCTGTCAACTTGAGTCGTTGATTTCACAATCACGTCCGCAAATCCTGTGTGTCCCAAATCGTCTTGTCCTGTAATTTCCAAAACTCTGTCAAAGTTTAAACGTCTTGCAGAAACAATTAAACTTGTATTTTTGTTAAGGTAAGTCGGACCGCTGTAATCAATTCCTCCTCCAAGAAGGTCGTAGTAACCTGAAAGAGTGAAATTGTCTTTGTTTCCTTCTTTAATTTTCAATCGAATGTAAGAAGCATTTTTTCCTCCGTAACGAGCTGAAAATCCACCTCCTTGAAAATTTGCTTCATCAACTAATTCTGCCGCAAAAATGCTGAATCTTCCACCTTGAGCTTCCTCTTCTTCATTTCCGCCGGAAAGGTGAGTTACTTTGTCAAAAGGAATGTTGTCAATTAAAATTATGTTTTCTTTCGGGCTTCCACCACGAACTGCAAAAGCTGAAAATTCTGCTCCACCTGAACTTACTCCCGGAAGTGAGCTAATTGCTCTAAAAACATCTGCTCCACCACCTGGATTTTTTTTGATTTCTTCTAAAGTGTAAGTAAAGTTTGAAACAGGAGCATCTGTGTTTTCTTCAAAACTTCTTGCACTAATCACTACTTCTTCTGTTTGTAAAATTGACTCTTCAAGTCCAATTGAAACGTTTGTTGTTTTTTTACGGACAACTCTCACGTCATTTCTAACTGTTGAGTTGTAGCCGATATAACTAACTTGAAGTTGGTAAACATCTTCGGGAATACTTGTGATAAAAAAGTTTCCGTCAGCGTCTGTTGAAGCTCCGTTTTCAGTTCCGACAACAAGAACCGAAGCTCCGATTAATGGTTGTTTGGTTAGTTGGTCAATAATTTTTCCGCGAATTCTACCTTCATTCGCAGAAAATGCAAAACTTGATAAAATTAGTAAGAGAAAAAGTGATTTGAACATTTTTCTTATTCCTTTGAAAATATTTGATTAAACGTTGGTTTTTTACTAAACGTTGTTTAGTTATAATTAAAATTTTTTTATTTTCTTATTCTTTGAATTAAGTCTAAAATGAAATTTTGTGCTTGGTTTAAAATTGCTTGTTTGTGTTCGTCGGGAAGAATCTCAAGCCTTTCACGGATAATTAACGAAACAAAACCGTGAACAGTTGCCCAAAGCCCAATTGTTGTTGCAACGACATTTTGTGAGTCAATAATTCCTGAATCGATGCAGTCCTGAACCGTGTTTTGCAAAGTCATAAATGCTTCTTCTCCACAATCCCAACCACATTCAGGCTCTTCTAAATTCTTCATTGTAGCTTTGGTTATGAACATTAATTCGTAGTATTCTTGGTTTTCGAGTCCAAAGTGAATGTAAACTTCGCCAATTTTTCGGATTCTCTCTAAAGGGTCTTTTACTGAGCTTGTCCGCAACATTCTTTTGTTAAGTTCGCGAAATCCCTCTTCATTTAATTTGTAAATAATTTCGTCTTTGTTTTTGAAGTAAAGGTAGATTGTCGCAGGGCTGTATTCAATTCTTTCTGCAATGTGGCGAATTGAAACATTGTGAAAGCCTTCTTTTACAAAAAGCTCCATTGAAGCTCTTAAAATGAGCTTTCGCATAAGTTCTTTTTCGCGTTTTCTTCGTTCTGAAATTCCCATTGGGTTTACTTCGTAAAATTAATTTACTGAACACTGTTTAGCAAATTAAAAAGATTGATTCTGAAAGTCAATTTTAAAATTCACTTTTTCTGAAAACTTTTGGCATAAAACATTCTGTTTTTTGTTAAATTAAAAAGTTATAAACTTTCACATTAAGGAAAACATAATGCCAAGACTCAATTCGTTAATTTCTCTCATTTTTATAAGTCTAATTTTTTCACTAAATCTTTATGCACAAGCACCTCCTTCGCCTGTTGATATAAAAGTTGAAGTTACTCCTGAGAAGGCGAGAGTAGGAGAAGTTGTTACTTTTTCTTATACGATTACGCCTCACGATGATTGGCACGTTTATTCTCTGACGACTCCTGATGATGGTCCGAATGCAACTGAAATTACTTTTAAGGAAAAAGGTCCTTTTAAGATTGAGGGTGGTTTTTCACAGAACAAGCCAAAAGTTGTTTGGGACGAAGGTTTTGAAATTAATGTTGAATTTTTTGAGAAAGAAGGAATCTTCTCGAAATCTTTTGCTGTGGGTGAAGAAATTAAAGCTGGAGAATATAGTTTAAGTGGTGAAGTTTCCTACCAACTTTGTAATGAAACAACTTGTCTTCCTCCAACCACAAAAGAATTCTCCTTTAATGTTTTAGTTGAAGACGGTGAGCCAAGAGAAGAATTTGCGATGGCTTCAATTTCCCAAGCTGGAAAATCAGGCGGAGACCAGAACGAATTGCTTGAAACAGACTTTTGGTCTTTTATCGGTTTAGCAATTTCTGCTGGACTTCTTGCACTCCTTACTCCTTGTGTTTTCCCAATGATTCCAATTACGGTTTCTTTCTTCACAAAACAAGCAGGCGACAGAGCAAAAAGTGTAAAACTTGCAACAGCTTACTGTCTTGGAATTATTGGAACTTATGTAATTCTAGGAGTTGTTCTTTCAGTTTTTATGGGAGGCGGAGCAGCGAACGCAATTGCAGCAAATCCTTGGGTGAACATTTTCATAACGGGACTTTTTATAGCTTTTGCACTTAGCCTTTTTGGAATGTTTGAGCTTGAACTTCCTCCGTCACTTGTAAATTATATGAATCTCAAGAGTAACGAATCCTCTGGTTATTGGGGCGTAATTTTGATGGGATTTACTTTCACACTTGCAGCTTTTACTTGCACGGTTCAGTTCATCGGAATTCTGATGGTGGCAGTTTCGCAAGGTAGTTTTATAATGCCGATAATTGGAATGACAGTTTTTGCGAGTGTCTTTGCAGCACCTTTCTTTGTCCTTGCACTTTTCCCCCAAATGATTGCAAACTTACCAAAAAGTGGTGGTTGGTTAAACTCAACTAAAGTTGTAATGGGTTTTGTAGAGCTTGCAGCAGCTTTCAAGTTTTTCTCAAATGCAGATTTGATTTTCCAATGGGAATTTATGACTCGACCAATTATGCTAACTGCTTGGGTAATAATTTTCGGAATGGCAGGATTTTATTTACTTGGAAAAATTCGACTTCCACACGATTCTAAACTCGAAATTGTTGGAGTGCCGAGACTTTTCTTAAGTATCGTTTTTTTTACAGCTTCACTTTATCTTGCAAGAGGTTTAATTGGTGAGCCTTTACACGGTTGGGTTGATTCTTGGCTTCCACCTGAAAATTATGGTGCAACTCACGTCGTAGCTTCAAACGGTGGTGGAAAATCAGGTAAAAAACACATTGCTGTTCACGATTTACCTTGGTTACCAGAATACGAACTTGGAATTGAAAAATCTAAAGAAACAGGTAAACCGATTTTTATAGATTTCACTGGTTACACTTGTACAAATTGTCGTTTGATGGAAAAAAATGTAATGGGACTTCCTGACATTTTTCCACTTTTAAGAGACGAATTTGTTTTGGTTCAGCTTTACACTGACGGCGGCGACAATTACAAGGCAAAACAAGAATTTCAGATTGAACGATTTCAAACAACTGCCTTGCCATTTTATGCAATTATGAATGAAAATGATGTTGAAGTTGCAACTTTCCCAGGGTACACAAACGAGCCAGATGAATTTAGAATTTTCTTAGAAGAAGCAATCGCAAAACACAAAGGCAACATTACACAAACTTTAGAATAAGTTTAGGACTCTAAAATGACTCATTTAACAACTGAACAACTTCAAAAAAATCTTACTAAAATCTCAACTTTGAGTGACAGTCAAGGTGAACTAAAGTTAATTGTTGCAAGACTTCCTGAAGAGCAAAGGCTTGTTTTGAACAAAGCAAAGCTAACGGCAGAAAATGGTGTACCAGGAGATAGATGGAATTTAGCAGAACCAAAAAATCCTGAAGCTCAAATTACAATTATGAACTATGATGTTGCTGAAATGATTGCCATTGAAAATGAAAGAATTCCTGAGTTTGGTGATAATCTTTATGTTGAAGCAAGTGTCGGAGTTGAAGAGTTTCCTGTTGGAACAAAGTTCAAAATCGGTTCTGCAACTTTAGAAATTACTTCAAAGGCTCACACGGGTTGTCATAAGTTTGCGCGAAGGTTTGGACACGAAGCTCTAAAATTTGTGAATTCAAAAGAAACAGCAGAATACAGACTCAGAGGAGTTTATGCAAAAGTTATTGAAGATGGAGTTGTTGAAGTTGGAAATACTTTAGAAAAAATCTAAGAATTATTTTTTTTCTCAATCCACCATTTTGCGACAAAAGGCAAAACCAAAATTTGCCCAACTGCTCCAAAAATTCCAGGAATTAAAGCAATTTGGAAGTACTCTAAATAACTTCCCTCAACTGCTTTGAAAAGAAAAACGCTTCCGATAAAAATTATTCTTCCAACCAAAATTGCTAAAGCAACTGAAACAAAAGCGTTCAGTTTGAGTTTTTCTTTGAAAGTTCCTGTAAGAAATCCGTAAGCAAAAAGTTCGACAGTCATTGAAGGTAAAATGTGTGGCAAAGGATAGCCAGAAATTAAATGACTTACAACAGGAACTAAAAGACCTGTCAAAGCTCCACCTTTCCAACCGTAAACCAAACCTGCAAGCAAAATTGCCCAGTGCATTGGAAGTAAAATTCTAACAGGAGCTCCAGCGATGTGTGCTACAATTGGTAAAGTTGCTGCAAGAAAAACAAGCAGAAAATTTGCTAAGTAGTCTTTAATTCCGTCAAATTTTAGTGTAATTGAATCTTGCATTTCTAGACCTTAAAATTCTAAAAGGTTATAAATTTTTTTGTGTAACTCCTTGTTTGAAGCTACTAAAAGCGAAAGATTTGGATTCGTGAGTAACTTTTCTTCTTCGATTGAATTTCCAAAAGCATCAGTTACGATTCCGCCTGCTTCTTCCAAAATCAATTTTGCTGCAACAATGTCGTATGGAAAGACCGTGATGATTTTGCCGTTTCCTGCATCTCTAAATTTTTCGGCTAAAATTGGATTCTCTTTCAAAAGTCTCGCAGAAATGTCAAGGTAAGCATCAAATTGTCCTGTTGCGATTCGAGTCAAAGAAAAAGCTGAACTTGAAAACAAGAAAACTCCTGCTTCGATTGAAGTAACTTTTACAAGTGGAGCGAGAATTTTTGCGATTTCAAGGTAAGGTCTTCCAACAGTTTCAAAAGCCCAAAATGTTTTTTTGAGGTCGGAATGTGAATTTGATTTTAAAGGAATTCCATTTTTGAAAGAACCTTTGCCTTTTTCAGCCCAAAAAATATCGCCTGTTTTGATTTCAAGAATGACTCCCAATATCAAGTCTTTGAACTTGGGCTTTTGGGTACAATTTGCAACCGCAATCGAAATTACTGAAGATTCTAAACCACAAACGGCACTTCGAGTTCCGTCAATTGGGTCAACTACTAAAACAAATTTTGGATTTTCTGAGAATTTTACTAAACCTCTGTCTTCGGAGTAGTAAGCGTCTTGAAAATTATTTGTTTCGAGAAATTCAAAGAGTTTGTCTTCAGCGATTGTGTCAAGTTTGAAGGTTGTGTCGCCACTTTCGGCAACATTTTTTTCTGAGGCTTTTGAAGCAAATTTTCCAAACTGTGGTAAAATTGCCTTTCGCATTTCATCTGCAAGTTTTTTTACAAATTCTAATTTCACGCAAAAAGCCAAAAATAAACTGTTGTAGCAATCAAAGCTACCAAAAGTGCGTCAATAAAAACTAATTTCTTAATTGCTTCTTTGTCTTCCAAATCAGCATAAGATTTTTTTCCGAAAACATCTCCAAATTCATTCTCTGTTTCCTCTTCAATTTCTTCCTCTTGCTCTTCGGGTTTTATAATCTTTAGCTTTTCAACTTGCTCCTCT
>QQUF01000012.1 GCA_008501735.1 Calditrichota bacterium | reverse complement strand
TTGGAAAACAAGTTTCAAGTGGAATTTATTTTTACAGACTAAAATCAGGCGAATCTCAATTAACTAAAAAAATGTTGTTACTTCGGTAAATTCCCAATCTTTTCTATCCGATGGCTCAAAGCCCAATGGCATTGACTTAAGAATTTTTAAAATTTGTCATTCTGAGTGAAACGAAGAATCTCAACAACTGAGGCACTTTCTAAGAGATTCTTCACTCCGTTCAGAATGACAGTTTAAAAACCCATAGGATAGCTTGGAGCTATTCTATGGAAGTAAAAAGATAATTTCCCAAAAAACTTTTTTACTCAACATTTATTTCCCTTAACTTACGCTTGGAAATTTAAGCCAACTTCAAATTTTACCAAAAGAAACCAAAGCTAAAAAATGGATTTTACAAAAGTTACAGAAATTACTAAAGCAAGTAACACAAGTTTCTTTTACTCATTTTTACTGCTCCCAAAGGCAAAGCAAAATGCAATTTATTCAGTCTATGCTTTTTGCAGAATTTCAGATGACATTGTTGACGATGAAGCTGAAAGAGAAATTAAATTGAAGAATCTTAAAAATTGGCGAGAGTCATTCTTAGATGCTTTGAAGAATGGAACAAAAGACGAAATTCTCGCTCCAGTTGTACATTCAATTAAAAAATTCAATATTTCTGAGAAGCACTTTTTGGATTTGCTTGACGGTATGGAAATGGATTTAAATGAAGTTCGGTTTAGTACTTTTGAAGAACTTTACGATTACTGTTACAAAGCCGCTTCAACTGTTGGTTTGATGTGTGCCGAAATTTTCGGCTACAAAAATGAGAAAATGAAAAAATATGCCGAATTTCTCGGAGTTGCTTTACAACTAACAAACATTATTCGGGACGTGAAACCTGATGCTCAAAGAAGCAGAATTTATTTACCAAAAGAAGATTTGGAAAAGTTCGGTGTTTCCGAAAATGAAATTCTTTCTCTTCAAACAACTTCAAAATTCCAAGAACTTCTGAGATTTGAAGGAAATCGTGCCAAAGAATATTTTTTAAAAGCTCTAAAAAACTTGGTAATTTCTGATAAAAAATCATTTTTTGCAGCAGAAATTATGCGTGAAATTTATTACCGACTTCTTTTACAAATCGAAAATTCAAACTACTCTGTCCTCACTTTCCGTCCCTCTCTAAACAAAATTACTCAAGTTAAAATCGCACTTAAAGTTTGGTTCAGTTGCCAATTTTCCTTTTCAAAGTAAATTTTGAATTTCTCCTCAATCCCAAAAATTCTTAATTCTTAATTCTTAATTCTTAATTCTTATTTTTTTTTGCATTAAATTCTGACACTAACAAAATTAGAAAGTGTTAATTAAAAATGGCTACAAGAATCATTTCAGGAGTTCCAACTCATTTGGGACAAAAAATTTTCACTCAATTCTTGAATCAATTAGAAGAAAAAATTAAAGATGCAAGTTATGATAAAAATGAACTTTGCATTGAAACTTTACAAGACATTTATTTTCCAAATTCTGGAAAATATCAAGACCTAATTGAAGACGAAAATGTTGAATTAGGTTTTCGTTTGGCTTTAGCAAATCTTGACCCGCGAAACATTACTTTTGAATCTGAAAATTACTCAGAATTAGACTTTGAAAAATTTTACAAAGTTAAACCTTTTCTTTGGCTTTGGAAAATGTTCGACCAGTCAGGATTTGGACACAATATCCACTTTGGAGTCCTTTTTAGAAAGCTAATGGCAGAAAACACTTTTGGCTCTTGTGGAAAAAATATTAGAATTTTTCAAGACGTTGAAGTTAGTTTTGGTTACAACATTTTTGCTGGCGATGACATTGTAATTCACCGAAATGTTTTACTTGACGACAGAGGTAAAATTTCTATTGGGAACAAAGCAAGTATTTCAGATTATGTAAATATTTATTCGCACACTCACGACATAAATGACCAAAGTTTAGTTACTTGTCATCACACCGATATTGGCGAAGGTGCAAGAGTTACTTACCATTCTACAATTTTGAGCGGTGTAAAAGTTGGTTCAGACGGAATGGTTGGAGCAATGGCTTTGGCGACAAAAGAAATTAGACCACATCACGTAAATGTTGGAATTCCAGCAAAAAGTGTAAGAACAAAAAAAGGTTATTAAATGAAAACTACTCACGAACTTTTTCAAAACTTTAACCCAAAATCCGAATCAGAAAAAATAACTTCAGCAATCAAAAGTTTTTTTGACGCAAGACCTTTTTTAGCGAGAAAAGTCATCATTGGGCTTTCAGGTGGAATTGACAGTGCTGTTTCTTCAACTCTTTTTGTAAAGGCAATCGGTTCTGAAAATGTCATTACAATAAAAATGCCGTCTTCTACAAGCTCAAAAGAAAGCATTGAAGACGCTGACCGAGTTATAAATTTTAACAAAATCCCTAATAAAAATGTCCAAACTAAAGAACTCGCCGAATACGAAAAAGTCTTTGAAAAATTGGCTGAACCATCGGATTTAAGACGTGGGAATTTTTGTGCAAGAATGCGAATGATTAATCTTTTTGACCAAGCAACAAAGTTTAACGCAATCGTTGGCGGAACCGAAAATTTGTCAGAGCATTTTCTTGGCTACTTTACAATTTGCGGAGACCAAGGTTCTATCTTTGAGCCAATTGAACATCTTTACAAAACAGAAATCAGAATGCTTGCAGAATTTCTTGAAATTCCAAATGAGCTAATTTCAAAAGCACCAACAGCAGACCTTTGGCAAGCACAAACTGATGAAACAGAACTTGGGTTCACTTACCGAGAAGCAGACATAATTTTGAAAACTTGGACTAACTTAGGCAAACCAAATTCTGTTTCTGTTGAAGGAATTAAACAAGAGATTTGCGATAAAGTTTTGGCAAGAGTTAAGACTTCTCAATTCAAAAGAGAAATTCCTTACAGAGTGAATTAAAATTTATTATTTTCTGCAAGTTATTAATTTTATTTAAAATATTCAATTTTAAGACAGGTTAATTTTATGAAACATCTTTTTACAATTTCAACAATTCTTCTTCTTTCATCTTTCTCTTTTGCAATCGACAAAGACAAAATTCAGATTAACGGCTACGTTAGTTTTGAATTTGAAAAGCAAATTGAAGACGAAGGAAATGGCGACAAAAAAGGCTCATTCGATGCAGACCTTTTTGACATTGTTATGAATTTTAGAGTTTCTGAAAGATTAAGAGCTTCAGCAGATTTCACTTGGGAACACGGAAGTGCTTCAGAAGATGAAAGAGGAAATTTGGCTCTTGAATACGGTTTCTTAGAATATTCAGTAAGGGATTTTTTCAAAGTTAGATTTGGAAAATTGTTTACTCCTTTTGGAACTTACAACGAAATCCATACTGCAAAACCTGCTTTTCTTAGTGTTAAAGAAGCTGCAAGTACAAACAAACCTGAAAGAATCGTGGGAGAAAAAGCATTTAGATTTTTTCCTCGTTGGGGAGCAGGAATTGGAATTCGTGGAGACAGTTACATTGCAAGAAAAAACTTTGACTACGATTTGATGATTGCAAATGGTGAGCAACAAACTGAAAATCCTTTTGAGCAAGACGAAAATAGTTTCAAATCAATTTCAGGAAGATTTAGGATTGATTTGAGCGATTACTTCCAAATTGGAACTTCTTTTCATTTTGACAAACCTGCGGATTCTTTAAATCAGAAGATTACGCTTCAAAGTCACGGATTAGAAATGAGAATCCAATCAGGAAATTTTGAAGTTACTTCAGAAGTTCTAATCGGTTTTCGTAAAGCAAATGGCGTAAAAGTTAGGCAAACAGGTTTTTTCATCGAACCAGTTTATTACCTTGAAAATGGTCTAACTCCTTATTTTAGGTTCGAATTCATTGACGCAAATTCAAAAATTGCTAAGGATTACGGAACAGCTTACATTTTAGGTTTGAACTACGAGTTCTCTCAAGGATTTATGTTTAAGTTTGAAAATAACTACATTAAAGGCTCAGAAAACACAAGCCTAAAAGACATTCCAAACAAAAGTTACAATGAAATAAAAGCAGCAATCGTTTTAGGCTTCTAAAGGAAAATAAAAAATGAAATCTTATAAAATTAAAGCACTCCTACTTTTACTGATATTTTCGATTTCCATTTCTCAAGCACAGACAATAGAAATTATTGTAAACGGGCAAAACCCAGTCAATGAAATTTCTTTTGATGATTTGGAAAGAATCTATTTAGGAAAAATGACTTTATGGGAAAATACTGATGAAGACCTTACAATTTTACCTTCAATCTTAAGGGAAAATAGCATTCTTACAGGTCAACTTATGTTTGCAACAATAAAAAAATCTCGTTCAAAACTCAATGCTTACTGGCGAAAAAAATTATTCTCAGGAGCAGGAATTCCACCTAAAGAATTTCGGACCTCGGAATCAGTTGTAAATTATGTTGCAAGTAATCCTGGTGCAATTGGAATTATCACCAGCGAGGCAAAAAATAAAATGGAATTAAATGTTAAAGTCATCAAAAGAATTCGTAGAAGAAAATGACACAGGTCTTTTGGAATATTTAAAACACTTTTTCTATTTTAGTCAAAACTCACATTAACTAGTCAGACAGTTTAATTTGTAGACTTTGGTTTTGGATTGCGAACTTTAGTTCGTTTCTATGCTGTTTAACGGATTAAAATCCGCAATCCTTTAATACAATTAATTTAGTCTGACTACTTTCTAAAATTTCCAAATGGAGGAAATCGAAATGAAAATTTATTACAGTTTCATCTTTTACATAACTCTTTTTATTTGCTCAACTGCTTTTGCAGATTCTTACTATTACTATCACGGCAAACAAATTCCCTTTTCTCAAAATACTGAAAAAATTTCTGTCAGATTTAAAGACCAAGTTTCTTTGGCTGAAAGAATTTCTTTAACCAAAAAATTTACTTTTTTAAAAGAATTCAAAGAAGAATTTAATTTAGTTCCGAAAGGATTAGATGTTGGAGATTGGGAACTTGCTGAACAGGCAATTCTTGAACTCAAAGAATCAAGTACTCCAAAAGAAATTTCAAATTTAATTTTGAATCTAAACCAAGAAAAAATCATCGAACTTGCCGAGCCTATCTACAAAACTGAAAAATCTGATTTTTATCTTTATGGAAAAATAGTAGTTCGATTTGAAGACACAATTTCTGAAAGTGAAGTCAACGCAGTTGCAAATGAATTTGGTCTAACAATCATTCGTTCAAGAATTTGGAATGAAAATATTTATGATTTTTGGATTTCAAAGAATACTGCTCTAACCTCTTTAGAAGTTGCAAACAAAATTTTTGAAAAAGGAATTGCTGTTTACTCTTTGCCTGATTTTATGCAAACAAATTGGTTAGATGACCCAAATGACCCATTTTTCCCAAATCAATGGCATTTGAAAAATGAAGGAACTCCAATTCAATACAGCGGAACTCCGGGAGCAGATTTGAATGTAATAAATGCTTGGACAGTTACGGAAGGCGATAGCAATATTATTGTTGCAATTGTTGACACAGGAGTTGACACTGGTCATCCTGATTTACAAGGACAATTAGTTCCAGGTTATGATTTTGCAGGAAATGATTTCGACCCTTATCCAAGTGACGGAAATGCTCACGGAACAGCTTGTGCAGGAATAGTTGTTGCTAAAGCCGATAATAATTTGGGAGTTTCAGGAGTTGCTCCAAAGTGCAAAGTGATGCCAATGCGAGCAAGTATGGTTGGAACTTCTGCTTCAACAATGACGAGATCAGAAGCAATTCACGCAGCGGCAGACAGTGGAGCTTCAATTATCAGCAATTCTTGGCAAACAAACGGAGTCTTTTATCAATTTCTTGAAGACGCTGTGATTTACGCAAAAAATACAGGACGAAACGGACTTGGTTGTGTGATTTTTTGGTCAGCTGGAAATGATTCATTCACTCAAATTCCTTGGCCCAAAAATATGGGAGAAGTAATTTCGGTTGCTGCTATGTCAATGTGTGACGAAAGAAAAAGTTTTAATTCTTGCGACAATGAAACTTGGTGGGGAAGTACACACGGTGATTCTTTAGATATGGCAACTCCTGGAGTAAAAATTTATACAACTGATATTTCAGGTTCAGCAGGTTACGAAAATGGAGATTATACTCCTGATTTTAATGGAACTTCAAGTGCTTGTCCAAATGCTGCTGCTGTTGGAGCTTTAGTTCTTTCTGCTGCTCCTTGGCTAACTTCTGATGAAGTTCAAGATGTTTTGGAATCAACTGCCGATAAACCACAAGGTTATAATTTCCAAGCAGGTTTCCCAAATGGAACTTGGAATAACGAACTTGGTTACGGTAGATTAAATGCTTACCAAGCAGTTCTTCAAGCTGGTGGAGCAACTTTGACTGGAATTATTACAGATTCAACGGGTTCTCCAATTTCAGGAGTAAGTATTGCAACATCAAATAAAATTTTCAAAACTGACTCTTTGGGAGTTTATGAATTGAAAACTGCTCCTGGAATTCAAGACATCTCTTTTTATAAATTAGGTTTTGAAAAATTGACTGTAAACTTTGATTTAGTTTTGAATCAAGTTGCACAATTTGACACTACTCTTTTAGCTTCAGCAACAGGAAATTTTTCTGGTATGGTTTTGGACGAAATTACAAATGAAGGTGTTTTATGTGAATTTGAATTACATTTTCAAATTGAATCTGAAAATTTATTTGTAAAAACTAAAACTGACTCATTTGGCTTTTTTGACTTTCCGAATTTGGCAATAAGCGATTCAAATTATGTTTCTTACAACTCAATTAAAATCATTCCTGGTTTTAATTACTCTGAAACAACAATTAATGATACAATTATCATTTTTTCAGGCGTAAACATTCCAAACTCATACTTTGTAGGCAGAACAAAAATTATGCTCGTTGATGACGATAATGGGAATGACTTTGAATTACCTTATAAAATGGCTTTAGATTCTCTTGGAATCTCATTTCTTCATTGGGACGTTGCAAAAAGAGGAGAAATTCAATCTGACACCTTGGATTTACTTTTTGAAAGAAATGTAATTTGGTTTACAGGTTTAGAGAATTCACCTGTTTTAGATTCTAATAACATAGCGACATTAGATTCATTTTTAACAAAAGGTGGAAATTTATTGCTAAGTGGAATGTCTGTTTCAAATGATATTCAAGGTAGTAATTTATCTAATTTTATCGGAGCAACAATTAATCCTATTGGTTCAACAAACTCATTTGTAAAAGGAACTTCGCACCCAATTGGAGATGGAAAACTTTACAGCGTTTCAACACCAAACCAAGGTTTCAAAGATGCTTTTAATGTTACAAATGCACAAGTTGTTGCAAATTATGGAGTAACAGGAAATTTTGATGCAGCAATCGTTGCAAACGAAACACAAAATTCAAAAATAGTTTTGAGTGGCTTTGAAATTGGTGGATTATTTGACTTGAACGGAAATCCAAGCATTTCTACAATTGATACAATGTTAGCAAAAATAATTTTTTGGTGGGACTTCTCGACTGACATTTCAGAGTTAAGTTTTGAAAAACCTTTGAGTTATGAATTGGCTCAAAACTTTCCAAATCCTTTTAATCCAAGCACAAAAATTTCGTTTACTTTGCCAAAATCAGAATTTGCTAAAGTCTTAGTTTACAATACTAAAGGGCAATTAGTAAAAACTCTTTTTAGTGGTGAAGCTAAGTTTGGAAAAAATTCTGTAATTTGGAATGGACAAAATGAAAATAATAAATTAGTTTCAAGTGGAGTTTACTTCTATCGTCTGGAAACAGACAATTTTAGTCAAACCCAGAAAATGCTTTTTTTAAAGTGAGAAAACAGCTCTATTTGGCGAAACTGAATTTTCAGTTTCGCCATTTTTTACTCTTCAACTTCGTTGTTAATTTCAACCAAAATAGATTTAGCAATATTTTCCAAATGAACGTTGACTTGTTTAAAGTAGTCAATGAGCTCCAAATGAACTTCATCTGTTGCAATTGATTCTGCTACTTCCTCATAAATTCTTTCAAAATGCTTGAGCCTATAAATTGCCTCTAAGTCATTATATTTTGAACCTTTTATAAGAATTTTTCGTGCTTTATTGAGGTCTAAAGTTGTAAAAGCTTTTGTGCATCTATTGACTTGTTTCATTACTTTTTTGTGATAAGAAGCCAATTCTTCTTTTCCTTCCTCGGAAAAATCTTTTCCTGTTTTATTTTTCTTATCAACAAGTGGAAGAATATTATTAAAAACAATGTCTCCGATTCTTTCGAGGTCTTTTACAATCGAAAGTGTTACAAAAACTTCAACAGCTTGTGAATCCTGTATTTTTTCACGGCTAATTTTTAGTAAGTAATCGGTTAATTTCTCATTCAAATAATTGGTTTTTTGTTCTCTTAGGCGAATTCCTTCAAGGAGCGAAAGATTTGTATGAATTTCATCATCAATAATTTCTTCACTCACAAAGGGGTGTAAAGTCGCATTAAGCATTCGTGAGACAATTTTGAACATTCGGCTAACTTCTTCACGAGCCAATTCAAGAGCCATTGTTGGAGTTTCGATTATCGCGTAATCAATGTGCCAAGTTACAATTTCTAATTCTTTCGGCTCTTCTACATCAGGAAAAAATTTGGTAATAATTTTTGCAAATTGGTTAATGAAAGGAAGGAATAGAAAAGCCATAATTACATTAAAAATCGTGTGTGCATTTGCCGTTTGGCGAGGAACAACTTCTGCCAAAAGTGCCATTCCTGTAAGCTCTTCATTTCCTTGAGGTGAAACCCAACGAACTAATTCGGCTAATTGTGGAATGAACCAAACAAAAATAAAAACACCAACAAACTTGAATAAAATATGAGCATAAGCTACTTTTTTGGCTTCACGACTTGCACCAATTCCTGCAAGAAATGCCGTTGCACAAGTTCCGATGTTTGAGCCAAAAAGCATTGGAATTGAGGCTTCAAGTGTAAGAAGTCCTTGAGTTGCCAAAACGATAACTATTCCTGTAAAAGCACTACTACTTTGGATTAATGCCGTAAAAACCGCACCAACAAAAATTCCTAAAAGAGGATTTTCTAATACTAAAAGCAAGTCAATAAATGGTTGGTAAGTTCTTAAAGGATACATTGAGTGAGACATAATATCCATTCCAAAGAACAGCAAACCAAAGCCTAAAACAGTTTCACCGATATTTTTTAATTTGTCCGATTTACCCATAAATGTAAAAGCAAAACCGACTGCAACGATTAACAAGGCGTAATCAGTTAGCTTTAGAGCAACAATTTGTCCAGTAATCGTTGTTCCAATATCAGCTCCAAGAATAATTCCAAGAGTTTGAGTAAAAGTCATCAATTGAGCTTGGACAAAACTTACGAGCATCACAGTTGTTGCACTACTACTTTGGATAACCATTGTTACAATAGTTCCAATGAACATTGCCATAAGTCTGTTGTGAGTCAGTTTTCTAAGAATTGTACGCATTTGGTCGCCAGCGGATTTTTTCATTCCGTCGCTCATCATTTCCATTCCGAAAAGGAAAAGACCGAGTCCGCCAAACAGTCCCATTACAAGCAAAAATACCCAATTTGATTTTCGAGCTTCTGACGAGAAAATAAGCAAATTATTGCTTAGTGAATTATTAACAATTTTGGCAGAGAAAAGGTATTCTCCTGATTTTGAACCTAATGTAATTTGCGAAATTGCATAACCTTCTTTATCAGTCAAAACAACATTTGGTTCAATGTGTGCATTTTTAGCTTTCTTAGGTGTAGAAAGAACATCAAAGAAAACTTTAACTCCCTCTTTAGGCTGAAAATTTTCATCTAAGACTTGAACTCTAATTGGTTTTTCAAGGTAGGAATTAACAACTTCACTTTGTTTATCACCTGCGAAATTTTGCACTGTTGCAGATGAAGGCTTTGTAAGACTTAACTTATCATTTTGTGCAAATGAATTCGAAAATAATGATAAAATGCTAATTAATAATATTAGAATTAAGAGCTTAAGCTTAGTATTCAATTTTTATTACTCACTTATTTTGAAACTTCAGATTTGGCAAAAAAATACAAAAATTATATATGTTGATATTGTGTTATTTACAAAATTTGAATTTCCCTAAATAACTTATGTTACTACAAAAGTTAAAACATATTCTCTAAACCCTCTAGTTTAGAGAATATGTTTTATATAAAATCTTATAAATAGAATCCTCAACTTAGAATATCGTCTTCTAAATCAATCATTTTAATGTCATCAATGTACTTAACAATTGTTGGCTGACTGATTTTATTTAGCTTTTCGAGAACTTTAGTAATTCTGTCAACAGAACTTTCCATTCCACCAATTATATTTTTCGACTTTTCATTCAAATCATTTTTGTGGAAATATTTAAACAACTCAAGATTTGTTTTTAAAACTGTTAATGGTTGATTTATTTCATGATTTGCTGTAACAACAGTTGCCAAAAAAGTTGCACGTCTTTCACTGTCAATCAGCTCATCTCGTGCTTCGATTAACTTTTCATTCAAACTCACAAGTTCAATATTTTTAAGACGATAGATTTGGGCTTCATATTTAATATTTAATTCTTCAATTTGCTTAGTTTTGTTTTCATTGTAAAGTTCGTCTTTGATTCTTTCCTGTTCTTCGTAGAAGTCTAAAGCTTTTTTATATTTTCTTTGAATTTTGTAAATTTGAGAAATTGATAATTTTAACTTTTGCAATTCAGGTTTAACTTGAATCGCTTTTGCAATTTCGTGAGCTTCTGAATAAAACTCAAGTGCTTTTGTAAAATCACCTTCTTGTTCATAAATACTTCCAATACCTTTTAAAGTTCTCAAAACACCAAGTCTTTGATTATTTGACTTATAAATTTTCAAAGATTTTTTCAAAAAGTTTAAAGAAGATTTTATATCATCTAAATGAAAATAAGCTGAAGCAATGTTATTGTAAGAAAGTGCAATTGCATTTAAATCACTCAAATGCTTTTTAATTTCAAGACTTTTTTGATAAAAATCCAAACTCTTTTGGTGTTTCTTCAAATCATAATAAGCAATTCCAATGTTATCAAAACAAGTTGAAATAATCCTATGGTCTTTAATCTCTTCAGCGATAAGTAGAGATTTATTATAAAAATCAATGGCATTTTCAAATTTCTGTGTGATTCTGTAAACAATCCCAATGTTGTTGTAAGAAACTGCGATTAATTTTTTGTCATTAATTTCTTTATTAATTTTTAAAGATTTGAAATAAGCTTTGAGAGTTGTTTCAAATCGTCCTAGATTGACATAACACTTACCGATATTATTTAGAACTTGTGAAGTATTTTTTTTATCGTCTAATTTTTTAAAAGCTTTATATGCTTTAAAAAAATGATTTAAAGCTTCGTAATAATTTCCTTTAAGTTCAAAAATACTTCCTTGACAATTTAAGACTTTAGCGATTCCGATTTTATTTTCGTATTTAATAAAATACTTTCTTGCAGTTGAGTAATTTTCAAGAGCTTTTTCGTAATCACTTAGATTATAAAAAGCTAATCCGATACTCAAAAAGGCTTTTCCAATCAAATCTTCTAAACCATTATTTCGAGCCAATTTCAATACTTCTTCCGCATTTTTCAATGAGTCTTTTGGAAAAGTATTCAATTGTAATTCTGATAATTGGAGCAATAATTTGATTTTTTCAATTACGTCAGAATTTGGATTTAAATTTCGTTGCTTAGATGACATCTTACAAAATTATCTTTTAACTTTTAAATTTGTTAAGAATCTTACTATCAACTTAATTTAATTAAAATAAGAATTAAAAGTGATTGTTTTCAACAAGTGAATTTAAAAGCCTTCAATCTCTGGAGAGCGATATTTAAAAACACGATTCATCAAAATTCTAAGTTCAATAGGGTATTCATAAATTGAAAATTTATACCTCCACGAACCAAGTAAACGTAGAATTTTCTTTTGTAAATCAGTCAGTGGCAAATAAGTTTGTGTTGGATAGTAAGCATTTAAAACATATTCGAAATTGCGGATTTGGTCAATGTGATGGGGTTTTAGCCAAGGTGTCATCGGATTTTTCCGTAAATCAAAATTGAGCCAAAAATCACTAACCCAATCTTCTAATTTTTGCGGATACTTAAACCCTTGCTCAACTGCCATATCGTAAAGTTCAGTTCCGGGATAAGGAACAGGAGAATAAGTGTAAAGAATAATTTCAGATTCAGGATTTACTTTTTTGATTTTCTTGATTAATTCAATTGTCTGACGAATATCATCGTCAGGATCAACAGGATTTCCCATTACAAACGAAAATTCAGGAATGATTCCGTAACCTTTCATCATTTTTGCAAGGTCAATGCAATCTTGAGGTGTTTGAGTTCCGCCTTTGTCCATAAGTTCCAAAACATTTTCAGAACCGCTTTCTGCACCAAGGAAAATCATTTTGCAACCATTTTCGGACATCGCTTTCCAAGCACTTTCAGGATATTTTTCAAGTAAAGTGTCAATCCTTCCTTCGCCCCACCAAGTGATATTTTGATTTTTCATTCCAAGAGCAAACTCCTCTACTCTTTGGTGTGCTGTGAAAAAATTGTTGTCGTGAAATTCAACTGAATCAATTTGATATTCTTTTTTTAGAAACAGGATTTCTTCTATTAATTTTTGGGAAGACATTGGAATCCATTTTCCTTCATAAACTGCTGCAATTGCACAAAAACTGCAAGTAAAAGGACAACCAACACTTGCGTGAAACGCAGTTGTTCTTTTACCCAAGACAGTTGGATTCAAATATCTTTCCATTTGTACTTTGTGATAAGGAAATCGTTTGTGGTCATCTGGGTGAGTCGGAGCAGTTGCTGGATTTTCAATGATTTTACCATTTTCGATGTAAGACAAACCTGTAACTTTTGAGACTTCTCTTTTGCCTTGAAAAAATTCGACCAGTTGAGGAAATGCAAAATCTGCTTGACCTTTCATCACAAAATCAACGTAACCTGATTCCAATACAGTTTCATAATGAAGAGTCGTGAAATAACCTCCCCAAACAATTTTCAAATTCGGAAATTTTGCTTTTAGACTTTTAGTCAGTGGAACGGTTTGCCAAAGTTGTGGACCTGGCATAACAGTAATTCCAAGAAACAAGACATCGGTTTCTTGAATTTTTTTGGCAAGAACTTGCTCGGTTTCAGTATCGTTAATCAGATTTCCGTCAATGATTTCGTAATCTTGCAAACCTTCGATTGAAGCTCCAAGAGCCATCAAAGACATTGGCATTCTGAATTTCCATTTGGCACTACGAGGATTGTAAAGCAGAATTTTTTTAGACAATTTTTTACCTTTAGAATTTCAAGAGGCAAAAACTTAAGACACTAAGAAGCAAAACGAAATAAAAAAGAGGAATTGTCATACAAAAATATTTTAACTATTTTAGTGTAAATGAGATTTTCAATTTAGGAGAAATAAAATGCTAAAATTTTATTACACGCTTTTAATCGCAATTTTAGTTTCTTTTCAGTTAAAAGATTCAAATGCACAAACACCAATAATTTATGCAGAAGATATTAATTTTCCGACAATTAGTATTGGTGGTTCTTGTGGATGGCTTCCTCCAATTTCTGAGACATTAACAATTTATAACTATGGCAATGATTCGTTAGAAGTAACCAAATTCACCTTTATGGATTCAATTGATTTTAGTTTAACAAGCTATGAAAAAGAAATACCAGATGTAACTTTTCCATTTACCGTTCAACCTATGGATTCAATCAACATTACTGTTTTCATTAACCCTTATTCTTTTTGCAATTCTAACGGAGTAGGAAAACTTAAAATTGAAAACAACTCTCCACAAAATAAATATGTGATTAATCTTTATGCTTTGGTTTTAGAGTTAGAAGAAAATTCACAATCTCCTTCAAGTTTTTCATTAGGGCAAAACTACCCTAACCCTTTCAACCCAAGTACAGAAATAAATTATCACCTTCCTCCAAACACTCTTGGAAAATTAACGATTTTCAATATTGAGGGAAAAATAGTTAATAATTTTAACCTAATAGAATCAATTGGAAAACTTACTTGGAATGGAACAAATGAGTTTGGTAAAGAAGTAAGTAACGGAGTTTATTTTTACAAGTTAGAAACCGGTAACTTCAGCCAAACTAAGAAAATGATATTTTTAAAGTAATTTTACTGTTTAGAAACAACAAAGTTATCCCAAATCCCTTTTGAGAAAATCAAAGTCGAAGCAAAAAGCCCATAATAAATCGGTTCATTAATTCCAAAAACTTCCCAGCTAAAAGCATTTGCCAAAAATGCAGCTGAGAAGCCAAAAACAATCCCAACAATTGTTAGATTTGATGAAGGTTGTTTCTTTCCAAAACTTAGTAGAATCGGAACTAAAAGAGCCGAAATCGAAAGACTACCGATTGTTTTCCAATAATCAATTATTGATTCAAAAAATAATGCCAATGTAACTCCAATAACGAAAGTTACTAAAAGACCAAACTTTGTAAATTTTTCAACTTGAGCTAAATCTGTTTCTTTTTTTGTTAAATGTGAAAGAATATCTTTGCCAAATACAAGCGAGCAGAGAAATGAGTTAGAGTCAATCGTTGACATAATTGTCGCAAGCATTCCAACAAAGAATAATCCTTTAACGAAAGTAGGCAAAACTTCATTTGCAAGTAATGGGTAAGCAAAAACAGGATTTTCCAGATTTGGCAAAATCGCAACTGCATAAAGTCCGGCAGCAGTTGTCATAAAATCAAAAATGCACCAAAAACCGATTGAAATCAAAATTCCTTTTTTAGCTTTTTGAGGTGATTCAACTGCCAAACAACGTTGGTAAAATCCAGGGTCAACAAATGTGTTCACAGCTAAAAGCATCCACATAATTATTGATTGAGTTGCAATTGTTCCTGTCAAAGTCAAGTGAGTTTCGGGAACGTTTGAAGAAATAAATTCTAAACCTCCGTAGTCAAAAAAGCAAAATGGAATAATTATCCCAAAACCAACAAACATTAATAAGAATTGAATTAAATCTGTTTTTATCACAGTTGAAAGTCCACCTTTGTAAACATAAATTATACTTAAAGATGAACCTGCAATAACCCAAAAAGCAATTGAGTATTGTGGCATAAAAATGTGCAGAAGAGTTCCTATCATCAGAAAATAAGAAGCAGGAGAAGTTGTAATCAGAAAAACAAATGCAGAAGTCAGCCCAACTGCTTTTCCGTACTTTCTATAAAGCCTGTCAGTGATTGTGTAATCTTTGGATTCTCGGATTTTTCCTGCAACGGTGAAAGCATAAATTGCTGCAAAGACATAATAAGAAACTCCCCAAACAAACCAATTTACCAAGCCGTAAAGGTAAGAATATTCTCCAACACCAAGAATTCCGCCGTACCAAGTAGAAACCAAAGTCGCTACAAAAGCAGGCAAAGTAGCCTTTCTTCCTGCGACTAAGAAATCATCAATTCCCGATGCTCCACTTTTTTTCTTTCTAAAAAAACCGACAACATAAATTCCAACAAAATAAAGTGCAATTGCGAAGTAATCCCAAAAAGTAAAATCAACCATTTTGTGCCTTTTTAGAACAAATTAATTTGTGGATTTTCATTTCGTTTTTCTGCTTCTTTTTGGCTAATCTCATTCAGTTTTTCATCGATGTGAATGACTGAAATATTTTTCAAAGTCAACTCTTTTCCGATTAATTTCGTACGGTGGCAATTTTCGGGTTTGAGTTCTGCACACATCAAAATCACATTAAAATCTTTTTCCAAAGCAGTCTTCAACCTTTGAATTCCTTTTTGAAAACTTGCAGATTCTGTAATTTTTTTATAGTTGGTTTTGCCATCAGTTTTAAATTCATCAGACTCTGGAATTCCACCAAGCTCTTTACCAAAGTAAGCGTAACCGATTTCAAAAGTTTTGAGATTTTGTTCCAAATTGGCTTTTGTAAAATCAGTGTTGTACTTAGAGTAAGGAATTGAACGAACATCAATTAAGTAATCAATTTGTAGTTCTTTCAATACTTTAACAAAATTCTCTAAATTTCTGTTACCATAACCAATTGTATAAATTTTATTTTTCATAACTACAACAAACCTGAAAGGTTTCAAAAACCTTTCAGGTTTAAATTTTCTGTTAAAGTTTGTATTCAATACCTAAATAATAATTTCTTTCTGCTGAAGTAAAATATCTTGGTCCGTCCCATTCTATGTAACCTCCAGTCGAATATTTTTTGTTCAAAATATTATTCAAAGAAAGTTTAAATTTTACATTATCCCAGAAAGTAGGTTTGAAAGAAATATTTGAATTTAGCACAAAATATTTGTCTAAAGTTTTCGCTTCATCTTTTGAATTATCCAAATATTGTTTGCCAACAAATCTTCCGTTTAGTTCAAAATCCAAATTTGAATTATTGTAACCTACTCCAAAATTTGAGATAATTTCAGGTGAAGATGGAATTGGATTTTCTTCCCAATCTTTTGGGTAAATTCGATTCCCGTTTGCATCGGTTTCATCACTGAATTCTATCACTCGATTTTTGCTCAAACTCAAGTTGCCTTTCAAAAAAGCATTGTCTTTTGAAGCAATAAAATCTCTTGCAAAAACAAAATGTCCTGACAGCTCAATTCCAATGTGCCTAGCTTTTTCTGCATTAATTAATTCTTCAGAACCAAACTCCCCAATTGTTCCTGTTTTTATTAATTCATTTTCAAATTCCATAAGGTAAACGTTTGCATTAAAACTAGTAATTTCATTTCTAAAACCAGCTCCGAGTTCAAAATCCCAAAGCGTTTCTTCTTTAATTTTAGGTGAAATTTTTCCGTAATCTTTTTGAATCAAATTTCCGTCAGTATCAAATTCACTTTCATCAAAAGATGCGAAAGTTCCATCTCCGATGTCTTTTCTTCTTGGCTCACGGGAAGTTCTCGCAAATGAAGAATAAACAAAAGTATTTTCGTTAAGATTGTAATTTGCACCAATTCTTGGGTTAAAGAACAAATAATTCGCTTTCCAACGAAGGTCAGAAAACCCATCTTCAACTAAATCGTACTGTTTGAAAACAAGTTCAGTTGAAGCAAAATAATTGAATTTGCCTTCTGTATAATTTGCATTTAAGAAAGTTCCAAAAGTATTTTTCTCAACAACAAAGTCTTCAAAAGTGTGGTAAATCGGGAAATTTGGTTCAAGTCCTGTACCAATTGGTAAAATATTTCCCCAACGGATTTCTTGTTCGTGGTCGCCATAACTTTTAATAAATTGGAGACCAACCTGAAATTCAAAATCATCAACTTTGTGTTTAAATTTTGGAATCCAACCAATTTGGTCATTGTCAACAAAACCACGAACCAACATTTCAGAAGCAGAAATTGTATCGCCATTTGCCGTAATTAGCTGAGAATCATCAAGTCCAAAATCTGCAAAACTTGAACCCCAAGCAAGAGGCCAACGATAATCGAAATATCCATTTCCATCGATGTAATAAATTGTATTTGTTAGACTTAAATTGCTATTGATTTCCATTTCATTAATTATTTCATAATGGTCTTGTCGGAATTCTTCAATTTGTGCTTTTCCACCAAGTGGGTTGTATTTTCGATTAGTTCCAAGACTATCTTTCGGAACTCCTTCATAAGCCAAATGGTCTTTGATTGGACCTCCGTAAATGTTTACAGTTGTCGAAAACTTATCTGTAATTTTTGTCCCTGAGAAAAAGTACGAAGTGTATTCTCCCCAAGTTTCATCTCTGTAACCATCAGTGTAAGTTTTGGAATATTTTCCGCTAAAAGAATAGCCCTCTTTTGTCAATCCTGATGAATAATTCAGTAAGAATTTTCTTGTGTCATAACTTCCGTAACCTGTTTCAAGTTTAAACTCTTGATTTGGGTTTACTCTTGTAGTTTCGAGGTTAATCGAACCGCCAATCGCTGCGTGACCGTAACTTGTGTTTCCAGCTCCTCTTTGAACTTGAATGTCTTGAGTGTTTGAAGCAATGTCTGCAATGTCGTACCAATAGACATTGTGGTCTTCTGGGTCGTTTTGTGGAACTCCGTTCACTGTAACAGCGATTCTTTTGTGGTCAAAACCTCGAAGACTCAAGTAAGTTGGACCAATTCCTGTTCCTGTTTCAGAATAAAAATCCAAAGAAGGAAGCTCAGAGATTAAAACTGGTAAATCCCTAACAGAGTGTTTCAAAGCAATTTCTTCGTTTGAGAAATTAGAAAAAGTTGCGGGAGTTGTTCCAATTTTTGCCCTTGAGTCAGTAACAATTACTTCATCAACTTTTGGGTTTTCTTCCTCAAGGTAAACTGTAACGAACTCATCAGAATCAACGCTAACCTGAGTTTCCTGCTCAAGAAATCCAACGAATGAAAATTTTAAAGAATAATTTCCCTCGTTCAAATTTGGAAAAGTGAATTTTCCACTTGAGTTTGTTGAAGAACCTTCATTTTGTCCTTGTAAAAGAACATTTACATTTTCAATTCTTTCTAAGGTGTGCAAATTAAAAACAACACCAGAGATTGATTCTGCCAATGAAACTTGGGCAATGCTTAGTGCTAAAATTGAAGCACCAAAAGTAATTTTTTTGGAATACATTTTAAATTCCTTTCTAAAATGTGAGATTTTAGGAAGGGATTATGTAAGGCATTTTTTGAACTTGAAATAAAAGGAAGGATTTCCAATTGTTTCCCTACGTTAGTATGACCTAAATCAGGTTTAAAGGGTATAATCTCAGTCGCCTTACACGACACCCCTAACAATTTTTTTGTCAGTTGCGGAAAGTTAAGTTCTTAAAATTTAAAAGCAATTGCAAAAATAATTTTTTGGAAATTAATTGAGTATTTTTTTAGTTTAGTTGTAGATAATAAAGAAAAAAGGGAAAATTTGTTATGAAGTCTATTCTTCATTTAATGAAACATAAAGAGCTAAATGGTTTTTGGCTCAAAATTGGCGTTCTTTTGTTGTTCTTCGGAATTTTAGCCTTTGGTGCAATTTCGGAATCCGATGGTAATTTACTTGCAAGTTTTGGAATCAATACTGATAACATTGAAAGAACTTTAATTGAACAAGCAGCAGAGAATGCTGGTTATGATTCTGAGAATATCCAAGTTGACGAATCTGGAAACGTATCGGTTAAAGAATAAATTAATTCTTTAACTTCAATTCCTTTGGTAACTCAATCATAAAGGTTGTTCCTTTATTAAGCTCACTTGCAACAGATAAATTACCCTTATGCTGATTAATTATGTTAAAACTTGTGTAAAGTCCCGTACGCATTCTAACCCTCGAATCATTAAAAGTAAAACCAGGTTCAAAAAGATGTTCTAACTTTTCTTGTGGAATTCCTTTTCCTGAGTCAGAAATACTTACGTAAACACTACCATTTTTTGAAGCAGTTTTGATTCCAACTTTACCATTTCCATTTACAGATTTAATTGCATTCAAAATCAAATTCATAAAAACTTGATTTAATTGACTTGGATAACAATAAATTTCGGGTAAATCTGCAAAATCTTTTTCAACCTCAACACCTTTTTGCATTTCCTGACCTATTAAAGTCAAAGTGCTTTCAATTCCGTCGTGAATATTAATTTTTTGTAACTCGGCTTTGTCGAGACTTGCAAAAGTTTTTAAGCTGTTTACAATCTTAATTACCCTTTCTGTACTTGAATTAACATTTTCATTCGACTGCTCAATTACTTTTAAAGTTCTTGTCAATTGTTTTGACGAACTTTCATTTTCTGCTTCTAAGTTCAAACCTTTGAGTTTGGAAACACCTTTAGTCAAATTGTCAATTGAGCTTTTAATAATTCCAATCGGTGTGTTCAGTTCGTGAGCAACTCCAGCAACCAACTTTCCTAGAGCTGTCATTTTACCAGTTTGCAAAAGTTGTGCTTGAGTAGCATTTAGTTTCTGAATTGCTTGTTCGAGAGCTTCATTTTTTTCTTTTAAAATCGTATTTTTTAATTTGTAAATCTCCGATTCTTTTTTCGATTTCTCAATTTCAAAAGTAGTTTTTAAGCCTTTTACTCTTGTGTCTGTTCTTTCGTTGTTAATCTCTAATTCTAAAATGTGATATTTTTGATAGAATTCTAAAGCTTTCTCAAAATCACCTTTTAAGCTATAGGCTTCAGCAAAATATTTATAAGAATCTGAAATTTTAACTTTTGTCTTTGTCATTTCAGCAAGTTCTAATGCTTGGGAAATATGTTTGATTGCTTCATCAAGTTTTCCTTGTTTCGTAAGAACTTTGCCTAATCCTAAAAAGGTCGTAGTTTTACCCTGTATGTATCCAATTTTTTCTCTTAACTCTAAGCTCTTCATATGAAATTCAATAGCCTTTTCTAAATCTCCCATAGCAAAATAAATTCTTCCAATGTCATCATAAGAACGAGAAACACCTATTTCGCTATTAATTTCAGAATGAATTTCTAAACTTTGTTTTGTGTAATCTAAAGCCGTTTCAAACTCATTTCGGTAAAGATGAATAATTCCAATTCCATTTAAAGCTCTTGCTTTTGCTGAAAGCAAATCTTGTTGTCGCTCCAACGAAATTGCTAATTCATAGGTTTTTTGGTAATAAATTAAAGACTCATCATAATCTTTTTTGTCGTGATAGAAATTACCTAAAGTCAAACAAGCAAAACTTTTCCCTCTTATGGAACCCAATTCTTCTGAAATTTTTAAAAACCTAAAAGCATATTCAAATCCTTTTTCAAAATCTCCAATCCCCCAATACATAGTTGCAATCGCATTTAGAACTGTTGCTTCTAAATCTTTATCATTATTTACTTTACACCAGTCCAATACTTCCTCAAATTTTTGAATTGCTTTTTCATTTTCAGCTTTATAAAAATGCATTCCAGCCAAATTTCTAATCGAATAAATTTTACCCTTATCATAATTCAATTTCTTAGAAAGTTCTAAAGCTTCGAAAGTGTATGTTTGAGTTATATCAAAATCTTTTGACCAACTCCTCCAAGCTAATTCAACTAAAATATCTACTCTTTCAATCGATTCTTTTGGGACATTTTCTAATTTCTCTAATAACTCTTCATAGTTTTCTTCCATTTCGAAATAACCTTTTGAAAAAATTTGGGCTTAAAAATCTTTTTAAATTTTAATTGTCTAAAGTTAGATTTAAATATATAATTATTTTATTCTAATTTTTAAGTAAACACTTTTTTTGAAATGAAAATTAGCATTTTCTGTTAAATTGAGTAAAATTTTAACCTTAACCGCTTTTCTCGGAGGAAAGATGTTTAAAAACCAAACTACTCTACTCACAATCTTGTTAAGTCTTGCAGGAAGTGTTTATGGATTTGACTACAAACCAAATCCTAAACCTAACGAAGTAAGAATTCCACAAGAAACTTATCTAAAACTCAAAACTCAAAAAATCCAAAATGCTTTTCAAAACAAAAAAGAATGGCAGGATTTTAAAGCTATAAACGGAAACCTTACTTCAAGTTGGAACGAATTCAGAGGAAATCCTCATCGTGTTTTCGGGAAACCAATGGCAATTCAAGGATTTTCAAGAATCAATTTAGAAAATGCTGAAAGTGCTGCAAGAGCATTTTTAAGAGAAAATTCTTCACTCTTAAAAGTGAATGAAAGTGAAATCGTTTTAGAAAATTTGTTAGAAAAAACAGGCATTTTTTACGTTGATTTTTTCCAAACTGTAAACGGAGTAAAAGTTTACGACTCAAGAACTACCGTAAGAATGACTCCAAATGCTAAAGTCATACTCTTTGGCTCTGATTCCTTTCCTGAAATTAACCCTTCAAATCAATTGTCAATCTCACACTCACAAGCAGTTGAAATCGCAAAAAGTTCAATCGGATTTTCATCAGACGACAAAGACTGGTCAGAAGAAAAAACTTGGGTTCTTCCTTTAGTTGACCAAAAAGGAAACACTGATTTTAAATTTGTTCACGAAACAAAATTAAGAACTGATTCACCTCTTGGAACTTGGGCAACTTTTGTGGATACTGAGAATGGAAACATTGTTTGGCGACACAACGAAATGAGACACCAAACATTTTCAGGAAATTCTCACGGTCCAGTCGAAACAGTTCCAAATAATATTACGACTGACTTACCAATGTTTAATCAACATATTTCAATTGGTTCACTTCCACAGCCATTAACAACTGACACTCTTGGAAATTTTGCAATTACAAACTTAGGCTCAAATCCTCTCAATTTGTCTTCATCTTTCAAAGGTCCTTGGACAGAAGTTTTGAACCAAAATGGAGCAAATTCAACTTTTTCAGCTCAAATTCAACCTGACATTCCATTTGATTTACTTTGGGACAATTCTAACAGTTCTTTAGAAGAACGAGATGCTTTTTACCATACAAATTTGGCACACGATTACATCGAAAATATTGACCCAAATTTTAATGGTGTTGATTATCAGATGGATTGTAACATTAACATTAATGATAACTGTAATGCCTTTTGGGATGGAAATACTATCAATTTTTTCCAAGCTGGAAATAATTGCAACAATACAGCAAGAATTGCTGACGTAGTTTACCACGAATATGCTCACGGAATAACAGCCAAACAATACGGGAATCTTTCACCTTCTGGTGCTATGCACGAAGGACTTTCAGATTACTATGCTAACACGATTGGCGGAAGTCCTTTAGTTGGAGTTGGATTTTTTAGTAACAATCCAACTGGCTTTTTAAGAACTTCTCAAAACACCAAAATGTATCCACAAGATTTAACAGGTGAAGTTCACGACGATGGTGAAATTATTGCTGGAGCTTTGTGGGATTTGAGAGGGTTAATCGGTCAAGCTAAAACTGATACATTGTTTCAATGGGCAAAATATGGATTTTCAGACAATTTTGAAGATTATTTAGTTGATTTGATTATTGCTGATGATAATCCACTTTTAATGGCTGGTGGAGACAATGACCTTTCTAACAGCACTCCAAACGCTTTAAACATTTTAACGGCATTCACTACTAATCACGGAATTGGCTTACCAACAACAATTGCTCACGACCCAGTTGAAAATGCTCCAGCTTCTGCAACTTCTTACACAGTTGAAGCACAAATGAGTTTAGGGATTTTATTGAATCCGAATTCAAACCCAACTTTAACTTACACTGTTAATGGTGGACAACCACAAACAATTCCAATGACTTTTACAACAAACGACATCGCTGAAGCTGATATTCCTGCACAACAAGTTGGAAGTTTGGTTAGATATTACATTACTGTGCAAACTCTAACAGGAACTGTTACTTACCCAACAGACATTTCAAACGGAGGACTTTTATTCTTAGTTGGAAATTTAACTTATGTTTTTGAAGACCACGCAGAATCACAAAATGGTTGGACTTTAGGTTTGCCAACAGATGATGCGACAAGTGGTGAATGGATTCGAGACGACCCAGTCGGAACTGATGCTCAACCAGAAGATGACCACACAGATGTTGGTGTTGCTTGTTTTGTAACAGGAAATGCTAATCCTGGACAAGCAGCTGGAGCAAATGACGTTGACGGTGGAATTACAACTTTAGTATCTCCAATTTTTGATGCAACAACTGTAATTAATCCAATTGTTGATTATTATCGTTGGTACTCAAATGACCAAGGTGCAAGCCCTGGAAATGATTTTTTCAACATTCAAATTTCAAATAATGGCGGTTCTACTTGGACAGTCTTAGAAAATACAAACGTTTCTAATAATGCTTGGGAAAACTTCAGATTTTTGATTTCAGACTTTGTTACTCCGACAGCTCAATGCCAATTAAGATTTATCGCTCAAGATTTAGGACAAGGTTCATTAGTTGAAGCTGCTGTTGATGACATTTTAGTTTATGGAATTGGTTCAATTTTAAACATTGAACACGTTGCTTTAAAAGACACTGAAAACGATTCTACTGACTACCCTATTTTAGCAATGATTACAGCTTCAAATCCTTTACTTACTGGAAATCCATTTCTATCATACAGTTTTGACAATGTAAACTATACAAATGTTTCAATGATAGATCCAGGGTTTGGAACCTTTACAGCTTCAATTCCTTTCCAACCTCACGGAACAACTGTTTATTATTACATTTCTGCTAATGATACTGTTGGCAATTCTGTAATTTTCCCAGCTCAACCTCATTCTTTCTTAGTTGACATTGACACAACTCCTCCAGTAATTTCTGATATAAATGTTGAAATTGTTGACACTCCATTTTCAATAAAGTTTACAGCAAAAGTAACTGATAATGTTGGTGTTGATTATGATAACACTTACTTAAACATGAGTATTAATAACAATCCTTTCCAAGTGTTTTCAGTTAATGTGCTTGCTGCAAATGAAGTTGAATCTAATCCTGCTATTTCTTTAACTCCTGGAGACGAAGTTCACTACTACTTCTCTGCTTTAGACTTAGCTATGGCTCCAAATTCTGTAAATTCTGACACAAATTCTGTAATCTTCACTTCTCAAGAAGAAAGCGAAAACATTGCAAAATCTTTCAGGCTTTCACAAAACTACCCAAACCCTTTTAACCCTTCAACTTCGATAAATTACGAATTGCAAATTGCAAATTCGGAATTAGCAAAGTTGGTAATTTTTAATGTTTTGGGTGAAAAGGTTAAAGAGTTTAATTTGACAGAATCAAAAGGAACTGTTGTTTGGAATGGAACTGATAATTTTGGGAAACAAGTTTCAAGTGGAGTTTACTTCTACAAACTTGAATCAGCAACTCAAAACCAAACTCGCAAAATGCTTCTTTTAAAATAAAATTTTAGAGTGAATTTCGCCTAAAGCCGAAACCGCACAATTTTTTAGCCCCTTCAGAATGATTCTGAAGGGGCTTTTTTTTGCCCAAGATTTAAATCCGAACAAACTGTTCACTTCCGAACACTTTTCAATATTCTCAAAAGGCTTTAAACAATTAATTTTACCTAACTTACCTACTTGGCATTCACTTTGCACAAATCGATGAAACTAAATTTGAAAGCAAAATGGACAAAGCCGTAGCTCAAGAAATTCAAAATAAGAATAAAAACAAAAAGAGAATGAAATTCGCATTTGGAATTCTACTCTTAGTTGTATTCTACCTAATTTTTAGATGGTTTTTAACGCCTACTTTAAATAGTTCTGAAATTTTAATCGACACAGTAGAACTTGGAGATATAGAAGCAACTGTTACTGCAACAGGTTTAATTGTGCCCGAATTTGAACAGGTGATAATCAGTCCTATTGACTCAAAAATCGATAGCATTTTTATTTCTATTGGTGACAAAACACTACAAAGTCAACCTATCCTTGCTTTAAATAAAGAAGTAATTTTTAATACTTTAAGAAAGTTTGAAGATGAATTTGAAATTCTTAAAAATAACAAAACTCAACTTAAACTTAGCCTTGAAAGAACTTTGATTTCTCTTGAATCCGATTTGGAAATTAAAAAATTAAAAATCCAATCTTTAGAATCTGAACTTAAAACTCAAGAACGTTTGTCAGAAATTGGTGCTTCAACCAAAGAAGATTTGAAAAGAGCAAAGTTGAATTTGGAAATTGCAAAATTGGAAAAAGTTTCTTTAGAAAGGAAAATTGAAAACCAACGCAAGACTTTAGAAGCAGATTTAAAAGAAATTGAAATCCAAATCCAAATTCAATCCAAAGACATTCAGGAACAAAAAAGGCTGATTGAATTAGCCACAACAAAATCTTCTCGAAGTGGAATCGTTACTTGGATTAAAGATGAAATTGGTTCGAATGTAAAAAAAGGTGAAGTGATTGCGAAAGTTTCTGACCTTTCAAGTTTCAAACTCGAAGCAAGAATTTCTGAAATGCATTCCGAAAAACTTCTTCTCGGAACTAAATTAAAAATCAAAATTAACAATAAATATTTAAAAGCTGAAATTACTAACGTTCAGCCAACAATTGAAAATGGAATTATTTCTTTTTCTGCAAAAATCAAAGACAAATCAAATGAATTGTTAAGACCGAATTTAAGGGTAGACGTTTTTGTAGTTACAAATTCGAAACGAAACATTCTTAGAGTTAAAAACGGAGCATTTGTAAATGGTTCAGGATTACAAGAGATTTTTGTAATAAAAGGAAAACAAGCTCTTAAAACTCAAGCCAAAATTGGTGCAACAAACTTTGATTTTGTAGAAATATTGGTCGGTGCTAAAGTTGGAGATAAAGTGATAATTTCAGACACCAAAGAATTTATAAATAAGAATAAAATCGAAATAATTGAATAAAGAAGGAACAATTAAATGATTGATTTAACAGATGTTAGTAAAGTTTATAGAACTGACACAATCGAAACTTTAGCTTTAAACAAAATTAATCTTTCAGTAAGAAATGGAGAATTTTTATCTGTAATGGGACCTTCTGGTTCAGGAAAAAGCACTTTGCTAAATGTAATTGGATTATTAGACAAACCTTCTGAAGGTCAAATCGAACTTGATGGAGAAGAAGTCAGTGAGAAATCAGAAAGAGAAATCGCGAAAATTAGAAATGAAAAAATCGGATTTGTTTTTCAAAGTTTTCACCTAATAAATGATTTAAGTGTTCTTGACAATGTTGAAATTCCTTTGCTTTACCGAGAGCTTTCAGCTTCGAAAAGAAAAGAAATGGCATTAGCGGCATTAGAAAATGTTGGGTTAAGTGCAAGAACGAAACATTTTCCGTCACAACTTTCTGGTGGGCAAAAACAGAGAGTTGCAATTGCAAGAGCGATTGTTGGCAAACCAAATTTAATTCTTGCAGACGAACCAACAGGAAACCTTGACAGTGCAATGGGAAATGAAATTATGAAAATTCTGCACGATTTAAATCAAAATGAAAAAACAACGATTGTAATGGTTACTCACGACGAAAACATCGCAAAACAAACCGAAAGAACAATTCGCTTCTTCGACGGAAGCAAAATTAATGATTAAAGTTTACAGGAAAGTCAATGTTTAAAAATTATCTAAAAATTGCATACAAAGTTCTACTGAGGCGAAAATTTTTTACTTTCATTAGTTTGTTTGGAATTAGCTTTTCATTAACAATTTTGATTGTTGCAAATTCATTTTTTGACCAAATTTTCGGTTCTCATTATCCTGAAACAGATTTGGACAGAACGTTATCAATTATTAACGTTGTTCAAAAAGGTAAAGACAATTCAAGGAATGGTCCGATTAGCTACTACTTCTTAGACAAATATATGAAAAGCCTTACAACTCCAGAGAAAACTTCAATTGTTTCTTCGCATACTCAGAATGTTGTTTATACAAAAGATAAAAGAATCAGTTTGGACTTAAAATTTGCAGACAGTGAGTTTTGGGAGATTATGAATTTCAAATTTATTGAAGGAAAATCTTTTATTCAAGATGATGTTAAGAACAAAAATTATGTTGCTGTTATTAACAAAGAAATTCAGAAAAAGTACTTTAATGGCGAAAGTGCTGTCGGGAAATTTATCGAAATTAATGGTAAAAATTATAGAGTATTAGGTGTTGTTGAAAATGTATCCTTTTTGAAATTTGTTGCTTACGCAGACGTTTGGGTCCCTATTTCAACTTTTGATGGTGATTTAAATGCTTTCACTTTTGACGGTTTATTCCTCGGGACGATTTTGGCAAAAGATAAAAGTGATTTTCCAATAATCCGAAGTGAATTCCAAAACAAAATTAAAAATATAGAATTTCCAACTGACAAATTTGATACAATTTACGCAAACCCAGAAAGTTATTTTGAAGCAGTTTACCGAACTTTTGTAGATACAGATGAAGAAATTAGCATTACTCCTGTTTTCTTTTTGCTTATCACTTTGATTACACTTTTTCTTCTAATGCCAACTGTAAACCTTGTGAACATTAACATTAGTCGAATCTTGGAAAGGAGTTCAGAGATTGGAGTTAGAAAAGCTTGTGGAGCAACTTCTTGGAATTTGATAAATCAGTTTTTAGTTGAAAATTTAATTCTCACACTTTTGGGAGGAGTTTTAGGTTTAATTTTTGCAGCAATAATTTTGGAAAGAGTAAATGCAATGGGTTTTGTCCTTTACTCACAATTTGAAATAAATTTCAGAGTGTTTTTGTTTGGCTTGGCAGTAACGATTTTTTTTGGGCTTTTTAGCGGAATTTACCCTGCTTACAAAATGTCAAAATTAAATCCTGTTGACGCTTTGAAAGGAGGAAACTAATGTTTAAGCATCTTTTAAAACTAATTTGGAACAGAAAAAAAACTAACGGACTTTTGATTTTTGAATTTTGTATTTCATTTCTTGTTTTGTTTGCAGTACTTAGCGTTATTTTTTACAACGGAGCAAATTATTTCAAACCGCTTGGTTTCGATTACGAAAATGTTTGGGTATTGAGTATGTCAACCACAGATTTTGAATGGAAAGAATCCGAAAGTTACAAAGACATTGTTGACAGAATTGAACTAATCAAAAATGAGTTGAAAAATTATAGCGAGATTGAATCAATCACCGTTTGTAGGAATGTTCCTTTTGAGTTTGGTAGTTACAATACAAGACTAACTTACAATGACAAAAAAGTAAGAACTTCAGTAATTTATGCTGACCAAAGTTACAAAAATGTTATGAATTTTAAAATCATACAAGGTGAATGGCTAAGCAACGCAGATTTTTCTAAAAATCGAATTCCAATTGTGATTAACAAAGCATTTAAGGAAGAAGTTTTTGGGGGCGGAATTGCAATTGGTGAAAAATTCACAACTAAAAGTGAAAAAGAATATATTGTTAGAGGAGTAATTGATGAATTTAGAATTGGAAGTGAGTTCTCAAGTTCTGATAATTTAATAATCAGACTTAATCCTTTAACAGAAATTGAAGAAAGACCTGGTGACAGAATTTTGATAAAAATGAAAGATGAAATCGACATAGCCTTTCAAAGTCAAATGATGAAAAAACTTTCTCCTATTGGTCAAGATTGGATTTTGGACTTGGACTCTTTAGACAAACTTAGAATAAGGACAAGAGAATTAATTCTAATACCTCTCATTGCAATGAGTATAATTTGCGGTTTTCTTTTAATAAATGTTTCGTTGGGACTTTTTGGAGTCCTTTGGTACAACATCAGCAAAAGAATTCCTGAAATCGGTTTAAGACGCTCACTCGGTGCTACAAAAGAAGACATTTACATTCAGATAGTCTCGGAAACGGCGATTCTAACAGGGTTCGGAATTACGATTGGTTTATTTTTTGCGATTCAATTTCCACTTTTAGATGTTTTTGATTCGGTAGAAAATATAATTTACATTTATTCAATTTGTGTTTCAATCGGAATAATTTTGATAATTTCAATAATTTGTGCAATTTACCCAAGTAAATTAGCTTCAAAAATTCAACCTGCAATCGCTTTGCACAACGAGTAAAAAATATGGCTACAATTTTAATAGTTGACGATGATTTTGCTGTAAGAACTTCGCTTAAATTATTGTTAAAAAAGGCAGGTTTTACAACTTTTTTGGCAGAATCTCCTTTTGAGGCTCAAAAAATTCTAAAATCTGAAAAAATTGGATTAGTGATTTTGGATATGAACTTTTCGATGGAAACTTCAGGAAAAGAAGGCTTGGATTTCCTCAAAGAAATCAAATCTCAAAAACCAAATTTGTCAGTAATTTTGATAACTGCTTGGGGTTCGATTTCACTTGCCGTTCAAGGAATGAAATTCGGTGCAAATGACTTTTTGAGCAAACCTTGGAACAATTCGCATTTAGTACAAACTGTTAAAACTGCTTTAAGCCTTTCAAAAAATGACACAAATCATTTTTCAAGAAAAGACTTGGATAAAGCCTACAATTTCAAAAAAATTATTGGCGAAGACCCAAAATTACTTTCGATTCTGACGACTGCTGGAAAAATTGCTGAAACAAACGCATCAGTTTTAATTCTCGGTGAAAGCGGAACTGGTAAAGAACTTCTTGCAGAAGCAATTCACCAAAACAGTCAAAGAAAAAACAAAAATTTCGTGAAAGTAAATCTTGGCGGGATTTCTTCGACTCTGTTTGAAAGCGAAATGTTCGGACACAAAAAAGGCTCTTTCACAGATGCAAAGACCGATAGAATTGGAAGATTTGAACTTGCAGATGAAGGAACAATTTTTTTAGATGAAATCGGTGAACTTGACATCTCAAACCAAGTAAAACTTTTGAGAGTTCTTCAAGACAGAACTTTTGAAATTCTTGGTTCAAGTAAAACTAAAACTTCGGATTTCCGAATTGTCAGTGCAACGAACCAAAATTTAGAAGAACTTGTGAACCAAAATAATTTTCGCGAAGACCTTTTTTACCGAATTAATTTAATCACTTTGAAAATTCCGTCTTTGAGAGAAAGACCAAACGACATTCCTCTTTTGGCAAAATCGTTTTTGAACAATTTAAATGAATCTTACAAAAGAGAAATTCAGATTTCAACAAAAGCATTGAATTGGTTAAAGTCTCAAAGTTGGTTCGGAAATATTCGTGAGCTGAAAAATTTAATTGAACGAGTTTTCTTAGTTTCGACAAATTCAATTTTAGAAGTTGAAAATTTTGAGGCGATGCAAAGCTCAATTGAAAAAAAATCTACAAAATCATTGCCTGAAATTGGAGCAATGACTTTGGAAGAGATAGAAAAGGAGATGGTTCAAAAGGCACTTACATTTCATAAAAACAATGTTAGCAAAGCCGCAAAATCACTCGGCTTGAGTAGAGCTGCTTTTTACAGACGACTCGAAAAATTCGGTTTGGCTGTTAATGAAGATTAAAACCAAATTCCTACTTTTTGTTACTCTACTCCACTTTGCATTGTTTTTCCTTTCTCTAAATCTTTTGGAAAAATACAGTGTTTTATTTTTCACAGTTGAAATTTTGATTGTGATTTCTTTTGGGCTTTCGCTAAAAATTTATCAAGATTTCATTCGACCTTTAGGCATAATTTCTTCAGGAATTGAGTCAATTAAGGATAAGGATTTTAGTTCAAAATTTCTAAAAGTTGGGCACTCCGAATTGGATAATTTGATTGAAGTTTACAATAAAATGATTGAGCAACTTCGGATTGAACGAACCAAACAAGAAGAACAGAATTTATTTTTGGCAAAACTTATTGAAGCTTCACCTTCCGGAATAATAATTTTGGATTTGGACGAAAAAATTTTTGAAATCAACCACTCTGCCCTAACAATCCTAAAATCTACAAAAGAGAATCTGCTTAAAAGAAAGTTAAGTGAGTGCGAAATTCACTTTCTCAAAATGATTTCTCAACTAAACCAAGATGAGTCCAAAATCTTAAAATTAGACGGTTCTCGCTCTTTCAAAGTACAAAAATCGCAATTTCTTGACAGAGGATTTCCGAGAACTTTTATTTTAATTGAAGAATTTTCAAAAGAAATTCACGCAACAGAAAAGAAATCTTTTGAAAAAGTAATCCGAATGATGTCCCACGAAATTAACAATTCGATAGGAGCAGTAAATTCGATTTTAGAGTCAATTTTGGAATTTAAATCTGAAATTTCAGAAGAAAACCGCGAAGACTTTAACAATGCTTTAGAAGTTTCAATTGAAAGAAATTCTCACTTAAACTCTTTTATGAAAAACTTTGCGGAAGTTGTCAAAATCCCAATTCCAAACAAAGAAAAAATTAATCTCAATGAGTTCGTCTCTGACATTCAACAAACAATGAAAGTTTTCTGCTTGCAAAAAAACATTGAGTTAAAAATAGAATTTGAGCAAAGTGAAATTTTCATTTTTGCTGACAAATTGCAAATTGAGCAAGTTTTGGTTAATGCAATCAAAAACTCTGTTGAATCTATTTCTGCAAACGGGACGATTTTGCTAAAGACAACTCGGAATACTTTGACAATTCAAGACAATGGAAAAGGAATTCCCTCTGAAATCGAAAATTCAATTTTCACACCATTTTTCAGCTCTAAAAAAAATGGACAAGGAATTGGTCTCACAATTTCACGGGAGATTCTTTCAAATCACAAATTCAACTTTTCACTAAAAACATTGTCAAATGGACTAACAGAATTTAAGATTATTTTTTAGTAATTTTTCCTGAATTTATCCCCATTACTCCTCAAAGTTTTCGAGCTTTTGAAAATTCTTAATTCTTAATTTTCAATTCTTAATTCTTTCCTAAAATTAACTTTGTTCAATGCTCCAAAATTCTTAACTTTGCACGTTTTTAAAATAAAAATTATTAGGTTGAAAATGGACTTCGCAACAATTGGTAGTTTAATTCTAATTTGCCCATTAATTGGTTTTCTCATAAATGTTTTTATCGGTAGCAAACTCCCTGAAAAATTGAGTGCAGGAATTGCAACTTTAGCAGTTTTTGGCTCATTCATTTTTTCTGTGATTGCTTTTATCAAAATCCACGAAGGAGTTGGAATTCCTGCCGATGTTGACCTTTTTACTTGGATGGCTGCGGGAAGAATTGACATTTCAATTGGTTTCCTTTTTGACCAACTTTCAGGAATTATGCTTCTGATAATCACTGGAATCGGAACTCTAATCCACATTTATTCAATCGGCTATATGGAAGGTGAAGTTCGTTACCAAAGATTTTTCACTTACCTGAATCTTTTCATTTTCTCAATGCTCATTCTCGTTCTTGGCAAAAATATCCCAATGATGTTTATCGGTTGGGAAGGCGTTGGACTTTGTTCTTACCTTTTGATTGGATTTTACTTTGAAAAAGACTTTGCTGCTGATGCTTCTAAAAAGGCTTTCATTGTCAATAGAATTGGTGATTTTTGTTTCATTCTTGGAATGTTCCTTCTCTTTTGGTCATTGGCAAAAAAAGGTGTTTTCACTTTAGATTTTGTCGAACTTAATGCAAATGCTCACATTTTACGCGACACTTCGATTTGGGGAGATTACGGACTTACAACTGTAATTTGCTTACTTTTCTTTGGCGGAGCAACTGCAAAATCTGCACAAATTCCGCTTTACGTTTGGCTTCCTGATGCGATGGCAGGACCAACTCCTGTTTCTGCTTTAATTCACGCAGCAACAATGGTTACAGCAGGAATTTACTTCATTGCAAGAAACAACGTTCTCTTTTCAATTTCTCCTGATGCACAAACAATCATTGCAACAATTGCTGCTTTAACGGCATTTTTCGCCGCAACAATCGGACTTGTCCAAAATGACATCAAAAAAGTCTTAGCTTACTCAACTGTCAGCCAACTTGGTTATATGTTTATCGGTGTTGGAATCGGAGCTTTCTCTTCTGGAGTTTTCCATTTGATGACTCACGCATTTTTCAAAGCTCTTTTGTTCCTTGGAGCAGGAAGTGTAATTCACATTGTTCACCACTCTTTGCACCACAGTCACGAAGATGACAAAGACGCTCAAGACATTAGAAATATGGGCGGACTTGGAAAGAAATTGCCAAAATTTGGAACTTACGGAACATTCCTTGTTGCTTGGTTAGCAATTTGCGGTATTCCTCCATTTTCAGGATTCTTTAGTAAAGACGAAATTCTTGCAAAAGCTTGGGCTTGGGGAGATGGATTTAATTTAGTTTGGTTACTTGGATTTCTCGGTGCAATTTTAACAGCTTTTTATATGACTCGTCTTGTTTATTTGACTTTCTTCGGTGAAACACGAATGAGTAAAAAAGCTTACGATTCAATTCACGAATCTCCTGCAACAATGACTTTTCCTTTGATGGTTCTGGGACTTTTTGCATTTGGAATCGGACTTGTCGGAATTCCTCACGCATTCGGTGGACACAATTGGTTTGGTGAAACTTGGTTAGCACCAGTTTTTTCTCCTGAAACAATTCACTTAAAAGGCTTTTACTTAGACTTGACAACAGATTACATTTTAATTGCAGCTTCGATTGGTGCAGCACTTTTTGGGATTTTCCTTGCAAAATCTTGGTACACAAATGTTGACCCTGCTGACCCTGACAAAAAATTAAAATCCGTGATTTCAACTCCTGTTTACAACTTGCTTTCTAATAAATATTACATTGATGAATTATACAATGCTGTAGTTGTTAGACCGATTCATTTTGTTTCAAAAGAAGTCTTGGCAGTTGCAGATATGCAAATTCTTGACGGTTGGATTGTTAACGGAACAGGAAAAGCATTTGTTTATCTCGGAGCAGGCGTAAAGCACTTACAAACAGGTTACGTTCCTCATTATGCACTTTCACTTGTTGTCGGTGCAATCTTTGTAGTTGGGTATTTTATTTTTTAGATTTTCACTCAATCCAAGTTAGGTGAGACTCTTGTAATTCCCAAGAGTTTTCAGTTGTGGAATTTTCAAATGTTGCTTCTCCTCCTTCGTAGCGGATTCGGAAATCTACTCTTGCACTATCCAAACCATAATTAAAATCAATTCCATAAACTTTTGGGTGAGTTTCAAAATGCCAACCAAACCAATGCCCGGGAGAAATTTTTGTGTATTTGTTTAAAAATTCGTAACGTTTCCAAACTTCCTCCCAACTTAGTTGGTCGTCCAGAAAGTCTTTTAAAATTTTCTCATACTCGTCTGTTAAGTAAACAAATTTATGATTGTCTAAATTACACTTTGGACGAAAATCCGTAATATATTCCGTTACTTGGTAATTATCGAAAGTAAGGTTGATTCGATTTTGAACAACTATAAATTCTGTGTCTTTATAAAATTCATTTCCGACTTCGGGGTAACGAGTTGAATCTCCGTATTGATTTAAGCTAAAAGGGTCATAGAATTGCTCGAAAATTCTGTAAGTGGCACGAATTTGTTCGGTTGGTTCGCTCTGAATTTCTTCATTTGTTTTGGGAACACTAAGACTTTCCCATTCCTCAAAAAAACTATGCAATTTTTCAGTTGAATTTGTTTTGTAAGCATTAAGTAAAAGTTCACTTTGTGTCAAAATCGTTTTCTCGGAATCATTGTTATCCGAACACGAGAACAAACTAATTGAAGCAATAAGGAGGATTTGTAAATTTAGTTTTTGCAAATATTTCATCTAATTTTTTGTAAAAAGTCCAACAATCCAACGACCCATTTTTTTCTCTTTTTCCCAAAAGAAATAAAATTGTCCAAGCAAAGTCCCGTAAACGATTAACAAAACTTGGTAAATTGGAACGATTAGTAAAATCCGAGCTGTCCACCAAATTGCTGTTGGAGTGCTTTCGTCAACTCCAAAAAAGAGTAAAACAGGCTTTGTAAAAAACATAACGCTTGAGCCTGCAAGTGAAAAAACAATTAGAATTAAAACAACGTCAATCGTTCTTTTAATTCCCCATTTATCTTTTAATCTGTCAATGAAACTCATAGAAATCTAATTACCTATTTTTTATATTTTAGACCTGATAGGTTTTCCAAAAACCTTTCAGGTCTTATTTTTCGTATTTTTTGTGGTCTAAATTATATTTTATACTTTTCTGCTAATAATTTCGCATTTTTTATACAGTCAATTACCGAAACTCCACCGATGAAGTTCCCCGAAATTACTAAATTTTCGTCTTTCAAAACAGTTTGAATTTCTTCAACTATCTTTTTGTGTCCGACGTTGTACTGAGGAATTCCTTTTGACCAAACTTTTGAAAATTTAACAGAAGGCTTTTCTGAAAATCCTAAATGTTTTTGAGTGGCTTCCAAAGCTGTTTCTGTAAATTCACTTTCAGAAATAGAATCAAAATTTTCACTACAAGCCCCACCAAGCATAACTGTAAAACTTGATTTGTTTTTAGGCGAAATTCCATCAAATATTTGGTCGTTCCAAAGTCCGCCAAGAATCGCTTGATTTTCTTTGTGTGGAACCAAATATCCAAACCCAGTCAATGAATTAACATTTTTTTCAAAACCAAGTGAACTAACAGTTATTGGTGCGTAAACAATTTTTTCTAAAAGTGAATTTAATTTTGTGTCGAATCCGTCTAAAATTTCATTCAAAACAAAAGCCGGAATTGTGCTTACAACAAAGTCCGCTACAAAAATTTCGCTTCCGTAAGTAACTTCAATTTTATTTTCGTTTTTTTTGAGTGAGCAAATTTTCGTTCCAAGCGATAAATTTTCACCCAGAATTTCAACTAATTTTGAAACTAAAGTTTGCATTCCACCTTTGAAAGTAACAAGAGCTGATTTCTCAATTTCACCAAAGCTTTCTTCGATGTCAGGTTTAGACTTTGAGGCTTTGATTAATCCTTTAATAACTCCGCCAAAATCTCTTTCGGGTTCAGTTAAAAAGAAAATCGTTTCAGAAGCAGAAAGTTTTGAAATGTCGCCTGCGTAAATTCCAGAAATTACGGGGTCAATCAAATTGTCAGCAATTTTTTGCCCAAATCTTCTTTCGATAAATTCGCGGATTGACTCATTTTCATTATCTTTTTGTGGAGTTTTTAAATCTTTTAAAACTGCTCCAATTGCTCCGTCAGTTGTTTTTGAAGTAATTGCTTCAAGTGGATTTGTTGGAAGTTTTTCAAGTTTCCCGTCAAGAAATAAGTAACGAATTTTAGCTTCTTTATTAGAAGGAACTAACTTTTCCCAAAGCCCGATTTCTCTTACAAATTGTAAAAAATGTCTTCCTTTTCCAGAAGGTCTAACTCCTCTTGGACCTTGTTCAAACAAAAATTCTTTTTCTGTTCTTGTGGAGATTTTTCCACCTGCACTCTTTTCAGATTCAAAAATTTTAATTTCTGAACTTGGGAACGATTTTTTGAGATAGTAAGCCGTTGCAAGACCTGAAATTCCTGCACCAAGAACTGCAATCTTTTGCATTTTTTTAGACCGTCTTTGAAAATTTTTTATGAGCACCTTGTTGCCTAAAATACCAATCAAAGCCCATACAAACATTACGAATGAAAAGTCTGCCTATTGGAGAAATTATAATTTTGTCATCTTTTAATTTGAGCAAATCTTCTTTTTCACAATTTTGTAAATGCTCTTTTTCGTATTCGAAATATGTGTCAAAGTCAATTTCAAATTTTTGCTTAAATTCATTTTTATCAACTTTGAATTTACACATCAAAGAATTTATCGTCCATTGACGCATCAAATCATCTTCTTTCAGAATCTTACCTCTCTCAAGAGGAAGATTTCCGTCATCAATCATTTGGTAGTATTCGTTCAAATCTTTTGTGTTCTGAATGAAACAATTTTCTAAGTAACCAATCGAAGAAACGCCAAAACCGATAAAGTTTTCAGCAGGTTTTAAAGTGTAACCCATAAAATTTCGGTGCAAAGTTCCGTTCATAAATGCTTTTGCCATTTCATCAGTTTCCAAAGCAAAATGATCCATCGCAATCGTCAAGTAACCTCTTTTCATAAAGATTTCACGCGATTTTAAGAAAATCTTGAATTTCTCTTCAGTTGAAGGTAAATCAGTTTCGTGAATCAGTTTCATATGAGGTTTGAGCCAAGGCAAATGAGCGTAAGAATAAAGTGCGACTCTGTCAGGTCTTAAGTCGCAAACAAGTTCAACCGATTCTGCAAAATTTTCAACCGTTTGAAAAGGTAAACCATAAATTAAATCCAAATTCACAGAACGGAATCCTAATTCTCGGCAGTAATCGTAGTGACTTTTTACTAATTCAAAAGAATGAACGCGATTTACAGCTTCTTGAACTTTTGGATTAAAATCCTGAACTCCCATACTTACGCGGTTAAAACCAAGATTCCTGAGAACTTTTAATTTGTGATGATCAATTGTTCTTGGGTCAACTTCAATCGCGACTTCTTCATCTAAATTCAAATCAAAAGAATCTTGAATTTTTCTGAAAAGCTTTGCGATTTGCTCTTCGTTCATAAAAGTTGGAGTTCCGCCTCCCCAATGAAATTGCGTAATTTCTTTTTTCTTCTCAAACTTTGAAGCAACTGTATCAATTTCTTTGAAAAGGTAATCAATGTAATCGTTAGCTTTCTCTCTGTTTTTACTGATTTTAACATTGCAGCCACAATACCAACAAAGGCTTTCACAAAAAGGAATGTGAACGTAAATTGACAAAGGCTCATCTTTTGCACCAAAATCATTCAGAATCTTGAAATAATTATTTTCAGTAAAATCATCTTTCCACTCAGGAGCTGTTGGATAAGAAGTGTAACGAGGTCCGGGAACATTAAATTTATTTATTGTTTCGACGGAAAGTTCAAAATTTTCCATTTTCATTCTTTCATTTTTGTCTTTGTTTAAAGACTATTTTTCATCTTCATCTTGGAAATCAACGTCTTCGACATCGAATTCATCTAAATCTATTTTTTTCTTTTCTGGGTTTACATAAGTATTTGTTTTTTCTGAATCTTTTAAATTTGGTTTTCCAAATCCAAAGAAGAATTTATAAATCAAGTAAATCCCGATTCCAATAACTATTATTTTAAACATTTTTCTAACTTTTTTACTTGTGAGTTATCTGAACATTCATTTAAAAGCTCATTCACTTTTTTACCAAAAGGCTTAACAAAATAGTCTTTCGCAATTTCATTTAAAGGTACAAGAACAAAGTTTCTTTTGTGCATTTCAGGGTGCGGAATTTGTAATTTTTCATTTTGCATTTCAAAATTTTCAGCCAAAAGAATGTCAATGTCAATCGTTCTTGCTCCCCAATGAACTTCTCTTTGACGACCAAGTTCATTTTCTATTTGTTGCGTAAGAACCAAAAGTTCAGGCGGTAAAATTTCAGTTTCAATTTCAGCAACAAGATTGTAAAAATCGCCTTGCTCAATCTCGCCGACAGGAGCAGTTTGAAAAATAGACGAAATATTTTGAATGCTAATTTTAGGGTTATCATTGATTCTTTTTATTGCTTCGTTTAAGTAATAGATTTTGTCTCCGAGATTACTCCCAAGACTTAAGAAGGTCTTCACTTTTCCGATTTACCTCAACTTCTATGAAATCAAAAATTCCATTTACAGGCGCATTTGGTTTACGAATGCAAACACTGATTTCTTGAATAATTCTGTGATTTTGCAAAACATTAATTGCAACTCTGTGAGCAAGTGTTTCAATTAAACGGTGTTTCTCTTCAGTAATAATTTGATGAACTTCATTGAAGATAGTCTCGTAATCAACTGTTTTCTCTAAATCATCGTTAATCACAGCTTCTCTTGCGTCAAACCAAAAAGTTAAGTCTATCGCAAATCTTTGACCAAGAGTTCTTTCTTCATCAAAAGCTCCGTGTTTTGCGAAGAATAAAATATTTTTGAATGTAATTCGTTCCAAGTCTGCCTCTAAAATTAGAAAATGCCAAGTTAGTTTGGCTTGGCAAATTTACAGATAAGAACTTGATTTTTAAAGGAAAGAATTCATTTGAAAAGGCAAATTGAAAATTATGACATTTCTGTTAAAATTAATTATTCATTTGTCATTATTTCCGAAGGTAGTTTACCAAAATACTCTTTGAAACACTTAGAAAAATAAGAAAGATTGTTAAAACCAACGTCGTATGCAATTTCAGAAACATTGCTAACTTTTTTCTCAAGCATCTTTTTCGCTCGCTCTAATCTTTTGATTCGGATTAGTTCACTTGGTGATTTGTCAAGTAAGGCTTTTAGTTTTCTGTGAAGTTGTGAACGGCTCATTCCGATTTCATTGCCTAAAGTTTCTACGTCGAAATCGGAATCCGACAAGAAACTTTCAATACAAGAAAAGACTTTTTTTAAAAAAACTTCGTCAATCGACTCTCCAACAATACTTTGTGAATCTAAAATAATTTGACGACTGTATTTTTCTTTCAACCTGTTTCGGTTTTCGATTAAATTTTTGACTCGAATTCTTAGCTCCTGTGAATCGAAAGGCTTTGTTAAGTAGTCGTCGATTCCTGTCTCTAATCCTTCAATTTTACTTTCCGATGAAGCCTTTGCAGTTAGCATAATTATTGGAATATGCGAAGTCTTTTCATCTTTTTTGAGTTCTTCGGCAAGTTTGTAGCCGTCAACTTTTGGCATCATCACATCGCTAATTACTAAATCCGGAATTTTAGTTTTTGCTTTTGAAATTCCATCTTCTCCGTCAACTGCTTCAATTAGTTTGTAATTTTCCATTAATTGATTGCAAATGTATTCACGAACCTCGTCGTTGTCTTCTACTACCAAAACAAGCGGAATTTCAACTTTACTTTTCGGCTCGTAAGTCAGCGATAAAAGCTCATTTTTATCAAATTGAACTTCAACGTCTTCCAATAAATTTGCATTTTCAATTTCTTCAAATTTCTCTCGCATCTTTGCAAATTCGAGTTTTTTCTTAGGCAAAATTACTGTGAAAACACTACCCTTTTCAACTTCACTTTGAACAGAAATTTTGCCTTCGTGAAGTTCGACTAATTCTTTTGTCAAAGCTAATCCAATTCCTGAACCTTCAAATTCGCGTGTGATTGTGTTGTCAACTTGAACGAATCTTTCAAAAATATTTTTCACCTTTTCTTGTGGAATTCCAATTCCTGTGTCCTTGACTTCAAATTTTGCAAAACCCTCTGTTTCCGTAAGCAAAACTTCAATTCTTCCATTTGGTCTTGTGAACTTGAAAGCATTTGAAAGCAAGTTGTTCACGACTTTTTCGATTTTGTCTTTGTCAACCCAAAGTTCCAAATTTTTGATTTCTGTCTTGAAGTCAAGTTGGACTTTTTTCTGAACTGCAAAAGATGAGAAGCTCGAAACCACTCTGCTCAAAAAATTACCAAAGTCAACTTTTGAAACTTCAAGTTCCATTTTTCCCGATTCAAGTTTTGAAATGTCTAAAAGTTGGTTTATCAATTCTAAAAGCCTGTTTGAATTTCCTTTCATCATTTCTAAAGTCTTTGAGTTAGCTTTTGAATTGCTCCTCAGCATTTCTTCAATTGGACCCATAATTAATGTTAAAGGAGTTCGGAATTCGTGAGAAATATTTGCAAAAAATTGAGATTTAATTTTATCCATTTCAAGCAATTTTTGAGCTTGTTTTTCGATAGTATTTTTAGACTTTTCAGCAAGTTCTTTTTGTTTTTTGAGTTCGGCAGTTCTTTCGTTTACCAAAACTTCCAATTCGTCTTTTTGTTTTTCGATATTTCTCACACGAACTTTGTAAACCCCAAAAACCAAGCCCAAAAGTGAAAAACCTAATGAAAATCTGAACCAAATTGTCTGCCACCAAGGAGGAAGAATGTTAAGACGAATTTGTGTGCCTTTTTCGTTCCAAACTCCATCGTTGTTTGAACCTTTGACTTTAAAAATGTATTCGCCCGGATTCAGGTTTGCAAAATTCACAAATCTTTCATTCCCGCAAAAAATCCAATCTTCGTTAAAGCCTTCAAGTTTGTAAGCAAATTGGTTTTTCATTGGTTCAGTGTAGTCTAAAGCGGTAAAACCAAAACTCACGAAATTGTCTTTGTAACTCAAATTTATTTCGTCTAATTCAAAAATTGACTCTTCAAACTTTACTTCTTTATCAAATTTTTTGAAAGATGAAATCAAAATTTTTGGAATGTTCGGATTGTCTTTTACACTATCAGGGTGAAAAAAGTTAAAACCATTTACTCCGCCAAAAAACAATTCTCCTGAACTTGATTTAAAAGCAGAATTCCCATTAAATGCATTGCTTTGAAGTCCATCGCTAACGTCATAATTTCTAAATGTTTCGTC
>QQUF01000045.1:305741-359093 GCA_008501735.1 Calditrichota bacterium | reverse complement strand
TTGTTGGAATCGAAGATGGAGTGAATGCAATTCCAACAGAGTTCAGTTTAGCTCCAAACTATCCGAACCCTTTTAATCCTTCAACAACGATTAAATTCGGAATTCCAGAAAAGAACTTCACAAAAGTGGTTGTTTACAATGCACTTGGTCAATCAGTTAAGACTTTGGTCAGTGAAACTCTTGAGGCTTCTTTCTACGAATTCAAATGGGACGGAACAGATAACAATGGAAACACTGTTGCGAGTGGAATTTACTTTGCAAGAATGGAAGCAGGTAAGTTTGTTCAAGTCAGAAAAATGACTTTCTTGAAATAAAGAATTTCGAAACTTGAAAGGTTTTAAACTTTTCAAGTTTAAATTAAAAAAGCCGAGACTTTTATAGTTTCGGCTTTTTTTATCAAATTATTAAGGGGCAATAATTATTGTTCCCTACTGTTTGTCCAAGTGTAAATTATTTTTAGGAGGTAGTTTTACAAGTTGGAACCAATATTCACTAAAGGAGCCTATAATTTCGACCATTTTTTCAAAACTTACAGGTTTTACTATGTAGGAACTTACACCTAACTTATAAGATTTTACTACATCACTTTCAGCTTCTGAAGTTGTTAGGACAATAACAGGAATATGTTTATTCTCCGATAATTTTATTTCTTTTAGGGCTTCAATACCATTTTTACGAGGCATATTTAAATCTAATAAGATTAAATCTGGAATTGGGTATTTTACAGGATCATTAAATTTTCCTTTTCTGTCCAAATAATCCAAAAGCTCTTGTCCATCTTCAACCATATTTAATTGATTGGCAAGCTTATTCTCTCCAAACGCCTCCTTAACTAAAATTCTATCTTCAAAGTCATCTTCTGCAAGTAATATTATTAATGGTTTTAGATTCACTTTGTTCTCCTTGCTAAATAATTGATTTCACTAATTTTAAAAGGTCTTCTATATCGTAAGGCTTTTGTAAAAAATTATAGCCTTTTTTATTAATTAATTCAGATTTTGATTTTGAATCTGTATAACCACTGCTCAATATTACCTTCAAATCTGTTTTGATATTTAAGAATTTCTCAACCAAATCAATCCCATTTCCATCTGGTAAAATGACATCACTTATGACGATTTGTATTTTTTCTTTGTTTACTTCAAAACAATTTTTGGCTTCCACAATTCTGTTAACAGCAAAAACATTGTAGTTATAGCTTGTAAGAACTTCTTGCAACATTTCTAAAATTCCAGGCTCATCTTCAATTAATAGTATTTGTTCTCCATTTCCTGTTAAATCTTCTTTATCATTTTTTTTAACTTCACTTTTTTTAACTTTCTCATTTATTACAGGTAAATAAATTTGGAAAGTTGTTCCTTTGTTCAGAACTGTATTAACTGTTATCCAACCTTCTTGTTGCTTAATGATTCCATAAACAACAGAAAGCCCTAAACCTGTTCCTTTTCCCATTTCTTTTGTTGTGAAAAACGGGTCAAAAATACTTTTAATTATTTCTTCTGGGATACCGAAACCATTATCTGTTAATGAAAGTCTAATAAAACTTCCAATTCTAGATTCAACATTTTGTTTTACAAATTCTTCATCAATTTGAATGTTTTCAGTTTTAATGTGAATATTCCCACCTGATTCCATAGCATCTCTTGCATTGACAACTAAATTTAAAACAACTTGTTCAATAGTTGTTGGGTCAGCCATAATATTTTGTAGCTCGTTTGCAAATTCAGTCTTAATTTCTATATCTTCACTTATTAAGCGATTTAACATTTTGAGCATATTTTTTACTAACTCATTCAAATTTAGAACTTTTGGTTTTAAAACTTGTTTCCGACTCATTGCTAAAAGCTGTCTGGTTAGTTCAGCAGCTCTTAATCCTGTTTTTTTTATCTCAGCAATGGAATTTTGGAAAAAATGGTCATTTTTATATCGCGTTGAAATAATATCGCAATAACCGATGATTACAGTAAGTAAATTATTAAAATCATGTGCAACACCACCAGCAAGATTTCCGATTGCTTCCATTTTTTGGGCTTGTATTAATTGAGCTTCAAGTTTTTTCTTTTCTGAAATATCTTCTTTGAACCCAATATACTTAATAACGTTATTATCCAAATTCCGAAGGGGTGAAATTGTCAAATTCTCCCAATAAAGATTTCCGTCTTTATGTTTGTTTTGAATTTCACCTTTAAAATTTTTGCCTTCTTTAAGTGTTTTCCAAAGATTTTCAAAAAACTCTTGGTCGTGGTTGTCACTTTTTTGAATTCTTAGATTTCTACCAATAACTTCTTCTTTTAAGAACCCTGATAAATTCGAAAAATTTTTATTTACATATTCTATGTCTCCAACTAGGTCAGTAAGAACAATTGCAATTGGACTTTGTTCGATTATGTAAGAAAATTGTCTAAGTTGTTCTTCATATTCTTTTTTTTCTGAAATATCAAGATGAGTTCCAACCATTCTTAACGGTTTATAATTTTCATCTCTTTTTACAACTTTTCCTTTATCTAAAATCCAAATCCACTTCCCACTTTTAGTAAGAATTCTATATTCGGATTCATAAGATTCAATTATCCCTTTTAAATGCAAGTCTAAAGATTTATGAACTCTTTCTAAATCATTAGGATGAATTTTATCTACCCAAATTTTCTTTACATTTTCAATCTCACTTAATTCATAACCCAAAATATTAGCCCAACGTTCACTTCGATAAAATTTATCTGTAACCAAATTCCAATCCCAAAGTCCCTCATTTGAGGCATTTAAGGCTAAATTTAGTCGGTCTTCACTAATTTTAAATTCTTCTTCAATTATTTTTTGAGAAAGTGTGTAACGAATTGTTCGTTCTAAAGAAGACGGGTTAACTTCATTTTTTATTAGGTAATCCGAAGCTCCAGCTTCCATTGCCTTTAAATCAATTTCTCTATTTCCTAAACCTGTAATTAAAATAAATGAAGGTGAATATTTTTGGTTAGAATTTTCAAGGATAAAATCTAAACCTGATTTTTCTCCCAAATTATAGTCTGCGAAACATAAATCAAATTTTCCTGTTTTTAGTTTATCATTTCCCTCATCAAAAGTTTTTGCCCAAGAAACATTCATTTTTGCAAAATCTTTTATTTCAGAAAGATGGTCCTCAAAAAGAGTAAAATCTTCAGGGTCATCTTCAATAATCAAAATGGAAATATTTTGTGGAAAAGTCATTTTTACCTTTTTAATTTTTACTTAAAATTGGGATAGTAAAGTGGAACGTTGTCCCTTTCCCAACTTCTGATTCAAACCAAATTTCACCACCGTGCCTTTCAACAATCTTTTTACAAACTGCTAAACCTATTCCTGTTCCTGGATATTCTTCGCGAGTATGCAATCTTTGAAAAATTATGAAAACTCTATCTTTGTAATCATTTTTAATACCTATACCGTTATCAATTACAGAAAAATTCCAAAAATTTGCTTTTCGTTTAAACTTAAGTGAAATATCCGGATTATTTTTATCACAAAATTTTAAAGCATTACCGATTAGATTTTGAAACAAAATTTCTATTTGAGTTGAATCAACATTTATTTTTGGAAAATTTTTCTGAATAGATATTTTAGCATTTTTCTCTTCAATAGTATTAGAAAAAGTCTCTAATGTTAAATTTAAAATTTCACTGGAATCTACTAATAAAAATTCTTTTCCGCGAGTTGAAATTCTTGAAAATTCTAATAAATTATTAATTAAAACTTTCATTCTTTCTGCACCTTTTACCGTAAAATCTATATACTGCTTCCCTTTTTCATCCAATTTATCTTTATAACGATTTTCAATTATGTTTAAGAAACTTGAAATTTTTCTAAGTGGTTCTTGAAGGTCGTGTGAAGCAACGTATGCGAATTGTTCAAGTTCGGAATTAGAACTTTTTAGTTTTTTATTTAAGTTTTCCAATAAAAGTGTATTGCTTTTTAATTCAGTAACGTCTGTAGCCGAACAATAAAATAGATCTCCGAAAGGAACAGCATTCCAGTTTAACCACCTATAAGAGCCGTCTTTTGTTTGATAACGATTAGTAAAATTGATTGCCTTAATTCCTTTGTTTAAATTCTCTATTTCTTTAAGTGTAATTTCTACGTCTTCAGGATGAACAAACTCTATATAAGGTTTAGATTTTAATTCTTTTAGAGTGTAACCTAAAGTCTTTTCCCAAGTTGGGTTTAAAAGTTTGAAAAATCCGTCAAGATTTGCAACAGCCATAAAACTCAATGAAAGGTTAAAAAATAAATCCCTTTCTTTAGCTGTTTTCTTTTTTTCTGTAATATCTTCGCCATTACTAATTATTTCAATAATTTCATCTTCACTATTTCTTATCAAGCTATTGTGCCAAGCAATTGTTTTTAATTTACCACTTTTTGTAACTAAGTCATTTTCAAAAGAGTCAACTAACTCAATTTTTTCGTTTATTAAAGAATTAAATGTTTCTTTTGCTTCTTCAATATTTTCTTTAGGTAAAAAATTCTCAAACCAATTTTTTCCAATAATTTCATTCTCGTTTTCATATTCTAAAATTTTTAAACCGCTTTGATTAATCAAAGTTACATTTTGATTTTTGTTAATGACAATAAACATATTTCCTGCTACATCTAAGTAATGTTGTGCTCGTTCTTTTTCTTGTTTTAATTTGTTTTCAGCCTCAAATCGTTCTGTGTCATCTAAACAGATTCCATTCATTCTTATTGGAACGCCAGCCTTATTGTAGTAAAAATTACCTTTTGCAACAATATGTTTGATAGTTCCGTTTCGCCAAACAATTCTATAATTAGTATCAAAATCAATTCCTGTTTCTGCGGCTTTAGCTACTTCAGCATTTACTCTTTCTTTATCTTCTTGGTGAACACGAGAAATGAAATTTTCATAATTTTGTACATCATTCAATTCCAAATCAAACATTTGACACATTCTTTCGTCCCAAGACAAAGAGTTTTCTTCCATATTCCAATCCCAAATTCCAATTTTTGAAGCATCAATTGATAGCTTAAGTTTCAACTGATTCATTTTAAGCTCAACTTGATTTTTGCGTAGCTCTTTTTCTATTTTTTTTCTTTCAGAAATTTTCTTTAACAAAGCTTGATTTGTTTTTTCTATTTCTTGAGTTCGTTTTTTAAATAAGGTTTCCAAATCCTCTTTATATTTTTTTACTTCTTCCTCTAAAGTAATTTTTTCATTAATAAAAGACGCAGTTCCAATAATTCTATAAATTATCCCATCTTTATTTTTTAAAGGAGTAAGAGTAGTATTCCACCAAGTCTCCTTACCATTCATTGGAATCATTTCTTGGTAATAAATTGGTTCACTTGCTTCTAAACAAGAGTTGTATCTTTGTTCAATATGTTCAACTCCTGCTTTTGTGATAAATTCTTCAAGATCTTTTGTAGATTTGCCTTTTATCCAGTCATTTGTCATTCCAGATAATTTTTCGTGGGCAGGATTAATTGAGTTGAATTTCAGAGTTCCATTATTTTCTACGTCTATGACAAAAATAGGCAATGAAACTCCTTGAAAAATACTTTCTAAAAATTTTTGTTGGTTGTCAATCAATTCTCTATTTTCTAGTTCATTGGTAACGTCCCAAAAGATTCCTAAAATCCCCTCAACATTTCCTTTGTCGTCTTTAATCACAGATTTTAAAGTATGAACAAAATATTCATTTCCATCAATTATATTTTTTTCTACAAAGTCTTCTGCTTTTCCTGAAGAAATAATTCTTTTATCCTCATTCCTATATTTTTTAGCGAGTTTTTTATCGTAAAAACCGAAATCGTTTTTACCAATTATTAATTCAGGTTTCATACCTAAATCTTTCGCGTAATTTTCATTGCAAAAAATATAATTAGAGTTTAAATCTTTGATAAATATTTTTTGAGGAAGAGAATTTAGTAATTTTTGATAACTGATTTCAGTTATTTTAGTAAGGTTCGGTTCGTTCATTAAAGTTTTGTTACTTCTGTTACGCATTTGATTTACCCTTTTTTAACTACGTTAATTAATGTTAAAAAAGTTAGCAAAATTCCCGATAATTGCAAATTTGCGATTATCTTAAAGAGTTATAGAAAAAAATGTTCCCTACAAAATCGTTGAATTTTAATGTCATTTTACCAACTTGAATTGGTTTTCTGAAAATCACAAAATATAATTTCAAAATATCATTTATTAACTTTATGAAGTTAAGTTTTGTCTGTAATAATTTGGGGTTAATCGAAAAAAATGGACTTTCTAAGGAAAACAAAATAACTTGTTATAAATTTTAAAAAAAAGAAATTCAAGATGAAATCAACTTTTATTCAAATAATTATCCTAGTTTTATTCAGCACATTTTTTCTAAGTTGCACAAATAATGATTTAGACAAAGCTTTACCTAATGAAACTGTCGAAGATTTAGTCGTTGAGCCAGAATTCAAATTCAACACTTCCGAAGACATAAATTTAAAATTTAATGCAGTTAGAAATGGTGGTTCACCACTTGCTGGAATGAAATTCACAGTTTGGAATGGTGAAGAAACTAAAGGTGGCGAAATTGTTTTTCAAGGAATCAGTGATGAAAATGGTATCTTTGAAGCGAAGTTAAATCTTCCGACTTATAAAAATAAAATTATCGTAAAAACTGTTTTTGAAGAAAAGCAAATTGAAATCAATAGTAATTTAATTGAACAAATTTTTGTGGCACCGTTTTAATATGAAAAATCTAATTATTACATCATTATTTTTATCATTTGCTTCAAACTTGATTGCCCAAACTCCTGATGTTGAAGTTTTTATTGTAGCAAGAAATAATGCTCAAATTGGTGGATTAAACTTCACAAATGGTGATATTATAAAATACAACATCACTCAAGACGTTGCGAACTTGGTTTTTGACGAAAATAATTTCAGAAAAAATAATGGTACGACTGGGCAAAATGAAACTCTGTCAGCACTTCACGTTTTGCAAAATGGAAACATAATTCTTTCGACAAGCGGAACAGCAATTCTTGGAGTGAATCAACTAGGTTTTGATAAAGATGATTTGGTTGAATACAATCTTGTTTCGGACTCAGCATTTTTATTCTTTGATGGAAACAACTTCCGAAAAAATAATGGAACAACTGGTCAGAGTGAAAATATTGACGCATTTTTCTTAATGGACAATGGACATTTAGTACTTTCAACAACAGGTGATGCTAAGTTAGGCTCAAATCTTATTTCTTTCACTAAAGGTGATTTAGTTCAGTACGATCCGATTAATGACACTGCGAGTTTACTTTTAGATAGTCAAAATCTATTCAGATCTTCAAATGGAAGTTTAAATGGAAATGGAGATATTGATGGCGTTTGCTTTTTGAATAATGGAAATATTTTAATGTCATTTAAAGACAGTGAATGGATAGGAACAAATTTGGTACAAATTGCTGATGGAGACATTGTCGATTATAATCCCTTTGCTGACACCGCTGCAATTTATTTAGACGAAGATGATTTCTCAAACAACGAAGACGTTGCAGGATTGCACACAATTTCAAATTTGGCGAGTGATGTTGACCAAGACGGAATTGCTGATACAGAAGAAGATTATCCGAATGACCCAACTAAAGCATTTAATAACATTACGCCAAGTGAAAATGAATACGGAACTTTAGCTTTTGAAGACCAATGGCCCTTTAAAGGAGATTATGATTTTAATGATGTTGTAGTTGATTACAATATTAATCAAATCACAAATGCAAACAATGACGTTGTTCAAATCGAAGCACAATTTGTTTTAAGAGCTTATGGTGCAGGATTCAAAAATGGGTTTGGGTTTCAATTGCCAATTCCATTCGATGCTGTTTCAAACGTTACAGGGCAAGAATTGACTGAAAATTACATAAACTTACTCGGGACAAATGTTGAAGCAAACCAAAGCAAAGCAGTAATTATTGTTTTTGATAACGGTAAAAACTCATTTAATACTTCTGGTTTTATTAACACAGTTCAATCAAGTTCTTTCACAACACCTGATACCTTCAACATTGTTGTTGAACTTAATTCACCTGTTAACACAAATATTCTCGGGACTCCTCCTTACAATCCGTTTATAATTGTTAACAAGTCAAGAGGTTATGAGGTTCATTTGCCTGATTACACTCCAACTGATGTTGCTGATTACAATCTTTTTGGGCTTGGAGATGATGACAGTAATCTGTTAACTAATCGATTTTATAGGACTGACTTGAATTTGCCTTGGGCAATTAATCTTTCGGAAAAATGGAACTATCCGCAAGAAACTGTTACAATTATTCAATCACATCTAAAATTCTCTGCTTGGGTAAATAGTTCAGGTCTTCTTTTTGAAGATTGGTACAAAGACTTAGTTGGATACAGAAATATTTATAATATTTTTTATCCACCACAAAATTAGAAATCATAATTGATTTAGTAATAAATTATAAAAAGACTATCTATTTCAATTGATAGTCTTTTTTATTTTATGAAAGAAAGTCCCGTATGTAAACGAGACTTTCTAATGACTAGGGGAGAAAAAGGATTTTATTTTAAAAGAACCATTTTTTTCATATCACTAAAATTACCAGCTTGAATTTCATAAAAATAAATGCCTGAACTGACACTTTTTCCATAATTATCTAATCCATTCCAATTTATTTCTCCATTGGAATCAGCTAATTCAAAGTTTCTAATTTTTTCTCCTAAAATATTAAATATTTGAATTTTACCTTGAAGCCCATTAGGGATTTGATAGTTTATTTTTGTGGTAGGATTAAAAGGATTTGGGAAATTTTGAGAAAGTGCAAATTGTTCTAAAATAGAATTTTCGTTTTCAATTAAATCGGTGGCTGTACCAACATTAAAATTAACTGAACTCATAATTTCGGGCTCGTTAATTTCGTTGTTGTACATTCCTTGAAAAGTTGCAATTTCATTTGTAGAAAGTGTAAAAAGGTGATTTACAAATCTTGGCATAACACTTTGGTAACAGGCTTCAATTTCAACGGAGTAAACCTCATTTTGCAAAACTGGAATTTTGTAAGTAACCAAATCTTTACCGCTTCCTTCATTTCCATTCTCAATGTTAAAATTTGCATCGTTTTCTGCGTTCCCAACAATTTTTACAGTGTCGTAAAATGCATAATTTGTAGTAAAACCTTTTGGAGGAATACGATTATCTTTCAAAAATTCAGCAGCTCTCAGAAAAGTAAAAGTCTGATTATTGTCTACGTCTTTCATAATTCCTTCATAAACTTGAACTTGTGTTTCGTCTGTTATTTCGTTGTAATGTGGTTCATAAGCTAAATCCAAACTTACAATTTCTCCTGTAGAATCCCATTTCCCTGACTCAAAAACGATTTGATTTTGAGAATCTGAAACTTTTACGTGAAGCCAAACTCTACGAATTGGAACAGCAGAAGGCAATTTATGACCAGTTAGGTTTTCAATTGCAACTACAAGATTTAGAGAATCATTAACAATCGAATGGGATTCTGAAAGATTGATTGTATTGTTTTCAAGTTGAGCTCTAGTTTTAGCAATTGTTGAATCAAAATGTGAAGCAGATGAGGGAATTCCAAGTGTTGCCATATTATTTTTTAGTAAGTTCAGCATAAAAGTATTTCCACCAACAAAGTGATGTTTCCAGTAAGGAGTTCTCAAAGTTGTTTCCCAAGGAGGATTTGTAGCAATGTCAATTGGAGTTTGAGTCTGAGGCATATGACAAGTTTGGCAATTTTTATTTTGCGTAGGATAAATGCTATTTTTCCATTCAAAGTAAGGAACTTGTTCTGGAAATTCTCCAGCTACTTGTCCATTGTTATCGACGTAAGGAGTGAAAAGTGTATGGCAAGTTGCACACAATTCAGATTCATTAAGATGATTTGTAAAAACTGGTGTAAAACCTGTCATATTTATCATCGGCATTGCAAAAGGGTTTTGGTAAGGTCCATAAATTGTTTTAGTTGTGTCAATGTCGTAACCACCTGTAAAACTCGAATTCTGACCAAAATTTGTATTTTTAATTTGGTGACAAGCTGTACAAGAAACTCCGTCTAAAGCCAAAGTAGAATTTTCCATTTCTTGAATTGAGTAACCACTTTGCCCGTTGTGAATTGCTTGAGTGTAACCCATTGGAGAATGACATTTTGTACATTTGCTTTCGATTACAGTTTGAAGAGCAGGGTTCTCAGCAACTTCAGCAGAAACTTTTGCACGCCACAAAGGGTCTTTTGCTGCATTTGCCATCATTGTTGAACGCCAATCTGTAATTGGAGAAATGTCGACTCCATTTTCCGTTAAAATACTTCCACTTCCAGTGTGACAATTCTGACAAGTTCCTGAAGCAGAAAACATTGATGAAGTGTTTGTCGGTAAAGGTTGACCAATTAAAGTTGAGCTAAGAACTAAACTTAAGATAAAAATTAAGACAGACATTTTGCATTCTCCAAAAATTAGTTATTTAGTTTTCTCAAAACTCATACCAAAAATTACAAAATGTAAATCCGAATTTTAAGTGTCTTAAATACTTAATTCTTTTAAAGTAATTAACCGAATTGATAGGCTTTTCTCATTTGTGCGAGTTGAATTACGACGGAGTAATTTAAAAAAAAGAGAAAGTCCCGAAATTAATCGAGACTTTCAAGAGAGTAGGGGTAAATGAATTTATTTCAAAAAAGTCATTTTCTGAATTTTTCTAAAACTTCCTGCTTCAATTTTGTAAAAGTAAACTCCACTTGAAACCAAATTACCAAAAGTATCAGTTCCGTTCCAATTTATCGAGTGAAAACCTGCTTCTAATTTCTTTGAAAGTAAATTTCTCACAAGTTGACCTTTGGTGTTGTAAATGCTCAGATTCACGAGTTTTGATTTCGGCAACTCAAATTTAATTGTTGTGCTTGGATTAAATGGATTTGGAAAGTTTTGGTGTAAAGAATATTCTGTTGGGATTTTTGCTCCAATTTCATTTTGTTTTAACACAAAAGTAATTTCAATTTCTTCGTGTTTTTTCTCAACTCCTGTTTCGCTATCAACGTCAATTAATCTGTAAATATAAGTTTTGCCTAAATTCACGTTTTCGTCAATGAAAATGTAATTGAAAGAACTTGCTGAAGTCCCTTGTCCTTCAATTAAATTTGAAACTCGAATGAACTTTTGTGAATTATTTTTCCGTTCAATGTAAAATCCTTTGTTGTTGAATTCAGATTCGGTTCTCCAACTAAGTTTCAGACCTTCTTCGATTGATTCTGCCTTAAAGTAACTTAGTTCAATTGCCAAAGGATTGTCTCCACTTCCAAGAGTGAAAGGAGAAAAATTTCCTTGATTCAAATTTGTAACAGTAATTGTTTTGGCAATTGTGTTGACTGTTCCACCAAAATCTTCCCAAATACTTCCGTTCCAATGCCAAACTTTTAAGTTATTTTCACTGATTCCGTTAATGTTAATTCCATCGTAATAAAAAGTCAAATCTGTAGTGAAAGTTCCTGAAACATTTACGTCCCACCAACCGAAAACACTGTTTGCAGGAGGAGTTTGATGTTGTGCATTGTAATGATTTACGTTTAGACTTGCAGAACCTGACCCAGAAGTAATGGCAAGTTGAGCCAAAGGATTTCCACTATTCATTGCAGTAATATTTGTTCCGTTGCCAATATTTGAATTACTTGCAATTCCATTCTTTTGAGTTGGAAGAGCTGGAGCAGGAATATTTATTCCGTCAGTTTGACCGTATTCCAAAGCTGCCCAATCAGTTTGAAAAGTTGTATTTGAGCAAGAACCACAAGTAATGACGAAAGTTTCACTCCCACCAGGAGGAATGCTGTCAATCCAAGTTTTTCCTACTTCTTCTCCATTCCAAGAAAAACCAAGATTTTCGTAAGCTCCTTCTGCTGTATCAGTTCTCCAACCATTTGGACCACTTAAAGTTACTCTTCCTTCGTTTCCAAGTGGAAGTCCTGTATTTACAGAGAAATCTATGACATTTTCAGGGCTTAAAGGATCGACTGAAACTGTGTAAACCCAACTTCCTGGACCTGCTGAAACAGAGACGGTAACAATAGGTGCAGCAATTGAACTTAAATCAAAAATTGCTAATAAAAACAACCCTAATAAAAATTGTAATTTTGACATTTTATTGTCTCCTATTTTGTTAGTTAACCCAAACATTCGGCACGAAACAATTAATTAAAAAAACGTTCAGTTTTAAATTCATACCGTAACATTCGGGATTGATAAATGATTTTTTCTAAGTAAATGATAATTCAAATCTTAATAAAAATCACCTCACCAAAACTTCACTTTTTGAAAAACTAAGTTAGGCTAAAGGGCTAATAAATAAACATTTAGGGTAGGGTAATTTTGTGCAAAAAAGATAAAATTGAAGTATAAGTTTTGACTTAAATCACAAAGGAGAAATTTAAAAGACTGATAAAAAAGGATTGCCGACTTTAGTCGGTTAACTTAAAGAACCGACTAAAGTCGGCAATCCTTTTCATCTTTTTTTGTGTGTTTCGTGGGAGTAGAAGTTATAAAGAATTCAAAAAGTCATTCAAGTTTTCATCTTTTTCAAGAAACAAGATTTTGCGGATTTTGTAGCGTTGTTGTTCGATGCTTCTTAGTGAAACTGTGAGAAGGTCTGAAATTTTTTTTGAAGGAAGGTTTGTCTTGAGTAAAGCACAAACTTGAAGTTGTCTTGGTGTCAGTTTAGGATATTTTTTGGAAAGTCGATTAAGAAAATTTCCGTGAACTTGGCTAAACTGTTCCTCAAATTCTCGCCAATCATTTTCTAATGAAAATTCTTTGTTAAAGCGTTTCATAAAAAACTTTAAGTCCGAAATTGAGTTCGATTTTTCTGCAATCTTTTCAAGTTCTTTTAAGATTTTTTTTAATTGTTCATTTTTTGCAGAAAGATTTAGAGCAAAGTTTGTTAGTTCACGGTTTTTTAATTCCATTTCCTGATTTTGGATTTGGATTTCAGTTTTGAGTTTTTGAATTTTAAGTTCTTTAATTTCAACTTCGTAACTGATTTGCAAATTTTTAAAACGTTTGTCCGAATCACGATTAAAAATCTCTTTTTCGATTTCACGATGCTTTTCTAAATAATCTAAAGCTTTGTCAAAATCCTCTAACTTTTCATAAACTTGTGCCAATTTTGTAAAATTGTTCAAAAGGATTTCTTGTGAATTTATTTCTGTGGCAATTTTCAAAGATTGTTCTAAAAAATTGATAGCTTGAGAAAATTTTCCTTGTAAAAAATGAGCGTAACCAAGACCGTCCAAAGAGTGGGCAATGTCAAATTTTAGATTTAACTCTTTTGAGATTCTAAGACTCTCAGAGTAATTTTGAATTGCTTTCTCGAAATCTCCAAGTTCTGAAAAAACATCTCCAATGTTTGCTAAAGTATTAACTTTTGAACGGTTGTTTGAATCCGAAAGCCCTTTTTGGTAAAATTCTAAAGCTCTTTCAAATTGCTTCGTTTTCCCGTAAAGAGTTCCTAAATTCCTCAAAGCGTGAGATTTTCCTATTGTGAAGTTTTCTTTTTCAGAAATTTCTAAACCTTTCTCAAAGAACTCCAAAGCCTTTTCAAAATTCTCCATTTTCATAAAAAGAATTCCAATGTTTACCAAAAGTGCTGCTTCGCCTTGAATGCTTTTTAAAGATTTGTATTCTCTTAAAGATTTTTGATAAAATTCTAAACTTCGTGCTAAATCTCCCAATTCTGAATAAATATTTCCAATGTTGTTTAGGCAATTCGCCTTAGTCTCATCAGATTTATTTTTTCCGTAAATGTTTAGAACTTCAAAGGATAAAGTTAGACTTCTTTCGTAGTTGCCAAGAAAATGAAAAGCTGCACTAAGCAAATGTTTTGAAGAAATAATTCCTTTTTTATGGTTTAATTTTAGAGCAAGTTTAAGACTTCTTTGAGAAAAAATTACAGACTTAGTTGGGTCAAGGTAGTAAGTCTGCAAAGCTAATTCTGATAACAAATTTAGCTTTGCTAAGTCGTCTGTTTCATTTTCAAGTTTTGATTGAAGCTCTAAAATGTTTTCGTTCATAAGATTAAATTGAAACTAAAAATGAGGTTAAATTTTGCTCTGAGGTTAAGTTAAGTTTTTGCCGAATTTTGTAACGTTGTTGTTCAACACTTCGCAAAGAAATATTCAGTAAATCCGATATTTCTTTTGAGGACAAATTTGTTTTTAGTAATGCACAAATTTGCAATTGCCTTTTGGAGAGTTTTGAAAAATTTAACGAAAGTCTTTCCAAAAAGTCATCGTGAACTTTGTTGAAACGCTTTTCAAATTCACTCCAATCTCTTTTTGTACTAGTTTGCTTTTCTTGATTTTTTAAAAGCTTTTTTAAAGCTGAAATTGGTCTTTGTTTTTCAAGTATGGAAATTATTTCGGCGTTGATTTTAGTCATTTCTTCATTTTTAGTAGAAAGAATTAAAGCAAAATCTACGAGTTCTTTTTCCTTCAACTCAATTGTCTTTTGTTGAAGAGACTTTTCCTGCTCAAGTTGTTGAATTTGAATTTCTTTTATTTCTACTTCAAAAGTTTTTCGCAGATTTTCAAATCTCTTATTCGATTCTTCTATGAATTCTTTCTTTTCTAATTCCCTAAAAACTTTAAAGTTTTCTAATTTTTTCTGAATGTCAATTTTTTGTGAGTTAGGTACAAAGTCAGAATGTGAATGGATTTGCTTGGAAGGGTTTTCATTTTTGTTAGTCATTTTGAGCAAAAAATTAATTTTGCAAAAGATACTAACTTTGGAAGAAATTCAGAATTAAGAATTTAAAATACCACAAGTTATTTTGATTTTTCCCAATCCACACGAAGGATTCCATACATCAAAATATCTAAAAATTTACCCCATTTTTTGATGTATTGAGCTTGTCTGCCTTCGTATTTCATACCGATTTTTTGCAATACTTTGCCTGATGAAGGATTGTTATGAAAATGGTGAGCGTCAATTCGATTTAGTTTAAATTCACTAAATCCGTAATCTAAAAGAGCTTTTCCAGCTTCAGATGTAAAACCTTGATTCCAAAATTCTTTTCCAAGCCAATAACCCATTTCTGCTCTTTCGTGATTTAAAGACAAGGTCAAACCGATTCCACCTATCAGCAAATTCGATTCTTTAGAGACTATTGCAAAAGTTACACTTTCTTTTGCTTCAAAACTACTTTTGTGAGTTGAAATCCATTTCTCAGCTTCACCATCAGCGTACGGGTGAGGAATTAGCAAAGTTGTTCTTGCGATTTCTTTGTCTCCTGCAAGAAGTTGTACTCTTTTAGAATCTTTAAGAGTGTATGGTCTGAGAATTAATCTTTTCGTTTTGAGAGTTGGCTGTGCTTTCATTTTCTACTTACTTTAGTTTTGTGAACTTACACTAACGAGAGTAAGTTAAAAAAGTTATTTCAAAAACACCATTTTTTTGCTTTGAACAAAATCACCTGCTTGAATTTTGTAAATGTAAATTCCTGAACTCACTTGCTTTCCAAAATCATTTTTTCCGTCCCAATTAACTAAATGAAATCCAGCATTAACATTTTTCTCAACTAAAGCTCTTACTTCCTGCCCAATTAAATTGTAAATCTTCAAAATGACTTTTGAGTTAATCGGTAAATCGTAGCTGATTGTTGTAGTTGGATTAAATGGATTCGGATAATTTTGCCTCAAAGCAAAGGAATTTGGAACCTGATTTTCATTTTCAGAAATGCTAACAGCCATTGGTGTAATGAATTCAAAAGTATCTGAACTGCTAACTGTAAATTCTCCGTCAGTAACTTCTACGAACCAATTGTAATTTGTGAGTTCTTCGAGTGAACTTGTGAAATTTAAAGTTGTGTCGGAGATGTTTGAAATTGTAGTATCGAAAGATGAGTTGAAGATTTTTAAATTGTAAATTAGATTTGTATTATCCGCATCAATTGAGGAGTTCCAGATAAATTCAATTGGGTCAAAAAAGTTTGGTAAAGTGTCTCCGTCGGTTGGGTTCAAAAGATTAAAAACTGTTGGAGGGTCGTTAACTGGAATAATTGTAATTAAAAATGAATCACTTACTGTTGTTATCGAATCTTTTAATGCTGTTACTATTATTTGATAGTCTCCTGTAGAATCAGTAATAGTTGAGATTAGCAACGAATCTGAATTTATATAAGAGTTGATACCACTTCCTGAAACAGAAGTTGAATAAACTAAGGCAGAAGAAGAGTCAGGGTTTATAAAAATTGAATCTAAATTAACAACTAAATTAACTCCACTATCTTCTAAGTAACTTTTATCTTGAATTTGTGAAATCTTCAATGGCTGATTAAAAAATAGAAATTTAGTTAAAGTCACATCATTTCCGCCACTATTTATTTGTGAATAAGAACCGCTTGTAGAAAGGAAGTTATTTGATTCAGTATTTCCAGTTAAATATAAGCTTCCATTTGTATAATTTGAGCTTCCAAAAGTTTCCGATAAAGTACTTCCAAAACAAGTTGAATAATTTATTGAATTATCTATAATATTTAATGAAACTATAAAATAATCATTAGAGCCATTGTTATTAACACCATTAAAAATTGGAAAATCTATTGATGAGGTATGTCCACTTAAATAAACGTTTGAAACAAGGTCAAGAGAGACATTATAACTTCTTTCACTTGAATTACCTCCTAAAAATGAAGAATAAAGAAGTATCGAACCATCAGAAGAAACTTTACTCAGAAATATATCTTCACCACCATTAAAACTTGCGTCATAACCATTAAAAATTGGAAAATCTGTAGAAGAGGTAGAACCAGTTATAAATGCATTAAGATTCTTATCAATAGCTATACTATTGCCATAATCTGTTGAAGAACCTCCTAAATACGTAGAGTAATTTAAAATCGACATATCATTAGTAAATTTTGAAACATAAATTTCACTATTTCCTGAAGGATAAACTTGAAAAGCTCCTGAAGTAGTAGGATAATTAATTGAAAATGTAAAACCTGTAATATATGGATTCCCAAATTTATCAATTTCTATATCAAAATTTTCATCTTGTTGATTTCCCCCAATTAGGGTAGAGGCTATTAAAGAATCTCCATTCGAAGAGATTTTTGAAATAAAACTTTCCCAATTACCAAAACTTGTTTGACTAAATGCATTCAAAGTAGTTGGAAAGTCTAGGGAAAAAGTTCTACCTGAAACGTATACATTATCATTCTTGTCTACAAATGAAGCTAAGGTAAAGTCAGTATTGGAGCCTCCAATGTAGGTAGAATAAATTAGTGAATCCCCTTTATTCGAGAAACAAGAGATAAAAGAATCATAACCTAAATTAAAAGTATCAGAATAAGCATTTTTAGTAGGGAAATTAGATGAGGATGTTGTTCCAATTATCAAAATTTTATCTTCACTTTGATTATAAAAAACATTTGTTCCAGTATCTGAAGAGTTTCCACCAATGAAAGTAGAAAATTGAAGAGTTGAAGCATCTTTAGAAAGTTTTGATATAAAAGAATCCCAGCTACCACCATTATAAAGGTTATCAAATACTCCAGAAGTTGTTGGGAAATTAGTCGAACTTGTATTGCCGGATATAACTATTTCATTTTTTGAATTTACATCAGCTTCAACACTAAAGTCCTCAGAAAATCCACCAATATATGTTGAAAAGTCTATTGTTACAGCATTTGACATTGATACAGAAAAAATTGTATAAATAATACAATATAAGACCTTAAAAAATATTTTTGGGATTTTCAAAATCAATTTCATTTTCTTAAATTCCATTTGTAATAATTTAACTTATAATCATTTTCTAAATTCATAATTTCTTATAAAACCATCTCTTTCCGTAAAGAGTCGGTGAAAAATAAATTCAATTTCTTCACCAACTTTCACTTCCAAATATCCGAAAATTTCGCTATCAAATCTAACTTTATCGAAAATCTCTTTGTCGATTCCGTCTTCTTCGATTCCTTGATAATATTTGCTTTTTCTATAAAGGTCTAAGCCTTCGACAGTTTTGATTTTTTTGAAATATTTTTTGCCTCTTTGTTTTCCACCAGCTGTTCCAATTGTAAACTGGTCTGTTGGCTTTTTGCCGTCATTGTTAAAATCTTTGACAATGTGCGAAAAAGTGTGAATGTGCCCGTTGAAAACTGTAAGTTTAAATTTATCATTTTGCGTAGAGTTGTAATCTTCGAACATTCCGATAACTTTTGCAGATTGCTTATTTCTCAAGTATTCAGGTGTTGCATAGGCAGGTTTGTGGAAGATAAGGAAAATATTTTCGACTTCATTTTGCTTACTTAAGTGTGGGAAAAATTCTTTTTTGAGCCAATCAATTTGCTCTTCAATACCATTTTGCCACCTTTCACCGCCAATAACTTTCATAATTCCATTTCTGCCTGAATCCAAAATTATAAAAATCGAATTTCCATAACGGAAAAAGTAGTATCGATTTTTTTGAATGTGAGGGAAATGCTGATAATATTTTTTCAAATCGTAACCGCCGTAATTGAAAAAATGGTCTTTGTATTCGTGGTTTCCGACTACCGGAAAAAACTTATTCTTTTGTTCTTCGGAAAGTTTGTCCCAAAAGATTTCGTCAAAGTATTTTTTCCATTCTTTAGAACTGCTTCCTGTTTCTGTAAAATCTCCAACGTGAACCACAAAATCAGGAGGGTTTCTAGAATTCAATTCTTCATAAATTTTGTTAAAAATTGCAACTCTTTCTGGTTGATTAGTAACTTCGGGGTTTTTGGAAACAGGGTTTTGTGAATCACCTAAAACTAAAAAACTAAATGATTGATTTGGAAGACTTTCGAGAGTTTTTAATTCTGTTTTTTTCAATGGTTTCGGCTTGCAATGTGAATTTGTAAATATCAAAAGTGAAAAACAAATTAAGCAGATTAGATTTAAAAGGTTTTGCATTCGTAAGTCCTTAGATAAAATTTTCGTAGCATTACTGAAAGGGAACCAATTTTTAATCTAAGAAATTCTTTTTCTTAATTAAACCTCTTTTAAGCGAACCAATTTTTGTGGTGAATTTTTTTCTAATAATTTTAATGTAGTTTTTAGGATTCGCATTTGTTGCTCAAAGTCATTTGGGTGTCCAAGAGTTGCACCTCTAGTAAGTTGTGTAATTGTTGCCCTTGGAGGCAAAGCAAGTCTTGTAACAGCTGCATTCCAAGTTGTGAGTGTTGAAGGAATGCCTTCAATTTCTAAAGCTCTGGCAATCAGTCCAACTGACTGAGAACAAAGTTGTCAAGAAGGCACCAAAAGAACCGCGTCAGGATTCTGAGATTTTACTTCGTTTAAAATTGCAGGAATTAAAACTTCGACTAACCTTTTAACGTCTGGTAAGTAACCACTAAAACTAATAACAGATTTTGCCAAGCTATGGATAATATTTTCTTTTACAAGCTTTTCAAGATTTCTTAATGGAAGCAATGACTGTGGGTCTTCTTCAACAACTTTATGGTCGTAATGTTCGTGAGCATAACTTAATTCTTCAAAAGGAGTTTCAATTGGGAAAGTACGAATTGTGTAGTCTCCGAATAAATTACTTGCATCAAATGCTTTTTGGTCTCTTTTCAAGAATGCTCCTGCAGAAGAAATTAGCATTATTTTACTATCTGAAAGTTTTATTCCTTTTGTGTTTGGTGCAGTTTTATTTTTAGGTCTTTTGTAATTATTCCAGTCTAATTTTCCATTTAATTCGTAATATTTTAACCATTCTTTGTAGCTATTTTGCCATTCCAAAAAATTTTCAACAATTTCCATTTTTTAATTCCGATAATTTGAAAGTCAAAAAAACACATTTCAATAAAAGTGCCAATTTTTTCAACTTCGTTTTGCACTTTAAAATCAACTATAGTTTTAAGATTCTCTCATTTTTCAGATTAGAATTATAAAAATTTTATTTTTAGGAAATTTCTCTTTCCATTTTGAAATATTTTTCCGCATAATAATAAGCAATAAAAGTAAAACCGAGTCCTCCAACTATTGTTGCAATTTCAGAAAATGAAGGAGTGTATTGCAGAAAATTATCAACTAATTCCAATTTGTAGTAATCTCTAACAGGAACCATTTGTCCCGCAATAACGTGATTAAAACGCATAAAAAACATACCGAAAATTGCTGAACAAGAAGCATAAACTGCTAAGTTGTTTTCATCGGAAGATTTACTCAAAAGTCCCAAAGGTAAAAGCATTCCTAAAAAGACCTCACCAATCCAAAAATGCCATTTCAATGGACCTGCAAGCATTGTCATTGCTCCGTTGTAAACATCAGGAGCTGACATAATTGCTGAACTCATCATTCTAGAGGCTTGAAATAAAAACATAACACCTATTGCAATTGCCAATAATCTTCTTCCTGCACGAATTGAACTTGTTAGTTGAAGTTTGTTATGAGTTTGAATCAAAGTAAGGAAAATTACCATAACAGCTGCACCTGACTGAATTGCCAAAACTATAAAGTAAGGTGGCAAAAATGCTCCTGACCAAAACGGTCTTGCAACAGAAAAAAGTGCTCCAAGATTTGCGTGTGCAATAATGTCTGCGGCTACTCCAATTAGTCCCAAAATTCCGGCGAGTTTAAATTTCTTTTGTTGTAAAAAGTAAAATTCTGCAACTAAAAGCACAGTGTAAAGAGAGTATAAAGTTCCCATCCACCACATTGGTGATTGAAGATTTGGTGAAATGATTGCATAAATTATTAATCTTGTTGGATATTCTAATTCGATTCCAATTACGAAGAATGCAGCAAAAAGAGTAATTATTGAAAGTAGAATCAAGTGCTTGCTCATTTGTTCAAATTCTTTTAGATGAAAAACGTGCCCAATTGATGCAATGAGACAAAGCCCTGTTGAAATTGCAACAAAGAAAACATAACCTGCAATGTGCATTCCCCAAGGAATTTGACGTGTTAGATTAAAACTTTCTTCTCTTCCAAAGTAAAGAGTATCAATTACAGCCAAAATTCCAATAAAAGCGAAGAAGAAAGAAATGTAGAGCATATTTTTTTTGGTGAACATTTTAGTTGCCTCAATTTTTTAAATGTAAAAAATGTTAGGTTCAGCACCTGTTTCAGGTTTAAGAACTTTGTACTCATTTTCACGGAGTAACTTGGAAACTTCTGATTTTGGGTCATTCAAATCTCCAAAAGTTCTAGTTTTTGAAGGACAAGTTTCAACACAAGCAGGAAGTTCGCCACGACCAACTCTGTGAGCACAAAATGTACATTTATCAACTGTGTGAGTTGTACTTGAAACAAATCTTGCATCGTAAGGGCAAGCAATCATACAATATTTACAAACAATACATTTTTCATAATCAACTCTGACAAAACCGTTTTCGTCTCGGTAAGTTGCTGTTGTTGGGCAAACTTTTACACAAGGAGCATTTGTACAGTGGTTGCATTGTCCGGGAGTAAATTTTTGTGAGACATTCGGAAATACTCCTATTATTTCGCCTGTATCGACCCAATTTCTGTATTCTTGGTCAGAGTCTGCGACTCCGTTTTCCATTTTGCAAGCAATTGTACAAGCTTTACAATCGAAACATTTGTGAGTGTCAATCACCATTGCATATCTTTTTTTACCGTTCATTTTTAAGACCTCACTTTCGTTACTTCAACTAATGTTTCGTGCATCAAAGCATTACCGGAAATTGGTTCCCAATGGTCTTCGAGAATTTCTGCTTCGGAAGCTCCAATTCCGTGAGTTTTGGTCAATCCTTTTGATTTCGAGCCAAATCCGTGAACAAAAAATACTGTGTCAGTTCTTATTCCTTGTGTTACAAAAGCTTTGAGAATTCCTTCACCAACAGAAGATTTTACTTTAACCAAGTCATTGTTTTTAATTCCAAGATTCTTAGCTTTTTCTGTGTTTAGCCACAAAACATTTTCTTTCATAATTGTGTTCAGATAGTCCATATTTTGAGTTGAACTGTGTGTGAAAAATGCGTGTCTTCCTACTGTGAACTTGAATTTCCCCTCAGGAATTTCGGTTACAGTTTCGTAAACAGGCATTGGGTTCAATCCTTTTCTTTTGTACTTATCTGAGTAAAATTCAATTTTTTTTGTTTGAGTTTTAAATCCTCGATTTCCGTAAGGGCTAGGAATGTTTTTGGGAATATAAACTCCTTTATTCAACAAAGACTCGTACGCACCTTCGTAATCTTCAACTTGTTTTTGAATGTATTCTTGTATTGTGTAGTCAAAAGGGTTAGTCTCTAAATTACAAGTTTTGGTGAGACCTTGCATAATTTCAAAGCAAGATTTAGTGTCGTGAAGTGGTTGAATTACAGGTTGACGAAAAGTGACCAAAGGTTCAATTCCGCTTAAAGAGTGTGCTGGATCCCAACGTTCCAAGTAAGTTGATTCTGGTAATATTACATCTGCGTAGTAAGCAGTGTCTGACATTTCAATATCAATTACACAAACGAAATCCATCGATTTCATCATTTGAATGGTTTTTTTACGATTTGGAACTGACTCGACAGGGTTTTGTTTGTAAACCATCATTGCTTTAACAGGATAAGGTTTTTCTTCCAAAACTGCGTTTCTAAAAGGAATCCAAGCTCCTGAAGATTCCGCTAAAAATTTAACTTTTCCAGCTTCGAGTCTGTCATCTGCATTATTGTCGTACCAAACAGGTTCAAATTCGATTTTGTTAAGTTTTATTTTTTGAGTTTGAACCAAACCACCTTCAACGTTGTAAGCTCCAACTAAAGCATTTACCATTGCCATTGCTCTTCTGAGTTCCGCATCATTTTTGCTAAATGAAGAACGTCTTCCGGGATAATAAACCGATTTTGGAGCATTCTCTGCGAACTCTCTAGTGATTTGCCTGATTTTATCGGCTGAAATTTCTGTTTCTATTTCTGCCCATTCTGGAGTGTATTTTTGAATGTGAATTTTTAGTTCTTCAAAACCAAAAGTATTTTCTTCAACGAATTGTTTATTGTAAAGATTTTCGTTTATCAAAACGTGAATCATCGCCAAAGCAAATGCTAAATCCGTTCCAACTTTTATTGGAAGCCATTCGTTTGCTTTTGCAGCTGTTTTGGTGAATCTTGGGTCAATCACAACAAGTTTTTTCGGACCTGTTTTCATCAAATCAATTGAGTCTGGAGTAATCAAAGCCTCTAATCGATTGCTTCCTGTGAAAATTATGTATTTTGCATTTTTTACATCGGCATCTGGGTAATTTCCGAAAACTGCTGAAAATCCCTGAATGTTTGAAGAGAGACAAAGAGTTGGGTGTCTTAAAAGATTGTAAGAACCAAATGCTTCTGCAAAGGTTTTGAAGAATTCTTCTTGAAATCCTTCTGTTGAAACAAACATAACAGCAGAACGATTTTCATATTTTTCAACTACTTTGTTGAGGTTTTCACCAACCATTTGAAGTGCTTCTTCCCAAGATGCTTTTCTCCATTTATTTTCACCACGTTCACCGACACGAATCAAGGGGAATTTTAGTCTGTCAGCAGAGTAGGGAAGTCTTGCACCTGCATTTCCACGAGCACAAACCATTCCACGACTTTTTGGAAAATGCGGATTTGGTTCGAGGCGAATAATATGTCCGCCTTCAACGTGAGCTTTAACACCGCATTTATTCACACAGATTCCACAGGAAGTGTAAATGTAATTGTTTGCAGAAAAATTGCTCAATTGCTCTTTTGGTTCGTCTGAAAAAAGAACAGGAATTCCTGCACCGGCAAAAGCTAAAAAAAGCGATGAAGCGATTGCACTGCTTTTTAAAAATTTTCGTCTTGTTATTTTGTTGTAAGGCATTTTCTCACCTAATTATTAAAATCTGTGAAATTATAGTTTTTGATTTCTTCAAAATTTTTTGAAAGCATTTTGAAGTAGTTGTAAAAAAGATTCGCTACAAAACCATAAAAAACATTTGAGTTTTTGAGAATATCAAATGTGAATTTTTCAATCCAATTTAAAATGTGGTTTCCAACGACAAATTGAATCCTATCAAAGTCTTCGTCACATTTAGTTGTGATAAATTTATCCGAAAGATGATTGATAAATTCAAGAATTACAGGCAAGTAATCAGAAGGGCAATTTGGAGCAACAAAACCATTTTCAGTTTGAATTAACTCCAACAATTTTCTTTCAGATTCTTGGTTTAGTAATTTTGAATCTGAAGTATAAAATGATTCGTAAAGTACAGCACCGTTTTTACTTGGTTCGACAATAAAAAGAGAGTTGTAATTTGTTTCTAACTCAAGCAAATTTAGATTTTTAAAACTTACAAGTTCAGTTCTTGTAAGTTCACAAAGTTCACGAATGAAATCATTTTGTTTTAAGAAGAAATCAACTGAATTTTGAGTCGGGTATTCAAACATCACGACAAAGAATCTTGTGATGTTTTTGAGTTCTTGAGCTAAATTTATTTTGTATTCCGAGTTCATTTTCTTTACCAAAATTTAATTCTTGGTAAAGATTAATTCAAAACTTGTACCAAACTCAAAATGGCATTTTAGAACTGGAATTAAAGTTTTGCTGATTTGAAGTTTTCAGAATGTTGCAAGAAGTTGCAACTCTAATGAATATTGTTTAATGAGTAAAAATTTAAGACATATAATTTTACGTATTTTGCAACAAATAAATAAAATTTGTATATTTCCAATAAAATAATTAAATGGGAAACAATGGCAACCTGCTCACAACATAACTGTCAATTGCAAAATTACAAAAATTTTGATAAGTGTATTTTACACTGTCCGAAAACTACTGATTATCAAGATGCAAAACTTGACGGTTCATTAGTTTTATTTTACAATGCATTATTAGAAGAGACTATTAATCAAGTAAGCACAAATAATACAATATCCGCAGTAGAGAAATTAAAAGGTTTCTTAATGGGTAAAAACCAAGATTTTTACAAAGAAAAACAATTGAAAAACCGTTTAATTACTTTGGCAGGAATACACTTTCCTGAAAGAAGGAGTGATTATTTTGACTATGAACAATTTTTGGGCAAGATAGGGAAAATTCATTTTATAAAATGTGAGTATTATCTTAATACTCTTGAGTTAAAAGAATCATATGTTTTATTTGATGAATGTAAGTTTAATGAGGATTGGAGTGTATATGACAATAAAGTTTTAGAAAATGCAAGTGGGTCTTCTTATTTGAGGTGTATTTTCGAGCAAGAGGTTGAAGTTAGATATTGGTCTGACTCCGAAAGTGAGGAAAACCAGAAAAAGAATAAAATAGTAGTTTTTGAAAATGATTTGTTTGCCAATTGTATTTTTAATGGAAGTATTTTGTTAGAAAAAACTATTTTTGAAGGACAAGTGTTCAAATTTGCGAAAGGTATGGAGCCAAATTTTCAAAGTAAAATTGATAAGATTGAAATTTTAGGCTGCACTTTTAATAGTAGATTTATTTTCAATAATTATGATGTAAAAAAATTCACTTGCCATAATTCAATATTTAAAGAAAAATTTGAATTTAAAGGAAGAGAAATCAATTTTTTTGAGATTTTAAATACTGATTTTCTTAAAGTTGCCGATTTATTTGGAAATAGATTTATAAATTTTATCATGGAAAAATGCAATTTTGAAGATGTCGCTGTTTTTGGAAATTGCAAATTTGGCGAAGAAAATAATAAGGAATCGGATTCTAAAAAATCAGATATTACAACTTTTAAATTTATTGTATTTCTAGATTTTGTTAACCTTAGCAACAGTATCTTCTTTAATGGCTTAGATATTGAGACTGTTAGTTTTAAAGAAAATGCTAACTTCTTAAAAACAAAAATCAACCCAAAAAATACGAGTCGAGATACTTTTAGGATTGTCAAAAATATTTTTGATAAAGTTGGAAATTATATTGAAGCAAATACTTTTTATCAATTTGAAATGAAAAGCTATTTAAAAGAATTATTTGATGAGAAAAAATATCTAAAAATGTTAATCCCACTTTTAGATTGGATTGTTTCAGATTTTGGACAAAGTTACCTAAGACCAATTTTGGGTATAATTTTAGTTGGAGTTTTGCATTGTTTAATTCAATTAGGTTTTGAAAATAATTCTCTTTATAAAATCTTTACTCCACTGAATTCTTTTTTTTCATATTCAACTCACCTGTTAAATAATTTTGCAAAAAATATTCTTCCATTGAGTAAATTTTTAAAAGATGGAATGGAGTTTCTTAGCTTATTATTTTATATCTTTTATTCTAGTTTATTTTGGCAAATTATTCGTGTTTTCAAACGACACACAAAAAGGTAAAAATGAAAATAGACTCAAATTCTCTACCCGTAACAAAAGAAACTCTTGTTGAAGACTTCAGAAAAATCGGGCTAAAAGAAGGAATGACAATCATTGTTCATTCTTCATTAAAATCAATCGGTTGGGTTTGTGGTGGAGCAGAAACAGTGATTTTGGCTTTGATGGAAGTTCTAACAGAAAATGGAACTTTAGTGATGCCAACTCATACTTCTGATAATTCCGACCCAAAAGAATGGGAAAATCCACCAGTTCCTGAAAGTTGGTTTCAAATTATTCGTGATTCTATGCCTCCTTTTGACCCAAAAACAACTCCAACCGGAATGATGGGAAAAATTCCCGAAACTTTCAGAAATTGGCACAATGTCAAACGAAGCTATCATCCTTGTGATTCTTTTGCCGCTTGGGGAAGAAATGCAGATTTGGTTACTGAAAATCATTCACTTGATTTTGCAATGGGTGAAGACTCACCACTTGGGAAAATGTATAAACTCAATAGTTTCGTGCTGTTACTTGGAGTTGATTACGACAGAAATACTTCTTTTCATCTTGGTGAGTATCGTCAGCCGAACTTAAAAATCGAAACAGCTTACGGTGCAATTTTAGTTAATGGAAAAAGAGTTTGGCAGTCTTACCAAGAAATTCCACTTGATGCAGATGATTTTCTAAAATTAGGTAAAGATTTTGAAACAGAGTTAAATCTTGTTGTTAAAAATAAAATCGGTGAAGCAGAGTCAAAGTTTTTTCCACAAAAACAGGCAATAGATTTTGCAAGTAATTGGTTTTTGAAAAATCGGTAAGTTTTTGACCACTTATTTTTTACCTTTGCTACAACTTGTGAGATTCTGATTCAAAGTCAGGTTCTCACTGAAAAAATTAGAATTTGATTGGTAAAAATAATAAGTGAAAAAAATTTGGTTAATCCTTAGAAAAGACGTTTTACTTGAATTCAGAACAAAGGAATCTTTGATTTCAATGGTGATGTTTTGTCTTTTGGTAATGGTGATTTTTAACTTCTCTTTTGAGGCTCAAAGGCACAATTTAAATAAAATTGCTGGTGGGATTCTTTGGGTTGCTTTCATTTTTGCAGGAACTCTTGGGCTAAACCGCTCTTTTAGTTCAGAAAAAGAAAATGGTTGTCTGCAAGGGTTGAGAGTTGCACCAATCGAATCAGGTCAAATTTATTTCGGGAAGTTGCTCTCAAATTCGTTTTTTATGCTTCTTTTAGAATTGATAATTTTACCGATTTTTATTCTCTTTTTTAATCTCGAAATCCCTACTGAAAATTTTCCACTTTTACTAATGGTTCTTGTCTTGGGAACAGTCGGTTTTACTTCTGTTGGAACTTTGCTTTCGGCTGTTTCTGCAAACACAAAACTTCAAGAAGTAATGTTACCAATTTTACTTTTCCCAGTCGTGATTCCTGTTGTGATTGGAAGTGTTGAATCCACAACTTTAATTCTTAAAGAAACTGAAAACCTCGTAAATTTTTATGAATGGTTGCAAATTCTAGCTGCTTTTGACGGGATTTTTGTTGCCGTGAGTTATATAATTTTCGAGTTTGCACTTGGAGAGTGAAAGAATTAAGAATTAAGTTTGGAAGTTACGAGAAAATGAATCCTCTAAAAGAGAATTCAAAGTTATTAATCATTATTCATTAGTTTAAATTTCTTCGATTCTAAGCATATTGGTTTGGTGTCTTTCGTAGAAAGGAAGTCCTGCAGTAAGAATAATTTTGTCACCTTTTTCAAGTATGTTTTGGTCTCTTAAATCTGCTAGCACAGTTTTTAAAACATCTTCCATATTTCCTTCCAAAACATCAGTGTGATAGCTTACAACTCCCCAAAGTAATGAAAGTCTTCTGTATGTCTTTTCGCTTGGAGTCAGAGCAATTATTGGTTTCGAAGGTCTAAACCTTGAAATCATTTTTGCAGTTGAACCAGAAAGTGTTAGGCAGACAATTGCTTTTGCTTCAACCAAATCTGCTGCGTGACAAGCACAGTAACCAATTGCAAATTCTGGTGGATAAACAACATTTATTGCTCGTCGTTTCAAATCCCAACGAGGACTGTCAGTTTTTTCAATTAATTCTACAATTTGGCTCATCGTTTCAACTGCTTCTAAAGGAAAATCTCCCGAAGCTGTTTCACCTGAGAGCATTACTGCATCTGTTCCGTCAATAATTGCGTTTGCAACGTCTGATGCTTCGGCTCTTGTTGGTCGCGGATTTTCAATCATTGAATCGAGCATTTGAGTTGCAGTGATTACAGGAATTCCACGTCTGTTACAAATTTTTATGATTTCTTTTTGGACAGGAGGAACTTCTTCTGTTTTCATCTCGACTCCCAAATCTCCGCGAGCAATCATAATTACATCAGTGTAATCCATAATTTCTTCGATTTTTTCAACTGCTTGAGGTTTTTCGATTTTGGAAATTATTGGAGTTGTTCGCCCTTTTGAAGTTATGATTTCTTTGAGTTCTTTTACGTCTTCAGGCTTTTGAACAAAAGATAAAGCAATATAATCGACATTGTTTTCTAAACCAAAATCAAGGTCTTTCAAATCTTTTTCAGTTAGACAAGGAACGGAAAGAATTGCTCCGGGAAGGTTCAAACCTTTTTTATCCTTTAAGATTCCACCAAAAATTACTTTGCAATGAACATCTTGGTTTTCGATTTTTTCGACTTGAAGTCTTAAATTTCCGTCGTCAAGTAAAACCCAATCGCCAACTTTTACATCTTGGTGAAAAGTCTTGTAGGAAACAGAGGCAATTTTTTCGTTTCCAATGATTTCGCGAACTGTGAGTGTGAAGATTGAGCCATTTTCTAGCTTAACTTGACCGTTTTCAAACTTTTGTACTCGAATTTTTGGACCTTGTAAATCTTGTAAAATCGCAATTGGTTGGTTCAAATCTTTAGAAACTTGTCTAACTGTTTCAATTAACTTTTTGTGGTATTCGTGAGTTCCGTGTGAAAAATTTAATCGAAAAACATTTGCACCGATTTTAACTAATTTTTTAATTTTTTCATAAGAATCAGAACTTGGTCCAAGAGTTGAAACTATTTTTGATTTTCTTTTGAGTTCAAGGCTCATTTTTAGAATCTTTCAGTTTATTTAAATTAATGGTAAAATCAAGTTTGGATTAAAGTTGTTAAAAAAAAACTATTTTCAAAATGAAATAATTGTTAAACGAAAACAGGTTAACTTTTGCGAAAAATATTTTAAATTTGCAATTCTTAAACTTAACCTACAAAGGCACAAAAGATGATTTCAGTAAACTCTATGGAAGCGGAAATTCTAATTGAAAATATCGAAAATTTTCCTAATCTACCCAAAGAAGCAGTGATTAAACAAGACGTTCTGAGAAGAGGATTAAACTTTAGCAAAGATGCTTTGAAAATCGCAACAGGTTACAAGCCAAAAGACTACTTTATTTTTACATTCGACCTCGTCCAACTCAAAGAAATGGACCAAAGTGAAAACTTAAAAGCTCCCGAAGAAATTAGAGTTAAAGGTGGAGTTTTTGGTTTACTTCAAACAATAATTTCTGTTAGAATTAACCCTGATTCGCCTTACAAGGTTGAGCTTCAAGAAGGAATTTTGTCTTTAACAATTGATGGTGTAAATCTTGGTGAAGTTGAGTATCACCCAATTCCTGATTATTACAAAAGTGAAATGGTGAATGGAAAACCTATTGGTGAAATTTGTCCAGTCATTGAATGGGGTTATTTGCTTTATCTGACAGTTTACAGAATGTGTCAATACTTTAACAAAAGTGAACAGTGTCAGTTTTGCGATATTAACACAAATTTTGTTCAGCAACGAAAAGCTGGCAGGAGTTACACAGGAATCAAAAGTGTTGAAGAGATTTTGGAAGCACTTTCTTACGTTGACGAATTTGACACAACTGCAAAGGCTTACACTTTGACTGGTGGAAGTGTAATCGAGGATTTGCAAGGTGAAGGAGAAGCAGATTTTTACTTGAGATTCGCAGAAGCAATTAACAACAAATTCCCAAATCGTTGGATCGCAAAAGCAGTTGTTCAGGCTTGGAAGAAAGAAGATTGTCAAAGACTCAAAGATGCAGGAATCGATATTTATCACCCGAATTACGAAGTTTGGGGAAAAGAAATGTTTGCCAAAATTTGCCCAGGAAAAGAACGGGTGATTGGTTTTGAAAATTGGATTGAAAGAGTAGTGCAGTCGGCAGAAGTTTTTGGAGCAGAAAGTGTGATTCCGAATTTTGTCGGTGGAGTCGAAATGAATAAAGTTACAGGATTCAAAGACATTGACGAAGCGATTGCCTCGACTTCGGAAGGTTTGGACTTTTTTATGAGCAAAGGAATTACTCCGAGATTCACAACTTGGTGTCCAGAACCACTTGCTGCTCTTGGACCGCAAGAATCTGCACCACTTGAATATTTTTGCAAACTACTTTTAGCTTGGAAAAACACTTTTGAAAAATACGAACTTCCTTCTCCAAAAGGTTACGGAGAACCCGGAGTTGGAAAAGCAGTTTTCAGTGTTAGTGCTTTTATGGACGTGATTGGTTTTGAAGGAAGATGATTTTTTAAAACAAGTAACCTAAAGAAACGTTCCAAAAGCCGAAGTTTCCGAAATCGCCATTAAAAGCAACGTGAGAAACTAAACCTGATTTGTGTCTTAGGCTCATTCCGAGACTTAACTCTGAATTGAGTCCAAAGTTTTTTGAGTTACCTTTAGTGATTGTTTTTGTACTCTCACTTTCTAGTTCTGTTCTCAAGTCTTCAGATTCTAATCCAGAAAAAGTGAAGCCATTATTTAAAATTCCGAAAACTGAAAACCATTTTACAGGTGTGTAATTCAGATAAATCGGAAACTTTGTTACAAAGCTCCAGTTTTTGTCATTTGTCTCTGTAAAACTATAGTTAAAAGAGCTGGGTTGATAGTATTCAGCAGACTTAACTTGAGTGTAAAGGAACTCGGAACTAACTCCCGTTATGAATTGTAAATCATCAAATTTTTTGTCAACTACGTAACCAAAAATTAATTTTGCTTTTCGGTATTCTGATGTGAAATCTTTATTGAAATCATTAATTCTTGTTGTGTCATTACTGACTAATTCTCCTTGCAAACTAAAAATGTCAACGTCAATTCTTGAAGCTTCTAATTCAATTTTACTGCCAAAAGAATAAGCTAAATCAAAACCAACAAAGTAATTTGCATCTTTATCGAAAGCATTTAGACTATTTTGGAAGTAGTTTTTTAATCCAATTGTAAAAGGTGAATCTTTACCATTTTCATTTGCATTTAATTCATATGAATTAACCGAATAATAGTCTAAAATATAATTCCCTAAAGCATCTTTTGAAAAGGTAGAATCATAAGTTGTGGTTTTACTAAAAATAATATTATCATCTTTTTGAATTGCTTGGTTAAATGAAAGTTCGGAACTGTAGTTCCATTTCTTTGTGCTTTTTGTGTATTCGACTCCTAAAGAGTAGATAAAATTTTCGTTTTCAAAATCAGATTGTAAATCGAAAAATGATTTACTTGTATTTTTTATCGTTGAAAACTCATTGAGATAAAATTCTTCCCTATCATCTTTATCGAATAAGTTATCTGAGTTGTGATTGATTTTTGCCGAAAGTCCAATTGAGTATCCGCCGGAATTAGTTTTATTTATCATATCAATTTTAAATCTTGCAAGTAAGTTATTTCTTTCATTTTCTTGAATATCATCTATTAACTCGGTTTCATTTGAAAATAAACCATTGTCAAATACATCGTTCTCTGAAATACTTTTTGAATAAGTTTGTTCAAAGTCCAATCTGTAAAGCCATTTTTTGTTTTCGTTTCCATTTAAATATGAGAGTGAAAAAGAAGGGTAATCTTTGGAAATTGGAGAATTTGTTGTGCCTCTTTGAGGTGAATAATTTGCAAAAACAAAATCCTTAGTGAAAGAAGCTCCTTTTGACGGAATGAGCAAAATCTGACTTGCAGAATCTTGAACAAAATTTTTAAAGCCGAGTGGTAAATTATCAGTTGAAACTAAAGGGTCAGAATTAAAATCAGAAGCCTCAAAACTACCAAAATTTGCTTGAGCGAACAAAAAACTTGGTAATAAAAATATTGCAATTAATGTTTTTAAAGTCATTTTATATTTTCCTTTTTTCAAAATTCATATCCAATAAATAAAAATCTATTTAAACTAAAAATATCGAAAGCCCCATTGCTGTTTTGCGAAAAAGAAGTTTCGATAAAAAGCCCTGATTTATGGTTTAATCTCATTCCTAAGTAAATCGTTTGTTCAGTTTTAATGTCGTAAAATTTGTCTTTGTAAAGAGTAGCACTTCGAGCAGTTTCTAAATTTATTAAATCGAATTCTTCTGAGTTTATTAGGATTTCCCTCAAATAAAACAAATGAGAAAATTTAAAAGAGTAACCGCCAATTAGTCTAAACCAATTATTTGGTTGATACTCATAATGAATTGGAAAAATTAGATTATTTCGGAGAACAGTATCCTCATTTTCTTCGACCCTAAAAGAGAAAAAATCAGTGCTAGTATTTTGGCTAAAATTTAGTGGCAAATCATTGTTAAAATATTCAAATTGATAGATTGAGCTAAGCAGAATATCTAATTCGTCAAATTTCTTTTTCCAAACGTAGCCAAATGAAAGATCTCCAGAAATTATGTCAGATTCAATTTTATAAGAAGATTTAGGTTCTAAGTTTCTATCTAAGATTATTTGCTCATCTATTTTTTCTTGAAGGTTTGCAATTAAAGAATAATCGTATTTACTTTTCCCTTTTGGTTGATAAAATCCTTTAACAGAAATAAATCCAAAATCATTTTTTGAAAACCAATTCAGGCGATTTTTGAGATAAAGAGAATAATTGAACCTAAAGTTTTTCATAGAACTTGTGATGTTCATTTGAGAATTTCTAAGTATTTCAAGAGAGTCTGAATTTTGAAAATCAAATCTTTCGGAGTCCTCATTTTGCTTTTTCTGAAAGTCAAAAACTTCATAAGAAAGTTCCGCAAGAAGCTCTTTGTCATTGTGAAAGTTTGAGAATGTGATTCCGAGTAAATAATTATTATTTTTTATTCTTCTCTTAGTTTTGGTTTCGGAATTAGAAAAAGAACTGATGTTTGAACTATCAAATTCGTTAAGGTCATCACTGCTATTTTTTTGCAAGTCAAGTTTTCCAACTAAACCAATTGCGGTTGATTTTTTGATAAAAGCGAGGTAAAACTGATTAAAGTTACCTCCATTTTTACTCTTATAATTTCTAAGTGTACTAAGGTTTTCATACCGATTAATAAAAACATTTGTTCTATCATTGAATCTGGAGTTATGGTAAAAATTGTAGAATAGTTTTTTGCCTTTTAATTCTTTCAAACCAATTATTCTAAAAGGGATTCTGTCTGTAATAATAAATTCTTTGTCCGTGATTTCGGCTTTTGCAGGATTAAATAAAATTTGAGAAGTTGTGTCAGAAAAGAAAGGTCTTAGTTCTTCTTGAGCCAAAATGTGAGTTGGTAGGTAATTACTTTGTCTTGCAACATATTGCCCATAGCTGTTTAAGGTCAAAACAAGCAAAATTAAAATTTGAAGAATGAATTTCAACAAATGTTTCCCAAAGATTTTGTATTTAATTTTCAAAGTTTACAAAATGTAAAGCCAAATATTTTGATTCCAAAACTATTTCTTTTCAAAACAAAAAAGCCCGAAAGTAATTTTCGGGCTTTAAAATCGTAATTCGTAATTTTTAATTCGTAATTCTTGTTAGACTTCTCTGAGTTCAGATTCTTTCTTGACTAAAATTTCATCAAGTTTTTTGATGTGAGCATCAGTAAGTTCTTGCGTGTCAATCATCGTATTTTTTGCCATATCCTCAGAAATACTCGAAGCTTTTTCTAACTTCTTAATGTGGTCATTTGCATCTCTACGAAGGTTTCTGACAGCAATTTTTCCTTCTTCAACAATCTTCTTAGCTTGTTTGATGTATTGCTCACGTCTTTCTTTTGTAAGGTCAGGAATTGGAACTCTAATTAAAGTGCCGTCATTTGCGGGATTTAATCCCAAATCAGCACTTCGAATTGCAGCGTCTATTGTAGAAACCATTGACTTATCCCAAGGCTGAACAACAATCAATCGAGCTTCAGGAGTGTTGATGTTTGCACATTGATTAATTGGTGTTAGTGTTCCGTAATAATCAATTTTTACACTGTCTAACATCGAAGGTGATGCTTTACCTGTTCTAACTTTTGCAAGTTCTGAATTAGTAAATGTGATTGCTTTATCCATATGGTCTTCAGTATAAAACAAAATTTCTTCAACTGTGTTTGCGTCCATAAAAAATCTCCTTAGTTTACTTTTGTACCAATATTTTCACCGAGAATTAATCTCGTTAAATTTCCATCTGTATTCATATTAAAAACGAGAATTGGTAACTTGTTGTCCATTGAAAGTGTAATAGCTGTAGTGTCCATTACATTCAAACCTTTTTGAATTACATCAAGGTATGAAATTGTCTCAAATTTGAAAGCAGATTTATTTTTGACAGGGTCTGAGTCGTAAATTCCGTCAACCTTAGTTCCTTTGATAATTACATTTGCATTGATTTCAACGGCTCTTAAAACAGCAGCTGTATCAGTTGTAAAGTAAGGATTTCCTGTTCCTGCCGCAAAAATAACAATTCTCTTTTTTTCTAAGTGCCTTACTGCTTTTCTACGAATCACAGGTTCGGCAATTTGTTCCATTTTAATTGCCGTTTGGAGACGAGTCGGGATTCCAATTTGCTCCAAACTATTTTGCAAAGCGAGAGAATTAATTACTGTTGCAAGCATTCCCATATGGTCAGCGGAAACTCTTTCCATTCCGTGTTCGCTTGCTGCAAGTCCACGAAAAATATTTCCACCACCGATTACAATTCCGATTTCAACTCCAAGTTCAAAAATATTTTTGATGTCTTGAGCCATTCGTTGAACAACTGCAGGGTCAATTCCATAACCTCTGTTTCCCATCATAGCTTCACCGCTAAGTTTGAGAAGTATTCTTTTGTAAATCGGTTTTTGAGTCATTTATTATCTTCCAATTCCAATTCTTGTGAATCTTAAAATTTTTGAATCGCCTAAAATTTCTTTGATTGACTTGCTACTGTCTTTTACAAAAGTTTGGTCAACTAAGCAGATTTCAGCAAAGTGTTTGTTGAGTCTTCCACCAACAATTTTCTCAAGAATTTCTTGAGGTTTTTTTGCATTCTTAGGGTCTTCTTTTAGTTGGTCGATGAGGAAGTTTTTTTCTTTTTCAACTTCTTCTGGACTCAAGTCATCTTTGCTCACAGCAATTGGTTTCATTGAAGCAATCTGCAAAGTAATGTCTTTTAAAACATCAGCATCAATACCAGTTGTTGCCTCTGCCAAAACCGCTACTTTTTTGTCCATATGCAAATATTGACCAATTGTAGTATCATCAGAACCAATTGTTACTACTTTACCAATTTCAATTTTTTCACCAATTTTTCCGATAAGGTCAACAGATTCTTCTTTGATAGATTTTCCGTCAACAACAGCATTTTCCAAATCTTCTTTAGAAGAGATTTTGTTTTCTAAAGCGTAAGCAACGATTTTATCACCAAATTCAGTAAAGTTTTCGTTACGAGCAACAAAGTCAGTTTCACAGTTTAACTCTACCATTGAACCGTAGTTGTTTCCTTCGCTAACTTTTAAGAAAATGATTCCTTCATTTGCCTCTCTGTCAGCTCTTTTGGCAGCAGTTGCCATTCCTTTTTTTCTAAGAATTTCGACTGCTTCTTCAAGGTTACCGTTAGTTTCGGTAAGAGCTTTTTTACAGTCCATCATTCCGGCATTTGTTAAGTCTCTAAGTTGTTTAACTAATTGGGCTGTAATTGCCATTTTATATTTCCTTAATGTTTATGTTTTCAAGTATAAAATTAAGGCACAACGAAATTGCTGTGCCTTAATTTTAAAATTCTAAAAAAATTATTCTTCGGATTTTGAAGTTTCTTTAGGAGCTTCAACTTTAACTTCTGCTTTTGGAGCAGCAGGAGTTGGAGCTTGTTTTGTAGGAGCGGCACTTTTTGGAGCAGAATCTTCTTCTGATCTTCTTTTGCGTCTTCTACGTCTAGGAGCGTCTTTGCCTCCACCTCTTGAATCTCTATTTTTTCTTGAAAAGTCAGCATCTTTTAAGATTTTGTCCATATCGAGTGCTTTAACTTTTTCTTGATGGATTTGAGCTCCTTCAAGAACTGAATCAGCAATAGTTTTTGTGATTACAGCAATTGATTTAAAAGCGTCATCGTTAGCTGGAATAACGTGGTCAACGATTTCCGGGTCACAATTTGTATCTACTATTGCAAAAACAGGAATGTCTAATTTCTTAGCTTCTGCAATTGCAATATGCTCTTTTTTGATGTCAACAACAAACAAAGCCCCTGGAAGTCTGTTAAGGTCTTTAATACCGCTTAGGACAGTTTCTAGCTTTAAACGTTTTCTCTCAAGAGTTAAACGCTCATTTTTCTTTAAGCTATCAGCTGTTCCGTCAGCAAACATCTTTTCGATGTTTTTAAGAGTTTTTATACTTCTGCGAACAGTTTGTAGATTTGTAAGTGTTCCACCTAACCATCTTTCAGTTATGTAGTACATTCCACAACGCTCAGCTTCGTTTTTAATAATTTCTTGTGCTTGTTTTTTGGTTCCAACGAAGAGAATTTTCTCTCCATTTTCTGCGAGTTCACGAATTGCATTAGCTGATGAATTTAACATTACTAATGTTTTTTTAAGGTCAAGTACGTGAACCCCATTTTTTTTCATAAAAATGTAAGGTCTCATTTTCGGGTTCCAAAGACGTGCTAAATGCCCAAAATGAGCACCCGAAACTAAAAGTTCTTCTATTGTTATTTCTGCCATAGAATTTCTAATTTTCCTGTTTGGTTAATCCTCCACCGAAACTTCGATTCCACCTAAAAAGGCACCGAGAATCAAAAGAATGCTTTCGGTGTGTGTCATTAAATAAAATTTATCTTTTAGAGAATTGGAACTTACGACGTGCACCTGCAAGACCGTATTTTTTACGCTCAACTTCTCTAGAGTCTCTAGTTAAGAAACCTGCTTTTTTAAGAACAGTTCTAAACTCAGGGTCGTAATCAATCAAACCTCTTGCGATTCCAAGACGAACTGCACCAGCTTGACCACTTAATCCACCACCATTAACATTAGCTATGATGTTAAATTTTCCAAGTGCTTCTAATACTGTAAAGGGTTCTTCGATTATCTTTTGGAGAGTTTTGCGCTTTAAGTAGCTCAAAGACTCCATTTTATTGATGATAATTTTACCATCACCAGGTTCGATTCTTACTCTAGCAACCGAGCTTTTTCTTCTACCTGTAAATATTTTTCTTTTTTCAGACATTAACAAACTGCCATATTATTTAGTTTAAATTAAACAACCATTGCTTGAGGTGTTTGAGCTCCGTGAGGATGTTCAGTACCTGAATAAACAAATAGTTTCTTTTTCAATTTTTTACCAAGTGTGTTTTTTGGAAGCATTCCATAAACAGCACTTTCAATAATTCTTTCAGGTTTCTCAGCTAAAAGCTTTTTGAAACTGACTTCTCTAAACCCACCCGGATGTTGGGTGTGTCTTTGATAAACTTTTTGGTTGACTTTGTTTCCAGTAATCTTAATTTTTTCTGCATTCAAGACAATTACAAAATCGCCTGTATCAAGGTGCGGAACGAAATAAGGTTTGTTTTTGCCACGAATTACGTGAGCAATTTGAGAAGCAAGTCTTCCTAAAGTTTTATCTGTTGCATCAACGACGTACCATTTACGACCACTTTGTACGTCATCAACTTTAGGGATGAATGTTTTCAATTCAGTTCTCCGTTAATTGTTTACATCAAAATTGAGCCTCAAAATTTAAAATATGACTTGCTAAAAGTCAACCTACTTTTTAACCAATTTAAAATTATTAAATAATCAGAAATTTTTGCAATTTTATTAACTTTCAATTTTGAAAAATCTACTTTCAAACTAACGAGAAAACGTTTTTATAACTTTCTCAAAAAAAATCTGGTAAAAGACAAAATGATTCCAATTCGATTAATGCTCCAAAATTTTCTTAGTTATGGCGAACCTGCTCAAGAAATTGATTTTACAAAGTTTAGCATTGCTTGCCTTTCTGGCAAAAATGGACACGGTAAATCTGCTTTGCTTGACGGAGTAACTTGGGCTATTTGGGGTGAAACAAGTAAGTCAAGTAAGTCGAATGAAAAAGTCGTTAGAATTGGCTCAACAGAAACAATTGTTGAATTTGATTTTCTTCTTTCAGACGAACTTTATCGTGTAGTCAGAACTTACAATCTTGGAAAATCTCGTCCTCACGTTCTCAGTTTCCAGATTTTTGACGAAAATGCTGCATCTTTTCACACTCTTGACGACGTTTCAATTTCTCAAACTCAAAACAAAATTAATGAAACTTTAAAAGTTGATTACGATACTTTTGTGAACTCTTCTTTTCTACTACAAGGTCGTTCGAACGAGTTTGCAAAAAAATCTCCTTCACAAAGAAAAGAAATATTAGCAAAAATTTTAAATCTTGGAATTTATTCAAGACTCGAGAAACTCGCCAAAGAAGATAAAAAGAATGCTCTCAAAGAAATCGAATTTATCCAAAGACGAATTGCAGAATTTGAAGAACACATTTCTGAGAAAAAGGGTTTTGAGGAATCCTTGACAATTAACGAAGAACAACTTTCACAAATCGAAAAAGTAATTTTGGCAGTTTCTTCTGAAGTTGTCCAACTCCAGAAAAACCAAGAAAGTTTTGAACTCCTCAAAAAGCAGAATCTTTCTCTACAAAATCAGTTGAAAAATGCAGAAGAAGAAAAAGAAAGGTTGATAGAAAAAGGTAAAAATGTTGGTGTCAAACTTACTGAAAGTAAAAGAATAATTTCTTTGGAAGATGAGATTGAAAGGAATTACAAAAAGTTTTTAGAACTTCAAGAAGAGGCAAAAATCCTTTCTCAAAAACAAACCGAACTTGCGGTTTTAAAGCAAAATGCCAACGAAATTGAAAAGAAAATTGCAACTACAAAAAACGGTCTTGAAACTCAAGAAGCTAAAGTTTCGGCTGAAATTAATTCGCATAAAAAAAGAATGGAAAACCTTCTTCAAATTCAGAAAAGAAAAAATGAAATTGAAAAAGGTTTTGAAGACCTGAAGAAAGCCGAAACTACTTTTAAAGAAGTGAATTCTAAGCAAGAGATTTTGCAGGAATTGGAAACTCAAAGACAGAATATTTTTACAAAAATTGAAAAAGAGAAGACAGTCCTTGAAACTGAAATTCAAAACAATCGCAACAAAATTTCAGATTTTAAAGGGAAACTTTCACAAGTTGCACACTTTCAAAAACAACTTTCTGAACTCAAAGAAAAAGCTATTTTAAAAGAAAAACTTGAAAATGAATTGCGGGAAATTGAGACTGACGGAAAAAGTTTACGAGAAAACTTTACAAATCTGATTCCAAAAGAAATATTGAATTTGAAAACAGAAATTTCTGATTTGGAAGAAAAAAACACACTTTTGCATCAAGGTGAAAATTCTTGCCCAATTTGCCAAAGCGAACTTTCAGAAGGAAGATTTCACCAAGTTGAAAATCATTATGAAACTGAAATTAAAATCCGCGAAAAGAAAATTCAGACTTTGAAAAATGAGCTTGGAAACACAAAAGAGAAGCTCAATTCTTTAACCGAAAAATTTAAAACTGAAAAGCAGAAACTAATTTCCTTAAAAGAAATTGACTCGAAAATTGGCGAGATTCAATCAAAAGTAAAAGAATCAGAAAGTTTTAAAGCCGAAGTTGAGATGCTTAAAAATGAGATTTTGGAAAAAGAAACTAAAATTAAAAATCGTGATTTCTCCAAACCTGAAAGAGTAGAGTATTCCAAAATTTCATCTCAAATTTCTGAGTTAAATTTTTCGACGGAAGAGCTTCGCAAACTTTCAAGTCTTGTTGATTCGCTTGCACACTTTAAGGTTGAATTTGCAAAACTCACTGATTCGCAAACGGAAAGCACCGAATTGCGTGAGAAAATTTTGGAACTGACTCAAAGGCGAAAGCAATTTGAAGAACTTTTGGAAACAGAAAATTTTTCACTTGAAGAACGAGCAGAATTGGAGAAAATTGGAAATCAAATTTTGAAAATCCATTACGAGCCGAAGAAACACGAATTTGTTAAAGAAAATTTGGAAAATTTAAAAGACGCAGTTAGTTTTTTTGAAAAATTAAAAAATGCAAAAGGAAGAATTTCGGAGCTTGAGGTTGAAATTATTGAATTGCGAAAAGAAGGTGCAAGAAAGTTGAAGCAAGTCGAAGAACTTTCAAAAGAGGTTGCTGAAATTCAAAAAGCAATTTCGGAGCAAAATGATTTGTCTTTTGAAATTGAGGAAGCACAAAGTAAGCTCAAAATTCAAACAGAAATCAAAACTGAAAAACTCACTGATATTGGTAGCTTGAAGGAAAAATTAAATCAGGTTTTGGAATCTGAAAAATCTTTGGCAAAATTCAAGGAAGAAACAAGGGCATTCCGAGAAGAACACTTTGTCTCAGAAGAAGTTGAGAAAATGTTCAGTAAAAACGGAATCCCAGCACTAATCATTGAAAACGAAATTGAACAAATTGAAGTCGAAGCAAACGAAATTCTTTCGAGGCTCACAAACGGAACAACTGCTTTGGTTTTTCAGACTCAACGTGAGACTAAAGGTGGCGAATTCCGCGAGTCATTGGACATTATAATTTCTGATGTTTTGGGAAGTCGAAATTACGAACTTTACAGTGGCGGAGAATCTTTCAGAATTGATTTTGCTTTGCGTGTGGCGATTTCGAAAGTTCTTGCTCAACGTGCTGGAACAAGACTTCAAACTTTAGTAATTGATGAAGGGTTTGGAACACAAGACGACGAAGGTTTGGAAAATTTGATTGAAGCAATAAACTCAATCAAAGACGATTTTGAAAAAATCTTAATTGTTACTCACCTCGAAAGCCTAAAAAACGTTTTTCCCGTCAGACTTGAAGTAGAAAAACACCCACAAAGAGGAAGTTTAGTTTCGATTGTAAATTAAAACAATCATTCGTCTCTTTGGACTTTGCCACGTAATTTTTTTGTTTGGGATTTTTCGGTTTTGAGTCGAAGTCTTTTTTCTTGAGAAGACCTTGTTGGTTTTGTTCGGACTCGAAATTTTGGCTTAACAAGAGCTTTTGTGAGAATGCTTCTGAGCTTCGTAATTGCAATTGTTTTGTTTTTGTGTTGACTTCTTGTCTCTTGGCAAACAACTTGCAAATTCCCTTCATTGTCCAGATTTGAATTTAGCTTCTTGTAAATTATTATTTTTTCTTCATCGGTAAATGAATTCGATGTCGCGAGATTAAAGGACAAAATGACTTTTGTAGATGTTTTATTGACGTGTTGCCCTCCTGGTCCACTACTTCTTACAAATTGAAAATTTAGTTCATCGGAATTTATTGTAACCACTTTAGGGAACCTTTAGTAAAATTATGTTGAAATTCGCATTGGCTTTTTGAAGTTCACAAGCAAAAATCATTTTTGTTATTCGTATAAGTTATTTTGTTTTCGGTTAACCTTTGGAGAAATCTAGATTCAACAGAGTCATCTTTTTACAAATGACTCTGTGAATCATTTTCCTAACCTTAACCTTAGGAGAAATCTATTTTTTGGTGAGTCTTAAAAATCAAAAAATCCCTATAGAAAAACTCCTTCTAACCTAACCTTAAAAATTTGCAACTTAATTTTGCTCATTAAGTTGCATTCTTGGACACAGTGAATGCCTTCATTTTTTGAAGGCATTTTATTTTACGAATTTCGCAAGGTTAAAAGCAACCATAAAATCAAGAATATCTGTTGACTAATTTCTAAAAAGTAATGTTGTGTCAAATTCATATTAGTTCCCTTAATTAAAATACTTTAAAATTTCCTATTGAATTTTTATGAATTTTTCTTTAGAATGATTTAGTTAAAATAAAAAATACTTTTTGTTTTTTAATGAGGAAACGAAAATGCGAGTTTTAGGTGTTTCATTGATTGGCTATTTATTTCTAATTGTCGAAATAGTAAGTGGGCAAGTCTTTACAAAAGTTACAAATTCAGAGTTAAGTAATGAGGTGAAGAGTTCAAATAGCTCAATTTGGGCTGATTTTAATTCTGACGGTTTGATAGACCTTTTGGTTGTTAACGGTCAAAACCAAAGCAATGATTTATACATTAATGTTGCTAATGGGAGTTTTCAAAAAGATTTAAATGATGAATTTAATTCAGAATTGAATAGTTCTTTTTGTGTAGCAATTGGAGATTATCAAAATGATGAATTTGTAGATGTCGCAATTGCAAATGGGCTTTTTCAAAATAATTCTTTTTTAACGGGCTCAGAAGAAGGCATTCGTTTTGAAGATAATTCATCAAATTGGCAGATAATAAATGAAGGTGGTTTTTCGAATGGAGTAAATTTTGCTGACATAAATAATGATAATTTTTTAGATATTTCTTTTGCGAATAATGGAAATAATTTCCTTTATAAAAATAATGAGGGTACTGGATTTTCTGCAATTACGAGTGGTTCTTTTATCTCTGCTAATCAAAATTCGAGAAAAATGGTTTGGGCGGATTTTAATAAAGATGGTTTTCTTGATGCCTATATTGCCAATAATGGAATGAATAATTTATTAAAAAATAATGGTGATGAAACATTTACTGAGATTTTAAATGGTGAAATTGTAACGGATTCTGAAAATTCTTTTGACATTTGTGCTGGTGATTTTAACAATGACGGTTGGGAAGATTTCTTTGTTGCGAATGACGGGACAAATTCACTTTACCAAAATAATGGCGATGAGACATTTACAAAAATTACGAGTGGAAATTTAGTTACAGATTCTGAAATATCAAATGCTTGCACTTTTGGAGATTACGATAGTGATGGCGATTTGGATTTAATTTTAGCGAATGACGGAAATAATTCTCTTTACACTAATCTTGGGAGTGGGAATTTTGCCAAGAGTTTATTTACTGACGGTGGAAATTCTAAGGACGTAAATTTCGTTGATTACGACAAAGACGGTGATTTGGATCTGTTTGTAGCTAATATTGGAAACAATTTCTTTTACACCAATAATGGAAACACAAACAATTGGCTCAGTGTCAAACTTTACGGAATGATTTCAAATCTTTCTGCTATTGGAGCAAAGGTTAGTCTAAAAGCAAATAATTCTTGGCAATTCAGAGAAATTAAAGATGAAAATGCTTCTCAAGTATATTTTGGCTTAGGGAATGCAGGATTAGTTGATTCTTTGAAAATCGAATGGCTTTCAGGAGAGGTTGAGGTTTACACAAATCTTACAGTTAACCAAGAAATGAAATTGGTTGAATTGAGATTGCCTGTTTATGAAAATTATGAATTTATCTCAGATTCTTATCTATTTCAAAAGATGAATTGGGTTGACTTTGATAAAGATGGTGATTTGGATATTATTTCTTTATTGCCAGAGCCTAACAGTAATAGTTTAAAAGCTCTTATTTTAAAAAATGATAACGGGAATTTTAATTCTTTACCAGAAAGTTATTTTTATTTGCCAATTGATTTTATTTTAAATGATATTATTTTTTATGATATAGAAGATGATGGTGATTTAGATTGTTTTTATTTTTCAAACTATAGCCCACACCTGCTTAAAAGTGAAAATGGATTATTTGCAAATTCAGATTCGACTGTTCAAGATATAAATTTTTTAAATTATGGGAAATCTAAATTTGCAGATTTTGATAAAGACGGTGATTTGGATTTAGCTTTTTTAACTTTGCACGTTAGTCAATATGTAAACCAGTTTTTTATTGCCAAAGAAAACGAAACTTTTGAAGAGTTAACAAATGATGAATTTGTTAATGATGTGACAATATCTTATGATGGCGAATGGTTTGATTTTGATAATGATGGATTTCAAGATATTTTTGTGCTTAATGATTCCCCATACGGAGATAATAGATTATATAAAAATAATGCTAATGGTTCTTTTACTGAGATACATAGTAGTGGTTTAACAGATGATTCAGGAGAGTTCTTTTATTCTTCTAAAGGAGATTATGATAATGATGGTGACTTAGATATTGTTGTAATTACTAGTTCAAATTCTAATATCAAAAATTACATTTATAGAAATAATGGAAATGGAACTTTTACAAATGTTTCAACTGCCTTATTTGGATTAGAGTTAAATCAACAAATGACAGATGTTAACTTTTATGATTTTAATAATGATGGACATCTTGATATATGGTTTCAAGGGCATAAATATTATGATAAGCAAAATCTTTTAATGCTAAATAATGCGAATGGTGGTTTTATAAAAATAGCGAATGGCAAAATCTTAGCAGAGGATTACCAAGTTTTTGCCTCAATTGGAGATTTTGATGCTGATGGAGATTTTGATTTCCTAATTCCTTATAGAAATAATACTCCCACAGATAATGTTGTCAAAAATCGAATTTTTGAAAGTCAAGGCAATGGCAACAATTGGTTGATTATTGACTGCAATGGAAAAACTACAAACTCTAGTGCATTTGGTTCAATTGTCAGAGTTAAAGCTACTATTGATGGAAATAGTTTTTGGCAAATGAGGCAAATTGAACAAGAATTAAACGGTAGAATTCATTTTGGGTTGGGAGATGCAGTAGTTGTTGATTCGATAATTGTTGAGTGGTTTAAAGACAAAAAACAAGTTCTCACTAATGTTTCAGTTAACCAACTTTTAGAAATTACTGAAGAAAAATACATCGTTCCAAATAAGCTATCAGAAAAATTCAATGGTATAAAAAGTTCTTATGGGAATTCTTGGGCAGATTATGATAATGATGGAGATTTGGATTTATTTGTTCCAAATGCAATTTTAGAAGATAATTCATTTTTTATCAATCAAAGTTCTATGGATTTTATAAGTCAGCAAAATGGTATTTTGGTAAACGAAAATGGAAACTCAATCAGTGCAACTTGGGGCGATTATGACAATGACGGATTTTTAGACCTTTTCGTTGCGAATTGGAATAATGAAGATAATTTTCTTTACCACAATGAAGGAAACGGAACTTTTACAAAAATCACAAACAGTTCTGTTGTAACTGACGGGGGATTTTCTACAAGTGGAACTTGGGCAGACATTGATGGCGACAATGATTTGGATTTGTTTGTTACAAATTGGAATGGGCAATTTAATTTCCTATATACCAATGATGGAAGTGGTAATTTTACTAAAGTTACCAATGGTGAAATTGTAACTGATGGAGGAAATTCCTACGGAGCCTCTTGGGCAGACATTGACGGCGACAATGATTTAGATTTATTCGTTCCTAATTGGGCAGGAAATAATTTTCTTTACACCAACGAAGGCAACGGCAATTTTACAAAAATTATAACAGGTGAAATTGTAACTGACGGAGGAAATTCCTACGGAGCTTCTTGGGGAGATTTTGATGCTGACGGTGATTTTGATTTGTTTGTTACTAATGGTGAAAATCAAAATAATTTTCTCTATCAAAATGATGGAAATGGCAATTTTACCAAACTTACAAATTTGAATTTATCGACAGACGGAGGAAATTCTAGAGGCAGTTCTTGGGTGGACTTTGATGGAGATAGTGATTTGGATTTGTACGTTACAAACTCAAATCAACGCAATTTTCTTTACATAAATAACGGCAGTGGAAATTTCACAAAACAAAATTATGGTAAAATTGTTAATGATTTTGAAGCAACTGAAAGTTGTAGTTGGATTGATTTTGACAATGATGGCGATTTGGATTTATTTTCTGTCAATTGGGACGGAGAAAAATATTTGTTTGAAAACTCTTTGGAAGAAAAAAATTGGTTGAGTCTCAAACTTAGTGGAGTTCAGTCAAACACATTCGCAATTGGCTCAAGAGTGAAAGTAAAAGCTAATGGAGTCTGGCAAACTCGGGAAATTACAACTCAATCAGGTCGTTATTCGCAAAGCGGATTTAGAATGAATTTTGGTTTAGGAAATGCCACTTTAGTTGATTCAATTTTGATTCATTGGAGTTCAGGAAATGTTGAGACTTTTACAAATTTGCAGATAAATGAGTCTATCACAATCACAGAAGGTTTTGGGGTTACAGATTTAGATGAAGTCAAACCTCAAGTTGTAAAAGAATTTGAACTTTTACAAAATTACCCAAATCCTTTTAATCCAAAAACAACTATTCAAATAAATATTCCACAGGAAGGCGGTTTCATTGAACTTTCAATCTTTAATGTAAAAGGGCAAAAGGTTAATGAAATTTTTAAAGGTCAAGTCGAAACAGGTACTAAGAAGCTTAGTTGGAAGGGAATAGATTTTTCTGGAAAAGAATTAGCTTCAGGAGTTTACTTTGCAAGATTGAAAACAGGAAAATCAACTTTAACTCGCAAAATGCTTTTGCTTAAATAAGGGAGGTTTTTAAAATGAAAAAAATATTACTATTCTTAATTTTGGGTTTATGCAATTTAGTTTTTGCAAACGATGGTGATTTGGATTTAACATTTAACGGAGATGGAATTGCTGCACAAAATCTTAGAACAACAGGATTGGAAGAACTATCAGAATTTAAAATTCTTCCTGACGGTTCAATTATTGCTATTGGTAAAACAATGGGGGAAATTACAATTGTAAAATTAGACTCAATGGGAAACAAAATAAATTCTTTTGGCTTGAATAATCAGGGGTTTACTAATATTACTTTGGCTGGGTATAATTTAGTTTTTGTAAATGCTTTAGAATCTCAACTTGATGGCAAAATAGTATTTGGAGGTGAAATGACTTATGCGGGTATAATAAATGCTTTTTTAGTTCGATTGAATATTGATGGAACTTTTGACAACAATTTTGGAAGTCCAAGTTGGCCAATAGGTATTATTTTAGAAAATTTTAATATGTATAAACAAAAATATAATGATATTAAAATTCTTCCCAATGGGAAAATCCTATGTGTTGGTTCTTGTGGTCAAACTAATGCTTATAGTGATGAAGATATTCTTATTGCAAGGTATAATAGTGACGGCACTTTAGATAACACATTTGGCGATAATGGAAAAATTATTTATGATCATATGGGAGATATGGATTCTGCAGTTCAAATTGAAATTTTGGATAACGGTGAAATAATAATTTTTGCTGCTATTTTTATTCAGGGGTTTGGATTAAATACTTCTGTTTTAAAGATTAATGATGATGGAAGTTTTGACGATAGTTTTGGAGTCAATGGAATTATTTTCACTAATGTTAAAACAAAGTCAAATTTGGTAAATTGGAATCCAGTTTTTTTGTTAGAAGAAGATGAGAAGTTTACATTCGTTGGAAAAAAGGATAATGAATTAGGTGTATTTAGATTTCATTTGAATGGTAAACCAGATTTAAACTTTGCTTCAAATGGCATTTTTTCATTAGATAACAGCTTATTTTGGAATAATAATTTTTATGATGTTGATGTTACTAAGGATTCTAAAATAGTATTTTCTGGAGGAAATAAATCAGAACCTCCTCCAATTGGAACAAATACAACAGAATTTTTCCTTTTCAAAATGGATTATTATGGTTCTATAGATTCTTCGTTTGGGAACAGCGGGAGTAAATTTCTTGATATTGCAGGAAATGATGAGCGAATTATTTCAACTCATGTTCTACAAAACGGAAAAATTTTAACTGGAGGTTTTGCTCAACCTCAACAGTTTTCAAACCCAAAGTTTACATTTGCCCGATTTGAAAATTCTTTTGATTTGCAAAGTCCAGTAATTGAATCCAAAATGGTAAAATTTGATAGCACTTTTACGGGTAATTCAAATTCAGCATTTTTAAAAATTAAAAATACAGGTTTTGGAAATTTAGTAGTTAATAATTTTATAATTTCATCACCTTTTGCGTTTAACCCAAATTTTAATTTACAAATACCTTTTACAATTGCTCCGAGTGATTCAGTTAATATTGAATTAGATTTCTATCCTGCTTTAGTTGGTAATAATTTTGGAACATTAACAATCTTCAGTAACACAGGAATGCTTTATGACGTTGCTTTAGAAGGGTTTGGAATCGGTTCAGTAATTTCAAATTCCGATAGTCTGGATTTTGGTTTAGCGAAAGCAGAATGGGGAGAAGAAGTTGAAAAAACTGTAACTTTACCAATAGAGAACTTAGGGAATTCTGTTTTAGAGATTTATTCTTTAAATTTTACAAATCCAGTAAATGCGAAATTTAATTCTGATGCTTCGTTACCTATTCAAATTCAACCAAATTCAATTTATAATTTACCTGTAAAATTCGGAACAAATATAACTGGGGATTTTGTTGGTTCTTTAGAAATTACTACAAATGATTTCTTGCAAAACACAAAAACTGTAGCTCTTACTGCGATGTCGGGTTTTTATTATCCAAGCATTTCTGTTCAAAGTGATACAATAAATTTCGGAAATATTATTTTAAATCAAGGACAAGCAGCTATTGGCTATGATTTTGTAAATATTTTCAACTCTGGTGATGGAATCTTAAAAATTACAGACTTGAGTTTAAGTGGGCAAAATTTTTCGAATTTTATATTTAATGAGTCGTTACCTATAATTTTACAACCAAGTGAATCTTATGGAATTGGAATCACATTTACATCTTTGAACCTAGGGAGTTTTGAAGCTAATTTAGAAATAGTGAGCAATGATTTAGTAAACAGTAATGAATTTGTGAATCTTTTTGCTGAAGTTGTTCTAACAGACTCAAAAGAGAGTTCTAATTCAGTACCAAAAGATTTTACACTTTTGCCAAACTACCCAAACCCATTTAACCCGAGTACAAAAATAACATTCGGAATCCCTGAAAAATCAAGTGTAAGACTTGAGATTTTTAATGTTCTCGGGCAAAAGGTTAAGACATTAGTTGAGGCTGAACTTTTACCTTCATTTTATACTTTTGAATGGAATGGAACAGACGAATTTAATAATCGAGTTAGTAACGGAATTTACCTTTTGAAAATGCAAGCAGGTAAATTTACAGAAACCCGAAAAATGACAATTTTAAAGTGAGAAATAAAAAATGAAAAAGATTTTACCGTTAATCGTTTTATTGAGTTTATTCTTTGAGATTCCAATTTGCTACTCATCTCCCGGAGATTTCGACCCAAGTTTTGGTAATTGTGGAACTTTGGAATTGAAACTTAACGGAGAAGAGTTGAATGTTGGAGCAGTTACAGTTCAGCAAGACAATAAAATATTGGTTGTAGCAAAATATCAGAATCAAAGTATTGTTTTAAGATATGAGGAAGATGGTAGTATTGATACAACATTTGGACTAAATGGAGTTGTTTATTTACCAATATTTTCAAATAAGGTAGTTGGAATACTTGCGAACTCCAATAATTATATTTGTGTCCTAATGATAACTCAAAATTCTTCAGGTGATGATTTATTAAACCTAATTGGGCTTACTCCAAATGGTTCATTTAATTCTGGCTACGGAGCTAATGGTTATAAACAATATGATTGGTGGAATTTTCCAACTTGGGTTGGTTCTTGGGTTTCTCCAAAAGGAGTTGAACTTTCCGGTAATTCAATTTTACTTTATGGTTCTTCACAACTTTATGATTATTACAATAATGACCTAGGAATTATTTTAAAGTTTAGTTTGACAACTGGCAATTTCATAAGCTACAAAGTAAATATGATTTATAACACTCAGTTCATTAGTGAAAGTGTAAATTCATTGAGTTTGTTGCCTAATGGAAAAATTGCAGTTGCAATGAAGATTTTAGGCAATCTAACTCCTGCTCAAAATCAATTCACATTGATGAGACTTACATTTGCATTTTTACCCGACCCAACAATAAATAGTTCGTTAGGAAATGGAATTATTTTAAATAACCTGAATTCTAATGAAGCGAGTCAAACTCAAAAAATCTTAGCACAAAGTGACAATAAAATGATTGTTGCAGGTTATTTAGGTTCGACAAATTTATTAACTAGGTTTGATGTTAATGGTTCTATTGATTCTACATTTGGATTTAATGGAAAAGTTGATTTCCCTCAATTATATCTAAGTTATAGCGGTTTAATTAATCAACAGAATAACAAAATATTAGTTTTTGGTAAAGACACATCTACTTTAAATCATTCAATTCAAAGATTAAATTCAAATGGTTTTTTAGATACTACTTTTGGAGATAATGGTTCGATATCTGGGTTCATTGATAGCAATAAATCTATTAAAAAAACTTTTATTGACCAAAATCAAAAACTAATCGTTTGGAGTAGTTATAGTAATGGAATTTCACAAATTCAAAAATTTGAATTATTATCCAATCCGCAGACACCACTAATGTCAGCTTGTTACAAAGATTTTGGAGTAGGTTATTGGGGAACTACAATTACAGATTCACTTTTGATAGAAAATTTAGATGGACCTACATTAAATATTTCAAACATTACTTTACCGCCTTCATTTTCTTTTGCACCGAATTCACTTTTACCTCCCTTTAGTGTAAATAGTGGAGATTCAGCATTTATAACAGTTACTTGCTCATTAAATACAATTGGAACAATAGAAGGTACAGCAGAAATATTCAGCAATACAAATTACAGTCCTTACAAATTAGATCTTACAGTTTTGAGTGCAAAACCAGAAATCCAAACAAACTCTAATTTTATAGATTTTGGTTTCATAGATATTTTACCAAGCCAAACGATTTCTGTAACTGAAAAATTATCAGTAACTAATAATGGAAATTATGATTTGGTAATTTCGGATTTAAATGTGAGTGGTTTTGATGCAAGTAATTTCTTTGTTTCAAATTCACTTCCAGTTACAATTTCGCCTCAAGAATCAAAAGATTTAGACATTAATTTTTTTACAATAATTGATGGCTCATTCTCAGCAGAATTACAAATTTCATCAAATGACCCTATTTCTCCAACTGTAGCAATTAGCTTAGGAGCAGATGTACTTTTGGTAACGGATTCAAAAGAGGTTAAAAATTCAATTCCAAAAGATTTTATACTTTTGCCAAATTATCCAAATCCATTTAATCCAAGTACAAAAATTACATTTGGAATTCCTGAAAAATCAAGTGTAAGACTTGAGATATTTAATGTTCTTGGGCAAAAGGTTAGGACTTTAGTTGAAGCTGAACTTTCACCTTCATTTTATACTTTTGAGTGGAAAGGCACAGATGAATTTGGTTCAAGTGTCTCGAGTGGAGTTTATTTTTATAGACTTTCAACTAATGAGCAAGTTTTTAACCGTAAAATGCTATTTGTCAAATAACGGGAGGATAAAATGTATTTTCAATCTATAATTTTGATTTTAGCTTTGGCAATTTCCGTTTTAGCCAAAGATGGCGAAATTGACTCGACCTTTGGTAATAACGGCGTTTTGACTTTTGACAATAATGGAAATAGTTTTAGAGTGCAAAAAGCAATCAAAACTTATGATGATAAAATTTTGATTGCAGGAGGAGGGGTAAATGAAATTTTATTAGCAAAATTGGATTCAAATGGAAATTTTGATAATTCCTTTGGGGTGAACGGAAAGAAAAGTTTAGTTCTCGGACAATTCAATGATAATCATTATTTAAAAGATGTGATTGGTATAAGTGGTAGTAAGTTTTTAATCTGTGGGAAATATGGTAATTCTACTAACTTTATAGCAAGGCTAGAGAGTAATGGAGAGTTAGATTCAACATTTGGACAAAATGGTCAGTTTACTTATAATAGCTCTGCTCTTTGGGCAGGGTCAATAGGAGTTCAACAAAATGGAAAAATTATTTTTAGGCTAAGTCATACTACATCAAGTATTTTCCAAAGGATTAACAATGATGGCTCAATTGATAGTTCTTTTGCGACGAACGGCATAAAAAGTATTTTGATTTCTCAAAAGCAAGTGATGATAACTGATTCTAAAGTTTTAGATGATGATAAAATTTTGTTTTGTGGAAGTGTTAATGGAAAGTTAATGATCGGAAGGATTCTTCCAAATGGAGTTTTTGATAATTCTGTTTTCTCAATTGGTACACAAACTCCTTTTGGATATAAAGTTTTTTCAAATACAGGTGAATTCAAAAATATTCATTTGTTAAAAAATTCAAAATATCTTTTAACTGGAAGATTAAATTCCAGCGAATCAATTATCGCTAAATTTAATCAATTTGTTCAATTAGATTTAGGTTTTGGAGATTCAGGTTTGGTAGAAGAAAGTTATATTGAATCTTTTTCAACCAACGGAGTTTCATTTGCTCATTTAGATGAAAAAGTAATTCTAAGCAGTGGGGATAAAAAATCTTGGTTTAAAAGGTTTCATTCAAATGGAACTAAGGATTATTCTTTTGGAGATTCAAGTGAAGCAAAAATATCGCTAGGCTTAAATTTTGATGTTAAATCAATAGTTCATCAGAAAGATTCTAAACTCTTAGTGTTCGGAGAAGTTTATCAATCAGGAAATCCTTATCAAGTTGGAATCCTTAGATTAAAAATAAATGGTGAAATTTACCCAAGCCAAGAAGTTGTAAATTTTGGTGCTGTTGGTTATGGACAATCAAAAACAAAAACGATTAGTTTTGTTAATATCGGAACAGGACCACTTTACATTGAAGATTTTAATTATGGAAATCAAATTTCATTAGAACCAAGTTTCCTTAATTCACTTCCACTTTATCTTGCGACAGGAGAATTTGTTTCTTTTAATGCAACTCTAATTCCAAATAAAGTAGGACCTAAATCTCATTCTTTGCAAATTTTAGGTAATTCGATTACTAACCCTGAATTTTATTCTTTCCAAGTAGTTGGAGTTGGACCAGAAGCAATCCCTAACAAAACTGAATTGAACTTTCAAAACCTAATTCTGAATTCAAATTCTAGTCTTAAAGATTCAATTTTGATAACCAACTCAGGAAATATTGATTTGACATTTAATAATATTTCCTTGAATGGAAGCAACGAATTCTCTATAAATTTCGATTCGACTTCCGTTCTACAACCGGGATTCACAAAGACAATTTACTTAGAGTTTCAAAGCCAAAACT
>QQUF01000045.1:0-305731 GCA_008501735.1 Calditrichota bacterium | reverse complement strand
AAAACTTAGGGACTTTCACAACAGATTTAATTGTTAATTCAAATGCTTCTGAAAACAATAACTTAGTAATTCCAATTAATGTTGAACTTATTGCTTTGAGTGGAGAAGAGAAGAGTAACGAAATTCCAAATGAATTTTCACTTTCACAAAATTATCCGAACCCTTTTAACCCTACGACAATTATCAATTACCAATTAGCAATGAACAGTGAAGGGAAATTGATAATTTTTAATATTTTAGGTGAAAAAGTTAGAGAGTTTAGTTTAAAAAATTCTCAAGGTTCAATAACTTGGAATGGAACTGATAATTTTGAAAGAAATGTTAGTTCAGGAATTTACTTTTACAAATTAGAAACAGAAGGTTTTTCCGAAACTAAAAAAATGCTCTTACTCAAATAAAAGTCGCAATTTCTTCCAAAGATTTCCGATGAATGTCAGGAACTTTTGCACCTTTTGAAGGGTAGCCAACTACCAAAAGTAAAAATGGTTTTTCATTTTTAGGTCTTTCCAAAATCTCATTCAAAAAATTCATCGGGCTTGGAGTGTGAGTCAAAGAAACCAAACCAGCGTTGTGAATCGCAGAAATTAACATTCCTGTTGCGAGTCCAACTGATTCGCTAACGTAGTAGTGTTTTGCTTTTGTGCCGTCAGAATTAATTCCGTAATTCCTTGCAAAAATTCCAATGAGAAATGGAGCAGTTTCTAAAAATGGTTTGTCAGAATCAGTTCCTAAAGGCTCAAGAGCTTCAAGCCATTCTTTCGTTGCACGTCTTTCATAAAATTCTTTTTCTTCGATTTCTGCTGCTACACGAATCCGTCTTTTTACTTCTGAATCCGAAACAATAACAAAATGCCAAGGTTGAATGTTTGCACCACTTGGAGCAGTTCCTGCTGTTAAAATGCAATTTTTGATAATTTCAAGCGGAACTTTTTTGTCCGAAAAATCTCGAACAGTTCTTCTTTTGTTTAAATCTTGATAAAAATCTTTTGCACGATTTTGCATTTCTTCAAGAGAATATTCTACGTGAGAACTAAGTGGTAAAAAATTTGGCTTTGACATTTAAACTCCATTGTTAAAATTAAGACGGAAACTTTGACCAATAAATTTAGTAATCAAACAGTGAATTTTAAACCTAAACCTTAATAAAATCGGAGAAATCAAAATGAAAATCTTAATTCTTGGCGGAACTGTTTTCCTTGGCAGGTTCTTAACTAAAAGTGCATTGAAAAGAGGGCATAAAGTCACACATTTTACTCGTGGAAAGAGTAACCCAAATCTTTTCCCTGAAGTTGAAAATTTAATTGGAGACAGAGTAAAAAGCGATTTGAATTCACTTAAAGGCAAAACTTGGGACGCAGTGATTGACACTTGTGGTTACTTTCCAAGAGTTGTCAAAGAATCGGCTGAACTTTTGAAAGATTCAGTTGAACACTACACTTTCATTTCCTCAATTTCAGTCTATGAAAATCTTGACAAACCAAATGCCGATGAATTAACTCCTGTTGCAAAAATCAAAGACAAAGAAACTGAAGAAATTACGGCACAAAGTTATGGACCTTTAAAAGCTCTTTGTGAAGAAATGGCAGAAAAGATTATGCCTAAAAAAACTTTGAACATTCGACCCGGTTTGATAGTTGGACCTTTTGACCCTTCTGACAGATTTACTTATTGGGTTCACAGAATTGCTCAAGGTGGAAAAGTTCTTACTCCTGATGCTTTAGACAAAAATGTTCAATTCATTGATGTTAGAGATTTGGCAGATTGGAACATTAAAATGGTTGAGGAAAAAGTAACAGGTATTTTTAATGCAACAGGACCTGACTACAGTCTGAAGTTTGGAAAAGTTCTTGAAACTTGCAAAGAAGTAACTAAAAGTAATGCTGAACTTGTTTTAGCAAGCGAGAAGTTTTTGGAAGAAAATGAAGTTGCACCTTACATCGAATTACCTTTATGGATTCCTGGACAAGGTGGTTGGGATAGAGTCGATTGTTCAAAAGCAATTTCAAATGGATTGACTTTTAGACCAATTTCTGAAACTGTAAAAGATACTTTTGAATGGAACAACCAACTTAAAAGACAAAACCCACTGCGTGCAGGTTTAACACCGAAAAGAGAAAAAGAACTTTTAGAAAAATTATAAACATTTACACTTATCCGATAGATTTGAACTATCGGATAAGTTTTAAAAGAATTTGAGGAAGTGAGGCTGTTAGAATTTTGATTTTTCAAGAGAATTTTATTCACCAAAATTTTATATTTGGGAAACTTTAAAAATAGGTGAAACTCAATGTCAAATTATAAATTAGTAAAAAATGCAGTCGGAAGACTCGTTCCCGATTCAATTAATGGTGAAAAAGCTACTCCTTTTATGGGAGTCGGAAAATTCCAGCCAAAAGGTAAAAAGTATTCTCGCCAAATTTCAACTAATGCCGATTTTCCCGATGACGGAAATAAACAAGTTGAAGATTTAAAAACTGCGTTACTCAAAGCAGGTTTGAAAGACGGAATGACAATTTCCACTCATCATCATTTCCGCAATGGTGATTTGGTAGCAAACCAAATTTTCAAAATCGCTTCTGAGCTCGGAATCAAAAATTTACGTTGGTTTCCTTCGGCTTCTTTTCCTTGTCATTCGCCAATCTTAGAATATTTGGAAGATGGAACAATTCACCACATTGAAGGAAGTATGAACGGACCTCTTGGAGATTACGCTTCAAAAGGGAAAATGAAAGGAATGGCAGTTTTGCGTTCTCACGGAGGACGTTACCAAGCAGTTCAAGACGGAGAAGTTCACATTGACATCGCAGTAATTGCAGCTCCAACAGCAGACTCTTTTGGAAATTGCACAGGAGACAGAGGCGAAAGTGCTTGCGGACTTTTAGGCTTTGCTTTGGCAGATTCTGAGTTTGCCGATAAAGTAATTGTTGTAACTGACAACTTAGTTCCTTTCCCTTGTTACCCTTGGCAAATTCAAGGGCAAAACGTTGACTTTGTTGTAAAAGTTGACCAAGTTGGCGACCCTTCAAAAATAGTTTCAGGAACAACACAAATTACAAAAAGTCCAGACAGACTTTTGATTGCCGAAATGACGACTCAATTTGTTGTTGACGCAGGTTTAGTAAAAGACGGGTTTTCTTTCCAAGCAGGAGCAGGAGGAACAGCACTTTCATTTGGAATTTATCTCAAAGATTATATGGTTGAAAACCAAATTAAAGCAAGTTTTGTGCGTGGTGGAAGTAATAAATATTTAGTTGAAATGCTTGAAGAAGGGCTTACAAATTACATTCTTGACGGACAAACTTTTGACCTCGAAGGAGTTCGTTCGATGCGAGAAAATCCGAACCACATCAACACAAATCCTTTTGTAAGCTACAATTACCATTCAAAAGGAAATGTTGCTTCAATGGTTGATATGGTAATTCTTGGAGCGACAGAAGTTGATTTGAATTTTAACGGAAACGTTGTTACGCATTCTGACGGAAGACTTTTGCACGGAATTGGTGGTTGGCAGAATTGCCTTTTTTCAAAATGCACAATTTTACCGATTCCACTTTTCAGGAACAGAATTCCTGTAATTGTTGACGAAGTTACGACTCTTTGTGGACCCGGAGAATTGATCGACGTGATTGTTACAGAAAGAGGAATCGCAATTAATCCGCTAAGAAAAGATTTGATTGAAGCAACAAAAGACTCAAAATTACCAATTAAAACAATCCAAGAACTACAAGCCGAAGCAGAAGAAATCTGTGGTGGAAAACCTGCAAAGCCAAAACTCGGCGAAAAAGTAATCGCCGCAATAAAATGGGTTGACGGAACTGTAATTGATTGTGTAAGAGAAGTTTTGTAGAATAAATAGAAAAAATACTATTTATTCTCTAACTGGATAAATATATGCTGAGCCAGTACCAAACTCCTTACTTTCTTTCCAAGCAGCTCCAATGATATAGTAATTTTTACTTATTGAAGCTGCACAACCAAAATAGTCCAATGGAGCTATGTCTGATGAACGAATAATTGATAAAAGCAACCATTTTTTATTTACTCGATGATAAACAGATGCTGATCCTGTTGTTTTTTCCTTAAATCCACTGTACATGGCTCCAACAATTGCATAATTTTCATTTATAGTAACGGAACTACCAAAAAAAACTCTATTTATTTTAGCATTGGTCTCTTTTAATTGTTCAGATATTAGTTTTGATTCTAACAACCATTTATTTTGATTTTTGTGAAAAATATAAACAGCACCAATTGAATTTTCTTTAAACGTAGTTTTTGCTGAAACAATAATGTTATCTCCACTAATTGAAACTTCTTTCCCAAAACTTGAACTTCTTGTCCCTTTTGCAGACAACTTTGTGGTTTGTAACCATTTTTTACCAATTCTTTTAAAAACATAAACAGCTCCAACAGACTCATTTTCTTTATTTGAATAATTTTCAAATGGAGCACCTATTATTGCATAATTATTACTAATTGAAACAGATGTACCAAAATGTGCATTTTTTTGAGGAATTTTTGCAGTAAGTTTTGCTTGTTGGTTCCAAGAAGTTCCACTTCTTACAAAAATGTAAGCTGAACCAGAACCCTCAGGTACATCGTTATCTCCACTAGCACCTATTATTGCATAATTACCATCAATTGATACAGATTGACCAAAATTATTTCTTGAAAAATAGGCATCAGAATTTAGTTTTTCCTGTAGAGTCCATTTACCACCAGTTCTGTGGAAAATAAATGCTGAGCCTGAATCTTTGTATAAACCATCGTCATAAGGTGAGCCTACAATAACAAAATCTCCACTTACATCAACTTCTTCACCAAAATAATCTTCGGTTTCTCCATCACTTGCAACTAATTTAGTTTCTTCAATCCACATATTTTCATCCTTAGAAAAAATATATACTGAACCTTTTCTGTCTTCAGTCCAAGAAGCTCCTATTACAGCATATTCGTTATCAATGGCTACAGATTTTCCAAAATAGTGATTTTTAGCACCATCACTTGCAACTAATTTAAATTCATTGACTTGTGCAAATGAAGTAGATATGAGAGAAATGATAAGTGCAAAAGGATGTAAATTCTTAAAGTGAATCATAGGATACCAAAATTATTTTGCTCAAATAAGTTGATAAAATAAGACTTTAACATAAAATATTCAAATTCATAAACAAAAAAACGGTAGCAGAACCAATAACTGCTACCGTTTTTAACTAATTGTGATGGGATTGGAGGAGGGAAAATTATTTAATGAAATTCATTTTTTTAGCTTCAACATTTCCGTCAACATTCAATTCGTAAAGGTAAACTCCAGAAGAAACTTGGCTTCCGTTTTCGTCAGTTCCATTCCATTTTATAGAATGTGAACCTGCGTTTTGAGCTTTATCAACCAAAGTTTTTACAAGTTGTCCTTTAGTGTTGTAAACTTTAAGAGCAACATTTCCGTTTTCTTTTAATTCGTAAGGAATGTTTGTTGTTGGGTTGAATGGATTTGGGAAATTTTGTTTCAATTCAAAATGACTTGGAACTGCTTTCAAGTTTTCTTTTGTCAAACCACCAATTCTTTTAGTAACAACTTTTTGCTCGTTCAAACCTTCAGTTGAGAAAATTGAATCGTTCATTTCAGAAAGCCTGTCAACTTCAAAAGTAATGACTTCTTTTGTTCCATCGAGTTCATTTTCAGTTGTGCTTCTGTAGAGTTTGAAGTCGTGTGAATCAAATTCCAAAGTAACTTTAACTTTACCTTCTGTTCTAACTCCGTTTTCGACTGTTACGATTTTTCCGAAAGTTTCAATGACTTCAAAGTCTCTTTCCAAAATAGCATCTCTTGTTTTGCCAATGTATTTCATATTTGGGTTAGATTTTGCTTCTTCCAAAAGTTGTTTTGGAGATTTTGTATTATCGTAAGGAGAGCTTTCCATAACCATTGTTTTTTTGACGATTCTTTTTTCTTCACCATTTTCGCTAAGTTCAATGTCTTCGTCAATGTTTACAAAAACGTTTTCGCCATTTTTCATTTCGTCTAATTTGATTTCTTCTCCGTTTTTGCTAACCCATTTTTGTTTGAGTTGTGCTTTAATTTCCTGCAATCTTTCTTCAGTGATTTCACCGTCTTCGTCATCAAGTTCGATTTTCATCATTTTCACAGCAACACCTTCTTTTCCGTGATGTTTCTCTTGAGTTTTACCTGAAGAGATTATTTTAACAATTGGTCCGTTTTCAGAAGCAACACTTGCAAAATTTTGGTCACCAATTTGAACGTTCGTTACAGGTTCAACACCATCTAAAGTAGTTACAATTTTCATTCTGTCATTTTTCTTATCAGTCCATCTTTCAATCGTAATTTTTTCTGCTTCTTTGGCATAATTATTAGAAATGACCATCTTTTGGTAATGAATTTTTCCGATTGCATTTTCAACTGTATTGTAAAAATTCTCTGCTTTGGTAAGCACTTCTTTTGCTGTTAATTCTGTGTTGAATTTGTCATTTAAGAGAAATCCACCGACGAGTAAAAAGAGTAAAAACGCTCCAAATACTAAACCAAGTTTTTGGCTGTTCATAATTTTAGACCTTTCGATTGTTGTGTTAAAATTTTCCGAATTCAAAAGCTCTCTTCTAAGTTTCATTTTATTGAAATGAAGATTAACATCTTCGGGAAGAGATTCTTTGATATTTTTTTTAGTTTTCATTTTGATTACCTCATCTAAAACTTTCCAAGTCGGAGCTCCAAGACTTGCTAAATTTTAGAAGTTTTGTTAATTAATTTCTTTTTCCAATTTTTGCAAACCTCTGTGAATTAGTGATTTTACAGTTCCTTCACTTTTGTTAAGGATTCCTGAAATTTCGCGAATTGATTTTTCTTCAAAATACCTTAGTGCAATTACTTCTTGGTACTTGATTGAAAGTTTTTGAATCTCAGCAGTAACTTGAAGAAATTTTTGGTTTTTCGCCCATTCTTCTTCTGCCTTAATCAATTCATTTTCACAGTTTTTGTCATCTTTAATTTTTTCTTTGTAGTCATCAATTGCAAAGAACTTCAGAAGTTTTCTTTTACGAAAATGCATTCTGATTTCATTCGTTGCAATTCTGTAAAGCCAAGCACTAAAGGGAATTCCTTCCCAATTAAAAGTGCTGATTTTCTCTAATGCTTTAAAAAATGTGTTGGAAGTTAAGTCTTCAGCCAAACTCACATTTGAGACTCTTTTAAGGATGTAATTGAAAATTCTGTCGTAATTTCTATCGTAAAGAATTCCAAAAAAACTTGGATCATTCTTTGCATTTTTTACAATTTCTTGTTCATCGAGCAAATTTTCTGTCTCAAATTGTTGTTGTCGTTTGAAGCTATGTAATTTTAAACTTTCCATCAGAACCGTATTTTGTTAAGCATTTGTTATCACAATGCACAAAGTTCAAAATGGTTGCAAAAAATTTTTAAGAAAAGTTGAATTCGGGAAAATTATACATTTAGGTAACGGATTCTAATTTTTCAACAACCCATTTGTTAAGGCTTTTTCCAGCTTTCGAAGCTCTTACAAAAATTTTTTGGTGAAGGTTTGGAGACATTCTCAAAACAAACTTTCCCGAAAAAGGTTTTTCAGGTTGTTCGCCTCTTTCCTTACAAAATTCTAAGTAATCGTCAATTGACTCGCGGAAAGCAATTTCAATTTCATCAACGCTTTTTCCTTGAAAAGTAATCACATCTCGTGTGTTAATTATTTCTCCGTGAAAAATTTTTGCTTCGTCATCGAAAATTACTTTTCCCTGATAGCCTTTGTAATTAAGCATTTTTAACTCCTGCTTGATTTAAAAATTTTCTTACAGATTTTAATGCACCTTTATCAGTTTCTTTCTGCGGATGTGGTCTATGAAAAACTGCCCGAACTCCGTTTAGGAAACATCTGACTCTTGAACCTCTTCCTTCGCTAATTTCAGCACCTAAGGCGATGAACAACTTTTCAATGTCGCTCCACAAAACGTTCGATTTCATTGGTTCAAAGAAAATTTCCGCTAAAATCTTTTTATGTTTTTTGTTGAGGTTCTTCATAGTCTCATTTTATAGTATCAAAAATATTTTTACAAGTTTTTTTTAGAGAAATTGAATTAGGGAAAGTTATTTTGAAAGGAAAAAATTGGATTGCCAACTTTAGTTGGTTAAAAAAACTGTCTAAAGTCAGCAATCCCAAAAATCGAAAAATCTAATTAAGGTCAACCCAAACTGTTTTGGATTTTGTGTAAAACTCGTAAATCGATTCCATTCCAGATTCTTTTCCGAAGCCAGACATTTTAAATCCACCGTAAGGAGAAGCTGCATCGTACATATTGTAAGTGTTAATCCAAACAGTGCCAGCATTGATTCTGTTTGCAACTTGGTGAGCTTTTTTCAAGTCGTTTGTCCAAATTCCTGAAGCGAGTCCAAAAGCAGTATCGTTTGCTTGACGAATTACGTCATCTGTGTCCGTAAATTTAATTACTGAAAGAACAGGTCCAAAGATTTCTTCTTGAGCAATTTGCATTTTATTGTCAACGTCTGTGAAAACGGTTGGCTTTAAGAAGTAACCTTTTCCTCCATTTCCGATGTCGAATTTTTCTCCACCTGCTGAAAGTTTTGCTCCACCTTCTTTTCCAAGTCTAATGTATTCTGAAACCGAATCAAATTGAGCTTTTGAAACAACAGGACCAAGTCTTGTTCCTTCATTCATTGGGTCGCCAGGAACCATTTTGTTAGCTCTTGCAGAAAGTTTTTCAGTTACTTCATCGTAAATTGACTCTTGAACGAAAAGCCTTGAACCAGCAGTACAAACTTCACCTTTATTGTAGAAAATCGCAGCAGCAGCCATTTTGATTGCCAAGTCAACGTTTGCATCGTCGAAAACAATGTTTGGAGATTTTCCACCAAGTTCGAGAGAAAGTTTTTTGACGTTTACAGAACCACTTTTCATTAAACCTTGTCCAACTCCTGTTGAACCTGTGAAAGTAATTGCATCAACAATTGGAGAGTCAACCAAAGCCTGTCCGACAACGCTCCCTTTCCCAGTTAAAACATTAAAAACACCTTCAGGAAGTCCAGCTTCAAGAGCTAATTCTGCCATTCTGATTGCAGTAAGTGAAGAAATTTCAGCAGGTTTTAAAATAATGCTGTTTCCACAAGCAAGAGCGGGAGCGATTTTTCTTGCGGCAATTAACATCGGGAAGTTCCAAGGAACAATCAATCCCATAACTCCAACTGGTTCACGCAAAGTGTAGTGGAAGAAATTTCCGTTTACAGGAATTGTTTCACCGTGAATTTTTGTCGTTGCACCTGCGAAAAATCTAAAAACATCTGCTGTCATTGGAACGTCAATTGACATTGTTTCGCGGATTGGCTTTCCAGTGTCTTTTGTTTCGAGTTCGGCAAGTTCTTGTCTGTTTGCCATAATTAAATCGGCAAGTTTCCAAAGGATTTTACCTTTTTTGCTCGGAGGAGTGTTTCTCCATTTTCCTAAATCAAAAGACTTTTTTGCGGCAAGAATTGCATTTTCTGCATCTTCTTTTGTTCCCATAGGGATTTCTGCAAAACCTTCTTCAGTTGCAGGATTTATCGAAAGTGAAGTTTCTCCACTTAAAGAGCCAATTTGCTTACCATCAATTATCATTTGTTTTTTTAGTAATTCGGACATTTTATCTCCTATTTTTTAAATTTGATTTTTCAGATTGCTTTAGTGTAAAACCTACTGAAAGCGTGAATTCCACAATTTGCTATTACAAATTTTAGGCTTCAAGTGGAATTCACGCTTATCTTTTAAGAAAGTGCGAAAGTTAAGAAATTTTTTCAAATCTTTGGTGAGTAAAATGGATTTGACCTTATTTAGATTTATGCTTAACTTCGTGAGTTTTTTGAATTTCATAAGAATTAGTTGCAATTTAGAATCAAAGAATTGAATTTGTGTAAAATTATCTTTTCTTTTCATTACAAAAAAAGTAGACAAAGGTTGATTAATGACCAAAACTGTAGCATTTAATACTTTAGGTTGTCGTTTGAATTTAGCTGAAACGGGCGAAATTACTCAAAAATTTACTGAACAAGGTTACGAAGTTGTAGAATTTGGTGAACCTGCTGACGTGAGTTTTTTAAACACTTGCACTGTTACAGACAACGCAGACTCAAAATGTCGAAACCTAATCCGAAAAGCCCAAAGGGTTTCTCCAGAAGGAAAAATTATTGTTACAGGTTGTTACGCTCAAATGGAATCTGAAGCGATTTCACAAATAAAAGGTGTTGATTTAATTTTAGGAAATTCTGAAAAATACAATGTCTTGGACTATTTGGAATCCGAAGATGAATTACAAATTAAAATTGACCAAACAGATGAATTTTGGGGAGCTTCAACAACTCCTTCTGACTCACACACAAGAGCATTTTTAAAAATTCAAGACGGTTGTAATTACATTTGTTCTTTTTGCATAATTCCTTTTGCAAGAGGTCGTTCAAAAACAATTTCGATTGCAGAAGCAGTTTATAAAGCCAAAGAAATTGTGGCAAATGGATTTAAAGAAATTGTTTTAACAGGCGTAAATATTGGTGAATACGAAAGTACAAGTGGTGAAAAACTTGCTGATTTGGTAAAAGAGATTTTAGAAATCGAAGGTTTGGAAAGGTTAAGGCTTTCATCTGTTGAGCCAAACACAATTACAAATGAACTTCTTGAAGTTTTGGCAAGTTCACCAAAAACTTGCGAGCATTTTCACATTCCTTTGCAAAGTGGCGATAACGGAATTCTTAAAGAAATGCGTAGGAAATATGATTCTGAGTTTTATTCAAAAACAATTGCAAACATTAAATCATTTTTTCCGAATGCAGGAATTGGAGCAGATGTAATTGTTGGCTATCCGGGAGAAACAGAGGAACAATTCTTGAACACTGTGAAATTTTTAGAAGAAAACCCGATTACTCACTTTCACGTTTTTCCATTTTCAAAACGGAAAGGGACAACAGCTGCACTAAACAAAGAACAACTCCAAACAGTTGTTAAAAGCAAACGAGTCAAAATTTTACGTGAACTTGGAAACAAAAAGCTAAATGAATTTGCCAAATCAAAAATTGGACAAATTACAAAAGTGCTTTTTGAAGATACACAAGATGGTTTTTGGACAGGTTATTCAGATGAATATTTAAGAGTTTTTGTCAAATCTAACTCTAATTTGAAAAATCAAATATTTTCAGTTAGATTAATAGACTATAAAAATGAAAAACTAATTGGTGAGTTAAATTAATCACAAATGAAATTTTCTTGAACTTAAGCCGTTAAAAAACATTGAAAAACTAAAGATGTATAAACTTAAAATCAAAATAAATCTTAATCTCACTAACCTTTTTGGGAGAACAAAATGAAATTAAACAAAATTCTAGCATTAAGCGTTTTCGCTTCGATGAGCATTTATCCTGCTTTTTCGTCTGCGGCGACTCTTACTAATGATTTAGAAGATGTTTTGAACGAAGCGAGAGAAGGCGAAAAAGTATCAGTTTATCTGAATTTTGCTGAACAGCTTGACACAACACCTTACAAAAGAATGTTTAAAGACAGAGTTATGACTAACTCACAAAGAAGAGACATTCTTGTTCCTGAGCTTAAAAAAGTTGCTGATAGAACACAAGCTCCTGTCATTGATTACTTAAACCAAAACAACGAAAGAGTAGATAACTTTTACCCTTACTTTCTTTCAAATATGATTTTGGTTGAAAATGCAACTACAGATTTGATTTTCGACTTATTACGATTCGAAGAAGTTGAAACAATTAGTATGTACCATTTGCCAACAACTCCTAAAAAAGTTGGTGTTAATACTCCTGTTGACAACAAAGGCGGTAATCAAATTAATTCCATTTCTGTAGCCGTTACAGGTGTAAATGCAGATAAACTTTGGGATTTAGGTTTTGACGGTAGTGGAAGAATTGTAATGAATATTGATACAGGTGTTGAAGGTGTTCACTCTTATTTACAATCAAGTTGGTACGGAAATGAAGCAGGTGTAAATTGGTATGATGCTTGGTATGATGCAATCCCAGGTGGAAATTCACAGTTTCCAGAAGATTTAGCTGGTTCTACTCACGGAACAGGAACAATGTCAAATATGGTTGGACATACTGCAACGGATACAATTGGAACTTGCCCTGGTGCTTGGTGGATTGCTTCAAAACATAACTCAGGCACAATGGGAGCTGGAATTTCAAATGCATCATCAGGCTTTAATTGGGCTGTTCAGCTTCCTGCTTCTACTTTAGATTATCTTGATGTAATCAACAATTCTTATGGTGGAAATACTGGTGGTTGTGCAAGTACTTCAGAGTTTCTATCTTTTGAAAATATGGAATTAATAGGCGTTGCAACTGTTTGGTCAGCAGGAAATGAAGGACCTGGACCACAAACTCAAGGTGATGTTGCAGCAGGTGCAATTTCTCCTGTTCATACTTTTTCAGTAGGCTCAGTTGACCAAAACCAAACTTCAATTTCTGGTTTTAGTTCAAGAGGACCTTCGGGTTGTGCTGCTGGAGTGATTGTTGCTCCTCCACACAATCTCGAACATAAAATTAAACCTGAGATTGTTGCTCAAGGAGCTCAAATTAAAGCTGCTGACGGTTCAAATGCAACAGGAACAGGAACAAATCCTGGTGGAACCTCTTTGACACAAGGAACTTCATTTTCAGGTCCAATTGTTGCAGGAACAATCGCTCTTCTTAGACAAATCAATGAAAATGTAACACCTGAACAAGCTAAAACAGCTCTTCTCGTTACAGCAACTGATTTAGGAGACCCAGGAGATGACAATGATTATGGAATGGGAAGAATCAACGCATTAGCTGCTGCAAGTGAGATTGCTCCTTACCTTGTTCAAGGAACTTTGTTTGACAACGCAACAAGCAATCCAGTTTCTTTTGCTGAGATTTTAGTTAATGAAACAGGACAAACATTTGAAACAGCACTTGATGGAAGTTTTACAGTAAGACCACTTTTTGACACTGTAACTTTAACAGTAAATGCTTTTGGGTACAATACTACAAATGTTACAAACCTTCCACAACTTCAAGAAGGAATTGCTCACGACCAAGATATAGCATTAAACTTGAATGCTACTGCTGACATTAGCGGAACTTTGACAAACACTCAAGGTAACGGAATTCAAGGAGAAATTATTGTTTGGGGAATTACTCCTGACGAAGAGTTTGAGTATGCAGTTGAAATTACTGATGCAAATGGAAATTACTCAATTACTCTTCCTGAAGAAGAATATGCGATTCAATTTATTCCAGACTTTCCTTATCCAGAAGGCTTTGTTGCACCGTTTACAGTAACAGGTGGAAACAACGAGACTTTTGATTACACTGATTCTCCTGCAACAGTTGTAATTGTTGGTGCAGATAACTCAGCTGCTGTTGACACAATCTATCAAGAGATTGCTGACAATGTAGTTGAAAGTGATTACTATTATTGGGATATGGACGAACAATTAATGAATCCAACTCAAACTGAATTTGCACAACTTTCTCAACCATCAGCAGTGATTTGGTTTACTGATAATAAAGACGGTGGAGATGTTTTAGATGTAAATGAAGAACAAGCTTTAGTCGATTACTTAAACGCTGGCGGAAACTTAATCCTCTCTGGACAAAATGTTCTTGCAACAGAAGATGGTGGAACTTTAATGGGAATGTTAGATGTAAATTATGCAGGTGATTATACTGGTGGTTCTGATTTTGTTCGAGGTGAAGCTGGAGGATTTCTTTCAAATTCTGGTGCTGCTTTAGGATTCTTGATGAGAGCTGCTGGAGCAAATGCCGAAAATCTTCAAAACTCACGAGACATAATTACTCTTGGAGCAAATGCTACAAAATTGGCTGGTTATGGTCCAAGTGGCGGAGATGGAGTTTCTGCTTCTTATACTGTTGGTGCTAACTTTAAAGCTATTTTAGTTGGATTTGACATTGCAGCAATAATTGCAACTTCTCCTTCTTTAACTTCTTCTGAAACTGTAGTTAAAAGCCTCCTTAAGGGAATGGGAATTGCAACTGATGTTAGTGAAAATTCTAACACTCCAATCGTTGGAAATTACACTTTAGAGCAAAATTACCCGAATCCTTTTAATCCAACTACAACAATTCGTTTTACTTTACCAAAAACTACAGACGTAAAAGTCTCTGTTTTTAATGTTAAAGGTCAACTTGTAAAAACATTAGTAAATGGTAAGTTTGACGGCGGAAGCAACAGTGTTGTTTGGGACGCAAAAGATTCAAGAGGTAACTTAGTTTCAAGTGGAACTTATTTCTACCAAATCGAAACACCTGATTTCAAACAAACTAAAAAAGCAGTTTTTATCAAATAAAACTCGCTTAGTTTAATTTTTAAAAGCCTTCAAGTTCTTTTGACTTGGAGGCTTTTTTGTTTTGTATCAAATTTTTATTTTCTAAAAATTTTTCAAACAAATTAGCTTTTAATTGATTTCCCTTTTCTGTGAAATGAATCCCGTCAGTAAAAAAGCTCGTGTCTTGTGGCATCTGTGAGGCAAAATCAAAAAAACTAATTTCAGAATTTTCTGCAATTTCCTTAATGATGTTATTGCCTTCTTGAATTGCTATTTGAAATTCTTCATAAAAAGTAACTTTGTTTTCAAAAAACGGTGAAAATGCAAAAGTTGAAAATACAATTTCAATTCCATTTGCTTTTGCAAGTAAAATCAGGTTTTCCAAATTCCTTTCAAAAAAGATTGACTGGTTCTCCTCTAAAATCTCTTTTGCTGATTTTTTAGTGAAAACTCCACTTGGGTAATTACCATTCTTATTTTGAGTTATAAATTCATTTGCTAAAGATGTTTTAGGAATTTTCAAAATTCTAGTTATTGAGTTGTGTGAATCAATTAATCCTAACCTAATCATTAAAATTCTTAAAATTGTGCTTTCCTCAAAAACTGAATCTTTTTCAAAAGGTGATTTGGCTTCTAAAAAGCCAGAGTAATCTCCTTTGTAAAATTCAAGTGGATAAACCAATCTTGCAAGAGCGTCGTTAATGCAATGGTAAACAATAACCAAATCAGGCTTTAAATCAAGAATTCGAGTTTGAAAATTTATTAAAGTCTCAAGTGTTGTGTAACCCGGAATGCCTCCATTAATTACTTCAATCTTTTTTTCTAAATTTTTTTGTAAATTTTTTTCAAGCAAGTAAGGAAATGATTTTTTGTAATCTTTAACTCCGTCAGAGTAAGTTGTTGAACCTCCAAGACACACAATTCTAAAAACAGAATCTGGTTTTTGAATTGAAAATTCTTCTCCTCGGAAGCCCAAAGAATTATGCCTGTTTGCTTGAAACTGAAAATTTGGAGAAGTTACGTAACCTAAATGCCTGTGAGCAACAAGTCTTGAATTTCCGTAGCGTTCTTTGAGTTGTGAGTGAGAAGCGTAAGCATTGAATTTCTTTTCGGAAAAGAAATTTATTAGAGCGACTTGACTTAAAAACTCTAAGAAAGAAAAGAATAAAAAAGTTGTAAAGATTGCTAAAATAATATTCTTGGATTTTGAAGTCATAAAATTTCTTAACCTATTTTAAAATTCCATTTCTAAAGATTAAGAAAGTAATTTTTTCATTTGAATTGAAACTAAATCTTTGCTAATTCTGACTTATTGAAAATATCCAAAAACCGAAAGTCTAACTCTTGAAAATAATTACCTTAATCCTTACAATTCTATTCTTTAACTCAATTTCCAAAGCCGACGAAAGTTGGAAACTCTACGACGATTCACAAGTTGGAACTGTTTCAATTACTGTTGATCCATCTGGTTTAGATTGGATTTACAATCACGTTTATAGCGATTCATTGCATTTGGCTTCTGTTCATTTCCAAAATTCGTGGATTGACACAACTATTGATTCAGTTGGATTTCGATTAAGAGGGAACACTTCGAGAGATGCAGAAAAAAAATCATTCAAACTTTCGTTCAATGACTTTGTCTCAGGCAGAAAATTCTTTGACGTTGACAAAATGAATTTGAATGGTGAACACAACGACCCTTCGATTGTCAGAAGTAAGCTCTGTTGGGATTTTTTTCAAGAAATAGGAGTTCCTGCGAGTAGAGCGAATCACATTGCACTTTACATTAATGGAAATTATTATGGGCTTTATGTTTCAGTTGAACACGTTGATGATGAATTTTTGAAAAAGAATTTTGAAGACCCAAGTGGAAATCTTTGGAAATGTCTTTGGCCCGCAGATTTAGATTACATAAACAGCAATCCAAATTCCTACAAATTTACTCAAGGAGACCGAAGGACTTACGATTTGAGAACAAATAAAAGTGCAGACGATTACACAAAATTAGCACGTTTAATCAAGAATTTAGAGAACACTTCAAATTCATCTTTAGAAGATTCATTAGAAAATATTTTGGACGTTCCGAGTGTTCTTAAATATTTTGCAATGAATGTTTTAACTGCAAGTTGGGACGATTATTGGTATTTGAAAAATAATTATTACCTCTACCACAACCCTTCAACTGACTTAATTCAAATGATTCCTTACGACTACGATAATACTTTTGGAATTGATTGGTTCGGTACGAATTGGGCAAGTCGAAACCCTTACCAATTTGGAAATTCTTCTGAGCCAAGACCGCTTGCGACAAGACTTTTGGGAAATGCGAAATACAAAAATCTTTACACACACTTTTTAGCATTTTATAAAAACAATGTTTTTGAACTCCAGATTTGGGAGCAAAGATTAATCGACTTCAAAGCAGATTTGACACCTTACGCAATGCCTGATAATTACAGAACTTTGGACTACGGTTTTAATGCAAATGATTTTGTAAATTCCTATGATTTAGGAGGTTATTCAAATCAACACGTAAAACGCAGTATTAAAAATTATACAAATCTTCGCAATGCTTACTTAGAAAACCAACTGACTTGGGAATTTGCTTTGCCTTTAGTTTATGAAATTGATTGGTTTCCAAAAGTTCCACTTTCTTCTGACTCGATTACAATTGAAGTTTCGGCTTTTAGTCATTTGGGGATTTCTTCAGTTGAAGTTGAAATTACTCCTGAAATTTCACCTCCGATAGTTTTTCCACTTAGTTTTTCGCCGATTTCACAAACGAAAAGAGTAGAGGAAGCAGACCTTTGGGTTGGGAAAATTCCACCTTTTGTGATTAGCGGAAAAGCAACTTTCAAAATTAATATTTCTGACTCAAGTGGAAATTTGGTAAGCTACCCAAAATCTAAAGTTTTAGAAATCTCAACTCCAGAAGTTGACACAACAAAAATAAAAATTAATGAATTTATGGCTGACAATGAAACTACAATTTCTGACCCAAGTGGCGAATTTGATGATTGGATTGAACTTTACAACCCAACTTCACAGAACATTTTGCTAACAGGAATGTTTTTAAGTGATTCCAAAAATGACCTTACAAAATGGCAATTTTCAGAGCCGAATTTGATTTTGAACTCGGGTGAGTTTTTGCTCGTTTGGTGCGACAACGATTCTAACCAAAACGGAATTCACACGAATTTTAAACTTAGCAAAAATGGTGAAAAAATCATTTTAACGGAAAGTGATGGGATTTCAATAATTGATTCAATTGACTTTGGAAATCAAAATACAGACGTTTCTTTTGGAAGAATTCCTGATGCGAGTGAAAAACTTGATTTCTTAAATCCGACTCCAAATGACTTTAATACACCTTTTAGTTCTATTGAAGAAGAGAAAGTTGTTCCGCAAAACTTCAATCTCAAAGTTTTCCCAAACCCATTTAATCCAAAAACCACAATTAATTACGAATTGGAAATTACGAATTACGAATTGGGTAAGTTGTTAATTTTTAATGTACTTGGGCAAAAGGTAAAAGAATTTGTTCTTGAGAATTCAAAAGGCTCTGTCGTTTGGAATGGAACAAATAATTTTGGAAGAAATGTAAGCTCCGGCGTTTACTTTGTTCGTCTCGAATCAGGAAAATATTCAAAAACAGCTAAGATTTTATTACTAAAATAATTTGACGTAGAGACGCACATTTGTGCGTCTTTTATGAATTTATTGCTCACTCAATTTTCTGTAAAGTGAAGAAACATTAATTCCAAGAGCTTGAGCTGTTTTTTCTCTGTGATTGTTGAATTGTTCAAGAACTTTTAAAATGTGGTTGTGTTCAAAAATTTTGGTTGCAGATTTTAAGTCCAATGGAAACTCTTCATATTTCTCAATTACTTGGTCTTGATTTGGAACTAAGGATGAAGGTAAGTCAACAATTCCGATGTAATCATTTTCGGTAAAAATCATTGCTCTTTCAATGACATTTTCCAACTCGCGAATTTGTCCTTTCCAACTTCTGTGCATCAATATTCTCATAACATCATTTTCGACACCCTTGACATTCAAGCCCATTTCTTGGTTGAATTTGTGAAGGAAAAAATCTACTAAAAGTGGAATGTCTTCTCTACGTTCTTCCAAAACGGGCAAGTTTAATTCAACAACATTGAGCCTAAAGAACAAATCTTCTCTGAATTTGTTCTTTTCAACTTCCTCCGCTAAAATCTTGTTTGTGGCGGCGATTACTCTAACGTCAATTTTGATTTGTTCTGTACTACCAACTGGAGTGATTTCTCCTTCTTCCAAAACTCGAAGAAGTTTTACTTGCATTGGCAAAGGCATTTCAGAAATTTCATCTAAAAAAATCGTTCCTTTATCGGCAACCTTGAAAAGACCTTCTTTGTCAAATGAAGCTCCTGTAAATGAACCTTTTTTATGTCCAAAAAGTTCACTTTCGATTATAGACTCTGTTAAAGCACCACAGTTTACAGTTACGATTTTTTTGTTATCTCTTTTGCTGTGGTAGTGAATCGCTTTTGCAACCAATTCTTTTCCTGTTCCACTTCGACCTTGAATCAGAACAGTTGCATCTGTTCTAGCAACTTTTTTTATTGAACTGAAAACTTTCGTAATGTTTGGACTTTCACCGATAATGTTACTAAAATCGTATTTTTTGTTAATCTCTTCTCGTAAAAATTTATTTTCCAAAGAAAGATTTTTGTGGTCAATTAGCCTATTTATTCGGTAAAGAATTTCGTTCAAATTAAGCGGTTTCATTAAGTAATCGAAAGCACCAAGTCTTAACGATTTTACAGCTGTTTCAATTGAAGCATAAGCGGTAATAATTATTACGAAAGTTTTTGGGCTTACTTCCGTAATTTTTTTTAGCAGAGAAATTCCATCTAATTTTGGCATACTAATATCGGAGATTACAATGTCAACATCATTTTGTTGAATGAATTCTAGAGCTTCTTCACCATTCTGTGCCATCGAAACGTCAAAATCATTCTTTTGTAAAATGTATGAAATTGATTCTCGAATGTGAATTTCGTCGTCAACGACTAATATTTTTTCCGCCATTTTGGTTTCCTCTGCTAAAAAGGTATTCGTTACATTTATAAAATTGGAAGTAAGATTTTAAACTCAGTTCCTACGCCAATTTTGCTTTCTACTAAAATTTTGCCTTTTAGGCTTTCGATAATTCCGTGACTAATCCAAAGTCCAAGTCCAGTTCCTTTTCCGACCTCTTTAGTTGTAAAAAACGGGTCGAAAATTTTATTCAAATCATTTTGAATAATTCCGTGTCCATTGTCTCTAATGCCAATTTGGATATATTTTTCATCTAAGTCAGAACTGACAATAATTTTTCCATTTTTATCACCAATCGCATCAACGGCATTCAAAAGTAAATTTATCAAAACTTGCATAATTTCGTCAGGAACTAAGTGAGTATTTGGAATTTTTTCATTTAAGGAAACTTCAAATTCGATGTGTTTTGCCCTTTTGTCATAAGTAATGATTTTTGCAGTTTCAGTAATTATTGAATTTACGTCTATTCTTGTTGTTGTGGCTTTTTTGGGGCGTGAGAAATCAACCAAGTTTTTCAAAATTGAGGAAATTCTGTTTATCTCTTGTCTGATTGAAGAAAGTTTTTGAGTGAAAAATTCTTGGTTTGATTCCATTTCAAGAATCTGAACAATCGAAGAAATTGCTGCTAAAGGGTTCCCAACTTCGTGAGCTATTCCAACAGCAAGTTGACCGATTGCAGAAAGTTTTTCGGTTTGTAAAAGCGACTGTTCAAGAGACTTTCTTTCAGTAATATCACTCATATAATTTCGTGTTTTTAAATAATTTCCTTTGGCATCGTAAATTGCTTTAGCAAAAATTTGGACAGTGAGTTTCTTTTTCGAAGAGGTGATAAGTTTTGTTTCCGTAAACCCTGAGCCGTTACTTTTAACATCTTTGAAAAATTTTTTAAGCTTTGAACTTTCAGATTCAAGACAAATGTCTGTAAAAATTTTTTTAGCGAGTGAATCCGCATCTGTTTCTAATTTTTTAAGTTGAGTAGAGTTGACGCTTTGAAAAAACCCGTCTTCGTCAATAATATTTATCATTTCAGGAGAATTGTCTAACAAGTCGCGATAATTTTTTTCAGATTCTTGAAGTTCTTGAGTTCTGCTGAGGATACTTTTTTCTAACTTCTCGTTGTGTTTTTTAAGTTCCTCTTCAAGTTTTCGTTTATCAGTAATGTCTCTTTGTGTTCCGAGCAGATTAATTATTTCACCGCTTTTTTCGTCAGAAATTGGTGCAACAGTAAGTTCTGACAAAAACAATTCTCCATTTTTCTTCTGATTAACAATTTCACCTCGCCAAGGCTTTTTGTTCAAAACAGTATTCCACATATTTTTGAAAGTATCAACCGAAGTAACCTCACTTTTCAAAATACTTGCATTTTTTCCAATCAACTCGTCTTCTGAATAACCTGTAAGTGCTGCAAAAGAAGGGTTTACGTAAATAATTTTGCCTTGTAAATCCGTAATTTGAACTGCGTCGAAGGAATAACGAACTGCTGTTTCAAACACGAAAGTAAGAGTTCTAGTTTTTTTACTGTTTTGTGGCATAAAAGTCTTTACAGTGGATTTAAATAAAATTTAATTTTTTAGCTTCCCAAATTAACTTGTCTCTGAAATCAGGATGAGCAATGCTGATTAGCAATTTTGCCCTCTCACGAATACTTTTTCCAAACAAATTAACAATTCCATATTCAGTTGCTATGTAATGAACATCCCCACGACTTGTTACAACTCCAGCACCTTCTGTAAGTTGCATAACAATTCTTGAAATTGTGCCTTTTTTTGCTGTTGAGGGAAGGGCGATAATTGCTTTACCATTTTTTGCTCTCGAAGCTCCACGAACAAAGTCAACTTGTCCGCCAATTCCACTAAAAATATTGTAACCGAAACTATCAGAATTTACTTGTCCGCTTAATGAAATCGAAATTGCACAATTTATGGAAATCATATTTTCATTTTGGCGAATCACAAAAGGGTCATTCACGTAATGACTTGGACGAAATTCACAGAATGGATTGTCGTGAATAAATTTATAAAGTTCTTTTGAACCAATGACAAAACTTGAAACTACTTTTCCTCTATGCAGTGTCTTTTTCTGGCAGTTTATCACACCTTTTTGAATCAGCTCCATAACTCCGTCGGAAAACATTTCAGTATGAACCCCTAAATCTCTTTTGTCTTCCAAAAAGTGTAAAACTGCGTCAGGAATTTTTCCGATTCCAAGTTGCAAAGTCGCACCGTCAGAAATTAATGGGGCAATGTTTTCAGCTATTTTTTGGTCTAGCTCAGTCATTCTAAGTCGAGGAAGTTCTGGTAACTCTTCATCGCTTTCGACCATAAAATCAAACTGGGTTTTGTGTAAAAAAGTGTCGCCGTGAACTCTTGGCATTTTTTTATTTACTTGAGCAATTACCAATTTAGCTTTTTCAGCAGCAGTTTTTGAACACTCAACACCAACTCCCATACTACACCAACCGTGTTTGTCAGGAGGAGAAACTTGAATTAATGCAACGTCTAATTCAATGATTCTGTTTTTGAAAAGGTAAGGAATGTCTGAAAGGAAAATAGGAATGTGTTCGGCTCTACCACTGTTTATTGCTTCTCGAACATTTCCACCTGCGAAAAGTGAGATGTGTTTGAAACTTTTCGCAAATTCAGGTTTTGTGTAAGATGCTTTTCCTAAAGTCATTAAGTGATAAATCTTAACATTCCTTAGTTCTTCAGCTCTTTCTACCAAAGCGTCAACGAGAATTTCTGGGTTTGCTGCTCCTGCGTGAATGTAAATATTATCTTCTGATTTTACTTGAGATAGAGCTTCTTGAGCAGAAACAATTTTAGCTTGTCTAATCATATATTTGAATGCTTTCTAAATTCAAAAGTTGGAAATTACTTGAAAACTTTGTTCCTCTTTACCAAATATTAAGCCAAAAGTTTTTATAATTTGTAAAGTTTGAAAGATACCTTAGTTGGAATATTTTCAAAAAGAAGATAAACTTTTTAAATTTAGAAAACTCTTAAAAATAAGATGTTTAGGGTTTTGTATTATTTTTTATAGGAAATAGGAATAAAAAACCCTCTGACTTAAAAGCAAATCAGAGGGTTTAAAATATTAGGAATTTTTTGCAACTTGAATTCGGTTGATTGCTCGATAAAGAGCAAATTCAGCTCTTTGTAAATCAAGGTCTTCATTTTTGCTTTTAATTCTGTCCTCAGCTCGTTCTTTGGCAGCTTTGGCTCTATCAAGGTCAATTCTATCAGAAGATTCAGCAGCTTCTACAAGAATCATTGATTTGTTGTCAATAACTTCTGTGAATCCACCAGTTGTTGCAAAATATTTAATTTTTCCACTTGAGTCTTCAATTTTCAATTCACCAACATCAACAGCCATAATTGCTGGAGCGTGATTTTTCATCACTCCAACTTTTCCGTCTAAACCAGTAAAACGTAAGTAGCTTACATCTGAAAATTTGAAAGACTTGTTTGGAGTTACAATTTCAACACCAAATCCACTCATTTTTTAACCTGCAAGTTTTTTAGCGTTTGCGTAAACTTCATCAATTCCACCAACATAAGAAAAAGCCTGTTCTGGAATATTATCACAATCTCCGTTAAGAATTGCTTCAAAACCTTCAATTGTTTGTTCGAGAGGAACATATTTTCCTTCCATTCCTGTAAATGCAGTCGCAACAGCAAATGGTTGAGAAAAGAATTTTTGCATTTTTCTTGCACGAGAAACAACGAGTTTATCGTCGTCAGAAAGCTCGTCCATTCCAAGAATAGCAATAATGTCTTGAAGGTCTTTGTATTTCTGGAGTGTTTGTTGAACGTTTTGTGTACAATTGTAGTGTCTTTCACCAACGATTCTTGGGTCAAGAATTCTTGAAGTCGAACCAAGTGGGTCAACCGCAGGATAAATTCCAAGTTCAGCAATTTTTCTGTCAAGAACTGTTGTTGCATCGAGGTGAGCAAAAGTTGTTGCAGGAGCAGGGTCAGTCAAGTCATCTGCAGGAACGTAAACAGCTTGCACAGAAGTAATTGAGCCTTTTTTTGTAGAGGTAATTCTCTCTTGTAAAGCACCCATTTCAGTTGCTAAAGTTGGTTGGTAACCTACAGCAGATGGCATTCGACCAAGTAAAGCCGAAACTTCCGAACCTGCTTGTGTGAAACGGAAAATATTGTCAACGAATAAAAGTACATCACGACCTTCTTCGTCTCTGAAGTATTCTGCTGCTGCAAGACCAGAAAGTGCAACTCTCATTCTTGCTCCAGGAGGTTCGTTCATTTGACCGAAACAAAGGATTGTTTTGTCTAAAACGCCTGATTCAAGCATTTCGTGATAAAGGTCATTTCCTTCACGAGTTCTCTCACCAACACCAGCAAACACAGAATAACCTCCGTGATGTTTTGCGATATTGTTAATAAGTTCCATAATCAAAACTGTTTTTCCTACTCCAGCACCACCGAAAAGACCAGTTTTACCACCTTTTGAATAAGGTTCAATTAAATCAATTACTTTAATTCCAGTTTCAAACATTTCTGTAGAAGTTGAGAGGTCTTCCAATCTTGGAGCTGGTCTGTGAATTGAGTTTTTTGACTCAGATACTATAGGTCCTTTTCCGTCAATTGGTTGTCCAACAACGTTGTACATCCTTCCAAGAACCGAACCGCCAACAGGAACTTTTATAGGTTCACCTGTGTCAGAAACTTCAACTCCTCTAACGACTCCGTCAGAAGATTCCATACCGACTGCTCTAACTGTATCTTCGCCAAGATGTTGTTGAACTTCAAGAATTAAAGTTCCTTCTTCTCTTTGAATTTCCAAAGCATTGTAAATATCTGGTAATTTACCTTTTTCGAATTTTACGTCAATAACAGGTCCAATAACCTGCTTAACAATACCTTTATTCACTGCGTTTTCGCTCATTATTTTTTCCAAAAGTTATTGTATCTATATTTTACTTAACTATTTTCCTAATAAAACTTCCAAAGAAACGGCAAAAACTCAAAAAATCCAAATAATTTTTTAAACTTTTGTGTTTTAGTAACCTGCGATTCGTTTTGCCATTCCTCTAAAAATAATCGCGTGTGATGGAATTAAAAAATACCAATACAATCTTCCTAAAAGTCCACTCGGTCTAAAAGTTGCCGTTTGCTTGTAATAAACTTTGTCGTCTCTTGAAGTTACGATTTTTAGTTCAAGCCAAGCTTCTCCTGGAACTTTCATCTCTGCAAACAAAACTAAACGACTTTTGGGTTCGTCAGCCAAAAGAACTCGCCAAAAATCCAAAGCATCACCAGCTTTGAGTTCAGTCGGGTTTTTTCGACCTCGACGCAGTCCAACTCCACCACTTATTTTGTCAAAAACTCCTCGAACTTTCCAAGCCCAATTCCAGTAATACCAACCATTTTTGCCACCAATCCTCCAAATATTTTGTTTCACTTTGCTAACATCTGTTTTAATTTCAACTTTCCTAACGTCGGTTAGGCAACCGTGAACCGGAACTCTTAAGTTTTCTAAAAAGTTTTGCTCTAAAGTTCCTGAACTTAAAGCGTCTTTCCAGCTTGAAGCAACATCATTTTGCGTAATTTTTTCAAAGGCATTCTCGATTGCTACTTCGTATGACAAAAGAGTAATCTTTACAATTTCACAAATTCCCATATTTTTACAAATAACTTCATTCTTCATACTTTCAACTAAACTTTTTGTAAGAAAAATATTTGCCGAAGAAAAAAGGTAAATCCAATAAATTGAGCCTTGAAGTTCAAAAGGAAGTCTTGGCAAGACTAAAATAAATCTTTTCAATTTTCTGACTTTTGCATAAATCGTTAGCATTTCTTTGTAACTAAGAATGTCAGGACCTCCGATGTCAAAAATTTTGTTGTAAGTTTTTTCGTTAAGTAAAACTCCCACGAGGTACTCTTTAACATTTCTAATGGAAATTGGTTGGCATTTCGTGTTGAGCCATTTGGGCGTAACCATTACAGGAAGTTTTTCAACTAAATCTCTAACAATTTCAAAAGAAGCACTTCCCGAACCAATAATTATTGCAGCTCTTAAAACTGTAAGTGGCGTTTTTCCTGAACCAAGTATTTTTTCAACATTAAATCTTGAAGAAAGGTGTTTAGATAGATTTTCGTCATTTGCAATTCCGCTTAAATAAATAATTTGTTTAGTACTTGTCTTATTAATAGATTCTACAAAATTTTTCGCAGATTCTTCCTCAAGTGAGCCGAAGGCAATACTTGAAGTCTGCATTGAATGAACCAAGTAGTAAGCTGCGTCAATGTCTTTTGGTATGTTTTTGAGTGTTTCTTTTTTGAGTAAATCTACTCGAATAAGCTCTAAATTATCTTTGAATTTCTCAACTGGAAAATTAAATCTTCTTCTGTCTCTTACCATACAAACTACTTTATGACCTTGAGAAAGGAGGTCAGGTAAAATTCGTTTACCAATGTAACCATTTGCACCTGTAAGAAGAATTTTCATTGAAAAACTCCATTAAAAATATTTGGAGTAAACTTTAGAATTTGTTTAGTTAAATATAATCACGAAGTTAGCTGAATAAAATCTTTTAAATTTAATTGGATTGTGGTTTTAGAATTATGCAATACGATATTTATTTTGTAACTTTTCATACTTAAAATCGAATTAAAAAGCTGTAAATAAAAAAATAATAGCGTAACATTTTGGAGATTTAAAAATATGCAAAAGCAACTCGAAGCAACTCGTAATAAAGTAAAATCTTACCTTGAATCTATGTATGGAGAAAAGTTTGAAGAATTTGACAACGGTGAAAGATTTATTGGTTATGAGGGTTCAACAGTCGTTCAATTAATTGTTAGACCTTGGGGGGAAGATGAAACAGTTGTTGAATGTCTTTGTTACGTTGTTTATTCACCGAAAGTAAACGAGGAGTTGTTAACTTTTTTACTACGTGAAAATTCTAAAATGCACTTTGGTGGATTCTCACTTTCCTTTGACGACACAGTTGTTTACAGCCATTCGATAGCAGGTTCTAATCTTGACGAAAATGAATTAAAAATAACTGTAGAAACTGTTTCCAAAATTTCAGATTATTATGATGATATGATTATCAAAAATTTCGGTGGAATGACAGCTCAACAGGCTTTGGAAACTAAAGGTTTGGAGATGTAATTCTGAAAGCTGCTTTTTTAGACCGAGATGGAACAATCAACGTAGAAGTAAACTACTTGCACAAAATTGAAGATTTGGTTTTCATTCCCAAAAGCATTGAAGCAATCCGAAAACTGAATGAAAATGGCTTTAAAGTAATAATTGTTACGAATCAAGCTGGAGTTGCAAGAGGTTATTACTCAGAAAAAGACGTTGAAAAACTTCACGAACATATTCAAGAAATTTTGAAAGAAAATGGTGCTTTTGTAGATGCTTTTTACTTTAGCCCATTTCACCCAACTGCTGGAATTGGAAAATATCTCGCCGAAAGCCCTTGCCGAAAACCTGGAACTTTAATGTTTGAACAAGCGATTGAGAAATTTGGAATTTCTGTTCAAGATTCTTTTCTTGTTGGAGACAGCAAAAGCGACATCGAGGCAGGAAACAAAATGGGACTTACGACTTTTTTAGTAGAAACAGGTTACGGCAAAAAACATTTGCCAAATTGTAATCCTGATTTTATTGAAAAAGATTTGTGGTCAGCAGTAAACAAAATTATGGAGTTTTAAACTAAATGGCAAATTTTTTAGATTCAAAAACTCAAACTTACAATGACCTAATTGGAAATGGAAAAATCTATAAAGTTCCTCGTTTTCAAAGAGATTATTCTTGGAGCGAAGAGTATTGGGAAGATTTATGGTTTGACATTTTGAGTTTAGAAGAAGAACCTGTCCATTACATGGGTTATTTGGTTTTTCAGACAAAAGACAACGAAGAATTTGAAATTATTGATGGACAACAAAGGCTTACTACTCTTAGCCTTTTTTCACTTGCTCTAATTAAAAATATTCAAGATTTAATTGATGAAAATATTGATAGTGAAAATAATAAAAAAAGAATTACGGCTTTAAGAAATCAATTTCTCGGTTACACTGACCCAGCTTCACTCATTCCCACAAGCAAACTTTTTTTAAATAAAAACAATAACGACTTTTATCAAAGTTATCCTTTATGCATTCGGACTCCAAAAAATATCAGAATCCTAAAAAAGTCTGAGAAATTAATTTGGGGTGCTTTTGAGTATTTTTATAAAAGAATAAAGGAAGAGTTCAAAACCAAGATGAGTGGTCTTGAACTTGCAAATTATTTAAACAAAAAAGTTGCTCGAAACTTAGTTTTTACAGTCATTAATGTTGAGAATGAACTAAATGCTTACAAAGTTTTTGAGACTCTAAATGCTCGTGGAGTAAAACTTTCTACAACTGACCTTCTCAAAAATTACCTTTTTTCAATTGTTGCTAAACGAAGTTCAACCGAATTAGACCAAGCTGAGAGACAATGGACAAGTATTAATACAGATTTGGGAAATACTGATTTCCCTACATACCTTAGGCATTTTTGGAATTCCCGAAATAAGCTCGTAAGGAAACAAAGTCTTTTTAAAGAGATAAAAAAACAAGTTCAATCGGCAGAACAAGTTTTTGCATTATTAAATGAATTAGAGGATTTAGCACCAATTTACGTATCTTTCTCTAATCCAACAGATAGTTCTTGGAATAAAGAGCAAACTAAACATTTGCAAACTCTAAAGCTCTTTAGAATCGTTCAATGTTACCCTTTACTAATTTCCGCTTTCCAAAAGTTAGAAAAAAATCAAATCACAAATCTTCTTAAAGATTGTGTTACAATTTCATTTCGCTACAACATTGTTAGTGGGCTAAATCCAAATTCAATGGAAGATGTTTACAATAAAACTGCAATCAAAGTCTTTCAAGAACAGTTTAAAACTTCAACAGATATTTTCACGGAGACAAAAGCACTTTACGTTGATGACGAAACTTTTAGAAATAATTTTTCGACCAAAATAATTAGTACAAAACGAAGTAAAAAATTAGTCCAATACATTTTAATTGGAATTGAGAACCAAATAGGTGAAAGCAATTTTGACTTTCTAACTCTTAGTAATAACATTACAATTGAACACATTTTACCTGAAAACCCTCTTGAGAATTGGGAAGAAACTTTTTCGATTGAAGAACAGGAAAATTACATTTATCGAATTGGAAACTACACTTTGTTGGAATCAAAAAAGAATAATCTTTGTGCAACTAAAAATTTTGAAGAAAAATCCAAAATTTATGAAACCAGTAAATTCCATTTAAGCTCGAAGAAAACTGATTTCGCCGAATGGAATCCTGATACTCTTAGAGAAAGACAAAATCAAATGGCAAAAATTGCTACTACAGTTTGGAAAATAAATTATGCCTAATATTTCTGCAAAAATTGGAAAATTAACTCTCAAAAATCCAGTCCTAACAGCAAGTGGAACTTTTGGTTACGGAAATGAATACAACCGAATTTATGATGTTTCAAAACTTGGCGGAGTTGTTACAAAGTCTGTTTCCCGTTACGAAAGAAAAGGTAACAAGCCACAAAGAATTGTCGAAACCCCTTCGGGAATGCTAAACGCAATTGGTTTGGCGAATGTTGGCGTAGAAAGATTCATTTCTGAAAAGTTAGAGTTTTTACAAAAATTAGAAACTTCCGTGATTTCAAATGTAGTTGGCTCGAGTTTGCAAGAATATGTCGAAGTTACTGAAATGCTTGAAGCCCAAGACGGAATTGCAGGTTATGAAATTAACCTTTCTTGCCCAAATGTAAAACACGGAACGGCATTTTCTTCAGACCCCAAATTAGCTTTTCAAATGATTCAAGCAATAAAAAATGTAGTCAAATCTGATAGACCTGTAATCGCAAAACTTACTCCAAATGTTACTTCTGTTGCCGAAATTGCTAAGGCTTGTGAAGATGCTGGAGCTGACTCAGTTTCGTTGATTAACACTCTAATTGGAATTGTGATTGACATTAAAACACGAAAACCAAAAATCAAAAATGTAACAGGCGGACTTTCAGGACCTGCTATCAGACCTGTTGCTATCGCAAAAGTTTGGGAAGTCCGTAAATCCGTGAAAATTCCAATTGTCGGAATTGGAGGAATAATGACTTGGGAAGATGCAATTGAGTTTTTTATAGCTGGAGCAACCGCAATTCAAGTTGGAACCGCAAATTTTGTAAATCCAAACGCACCTCTCGAAATCCTTGAAGGAATTGAAAACTACCTGTCAAAAAATAAAATTGAGAATTTATCAGAATTGGTTGGAAGTTTAGAGGTATAAGTTTTCAAAAATTTTAAACCAATCCGAATTCTTAATTCTTAATTCTTAATTCTTAATTCATTAGTTATATTTCAAAAAATTTTAATAAAAACGAAAGTAAAATAAAATGCCTCAGACGTATAATTTCGACCCTGAGAATCCGAAAATGCCAGAATTTAAAAACCCTCTTGACGCTAGAATTTTGAAGATTCTGGGCGTTGTAATTGTTATTATTTGGCTAATCAGCGGTATTTACAAAGTTGACGAATCGGAACAAGGAGTAGTTCTCCGTTTCGGCAAACTAAGTGAAATCACAACTCCTGGAATTAACTATCACTTACCATTTCCATTTGAGTCTGTAATTACTCCAAAAGTTACTGAGATTAAAAGAATCGAAGTTGGTTTTAGAACAATTTCGCAAGGTCCTCCGTCGCGTTTCCGTTCAGTTCCAAGTGAAGCAAGAATGCTTACTGGAGATGAAAATATTATCAATGCAGAAGTAATTGTTCAATACAAAATTTCCGACCCTTCTCAATACTTATTTAATGTTTACGATGTTACTGAAACTTTAAGCGATGTCGCTGAGTCTGCTCTTAGACAAGTAATCGGTTCACACGTAATTGACGAAGCGTTGACTTCTGGTAAATTTGTAATTCAAGAAGAAACAAAGGCAATTATTCAAGAAATTTTGGATTCTTATGAGGCAGGAATTTTTATTGAAGCGGTTCAGCTTCAAGATGTAAATCCACCTGATGAAGTAATTAATGCTTTCAAAGATGTTGCAAGTGCAAGGGAAGAAAAGCAAAGGCTTATCAACGAAGCACAAGGTTACAGAAATGACATAATTCCTAAGGCAAGAGGGAAAGCAGAACAAGAAGTTGTGCAAGCCGAAGGTTATAAAGCAGAAAGAATTGCAAAAGCCGAAGGTGAGGCAGCAAAATTTATTTCAATTTATAGCCAGTACGTTAAGTCAAAAGATGTAACGAAAAAACGCCTCTACCTTGAAACAATGGAAAAAATCTTGCCTAAAATGAATAAAAATATTATTGACCCTGATGCGAATGTTCTAAATATTCTACCGCTTAAAGATATGAAAGGACTTACAAAATGAACAAGAAAGCACTAAGTATTCCGATAATCCTTTTTGCATTGTTGTTTTTTGCAACTTCAATGTTTTTCACAGTTAATGAAATTCAGTATGCGATAGTTTTCCAATTTGGGAAATCTCAAAAAATAATTACTGAACCTGGTTTGTATTTCAAAATTCCTTTAATTCAAAACGTTAATTATTTTGACTCAAGAATTTTGGAATACGATGCAGCTCCAAAACCTATTGTTACTCAAGACAAAAAGACTCTTATTGTTGATAATTTTGCAAGATGGAAAATTGATAATCCTTTGCAATTTTTCAAATCTGTACGTAACACAGGAATTGCCGTTTCAAGAATCGATGACATAATTTATTCGATTTTGCGTGAAGAACTTGGTAAGCACGATTTGATTGAAATTGTTAACTACAATCGCTCTGAAATTATGGCAACAGTTACTGAAAAAAGTGCAATTCAACTTAAAGAATACGGAATTGATGTTAAAGATGTAAGAATCAAAAGGGCTGATTTACCAGAAGAAAACGAAAAAGCTGTTTTCGATAGAATGCGAGCTGAAAGAAACAGAAAAGCTAAACAGTATCGTTCTGAAGGTGAAGAAGAAGCATTGAAAATTCGAGCTTTGACTGACAAAGAAAGAAAAATTATTCTTGCCGAAGCCTATAAAAAAGCTGAAATTTTACGAGGAGAAGGCGATGGAGATGCGATTAACATTTACGCAAAGTCTTACGAAAAATCACCTTCGTTCTATGAATTCGTCAGAACTCTCGAAGCCTACGAAACGACTTTTGATAAAGGTGAAACAGACGTTGTCCTTAGCTCAGATTCAGACTTCCTGAAGTTTATGAAAAAAGGTCCTCAGTAAGACTTTAGCTAACAAAGAAAGCATAAAATTTGAAAATTCAAACGATAGCCGAGAAAAGTATTTCTGAGATTGCAGGAATAAAAATCGGTGATAAAATTCTTTCAATAAACGGTCAAGAAGTCAATGATTTTGTTGATTGGGAATACTTAAGAAACGACGATTTTTTTGAAATTGACCTTTTGCGTGAAAGCCAAAGAGTTTCGGTTTCAATCGAAAACCCTGATTACAACGATTTAGGGATTGTTCTCGAAGAACCACAGTACAGAACTTGCAACAATTCTTGTGTGTTCTGTTTTGTCCACCAAAACCCGTCAGGACTTCGTAAAGCACTTTATTTTATGGACGGAGATTACAGACTTTCGTTTTTATACGGGAATTTTGTAACTCTTACGAATACAATTTATTCAGAACTTGACAGAATTGTAGAAAAGGGAATGTCTCCTGTTTACGTTTCGGTTCACGCGACAGATATTGACGTTAGAAGTCAACTTTTACGTGGGAGAAACGGTGAAGATAACATTCTTGGTAAGATAAAATACTTAACTTCAAATGGAATTGACGTTCATACACAAATAGTTCTTTGTCCAGATTTAAATGATGCAAAGATTTTGGAGAAGACTTATACAGAATTAGTTGAGCTTTATCCGAGTGTTAGAACTTTGGCTGTTGTTCCTGTTGGCTTGACTCAGTTCAGAAAAGGTCTGATTGATGTGAGAACTGTTGACAGAAATTATGCTTTACAAATGATTAAAACTGTTGCAAAGTGGCAAGAAGATTGTCAGAAGAACTTTGAAGAAAATTTCATTTTTCTTTCTGATGAGTGGTTCATTCTTGCAGGTTTGGAAGTTCCTCAAAGCGAACATTACGGAAATTTTGAACAAGTTGAAAATGGTGTTGGTTTAGTCAGAGATTTTTTGAACAAGTTTGAAGCTGAATTTGAAACTTTCCCAACAAGTCTCGAAACTCCAAAGCAATTAACTTTTGCAACAAACACACTTCCCCAAAAATACATCAGAAGAGTGGCAAACAAGCTCAATTCAATCGAAAACTTAAATGTTAAAGTTGAAGTTGTTGAAAGTAAATTTTGGGGAAAAGAAGTAACGGTTGCAGGTTTGCTAACAGGAAGCGATTATTACGAAGGACTCAAAGGTAAAGATTTAGGTGATTCAGTAATCCTTTCTCCTGATTGCTTGAGCTTCGAAGGATTATTTCTTGATGATTGGACTTTACCACAACTCGAAGAAAAACTTGGAACGAAAGTTCAAAGATTTCAAGGCTCATTTCGGGACATAATTTTTAAAAACCATAAATTAGAATTTACCACTTAATTTAGGGGCTAAAAATGACAGAATCTAAACTTAAAAATGAAATTCTTTTCCTTTTAGAGAGAATGAACACAGAACAACAAAAAAAACTTTTCAATTTTATGACTTCATTAAATGTGCAAAATATTAAAGGAGTTTCAGGTAAAAGTTTACTGAACTTTACAGGACTTTTTGAAAAAGAAGATTTGCAAGAAATTGAAGTGGCAATTAATGAAAATTGTTCAGGAATTGATTTAAATGAGTGGTAAAGTATTATTAGACACAAATATTATTATTGCTTTGTTTAAGAACGATGAAAATGTCATTAGTTCTTTGAAGAAAGTGTCTGAGGTTTTTGTGTCAAATATTACAATTGGTGAATTATTCTTTGGAGCCGAAAAATCTTTTCGTAAAGAAGAAAAGATTAATAAAATTGAAAAATTTATTCAAAATATTGTTGTTCTTCCTTGTAATTTAAGTACGTCTAAAGTTTATGGGAAAGTTAAAAATGAATTGAAGCAAAAAGGAAATCCAATTCCCGAAAATGACATCTTGATTTCTGCAACAGCGATTCAGAATAAATTACAGTTAATTTCAAGAGATAAACATTTTGAAAAAATAACTAATTTAAAAACAACAACTTGGCAATAGAATTTTGGAGCAAAAAATATGGACAGTAACGTAAATAAATTTTATCACGAAATTTTAGAAAAAGAAATTGAATCTAATAAAGATTTATACGAAAAATTCCTACCAAGTCTGTTTGAACAAAAGGTTGGTTACGGTGGAAGACCTCTTTGTAAACATCTTAGACCGCAATTTGTAACTGAAGAAGATTACGAGAAAATTAAAACAGCTTCAAAAATTATTTCTGATTGTTTGGTCAAAATGACTGACACTTTGCTAAACAGTCAAGAGTTACAAGCGGTTCTTGGAATTACGGAATTAGAGAAAATTGCGTTAGAACCTGATCCTGGTTATTCTCCAATTGGAGTTACAACAAGGTTTGACTCTTTTCTGACAGCCGATTCTTTCAAATTTGTAGAATTCAATGTCGAAGTTCCTGCTGGAATTGCCTATACAGATGTAATGACTGAAAACTTCCTAAAACTTCCAGCTCTTCAAAAATTTGTAGAAAAATACGACCTGACTTATTTTAGCTTCCGTCAAAGAATGCTTGACGAACTCCTAAGAGCTTACAGACAAAAATTTACAAAAGAAGTTCCGAACATTGCAATTATTGATTGGGACGGAGTTTCAACCTATTTTGAATTTGAACTTTTCCAAGAATTTTGTGAGTCAAAAGGCTATCCAACAATCATTGAAGACCCGAGAAATTTGGAATACAAAGACGGCAAACTTTGGGCTGGTGATTTTGAAATTGACATAATTTATAAAAGGGTTGTTTCACACGAATTTTTACAAAAATTTGATGAAGTGCAACCAATGTGGAATGCTTACAAAGACGGGAAAGTTTGTTGTGTAAATTCATTCAGAACTAAACTTTTTCATAAAAAAGCAATTTTTGTTTTACTTACTGACCCTTCTTACGACTTTGGGTTTTCAGATGAAGAGATTGAAGTTTTGCACAGACATTTGCCTTGGACACGCAAAGTTGTTGAAGGAAAATCCACTTATGAAGGAAAAGAAATTGACCTTTGTAAATTCATTCTTGAAAACAGAAATAAATTAGTTCTGAAACCTAATGATGACTACGGTGGAAGAGGAATTTATCTTGGTTGGGAAGACGAAAATTGGGAAAAACACTTAGAAGACGCTCTTAAAAATGGTGATTATTTAATCCAAGAAAGAGTTGAAATACCAAGAGAGAGATTTCCAACACTTGTTGATGGAGAAATCAAGTATGATAATATGGTTGTTGATTTAGACCCTTACATTTTCTGCGGAGACGTTGTTGGATTTTTGACAAGACTTTCAGGTTCTTCTTTAGCAAATGTTACTTCTGGTGGCGGAAGCGTTCCAAGTTTTATAATTTCTGAAAAGTGATTTTAAAATTTAAAATACTCAATTCACAAGAATGATATTAATTATCTTAAAAGCAACATTTTTTTTGTAATGCTGTTTTTATCACTTACAAGTTTGTAAAAATAGATTCCTGAACTAACAGGCTTACCAAACTTGTCAACGCCGTTCCAAACAATTTCACCTGAATTGGAACTTAGTTTCCACGATTTCACCTCCTCTCCGAGAATGTTAAAAATTGTAAGTTTACCTTTATTGTTAAATGCTAATTTATAATTGATAACTGTTGAAGGATTAAAAGGGTTAGGATAATTTTGACTTAAATGAAAGTCTTTAATTTCGTTTGAATTTTCTTCCGAATCTGTAACAATTTCAGCATTTACAAGAACAGATTGAATTGACTTAACTTGCTGATTAGTGTGAAACTGAATGCTTTGGGAATAAGAGCCTGAACTTGGAATAAAGAAAGAGAAGTTAAAAGTAGTAGAAGAATCAGGAAGAATAGTAATTGGAAGAGCCGTTAGTGAAGCGATGTTGTTTGGAAAGTCAACTTGAGAAATGGTTAGTGGAAGATTACCAATATTTCTAATTACAATACTTGTGTCAACTGAAGTAGTAGAAGAAGAATCAATAACACCAAGATTCAACACATCAGATTTAAAGAAAGGCATTTTGTGGAAACCTCTAATGAATCTATAATTAAGTTCCCATAAATCAGTCATAATCATTTTTGAGTCAACATAAGTAGCATAAACAAGAGAATCATCAACAGCAACTCCGTAATTTACAAGAACTCCAAAGTAATTTGGGTCATATTCAGAGACTTGAATATGTTGTGAGAAGGTTTCTCCGTTATCTCTTGAGAATCTTGTTATGAGCCTATGTCCATTCCAAAATAATTTATCTTTCCAAACAGGGAAAACATAGTCATTGTAAGTTGATATTTGTTGCTTTATCTCTGAGGTGCAAAAAAGGTTTGTTTGACACAGAGTAACGTGAGGAATAAAATTATTTCCATAATCTTCACTTTTGTTATAAACAATTGCAGTAAATCCTTGAGATAAATGAAAGGTTCCATTGTGAAAATATATCTCAGGCCATTGTAAATCGTCATTTGCAGTATTAATATCATATTCAGGTAGAAAAGAATCACCAAGATTAAAAGACCTGTAAGCAGAAGTTTTACTTAAAGTAACAGTATTTCCAGCTCTTGTATAAACAATCGAGTTGCCGCCAACAGCAGGACTTGGTGTCTGAATTGCACCAAATAAAGAATCTGCAATTGTAGTATAAGGTGTAAAAGTTAGTCCTCCATCAAATGACCTTGCTTGTAAGATATTTCCACTTGAACCACCTGTCTCTTGGTAATCGAAAACGGTGTCTCTTCTGGCTGTAAAACCCGATTGTGTAAAATAAGGAAAACTTGTTGGCGGATTCCAAGTCAAACCTCTGTCTGAACTTGAGTAAAGTTTGATTACTTGACTCGGATTGTCAAGTGTTACAATTGTGTAAATGTAAACATAGTTCTCTGTTGTCATAATCTCATAGATTCCACCAATCAAAGTATCCATTACAGTCAAGTTAAAATTAACTCCGTAGTCATCACTTCTGTAATATCTGAAAGACTTGTCTTGTCCAACTGCTGCAAGATGAACTGTCCCGGAATCATCAACAGCAACTTTTCCGTGCATCCAAGCAAAACCTGTTACTTCAAAAGTGAAGAAACTTTGAGTAGTATCCCAAAGAATCGTGTCCCAAACAGTTGGTTCGTAAGGTGGAAGGTCATTTATTTTATTTGAATATTTTGAAGGTAGAGTAGGGAAAGGAGTTTCAAATTCTGATGAAACTTCAAAGTTGTTTATGTTTTGCTGTGAAAGTTCACTCAAAGAAGAAAGTCCAAAAGACATTCCGTTGTTTGGTGAGTAAAAGATACCTTCACTTGTTTTTACAAAAATATTATTATTTCTACTAATTAGAATTTCTTCAACAGGAAAGTCGAAGTTAGTGTTTTGAGATAAATTTAAAGCTGTCCATTCAACTTGAGGACTAAAACTTTTCACACTTCTGTAAAGTGTTGAACTTCCGTTAACGGATTCTTTCAATCCGAGAATTATAAATACTTCACTACTTTTAGTTTTGTATTCAATGATTGGATTTTCTTTGTCTTTCTTAGCTTCTTCTAATTCAAAATAATTTCTTGGTAAACCGAAAACATTCCCTACTAAAATCACGAGTAAAAGTAAAATTACTTTCATACTTCTCTGCCTTTTTTAAAATTTTTTACAAAAATAATTCTCTAAAAAAATAAACTCTAAAAAATAAAAATTATTTTTTCTCACGTTCTATTTTCGTTTTTATAAGTTCAACATTTTGTTCGCTACCTGAATTTTTTCCCAAATTATGTCTGTTAGTTTTTCGATATTTTCTCCTGTTGCAGAGGAAATTAGAAGAGCGTCGTACTTCTTTTGAAATTCTTTGGCTAAGTCAGAAATTTCTTCAAACACTGTGTCCGATTTTGTTAAAACCATTAGCTGGGGTTTGTTGAGCATTTTTAGGTTAAATTCTTCAAGTTCTTTTTTGAGAGTTAAGTATTCTTCTTCAGGGTTTTCTGAATTAACATCAATCATATAAAGTATAACTCTTGTTCTTTCGACGTGGCGAAGAAATTGAATCCCAAGTCCTTTGCCTTCGTGAGCTCCTTCGATTAAACCCGGAATGTCTGCGATTACAAAACTTTGGTAGTCTTTGTAACGGACAATTCCCAAATTCGGTTGAAGAGTCGTGAAAGGGTAGTCTGCGATTTTTGGTTTTGCCGAAGTCATTCTTGAAAGGAAAGTTGATTTCCCTGCATTCGGAAATCCAACCAAACCAACGTCAGCCAAAAGTTTAAGTTCGAGCTCAACTTCTAAAGTCTCGCCTTCTTTACCAGGTTGAGCGTAACGAGGAGCTTGATTTGTCGGAGTTGCAAAATTGCAGTTTCCCTTTCCGCCGATTCCACCTTTTACAATCAAAATTTTATCGGCTTCATTCTTTAAGTCGGCGATAATTTCATTTGTTTCAATGTCTTTTATTATTGTTCCTACAGGAACTTTAATGATTAAATCTTCACCTGATTTTCCTGATTTTCTATTTCCTTGACCACCTGCACCACTTTCGGCTTTGTAATTTTTTCTGTAACGAAAGTCCAAAAGAGTCTGAATTTGGGTGTCAGCAAGGAAATAAATATTTCCTCCTTTTCCTCCATCACCTCCGTCAGGACCACCTTTTGGAATGAATTTTTCTCTTCTAAAACTTACACTGCCTTGTCCGCCACGACCAGCTTTTAAACTTACTTTTGCAAAATCTATAAACATTTTTTACTCTAACTTTCCAAAGCTTCTTCAAAATCTTTTGCTAATCTTTTGACGTAACTGCTCTCATTGAGTGTTGCGTTCAATTTTTCTAAAACTTCATTTTTTTGTTCTTTTGAAGTGTTGTCAAATTCTTCAAAAAGTGAATCTATTTTTTGTGAAAACTCTGACATCTTTTCTGAAAGTTCAGCTAAGTCAGAATTTAATTTTACTTTCATTTGTGTTTTCTCTTCGCCTTCTGCAAAATTGTAATCCATCAAGTCTTCTTTAAGTTCCATCAATTCCGTCAAACTTGCTTGGGATTGTTGAACTTTTTTCTCTAAGATTTCGGGTGCGAAAATATTTACTAAATATTTTGCTCTTTTGAATTCGTCTTTCAAAACTTGGTTTGCTTTGTTGAGAAAAGTCGAACGTTCAAGACTTGCTTCTTGCTCAAGTTCAGTAGAATTGTAAAAAAAGTCAGGGTGAAATTCTCTGTTCAAAGTTATGAATTTTTTCCTTAATTCACTCAAATCAATTTTTACATTTCTAAAACCTAAGAATTCAAAGAAGTTTATATCTTTATTCAAAGGTTGAATTTTTTTGCAATTCAAACAAAAATGGTCTCGTGCAAAAACCTTTTCCTCGCAATTCCAGCAATTTTTGATAGACATTAGCTTTCTTTCCTAATGAAAACAGGAATCGCAGCACAAGGTTCACCGTAAGAAATTGACTTTGCAACTTTCATTAAATAAGACATTGCGAGTAAGTAAGCCCAAGTTGGAATCTCGATTTGAGAACAACCTTTTATGACTACTTTCTGGTTTCTGTACTGTTCCCAGTCAATATTTCTGAGAATTTCGCGGAATTGTTTTTCTCTTAAAATCGGTTCTTCGAGCAAATGTTCAATGTTGAATTCTTCCATTTTTAATTCTTTCGTTTTATTTTTTCGATTAGGTAACTAAATTTAGAGGCTCAAATTTAAACAATGTGTAGCGAAAATAAAATTCTTTCAGGTGATAAAATGATAATTTCTGATAAAACTCTAAAAAAAATGATTGGAACAGGAGAAATTCAAGTTACTCCATTGACCGAAAACCAAATTCAACCAGCTTCAATTGACGTTCGATTAGGAAGTCATTTTTTGAAAATTGATGAGCATTTTATGGATGCAATTACTTTGGATAGCGAAATCCATTACAACGAAATAGATGCAGATGAGATTGTAATTCCTGCACATTCTTTTATGTTAGCAACAACTCAAGAATACATTAAAATCCCTGACAACGTTACTGCTTTTGTAGAAGGTCGTTCTTCGATAGGTCGAATCGGACTTTTTATACAGAATGCAGGTTGGGTTGACCCAGGTTTTGAAGGAAAAATAACTCTTGAACTTTACAACGCAAATATTTTACCGATTAGGCTAAAAGCTGGAAAGCGAATTTGTCAATTGGTTTTTGCATTTATGGACGAAAAAGCTGACAATCCTTATCGAGGAAAATATCAAGGTCAGAACAAAGCAGTTGGAAGCCAAGTTTACAAAGATGTAGATTAATTTTTTGCTCAAAAATGAATAAAACTTTTTAGGTGTTAAATGTCTTCAAATATTGATATTCAAAAATTTTACAATTATGAGATTAACAAGAATCGTTATGCTGTAATTGCTCAAGCAGAATTTGGACCTCAAATTTTACGAATCGCAACGGAAGTACAAGAATTGAAAGCTCAAGGTGAAACTGTTTATGATTTTACAGTTGGCGATTTTATGCCTGCTCAATTCAGAATTCCAAAATTTTTACAAGAGAAAATTAAAAAAGCAATTGATGACGGTGAAACTCATTATCCTCCAGGGAAAGGAGTTCTTTCACTTCGTAAAGCTGTTCAAAGTATGTACAGCAGGAAGTTTGGAATGGATTTTCCGTTAGATTCTTTTGTTATTGCAAGTGGTGCAAGACCTTTACTTTATTCACTTTACCGTGCAGTCGTTGACCCTGGAGATAAAGTGATTTACGCAGTTCCTTCGTGGAACAATCATTACTACGTTCACCTTTTTAGTGCTAACGGAATTGCGATTCAGGCAGATAGAGAAACAAGATTTTTGCCAACCAAAGAAGCAATTCAACCACATATTAAAGATGCAACTTTGATTGTCCTAAACTCGCCTCTAAATCCTTCTGGAACAGTATTTTCCAAAGAGGCTTTAGAAGGGATTTGCGATATGGTTTTGGAAGAAAACCAAAGGCGTTCACCTGAACAAAAACCGCTTTACATAGCTTATGACCAAATTTATTGGCAGATAACTTTCGGAGATTTTGAACATTATTCACCTGTTGACTTGAGACCAGAATTAGCTCCTTTTACAGTTTTAATTGACGGAGTTTCAAAGTCTTACGCAGGAACTGGATTAAGAGTTGGTTGGGCTGCTGCACCTCCTGATATTGCTGCCAAAATGGTTTCTTCTTTTGGTCATTCTGGTTGCTGGGCTCCAAGAGCAGAACAAGTTGGAGTTGCTGAATTCTTAAATAACGAAACCGAAGTCGTGAAACACCAAAAAGAGTTTAATAATGGGGTTCACGCAAGGTTAGAACTTATTTATAAACACTTGAATGGTATGAAAGATGAAGGATTTCCAATTGATGCTATTGAACCAATGGGAGCAATTTATCTTTCGGTCTATTTCGGGATTGTTGGAAAAACTACCAAAAGTGGTAGAGTTCTGACAGACAATGAAGAGGCAAGAAAGTACTTATTAGAAAGAACTGGTTTGGCTGCGATACCTTTTTATGCTTTCGGTAGTGATAAAATTGGTTGGTTCAGATTTTCTGTTGGTTCTGTTTCTATAAAAGACATTAATGAAGTAATGCCTAAACTTCGTGAAGCCTTAAATGAAATTGAGTTCTAAAGCATTTAATTAATTTGACTTTAAACACCGAAAGAATTATCTTTTTAGGCTTTTAACTATTGAGGTAAAATGGCAAAAAAATCTGATTGGATAATCGGAATTACATTGGTTTCAGTTGGACTTTTGTTCTTCTCTTCGCTACTAATTTCAACCGATGAGACAAGTTCAGGAATAACTTCTTTCTCTGTTGGCGATAAGATAGGCGTTATAAAAATTTTCGGTGGAATCTTTAATTCTGCTCCAATTAACAAGCAAATTTCTAAACTTAGAAGAGACAACTCAATCAAAGCAATTGTTTTGCGGATTGATAGCCCTGGTGGAGGAGTTGGAGCTTCTCAAGAAATTTATTCCGAAGTTTTGAAAGCCAGAGAAGGCAAACCAATTATTGTCTCAATGGGAAGTGTTGCAGCTTCTGGAGGTTACTACGTTGCCGCTGCTTCAAATAAAATTTTTGCAAACCCTGGAACAATTACAGGAAGTATTGGAGTAATAGCCGAATTTCCTTATACTGAAAAATTTTGGGACGAAAAGTTAGGCATAAAATTTAATATTTTGAAAAGTGGAAAATTTAAAGATTCAGGTTCCCCAGTTAGAAAAATGACAAGACAAGATAGTTTGCAAATCCAAAATTTAATTATGGATTCTTATGACCAATTTGTTCAAGCAATTGCAGACGGGCGTGAAATGTCAATCGAACAAGTTAAGATTTACGCAGACGGTGGAGTTTTTACTGGAAGACAAGCAAAAGAAATCGGCTTTGTTGACGAACTCGGAAACTTTGAAGATGCAATTAGTTACGCAGCAGAAATTTCTGGTATTATTGGTGAACCAAATTTATACGAATACAAAGACCCTGAAAAAATTTCAATTTGGGATTTTTTGACAGAAGATGTCTCTGTTTTGGTTGACAAATTTTTAGTAAAAGCAACAACTTACCCTGTTTTACAATACAAAATGAGCTTTTAAGATGACAAGAGCAGAAATTGCAAAAGAAATTGCTAACCAACTCGGAATGACTCACAAAGAAACTGAGCTTGTGATTGACGGTTTCTTGGATAAAATTGTGGATTGTTTGATTGAAGAAGAAAAATTAGAACTTAGAGGTTTTGGCACTTTTTACCTCAAAAAGCAGGAAGCAAGAATTGTAAGAAATCCAAAAACGGGTGAGAGGATACATCAAACATCAAAAAAAGTTCCAAAACTTAGATTTTCACCAAGAATTGAAGAATACATAAATAAGTTAGTTTAAAGTATAATTTCTAAATTAATGGAGGCAAGATGCCTTGCGGTAAAAAAAGAAAACGTCATAAAATTGCGACTCACAAACGCAAAAAAAGACTACGCAAAAATCGTCATAAAAAGAAAAAATAATTTTTCACAGAAAAGTTCACTTGTTTACAAGTGGACTTTTTTCGTTTTAAAAAGGAATTAGACTTGCTTTACACTTCAAATGCAAAAATAAATCTTGGTCTTAAAATTGTTGGAAAGAGGCCTGATGGTTATCACAATTTAGAAACTATATTTCAAGAGGTTTCGCTTTCAGATTCAATTTGGGTTGAAAAATCTGAGGAAGTTGAATTCGAATCAAATATTCTAGAGCTAAAGAATAATGAAACAAATTTATGCATTAAGGCTTTGAGGAAACTTGAGAACTTTTTTGGTACAAACTTTCCTGTTAAAATCAGACTTGAAAAGAAAATACCAATTGGAGCTGGACTTGGTGGTGGAAGTAGCAATGCTGCTACAATACTAAAAGCAGTTTGTGAAATTTATAAATTAGAAATTTCTGATAAGGATATTTTGAATATTGCTTCTGGATTAGGTGCAGATGTTCCATTCTTTTTAAAAGGAAAAAGTGCATTTGCTTACGGCATTGGGGATAAATTAGAGAAAATTGAATTGCCAAAAGACTATAAAATCTGTCTTGTTTTTCCCAAAATTTTGGTCTCTTCTGCGTGGGCTTATTCTAATTTAAAAATTAACTTGACAATCAAATCTTCCTTTAATAAATTTGGCACTCTTCAATCGGAAAGCAGTTTTTGGAATGAGTTAATTCCAAATCTCAAAAATGACTTTGAGGACGTTGTCTTCAAGAAATACGGTCAAATCCGAGAGGTGAAAGACAAATTAAATCAGTCTGGTTCAATTAAGTCTTTAATGTCTGGAAGTGGTTCTTGTGTTTTCGGAATTTTTAAAGAATTAGATGAAATTAAACTGAAAAAAATGTTTGAGCAAAAAAATTTGGTTTTTTTTGCGAAACCAATTTGAGCATTAAGTTTTCTTAGCTGGTCGTCCAATGGCAGGACACTGGGTTTTGGTCTCAGGAATCAAGGTTCGAATCCTTGCCGGCTAGTTTTTTTAAAACCTTCACCGCTTATGGTGAAGGTTTTTCTTTATTTACAAATACTTGGTATAGAAATTATTCTAAATTTAAAATCGATTTGAATATTTAACGATGGAATCAATAATCTTTTCAGGTACTGCTCACCCAGAATTTGCAAGAAAAGTTTCTGAGCATTCAAACATTCCTTTAGGAAGAACAGAAATAAACCGCTTTAAAGATGGTGAAATTTGGGTCAAATTTGTAGATAATGTTAGACTGAAACATGTCTTTTTGATCCAGCCAACATTTCCTCCTGCAGAAAATTTACTCGAATTACTTATAATGATTGATGCAGCTAAACGAGCTTCGGCTTGGAAAATTACTGTTGTCATTCCTTATTATGGGTATGCAAGACAAGATAGAAAAGATGAACCAAGAGTTGCCATTACGGCAAGATTAATTGCTGATATGTTAGAGTCGGCTGGAGCGAGTAGAGTTCTCACTATGGATTTACACGTTTCACAGATTCAAGGTTTTTTTAATATTCCAGTTGACCACATTTACTATTCAATGATTTTAGCTGATAAAATTAGAGATATTGGAATTACTGATTTGGTTGTTGTTTCGCCTGATGTTGGTGGTGTAAAGATGGCAAGAGCGTATTCCAAAAAACTTAAAGCGGATTTAGCAATTATTGATAAAAGACGCCCAGATAAGAACAAAGTTGACATTATGAATATTATCGGAAACATCGAAGGCAAAAATGTAATTCTTGTTGACGACATAATTGACACTGGTGGAACAGTTGTTAAAGCTGCAGAAGCACTTAAGAAGAATGGTGCTAAAAATATTTTTGCTGCTTGTTCACACCCACTTTTTTCCGCAGATGCCGTTGAAAAATTAAGAGACTCTGTAATCGAAAAAATCTTTGTAAGTGATACAATTCCATTGGGTGATAAAATTGCTCGATCTGGAAATAAAATAGAAGTAACAACAACAACTAAACTTTTTGCTAATGCAGTGAAGAATATTGCAACAGGCGAATCAGTTAGTTCTTTGTTCACAGAAGATGATAAATAAAAAATTAAAAATTTAGGAGATATAAAATGTCTGAAGCTCTTTTAAAAGCTGATGTAAAAAATGTTGTAGGTAAAGGTGCTGCTCGACAAGCACGTAGAGAAGGAAAAATTCCTGTTGTCTGTTATAGCAATCATACAGAACCTGAATCATTCTATGTTAACGCTAGAGAATTTGATGCATTAATGAACAGAAGCCATACAATGGTTAAACTTGAAACAAATGACGGTAGAGAAATTCATACAATTATTCGTCATATTCAATATGATGGTGTAAAAGATTTACCAATTCACATTGATTTCCAAGTTGTTAAACTGGATAAAGAAGTAACTATTAAAGTTCCTCTTCATATCTCTGGAGTTTCTGCAGGGCAAAAAATGGGAGGTAATTTATACCACCCGTTAAGAGACTTAAAAGTTTCTTGTTTACCTCAAAATATTCCTGATATGCTTAACTTCGATGTTACTGAGTTGATAATTGGCGATACCATTCACGTAAGTGATTTGAATTTTGAAAACATCAATATTTTAACTCCAGGTTCTATCACTGCTATTAGAGTTGAAGGTAAAAATGCTGAAGAAGTTGATGAAACATCAGACGAACCAGTAGCAGCTGTTGCAGTTGAAGAAGAAGAAGTAACTGAGTAATTTTAAAAATTTATGAGTTCAAAACTAATTGTCGGACTCGGTAACCCTGGTGCAACTTATAAAAAAACTCGGCACAATATTGGGTTCGAGGTTTTAGACTTAATTGCATCTGACGAAAACTTGAAGTTCTCAAAGGGTAAAGGTAAATATAACGAGGTAAGTTTTTTTTTAGGAACTCAAAAGCTTATTTTGGCAAAACCTTTGACTTTTATGAATTTGAGTGGTTTTGCTGTTAGACAATTATTGGATTTTTATAAAATTGAAGTTGAAGATTTATTAGTTGTCTGTGATGACGTAAATATTTCTTTCGGTAAGTTAAGAATCCGAACAAAAGGTTCAGCAGGCGGAAATAATGGGCTAAAATCAATTATTCAACACTTACATACTAATGAATTTTCAAGACTTAGAATTGGTGTTGGAGTTGAAAATAACCCTGCTTCTTTAGCAAATTTTGTTTTAGGCAAATTTTCTGAAGAAGAAACTGAAAATTTAGAAAAGATAAAAAAAACGGCTTCTAAAGCCGTTTTAGATTTTTGTAAAGAAGATATTAACATTTTAATGACTAAGTTTAACTCATTTGATTTAGCTTAAACTCGGAGAAAATTTTATGGACATAATGAGCTACAATATTTCTGTGATAGTTGCAGGAGTTATCGCTTTGCTTTACGCCTTTACCAAATCTGCTTGGATTTCTAAGCAAGATGAAGGTACAGACTCAATGAAGAAAATCGGAAAAGCAATTGCCGAAGGTGCAATGGCTTTCTTACAAGCTGAATACAAAGTGCTTGCAATTTTTGTTATTGCAGTTGCAGTTTTGCTTGGATTCGCAAATGCAGGTAGTACAGACTCAAGTCCTTTAGTTGCTCTTTCATTTGTAGTTGGAGCATTTTGTTCTGGTTTAGCTGGATTTTTGGGAATGCAAGTTGCTACAAAAAGTAACAACCGAACAACTCACGCTGCAAGAACAGGTTTAGCACCTGCTTTAAATATCGCTTTTACAGGCGGTTCTGTAATGGGACTTTCTGTTGTTGGGCTTGGAGTTATTGGACTCGGAACTTTATTTTTAGTTTATTCAAGTATGTTTGGTGCTGAGTGGAGCACAATAAAAGTACTAAATGTTCTTTCTGGATTCTCACTTGGTGCTTCTTCGATTGCACTTTTTGCACGTGTTGGTGGCGGAATTTATACAAAAGCTGCTGACGTTGGTGCTGACCTTGTAGGAAAAGTTGAAGCCGGAATTCCTGAAGATCATCCTTTGAATCCTGCTACAATCGCTGACAACGTTGGAGACAACGTTGGTGATGTTGCCGGAATGGGAGCTGACCTTTTTGAATCATATGTTGGTTCAATTGTTGGTTCGATGGTTCTTGGAGCTGCATTTATTCCAGCATTACAAAACGACGGATTTGGTGGACTTTCTGCTGTAATTCTCCCAATGGTTATTGCTGGAGCTGGAATTATCATTTCAATTATTGGAACTTTTATGGTTTCAGTGAAAGAAGGTGGCGATCCACAAGTGGCATTGAACAAAGGTGAATTTGGCTCTTCTGCAATTATGATTGCAGTGATTTATGGTTTAATTTCAATGATTCTCCCTGAAACTTGGACTTTCGGTGGCACTGATTACACTGCACTTGGTGTTTTCGGAGCGACAGTAATCGGACTTGTTGCAGGAGTTTTAATTGGACTTGTTACCGAGCATTATTGTGCTATGGGAAAAGGTCCTGTTAATTCAATTATTGCTCAATCAAAAACTGGAGCAGCAACTAACATTATTGCTGGTTTGGGAGTCGGAATGGTTTCCACAGCAATTCCAATTTTATTGATTGCTGCGGCAATTATTGGAGCCTATTCAGTAGCTGGACTTTATGGAATCGGAATTGCGGCTGTTGGAATGCTTGCAAATACAGGAATCCAATTAGCTGTTGATGCTTACGGACCAATTTCTGACAATGCTGGTGGAATTGCTGAAATGGCTGAACTCCCAAAAGAAGTTAGACAAAGAACAGACAAACTCGATGCTGTTGGAAACACAACTGCTGCAATCGGAAAAGGGTTTGCAATCGGTTCTGCGGCTCTTACAGCTTTGGCACTTTTCTCAGCTTTTATGCAACAGGCAAATATTTCTAAAATAGACATTTCAAATCCAACTGTAATGGCTGGGCTTTTTGTTGGTGGAATGCTTCCTTTCGTTTTCTCTGCAATGGCAATGGGAGCAGTTGGTCGTGCTGCAATGGCAATGATTGATGAAGTAAGAAGACAATTTAAAAATATCCCTGAACTTAAAGCAGCTTTAGAAGTGATGAGAAAACACGATAGTGATGTTTCCAAATTTTCTGCTGCTGAGAAAAAGATTTATGATGCTGCTGATGGAAAAGCTGAATACGCAAAATGTGTTGCAATCTCAACAAAAGCTGCGATTAAAGAAATGGTAATGCCAGGACTTTTAGCAATTGCTTCACCTGTTATTGTTGGGTTTGTTTTTGGACCCGAAACTCTTGGTGGACTTTTGGCAGGTGTTACAGTTTGTGGTGTCTTGATGGCGATTTTCCAATCAAATGCTGGTGGAGCTTGGGATAATGCAAAAAAATCTTTTGAGGAAGGTGTTGAGATTGACGGAGTAAAATACCAAAAAGGTTCAGAACCTCACAAAGCTGCTGTTGTTGGTGACACTGTTGGTGACCCTTTCAAAGATACTTCTGGACCATCTTTGAATATTTTATTGAAACTTATGAGTGTAGTTGCTTTAGTAATTGCACCACTTATTGCGATTAGTTAGAAAATTAAGATAGAATCCCTGTCTCTAAAAAATTTAGAGACTTAATTAAATAACCTTTAATTTATCCGAAGGGTAAAATTAAAAATGATTAGACGTTATGAAACAGTCTTCGTAGTTGATTCAACTTTGAATGACGACAAAAAAATCGATGATACAGTCGATAAAATTGTTGATTTCTTGAAAAGTCAAGAAGTTAACATTCTTAACATTGACAAATGGGGTAAAAAAAGATTAGCCTATTTGATTAACAAAAAACAGTATGGTTTTTACACTTCAGTTGAGTTTGAAGCAGAAGGAACTGTAATTGCTGAGCTCGAAAGAATCTATCGTTTAGACGAAATGATTTTACGTTATTTGACAATTGTTGAAACTAAAATTATGACAAATGCACGTCTTGCTAGAGCAGCAAAAGCATTGAAAAAAGCTCAAGAAGAAACTGCAACTGAAACAGAAACTGAAGGAGCTTAACCGATGAATATCAAACAAAAAAGAAAAATTTGTCGTTTCTGTGAAGACAGAACCGTAAGTGTAGATTGGAAAGATTCAAAAAGAATCGGTAAATTTACAACTGACCAAGGAAAAATTATCCCAAGAAGGATTTCTGGTACTTGTGCAAAACACCAACGTCAATTGGTTACAGCAGTTAAAATAAACAGACACTTAGCAATTCTTCCTTACGTAAACGAAGTTGCTCGATAACCAACTGAAAATTCGGAGTTAAAAATGAAAATTATTCTCAAAGCAACTATCGAAAAACTTGGTGTTGCAGGTGATATTGTAAACGTAAAAAATGGATTTGCACGAAACTATCTTATTCCTAACAACTTTGCAAGTGAAGCAACTCGTGGAGCTTTAAAATCTTGGGAATTTGAGAAAAAAGCAATTCAAAAACGTGAAGATGCTGTAAAAGCTGCTGCTCAAGAATTGGCAGGGAAACTTGAAAAAGTTGATGTTACAATTCCTGTAACAGTTGGTGATGAAGACAGAATGTTTGGTTCTGTTACAAGTCAACAAATTGCAGATTTAATTATCGAGCAAGGAATCGAAATTGATAAAAGAAAAATCGTTCTTGATGCTCCAATTAAATCACTCGGAACTTATGATGTTCAAATTAAACTTCACCCTGAAGTTATCGGAACAATTAAGGTTTGGGTAGTTAAAGACCAAATCGAATCAGAAGAAATTGAAGAAGAAGTTTCAGAAGAAACAACTTCAGAGGAATCTACTGAAGAATAAAAATTTAATCTCTCGTGAGATTTTTTCTTACGAGAGATTTTTGGAACAAAAAATGGACGAAGATTCCGAATTTCCTATCTTACTCTCTTTCCAAATTAGAAATTCCGCTAAACTTTTTAGAGGTTTAGTGCGATGACACTTCTGCTAATTTACTTTGGCATTTCACTATTTGTCTCATTCTTATGCTCACTTTTAGAAGTAGTTTTGCTTTCACTAACGCATTCTCACATTGCAATTCTTAACAAAAAAGGTAATAAAAGTGGCAAGATTTTAGAGAACTTAAAAAAGAAAGTAAACAGACCACTTTCTGCAATTCTTTCTCTAAATACAATTGCAAACACTGTTGGAGCAGCTGGAGTTGGGGCTCAAGCTCAGGTAGTTTTTGGAAACGATGCAGTAGCAATTGCATCAGGAGTTTTGACTTTGGCAATTTTAGTCTTTTCTGAAATTATTCCAAAAACTATAGGTGCAAGCTATTGGAAAAAATTAGCACCTTTTGCCTCTTATGCAATTTTAACTTTAATTTACATAACATATCCTTTGGTATTAATTTTGGAAGTTGTTTCTAAAATTTTCTCAAAAAAAGGCGATGTAATTGCAGTTTCTCGTGAAGAACTTTTGATTGCAGCTGAGCTTGGAGCCTTTTCAGGAGAAATTCAAAAAAAAGAATTACGTATGATTCGGAACTTACTAAGACTTGATAAGATTCCTGTCGAAGATATTATGACACCTCGTTTAGTAATGCTTGCTACGGACAAAAAAATAACTGTTGGACAATTTGTAAAGAAATATTCACCAATTCCTTTTTCAAGAATTCCAATTTATGACGAAACAGTTGACCACATAATTGGAATTGTTTACCGCTTTAATGTCTTAACAGAATTTTCAAAAGATCGAGAAGATTTGCCATTAGAAAAACTTGTTAGTCCTATTCACGCTGTCCCCAAAAACAAAACAATTGCAAATGCTTTAGATGAATTTATTAAAAGGCAAGAGCATATTTTTTTAGTCGTAGATGAGCACGGCGGAACTGCTGGAATTGTTACGTTAGAAGATGCAATTGAAACTTTACTCGGAGTTGAGATTGTTGATGAGTTTGATTCTGTTGAAGATATGAGAAAATTTGCTTTAGAGCTTTACGAAAAACGCAAACGCAAAATAATTCTTAACCCAGAATGATTTCAAAAATTTTAGACTTTGGAAGGATGGTAAAGTTTTCCCATTCGATTTTTGCTTTGCCTTTTGCTTTTACAGGGGCATTTTTGGCATTTGAGCGAGGCGGGTTTTCTTGGGAAAAAGTTCTTTGGATTGCACTTTGTATGGTTACGGCTAGAAATGTTGCGATGGGGTTTAATCGTTTAGTTGACAGAAAAATAGATGCGAAAAATCCAAGAACAATTCAGCGTGAAATTGCATCAGGAAAAATCAGTTCGTCAGAAGGTTGGTTTTTCGTTTTGCTGAATGCAATAATTTTTGCTTTCAGTGCAAAAATGCTTTCTAATTTGTGTCTAATTCTTAGCCCTTTCGTTTTAGCAATTCTTTGTTTTTACTCACTCACAAAACGCTTTACTTGGTTAGCTCATATTTTTCTTGGACTTGCAATTTCGCTTTCTCCTACTGCTGCTTGGATTGCAGTTGCAGGAGAAGTTGAACTTTTACCAATTCTAATTTCAGCCGTCATTTTATTTTGGATTGCAGGTTTTGATATAATTTATGCTTGTCAAGATTTTGAGTTTGACATACAAAATAAACTTCACTCAATTCCTGCAAAATTTGGAATCTCAAAAGCTCTAATGATTTCGAGAGTTTTTCATCTAATAACTTTTGGATTGTTAGTTTGGGTTGGAGTTGAGGCAAGTTTACAATGGATTTATTTTAGCGGTGCAATTGTAATTGGCGGAATTCTTTTCTACGAACAAAGCCTTGTAAAACCAAATGACCTTTCTAAAGTTGACAAAGCCTTCTTCGATATGAACGGAATTATTTCTGTACTGTTCTTTGTGATTGTTTTTGCAGATTTGAAATTGTTGTAAACCCCAAAAGCCTTAGTCTAAAAACTAAGGCTTTTGGGGGGCAATTTGTTTTGCTAATCTTCAAAAGTAACGAAGTAAAAATACTTGTCTGTATTTTGTGCAGAGCCAACGTCAGTAAAAGTTGGAGAATTACCATTTGGAGTAAAAGTTCCAATTTGAGTTGCGTTTGAAAAATTCGGATTTGTACTTCTATAAACTTTGTAAAGGGTTGCACTTGGAATTTCTAACCAAGTTAAAAGTAAGTTATTTCCGATAGTCTCAATTTCCAAACTTGAAATTCTATTTGATGTTGGAAGAACTTCATTTCCATTAAAATCAATACTTCCGACTGTGTAAGAAATAGCTCCTGAAACATCATTGAAAGTTTCACTCTGAGTTGAAGCACCTGTTGGAATAATAGTTGTCACAAGTGAGAAGTTGTTTTGAGAAGTTTCTGCCCAAATTTTGTAGTTTGCTAAATCTGAATCAGTAACTCCTGTCCAAGAAGCTGTTATTGTTCCATTTCCATTGTTTACGAAGTTTTGGTTTGGTGGAACAGTTGGAGCTAAATTGTCAATTGAATGAGCTGAAACGGTGTTTGAAATTGAAGTTATCCAAGGCATTCCATAAGCTTTTGCCCTAATAAGAAATTCGAAATCATTGCTTCCGGTTGCATTAGAGTCTGCCAGAGTTGGAACTACAATTGTATAATTCTGGTCTGCTGTCGCCCAAACATTACCAACTTGTTCCCAAGTTCCACTCGGTAAGCTTTCAAAAACTTTGTTTGAATTTTTTCCATTTGGAGAGAAGAGTGTAGTTACTTTTCTGTAAACTAAATATTGGTTTACGTTCAAACCTGTGCTGACATTTATGTCATTTAAACTTGCGTTAAAATGAACTCGAACCTGTTTTCCGTTATCATTTCCAACGTCAACAATTGAAGTAATCCAAGCTCTTCCAAAACTTGTTTGTGTAGCAATTGGACTTTCATTTCCTGCATCATCTATAACTTTTATTGCAAAGTAGTACTGAACTCCGGAAGTCAAACTGTCAACAACAACTGTATCAATTACTCCACTTGCTGAAGGAGTTGGAATGTTTGAAACAAAAGTTGCATTGGCGAAGTTTGCTTCTGTAATTTCGCTTGTACTTTTACGGATTTCGTAAGAAGTTGCTTGTCCTTCTAAGTTGTCATCACCTGTTGCAGTCCAAGTTAATGTTACATTTGTTCCATTGTGGTATGTTAAAGTGAAATCTGAGATTTGAGCCGGAGGAGTTAGGTCAGGTTTTGAAAATCTTAACAGAACACCATCATAATTGCCTGCTATAGTATTTTGGTAAGCATTTAAAATTGGAATATCTATACTTCCTGTGTAACCTGTAAAATAAAGATTATCATTTTTAATTTCACAAGCTTCTAATCTATCAAGACTACTTCCTCCAAAGTATGAAGAATAAATTAAGTTTGATAATGTGCTATCAAAAAGAGAAATAATAGCTTCGTTGCTACCGGAATAAACTGAGTCAATAGCATTAGAAGTTACTGGAAAGTTAGTACTTAAGCCTGTAATTACAACTTCACCATTACTTTCATCCACACCAATTGAATAACCAAAGTCATTGCCAGTATCGCCAATTAAGGTAGAATAAACTAAAGAATCACCGTTCACAGACATTTTAGTTACAAAAATGTCTCTCTGACCTGAATATGTTTGTCCATAAGCATTTTGAGTTGTTGGAAAACCGGAATTTAAAGTAGTACCAACTACAAAAGCATTTCCGGCAGAATTTAAAACTATATCGCTAATTGATGTAGTTTGATTAGTAGTTCCTCCCAAATAAGTAGAATAAATTAATGAATCACCCGTAGGTGAAACTTTTGAAATAAAACCGTGTCTTGCATTTCCTGGTGGTGTTGGTTGAAATGCATTTGGAGTTGTGTTAAAAATATTCGCCTCAGTCAGTCCTACAACATAAGCACTTCCACTTGAATCAACTGTTATGGAGTAAGGAACGTCATGGTCATTTCCTCCAAGATAACTTGAATACTCAACTGAATCGCCAATAGCTGAAAATTTCATTACAAAACAATCATATCCTGCGTCTTTGGTAGTTTGAAAAGCATTTGTTGTTACAGGGAATTGGTTAAAAGTTCTTCCCGTAACATAAGCGTTACCATTAGAATCTGCTGTAACTTCACGTGCTTCACTGTCCGTTCCAGAACCTGATGTTGCCGTTGCATAAATGAGTGAATCTCCGTTTGCAGACAATTTTATTAAAAAGCCATCATTTGCACCACCATTTGTTTCATAAGCATTTGAAGTGAAAGGAAAATCACTCGAAGAAAGAGGGAAACCTACGATATACGAATTTCCGGAAGGGTCAATAGCCAAATCATAAACTTCTTCTCCACTTGAGCCACCAATGAAAGTAGAAAATATCAGACTTTGTCCGTCTTCTGCAAATTTTGTAACAACAACATCTTCCTGACCATTATGTGTTACGTCATAAGCTCCGGAAGTAGTAGGGTAACTTAAATTATTTGAATTTCCTCCAACAATAGCTTCATTGTTATCAGTTATTCCTATCCCGTAAAAATACTCTGTACCTGCTCCTCCAATATAAGTTGAAAAATCGGGTGTTATAGCGTTAGAGTTTGCTACAACTCCCCCTACTAAAATGAAAAGTAAACTTTTTTTCATTGTTTTTTACTCCTGTAAAGATTAGTTAAACGTTAAAAAAAGTAAAAATAAGTCATTAAAGTTTGGGTTTTTTGGTAAGAGTAGTTTTCTATTATCTAAAAAATTACGACGTTCAGAAAATGTCTAATAATCCGGTAGTGCTTTTCCATAAATAAAAATCCCATATAAAACTAAAAAACTTTTATAATTTTCCAAGAAAAAATTCCCTTTCAAAGGGACATGGTTGTTTGTAAATTATTTTTTTAGTGATTTTAATCACATTTACACATTTTGTTTTAAAATGCATTTATCATTTATTTTCACGGAGGAATTCAAATGAAAAAAAGTTATGTTTTTTTAACACTCCTATTAAGCACCTTTTGCTTAAGTAATTTTGCTCTTGCTGGTGAAGTTCAAACAGTAATTTTAGAAAGTATTAGTCCAAAATCAAGCAATGTAAATCAGATTTTTTCTCCTCAACCTGATACTCTTTTTTATGATGACGACCAACCTTCTTCATTGAATACAACAACAGGACTTTGGACTTCAACGAGGTTTACTGCACCACAAGACTTCACTTTAAATTCCATTTATTGTCGTCTTTTAAACCAAAATAATAATACAACTGCAGGGGCGACTTTCTGGGTTTACAATGACCTTTTGGGAAGTCCTGGAACTGCAATTGCTGGACCTTTTAATGTTCCTGCTCCTTTACCAAGTGGGTTTCCTTGGTTTGATGTTGAAGTTGTTCCTGGCGTGGCAATTACTGCAAATTCAGATTTTCACATAATTTATGGTCCGACAGTTGGAGGAGCTTATCCAAGTGGAACAGGTTGGTGGAATTTACTTGATGGTTCGACCTCTACACAAAGAACAAGAACTTCTACAAATTTAACAGGAGGTCCTTGGTCAGTCGCAAGCGGTGATGCTTTTATTCGCGCTGGAGGAGCTTTTACAGGTAATTTTGTTGATTTACAAACAAATTGTGTAGGAAATGACATTGGAAAATTTCATCTTTGCATTACTGATAATCCTTCTTTTACAGTTGAAGTTGAAAATTTAGGAAATGCTACTGATTCAGTTTTTACAGTAAGTTGGCAAGTTGTTGACGACATTGCTTCAAGTACAGTATTTAATATTACAGAAAGCTTTGGACCAATTGCGTCTGGACAAAAAATAACAGCAACTGCTTCAACTTCTTGGATTCCAACAAATGACAGTCGTTATACAGTAACTGCAACTGTTGTTTCTCCAAATGATCAAAATTTTGGAAATAATATTTCTACTTTGGAGCAATATGTAACAACAATAAATAATCCAACTCAACTTAGTTATGACGGAGGAGTTGCAACAACAAACTTTCAATTTTCTGTAGGAAGTGGTTGGGGACTTCAATACTCACCTTGTTCTTTTCCAGTTTCAGTGGATAGTTTACACTACTTCTTTGGTGGTAGCGGAACAGCGGATTTAAGATTATTTTTGAATGACGGACCAAATGGTGAACCAAACACTTTGATTTGGTCAGATACTTTGGCGAATGCTGTAACTGGTTGGAATAATTATGACGTTCCAGATATAATTGTAAATTCACCTTTCACAGTTTTTTATATGTTTGAAACAGGTGTTACTCTTGGGATTGACGGAAATGCTCCTGTCGCAGGTGCAAATTCTTGTATGCCGAATGTTGCTTGGCAAGCTACAAATTTTGCTAATAATTTTAATCCTGATGAAACTGGCGATTGGATGATGAGACCAACGATAAAACCAGTTTCTGCTTATTATGTTAGCCTTAATCCACCGAATCAGACTCTTTACGGAGCTTCTGGAGGTACAACAACTTACAATTTGACTTTGACAAATGCAGGAACTCAAGCGGATTCTTATACACTTGCAACGACTGGTGGAACTTACACAAACTCATTTTTGATAAATGGGCAAATTACAACGCAAACTCCAATTCTAAATTCGGGTCAACAAATTGACGTAGAAGTTTCTGTTATTATCCCGGCAACTGCTAACAGTGGTGATTTAAACCTTTTGACTTTGACAGCAATTTCAGATACTGACCCAACGGTTGATGCTTCTACAGATTTAACAACATTTGTCTTAAATCCAGGACTTTTACCTTTAATTGATGACTTTGAAAGTGGCAGTTTAAATCCATTAGTTTGGATTGACTCTTCACAAACTGACCCAAATGGTTATGTAAATACAATTGCTCCAAATCCACCTTCAGGAACTCACGCTTTGCACTTGAACAGCACTCCAACAGGTGGTGATACAATTGTAACAGGAGTTTTTGACCTTTCAGCTCTAACAAATGTTCAACTTTGGTTCTCTTATGAAAGAGGAGCATCAGTAGAAGCACCTGATGCAAATGAATTTTTGAGAGCAGAATATTTGGATAACACTGGTGTTTGGCAACAAGTTCCAAATGCTGCAATTGAAGGAAATAGTACTCAAGAAACTTCCTTTACCCAAGTAATTACTAGTATTCCACAAAATGGATTACACTCTTTTTTTAGGCTGAGATTTAGAACAAACGGAACTGTTTCAGCAACAGCAATGTTTGACAATTTTGCAATTGACGACATTTTTCTTGGTGAAGCACCTGATTTCTTTTACAGTATTAATCCTTTAAACATAAGTGCAAATGGTCCTTTGGGAGGAATTGCAAATTTCCAAGTCAAAGTTGAAAATCTTGGAACTCAAATTGACAGCTATGACTTGCAAGTTAGCGGAAATACTTTTACTGCATCGATTTTACAAAATGGAACTCCAATTACGAACACTGGTAATGTGAATCCTGGTGATTCTACTTTCTTTAACGTTGAGGTAACAATTCCCGGAACAGCAACAGTTGGGCAAATTGATAATTTTAGTGTTCTTATAACTTCAGTAGGAGATCCAACAACAACTAAAACAGTTACAGCAGATGTAACAGCCTTTGCGACTTGTGTGAATAGTTTTCCTTTAAATGAAAACTTTGATGCTTTTACAGCTCCACTAACTTTAACTCCACAAGGTTGGGAAAATGCAACTGATGACCAAATGGATTGGACTGTTGATGCAAATGGAACTTCTTCACAAGACACTGGACCAAGTGGCGACCACACAACTGGAACAGGAAATTATCTTTATACAGAAACTTCAAGTTTTAACAATCAAACTGCTCATTTAGTTTCACCTTGTTTGGACTTATCTTTACTAACGGTTCCACAAGCAAGGTTTTGGTATCATATGTACGGAGCTACAATGGGATCTTTGCACGTTGATGTTTTTGATTTTACAACTGGGAATTGGACTCTTGATGTTTCTGCTCCATTAGTTGGTCAACAACAAACAGCAAGTAATGATCCGTGGTTGCAGAAAGTTGTAGATTTATCAGCTTTTGGAAATCAAATTCGAGTTCGTTTACGTGCAATTACAGGAATTTCTTTTACAAGCGATATGGCAATCGATGATTTCTTTGTCGGTGATGCACCAAATTATTTTGTAAACTTAGTTCCAAGTACTTTAAATGGCTCTGCTCCAGAAGATGCAACTGAAACTTACTCAATTACAATTCAGAATCTTGGGCTTAACGACGACACTTACACTTTAAATTTGAACACCGCTTTCTCTGGTCAGATTTTACAAAATGGTAGTCCAATCGCACAAACACCACTTGTAACTGCTGGAAACTCTACAACAATTGATGTTGAAATTATGGTTCCAATCGGAGCTACAATTCCTATTGATAATGCAACTTTGACAGTTACCTCAATCGGTGACCCAAATGTTAGTGCAATCGGTTCGATAAACACTGATGTTGTTTTGTCTTCTGGAGGACCAGATACTTTTGGACACAGTTGGATTAGTAGTTTAAATAATTCTATTCCAGCAGTTTTTGAAAATATTGCTCAAACAGGAATTACTTTCGGAGTTACAGGAAGTAATGTTGCTGGAACTTTAACTTTGCCTTGGAGTTTCCCATTTTATGGGAATAATTACACAACTGCACTTGTCTCAAGCAATGGTTACATAACTTTTGGCTCGGACGGAACAGATTTTTCAAATGACCCAATTCCAAGCACAATTGACCCAAATGATTTCATAGCACCATTTTGGACAAACTTGACTGTTGACGGTGGTTTATCAAATATGTTTTGGTTTAATGACTCTTTGAATAGTAGAGTAATTATTCAATGGAATGAAGTAGAACGCTCAGGTGAGAGTTTATCGAATACTTTCCAAGTTATTCTTTATCCTGACGGTAGAATTGATATAAATTATGAAAATATGAATTCTACGAATTTGTCTAATCCATTAACTGTTGGAATTGAAGATGCAACTGCAAGTGACGGTTTGCAAATTGCTTACAATGAGCCTTTTGTGGATAGCAATTTAAGTGTGAGAATTACGACTGTTGATACTTATCCTCCAATTATTGACTTTGTAACAGAAATCGGAGACACTGATGTTCACGACCAATCATTTGACATTTATCTTCACGCTTCTGACGGGCTTTCAGGGATTGACCCAAATAACGTTACTTTAAATTGGAAATTCTCTACTGGCACAACTTACAACGTTATTCCGATGACTATTACTTCTAACGATACCTTCTTTGCTCAAATTGCAGCACCGAATCAGTTTGGATTGGCTTATGAGTACTTTGTAAGTGTTGAGGATTACAGCCAAAACATTGCTTACTTTCCTTACGACCCAGTGAACCAAACTGGTTCTCCTTTTACTTTTGACGTTAGGTTAGTAACTCCTGGAACTTTGACAGCTGAATCTTTGATTCCAGACTTCATTCCACTAAGTTGGGAAGAACCTGGCGAAAATGGAATTCAACTAAAGTATGACGATGGGTCAAGTGAATTTATTTCTATTTTTCCAAATTCTCCTCCGGGACTAAACAGTCCAGGAGCAGCTTCTTTTGCCACCAAATTTGATATTGCAAACCAAACTCAAATTTCTGGAAATGCACAACTCACCTCTGTAAAAATTTACATCACCAACAATGCACTCGCAACAAGTGAATACAATGTTAAGATTTATCAATTTGATTCGGCTAACAACATTCCTGGAAACTTAATCACTGAAATTGGACCTTTTGACCAAAGTGGAACAACTGGAGATTTCATTGAATTTGATTTCACAGACCCAGTTACTGGTTTAGGAATTAACGTTGGAAATGGAGAGTTCTGTGTTGGAGTAGAGCAGATTACAAACGACAAAATTTCACTTGGTGGAGACACGAGCTTAAATCCACCTTACACTTTCAACAACGACACTCACTTTTTGCAAGGAGTTGGGACTGCTTGGGAACCTGTTGAATTTTTCGCGACTTCTTATGGTCAAGTAATTCCAATGATTCGTTGTTTTGTTGAACCGATTACAGTTTCGCCGATTGTTGTAGCACCGAAAACAATTTTGAAAAAAACAGCTCTTTCAAAATCAAAGTTTCTTGCTAAAAAATCAGCGAAAAAAATTGTTAGTAAAAAAGGAACGGCTAAAATTAGCTTAACTCCAACTTGGAACTTGGTTGAATACAAGCTTTACAAAACTAATGGAGCGGCTCAAAATTCAAATGAAGTTGTAACAAACGGAAGTGTAATTTATACTGGAACAGCTCAAAACTTTGATGATTTTACAGTGATTAATCCAAATCAGTACAGTTACGCAGTTACTGCCGTTTACGATGTGAATGGAACAAACACTGAATCTGAACCTGGAAATTTACAAGTTGGAACCCCAGGAGTTTCGACTGGAGCTCCAATTATTTCTGCAAATGACTTAGATTTTGGAGATGTATTAACAGGAACATTAGATATTAAAAATTTAATGATTCACAATACTGGAACAGCTCCTTTGAATGTTACTGATTTAACCTTTACAGGAACTACAGTTTTTACTTTATCGCAAAGTAGTATTGTTCCGCCGTTTATCATTTCAGCTGGTGATTCTCAAGCAGTAGAGATTGCATTTTACTCTGATTTAATAGGAGTTTTTAATGGCGTTTTAGAAATTGGTAACAACTCACCAAACACTCCTTTTAATGTGAATTTAACAGTAGATTGTTTTACTGCTTCAATAGAACCAACTTCAAATATAATTCCTGAAGAGTTTAGTTTGAGCCAAAATTACCCAAATCCTTTTAATCCACAAACAAACATTGAGTTTGGTTTAAAAGAATCTCGTTTTACTAAACTTGTCATTTATGACATTCTCGGAAGAGAAGTTAAAACTTTAGTGAATGAAAACCTTCCTGCTGCTTTTTACAAAGTAGTTTGGGACGGAAGAAATTCTGCTGGAAACTTAGTTTCAAGTGGAGTTTACTTTTACAAAATTGAAGCAAAAGATTTTGTAGAAGTGAAAAAATTGATGTTTTTAAAATAATTTTTTGTGAAATTAATTGAGGTTTACTATTTTGTAAGCCTCAATTTTTATAAGTCGGGTAAAAATTTTTAGGTAGTTAAAGTGAAATTAAATAAAAATCAATATTTAGTTCTTCAAGGAATTGCTGTAACTTTTGGGGTGATTTTAGGATTTGCAATTTTATTTAAACTTTACTAAAAATATTAACTTGGACGATTTCGATTTAGCTTTTCGTGAGCGTCAACCAAATCTTTTTTAATCATTGCAACAGCCAATGAAAGTTCGCCACAAAGTGCAGAAGCACAAACTATTTCAGCAAATTTCCTCGCTTTACCTTTTCCCAAGCAATCCATAATTGTAAGACATTCGGCAGAAGTTCCTTTGTTTGTTCCACCTCCAACAGTTGCAACAAGTAAAGCTGGCAAAGTCAACGAAGCGATTAAACTTCCGTCTTCACAGTCCTCGAATGACATTGTTCCGACAATGCTTTCAGCTACGTAAGCAACGTCTTGCCCGCAAGCGATAAAAATTGCTGCGAGTAAATTTGCAGTTTGTAAATGATTAGACATTGTTAGAAGGTGAGAGTAACCAATGAAGTAAGATTCGCAAACGTCTGAAAGCTGTTTAGCGGTTACTTTTAATTTTTCCTCTAAAGTATCTTTGCTAATTTTGATTTCAGCTGTAACGAATTTTCCTCTTCCTTCAATCAAATTCCTTCCACTTGGTCTTTTTTCCAAATCCTGACCGTGAATCAAGTAATTTTCTATTTCCAAATTTTTTACTAAGAAATCTAAAACTACTTGAGTTGCTTTGGTTGCCATATTTGCACCTAAAGCATCGCCAGTTTTGAAAGCGAGTGAAAGTATTAATCTTCGACCAAGAATTGTAATCTTTTGTTTTTCAAGTCTGCAAAAGTTTGAAGTCTTTTCAACTTCCTTTTGTAAAGAGTTGAAATTTTCTTCAATCCAAATTTTTGCTTTTGTTGCACTTGAAAGTGAATCAAAAATTAACATTGGGTTTACACGGTAAAGGTCTAAAAGGACTTTTGTTGTAATTCCACCTGACAGGCTTGCGATTTTCATTCCTCTTGAAAAAGATGCAACCATTGCACCTTCATTTGTTGCTAAGGGAACGTAAAAATCACCTTGTGCAAAGTCTCCATTAATTTTTAAAGGTCCAGCAATTCCAATTGGAACTTGAGCGTAACCAATAAAATTTTCAACGTTTCCTTTTGCAAAAGAGTTCTCGACAAGTTTCCCTTTGAGGTAGCTAAAGTTTGTGCCTGTTTTTTCAGTTAGAAAACTGAGACGATTATTAACAATTGCGTCAGAATAATCGTCTTGCGGATTTCGTGGGATTTTATTTGAAGTCAAAATTGGAGTTTAGTAAACAGGTAAATTTGTGTCAATAGTTTGAGCCCAGTAATTAATTCCACCAACTAAATTTTTAATATTGGTGTAACCTGCTTGAGACATAAACATTACTGCATTTGCACTTCTGACTCCAGAACGACAATGAATAATTACTTCTTTGTCTTTTGGTATTTCTTCTAATTTTGAAGGTAAATCACCAAGAGGGATTTTGATAGAATTTTCAATTTTAGAAATTTCAAATTCGTGGGGTTCACGAACGTCAACGAGGCAAAAGTCGTCGCCGTTATCAATTTTAGATTTTAACTCTTGACAAGTAATTTCAAATTCTGCTGGTAATTTCATTTTAGTTCTCTAAGTTTTTAAGTTGTGTGTCGACCGCTGAAATGCCTTTTAAATGGTCTAATTTGTAAAAAATATCGCGAGCAGTTGAGAAACTTTTCTTTGACTTTTCGAAATTTTCTCTTTGTTTCTGAACAAGACCTAAGTTGAAAAATAAAAATGCTTGTGATTGTTCAGTGTTCTCAATCTTCTTTGCAAGTTGAATTGCTTCGACATAAACGTTTTCTGCTTCACTTGGCAAATTCAATTTGTAGTAACAATTGCCCAAATTGATTTTGATTGCTACCAAAATATTTGTTTTTCTTTTTGTGGAAAGTGAGCGATTAGAAATGAAAAGATTGTCTAATGCTAAATCGTATTGTTCTAACCCTAAATGGCAAAGAGCTAAGTTGAAAGATGCGAAACCAATCCCAGTTCTATCTTTCATTCTAATAAAATTCATTTGGGCATTAATAATAAACTCTAATGCTTCTTCATATTTTTTCTCTTTTAAAAACAAGATTCCAGTGTAAAGGCTTTCGAGAGAATCAGCATAAGTTGGAAGTTCTTTTTTTGTCTTTTCAATAAATTTTTTGGCTAATCCAAAGTCTTGAAGGGCAAGTAATCTTTCTCCGATTCTGCAATTTATTTCCGCCAATGTAACTTTATGGTCAGGAAATTTAACAATATTTAATTCGTCAATTTCTTTTTTAAGGACTTTAATTTCATCTTTGTATTTGTTTTCGGTGGCAGCGTCAAGTTTGTAACCGAAATAAAAAACTTTGCTTTGAGCAAGTGACATAATTTTCTACTTAATTAATTTTGAGTGATAGGGTTTAACATTATGAGAATCTTAAATTTACAATTTTTGATAAAATTATTCAAATCAATTTTTAGAAAGTTTTTGAGATTCCAAATCTGTTTTGAAATCCAATTTCGCCCCAAGAAGTTCCTGAATAATCGAAAGTAAAACCAGCTTTTGTTATTCCAAAACCAAATGAGATTCCTGCAAATTTGCTTGAGCCAAAGCCCAAATCTTTATCTGAACCAGTTGAATCATAACTTAAGCGAAAGTCAAAAGAATTTCCAATGTCGAATTGAAGTCCAACTGAAAATTCATATTCTTTATCATAAAAATAATATCTGTTGTTGTATGAAATTGTGAGAGGTAAGTGAGCTAATTTTTTGCCGATTTCAATTTGAGCGTTAGAAGGTAAGTCTTCGCGAGTTTTACTGTATTCGTTAATTTGGCTTCCGAAATCAAAGATTCCACCACCGAAAGTCAAATTTTGATTTCGCCAAGTGTAAGTTCCACCTAAATCAAAAACTAAAGCAGCAGACCGAGCATCTGCAACTTTTCCAATTACAATTTTTGAATTAAGTCCGTAAGTAAAATTGTCTAAAAATTTTTGAGCCAAAGCTCCTGTAAAAACGTATTCATAAGCGTCAAAATTCCCACCGATTAAGTTGCCCTTCTCATCTTTTCTGTCAAATTCACCGTAGTCTCTGTAACGCATCGAAATTCCAAAAACGCCGTGATTAAATGGTTTTGCAAATGCAATATTTCCAGCTGTAAAATCCAAAACTTCATTAGAATAATTCGCCATAAGAGCAGAACTTTGCAACTGTGCTAAACCAGCAGGGTTTGCAAAAATGTTACTGATATTTCCTTGATACGAATAAAAAGCTCCTCCCAAAGCAGAAATTTGTGGAGAACCAGGTGTCTTTAAAATTTCATAAACAGTAGTTCCTTGCGAAAAAGCAAAAGTTGGTAAAATCGTAAATAAAATTGGTAAAATGATTTTTTTCATAACTCTCAAGTTCAAAAAATTAGTTAAAGATTGTTCGCAATTTATCAAGTAAAGACTAACGATAAAAGTATTTTTTTGAGTACTGAATTATTTTTTAATGAAACTTAATATTTTGGAAAGTGAACTCTGAGGTTTATTCTCAATGTTCTCAAATTCGATTGTTGTATCCAAAATATTATGTCTTAAACCTTTTATAGAAGGCAAAATTCCATTTATGTCATTTGATTGGAAAAAGTATCTCGAATCTCTTTTGAAAATTCTACAACTTTCGCTAAAACCATTTTCAGACTTTTCAATTACTGTAAAAGCATTAAAGGTAGATTTTGACATCAGACTTTTGAGTTTATCAATATCATTTTGGTGAATAATTTGGTCAGGCTCTATAAAAAGAATCCAATCTTTTGTTGCTTCACTTATTGCTTTATTTCGAGAAGTTGAAATTTCTTCTTCGACTTCAAAGTGTAAGACTTTAGCACCAAAATCTTTGGCAATTTCAAAAGTATTGTCGTATGAGCCAACGTCGATAATTATTATTTCTTGAGCAAACTCATTAATGCTTTCAAGGCATAGCTTAAGAGTTTCTTCAGAGTTATAAGTTAGCAAACAAGCTGTTAAAGAAACATTTTTCTCACTTTCCTTAACATTCTTCTTAGATGGGAAAAGGGAATGTAAAATTTTGATTTTTACAAAATTATCTTTTTCGTTCAAACTGATTTCAATTTCGGGAATAGAAAATCCTTCAGGTAACTGTATAGACTTTTGATTTAAAAACAAATCTGTAATTTTTAGAGCATCATTTACCGCAGAAAGCATCACAAAATGGATTCCAATACTTACTAAACCTGCATTAAATTCTTGAAAATTCTCAACACTTTCTTCAATCAATTTGCTTGTAAAGAAGAATTTAGTTTTAGGGAAAATGTCTTTAATTTTTGTAAACAATTGCATCATTTCAGCAATTTCTTCTTCGGAATTTGCATTTGTAAATAAATTTAGTCTTTGTACTCTAAATTCATTTTCAACTTCTGCTAAATCCATTTTTTCAGTTTCTGAGTTTTCTTCTTGAGCTTCAAAAGCACTTACAATGTTTATTGGCTCAGATTCATTTTCTGTCTCGGGAATCTCTTCGTTAATTGGTTCGATAAGTTGGATTTTTTCTTTCGCAATCTCTTCTGACTTAAGTTCTTCTTGGTCTTTAGATAGAGATTCTTTTAGCTCGTCAAACATAGCTTCTTTGAGTTCAGGAATTTCTTCATTAGTTATGTCAAAATTCTCTTCTTCTTTCTCTTCTTGTTTGAAAGCGTCAAAAGAGATAATCTTCTTTTTCAGAGTCGAATCTTTTTCACCAATTTCTTCTAATGTTTCTGATTGTTCTTCATTTTGGATTTCCTTAACATCATTTTCTTCTTTAGTCGAATCTTCATTTTTAATTTTTTTTTCAAGAATTTCAATTTCATCAAAAGTTTCTACTTCAACAACTTTGGCTTCATCATCGTGGATTTCCTTAACATCATTTTCTTCTTTAGTCGAATCTTCATTTTTAATTTTTTCTTCAAGAATTTCAATTTCGTCAAAAGTTTCTACTTCAACAGCTTTGGTTTCATCATCGTGGATTTCTTCATTCTTTAGATTGTCGTCTTCTAAAATGATAAGATTATGTTTCTCTTCATCAACTTCATTAATTTCCCAAGAGTCTATTTTTTCTGAAGTCGGTTTAGAATTTACAATATCCTCTTCATCTTCATCTTCATTTTCCTCTTCATCTTCAACCCATTCAACTAAAGCAAAATTTCCTTCTTCGGTTTCGTCTTGAACTTCAACTTCTGGTATTAAATCCTCAATTTCGCTAATACCTTTCGGTTCTATAACAACTTCTGATTCAATTTTGCTAATGTCTTTAGAATCTTGTTCAAGCCCTAGTGATTCTTCATTATTCGTCTCTTCTTCAAAAGTTTCAACAGAGTCAATGATTTCTTGTTCATCATCTTCAAGAATTTCACCAATATTATCAGGTTCATTAATTTTCTTTGGTAGTTCTTCAAAATCTTCAATGAGTTCGTCAGTTTCTAAACTCTCTTCAATGAGTTCATTTTCGTTATTTTCATCGAAAAATTCGGCTATCTCATTTTCTTCAACAGTTTCTACAATTTTATCCTTTTTGGTTAGAACTTCTTGTTCATCAATTTCAGGCTCAAGTAAGTTTTGAAATTTGAGAGAATGAACGTAAGAATTTTGAGAACAGAGTAGTTGAAACCCATTTTCTTTGACTTCATTTTGGAAATTCTCAATGAAATTTCCTTCAAAAACTTCTTTGTTAAAATTCTCCAAGAAACTTGCTTTTGTGCCAAAAATTGGAATGCTTAGATTTTCAATTTCTTCAACTTCATTATCAGAATTTTCAATTTCGTTTTGGAATTTCCTAAAATCTTCAAAATTTTCATAACTCAAAGAAAAGTCTACGTTTGACAGTGCTGTTACTAATCCAGTATTTTCAGTAATTTCACTAAAAATATTAGAAAGCCAATTTTTAGAAACCAAAACATCATTTTGCATAAAAAGTATAAACTCGCCACTACTTTTCAAAAATGCTTGTTTAAGTGCTTTGATATTATCCTTATTACGAATCAAAGTAGATTCTTCAAGTTCTAAAAGGTAGTTTGCAGTCTCAAGATTTTTTGAATTGTCAATAAAAATTAATTCGTAATTTTGAGAAGTATTTTCGAGTAAACTCTGAATACAGGCTTTTGTGAAATCCAAATTTTCGTCAACTTCAACAATTACACTCACTAAATCGTCTAAATTTACGAGCCTAATTTTTTCCTCTTTCTGTTTTTCTTTGAACCAATCAATTCCCCAAAACTGCTCAACAGTTACATCAATTTCAAATGTCGCATTTAGTTTGTGAACCAAAATTTCACTTTGGGTTTGAAATTCTTCGGTTGCGATTTCTTCTTCTAAATCCACGTTTGTGAGTTCAAAATCAACTAAAGTATCTTTAGCAATTAAAAGTGTCAAATCCAAATTTCTAACTTTTAATGCAAAATCCATCGCATTTGGTAGTGAGGAAAATCTTTCGTCGAAAAAGTTTATTTTTTCTAAAATTTCTCGTGAAGTAAAGAGGCAAAAGTCCAAAAGGAAATTGGCAATTTCTGTTTGTTCCAAATTTTGTTTGTTGACGTTTTCAGCCAAATTTTCAAAATCAGAGATTTTGTCAGAATCATCAAACCAAAGGTTCAGATTTTGTTCTGAAAAATCAACTTTTGCCAAAGGTGCAACAGCTCCAGTTTTTACATCAAAGTTGCTAACTAAATTTGTTAGCCAATTTTTAGAAACTCTAACTTTTGGACTTAAGAAAACAATAAAATCACCTTCCGATGCTTTTATTCCTTGATTAAATCCACTTACAGTTCCAAAATTCTTAGAGTTTTCAATGATTGTTAGGTTTCGTTCAGATTTTAGAATTTCAACTGTTTTGTCTGTAGAGTTGTTGTCAATTACAATAATTTCGTAATCTAATCTTGTATATTTTCTTATACTTCGAATGCAATCTTGAATTGAGTCTTCATTATTTTCTGTTACTATAATTATGCTTGTGAGGTTAAATTTTTGTGAAGGAAAACCAGCAATTTTATTGATTTCATTTACTACTCTTTGAGTTGCTCTTCCATCAAAGTTTTGGTTAATTCTTTCTATCGTTTCCGAGCTAATTTCATTCAAACTTTGACTCATTGTTTCATCAGTCAAAGTTTCGATGATTGAGTCTGTCAACTCTTCTTGACTTTCAGCAAAAATTACTGCATCGCCGTCTTTGAAAACTCCGTCTCTCATTAAAGTAATTACTACTTTTCCCACCAAAAGAGCTTCAATTCCGAAAATATTTGAACGAGTGTTTATCACCAAATCGGCAGAAGCAAGAATCATCATTGGGTCTGCGTCTTTGAAAATGAAAAAGTCATCATCGCCAATTTCGCATTCTTTGAGTAATGCAAAATATTTATCGATAGTTTTATCCGTTTCGTTTTCAGGAATTTTGAAAATGACTTCAAAGTCTAATTTCTTGCGTGCTTCTTTGACGGCAAAAAATATCTTTTTGAGACGATTTAAAATTTCTTCCTCTTCTTTAAACAAAGTCAAAGTTCCTAACCGAGCTGTTGCAAAAACAACTACAGGTTTTTGAGAATTAATTCCTAATACATCACAAGCGATTTCTTTGTCAAGTGGGAAGTTATAAAATTTGTCCCAAATTGGATTTCCTGTTATAAGAAATTTACTCTCATCTTCACCATTTTGCAAAAACCAATCCTTTGCTGAATCGCTTGAAACAGCGATTTTGTCAGTAATTACTTTTTCAAAAAGAATTCTATTAACAGGGAAGTTTGCTAAAATACAGAAAGTTGGGATTTCAAATTTTTGTGAAATACGGATTAAAGTTTTATTGATAGGCGAAATGTCATTTTGGAAAATTGAGACTTTTAAGTCATAACTTTCAAGTAACTTTTTGAAACCTTCGATTATAAAAATTAAATTAGGAAACTCATCTTGAAAATTCTTTTCCAATATTTCTTTCATTTGGAGAAAAAAGATTTCGCCAACAAATGAAAATTGTTTTTGCAAGTTATAGGAATTTAAGGAGTTAACCCATTGCTGAAAGTTTGAATTAGAATAAACTTCTGTGTCAAACTGAGCGTTAGAATCCAAAAATTCATTAAAATCAATGTAAGAAATATTTTCTTTGGAAAGTTCTTCTACTAAAGAATTCCTGAAAATAATAATTTCGCAATTCTCTTGAACAGAAAATTGTTTAATGACGTTTAAATGTTCTTTTTCGCCACTAATTAAAATCGCAGGTTTCATTTAAGATGCATATTTAATTTAATAACTTACAAAAGTATTCAATTAGTTTTGAGTTGGCAACTGTTTTATTTTGTGGTTAGGTTATGGAAAATTTCATTTGAAATTTCAAAAATGGATTTTTGAAAACAATTAATTTTAATTGAAGAATTTTCATAGCTTTTTTGTCTTTGTAAAAACAAGTTAAGGGAAAATTCTTTTCCCATTTTAACTAAAGGTCTGTTTGAGTTTTCAATTCTTTTCCAGAGCTCTTCAAAAGAATTTCCCAAAAAAATCAATTCTCCATTTTCTTTAACGAGTTTCAAATTTTCCGATTTATTTAAAGTTCCTCCGCCAAGTGCGAGAATAAATCTTTCATTTTTTTTGATGAATTCTTCTAAGGTCTCTGACTCAATTTTCCTAAAGCTTTTTTCACCAAGAGTTTCAAAAATTGATAAAATTGTTGAACTTGTTTTAGATTCAATTATTTCGTCAAGGTCAAAATATTTGAAGTCTAATTTATCTGCAAGTCCTTTGGAAACAACAGTCTTTCCTGCTCCCATAAAACCACAAATGAAAATTTTATTTGGAATGTTTAGCATTTTGGAAAAGGCTAAAAGCCTTTTATTTGTCTTAAACTTTCATACAAAACAATTGAGACAGAATTTGAAATATTAAGGGAACGGACTTTTCCAAACATTGGAATTTTGATTGCTGTGTCAGGATTTTCAAAAATCATCTTTTCAGGCAATCCACGAGTTTCAGGACCAAAAACCAAAAGGTCGTCATCTTCAAATTTTACATCTGTATAATTTTTGGTAGCTTTTGTGCTAAGGTAATAAATTTTGCCTTTTGGATACTTTTCAAAAACTTCGTCTAAATCATTGTGAGTTTCAAGATTTAAAAATTCCCAGTAATCCAAACCTGCTCGTTGGTAATGTCTGTTGTTGACAATAAAACCAAGTTTACCGACAAGGTGAAGAGTAGTATTTGTTGCAGCACAAAGTCTTGCGATGTTGCCAACATTTGGTGGTATTTCGGGTTGATAAAGTACGACGTGCATTTTTTAAACCACAGATTTTAAGGTTGTTCTTTCTTCTACTTCTTCAAGTAGTTCGATTCCGATTCCTGCAATGTTTCCGATTCCAATTGCAACCGATTTTTGAGGAGTCAGCGAAATTATTTTATCTAAAACTTCTTTACCTGAAGAATTACCCATTTTCAAAATTTTGTTCTGTGGAAAACTGTAAACCTCCATTTCTTCCATAAAAAGATCCGTACCTGTTCCTATTACAACAATGTAGTTGGAGGTAACTTTTCTTGCAATCATAAATGCAAGTTCTTCTGTTCTAGTAACTCTGTCAGCTCTTAAATTTACGACAGTAAAAACAGGTTCTTCGTTATTTTCACGAAGGTTTAGCATATCATAAATTTTGGCTGTGCTTTCATTATCGTTTGCAGCAAATCCATTCAAAAACCGAATTTCTTTGTTCATTTCGTGAATAGGAAAAATTCTCAAAACTCCGAAATCAGGTTCCATCGTATACATTCCCTCCAAAGCCTCTTCACGTTTCACTCCTACTTGGGCACAAACGTCCAACGCTAAGGCAACATTTTCTTTGTGTTCGACAAAATCAAACTTCTGAATTTCTTCATCAGAAATAGTTTCTGGGTCAGAAGGTGGCAAAATATTGGTAGAATTCTTTTCAGCGATTGCTTTGTAAAGGTCAAAATATTTGTGTTCAGAAGTTATAAAAAGGCTTTTAACAGGAACTGTGTTTGCAAGTGAAAATGCGATGTCATTCATTGTTGGACCCATTTCATCTACGTGGTCAAGTCTTGCATTTGTAAGTACACCGATTGTGGCTTTTACGATTTTGTGTTCGCAAGTCCACTGAAGTTCAGGTCGAACTGCCATACATTCGATAACAATTGCTTCTGGTTTCAAACTTGCAGCTTTTCTGAAAATTCGGATTTGTTCATTGATATTGACTGCTCCAAATCTGTAAACATTTTCTTCACTTCCGTCGGGCAAAATGAATCTTGGAAGAGTTCCTGTAGTTTTTGCAACTGTTTTAACTCCGCCACTTCTAAGTCCAGCTGCAATTAAACGAGTAACTGAACTTTTCCCACGAGTTCCATTTACGTGAATTCTTATCGGAATTGATTTGACGTTCAGAAGGTGTTTTTTGTATTCTAAAATTAGAAAAGCTAACATTAAAATTAGCGTTACGAAAATTAGGAGCATATTTTTTTGAGGAATTTAAAAATTAAAAACAGGATTGCCGACTTAAGTCGGCAATCCTGAATAGAATTATTTTATTAAAGTCATTTTCTTAGTTTGGATTTTGTTTCCAGATTCAAGTTGGTAAAAATAAGTTCCGCTTGAGACTGGGTTTCCAAAATTATCAATACCATTCCAAACAACGTTTCCTTGTTTTTCTGTCAAATCAAACTCTTTAACTTTTTTACCTAAAATGTTAAAAATTGCCAATTTACCTTTGCTACTTACAGGTAATTGGTAATTAATTACAGTTGAAGGGTTAAAAGGATTTGGGAAGTTGTTTGAAAGTTTAAATTGGTTTGGTAACGACAGTTCAGTTCCATCAATAGAAGTCAACAAAGGCAAAATAGTTTGGTACTTTGTTGCTGCTGCGAGAGCGTTTCCTTGAATTTCTGCCAAGCCGTTTCCACCGAGAATTGCAAAAGAAGCAATGATTGTTTCGTTTGGCAAAATGTTAAATGAGCCTGTCGAAATTGATTCAGATTGGTCTTCTTGAACTGTACTTGTTGCGTTCACCAAACCTTCTGAAATGAATTGGAATTTTTCAGCTTCGGTAAAACCTTGAGTGTCAAAAAGGTCGTCTTGGTTGCTGATTGCTCTGTGAGTGTGAACTCCTTCAGGATTCAGAACTGAAATTCCTGCGTAAACAGGGAAATTATTATCAAAAGTGTAACCCAAATTATTCGCTGCATCAAAACCAACTTGGTTCGTTCCAAAATTATTCGAATCAACGTCCCAATCGAAGTAGTAACCAACGTAAACATCGTTAATTGGTTGGCTTGTTGTGTTTGTAATTTCGTAGTGAAGAATTACAAATTTGTTGTCAGGAGCTTGAGTAAAAGAAAATCCTCTTTGTCTTACGTCAAGACCTGTGAGAGGTGCATTTGGAACAGTTGAAAATGTAACATCGCTTTCTTGGTCTGCTACAACTGAGTTTTCATTTAGGAAAATGTCCGAACCGAAATTTGCAAAGTCAGTGCTTTGTGGATTGCTTCCTGAAGTTCTCGCAGCGTCTGCGACTTGTGTTGCACTTCTTGCGATAATCATTGCACCTTCAAACATCAAATCTGTTCCGTTTTCAAAAATGAAACCAACTCCGCCATTTTCACCTGCATTGTCAACGTGACCCAAATTCGCTTCGTCTGTTACAGAAAGTTGTAAACTGTCGTTAGAATGAGTTACAAAATTTGGTCGAGTAAAAGCTGCAAAGTGTTCAAAATCGTAGTAGTTGTAACCAAAAGAGGTTGTTGCTTCAAACCAAACTCTAAACTGAACTTCGGCATTTTTGGGAGCGTTTGCGTTAACATCAAATGAAAGATTCGCAATTGCTGAACTTAAAGAATCAATGTTTCCGACAACTGTTGACTGAGTTGTTACTGTAACGTAAGGGCTTGAAGAAACAATTCCGATAGTAACGTTTTGTGCATCAGCTAAGAAATTAAAAAGTTCCAAATTCAAATCAATTGACTCTCCTGGGTCAAGAATTCCGTCGCCATCACCATTTATTGTGTCGTCAAATTCGATGTCATTAATTCGGATTGAAGGAGTTCTAACAGTTACTGCTCTGAAAGCGTTCAATCCTCCTTTTCCCATTAAATAGTCGCTTCCTGAAGGATTTACAAGGTAAAGAGCCGAATCGGCACTTGCTCTAACTTGTTCAAGAACTTGCATTGCTGACCAATTTGGGTGTAAAGCTCGAACCAAACAAGCTGCTCCTGCAACAATTGGAGAAGCCATTGAAGTTCCACTTGAAGAACCGTAACCACCACCAACTGTTGTACTTGAAATACTTGTTCCAGGACAAGAAATGTCTGCATCAATTCCAAAGTTAGAGTAACCTGCTTTTGAGTAAACATTGTTGGTTGCTACGACAGAAAGAACTGAAGGATAAGAAGAAGGAAAGTGTGGTTCAAGGCTTGAGTCGTTTCCTGCTGCTGCAACAACTGCGACGTTCATTGTTTTGGCGAATTCGATTGTGTCGAAACCAAATTGACTTCCTCCACTTCCGCCCCAACTACAATTAATTATGTGAGCTCCGTTTTCTACAGCGTAAACAATTCCTTCGTAACCGTGAAAAATTGCGGTAGAATTTGCACCAGTTTTGATTGCCATAATTTTAGGATTCCAAGCGATTCCAGCGATTCCAGTGTTGTTATTCGTAACTGCTGCTGCATCACCTGAAACGTGAGTTCCGTGACCAAATTGGTCATTTGGGTCGTTGTCAGGATTTCCTCCTGGATTGCTTGAGCTGTTTCCTGTAAAATCCCAACCGATTGTGTCGTCAATGTATCCGTTGTTGTCGTCATCTATTCCATTGTTAGCGATTTCGTCGTCGTTAGTCCAAAGATTTGCTTGTAAATCTGGGTGGTCAAGGTCAACTCCTGAATCAACAATTCCAAGAATTACAGGAGTAGCAGAATCTTCTGATTTAATAACGTCCCAAGCCTGTTCAACTTGTAGTTTTGTTGTCAAGTAAGGTTGAGAAGTTAAAAAATTCGGGTCGTTTGGAGTTTCTTCTGTATGGTAAATAAAACGAGGTTCGGCGTAAACAAAGTTCGCATCTTTTGCAAAAAGTGAAGCGATGTATTTTTCGTCTAAATCCTTCTCGAATGAAAATTCGTAAATTTTAGAAAGGTCAGTAACTCCGTCTTTTACTTTTCCTCTGTGGTGAGGGAAAATTTTACGAGCAGAATTTATTTTAAAAATTCTAAGTTTTTTGTCGATTGACGGATAACCTGTTTCGAGAAATTCACCGTTTTTTTGGAACTGAATTTGGTGAGTAAGTTTTACAATAATTTGACCCTGAACGTGATTTGGGTCGGGATTTTGTGAAGGGTTTTCATTTGCAAAAACCGAACTTAAACTAAGCGTAGAAATTGCAAGAAGTGAGTTGATGAGTTTTGACATTTGTTTCCTCCGAGAAAACATTGGTTAAGGAGTAAAGCTAAAAGGAAAATTTAACCTAAAAAATTTATTCTTCAAGTTAAAAATGTTTGGAAAGATTATTGGAAAAGGGTTCTTAGTTGCAAATAAGTTTTTTGGATTGCAAAATTGGTAGAATCTTCAGTTTTGAGTTATCTAATCAGAAGCATTTTTTTGGTTTCACTTTGCTTCTCACTTTTTAGTTTGTAAAAATACACTCCGCTTGAAACCGAGTTTCCAAAATTGTCGGTTCCATTCCAAACTACTTCACCAGAATTGGATTTTAGTTTCCACTCCTTCACCTTCTTTCCAAGAATGTTGTAAATTGTTAGAGTTGCTTTTTCGTAATTCGCAATTCCTAATTCGTAATTAATTACAGTCGTTGGGTTAAATGGATTTGGATAGTTTTGTGATAACTTAAATGTGGTAATTGTATTTTCTTCTTCACTAACTCCAACAGCAAGAATTTCTCCACTTACAAAAATCGTTCTCAAAGGTTCTACTTGTTGATTTGTATGAATCTTGATTGAATCAGAATAACTTCCTACAACTTCTGATAAAAACTCAAATTGGAAATTGAATACTGAGTCTGGTTGAATAATTAATGGAAAAGCTAAAGGAGTTGTTGTAGAATCATCTAAAAGTGTTATTTCAGTTGGTAAATCAATTTGATTGATGTAAAGTGGAATAACACCTTTATTCGCTACTGGAAGATTTGTGATTATTTTTAGACTCGAATCTACTAAGCCTAAATCCAATGTGTTAACTGATGAATAAAGTGGGTATTTGTAAAAACCTCTTTTAAATACCAATTCAAAATCCCAATCACTACTAATGGTTTCTTTTGAACGACTATAAGTTACATAAATCAATGAATCATCTGCTGCTATTGAATACCAAGGCGAAACTCCAACCCAACCATTATTATAATCTGAGATATAAAGAATCTTAGACCAAGTATTTCCATTGTCTCTTGAAAATCTAGTTATTAATCTATCAGTTATTCCAAAATTGATATTGTCATTGATTAGTGGAAAAACATTTCCATCAAATGAAGCAAGTTTTTGTTGTTCACTTACTGCACAATTAGAATCTACAATACAAAGGGTTGTGTAAGGATTAAAGGTATTTCCATAGTCAACACTTTTGGTGTGAAGCGAGTAACCAAATCCTTGTGTGGTATGGAATGTAGAACCATCAAATCGAATAGAAGGATTTTGGTAATTCCAAAAACTGCAATTGTAACTCAAGTCCATTGGTGGAAACCAAGTATTTCCCAAATCAAATGAACGATATACAAAAGTTCCTGATGTCTGTCCTCCATTACCTGTTCTAAAATAAATTATAGAGTTTCCTGCTGTTGCAATTGAAGGGTCTTGAATAGCTGCCCAAAGTGTGTCTATCTCTTGATAAAGTGAAAAACTTTCTCCCATATCAAAACTTTCTGCTTCATAAAGACTTCCACCTGCTCCTGTCTCTACAAAATGATAAACTGTATCGGAACGAGAGATTATGTTCTCCCTCGTTGTAAATGGTTGTTCTATCGGTGGATTCCAAGTCGCTCCTCTATCCGAACTTGAAAATAAGTAATATTTATAAACTGGAGCCCAAGAAGCTGAACTAACTGCATAAACATAAACATTATCTCCTGTAGCTTGAATACTATAAACTTTACCAATCGTATCTTCCAAAACTACTGCTGTTTCAAAGGTCGCTCCATAATCTGTGCTTCTGTGATATTTTAAAAGTCGGTCTTCTCTAACTGATGCTACGTGAACAAAGCCTGAATCTCCAACTGCAACTCTGCCGTGCATAAATGCCAAACCTCCTTGTGGAATGTTGCTTGTAAGAAACACTTGACTTGTGTCCATCAATAAAGTATCCCAAACAGAAGGTGCAATCGTTGGCAAACAACTTATTTGGTTCGTAGTTTTTTTCTTAAGATTAAGTGGTTGATTCTCTAAAACAGAAAGTGAAGACTCTGAAAATGCTAAACTTGATTCTCGAAAACCCATTCCTCCGTTTCCACTCTGAAAGACTTTGTTTTTACTTTTGATTAGTAAATTATTCCCTTCTACAAGAACATCGTCAACAGGTTCATTGAAAGGTAAAACTGTCCAATTCAATTCAAAACTATCACCAATTGGTGTTCTGTAAAGTGTTGATTCATCTCTTTCTGATTTGGATTTTAAACCTAACAAACAGTAAGTTATGTTACCACTTTGGTATTCTTTCACAAAGTATTCTGACTTCGTTTTGGCTTCTTCTAACTCTTGGATTGTTTGTGGCATTTCTCCATAAACCGAATTCACAAAAACTAAAATAAATATGGCTTTAGTTAAGACTTTCATTTCTTCTCCTTCCTAATTTGGTAATTTTTCTTTTGAGAATGAAAAGTCAAAAAAAATAAAATTAATCTAAATTAATGAAAAATTTCAAACAAGGAAATTATTTAAACTGAGAAGTAAAAACTAATAAGATTTATAAATCTGAACTCACTGAAAAAACTGCTTCGGCTAAGTGAACCTCGTTTGTAGAGTAAGAAATTGTAACGTCTGAAATTCCTGCTTCGTTTAGATATTTTGCTGTAGTTGTTCCGATTGCTACAACTTTTTGCGAAGATGAAATCTTTTGACTTTTTAAAAAGGATTCGGCATTTGAAGGGCTTGTGAACACTAAAATTTCAGAATCTATTTGCTCAAAGGCTTCCAAAGGCTTGTTTTCATAAACAACTAATTCAAAGAAATCTGCAATTCCGATAAGTTCGGTTTGAATTGTTCGCATTGATTTTTGAGCTAAAGGAAAAAGGACTTTTTGCCCTTTTGAGACTTTTGCAAATTCTTTACCGATTTCTTTAGTCATCAATTTTGAACCTACAAAGTCAGGCTGAACTTCAAGTTGTTTCAGAGCTTTTGCCGTTCCTTTGCTAATTGCAGCAAATTTAGTTTTGGGATTGATTTTTGGGTTTTGAGCGAAAAAGTGTTTCACTCCGTTTTTGCTTGTAAAAAATATCCAATCGGTTTTCGGTAAATCTTCAAATTCTACTCTTGAAATTTTGATTAAGGATTTGCCTTTGAGTGTAAAGTCATTTTCAATTAGTGCATTTTCAAAGTAGCAATCACCGATTAAATCACGCGAAATGAAAACTTCTTTTGGTTGAATGTTTCTGAACTTTTGGACAATTTTTTCAGCCAAGCCTTTTGCTGTTTTTGACTCTTTAAAAATCCTAATTGGAAAATCTTCACCCGTTTTTGATTTTGCTGTCCAAACTTGAAAAGTGTCTCCTTCTTTTTGACAAAAAACTCCAACAGGCATTTGGCAACCGCCTTCAAAGAGGTTCAGAATTTTTCTTTCAACTTCGGTAGTTTCTTGAGTTTCAGGAGAGTGAATTTTGCTTAAAATTTCGGCAATTTCAGAGTCGTTTTCACGAATTTGGTAAGCTAAAACACCTTGTGCAGGAGCGGGAATGAAATCAATCGGAGCAAGTAATTCTTGGTGAAATTCGCTCAAATCCAAACCAAGACGGCTAACTCCAGCGTTTGCCAAAACAATTGCATCGTATTTTTTGTCTCTAAGTTTTTGGATTCGAGTCGGAACGTTTCCTCTTAAATCAATAATTTCAAAATCGTTTCTGAAAGACAAAAGTTGTGATTTCCTTCGAGCAGAAGAAGTCCCGACAATTGCGTCTTTTTTTATTGAAAAGTGCTGTTTTGGGTCAACAGCCTCTTTACGAATTAAAAGTAACTCCGAAGGGTCTTCGCGTTCTGAAACTGCGACAATTTTTAAGCCTTCGGGAGATTCAGTAGGCAAATCTTTGTGAGAATGAACCGCCAAATCAATTTCAGAATTTAGCAAAGCATCTTCAATTTCTTTTGTAAAGAAGCCTTTTCCTTCGAGCTTGTCAAAACTCAGGTTTTGGATTTTATCACCTTGAGTTTTGATGATTTTGATTTTGGTTTCGACACCATTTTTTGCAAGTGAATCTTGAACAAAATGTGCTTGCCAAAGTGCTAAATCACTACCTCTTGAACCGATTATTACTTTTTTATTCTGCATTGTTGACTTCGATTTTAGTTTCTGAATTCTTGAATTAACTCAATTGCATATTTTACGTTGTCGAAAGGAATGTCAGGCATAATTCCGTGCCCAAGATTAAAAATGAAACCATTTTCATTTCGCATCTTTTCTAAGATTCGCATTACTTTTTTGCGAATAATTTCTCTTGAGCCGTAAAGAACGAATGGGTCAAGATTTCCTTGAACAGCGATTTCGTTTGGTAAAGATTGTTTTACTCTAAGCAAGTCTGCGTTCCAATCAACTGAAATTACATCTGGTTTTGCTTCTGCCATAATTGGGTGAAAAACCGAACTTCCTTTACAAAATGAAATTATCGGAATGTCTTTGCGATTGAGCTTGGAAATTATTTCTGCAATGTAAAAATGTGAAAATTCTTGGTAGTCTTCCCACGAGAGAGTGTTTGCCCAAGAATCAAAAATTTGAAGAGCGTCAACTCCAGCTTCAATTTGTGCGTTTAAGTAATTTGCTGTAACAGTCGCAAGTTTTGAAAGTAAAAGTTTGGCAGTTTCAGGTTCGGTGTTAATCATTAATTTTGTGAGTTTCAAGTCTTTTGAAGATTGACCTTCGACGAGGTAAGACATTACTGTAAAAGGTGAACCTGCAAATCCGATTAGTGGAGTTTTGCCATTGAGTCTTTCTTTGACATTTTTTATCATTTCGAAAACGTAACCGAATTCTTCGTAAGTTTCGGGAATGACCATTTTTTCGACATCACTTTTGCTTCTGACAGGATTTGCGAAAACAGGACCTTTTCCTTTTACAAATGAAAGTTGTCCGCCAAGTGCTTCGGCAGTTACTAAAATGTCGCAAAACATAATTGCTGCGTCAATTCCGAGTAAATCGACTGGAAGCATTGTTACGTCAGTTGCGATTTCGGGGTTTTTCATCATTTCCAAAAATGAGTAATTTTCGCGGATTGCTCTGTATTCTTTCATAAATCTTCCTGCTTGACGCATCATCCAAACAGGTGGTCTTTCGACTTTTTGTGAAAAAGCCGATTTTATAAATAATTGGTCGTTCATTTGATTTTTCTTGAATTTAATTTTTTTCTAAAATTAGACTCGGAATATAAAACCAAATGAAAAAATATGTAATTGGAAAAGAAAATTTTAAGGTTTTATGACAAAAAAGGAACTCTAAAGAAAATTACGTAAAAATATGAATTATAATTTTAGGGCTTAAAAATTTTAGAACTTAAAAGAGTAATTATCTTTTAGATAGAGATTTACTTAAAAAACATATCATAGATAAAAATCAAAACGATTAGAGCTGCAACTAATATAAACCCAACGAAGAGAATGCGTTCTACATCTTTCATTTTTATATCTTCAAATTATTTTATTTAACTATCCTACTGTTTTTTAATTTAATAAGTAAATTAAAAAACAGCAATAAAGATTTTAAGCTTCATCATCTAAGAAGGCACTAAGCACAATACTGACAATTGAAATTACAATGCTTCCGAATAGTGCTGACATAAAACTTTCTATGTAAAGGCTTTGTGTGAAGTAATCAGTTAATAGTAGCATTAAAGCATTAATAATGATTGTAAAAATCCCAAGTGTAAGAATTATGAATGGGAATGAAAATAGTTTTACAATTGGTTTGATAACAGCGTTTATTAGTCCAAATATTGCAGCAACAATCGCTACACTTACAATGTCTTCTGAAAGATGAATTCCACCAATGAATGAAGCAGCAGCCCAAAGTGCAACAGCGTTAATCACTAAACGAATTACTAATTTTGTCATTTTACTTTTCCTTTATTTTGAATTCGGAAAAATATAAATGATTTTGAAGTGATTACTTAAGCTTTTTTCACTTAATAACTAAGCTTAGATTTCGTTCTAATTTCGGGAAGTATCTCGGAGGAGTGCAGTAGAATCTTTCGTCATAAATTCTAACCATTTGTGGAACTGTTGCTCCTGTTCCTAATAAAGTTCCTCCATAACCACCTCGAGTTCCATTATTTATTATTCCTCTTCTTTTTTGAGCAATTGAGCCGAAAAAGGATACAGTTCCATGATTTCCTATAAGTGGAAATTTGGGGTTTTGTGTACCTCCAAATTCATCTCCTGGAAATCTTTCAAAGTTTGGAAAATCTACTGAAAAAACTGAAAATGATTCTCCAAGTGCTAAAATGCCTGCATTGATAATGACTCCTTCTTGGTGATTGTTGTGAGCATAAGTAGAATCAAAATTACTCCAAGAATAACCTTTATTCGTGGCAATGTGCCTTGTTTCCAATAAAACATTTTTAGTTGAAATTAATCCTAATCTGCTTCCAAGGAAAACGTCACTTGGAGAAGCTAGTGACTCAATATTTGAGTACTTTAAATCATTATCAATGAAGATGTTGCCACACGAACCGACAGTTACATCTCCGTTTAAAAAACCACTAACATAAACATCAGTTTCAATAAATATTGCACCGTTTTGTGGAAGTTGGAATTGCTTCTCGTCTAACCAAGCATTTGGACCAAAAGTATCTAAAAGTAGCTTGTTAGCTGAATAAGTTTTAAAGCCTTTATTGTTAAAAACTATTCTTTGAACTTGATTTTCAAAAGTTTTACTACTATAAAAACCACCTTGAAGTGCATTTCTTATTAAGCTTTCAGGAAATTCTCCAAATTCAATTCTTTTCCTTCGAGTAATTACTCCTGCTGAATTACAACTATTGATAAAATTTACTCCTGCAAGAGGAGGAGGTGGAAACATTAACGAACCTTGATAAATTGGAGGAGGAACTGTATAACTTCCTGAAGCAGTAGCACAACCAAGCATTGTAACATTTGGTGGAGCTCCAAAAAATACAAAATCATTTGTGTGAAAATTTCCATCAAATCTATTAGGACCTTTTAGTAATGAGAATTGTTGTGAATCTGCACAGTTTTCAAAAATTAAATCTGTGCTATCGGGAGGAACAAATTCTTGTCTTCGTCTTTCACAATCAGTCAAGTGCAAAAAACTTGCAAGGTTTTCACAGCCTAAAAAATTATCTGCTTTTAAAGATGTAACTTTCTCTCCCTTTTTCCCAATTTTAGAGCGAACAATATAATTCTCAAAATTTCCGTTTTGACTAACTTCAAGAACTACTCTGTTTAAATTTTTAATACTTTCAAATTTAGGAAGAAACTGACTTGGTTTGTAGGGAACTTCAAAATCTGCTAAATACTTTGTTTTGAAAAAATTCATAGAAGTCGCTTGAATGTCAATTAATGAATTGAAACCTTTGAGTAGGTAGTCATTTTGTGTTCTTTCAATTCTGATTTGAGTTGTTGAGAGAGCAGAATTAACTGAAAATTTTAACCAAGCAACTCCAAGTAAAAGAGTGACTAAGTTGAAAATTAAAGCTGTGAGAAGGGCAATTCCTTTTTCTGAGAGAAGTAATTTTTTTAACATTGCAAAACTCCAAAAAAAAGCAAAGGCTAAATGCCTTTGCTTACTTCAAATATCAAACCCTTTTATAACTCTATTCAAAAACTCCGAGCCTGATAGGCATCTGTGAAAAAATTATTGCAATGTTTATGCCAATGTAAAAACAGTCTTTCGATTCATAAAAGAGATAAAAATAGTAACAATGTGTTCAGAATCCGACGATATGTCCAAAATTAAACTCAGTTAATTTTCAGATTAACAAGTTTTATGATTTCAATTAAAATTTTTGTATAGTTTTAGGTTCACTTTTCAAAGTTCCACTTCTTTACTTTTAAAGCTAAGTTTGAATCAAAAATTTAAAATTGTATTTCTTTTTTTACTTCTCTGCAAGGTTTGTTTTTCTCAGGAAAATCCGAATCGAGTGAATCAGCTTAGTATTGATTACTTTCAGTTTGTTGATGAATTTGGGTGGACGGACAAATATTTTTATCAGAAAAAATCTACAAAATTTGATTTTATACTTAACCAAAATTTGACTACGAAAATTCTTCGTTCGAAAGTTGCGATTAACGATTCGACAAGAACTACTCAAAAGCAAATCCAAGACAATCAAAAGTTTAACATCGAAACGAATTACAAATTTTCTCCAAACTTTAGCTTGTTACTCGAAAACCATTCTCAAGTTATCTCTGAACAATTAACAAAGTCAAACATCACTTCTTCTGAAAATTATCAAAATGAAACTTTTATCGGTTTAAACTACAACCCAACACAGAGAATTAGAATTTCTCCAAAAGCATCTTGGGAATTTGTTGAACAAAAAGAAGAAGATTTTAACGGTTTTATTTTTGGAAGTGAAGCGGAGTTAGACGAATTTTCATTTAATGAAAAACATAGAATTTCTGTTTTACTTGACGGCGAGAAAGGTGAATTAAGTGCAAGAAAAAATACTCGGCTTAAACAATACGGACTCGTTTCAAGAGTAACTTTAGATTCAAACGAAGATTTTATTACAAACTCATTTTCATTCAATTATAGTAAGAGTTCGAGAGATTACGTAACTGGTGTTGACACAACAATTGACATTGAATCAAAGGAGGAACGTGAACTTAGTTTTCTTAACTTTACAACTTACGAACTAACAAAGTTTGCTTTCTGGAGGCTTGAATCCGCTTTTGTTCAAAGTTCAAACATTAATGTTGACCGTTTCTCATTCGGTGGAAATTTGAGTTTAAATTTTGTTAAAGGCTTTAATGAATTTTCGTTTGGTGGAGAAATTCGCCTTGAAGAATCAGAATTTCAAAATTCAACTTTCAAAAATCGAGATGAAATTATTAAATTATTTTTCTCAAATCGTCTTAGAATAAACCCCAAACACACGATTTTTAGTAGTTTCACAACTTTTAAAGACACTTACAAACAGCTTCCTGACGGGGATTCTGACAGAGACGAACTTGAGTTTCTTTTCAAGGTTGGTGAGACTTACAAATTTAGTGAAAAAAGCTCGCAGACAGTTTTGTTTAAATTTTCAAATTTTACAAAAAGATTCATTTCTGCGGATTACAGTATTAATAATTTTACGGACAGAATTTATTTCTTTAGTCACGAATTGAGTGGAGAAAATAGCCGTTTAGATTGGTACAACTTACTTTTTATTCAAGCTAAGCAAACAGTTTATGAGTTTGAAAATGTTAGACAATCTAACTTTTCAAGTTTGAACGACATTCCGATTACACTTGAAAGAAAGTTGGGAAACAACTCAAATTTGGAACTTACTTTGACTGATAAACTGAATTTTATTAGTTCTTACAAGTTCACTTTTCGCGAAAATAGTTACTTCAACGAAGACAAAAAGATTTCGCAAAAAAGGACTGAACGCTTTGAAAATGAAGTTACTTTTAAATTAGAAAAATCAATCACAAAGTCGTTGTTTTTTGCACCGTTTGTTAATATTTTTTCAATTCAAAGCGACAAATTTTTGTGGTTGGATTCTTCTGACGAGGAAACGGACGAACAGACAATTTTCAGTGAAAGATTTACAGAGTTGAAAATTGAAAACTTCGGTCCTGGACTTCTAGTAAACTACAAATTTAAAAATTTCGTTTTGGATTTTCGCGGAACTCATTACAAGTCAACTACTAAAAGAAAGAACCCTAATTTCCCGATAGTTTTGGACGAAAGTGGAAATGTTCAGTTTTCGTCGTCGGAAGTTGACGATTTTAACACAGAAGTAGAACTAAAAATTTTGTGGAATTTCTAAGCAACTTATTTTTTCTAAGAAAGTAAGAAGTTTGCAAACCCTTTTAAAAACGAGCTAAAAAAATGGAATTTGAATACAAAATTCAGAGCATTCCAAATAACATCACTAAAGTTGAAAAAATTTGTGCGGAGGTTTGTAAAAAGGCAAATTTTGATGAAGACTCTTGTGATGATTTTGCGATTGCAGCCACAGAAGCAGCTAACAACGCAATAATTCACGGCAACAAAAGTAATCCTGCAAAAAACATTACTCTTACTTTCAAGGTTTACGAAAATGAAGTAACGCTCAAAATTTCCGATGAAGGCGAAGGTTTTGAAATCAAAGAACTTCGTGACCCTTTAGCTCCTGAAAATGTTTTTGCTGAAAACGGCAGAGGGATTTTAATTATCAAAGCACTTGTTGACAAAGTTTTTTACGAGTTTGACAAAAATTGTACTTCAATAGTTCTTTTCAAAAAAGCCTAAAGTTTATGTCTTTAAACTCACAACTTATTTTTGATTCCAAAATCGGCAAGATTAAAATTGTTGGTTCTGACTCTGGAATTGAGGAAATTTCTTTAGAAAATGCGAAAGGTGATTCTTCAAAGGAAATTCCATTTTGTCTTGTTGAAGGTAGAAATCAATTAGAAGAATATTTTAAAGGCGAGAGAAAAGAATTCGATTTGAAACTAAATCCAAAAGGAACGGATTTTCAAAATCGTGTTTGGGCGGAGCTTCTAAAAATTCCGTTTGGGCAGACAACTTCCTATCTAAAACTTTCAGAAAAACTTGGCGATGTAAAAGCAATTCGTGCTGTTGGTGGAGCAAACGGCAAAAACAAAATTGCAATCGTAATTCCTTGCCACAGAGTCATTGGAAGCGATGGAAAATTAGTTGGTTACGCTGGAGGTTTGTGGCGAAAACAATGGCTTTTAGACCACGAAAAAGCAAGTTTCCAAATGAAAATGTTTTTCTAAAAATATTACTTTTAGGATTGCGAACTTTAGTTCGTTAGGTAAGAAGAAACGGACTAAAGTCCGCAATCCCAAAATATTTTCGTTAGATTTATCTGCCGACTTTAAGTCTGTCTGCTAAGTAAGGAGGCAAACCACTTTCGATAATTCTTTGACCTGTTTTTTCTTTGTCATATTCGAGTCTAATCCAAGCGAAATCGCGTTTCTCTTCGTCTAAAACTCCGAAGCAAAGTCTTGGGTCGCCGTCTCTTGGTTGTCCAACACTTCCGACGTTAATTATGTATTTTACACCTTCAGTGAGAACAAATTCTTGCTCAAGAATGAAACTTTCATCTGTTCCGTAGCAACCCGGAAGATGAGAATGTCCGACTAAACACGCTTGTCCTTCAAAATTTGCAAAAGACAAAGTCGCGTCGTATTCGGTAATTATGTAATTCCACCTTTCAGGCTTTTTGGGAGTAGAGTGGACAAAAGTGTAATCGCCAATTTCTACTTTTAAAGGCAAGTAGTAAAGGTATTCGTAATTTCTCTTTGAAAGCTGTTCTTTTGTCCAAAGGACAGCTTTTTTTGCGTAAGGATTAAAGTTGTAAAGGTCTTCCCCGTCAGTCGTTGCCGAATCGTGATTTCCTTTGACAACTACTGTGCAGTATTCTCGAATTAAATCAACGCATTCGTTTGGATTTGCACCGTAACCGACGATGTCTCCAAGGCAAATGATTTGTTCGATGCCTTCATTTTTAATCCAATCTAAAGCCGTTTTGAGAGCTTCGAGGTTTGCGTGAATGTCAGAAATTATTGCTTTTCGCATTAATTAACTTTTGTAAAAGGTTAAGAAATATTTTCGGCAGTTTGAGAACTATCAGCGTAGTAAGAATTCAAAACTCCGTTTATAAATTTACCGCTTTTTGGGCTACTAAATTTTTTAGAAATTTCAATTGCTTCATTCATAACTGCAAGAGGTGGAACAGAATCAAAATATTTTAATTCACAAAGCCCAATAATAATTATGAGTTTGTCCATTAAAGTAATTCTGTCCATTTTCCAGTTTTTAGCTCTTTTCTTTAGTTCGTCTTCAAGTTCCCTCTTATTGTTGAAAACTTTGATAAAAAGTTGCTCAAAATAAGTCATCGCCTTCTTTTGAAAATTTGTATCATTTCGCTCAATCAAGTTTTCAAGTTCTTCGTCAAGCTCTTGAGAAATGTTTCCAAAGTTAAGATTTTTAATGTCTGCAATAACTTCGGTAACTGTTTGATTATTCGAAAACTCCAAAGAATAAAGCCCGTGTAAAACAAGTTCACGGGCTAATCTTCGAGGTGTAAATTTCGTTTTTTTATCTGTTTTCAAGAGTACCTTTTCCGGTCGTTTTAATCGTGTTGATGTTACGAATTGAGGCAATTCTATCTTCTGCGATTTGATTTGCTGCTCTATGAGTAGAAATATTTTTTTCTTTAGACAATGCAATAATTTGAAGCATTACGTCATAAATATGGCGAACTTGGTCTCTTGAACTTTCAGGGTTGTAACCGTGAGGTTTGAGTTCGTTGTAAACATTGATTAAACCACCTGCATTCACAACGTAATCAGGAGCATAAAGAATTCCTCTTTCTTTCAAAGCTGGTCCGTCAATGTTCTCGTCTCCGAGTTGGTTGTTTGCTGCACCACAAATAATTTTTGCTTTGATTGTTGGAATTGTTTTTTGGTTAATTCCACCACCTAAAGCACAAGGAGCAACAATGTCAACATCTGCAGAAAGAACGTCGTCAACACTCATCACAGTTGCGTTATACTTTTCAACCATTGGGTTAACTTTATCTTCATAAATGTCAGAAACAATTAGTTCAGCACCATCTTCATAACAGAATTGAGCTAAGTAACTTCCAACGTGTCCGAGTCCTTTAATCGCAACTTTTTTGCCGTTCAAAGAGTCTGTTCCGTACATTTCTTTACAACAAGCTCTCATACTCCAATAAACTCCTCTTGCTGTAAAAGGAGAAGGGTCACCACTTCCACCGTAACGAACAGGAATTCCTGTTACGTATTTAGTTTCTTGCATAATGTATTCGATGTCTTTTACGGAGGTGTTTACGTCTTCGGCAGTAATGTAGCGTCCATTCAAACCTTCGATAAATCTACCGAAAACTCTGAAAAGTGCTTCTGATTTTATTTTTTTAGCGTCTCCGATAATGACAGCTTTTCCACCACCAAGATTTAATCCTGCAACAGCAGCTTTGTAAGTCATTCCTCTTGAAAGTCTAAGAACATCGTTGAATGCTTCTTCTTCGGTTGCGTAGTTCCAGATTCTAAGACCACCAAGAGCAGGTCCCAAAGTTGTGTCGTGTATTGCAATAATTGCTTTTAAACCACTTTCAGGGTCGTTACAAAAAACGATTTGTTCGTGGTCGTGTTCTAACATTTGTTTCATAACGGTCATTTGATTTGTCTCCAAAATAAAAAATGACAGATAAAAGTCTGCCATTTATTAAACTTAATTTTATTTCATAATATTTCTTGAAATCACTATTCTTTGAACTTCAGAAGTTCCTTCGTAAAGTTCAGTAATTTTTGCGTCTCTCATTAGTCTTTCTACAGGATATTCATTCATATAACCATAACCTCCAAAGATTTGGACAGCTTGATTTGTAATCCAAGTACAGGATTCCGATGAGAATACTTTTGACATTGCACATTCTTTTGTGCATTTCATTTCGTTTTGTTTCTTCCAAGCTGCTTGAATCATCAAAAGCCTTGCTGCTTCAAGTTTTGTAGCCATATCGGCAAGTTTGAATTGAATTGCTTGGAATGAACCGATTGTGCGGTTGAATTGTTTTCTTTCGTTCGCGTATTTTATTGCATTTTCAAGAGCAGCTGTCGAAATTCCATTTGCTTGTGCAGAAATTCCAACTCTTCCACCATCGAGAATGTGTAAAGCCATTTTGAAACCGTCTCCTTCTTCACCGAGCAAGTTTTCTTTTGGAATTTCGCAGTCCTCAAAAACCATTTCGCAAGTGTCAGAACTTCTTATTCCAAGTTTGTTTTCTTTTTTGCTAACGCTAAGTCCTTTTGCTTTTGCATCAACGACAAATGCAGAAATTCCTCTTCCGCTTTTTGCTTCAGGGTCAGTTTTTGCAAAAACAATAAAAGTGTCAGCCATTAATCCGCTTGTGATGAACATTTTTGAGCCGTTAATGACGTAGTTATCGCCTTTTAAAATTGCAGTTGCTCTTAAAGAACCTGCGTCAGAACCTGCTCCAGCTTCTGTTAACATATAACCGCCGAGTTTTTTCCCGCTTGCAAGAGGAACGAGAAATTTTTGTTTTTGGTCTTCATTTCCAAATTTGAAAATTGAGTAAGCGGCAAGTGAATTTGTAACCGAAAGAATCACTGCGACACTTGCGTCAACTCTTGCAAATTCTTCGATTGCTAAAACGTAGGAAAGGTAATCCATTCCTGCTCCGCCATATTCTTCCGGAATGAACATTCCGAAGTAACCCATTTCACCGCATTTTTTTATAATTTCTGTTGGACATTCTGATTTTCTGTCTCGTTCTGCGGTTGTTGGTGCAATTTCTGCTTCTGCGAAATCTCTTACGTACTGTTTTATTAATTTGTGGTCTTCTGATAATTCGAAATTCATTTCAATTTCCTTAAGTCTTTTAATATTTGTAAAAACCTTCGCCTGTTTTTCTACCAAGTTTTCCTGCGGCGACCATTTTTCTGAGTAATGGACAAGGTCTGTATTTTGAGTCTCCAAGTCCGTCGTGAAGTACATTCATAATTGCTAAGCAAACATCAAGTCCGATTAAATCTGCTAAAGTCAAAGGTCCCATTGGGTGAGCCATTCCAAGTTTCATTACTGTATCAATTGATTCAGCAGTTGCAACACCTTCCATCAGGCAATAAATCGCTTCGTTAATCATCGGCATCAAAACTCTGTTTGAAACAAAACCCGGATAATCATTTACTTCGCAAGGAGTTTTGCCTAAATCTTTGCTTAAGTCTTCAACTAACTTGTAAACTTCATCAGAAGTCGAAAGCCCGCGAATAATCTCAACTAATTTCATAATCGGAACAGGGTTCATAAAGTGCATTCCAATGACTTTATCAGGTCTGTTTGTTACAGCAGCGATTTCGGTAATTGAAATTGAAGATGTGTTTGAAGCTAAAATTGTAGATTCGTCAGTAATTTCGTCTAACGTTCTGAAAATTTCAAATTTGATTTTTGGATTTTCAGTTGCAGCTTCGACAACTATTTGAGAATCTTTTGCATCTTTGAGTTCGGTAGAAGAGTTGATATTTGCAAGGGTTGCTTCTTTTTGGGCTTCAGTAATTCTTTCTTTCTTTACTTGTCTGTCCAAATTTTTGGTAATTGTCGCAATCCCTCTGTTCAGAAATTCTTGATTTACATCAATTAATGTAACTTTGTAACCACTTTGAGCAAAAACGTGAGCGATTCCGTTGCCCATTGTTCCTGCACCGATTACGGAAACATTTTTTATATCCATCGTAATTTATCTCCTATGTGAATGAACGAAAAAAAGTCAATTCTATAAACGCCCTAAAATAAGTTATTTTGCTAAAATTACAAAATTTAAATTGTATTTTCGGATTGTAAGTTTTAGTGGCAAATTAACTTCTGATTTTGAGGCTTTTTGAAAATTAAATATTAAAATTTAAATGAATAATTTAGACACAATTTCTACGATTTTAATTCTTGGCTCAATTCAAGGATTTGCCATTTCATTTATTCTTTTTAGCAAAAAAGGATTGAGCAAATTTCCGAATAAAATTTTGGGAACAATGGTGAGCTTTTTCTCTAAAGGGATTCTGATTCACACAATTTATAACCTCAAAATTTTTGATTTCAACTTTCACGCAGAAATCATTTCAGTCCTGTTCTTAATAATTGCTCCACTTCTTTACTTTTATTCTTTGGCACTTTCTGGAAAAATGAAGGAAATAAACTCAAAAGACTTTTGGCATTTTTTGCCGTTTGGGTTGGGATTCTTCATTTTTTTGCCAACAATTTTTTTACTTCCAAATGGAGTTGAAACCGAAGATTGTATTTACTGTGAACCATTAGGTGTGATTTTGATTTTACAAAATTTGGTTTATATTTTTTTCATTTTCAAGAATTTGCAAATCTCAAATCAAAAGCGGATTTACACAGTTTGGCTTAGGTTTTTGGTTTTGGGATATTTTGTAACTTGGGTTTTAGCACTTCTGAACGAATCGCATTCTCCAAGCAATTCTTGGAATTTTATCTGGATTTACGTTTCAGCTTTTATGTATGCTATCGGTTATTTTGGGCTAAAAAACCCTGACATTTTTGAATTCAAAGAAGAGAAGAAGCCTTCCAAAAAGTATGAGAAATCCACGCTTTCAGAAGAATTGGCGAATCAATATTTGGCAAAATTGGAAAAACTAATCGAAACCGAAAAGCCTTATTTGGAAAACGATTTGACTTTAGTGAAACTTGCTAAAAAACTAAAAATCTCGACTCACCACTTATCGCAAATTTTGAATGAAAGACGGAATCAGAATTTCTACGACTTTGTAAACAGCCTAAGAATTGAAGAAGCAAAAAGACTAATTCTCGACCCGAAAAGTGAAAATCTGAATTTCTCAGACATCGGATACGAATCAGGTTTTAACTCAGTTTCAGCCTTCAACACAGCTTTCAAAAAGTTCACAAATCGGACACCGAGTGAGTTTCGGAAAAATAAAATTTTATTTAATCGGAAAATTTAATGGAAGAATTACCAAAAATTTTATACAAGTATCGAGTTTGGATAGATGAAAAAGATGATAACTTATTTTCGTTTTCAGAAAATGAGAACAAAATAATTTTTAAAAAGAAAGAGTTTTTTGACAAGAAAAGATGTTTAACAGAAAAAGAAATTTACTTTTCGAGTCCTAAGAATTTTAATGACCCTTTTGACTGTTCTATACCAATAAAAATAGATTATGAAAACAAAATTGGTATGATTTTAAATTACATCTTAATTGATAATCGTTCTACTGTAAGCCTTGAAGAGAAAATAAAAGAAGGAATGGATAATTATGAAAAGGAGTTTCCTGAAATAACGAAAGATGAGCATGTTAAAGAGAATGAAAAAAAACAAAAGAATAAATGGGATAACCAATTTGGGATATTCTCTTTGTCAAAAAACAAATCCAATATTTTAATGTGGTCGCATTATAGTTATAATCATAAAGGTTTTTGTATTGGTTATGATTCAGACTCCTTGAATGGAAAATTCAAGGAGGCATATCCAATCTTTATTGAAGAAGTTTCTTATACTAAGAATTTTCCATTCTTGGATTCTACACGTACAAAAACAGAAAAACTAATCATTGAAGTTTTAACAACAAAGTCAATAGATTGGATTTATGAAGAAGAGTTTAGAGCAATTTTAATAGGAGGTAATAGAGCTAATTTAAACGAACAAGAAAGATGTTTTAAACTTCCAATATCAGCCTTTAAAGAAATAATTTTTGGTTGTGAAATGTCAGAACCTCACAAAGAAGAAATCAAAGAAGTATTAAGAAAAGGAAAATTTGAAGTTGACCTTTACCAAGCTAAAATGAAAAAGAGAAGTTTTGGTTTAGACTTTAAGCAAATTGATTATTAAAAACATCTTTCTTTTGTCTTAATCACGGATTAAACTGATTGCACGGATTACTCGGATTAGAATCGGCGAAAAACTATAATTTTTTGCATCGCACGAAATCCGTGTAATCTGCGTAATCCTTACAAATCCGTGATTCAAACAAAAATTACTTAAGCAGAAGCATTTTCTTCACCTTAGAAAATTCTCCAGCCTCAAATCTATAAAAATAAACTCCACTCGAGACAGGTTTGTTTTCAAAATTTGTTCCATTCCAAACGATTGAGCCGATTTTATTTTTCAATTCAAACTCTTTCACAGTTTCGCCAAGAACGTTAAAAATTGTCAACTTACCCGATTCGTAATTTCTAATTTCTAATTCGTAATTTATCGTCGTTGTTGGGTTGAATGGATTTGGATAATTTTGAGCTAATCTGAATTTTGAGATTGCGTTAGACTTTTCTTCTGTGTCTGCTAGAATATCTAAGTATTGCAAAATTCTTTCCATTACAAGTTCGCCACTAACTCCGTTTGTAGTTTCTTGAATTGAAGCTAAGTCAAAACCTGCGACAACTGCTTTCCAATTTGCACCGTTTGTTGTTACAAGTGCAACTCCGTCAGTTCCATTTGTCCCGTAATTTGCAACCGCTTGAGCATTTCCGTTTGGAACAATTGAAAATTTGTCCATTGAGTTTTGTTGGCTTTCAGGATTTGTTCCTATCGTTTCCATCAAAAAGCCTTGTCCTGAATTTGCAAGAAATCCAGAGTCTTCGCCACGAACTTCGTTTGAAGTTGTGTGATTTCCATCGTATCCAATTCCTAAAATGGTTTGGAAGAAAGTTCCGTTTCCTTCTGACTCAGCCAAATTTTGTCCTGTAAGAAGAATGTTGCTTCCGTTATTTAGGTAAGCGATAATTAATGGAATTTCTGTTGCGTCTTCTAAAACATCATTTTCATCGTTTCCAGTGTACCAAATCATTGTTGAAGGTTGGTTAAGTTCATTAAGTTCCAAAATTGTTGGAAGTCCGTTGTTTGTTTCCCACCGATAAAAATTTAAATTTAAACTATCCATTAACGCTTCGTAAACTGTGTCAATTGCTGTAGAATTATCGTCGTCCATCAAAATGATTTGAGCTTTGTCTGTAATGTGATTAAAAGATTGTGCAACTCCTCCGACAACTGACAAATTTTTATCTTCTCGCATTGGGTAAGGAAATTCTGTTTCAATCCTTATTCTGTAATTTCCTTCCGGCAAGGACATAGTGTAAAACCCACTTGAATTTGTAAAGTCAGTTTCATACAAAAATTCTCCATTGACATCTTTCGCAAATGCATAAATTTGTGCGTCAAGTGCCGCAAAAGTATTTTCGTCCAAGACACTTCCACCTACGTTTGCAGTTGGTTTTTGGACTAAAACGAAATTCGTGTCTAATGGAGTTCCTTCTATTAAAGTTGGTAAATTTGTAATTGTTTTGGGTTGGTAGCCGAAAGCCGAAATTTCCAAAGAGATGTTTGTTACAAGTGGATTCAGAGAATAATTTCCGCCAACTGATGAAGTTGTTTCTTGGTCAGTTTGAATGATTTTTACACTTGCAAATTGAATAGGAAAAGAAGTTAGACTATCTAAAATTTGTCCTGAAATTTCGTAAGGTGAAATTTCCTTTGCGGCCTCGTAAACGTCAATGATTCCCATTCCAAAAGTGTTGTCGTCTCCAGGTTCTCCCAAATCTGTTGCTGTATTCAAAAGTGCAGTTTTGATTTCGTCGGGAGTTGCTTCGGGGTTTACTTCTTTCAAAAGACAAATTGCACCGCTAACAAGAGCAGTCGAAAATGACGAACTGTTTACGGATTGAGTTCCTCCTCCTGCAAAACTTCCTTTTGCAACTGTTACGTTTTCGCCTTGAGTTACAACCTCTGGCTTGATTCCGAAAGCTAAACTATGCGGAAGAGTTGCAACAGTGTCAGCACAACTCGAAGGTCCACGAGAACTGAAATTTGAAATTCCGTTTTGGTTGTCAATTGAACCCACCGAAAAAGTATTTGCCGGAGAAATTGCACCAGAAGCAATGTCGTTGATTGTGTGAGGATTTGGTCCGTTGTCTCCGGCTTCCCAAATCAAACTTACTTCCATCATTTCGATTGTGTCGTAAAAAGTAAATTCTGCGTCTGCCGCACAAGAATCGCCAAAAGTTCCGTAAGAATTGTTAATCACGTCCAAATTATCGAAAACACTGTCAGGTAAGGAAATTGCCCATTGAAGTCCAAGTTGTGTGTTCAAAATTACGCTTTGGCTGTCAGGAGTACTTTTGCCCGAAATCCAATTTGCGTTTGGAGCAACTCCGATTGTGTCGTTTGCGGAATGTCCAAGAATCAGACTTGCAACTCCTGTTCCGTGTGTGTTAGAATGTTTGTCCTCGGGAAAAGTAGTGTTTGTTCCAATGCTGTCGTACCAAGCATTTCCAATATCGTTTGCGGAAAGAAAATTTCCGAGCCAATTTGCTGAAACGTAAGGATGATTTCCGTCAACTCCAGAATCCAAAATCATAGCAGTTCTTCCGTTTCCAAAATAACCGAGATTCCACAATTTTGGAGCATTTATTGAGTTCACTGCTTCCGAAACTTGTGAAATTTGATTTGAATTATTGAACGAAGTTTTTGAGTTAGATTTGATTTTAGGCACTTGTGAAATCGCTTCAATTTCTTGAAAAGATTCTAAATCTTGAATTAAACTTTTCTTGGCACTTTGAACTTCAATTGCATTGATTCCCCAAAGAGTAGAGTAGTTTTTGTAAAGATTTTTATTCGACTCCAAAAAATTCTTCACGTTGCTTTGAGAAGAATTTGAAATTCTTTTGAGTTCTTTAACTAAAATCTCACGCTTTTGGAGTTTAGTTAAATTTTGGGTTTCAAAGCCTCTTTTGAAAAACTCCAAATCAATATTTGAATCAAAGTAGATTCTAATATTTTGAGTTTCGTTTAGGTTTGCAAATGCAGTAGAAATTAGAAAAATGAAAATTCCTACTAAGGAAATTGAGTTTTGATTCCTTTGTTTCATTTGGAAATCTCCTGTTTCGGTGCGATTTAAAATGTATTTAATATTTATTCAATTTTTCTAAAGATTGTTCTATCTCTATTTAATAAAATGAAAATAATACTAATATCAATTGAATTTATTAAAAGTAAGTAAACTCCTGAATTATTCTCTGCTAATAAAAGGAGTTCATAACTAACTGAAAGCCACAAATGATTAGTTATGGAAAGAATGATATGTATCAAAAAGAGGATACCCAAATAAATATCAGAATTTGTAACTTTATTCTTAAATTTTTTTGCACAAAATAAAATTAAAAATAACAACGCTACTGATAAAACATGTTTAAAGATAAACATATTGAATGCGTTGAAGAAAAAACTAGAATCCATTAGGTTATAAACCAATGTTTCGAAAAATGAATAATTTAACCCATCTTTTTGTTCTTGGCTGATATCCAAAGTTGAAATAAACAAAGTGGCAAACGCAAACCAAAAAAAATTATGAAAAATTAGTAACCAGCTGTAAAAAATAGAGATGTTTCCAATAGATTTTATTTCTTTAGAGGAAAGTAATTTAAATTTTTTATCACTCATTCAACTTTTAGCCTTTTACACTCAAATTAAGTTTATCATAAAATTGGTATTTCGTTTTGTAGGTATCATTTTCAATTAATATTATGGTTATTACTTTATTGAATTACTTCATCTCCATCTTTGTTCAACAAAATCGGCTCACCAAGTCCGAGCTCTTTGAGTGGTTCTAACTGAGTTTTTGCATCTCCGACAACGAGGTAAACCATTTTGTCAGGATTGATGAATTTCTGTGCTAAATCTTTGTGCTTTTCAACTGTCATCTTTTGGACAATGTTTTCTCTTACTTTTACGTAATCTTTTGGTAAACCGTAGTAAGCAACTTTTTTGAGCATTGCTAATTTGTCTCCGAGAGTCTCAAAGTCTAAAGCATTTGATTTGATTATCGAAAGTTTGTTTGAAGCTAGTTCTTCCTCTGAAATTCCGTTTCTGTAGTTTTCAAGTTGCTCTTTAATAATTTGCACTGACTCAAAAGTTGTGTTGGATTTTACAGAAGTGTTTGCGAAAAAATGCCCGAAATTCAAATGTCCGTGAAGTCTTGTTCTTGCTCCGTAAGTGTAACCTTTTTCTTCACGTAAAATCAAATTGATTCGAGAGCTAAATTTCCCACCAAGTTCGTAATTCATCACGTAAGTTGGGTAGTAATTCGGGTCGTTTTGTGCAAAGGCAGTTTTTCCAATTTGAATAACAGATTGTTTTGCGTTTGGAACGTCAACAAAGTAAAGTTTGGATTTTTCAATTTCTTTTGGCTTCTCAATTTTAGCAATTTCGACTTTTTGGTTTTTCCATTTTGACTCAAGTCTTTTGAAAGAACTTTTGACCTTATTCATTGAAATGTTTCCAACTACTGAAATTGAAGCCAAGTTTGGTGAAAAGTATTTTCTATAATAATTTTTCAAGTCATCAATTTCTAAACTTTCTACAATTGCTTCTGTTCCTATTTCGGAATTAGCGAGTTTGTGCGAATCTCCCCAAACCAATTTGGGAAAAACTTTCGCTGCCACAGAAGTTGGTTTAGTTTTTTCTCTGTTTAAGTATTCGATAGTTTCTACCTTGAGTCTTGAAAATTCTTTTTCATCAAAGCGAGGTTCGAGTAAAATTTCTTCAAAAAGACTGTAAACTTTATCGAATTTTGAGGAAAGAGTTGTAACATTAATTTCGATAAAATCTTTTGAAGATTTGGTTGTAATGCTTGCACCAAGATTATCTATTGCTTCTTCAAGTTGAAGAGGAGTTTTGTTTTTTGTCCCTTCTAGCAAAAGTTCAGAAAGAAGACTTGCAGTTCCAATTTTTTTGTCAAAAAGCATTCCACCTTTTAACCTTAGTGAAAAATTAATCAAAGGTAATTCGTTGTTTTCGATTAAGTAAATTTCAAGACCATTTTTAAATTTTACTTCTGAAATTTCAGGAACTTTTACAAGAGGAGCTTCACCTTTTGGAGGTTCAACACTTCTGTCAAACTTTGAAGGGATTTTTTCAATTTTTAAATCCGCAGAACTTTTTCGTTTTTCGCTTACAACTTCTGCCAAAATCTCTTCTTCTTCAATCAAAAATTCTTTTGAGCCTTTGACAGCTTGTTCAGTTTTTCCTTTTGGAACAACTCCGACCGAAACAAAATTTTTACCTTTTACATATTTTTCATAAACTTTCATAACGTCTTCTTTAGTAACGCCCAAAGTTTGTTGCAAGTCTTTTTCGATGTAATCAGGACTTCCCGTGAAAGTGTTGTAAAAGGCGAGTTTGAAGGATTTGTTCAAAATGCTTGAAATTCCGTTGTAGAATTTTGTTTCTACTTTTGCTTTAATTCTTTCAAGGTCTTTTTCACTAAAACTATTTTTCTCAAAATCTTCCAAAGCCTCAAAAATTGCCTTTTCAACTTCCGTCAAATTAACATCAGGGAAAGTTCGAGTTTGAATTCTGAATTCACCTGTAAGTTCACTACTGTATTGGTAAGACCAAATCGAAGGAACTAATTTTTTTTCTTCAACAAGTTTTTTGTAAACAGGAGAGTTTTTACCGTCGGTTAGCAATTCCGATAAAATGTCCAAAGCGTGAGCTTCGTCAGAATAATGTTGAACCGATGGAAAAGTTAAAGTGAGTTCGGGCGAAGTTGCAAAATTATCTTGGTAAAAAACTTTGCGTGTTTCGTCAAGTTTAACGTGATTCTTTTCAGGCGGAGTTACTTCTGATTGTCTTTTGATTTCGCCAAAATATTTTTCTACTAATCTTTTAGCTTCGTCGGTTTGAAAATCTCCTGCGACAACTAAAGTTGCGTTGTTTGGACCATACCATTTTTTAAAAAATTCGTGAACGTCTTTGAGTGAAGCATTTTGCAAATCTTCCAAAGAACCGATTACTTGCCAATTGTAAGGATGATTTTCAGGGTAGAGTGTTTTGCCAAGAACGAAATTTCTATTTCCGTAAGGTGTGTTGTCGTTACGTTGACGTTTTTCGTTTTGGACAACGTCTTGCTGATTTTCAAGAGATTCTTGAGTTACAGTGCTAAGTAGAAAACCCATTCTATCGGATTCTAACCAAGTAATTAATTCAAAGGCATCTTTCGGCACAGTTTCGTAGTAGCAAGTTCCGTCGTTAAAGGTAAAACCGTTTGCCGTTCCACCTGCATCAAGGATTTTTTTGAAAAATTGGTCTTGCGGAACGTGCTGTGATTCTTGAAAAAGCATATGCTCAAACAAGTGTGCAAAACCTGTTTTTCCAACAGTTTCACGATTTGAACCAACGTGGTAAACAACAGCCAAAGAAACAATTGGGTCTGAATGGTCTTGATGCAAAATCACGTCAAGTCCGTTTGGTAAAGTGTATTTTTCGTAATCAATTTTTAATGAGGTTTGTGTTTCTGCGTTTGAATTGCTCATAAAAAGTGCGACTCCCAGAGTGATTGGTAGAATTTTTGACAGCATTGAATGTCCTTTGGTTTTATTTTAACAACAACATTTTTTTCGTTTGGGATTGATTTCCAAATTTTAGTTGATAAAGATAAACTCCTGAACTGACTTTTTTACCAAAATTATTTTTTCCGTCCCAAACAACAGTTCCTGATTTTTCAGAAAGTTTGAAACTTTTAACTTCTTCGCCCAAAACATTAAAAATCGTTAAAGCTCCAAATTCATAATTGGGAGTCTCAAATTCGTAATTAATTGAAGTTGTCGGATTAAATGGATTCGGGAAGTTTTGGCTAAGTTTAAAGTTTTTAGGAGTTGAAGAGTTTTCTTCAATTGAGTTTGGTAAATCGTGGTAACCGATTTTGATTTTGCAAAGAATATGAATTGATTTAGATTGTTTCCATCTAACAAAATTATTTCCATTTTCATAAAATTCTGTACCAGTATAAAAATTATGATAAAACGTAGAGTCTAATGGTAGGTAAGCTGGTAAACCAAAATAAGTTCCAAACTGTAACCATATTTCATTTGAAGTTAAATCCTGTAATTCAGGGTAATTTGATAAATCTCCTTTGAACCAAGACCATTTCCAGTTGAATTGATTTGAATAGTTTGTTATTAGAGTCGATGAATCTTCTTCAAGAGTATCAAGAATTGAAAAAATTGGAGTCAAGTTTTGCCAAGGAGGTGGAGTTGACAAATTATACCAAACTTGATTAATATCTTGATACCAAGGCATTTGGTCTAAGAAACTCATTCCAACAAAAGTTTCATTTGTTGAAAGTGAAGAATCGTTTACTGAAAAAAAGCTAATTGAAAGAATATCAAAATAATTATAAGTTGTATCAACTTTAAAATGAAGAGTATTATTTATTCCTGCTGATGAAACAGGAATTAAAATATCAATAACTCCATTTCCATTCAAACTATCCAAACCATTGTAAAACAAACTATCTGGAAGATAATTTATTTCTTCGATTTTGTCGTAATTTTGAGCGTTTAGAGAACCGATTAGAAAAATCCACACGAAATTTCTAATTAATTTTTTACCGACCATTTTCTTAACTCCTTAGTTAGTTAATTTTACTAAAGTTAGTCAGAATTTGTGGTAAGCGGGTAAAATTATTTCAACAAAGTCATCTTCTTCTTAAGAGTTTGATTTCCAACTTTTAATTCATAAAAATAATTTCCTGAGCTTACACTTTTACCAAAGTTATTTTTTCCGTCCCAAACCACTTTCCCAGAATTTTTTGTTAGTATAAAACTTTTAACTTCTTCGCCCAAAACATTAAAAATTGTCAATGTTCCAAATTCATAATTGGGAGTCTCAAATTCGTAATTAATTGAAGTTGTCGGATTAAATGGATTCGGGAAGTTTTGGCTAAGTTTGAAATTTTGAGGAGTTGAAGGGTTTTCTTCAATTGAGTTTGGTAAATCGTGGTAACCGATTTTGATTTTTGCCATTAAATGATGAGATTGTTGTCCCCAACCAACTATTTCAACACCACTTGAATCAAACTCACCTCCAACGTAATAATTATGGTAATAAGAGGAATCTGGAGTCCATGAGCCATCGTCAAAGACGATTAGGTTACTAGGACCTATTTGTATCCAAATATCTTTTGAAGTTAAATCTTGAAGATTTAAGTTGTTTGTTAATTCAATATCGTACCAAGACCATTTTTCATCTTCTCCCCAAGGAGTGTTTGAATATGAAGAATTTATAACTAATGTTGTAGAATCAGCAAGAGGAGCGTCTTTTACAGAGGATAAAATTGGAATGTTTTGCCAAGGTGAATTTGGGTCAGTCCACCAATACCAATTTTGATTAATATTTTGATACCAAGGCATTTGTTCTAAAAATGTCATTCCAACAGAATCAGGAGGGTTGTTATTGCTTGTGGAATCATTCGGAAAGAAAAAACTAACAGAAAGAATATCAAAATAATTGTAAGAAGTGTCAATATTAAAATGCAGACTTGGGTTAATTCCAAAACTTGGAATATAAACTATTCCTCCGATTGTTCCATTATTTGTAAGACTATCTAAACCATTGTAAAATAAACTATCTGGAAGATAATTTATCTCTTCGATTTTATCGTAATTCTGAGCACTCAGAGAACTGATTAGAAAAACCCAAATAAAATTTCTAATTAATTTTTTACCAACCATTTTCTTAACTCCTTAGTTAGTTAATTCTACTAAAGTTAGTCAGAAATTTTGGCAAAAGAAAAAAATATTTTAACAAAGCCTTTGACTTTATATAAAAGAAAGAGTGTAAATTTTTTAAAGGGTTAATCATTATTTGTTTGAATGAATTTTATTCTTTAAAATCAAAGTTCTTGTGATTATGTTTGCAGAAATTCAAAACTGAGTAATTTTAAATGTTTGTTCAAAATATTTCGCCAACTTTACTTGAAGTTGGTCCAATTGAAATTCGCTACTACGGACTTTTGTTTGCTTCGGCTGTGATGTTTGGATTCTTAGTTCTCTCAAGAACTTTTCGTGAATCAAACATAGACGAAGAACTCGCTGATAAACTTTCGACTTACACTGTAATCTCATTAATTATTGGTGCAAGATTAGTTCATTGTTTCTTTTACAATCCTGATTACTACTTTGCTCATCCTGAAGAAATAATTATGATTTGGAGAGGTGGAATTGCTTCTCACGGTGGAGCTTTGGGAATGCTTTTTGCAGTTTGGCTTTTTTGCAAAAATTATGGTTACAAATTTGAAGAAATTGCCGATAAAATTGCAATTTCAATTACAGCAGCACCGATAATGATACGACTTGGAAATTTCTTCAATTCCGAAATTGTTGGGAAACCGACTGATGTAGCTTGGGCAACAACTTTTGTTCGCTACGACAATATTCCACGTCATCCTTCACAACTTTATGAAGCATTCCTTGGAGTAATTGTTCTTGCGATAATGTGGAACCTTTATTGGAAATACCACAAAGAAAAAGCTCACGGTTATTTTATGTATCTTTTTATTTCTCTTTACTTTTTGCAAAGATTTTTAGTAGAGTTTGCAAAAGAATACCAAACTCTTGACCCAAGCACTTCACCGCTTACAATGGGACAATACTTGAGTTTGCCATTTTTAATTTTTGGTTTAGTAATGTTTTGGAAACGTAGTCAAGAATCTAAAAATCTCGAAAGGACTTAAAATGTCAGCAGAAATTAAGAAACCGATTTCAGTGGAAGAGTACTTTCAAATTTGCGAAGAGTCTGATGAAAAATTTCAATTCTTTAACGGTGAGATTTTTGCAATGTTTGGTGGTACAATGAACCATAGTTTAATCTCAAACAATGTCAGTAGTGAGCTTAGAAATGTATTGAAAGACAAACCTTGTCGTGTTTTTGGCAGTAATTTAAGAATTGCCGTTGATAAAAATGATTCTTACACTTACCCTGACACGAGTGTTATTTGTGGAGAAATCCAAAAAAATGAAAAGTCTCAGTGGGTTCTTGAAGAATTTTCAGAATTAGATGAATTTTTGAATCTAAATTCAATAGAATCAAAAATACAAGTTAAAGAAATTTATGAAAAAGTTGAATTTTAGATTTCGCTAATTTTAAACGAGGAAAATTAATGAAAAAAACTAACAAAACTCAAATCCTTTCACTTCTACTACTTTTAACAATTTGCTCAATTTCAGTTTTTGCAAAATCAAAAAGAAAGGCTTTTAAACCTTCTTTTGATTACTACGCAATTCTTGATTTTGAAACAACTTACAACGACAATGTCTCACTTTATACCCAAAAAAATATCGATGATTTTGAAAGTGGCGAAAATGCTTACCGTTACGGAATTGACACTTATGATGATTTAATTGTAAGTCCTACATTTAAACTTTACTTAGTTCAAGATTTTACAAAATTTTATGAAGCAAAGTTAAGGCTTAGAGGAACTTTTAATAATTTTGTTAAAAATAGTTCAGTGAAGAATTATCAAAGTTATGAAGTCAAACTTTACAATAAGTTCGACAAAAAATATAACTTGAATTTGGCTTACAATTACATTCCAAAATTTTATGTTAGAGATGTTTGGGACAACGAAACTCGTGCCGCAATTAATCCCGAAACAGGAGTTCGTTTTACAGCCGAAGAATCTTACCAAGAATTTGTTTTTGCTAAACAATTTTATACAGCGGAGATTAGAGCAAAACTTCCTTATGACTTTGATGCAAAATTAAAATATGTTTTCACAGAATATTTTTATAATGAGTTCTTCACAGAGTACGATACTAAAATTGATGAGTTTGGAATTGGAATAGGCTATGAATTTGCAAAATTCGATTTTGGAATTGATTACTCATTTTCAAAAAGTGATGACAAAGGAGACAGTGATTCAGACGCTTCTTACGACAAAGATACTTTTGATTTTGATGTCAGCTACCAATTACGGCAAATTCCTTTCTTAAGAAAAGTTTCAGCAGGTTACGAGTTAGAGAAAGTTTACTACCAAAGTGATTTTCCAGCTTTTGTTGACCCACTTCACGCAGGAAGAGTTGACACAGTTCATCGGTGGAAATTTGGTTTAGATGCAAGAATTAACAAAGACGTAAATGTGAGCTTTGACTACCTTTTTAGAAAAAGAAAATCAAAGTCAGAATCAATTAATTCAGTTAGAACTGAAGAACTTGCAGATGTAAAGAATTACAAAAATCATCAAATTAGCTTGACATTCAGTTACCGTTACAATTAATTAGGCGAAATTTATTTTTCAAATCGCCTAAAGTGAAAAAATGAAAAACGAAGAATTATTAAATTTAGCAAAAAAAGTTAGAGAAAAAGCATTTGCTCCTTACTCAAAATTCAAAGTTGGAGCTGCACTACTGACAAAAAGTGGTGAAGTTTTCACAGGCTGTAACGTCGAATGCACTTCTTACGGACTCACAATTTGTGCTGAAAGAGTTGCTTTGACAAAGGCAGTTTCGGAAGGTTTTACTGAATTTGCAAAAATCGCTGTTGTCGCCGACACGAAAGAACCTTGTTCGCCTTGTGGGGCTTGCAGACAATTTTTACACGACTTTGGGGATTTTGATGTGATTTTGTCAAATCTTGAAAATGACACTAAAGAAATTACAATTGCTGAATTACTACCTTTTGGATTTAAAGACTCGGATTTACAAAAATGAAAAAGTGTATTTTAATTGGAATCGCAGGTGGAACAGGTTCTGGAAAAACTTTAGTCGCAAAAAATCTTTTTAGGTCAATAGGAAGCTCAAAAGTAGTTTGCGTTGAACAAGATTGGTACTACAAAGACCTTTCAGAAATCCCATTGGATTCAAGAGATTCTAAGAATTTTGACCACCCAAACTCGATTGATTCTGATTTGCTTTTTGAACAAATTCAGAAATTAGTAAATGGTGAAGATGTTGAAGCTCCTGTTTATGATTTTAAAACTCATTCTCGTTCAAAAATGCTAACGAAAAAAATTTCAGGTCATAAAATCATAATTCTCGAAGGCATTTTTGCACTTTATGCTTCAAGATTTCGAAATTTGATGGATATAAAAGTTTATGTTGACACTGACTCTGATATTCGTTTTATTCGCCGACTTGAAAGAGACATTGCAGAGCGTGGTAGAAATGTTGATTCTGTGATTCAACAATATTTAACTACAGTTCGTCCAATGCACTTACAATTTGTAGAACCAACAAAAACTTTTGCAGACATAATTATTCCTCAAGGAGGGAAAAATGTTGTGGCAATTGATTTGTTAAAAACAAAAATAAAATCACTCTTAGCAGAGGAAAATTAGTGAACGTAATTCAAACACAAGGTGTCGGTTGGATTGAAGTAGTTTGTGGCTGTATGTTTAGCGGAAAAACTGAAGAGTTAATCCGAAGAATTAGACGAGCTCAAATTGCAAAACAAAACGTTGTAATTTTCAAACCTGAAATTGACAATCGTTACTCAGACAATGAAGTTGTTTCTCACAGCAAACAGAAGTTAGAGTCCGTTACTGTAAGTTCAGCTCAAGAAGTTTTAGAACTTTCGCAAGATGCAGAAGTTGTTGGAATTGACGAAGTGCAGTTTTTGGGAGCCGAAGTTGTTGATGTCTGTAATCAATTGGCAAAAGACGGCAAGAGAGTGATTGTCGCAGGTCTTGACAAAGATTACCTTGGCGTTCCATTTGAACCGATTCCACAACTTTTAGCTGTCTCGGAATACATTGTAAAGACTTTAGCGATTTGTATGGAATGCGGAAACCCTGCTAATTTTACTCAAAGATTAATAGATTCAGAAGAACGAGTGCTAGTTGGCACAGATAAAATTTATGAAGCACGTTGCCGAAAATGTTTCAAACCTTAAACCCTAACCCAAAGGAAACAGAGATTCTATGGACTCATTCGATTATGATTCCATTATCGAAGATTATTGTGATACTTTAAAGCAAGAATATCCAGAGATAATTATCGAACCAAGTTTTGAAAATGAAAACGGAGAGGATTTGCTAATTGATGTTTATGCTCCTTCTGATTTAATAGAAGAGATTCAACACAGAGCAAATGACTTAGCTGATTTAGTAGAATCACAACACGGCATTACAGTAGCTATTTTATGCCACAAAATTGATGAATTCTAAAATGAGGTAATTTTTATGGATTTTGCACAATTGCAAGGAATTCTTGGACTTTTTGTTTTTGTTGGTATTGCGTATGCAATTTCAACTGACAGAAAATCTGTGAATTGGAGAACTGTTGGTGGAGGAATTGGACTTCAGATTTTCTTCGCAATCATTGTCCTGAAAACTGAATTTGGAAAATCATTCTTTGAACAGATTTCCTACGGTGTAACTAAACTCCTAAATTTCACCGCAGAAGGCTCTTCTTTTGTCTTCGGAAGTCTTGCTGGTGGAAACGATTCTATTGGTTTCGTTTTTGCTTTTATGGTTCTTCCGACGATTATCTTTTTCTCTGCTTTTATGTCCGTTCTCTATCATCTAAACATTATGCAATTTATTGTAAAAGGAATGGCTTGGGTGATGAAAAGAACAATGCAAATTAGCGGTGCTGAAAGTATCGCTGTTGCTGCAAATACTTTTGTTGGTCAAACAGAAGCTCCTTTAGTTGTCAAACCTTACGTTGGGAAAATGACAACTTCTGAGTTAATGGCGTTAATGACTGGTGGTTTTGCAACAATTGCCGGCGGAGTTCTCGCTGCTTACATTTTGTTTCTTGGCGGAGACGACCCAATCAAACAACTTGAATTCACAAAACATTTACTTGCCGCAAGTTTAATGTCTGCTCCTGCAGCTCTTGTTATGGCAAAAATTATGATTCCTGAAACAGAACAATCTTCATTTACTGATGACGGAGATGGTTTCCATTTTGAAAAGAGTACAACTAATGTAATTGATGCTGCTGCAAGCGGAGCTGCTGATGGTTTACAACTTGCTTTAAATGTAGGTGCAATGCTTTTAGCTTTCATTGCTTTGATTGCACTTGCTAATTACCCGTTAGAAATTCTTGGTGGTTGGATTGGAGTTCCTGATTTAAGTTTAACTAAGATTTTCGGTTATGTTTTTTCAATTTTCGCATTTGTGATTGGTGCTCCTTGGAGTGAAAGTATCGAATTAGGTGGTTTGCTTGGAGTAAAAGTCGCAGTAAACGAATTTGTAGCTTATGCAGAACTTGGTAAACTTGGAAGCACTGGAGTTATCAGCGAAAGAACCGAAATTATTGGAACTTATGCACTTTGCGGTTTTGCAAACTTTTCATCAATCGCAATTCAAATTGGTGGAATTGGTGGAATTGCCCCTGAACGTAAAAAAGACTTAGCAAAAATCGGCTTAAAAGCAATGATTGGAGGGGCTTTTGCTTCTTGGATGACTGCAAGTATCGCTGGAGTTTTGATTTAGATTTTAAGTTTAAGGGAGCACAGTTTTTAGACTGTTTCTTCTATCCAAAACTAACAGTCTAAAGGCTGTGCTCCTAAAAATCAATTAAATAAGTAAGGCAAAAAAATGAGTTGGTTTAAAAGAGCTCAACAAGGAATTTTTACAAAAGATAAAGCTGAAATGCCAGGTGGTTTGTGGCAAAAATGTGATGGTTGTAGTGAAGTCCTTTTTGCTAAAAATATTGAAGAAAATAGTTTCACTTGTGATAAATGTGATTTTCATTTCAGAGCAGATTCTGATAGTTATGTTAGTATTTGTTTTGACGAAGATTCAGCTGAAGAATTTAATCAAGAAATGAAATCCGTTGACCCTTTGAATTTTATTGATGCAAAAGGTAGTTATAAAGAAAAACTCGAAAGCACAATTAAGAAAAAGGGTGTTAATGAAGCAGTAAGAACACTTACAGGCAAAATTAACAGTGTTGATTCAGTTCTTGTTGTGATGGATTTTAGTTTTATGGCAGCAAGTATGGGCTCAGTCGTTGGAGAAAAAATCTCAAGAGCGATTCAAGTTGCAACAGATAAAAAAATGCCTTTAGTAATAGTTTGTGCTTCAGGTGGAGCGAGAATGCACGAAGGAGCTTTGTCTTTGATGCAAATGGCAAAGACAAGTGCGAAACTCGCAAGATTTTCACAACAAGGCGGACTTTATATTACAGTTCTAACAAACCCAACAACAGGTGGAGTCTCAGCAAGTTTTGCAATGCTTGGTGATGTAATTCTCGCTGAACCAAAAGCACTCATCGGTTTTGCTGGTCCGAGAGTTATCAAACAAACAATCGGAAAAGACCTTCCTGATGGATTCCAAACCTCGGAATTTTTACTCGAACACGGTTTTGTCGACAGAATTATCCATAGAAAAGAACTTAAGAGTGAAATTAGCAGCCTAATTGATTTGTTACTTTAATTATTAGAGTAGCAAATTTCCCTCATTCAATTTAAAAAACTTTCTCAAAAAATATTTGAATTTTATAGAGTTCTGTAACTAACTTCTTTTGGGATTTTAACTTTAACTCAACACGGAGAAAATATGTTACCTCGATTAAAACAAGGATTAGCGACGCTTTTAGTTAGTTCATTAATTTTGCAGTCTTGTGGAGGCGGTGCAAAGACAACTGACGAAATAGTTTTCAAATATAGAATCCATTCTGACCCACCAAGTCTTGACCCTGCTCACGGAACTGACACAACTTCGGGTAACATACTTTTAAGAATGTTTGACGGTTTGGTGCAATTCGAACCGAAAACAATGGAAGTGATTCCAGCCGTTGCAGAATCTTGGGAAATCGAAGACTCAAGAGTTTTTACTTTCAAAATTCGTAAAGGTGTAAAATTTCATAACGGAAGAGAGGTTAAAGCAGAAGATTTTAAATATTCTTTTGAAAGAACTTTAGACCCAGAAACTGTTTCTGAAAGACAATGGGTTTTAAGTCCAATCCTTGGAGCTACTGAATTTACTGACGGAAAAGCTGGTGAAGTAAAAGGTATTGAAGTCATTGACGATTATACTTTAAGATTAACTTTAGAAAAATCTTTTGCTCCTTTTCTTTCAATGCTTTGTATGGAATCTGCAAGTGTTGTTCCAAAAGAAGCTGTTGATGAGTTTGGAAGCGACCAATTCGCAAGGAATCCGATAGGCTGTGGACCTTTCAAATTTGTGGAATGGCAATCTGATATTTCTGTAACAGTTGAAGCATTCGACGATTATTATGGAGACAAGTCTGAAACTATTGATAAGGTTAAGTTTATGGTCATTCCTTCGATTCCAACTGCACTTGAAGCTTACAAAAACGGTGAAATTGATTTCCTTGACGAATTGCCTCCTGGACAAATTCAAAACATCAGAGATAATAGTCCTGATGACGTAAAAGAATGGTCACAAATCGGAACTTATTACATTGGATTTAATCACGAGAAACCACCTTTTAAAGACAATGTGAAACTTCGTAAAGCGATTAATTACGCAATTGACAGGCAAAAAATTGCAAACATTATCGAAGAAGGTTTGGCAATTCCTGCATCAGGAATTTTGAGCCCTGGAATTCCGGGACATAATCCGAATTTTAGCCCTTACAAATATGACCTTGAAAAAGCAAAACAATTAATGGCAGAAGCAGGTTATCCTGAAGGTAAAGGTTTACCAACAATAAAAATTTGGTACAACACTCACGACAGACATCAAAGAATTGTTCAGTACGTTCAACAGGAATTGAAAAAAATTGGTGTAAATCTCGAAATCAAAAATCTTGATTGGGCAGCTTATTTGAAAGCTCTTGATAGTGGAGAGCCTGAAATGTACAGAATGGGTTGGTTGGTTGACTACGTTGACCCAGACAATTTCCTTTACACACTTCTTCACACAAGTCAAATTGGGGCTCCTGGAAATTATGCTCGTTACACAAGTGCAAAGTTTGACAGTTTGGTCGAACTTGGAAGACATTTGACAGACTTGGACGAAAGAATCAAGGTTTACCAAGAAGCTGAAAGAATCGCTGTTGAAGACGATGCCGTTTGGCTTTTTCTTTATTACTACCGAGAAATTGCACTCATTAATCCGAAATGGGAAAATGTAATTCTTTCTCCACAAGGCGATTTTGTAACGCCAATTCGTTACTTCCGACTCAAAGGTGCAGATAAACCTTTGGCTAAAAAATAGATTTTTCGAGACCTTTACAAATTAAATACTTGTAAAGGTCTTTTTAAAATAAATAGTTCGGACATTTTCCAAAAAAATAAACTACGTAGAGACGCAATGCATTGCGTCTCTACAACAAAATTTTCGTAAAAATTAGAAATGTCCGAATCATTGTTTTATTTGTGTAGAAAAATATCGAAAATAGGTTAGTGAAATGGGGATTTTCCAAAAATCTGTAATCCAAAAATATCTTAAAAATTTTGATAAAGAATTATTAGAAACTTCTTACCAAAAATTTAAGGAAAATTATAATTCTAAAAAAATTGAACAAATTCAGTCTTTAAAAGAAGAAGAATACCAAGACGGATTTTTGAGAGATATTTTTGTAGATGTTTTCGGATACATTTTAAGACCTGATGAAAATTTTAGTTTGCAACGTGAATTTAAAAATCAAACTGACGGAAAAAAGGCTGATGGTGCAATTCTAAAAGATGAAAAAGCAGTTGCTATTATTGAGCTAAAATCTACTAAGACTAAAGATTTGTTTAAAGTTACGCAACAGGCTTTTAATTACAAAAATAATCAGCCAGAATGTAAATACGTAATTACTTCAAACTTCCGCAAACTCAGATTTTACATAGATTTTGCTAATGAATTTGAAGAGTTTGATTTGTTCTTTTTGGGTAGAGAAAATTTTGAATTACTTTTTCTGATTCTTTGCAAAGAAAGTATCTTTTCTGACCTTCCTTTAAAACTCAAAGAGGAAACAAAGTTTCACGAACAAAATGTTTCGGATAAACTTTACAAAGATTACTCAAGTTTTAAAAGTAAACTTTTTGAGAACCTAACCAAAAATCACCCTGATAAAAACAAGCTAACTTTGTTTCAAAAATCACAAAAACTTTTGGATAGATTTTTGTTCATTTTGTTTGCAGAGGACAGCGGACTTTTACCACCAAATTCAGTTTCAAGAATTCAAAAGCGTTTCACCTTACTCGAAGAAGAAGACGCTTACAAACCAATTTATGAGATTTACAAACAATATTTTGGTTATATGAATATTGGGAGAAAAGGTAAAACGGCTGTTGATGACATTCCTGCTTACAATGGCGGACTTTTTTATCCTGACGAATTATTGGATAGTTTGAAAATTGACGATGAAATTCTAATTGATGACTTGAGAAAATTATCGGAATACGATTTTAATACAGAAGTTGATGTCAATATTCTAGGGCATATTTTTGAGCATTCTTTAAATGAAATTGAAGAAATTACTTCTGAAATTGAAAAAAATGAAAAATCTCAAACCCGAAGTAAAAGAAAAAAAGATGGTGTTTTTTACACTCCAAAATACATTACTCAATACATTGTTGAAAATACAATTGGAACTCTTTGTTTTGAAAAACGCAAGGAATTAGAAATTGAAGAAATCGAGTTTGACGGAACTTTTAGAACCAAAAAAAGTGGACTTTCTGCAAAAGGAAAAGTTCTTTTTCAAAAGTTAAATAATTACAAAGGTTGGTTAGGAAAATTAAAAATTATTGACCCTGCTTGCGGAAGTGGTGCTTTTTTGAATCAGGCGTTAATTTTCCTAATTAATGAACACAAAGTCATTGATGACATTATTGTCGAACTTACAAATTCGCCGTTACGATTGTTTGACGTTGACAAAACAATTTTGGAAAACAACCTTTACGGAGTTGACATTAATGAGGAAAGCGTTGAAATTGCCAAACTTTCGCTCTGGCTAAGAACTGCCCAAAAAGATAGAAAATTGTCAAATTTGAATGACAACATCAAATGTGGAAATTCTTTAATCGATGACCCTGAAATCGCTGGTGAAAATGCCTTCGATTGGAATACTGAATTTAAAGAAATTATGGAAAATGGCGGTTTCGATGTCGTTATCGGAAATCCACCTTATGTCGATATTAAATCACTTGAAAAAGAAATGGTAAAAGGGCTATTTACTGTGTACAAAACCACAGAAAACAGAATAAATTTATACTCAATTTTTATTGAAAAGGCTTATGAACTGGTAAGATTTAATGGTTTTGTTGCTTTTATTAATCCAAATTCAATACTTGTAAATTCCTCTTACAAAAAAATTCGTGAACTACTAATTGACTCAATGACAAGAATTATCAAATTACCCGATGAAGTATTTGTTGATGCAAAAGTTGAAACAATTATTTTTGAATTTAGAAAAGGTAAAAAGAGTGAAAATGTAGGTGTAATAGTTTATCCGAAATCAGAAAAAATTAATTTTGTAGATAATTCGCGAATAAAATTCATTGATAAATCTGTATGGAAAAAGGATAAAAATTTAAATTTTAGTATTTTCCTTTCCCCAAATGATGTTAATCTTTTAAAAAAAATTGAACAAATTTCATCTAAAAAACTTGGAGAAATTACCGAATTTTCATTAGGAATTACACCGTACGATAAATATCAAGGTCATTCTGAAACAATAATAAAAACAAGAGCATTTCATTCAAAAGTCAAGTTGGATAATTTTTATAAACCCTTAATTTCTGGCGATAATATAATTAGATTTAATGTTTCAAACCGAGCAAGTGAGTTTATAAAATATGGAAAATGGTTAGGAGCAATGCGAGATGAAAAGTTTTTTACTCAGCCTAGAATAATTGTTAGGCAAATTGTTTCAGGAAAATCACCAAGAATTTATGCAGGGTTTACAGATGAAGATTTATATTTTACTCAAATTGGTTTTGCAATAATTACTGCTGAGGTGGGAAAACTTAAGTATTTATTGACAATTTTGAATTCTAAATTAATCACCTATTACCACAAATATAAATTTCTTGATATTGAGAAAAATTTATTTCAGAAAATTTTAATTGCAAACTGTAAACAATTACCAATCGTAATTGTTCAAAAAAGCCTTCAACAGCCTTTCATTGAAAAAGCTGATAAAATGTTAGAGTTGAACAAAGGGCTTCACGAAAAGAAAACAAGGTTTTTGAATCGTGTCAAAGGCAATTTGGAAATTGAAAAGATTAGCAAAAAATTAGATAACTTTTACGACTCAGAGTTCAAGACTTTTGTTAGTGAATTGAAAAAGCAGAAAATTAAACTTTCGTTGGTTCAACAGGACGAGTGGGAAGAATATTTTAATTCTTACAAAATTGAAATTAACAAAATCCAATCCGAAATTAATCAGACTGATAAAGAAATTGACCAAATAGTTTACGAACTTTACGAGCTGACCGAAGAAGAAATAAAAATCGTGGAAGATTCAATCTGATTTTAAAAAATGTAAAATTTCGCTTAGGAATTTCAAACTTGACTAACTAACTTTTTCAATTCAAAAGCATCTAAATTAGAAAGCAAAAATGTTTAATTATTTTATGAAAAAAATATTGTTGATGCTTCCCATAATTTGGGGAGTTGCAACGATTGTTTTTGTTTTAAAAACTGTGCTTCCTGGCGACCCAGCGAGATTGTTAGTTGGGCAACACGGCGACGCAAAAAATATCGAACTTCTCCGCAAGAAAATGGGTTTAGATAAGCCAATTTACGAACAGTACATAAATTTTATGGGTGATTTATTTCAAGGTGATTTGGGATATTCATTTCGTAAAAAAAGAGATGTTACAGCAATTATCGCTGACCGTTATTATGCGACTATGAAACTCGCAACGATTGCAATTATTTTTGCTTCCATTTTTGGGATTTCTGCTGGTATTCTTGCAGCTATGAAACAGAATACAATTTGGGACGGACTTGTGATGGTTCTTTCCTTAGCTGGAATTTCGACACCTGTTTTTTGGCTTGCATTAATGGCAATCTTACTTTTCTCAACAACTTTGCAATGGTTTCCGACTTACGGTTACGGAGACGGAGATTTTGCTCACATTGTTTTACCTGCCTTTTCACTTTCGATGCTTTCAACTGGTTACATTGCAAGAATGACTCGTTCAAGTATGCTTGAAGTAATTCGGCAAGACTTTGTTAGAACGGCAAGAGCTAAGGGCTTATCAACTTATAAAGTAATTCTGAAACATACTTTGAAAAATGCGATGATTCCTGTAATTACAATTATCGGAATTACTTTTGCACAACTTCTTGGCGGAGCGATTGTTACTGAATACGTTTTTTCTTGGCCTGGAGTCGGAAAGCTAATTGTTGATGCAATTAACTTAAGAGATATGCCTTTGGTAAATGGTGGAGTGATTTTATTTGCAGCGACTTTTCTTGTTGTGAATTTGGCAGTAGATTTAATCTACGGATTTTTTGACCCAAGAATTAGGTTTGACTAAAAATGAGTAATAAATCAGAATCATTTACAGCTGTTGCGTACCGTCAATTCAAAAAATCAAAGTTTGGAATTGCAGGGTTTTACATTGTTCTTTTACTTTTTATAACTTCGATTTTAGCATTATTTGACCTCACTCCTTTTAGTTATACAGAAGGAAATATCGAAAATATTTTACAGCCTGTTTCTTCTGTTCATTGGTTTGGAACTGATGATTTAGGAAGAGATGTTTTCAGTAGAGTAGTGGAAGGATCAGTAATTTCACTTTCAGTTGGAATTGGTGCAATGTTAATTTCATTGGTAATTGGAGTTTTCCTTGGTGCATTAGCTGGATTTTATGGAAAATGGGTTGACCTTTTGATAATGCAAGTAACCGATATTTTTCTCTCATTCCCGACAATCCTTTTTGCATTGGCAGTAATTGCCATCTTTGAAGAAACAACGATTGCTACAATAATTTATGTCTTAGGTTTTTTAGGTTGGCCCGGAATCTGTCGACTTTTGCGTGGGAAAATCTTACAAGTGCGTGAAGAAGAGTACGTTGCAGCAGCAAAAGCACTTGGTATGAATGATTTCCAAGTAATTTTCAAACACGTTTTACCAAATGCTGTTGCTCCTTTGATGGTTGCAACTACAGTCGGAATTGCAGGAAATATCCTTTCTGAGGCTTGGCTTTCCTTTTTGGGAATAGGAGTTCCTCCACCAGAACCAAGTTGGGGAAGAATGATTAGTGAAGGGCAAAATCAATTAGCTACAAACCCAGAAGTTTGTATCTTTTCAGGACTTGCGATTTTTATAACTGTAATGGCTTTTAATTTGCTTGGTGACGGTTTAAGAGATGCGATTGACCCGAAATTGAAGATTTGACTTTCGTAGGGAACAAAAATTTTTGTTCCCTACGGATATTAACTTACATCTTCTGCTTGTAGAATCTCTTCGTATTCAAGTCTTGATTGTTTATAAATAATTTCGAGTCTTGAAATCATACTTTCGATTCCAGTCAAGTTGTGGGTCTTAGCCTTCTGCTCAATATCTTTACAAACATCGGCTAATTCTTTAGCACCTAAATTCGCACTCGAACCTTTGAGTTTGTGCGAAGATTGAACCAATCCGTCATAATTCTTTTCTTCAGCAATTCTCTTGATTTCAAGAACAGCTTTTGCTGCGTTTCCTAAAAATGAAGTAACCAAATTTTGGAAGAAGTTATCATTTTCATCTAATTCTTTTAGGGATTCAATAATATTAGGGTCAAGAAGTGATTTTGCTTTTTCGTCATCTTTTGGTGGAATAATGATGTTATCACTATGGATTGGAACAGGTTCAATGTTATTAATTTCAGTTCCCCATTTTCTTAAGCAATTTTGAATTTCTTGGATTACGATAGGTTTACTAATGTAATCGTCCATTCCAATACTTAAATATTTTTCTCTATCACCTTGCATTGCGTTTGCTGTCATTGCAAATATTTTTGGTCTAGTTTCATTAGGATAAGTTGCTAAAATTCGTTTTGTTGCTTCAACACCGTCCATTTCGGGCATTTGAACGTCCATAAAAATCATATCGTATTTTTGACGTTTCATAGAATCAAGAACTTCTAATCCATTCCCAGCAACATCAACTAAGTAACCCATTTTCTCAAAAATTTTGAGAGCAAGTTTTTGGTTAATCGCATTGTCTTCTGCAAGCAAAATTCTAAGCGGGATATTTGAAGCCATTTTAGGGTCAAGCTCAACAGAATTCTTAGAAGTAGCTTTAGTAGTCCTTCTTGCCATTTCGGGATTAAGAGCGTCCATTACAGTATCAAAAAGTTGAGATAATTTTATTGGTTTCGCAATATAAGCGTTAATGACACCAACTGAAATGCTCATATTTTCTTGAGGTTTCCCAACACTGCTCATCATAATTATTGGTAATTCAGAGGGTGATTTGAATTTTCTTATTTCGTTTGCAGTATCTAGTCCTTGCATATTTGGCAAATTCATATCAAGAAGAAGTAAATCAATTTTCTCGTCGCTATTGACTTTCTGTAATATCTCCTCATACGATGAAACACTTGAAACATTCATTCCCCAACGTTGACACTGGTTGAATAAGAAATTTAAAATATTTTGATTGTCGTCATAAATAAGAACATTTCTTCCTTTGACTTCTACAATATCACGATTTAAATATTCTCTTTCTTCAATAGGTGCAGCTGTTGTTTTTAGAGTAAATGAGAAAGTAGAACCGTTTCCAAATTCACTTTCAACCCAAATTTTTCCGCCCATTAATTCAGAAAGCTTCTTACAAATTGCTAAACCAAGCCCTGTTCCACCGTATTTTCTTGTTGTTGAGGAATCAACCTGTGAAAATGCACTAAACAATCTGTGCATTCTATCTTTTGGAATTCCAATTCCTGAATCTTTAACTGAGATTTGAATTGTAAAAAGGTCATCTTCTTTAAGGATTTTCTTAACAGAAATGAATACTTCACCTTTTTCAGTAAATTTGATTGCATTGTTAGCGAGATTCACAAGAACTTGACGAAGTCTTGTAATATCTCCACTTATAAATGGAGGAACGTCAGGGTCAATTGAGTAAACTAAATCTATATTTTTGTCAGTAGCTTTCGGTGCAACTAAGTCAAAAGCATTTTCGATACACTCTTTAATTTCTAATGGATTGTTTTCAAGTTCCATTTTACCTGACTCAATCTTAGAGAAGTCAAGAATGTCATTGATAATTGTCAGCAAACTTTCACCACTTAAGCGAATGGTTTCAACGAATTCCATTTGCTCTTTATCCATTTCAGTTCCCATCAAAAGGCTTGTCATTCCGATAACGCCATTCATTGGAGTTCTGATTTCGTGACTCATATTTGCAAGGAAATCGCTTTTAGTTTGGTTTGCTTCTTCAGCTCTTTCTTTAGCCATTCTGAGTTGCTCAGCTGCTTTTCTGTGAGTCAAGGCATTGATTAAAATTTCGCCGACGATTCTTAAAAGTAAAATTGTATCTTTTTCCCAAACTTTTGCTGAATGAACAGAATCAAAACCTAAGAATCCGTGTAATTTTTTATTGTAAACAAGTGGGACAATAATTAGAGATTTGATATTTTGTTTTTTGAGAAAAGTTTTTTCTTTTATTGCTTCAGGTGGTAAATCTGAAATTGTAGGAATGTGAATTGATTCGAATTTCCTAAGCTTTTCCATCCACCAAGGGAAGAATGAAATTGGTAAATCTCGTAAGTAATCTTTTCTCGAACCTACTGAATTGTTATGATACTCGTGAGTGTTTGAAATACGTTGTCCGTCATCTGAAAGAAGGAATAAGTAACTCCAATCAACATCAACAAATTTTCCAATTTGTGCTAAAGCATTGTTAATTTCAGAATCGATTTTTTCAGGAGCTACATTAATAAAACTTGTTGAAAGGGTTGTAATCAATTCCTCAAACTTAGTTCTGTATTGGAGTTGTTCCTCTGCTTTTTTACGCTCAGTAATGTCAAGAAGAGTTCCTGTCATTCTAAGAGGGTTTTCTTTTTCGTCCCATTCTACAACTTTTCCTCTGTCAAGAACCCATTTCCATTCTTCGTATTTTGTTCTTAAGCGATGTTCGGTCTCGTAGTAATCAGTTTTCCCTTCAAGGTGGTCGTTAAGGACCTTTTCAACAGAAGGCAAATCTTGTGGGTGAATCAATTTCGCCCAAGAACTCACGTCTGGAACTAACTCGTCTTTTTCGTATTCAAGAACTTTCGCCCAAGTTTCGTCAAAATAAACAACTCCTGATTGAACATTCCAGTCTCTTAATCCAAGACTTGCTCCCCAAAGTGCAAGTTTAAATCGTTCCTCACTTTCTTGAAGAGCTTTTTCAGTTTGTTTACGTTCAACGATTTCTTTTTTGAGTTCAGCAGTTCTTTCTTCGACGGCTTTTTCCAAATGCTTTCTGTGTTTGTGAAGTTCAGCGTTGTATTCTTCAAGTTGAGTTTGGTTTTCATTGTGAGCTTTAAAAATATTTGTAATAACGTCAAACCAAGGTTGCCAATTTGCAGGATTTCCTCTTCCATAAACTGACCTTCGATTTAGACTTTTTTCACGAATGTGACTAACTAAACGTTCTGCGGGGATAATAAATTGAGTTCTTGCAAGAATTGAAGAAATTAAAATTAGAAAAATCAAACTTATAAAAATGAAAGTAAAGTGAACTCCAACATTTTCAAAAACCGAGTCAAAAAACATTGTATTTGGTGCGATATAAATTGCAAGCCAATCAGTGTTTTTTAATGGGTGACGAATGCAAAGGTAATCACCAATAATCGTCATTTTGGTTTCGGAAACGTCCAAAATTATTTTTTTACTTGAAACTAAACTTTCGGGCAGGTTACCATCGATTGATTTTACTTGTGTAGTTTTTGAAGTTATTGAATTGGATTGTGCAAGAAGCTGGTCGTATTTATTAGCAATATAAAAAATGCCATCTGAAACTCCGAACTGGCTTACAAATTGGCTGAAGAAATCAGCTTTTACTTCGATACCAATTATTCCTTTAAATTCTGAACCTTTGTAAATCGGAGTTACGTGAGTTAAGGATAAATTATCGAATTCAGAATGTGAGATTTTTGTCCAAAAACTATTTTTATTCGTATTCTGTTCAGGTTTTGCTTTAGCCCAAAAACCACTCTCGAAAAAATTGTCCGGCAAAATTGTTTCAGATGATTTTGGGTAAGTTGAATAAATTTCTAAATCTGAAACATAAAAGATTCTTTGAATTCTGTCAGAAGCATTTACAATTTCCTTAAAACTTTTGTTAAGCGAAACTGCTAAATCTAAATCGTTGTAGAAATTCTGTGAGCGGTTGAAATAAGATTTTTTTCCATAGACACTTCCGATTTCATTTTCAAGACTAGAAGGTAAGTTGCCCATTGAAAAATTATCAGTTGGTCTTAAATCTCCAAAATATTTGCTAAAGATTTTAAAATTATTTGTGTTTTGCCCTGTTAAATCAATTTCGTGTGATACTTTTGTGGCTTTCTCAATAAGATAATTTGAATTTTTTACAATGTCTTGAACTTCTCTTTCAATGTCTTTGGCTTGATACTGAAATTCTCTAAATTTTGTAAAAACAACTTCTTGGTTTTGAGATTCAAAATCTTGGTAAGAAAGAAAAACAGAGATTACCAAGACAATCGCTAATAAAATTAGCATAATTGCATTGTATCTCTTTGAGACATTTACCTTTTCTTTAACGTTCTGTTTCAGGCTTTCATTACTTGCCATTGAGAATTTGCTCCACTTGGTTGCCTAAAAATTTTTACCTAAAGTTTCACTAATTTAAAATGAGATTAGCCAAAATAAAAGAATAATTCTTTTAAGGATAAAACCTAAAGTTTTAAACAAATTATGGGTTCAATCCGAGTGATTTTCGGTAAGTAGAATCAGCAACGGAATTTTTGCTCCAGTAATCCAATTTTATTGATTTCTTTTTGGTACCTTTTGTTGTTAAAAGTTTAGGATTCCCGAAACCACTTAAGTGAGTTTCTTCCCAACTTTGTATTTCAAATGGGAATTTTGAATTGAAATTAATTTTTAATTTTCTTTGGAAATCTTTGTAACTCAATTCGTAAGTTTTAGTGGTTCCATTAACAGTTATTTTTGCAACGGCTTTTTCAGATTTTAATTGTTGATGTTTAAGTCTTGAATAAGTTGTACTTGGAATTAGTTCAATTTCTCCAATCGGCAAAGTTTCAGGATTCAATCTAATTTTTGTCCAAATCTCATCTTCAAGCATTTTAGTTTTAATTTTAGACTTTTTGTCTCCTTCTCCTTGAAAGTATGAAAAGAGTTGAGATTCGTAACTTTCACTTCTCAAATTTAGTTGCAGGAAAGTGTGTCCGCACCACTCTTGAGAAGTTGAAGTAATTTTTAAAGTCTTTTCACCACTTGTTGGAGTAAAAATGGAAGTCATCATTGAGTAAGGATAAATTCCAGTGTTAAATTTTCTTTCAAAATTCAATTTTAAAATTGGAGTTACTTTGTCTGTTTTTTCACCAAATTCGTATTTGACTTGTTTGTCCTTCCAAAAATCCTCAGTTACAAAAATCAAAACGGCTTCACCTTTGTGTATTTCTCCATAACGAGCCTGTTCTAATTCGTAACTCGTCAACTCAGCTTTTCCTGAATACCAATAATTATTAAATTCATTTGAAGAAGGCTTTGAATTTTCACCGCTGTTTGCTTGTTTACAACCCAAAATTAGGATTGCACTAAAAGACAAAATTAGAATTTTCATTGTTTCGTTCTTTCTTAAAAAATACTTAGTAGAATGAACTTACTAAGTATTTTAAATTTTGATAATTGAGTTTATGGGGTATTTAACAAATTCATTTGAGAATTATTCATTAAACATCAATCATTTAAGAAGGCTTACCAAGGAGACGGAACATATTTTTTTTATAAAGTTCAACTCCAGGTTGGTCGAAAGGATTTACTTCAAGTAAGTAACCTCCGATTGCCACTGCTTTTTCATAAAAATAAATTAACTGTCCGAGCGTAAATTCATCAATGTGAGACAACCGAATTTCTAAATTTGGGACGTTTCCTTCAAGATGAGCTTCGGCTGTTCCTTCAAAGGCTTTTTGGTTTACAAAGTCTAAGGACTTTCCTTCCAAGTAGTTCAGTTTGTCAGTGTTGAATTGTTCTTTTTTTAGTTTCAAAGAGTGAGGTTGTTCGGCAACTGTCAAAAAAGTCTCAAAGAAATTCCTTTTACCTTCTTGAATGTATTGACCAAGCGAGTGCAAATCTGTCGTAAAACAAGCTGAAGCTGGAAAAAGACCTTTGTTTTCTTTGCCTTCACTTTCGCCAAAAAGTTGTTTCCACCATTCTGCAAAAAAGGAAAGTCTTGGCTCAAAATAAGAAAGAATTTCCATACTTTTACCTTGCTCGTGTAAAAGGTAACGAGCTGCTGCATACTTGTAAATTTGATTCTTTTCTAAATCTGTTTCTGTGTCAACTGAAAGTGAAGCAGCTCCTTCTACTAATTGGGCAATTTCAAAACCAGCTAAAGCAATTGGCACTAAACCAACTGGAGTTAAAACTGAGAACCTTCCGCCAACATCGTCAGGAATCGAAAAAGTTGTGTAACCTTCCATATCGGCAAAGTTTCTCAAAGTACCCTTCGATGAGTCCGTTATTGCCATTATTCTTTGTTTGTAGTCATTTGGAAAGTTGGTTCTCAAAAAATCTTTTAAAAGCCGAAAAGCAATTGCAGGTTCAGTTGTAGTTCCTGATTTTGAAATCACAACGACAGCAGGGTTTTTCGTTTTCAAATATTCTAAAAGTGAAGAATGGTAATGAGAACTCAAAGTGTGCCCAGCAAAAATGACTTCACTTTTTGGTTCTCCAAATGGAGTTGAAAGTGATTCAATAATTGCTTTTGCTCCTAAGTAAGAGCCACCAATTCCAATTACAACAAAAGTGTCATAAAGTTTTCGGTAACGTTCTGTAGCTTCGGTGATTCTTTGCATCAAATCAACTGGAAAGTTTTGTGGTAAGTCTAACCAACCTAAATAATCATTTCCTCTTCCTGTTTTAGAATGCAAATCGTTGTGTGCAAGGTTTATTTTTTCTTGCAAGTTTGCGAAATCAGAATCAGAAATAAATTGATTCAAGTTGTTAAAGTTTACATTTATCTGAGACATTTAAAGCTCCAATTTTTACATAAATTCAAAGTTTAATCTAATTTTATTTTCTTGTGTAATGTATTTGCCAAAGTGGCTTCCAAGTTTTTCCTTCATCTAAAGAACGTTCCCAATTCCAATTCAAAGTATTTTTTGTAATATTAAACCAAACCATTCTTTGCATAATTTTTTTACCTTCTTTTCCAGTAAATTCTCTTGCAAGAATCATTTTTCCATCTGCAAATTCTCCGACGAAATCTAAGTAAGCTCCACTGTTGTCAACCCAAGTTTGTTGCCATTTTTTCAAATTTTTATTGTAAGTCGAAACGCTAATTCCTTTGAGTGGAGTAGATTCAAGTCCGTCAAAATTTTCTTGAATTACACAACTTCCTAAAATTTTTTCGACTTTGTTAAAACCTTTGCCACTGTCAGCCCAAGTTAAGTTCCATTCACCTACCCAAAAATCAAATTGTTTTGCTTCGGTAAAATCACAAGGAGATTTTGGACTTTCATTTTCCTGTGCTGAAATCATAGTTGCAAATAATCCAAGTATAAGAATTAAGATTGTAAATTTTAGCATTTTGTTAGCCAATCAATTTTGATTTTTTACTTTAAAAAGAGCATTTTTCGTGTTTGAAAAAAACTTCCATATTCTAAACGGTAGAAATAAATTCCACTTGACACTTCTTTTCCGCTAAAATCTGTTCCATTCCAAGTAACCGAACCTTTGTTTTGGGTAAGTTCAAATTCTTTTACTTTCTCACCAAGAATGTTAAAGACTGTAAGTTTTGCATTTTCGTAATTCGTAATTTGTAATTCGTAATTAATAACAGTTGTTGGGTTAAAAGGATTTGGGAAGTTTTGTTCAAGAGTGATTTTATTTGGAATCTCATTTTGATTTTCATTTACACTTACTGTCGAGGCAAAAAAAAACTTTAGGAAATCATCGTAGTGAGCTCTCCAATTTCCCCAACTGTGTCCTTCATTCCAAACTTTCATTTGATAGTTGTAACCTTTATTTTGTAGTGCGGTTTCCATTAATTGATTTTCAGGAAGTCCGTCATTAAAAGTTCCTACATCAAAATAAAAATCGATGTTTCCAGTGTTTCCATTTTGGATTTGTGAAATCATTGCTTCGTTGTTCCACCAAAATGAACTTGATTGCCCAGCAGCTTTTCCGAAAACATTTGGGTAAGAGTAAGAAATGTAAAATGAAACTAAACCTCCAAGTGAAGCACCTGCAACAGCTCTTGAATTTGGATTTTGAATTGTTGAATAAGTTGAGTCTATATGAGGAACAAGCTCGTTTGCAAAGAAATTAGCGTAATTTGGATTCATTGTGTACTCAGCCATTCGGTCTATTGGGGTTACTAAAACTGCGATAATTTCTTGAATCTCATTTTGTGCAATTAAATTGTCGAGAACATTTTTGATTGAGCCAAGATTTTTTGTTTCTGTTCCGTCTTGAAAGTAAACAGTTGGATAAGAACTTGAAGGCGAGTAATTCGCTGGTAGATAAATGTGAATTTGGCGAGTGTTACTGAGAATTGAGCTTGTAAATTGAAAATTAGTTAATGTGCCGTGAGAAATATTTGGGTCGAATTCAATTTCAGAAGGTTGGACGTAATTTGGCATCGAAAGCTCAGAATTTGGTCCAAAACCTCCACTTACAGTTTTTGAATTTAATGGGTCTAAAACCCAATTCCCATTTGCGACAAACTTGTAATCAAGCCTAGAGTCGGAAGGGAAATTTTCCTTTCTAAACCGAAAAGTTGTTCCACTGATTAATGTAGTATTAGCCAAATTTGGGTTCCAACTGTTGAAATCTCCAGGAACTTGAACACCACTTGCAGTTCCGTCGTGAAGAAAATAAGCGGTTGTATCATTTTCGATATATGGAATACCACCGTTATTTTGAGCGAATGAAATGAATGAGTCAATTATTTGTTGTTTCTGACTACTTTGTGCCGAATTTACTTGGGAAAGAAAGTCATTGAAATTATTAAATTGTGCAAATGTTGAGGAAGAAACTAAAAGGAAGAAAGAAATTGAAAATAAATTTTGCATTAAATACAGACCTTTAAATTTTGATAGTTTTTTACAAATGGATTAGGCAATTTACAAAAAGGTTAATAAAATTTAAACTTTTTGAATTTTTCTTTTTATAGATATAATTGTATTTGTTTTTTTTTATCAATACTAAAATTAAATTAACTTGATTTATCAAAATTTATTTTAGTTTGATTTGGAGAGTAAACAAATTAAATTAGCTTGATTTATCATTTGAACGAAATAAAATTTTAGTTTTATCGTAGGGAGTAAACAAAAAATGTCAAAATTTTTTATTCAAATAGCATTTATGCTTTTGATACCAAGTTTTGTTTTAAGTATGACAATTACGTCAGACACAACTTGGACATCAAATCAAACATTGCTATTCGGTGCGACAATAAAAAATGGAGCTACATTAACAATAAATTCTGGTGTTAAAGTAACTATCGGGCTAAACAAGGGTATTTTTATTGAAAACGACTCAAAGTTAGTTGCTGAGGGAACATCTTCTAATCAAATTGAATTTAATACTTTATTGGGAAGTGGGAGTTGGAAAGGGCTGTTTTTTGAAAAGACTGCAAAGCATAAAATGGGAAATGTTAAAATCTCAAATGCTAAAACGGGAATTTTTCAAGATTCAACTTCTTCAGTTGTAATTATCAGAGGCTTAGAGTTTGATAACTGTGAAAGAGGAGTTGTGTTTAATAACACTTCTTCAATTAATGGGGTTATCGCATCACGTTTTAATTGCTCGGAATTTTCTATACTTGCAAATAAATTTACAATGATTCAAAATAACCTTTTTATAAATGGAGATTATGGAATTGTTGGGGATTCGTTAAAAGTAGCGAGAATTAAAAACAATACTTTTGTGAATGTAGATAAGGTTTTAACAAACGAAATTTCTGATTCAACTTACGCATTCGGTTCCGCTATTTTCCAAAATAACATTGTATCAAATGGCAGTTGGGGATTAGATACAACTTCAACAAAATTTGATTCTCTTTATGTAATCTCCAGTTGCTTTCATAACACAACAGGAATTAGTCAAGCAGATTCTAATCTCTTTAAAATGTTTGCTTGTATTTATCAAGACCCAATGTTTGCTGACACAATAGATTACAAACTTACTTCAAATTTTGACGAAACTAACAATGATGTATTTGTTGGAATTACTTCTTCACCTTGTATTGACAAAGGAACTGGAGATAAAGATTTAATTCCAACTGTTCCTCACAGACCTGAATCAGGAATTATAATTTCTGACGAAAGTTCAAATGCTTATGGTGAAGAAATTAAATTTGAGACTTTGGCAGAATTTAGTATTCTTCCTCCAAACGTTCCAAATTCTACATTCTTTACACCTTATCATAATTTAGGTGGTTCTGATTTCGTTTATGCAGAACGTTCAATTGGCTCAGTTCTAGAAGAATTTGTTGATAAACCTCCAGTTACTTTTCCAAATCGTCCTGAAGCACAATGGGGAATTATTGAAGTAAATCCTGTTTATCCGATTAACTCTTTTAAAGTTCAAGATTTGGAGCCATTTGAAGAAACAATTATCCAAATTGATGATTTAGATGAAGAGGGAATTGGAAATTATAATGCCCAACAAGGAACTTTTCAAACTGTAATCACAACACGTGTTCCAATGAGTGAATTTGGAACTGGAGCTGCAAGTGAAGGCTCAGGTTTTTCTTCAACAAATATTTCTCACAAAGATTTATCAGAATTTGGTGTTGCCAGCACTGAGCGTTTCCCTTTTGGTAAATATCCAAATATGGGTCACAATGGCGGACTTTTTGAAGCTGGAATAAATATTTCAGAAGTAATCAATGGAAGAAGTACAAGTGGAAATGAGACTTGGAACGGAAATATTATTCTTAAAAATGATTTTATTGTTAGTGCCTCCGATACTCTTTTTATTAAAGAAGGAACTCAAGTTTTAATTACTGCTCAAAATGGAACAAGCCCTTCAACAAGTGATGAAGCAGATGCAAATTTAGTTGAGGTTATTTGTAAAGGAACTATTGTGATGGTTCAAGATATTGATACTAATTCTACTCAGCCAACTATTTTCAAAACTAATAGTTCAATAACAAAATGGTATGGGATTAGATTTTTAAGTTCTTCAACAGACCAGAATTTAAATTGGGCAATTATTGAAAATGCAAAAATCGGAGTTGAAATCGAAGACCCTAATTCTGCAACTGAATTTAAAATTGAAGATAATTTATTTGTCGGTTTTGATGATTACGCTCTTTACTCTAAAGAGAACGACCTTGAAATAAGTGTTTCAAACAATTTGTTTTCAAACCCAAACCAATCAACTTCATCAACAGGAATTTATCTCGAAGGTGATACAAAAGCAGATATTGAAGAAGCTTATTTGATAAAAGATAATTTCTTTAAAAATTTAAATGGTTCAGGAATTGTTGTTAGAAATTGGGCAGCAGATTTAAAATTAAACTTATTCCACGAGGTAGAAGCTCCAATACAGTTAAGTGGTATTGAAGAAGAGTTGGAAGTTTATGGGAACTTAATCTTTGGTGCAAAAACTAATGCGATATCTATTGAAAACTCAGGAATTAAGACTGGTGGAAAAATTTCCAAAAATTTCTATAAAAATTCAAATTCTATGAGTGCTTTAAAAGGTATTTACTATAAAAATTCTCACGTTGATACATTTTCAACTAATCTTATAGAAGATGCTTCTTACGGACTTTTTATGATTGATGCACACACAAATGACCCTTCTGTTTTTGAAAAATTTGCACTTTCAGCAGGAAACGATGAGTCTTCACAATTTGGAATTTATGTTTCTCAATGCACAAATCCACAACTTAAATTTTCTGAGAATACAATTAAAAATTATGCTCAAGGTGGTTATTATTTCTATAAAAATGCTGACTTAGAATTAGAGATTGGTGATTCAGAAGACTCTTCTCCTTCAATCATTCAAGGTGAAGACACAGAAAATAGATGTGTTTATGGAATGTATTTTGCGAATAATACTAATACTTCTTCTTCAACAGTTAAAGTAAGAAAAGTTTCAACTGGCTATACTAATAATGCTGTTTTTATTAAAGAGAATAATAGTTCTTCGCTTATTTTTGATCTTGGTAAGGATTGTGAAGAAGATTTGGGTAATAATTCATTTTATCTTTCAAAATCTACGAATCTCATTTGGAATGAAAATTCAAATATTTATGTAAATGCAGAAGGTAATTTTTGGGGAGATTCATCAGGAACTTTGATTCAAAATGTAGAAGATGCATCTAAGAATTTTGATTTAAATTGTTTTCTTAATCTTGACCCAAATGAAGGTTCAATTCCAAAGATTTCAGTTGGCAACTTTAAAGGAACTTTCAAATTAGCTCAAAATTATCCAAATCCTTTTAATCCAACTACGAATATTGAGTTTTTTGTACCAAGTGAATCAAATGTCAAAATTGAAGTTTTTAATATCTTGGGACAAAATGTCAAAACATTGACTAATTCAAAATTAAAAGCAGGTTCACACGCAGTAACTTGGAATGGAACAGATAACAATTCAAACCTTGTTGGAACTGGAGTTTACTTTTACAGAATTTCTTCTGAGAACTTCAAACAAACACGTAAAATGTTACTAATCAAGTAATTAAGAGGTCTTAAAATAAAATGAAAATTAGAATTTTAACTTTAGCAATTTTTATAGGTCTTTTTTCGAGTTTGTTTGCTGATGAATTCGTTAAACAAACTCCACAAAATAAAATTCAAACTAAAAATCCAAATAATGCAAACTCAAGTCCATTAAAGGGTAATCTTTCCTTTATGCAAAATTTGATTGACCATACAAAAGGATTAAAAGCTTTTAAGGTTACTAATTTTTCAATTCCAAATGTTGTTCAAAATGCTGAAACAATTGATTTTGCGAGATTGGAATTTGACCTAAATGCTACAATTCCACAAGATGAAATTGTAGAAATCACAATTACTCCAATTCTTTCTCAAGGAAACAATGGTGAAATTGGAGAGTTTCAAGCTCATTATTCTTTAACAACTGCTCACAACGGAAAAGTTTATTGTAATATCACTGAAATGTTAGACCTCGATTCGAATAACAATATTGAATTCAATAAGTTTATGATTACTTTCAAAAAGATTGGTAATTATCCTTTGAGTATTAATGGAATCACAAATTTGAAAACAGTTTATACTTATACGCCATAGAGTGAGTATTTTAAAAAAATTAGAAATAAAAAGGCCCTTTTAATTTAAAGGGCTTTTTTATTTTGAATATTTACCAAAATCTTTCTTCTTTCCAAGGGTCAGCATTGTTATTATAACCATTTCTTTCCCAAAATCCCAACTTGTCTTCGGTCAAGAATTCAATTCCATTTATCCATTTTGCACTTTTCCAAGCATATTTTTTGGGAATTACAAAACGAAGTGGCCAACCGTGTTCTGCTGAAAGTGGTTCTCCGTCGTGAGTGTGAGCGAAAAGTGTGTCTTCATCATCGAACGCTTCAAGAGTAAGATTTGTCGTGTAACCACCGTAACAGTGTAACAAAACAAATTTCGCTTCAGGTTTCAATTTCACTTTTTTCATAAATTCTTTTGTCGAAATCCCTTCCCAAGTGTTGTCGAGCTGACTCCAAGTTGTTACACAATGAAAGTCAGATTCAAACTTAACTTGTGGAAGAGACATAAATTCTTGGTAATTGAATTTTACTTCTTCTTTAACTTCACCAAAAACTCTAAGTTGCCAATTCTCTGTGTCGATTCTTGGAGTTGGTCCATAAGTCAGAACAGGAAATTTAGTTGTTAAATACTGTCCAGCAGGAGTTCGAGATTTTAAATCTTCTTTTTCAGGAGATTTACCAAAAAAGTCTAACATTTAATCGCTTTCAGATATTTATTCAGTTGATTTTTTACGTAAAATAAATCTTTTCACTTTTCCTGTTTCCGTTCTTGGAAGTTCGGAAACAAATTCGATTTCACGCGGATATTTGTAAGGAGCTAAATAGTTTTTTACTTGTTCTTGCAGTTCTAAGACCATTTCCTCAGAAGGCGAAAAACCTTCATTTAAAACAACGTAAGCTTTTACAATTTGGCCTCTATTTTTATCTGGTTTACCAATCACTCCTGACTCTTTGACTGCATCGTGAGCTAAAAGAGAATTTTCAACTTCAGGTCCTGCAATGTTGTAACCAGAAGAAATTATTAAATCATCATTTCTACAATGGTAGTAAAAGTAACCTTCTTCATCTTGGCTGAAAATATCTCCAGGAGTGTTCCAACCGTCGTAAACGTAACCTGCTTGACGTTCAGGTTTTTTCCAGTAACGACAACCTGTTGGACCCTTTACTAACAAAACTCCAGGTTCTCCTGCAGGTTGCTGTTCAAAATTTTCGTTAACAACTTTTGCTTGGTAGCCAGGTACAACTTTTCCTGTACTTCCAGGTTTAGCTTCGCCAGGATAGTTTGTAATAAAAATGTGAAGCATTTCAGTTGCTCCGATTCCGTCCAAAAGCTCAACTCCAAAAACTCTTTTAAAGCTATCAAAAGTTACTGCTGGTAGAGTTTCTCCTGCACTTACTCCGATTCTAAGTTTGGATAAATTGTGAGGGCTTTCTGCATTAAGTTTCATCATTGCATTGTAAGCTGTAGGAGCACAAAAAGAAATTGTAACTCCATAATTTTGTAGCAAATCCAACATTACTTCTGGTGTAAATTTTTCTAACAAAACTGTAGAGGCACCGAACCTGAAAGGGAAAACAAGTAATGCACCAAGACCAAAAGTAAAAGCTAAAGTTGGATGTCCACCAAAAACATCTTCAGGAGTTGGTTTAAGTATGTTTTTTGCATAACCGTCAGCGATTACCAAAACGTCTTCGTGAAAGTGAACAGTACCTTTTGAATTTCCTGTGCTTCCTGATGTGTAACCGATTAAAGCAACGTCGTCTCTTTTGGTTAAGTGAAAATCTAATTCAGTTGAACAAGTATTTAATTCGTCTTCAAAAGCAAATTCGCCAGTGTTCCCAATTGAGCAAATTCTTTCGACAGTTGGCATTTTGCCTTTACAGTTTTCAACTTCGGCTAACAAGTTTTCGGAAGTTATTACAAATCGAGCTTCTGAGTCTTCGGCGATGTAACTCAATTCTTTTGCTCTAAGCAAAGGCATTGTGGCGACTGCAACTCCACCAATTTTCAAAAGTCCAAGCCACATAAAAACGTAATCGGGATTGTTCAACATTCTCAGAATCACTCTGTCTTCGGGTTTGACACCGAGTTTCTTGAAAAAATTTCCCCAACGATTTGACTCTGCTTCAACTTGGTTGTAACTGTAAGTCTGGTCGCCAAAATGAATTGCAATTTTTTCGCCATTGTCAATTCCAAGTCCAACTTTAAGCAATTCTACAGCTGAATTGAATTCATTTGGATAATTAAAGTCATCAGTTGTGTAAACTCTTTCTCCCCATTTTGACGGTTCTGTTAAGTTCTTGAGAAATTTTTCAGAAGGCATAAAGCATTCTCCCGATTTGTTAAAATGTTGAATTTTTAGAATTGAATCGTTAAAAATAAAAAAGAAAACTCAAAAATCACTTCTAAAATTTTTTTAACTTCTTGACTTACGTTACGCAAAAAAAATAAGAACTCGGTGAAAGTCAAAATTTACCACAAAATTTGACGTTACTTTAACCACCCCATTTTTCGTTTTCAGAAACTAAAGTTTCAAATGAAAAAATTCCTCTCCTTGAAAATGAGGGGTAAAACAGTCGTGCTTTACACGACAAAAAACTCTCCACCTTTTCAAGGAGGAGGCAGAAAGCAAATTCAAGCAAAGTGTTAGAATTTTTTTCAGAGGTGGTTTAAAAAACATCAAAATAAACAAAGAAATTAATTTTCCCAATTCTGCGTAATATCAGTTCTTGAAAAATAAATTAAAGGTTTAAAATGCTTTCAATTCTCTCACCTGCAAAAACTTTAGATTTTAATTCTGAAAATAAATTAACTCAATTTTCGACTCCTCAACATTTAGAAGAAGCGAAAATAATTTCTCAAATTCTAAAAAAGAAATCCGAGAAAAAGTTAAAAACACTTTTTAAAGTGAGCGACAAAATTGCTCAAGAAAACTATGAACGTTTCCAAAATTGGAGTGAAGACTTCAAGCTCGAAAATTCAAAACAAGCAATTCTGGCTTACAACGGTTACGTTTTTGAAAATCTGCAATCCGATAGCTTTTCAGAAAAAGACTTAAAGTTTGCTCAAGATAACTTAAGAATCTTAGACGCTTTTTACGGTATTTTAAAACCTTTAGATTTGATTCAACCTTACAGACTTGAAATGCAAACAAGTTTGAAAGTAAAACGAAAGTCTTTGTACGAATTTTGGAGGGTAAAATTTACCCAAAACCTGAATGATGAATTAGCAAAGCACACAAACAGAGTATTGCTAAATCTTGCTTCGGGAGAGTATTTCAAGACAATTGATACGAAAAAGTTTCAGCACAAAATTTTGAATTTGGCTTTTAAAGAAGAAAAAGAAGGGAAATTGAAAGTTGTTGCTGTTTTTGCAAAAATGGCGAGAGGACAAATGGTCAATTTCATCGTAAAAAATAAAATTGACCAAGTCGAAAAATTAAAAGAGTTTGAGGCAAGTGGTTACAAATTCCAAGCTAAACTTTCAACTGAAAGTGAGTTTGTTTTTGTAAGAAAAAGTTAAAACTTTACTTCAATGTTTCAAGAATTTCCATTGCAACAGAATAGTTGTAGTCGTAGAAAATTTGGAAATACCAAACTTCTGCGTGAGGTAAACTTCCAAGTATCAAAAGTGGAAGGAAAATTGCAGAAATCAAAGCTGCGACAGCAATTACAGGCATATCAGTTAAAAAATGTAAAAGTTTTAAATGCCTAAAAACATTTGATTTGCCTTTCCAGAGTGGGTAAAGGTGGAAAAATCCAAAAGCAGTTAAAAATCCAATTAAGAAAACTACGATTCTAATGAAGACTTTTCTGTCACCCATTGCAATGTTTGTTTGTTCGATTCTTTTCTCAAAATCATTCTTGAACTCCAAACACTCGTAAGTGTATTCTGTATCGCTTAATGGGTTTCCAAATTCTTTTTCAATTTTATTAAATTTGACACACCAACCATCATCTTGATGAGGAACGTGAATTACGAAAATAGCTTCTAATGTTACCATTAGAATAAACATTGCAGCAGTATTGATGATTACAAACTGTAAAAACTCTTTGAAATTAACATTAAAATTCATTCAAGTCTTTCCTTAAAGTTATGTTTTAGTTAGTTTTGATTTTCCTCAAAAAGAAAGCAAAAGATAAAAAACAACTAATTTCAAAACAAACTCTAATTTGTAATTAAGAATTTTGAAAATTTGCTAAAAAATAGTTACTTTTAGAGTAGTCATTTTAACCAAAATCCACTTATTTTAAGATTTTTTATGAAAATCCTTGGAATCGAATCTTCTTGCGACGAAACTGCTGCTGCAATTCTCGAAGACGGAAAAATTATTTCAAATATTATTTCTTCACAACTAATACACAAGACTTTTGGTGGTGTTGTACCTGAACTTGCCTCAAGAGCTCATCAAAAACTTGTCTCTCAAGTTGTTAAACAAGCACTTGATGAAGCAAAAATCACTAAAGAAGAGATTGACGCAATTGCCGTTACAAATCGACCTGGACTTGTTGGAGCCTTGTTAGTTGGCGTAAATTTCGCAAAGGCACTTTCATTAGGTTTGGAGATTCCGATAGTTGGAGTTCATCATATTGAAGGTCATATGCACGCATATTTTATCGAAAATCCTGAACTAAAACCGCCATTCCTGACTTTAGTTGTTTCTGGTGGACACACACAACTTGTGCATTTTAAAGATTTTGGAGAATACGAGTTAGTTGGACAAACTGTTGATGATGCAGCTGGTGAGGCTTTTGATAAAGTTGCTAAAATGCTTGGAATTGAATTTCCTGGAGGTCCTAACGTTGATAAAAAAGCCAAAAATGGAAATCCGAAAGCCTACAGATTTCCAAGACCAATGATTGACAGTGGAAATTTTAACTTTAGTTTTTCAGGAATGAAAACAGCTGTTAGAGTTTTTCTTCAAAGCCTAAGTAAAATTGAAATCGAAGAAAATCTTGAAGACATTGCGGCAAGTTTCCAAGAAGCAGTTGCAGATATTTTAGTAATAAAATCTATCAAAGCTGCCAAAGAATTAAAATTAAACAAAATCGTTGTTACCGGAGGAGTTGCGGCAAATTCAAGGTTGAGAAGTTTGATGTTTGAAAGAGCCTCAAAAAATGGAATTGAAGCAATGTTTCCAAAGCCTGTTTTTTGTACAGACAATGCGGCAATGATTGCTTTCTGTGGTTGGAAATTGATACAAAAAGGAATGAAATCTGATTTAAAAATGACTGCTCACCCAAGCGTTTCAATTGCTCAATAATTTTCAATTGGAATAATCTTATAAAGTTTTACATTTAAAGCCCTTAAATCATTAGACTTAAAAAAATTAAACTAATCATAACCTTAACTTTAACGGAGAATTAATGAAATTTGCAAAATTTCAAACTATTGGACTAAGCTTGCTCTTAAGTTCAATTCCGCTTCTTGCTAATGCTGGAAATATTTCGGAGGATTTACAGCAACAAATTAGCGAACTACGTGAAGGAGAAAGAGTTTCTGCCTACGTTCACTTAAAAGAACAAGTAGATATTAAACCTTTTAAAAGTCGATTCAATCAAGAAAGACTTAAAAACTCAGAAAGAAGAGACATTCTTCTTCCTATTTTAAAAGAAGTTGCTAACCGCACACAGAAGAATATTTTAGATTATTTGAAAGCAAGCCCTGAAAAAGTAGAGTCTTTTGAATCGAATTTTCTTTCAAATATGATTTTTATAACTAATGCAACTCCTGAGCTTTTGGAAGAAATCGCATCTTTTGAAGAAGTTCAAACTCTTTTTAGATTTTATGAAAGAACAATCCCAACTCCTGTTTCACCAGAATTCCAAGAAAAAGGAAGTTCTGCTCAAATTAGCCAAAAAAATGCTGCTCTTTCAGCAATCAACGCTGATAAACTTTGGGCATTAGGTTACGACGGAAGTGGAGTAATTGTAATGAATATTGATTCAGGAGTTGATGGAAACCAACCTTATTTATCTTCAAGTTGGTACGGGCTTCAACCGAATGTTCAATGGAATCACGCTTGGAATGATGCTGCTGGGCAAAATTCACAATTTCCCGAAGACTTACCTTCAAATACTCACGGGACTGGAACAATGAGTATGATGGTCGGACACACTTTAACTGATACTTTAGGAACTGCTCCTGGAGCTTGGTGGATTGGTTCAAAACACAATGCTGGAGTTGGAATCACAATTGGAAACCCTGGTGCAGGATTTTCTTGGGCTTCACAGCTTCCTGCTGACGTTCTTGACAAATTAGCTGTTGTTAATAATTCTTATGGCGGAAATACTGGAGGTTGTGCGAATCTAAGTGAGTTCCAAACCTATAATACATTTGAAGCTCTTGGAGTTGCAACTGTTTGGTCTGCTGGAAATGAAGGACCTGGAGCTCAAACTCAAGGCGATGTTGCTTCTGGAGCTATTTCATCAGTTAATACTTTTTCAGTTGGCTCTGTAAACTCAAATCAAGTTTCTGTTTCAGGATTTAGTTCTCGTGGACCTTCAGGTTGTGCGAACAGTCCAATTGTTCCGCCACCACATAATGCAGATTTCAAAATTAAACCTGAAGTTATGGCACAAGGGTCATTAATAAAAGTTGCAAATGGTTCTGCTGGAGGAGGAGGAACTTCTAATTCTTTTGGAACTTCTTTCTCAGGTCCAGTTGTTGCAGGTGCAATTGCACTTCTTAAAAATGTCAATCCAAACGTAACTGCTGAAGAAGCTAAACTTGCGTTACTTACAACTGCAAAAGACTTAGGAGCTCCAGGAGATGATAATGATTATGGAATGGGAATTATTGATGTTCTTGCAGCGGCAGGAGAAATCTCTCCTTTGGTTGTATCAGGAAGTTTAACAAACAGTTCTAATGGGAATCCAATTTCTTTTGCGACAGTTAAAGTAATTGAGACAGAACAAGAATTTATTACTGCTGCTAACGGTAATTACACAGCAAAACCTTTGTTGACTAATATTTCATTGGAAGTTTCAGCTTTTGGTTACCAAACTGCTACTTTTTCAGGAATTCCGACTTTGACTCCAAATAATCCTGTTGATTTTCCAATTACTTTAGTACAAAACCCTGGTGCAACAGTCAGCGGAACTTTTGATGATGGAAATGGAAATGCAATCGTCGGTGAAATTGTAGTTTATGGAATTACTGGAAATGAAGAATTTGAATTTACTTCTTTTCAAACTGATGCAAATGGAGATTACTCTGTTGATTTACCAGAATCTGATTACAGAATGACTTTTATTCCTGGCTTTCCTTATTCGGAAATGGAAATTCCACAATTTTCTATCAATGCTGGACAAAATATGACTTTCGATTATTCAAATGGACCAGCTTCACTTTTAATTGTTGGTGCTGACCAATCTTCTTCAGTTGACACGATTTATAAAAAAATTGGTAATGACTTAAGTTATGACTCATTTTTGTGGGATTTGGATGAAAATCCTAACGAACCAACATTAGCCGAATTAGGAATGCTGACACAACCATCAATTGTTGTTTGGTATACAGGAAGCAAAACTTTTAATGTAATGAGTGTATCTCAAGAGCAACTTTTAGTTGATTACTTGAATGCTGGTGGACATTTGGTCTTAAGTGGTCAAAACATTATTCAAACACAGTCAAATGGAGCTTTAATGACAATGCTTGGTCTTGGAAATGGTGGAAATTATCAAGGTTCTTCTGACTTTGTGAGAGGAATTTCTGGAAGTGCACTGTCTGCACCTGGAGCTACTCTTGGTTTTTTAATGCGAGCTTCTGGAGCAAACCCTGAAAATATTCAAGATTCTAAAGATGTAATCAATGTTACTGGAAATGGAATTGTTGTTGCAGGTTATGGAGCAAGTGCAACTGAAGGAAATGCAGTGGTAACAGTTCAAGGCAACAATTGGAAAGCAGCCGTTTTCGGGTTTGATTTAGCATCAATTATAAAATCATCACCTGCTTTAACTTCTTCTGATGAAGCACTTCAAGCAATCGTTGATGATTTGTTTGTTGTTGGAATTGAAGAAAAAGGAAAATCAGTTCCTAATAGTTTTAGTTTGGAGCAAAATTTCCCAAATCCTTTTAATCCTTCAACAAAAATTTCTTTCAATTTGCCAAAAACAACAAACGTTAAACTTGAAGTTTTTAACGTAAAAGGGCAACTTGTTAAAACACTTGCAAATGGAAGTTTTGAATCAGGAAAACAAAGCATTTCTTGGAATGCAACTGATGAAATCGGGAATTTAGTTTCAACAGGAATTTATTTCTACAAACTTACAACTCCTGAATTTTCTTCTACTAAAAAAGCAGTTTTCTTGAAATAGGATTTATTTCTATTTCTCAATTTTAAATGCCATTAATAGACTTAGGTTGTTAATGGCATTTTTAGATAAAAGGGATTAAGAGTTTATAAATTTTGTTTTATCGGTAAAGTTAGAATAAAGGTTGAGCCTTTATCAGGTTTGCTAATTACTGAAATTGTTCCATTATGGCGTTCCATAATTCTTTTACAAATTGAGAGCCCAATTCCTGAGCCTTTATACTCAGTTTTAGGATGAAGGCGTTGAAAAACTTCAAAAATCTTCTCAGAATATTTCTCATCGAATCCAATCCCATTATCCTTTACAAAAATTTTACAAAAATTTTCATTTGATGGATTTAAAAATTCTTCGCAATGTATTTTAATTAAAGGTTTTTCACCTTTTAGGGAATATTTGATACTGTTACTTATAAGGTTTTGGAATAATTGTCTTAGTTGTAAATGATCAGCTTCAATAGTTAACATATTTTGCCACTCAACTTTTCCGTTTGAGTTTTCAAGCGTCGTTTGTAAATCAGAAACTACTCCAGCGACTATTTTATCTAGATTAACTGATTGAAAGGGGATAGTACTTGATGTAATTTTTGAATATGATAATAATCCATTTATTAAATCTCTCATTCTTTTAGCTGAGTTTACCATTACAGAAATGTAGTTATCTATTTTTTCGTCTGAGTTTCCTTTTAATCTTGTCTCTAACATACTTCCAAAGATTTCTACTTTTCTTAGAGGTTCTTGCAAATCATGGGAAGCTATAAAGGCAAATTGTGTTAGTTCTTTATTCGAATTTGCTAATTGTTCTGCTACGAGTTTTAATTTGTTTCGGGACTTTTCAGCAAGTAATTTTGCATTGGTTGTTTCATTTAATCTTTTAAGGGACTTTTTTTGCTCAATTATTAAATCCTCAACATTTTTTTCTAATTTTGAGGAAAGTTCTTGTAACTCTTTTTCAGCTTTTATTCGTTCATTAATTTCGTCATTTAAGTTTGAGTTTATTTTTTTTATTCTTTCTGTTTTTTCTTCTCCATCTTTGAACAAATAAAACATACTTATAAGCAGTCCATTTAGAACAAAAATATAACTGAGTTTTTTGAGTAAGTGGGCAACATCGAACATCATATCAAAATTTTTACCTGAAAGTGTCATAAAGATTAATTGACTAGAGAAACTTATTATTAGAAAAAGAATCATCCAATGCTCAAAATCATTTTTTTCCCAATGCCCTTTTTTAAAATAGCCAATTAGTGCTAAAAGAAAAAATATTCCAGGTATGATTTCTTGAGGTCTGTGAAAAAAGTATTCAGGGTAATAAGCTCTTGGAAGAGGCACAAAGACAAAAAATAAAAAGCTAACTAATGTTAGTATTCCGATAACTATATAAATTGTATTTTCCTTAATAATACCTTTATCTCCCATTTTCTCTTCTCTTTTCCAAGCCCACCAACTTAAAAGCATTAAAATAGATAAAAACAGTCTTGCGGCAACCCAACTCCAAGGAGAAAGGGAAGATAGTTCTGAAGGGAAATGTTCATAAAAAAAAGTAGAGGTTACAACCATATGGTAACCTTCTAAAAAAGATGTTCCTAAGAAACCAGCACCAATAAATAGAAATGTATTATTTTTTTTAGAATAAAATCTAACAATCGAGATAACTCCAATACTCATTGTAAGTGATGTCGCAAATGCCTCCATAATTGTGTGTAATTCTACAGTTCCACCCGTCCAAGTTGAATCTTTCAGAAAAAAATAAATTATTAGGAGAATTATAAAAAGACCTAAATATTGTTGAATCTTTTTTTTCCGAATTGGAGAACTTGATACAGAACTAGAGTATGATTTATTCATTAAATTCTAATATATTTAATGTATTAATTTTATTTCAAAAATAGTGAATACTTATTCATACCCAACAAATTAAATGTTCGAAAAATTTCTCTGTTCCTGAATTTTCTTGCAATAGAAAGGTTTTCACCAAAAAGCAAAACTAATGAAATTTATGAAATTCAGACCGAAAGTTGAGTTTCCATTTCCTTGGTAATTTTATATTGCTTGTTGTTAATGAAGAAATTTGAATTTAACTTTGAAACATTCTAAAACTTATTTTAAAGTAAGGTTGGAATTTTTTGGTTAGTTAGAAAAATAAATATACTAATTGTGGATAAAAATTAATGCTTCTTTTGATTGCGGTGCTATTCAAAACAATTGATGAAATGGATAAATAATGGAAAACAATTTTAACTATTTAAAAGAAACAGTTGATGAAGAAATATTTACTCAATGGCAGGAAGTAGATGTAGAGATTTATGCTTTTACCGATTTAGGTATAAAAGTAGCGATAAACGATGAATACACAGGATTGGTTTATGGAAATCAGGTTTATGAAGATTATCGTTTAGGACAAAAACTTAAAGCGTATATAAAATTAATTAGAGACGATGGGAAAATAGACGTTTCTATGCAGCCCAAGCAAGAGATGAATGTTCTTTTGACTACTGAAAAAATTCTAGATCATCTTATGGAAAATGGTGGAAAATCTGAATTTAATGATAAAAGTTCTCCTGAAAATATCAAAAAAGAATTTCAAGTAAGTAAAATTGTGTTTAAACAAGCAATCGGAAAATTATATAAACATCATAAAATAAAGATTACAAATCAGGGAATAGAGCTTGTAAAAACCATAAGGTAAATAAGGTTAAATTTATTTACCTTATTTACTCCCAACACAAAATAGCCGATTTTTTGTGTTGGTTAAATTTATTTCATCAAAACCATTTTCTTTCTTTGAGATTGGTTTCCAATTTTTAGCTCATAAAAATAAATTCCTGAACTTACATTTTTCCCAAGTTTATTAGTTCCGTCCCAATTGATTGAACCTTTTGGTTTATCAATTTCAAATTCCCTAACTGTCTCACCAAGAGTGTTGTAAATGCTTAATTTTCCCAATTCGTAATTCGTAATTCCCAATTCGTAATTAATAGAAGTTGTTGGGTTAAAAGGATTTGGGTAATTTTGCTCAAGTTTAAAATTCAAAGGAGTTTGAATTGGTTCGGAAATTGCAGTTGCAATTCCTCCAACAATTCTTCTCAAAGTCCCTGATGGACCTTCTGAAACATAAAGTGTGTCGCCGTTTGGTGAAGAAGTGATTCCGTTCGGTAATGCAAAGGAAGCAGAAGTTCCGATTCCATCAACACTGTTATTCGCTCCAGTTCCTGCAAAGTGAGTAACATTTCCATTTAAATCAACTTCATAAATTTTGTTAGCACTTCTCGCTGTTGCATAAATTTTATTTTGAGATTTGCTGTAAGTTACGTAACCGATTTGCCCAGTTCCAGGACCAGGAATTACTGCAAAAGGTGAAATCAAACCACTTGGTGTAATTTTATGAATGTTTGCGTCGTCGAAATTTCCAACGTACAAATTTCCACTTGAATCAGTGCAAATTCCCGCTGGTCCATTTATTCCCATTCCGTCAACAAAAGTTGAAACTGTGCCGTCTGGTGAAATTTTATGAACCGAATCGCCAATGTAACTTGCAACAAACAAAGTGTCGCCTGTTAAGTCAAAAGTCAATCCTACAGGACCAGGAATTCCATCAGCAAAAGTTGACTTTGTTCCGTTAGGTAAGATTTTGCTAATCACTCCAAGATTGTAATTTGATACAAAAAGATTTCCGTCTGCGTCTGTAATGTTTCCTGCCGAAGTTCCCATTGTCGTTGAAATGTAGGTGAAACTTCCGTCAGGTTTGATTTTTGCAACTGTGTTTGCAAAGTTAGAGGAATAAATATTTCCCAAACTGTCAACTGAAAGACCGTCTCTAATTATTCCGCCGTTTTGGCTAATCAAAGTTGTAACGTCTTGTCCGAACAAAATCGAAGTCTGTAAAACTGCGATTCCTACTAAAACTGTTTTTAAAGATTTTTTCATTTTACCCGTAAAAATTTAAAAGTGAAAATTATTTCATCAAAACCATTTTTCGTTTTTGAGATTGGTTGCCAATTTTTAGCTCATAAAAATAGACACCTGAACTAACATTTTTCCCAATTTCATTAGTTCCGTCCCAAATTACTGAGCCTTTTGAATTTGCAATTTCGAACTCTTTTACCGTTTCACCAAGAGTGTTGAAAATGCTCAATCTCCCTAATTCGTAATTCGTAATTCCCAATTCGTAATTAATCGAAGTTGAAGGATTAAAAGGGTTAGGGTAGTTTTGGCTAAGTGAAAATGAAATTGGTTTGTAGCTTTCTTCTTTGATTCCAACAGCTGAATTAATGCCCGTAATCATTCTTACTACAATTGGGTTTAGGTTTGAATTGCAAAGTGGAACTGCATCGTTTACAAAAAGTGTGTCTCCTGACGGTGTCGCTCTAATTCCATTTGGAAATGAAAATGTAGCTTGGTTTCCAACTCCATCTAATTTTCCACAAAAACCACTTCCTGCAACTAAAACTTGTTCACCTTCCAAACTTACCATCCAAACAGAATTTCCACCTCTGTCAACAACGAAAAGAAATCCGTTAGCGTAAGTTAAATGACCATTGTTTCCTCCAGGCATTACTGTTAGCAAAGTAACAACTCCGTTCGGGTCAATTTTAACAATGTTTCCGTTTCCAAAGTTGCAAGTGTAAAGATTTCCGTTTTCGTCAATTGTCAGTCCGTTTGGACAACTTAACAAACCTGTTGAGTTGCTTGCAAATGGAGTTGAAACTCCTGCTGCTGAAATTTTACGAATTGTACTGTTTCCACAATTTGCTACAAAAACATTGTCCAAACTGTCAATTGCAATTCCAACTGGTCCTTGAACTCCGATTGAAGAAAAATTTGTTACAATCCCGTTTGTGTCAATTTTTGAAATCGAACTTGCAGCGATGTTAGATTGAAAAAGATTTCCTTGAGAGTCAAAAGAATTTCCCGAAGCTCCTGAAAGCCCTGTAGCAAAAACACTAAAACTTCCGTCGGTTGGGTCAACTTTGTAAACATTTGTTCCGTCTGCTTGGTTCAAAGCTGTTCCAAAATCTGCGACGTAAACAAATCCGTCACGGTAAGCAACTCCACCACTTGCATTAAAACTTGCAGTTAAAGTTGAAACGGTTTGAGCAAAGCAAGAACTTGCAAAAAGCAAAAGCAAAGGTGTTAAAAATTGTTTCATATAGGTTACGCCTTTTTGTTTTGTTTACTTTAGTTTAAACTAATTAGTAAAACCAATTTCTATGCCAAAGTTAATCAGCTTTGAAATAGCTCATTAGGCGATTTTAGTGTTACCTCAAAATTTAAAAGTGTTTACTTTAACAGGTTTTTATTAATTCAAAATTGTTTATATTTTTTGAAATTAAAGGCTGTTGCTACGCAAATTTGGAAAAGTTTGATTTCTTGCTGATTTTGACGTTCTTTTAAACCACCTCTGAAAAAAATTCTAACGCTTTGCTTGAATTTATTTTCTGTCTCCTCCTTGAAAAGGCGGAGAGATTTTAGTTGTGTGAAGCACGACAATTTTTTCCCATCTTTTTAAAGGAGGGGATTTTTTTCGTTTGAAACTTTAGTTTCTGAAAACGAAAAAATGGGGTGGTTAAAGCAAAGTCAAATTTTGTGATAAATTTTCATTTCTGCCGAGTTCCTTTTTTTTGCGTAACATTAGTTAAAGGCTCAAATGCGAGTTTGGAAAACCCAATTTTAAGAAATCACATTCAATGTTAGATTTTACTCAAGTTGTTAAAGAATTAGACAAAACGATTTTTGAAAACAAAAAATTGTATTCTGTAATGAAAGACAGATTTAAAATTGCTCTGGAAAATTTTAGCGAATTAGATTCAAATTGGGAAGAATTTCAAAGAAGGTTAAAAGAAGACCTAAACGAAAGAAATTCTTTTTGGCACATTCCGATTTCCAAACTCAAAATCTCCGAAAAATTTCCACTTCCAAATTCGATTGAAAATTACACAGTCGTTGCCGTTGACGGTTCTCAAATTTATCCTGACAGTCACGAAGTTACTCCTTGTTACTTGATTAATCTTGGAATAATTTGCCTTACTTACGGCGAAAATTCCAATGCTGAAATGAATTCTGAGGCTTTACTTTTTGCTAAAGAAGATGAGATTTTTCCAAGAATTAATGGAAGAAAAGTCCAAGTAAATTCGGCACTCGTTGACTTTAATCGCGACATTCTTGAAAGAGAAAAACTGTCAGAAATTTGCCTTTCAAAATTAGAAAACACAAACCTTTTTGGCTTGATTGACGGAACTTTAATTCCTTGGGTTTTGGGGACAGAAATTCCCGGAAGATTTACACCAGACGACTTAAAAGAAGACAACTTAAAACGAGATATTTTAGAACGTTACTCAAAAGTTTACGCAGAACTCTACGAGGCAAAAATACCATTTGCGAGTTACATTTCTTCTTCAAGGTCAAACGAGGTTACGAATTTTTTAAGACTCAACCTTTGCGACCAAAATCAAATTGATTGCAAAAATTGTAAGCCAAGACTTGAAAAAAAGGAAATCACTTGCGAAAAAATTAATGGAATTTCAGACTCTGAACTTTTAGGCGAAATTTTAGAAGAAGGCGAAAGAACCCAAGTTTTTTTAAGCACTTCGGAAGCTCTTAACGCCAAAATTGAAGGAGAAGAGCTTTTTCCTTTTCATTTAAAGATTGGATTTTTTTACCTCAAAGTGCAAAATGAAGTCGCAAGAATTGAGATTCCAATTTGGCTAACAGACTTTCCCGAAAAGTTGGATTTTATCCACTCGCAAATTTATTTACAATCTCAAAAGGGCTTGGGATTTCCAATTTCAATTGCAGAAGCTCATAACTTTGCGGTTGTCTCAAATCGTGAAAGAGAAACATTTTACAGACTTTTCGAGAACTCATTCACCAAAGAAAAATTTTCTGTAAAACTTTCCAACAAGCAGCTTAATAAACGCATAAAGGTTACCTAATTGAACAAATTCACTGACTTTCTCATCAAACAGAAATACCTTTTAATTGTCTTAAATTTAGCTTTTATAATTTTCCTTTCATTTTTCATTCAAATTAAAGAGATTGATTCCTCACCTGAAATTTGGTTTCTAGACAATGACCCTGCTATTCAGTCTTTTAATTTGTTAAAAGAGAATTTTGACAACGACGAATTTTTGGTGCTTTACTACAAAACCGACAAAACAATTTTTACGCAAGAAATCCTTTCCTCGATAGATTCTTTAACTCAAAAAGTAGCTTCATTTGAATACGTAACCGAGATTTTTAGTATTACAAATTATAGGTTTCTTGAATCTGAAAATGACGTTTTAGAATCAAAATTTCTTTTCCCGCAATTTGATGACGGCGAACTTCCAACAATTGAAGAAATAAATTTTGCAAAAGAAAAAGCCTTAAAAGATGAAGTCTTAACTAAAAGCCTTTTGAAACCTGACGGAAAAGGTGCTTTAATTTTTGTTAAAGTTGAATACAAACCAAATGAAAATGCCGATTACAAAATTAATTTGGTCAAGAAAATTTATGTGGAAGTTGAAAAAGAGGAGCAAAAAACTGGCTGTGAAATTCTTGCAACTGGTGGACCTGTTGTTCAATGGGAATTAATGAAAACCCTTTTGGACGACTTGAAAGTTGTTTTCCCGTTTAGCACTTTGATTTTGTTTGCTGTCGTTCTTTTTCTCTTTAGAAGTTTTGCTGGCTTGGCACTTACGATGTCAGTTGTTTATTTGTCGCTTATGGGAACTCTTGGTTTTGTTGGGATTTTCGATTGGGCTTACACTTCGCTCAATATTTCTGTCTCAACGATTTTGATGGCTATTGGAATTGCGGATTCAATTCATTTTCTAAGTGCCTACATTCAGGCTTTAGCTCGTTTGGAAGAAGAAGGAGTTAGCCAAACAGAAATTTATGCTAAAGCAGTTTCAGAATCAGTGAAGAAAGTGTTTTTGCCTTGTTTGCTCACAACTTTGACAACTGCAATTGGTTTTATAACTCTAAGCCAAAGTCATTTGAGACCTCTGAAAGAATTTGGTTATGAAGTCGCATTTGGTGTTTTCCTTGCGTTGATTTTGACTCTAACTTTTATGCCTGCTTTGATGTTAATTTTTAAACCGAAGTTCAAAAAGTGTAGAAACTTTTTCATCAAAAAAGACACTCTGACCATTTATGAAAAATTGGTTGAGTTTTCTTACAAAAATAGAAAAATCATTGTTTACGCTTCTTTACTAATTGTTATTGCTTCCGTTTTTGGAATTTCAAAATTAAAAGTTGAGTCGAGCTTCTTGGATTACATTTCAGAAGACCATCCTGCGAGAAAGTGGACAGAAACAATCCAAAATGAACTTGGTTCAACAGTCCAAATTGACTTTTTGGCACAACCTAAAAATGGTAAAATTCAAGAAAAAGAAGTATTGGAAGAACTTGTGAAATTTGAAGATTTTCTTGCAAATTTAGCTGGAGTCAAGGAAGTTGTCTCAGTTGGTAAATTCATAGAACGAACGAATTTTGAACTTAACAATCGTCAAGAAGGATTTGCAAAAATTCCAGAGGAGCAAAGTGTTTTAGACGAACTGTTTTACCTTGTTGAAGGTTTTGGTGGAATTTTAGAGAGCCTTGTAAATTCTGAATCCGATTTAGCGAGAGTTACAGCAAGAACGATTTTTATGGATTCTGCTCAATACAATGTTTTTATGGAAAGAGTTAATGAATACATTTCTATGTATGTTTCGCAGTTCAAAATTATGCCGACAGGTCTGATGGTGATGTTTAAAAATATGGAATATCACTTGCTTTGGAGTATGGTTGACGGGTTTCTTTGGGCTTTAGGATTTATAATTTTGCTGATTGGCTTGGCGTTTCGTTCTGTGAAATTTGCACTTTTTAGCTTGATTCCAAACTTAGTTCCAATTTTAATTACTTTTGGTCTGATGGGATTTTTGGGAATTAAAATCGACGTCGGAACTTCGTTAATTGCTTGTATCACTCTTGGGATTATTGTTGACGACACGATTCATTTTTTGGAAAAGCTCAAGAAAGCCAAAGAAATGGGGAAAAATAATTACGATGCAACTTTACACTCAATGCAAATTTCAGGAAGAGCGATATTTTTTACATCGGTAATTTTGATTTTAGTCTTTTCAAGTTTAGTCGTGTCAGTTTGGATTCCAACAGTTTATATGGGTATTCTTTGCTCACTGACAATTTTTTCTGCATTAATTGCGGACTTGATAATCACTCCAGCAGCAATGTTTTTCTTTGAAGAAAAAAGAAAGTCAATGGCAAAGTAGAATGATGTTTGATTTTAGGGAACAAAAATTTTTGTTTCCTACGTTTCTCACTATTCAAACTTCTTTAAAATTTTACTCACTTTTGTAACTGTTGGCATTTCTCGAAAGGTAAACCCGAACTCTTGGAAATATTCAGAACTTTCAATTGAATGAGAAAGAAAAGGGTCTTTGAGCAAATTTTGAGCAATTCCCAAAATTAACTTGGGAGAGTTTGGATTCAAAGTTTGTAACCTTTCTGAAAAGTGACTTGAGTGCCAAGCGTGGAAAATTTCAAGAAAAACTTCAGTTCCATTTTTGTGCTTCAATGAAAAATCAGGGAAACAGTAAGCCTCACCTTCAAGCGGAACAAAATTCGATGTTGTCGAAATTTGCCAATCCGAATTTTTCTCACTGAACAGCTTTTGAAACATCTGAACTTCTTTTGGAACGTAAGCTAAAAATCTTTGCGAAATCGGCTTGATTCCACAAGATTGGTCTAAATTTAATTCGTAAATTTTGCGGTTCTTGAGTTGTACTTTTGCAACTAAGTGCCATTTCTCTTGGTGAAGCAAAGACGGAAAGAAGTTCGCCAAATTTAAACCATATTTTTGAGTTCTGTAAAACAAATTGAGCGGACCATCAACGAAGATTTTAAAAGTGTTTTCATTTAATTTCTCAACTTTTGCGAGGAGTTGAAAGAATCTCAAAAATTTAAAAAGTTGGCGTAATTTCTTAGGCTCAGAATCTGAAACTGTGATTTCAAGTTGATTGCAATGAATTAGCAAACCTTGAATTTGAGCACAGTTGTAGCGGTTCAAAAGTTGTTCGGAAGTTATTGATTTAAATTTCAAAACTTCTTGAAATTCAGGTAAGTCAGAGTAGAGTTTAGTTGAAATTTCTTTGTATTTTTGTGAAAAATTAGTTTCAATTTTTGCTCTAAATTCTGCAAAGTTTTCAAAGTCTTGTGTTGTCAAAAACTCACTTGTTTTAGTAAAAACTTTCTCACGAAAATTTGTGAACTTTTCGTCTGCCGAAGTGTCAAACTTTGTTCTATCCAAAAGTAGTTTCTGAAATCCACGCAAAACTAAAATTGGTTTTTCGCTTCCGTCAAGAATCATTTTTGAGTTTTCCAAAAGTTCTGCTCGCGTATCTCCGACAGAGTCTTTGAAAATTTCAATTAATTCCTCTGCAACGTTCAAAAGTTCCGAATCAAACGGATTTATAAATTTCGGATTAACGTTGTTTTTGTAATTTTTATAACAAACGAGGTCCTTCGTAAGCACTGTGTTGCCTTCTTCTTTGATTTACAAAATGTTCACCTGTTCCTTGCGAAACGAGTTCGTAAAGGAAAGCCTGTTTTCCGGGTTTTCCACGTAAAATTCTGCCAAGTCTTTGCACGTGTTCTCTGACGCTTCCACTTCCTGAAACGATAATTCCAACATTTGCTTCCGGAACGTCAACTCCTTCGTTTAGAACTTTTGAAGTTACTAAAACCGAATATTCGCCGTTTCTGAATTTGGTCAAAAAGTTTTCACGTTCTTTGAGTTTTGTCAAATGAGTCAGAACGGGAAGTAAAAATGTTTTTCCGATTTTGTAAGCCATTTCGTTGTCTTGCGTAAAAATTATAATTCTGTCGCCTTTGTGTTTCTGTAAAAGCTCCCAAATTTTTTGGACTTTTTGAGAAGCGACTTGGCTAAGTTTTTTCTGAATTAAGTAAGACTTGAAAACATCTCTTCCTTCGGGAGTTCGACTCGATTTCCAAAGAAAATTTCTCCACCCACTAAGTTGAGACATATTTATTTGCTCTGAACGCAAGAAATTAATGTATTTCTCGCGGTGCAAATCGTACTGTTCTTGTTCTTCGGGTAAAAGATTAATTTCTAAAGTTTTGACGTTGTAAGGAGCTAAAGTTGAACCTTCGAGTTCGTGAATGTGAGTTGTATAACAGAGATTTCCGACGAGTTTGTAAAGTAAGTCTTCTTTTCCGTCTGTTCGTTCTGGAGTTGCTGTCAAACCAAGTCGAAAAGGAGCGATTGAACTTAAAGCTGTGTACTGATTTTGTGTGCTTGGTAAGTGATGGCATTCGTCAAAAATGAGAAATCCGAATTTGTCGCCTTTGCTCGTTACGTGAAGTAGAGCAGAGTCGTAAGTTGCAACTGTCAAATTTGTAATTTCTTTGTAACCGCCTCCGAGAAGTCCGATTTCTTCATAGAAAAAGTTCTGTAAAACTGAGTGCCATTGTTGCATTAAGTCAATTGTCGGAACGTGAACTAAAGTCGGGCGTTTTACTTTTTCGATTAAAAGAACTGCAAGAATCGTTTTACCAGCTCCTGTTGGAAGGGAAACAACTCCTTGTGAGCCGTTTTTTAACCAAGCCTCAATTCCTTCTTGTTGGAAGTCTCTTGGAATGATTTCATTTTTGAGTGGGAATTCTGTCGGATTAAATTTTCGGGCAAGGTCTTGGTAAGGAATTTTTCGTTTGCGAAGTTCAAGCACAATTTTGCGATAGAAAATTGCAGGACTTCTGAAAACATTTGTTCTTTCGTCCCATTTTACGCCTTCAAGCGAAGTCGCAATTTCCTGAGAAAGATTTTTGAAAATCAATGTGCCTTTGTCGAAATGAATTTCCAAGGTTCTACTCTTAATTTATCTATGGACATTTTAAAAGTATTGAAATATCTTTTTTTTTTCTAAGAAAAAATTGAAAGAATATAAAATTATGTTTTATTCAAATGAGGTTTATAAATGAAAAGATTTTACTTTTTGCAAAACTATATTATACTATTTGCAATTTTTTTAAATTTTATTTTTGTTGGGAATATTTTTGCATTTGAATTAAAATATTCGACTTTCTTAGGTTCGAACCAAGTTGATATTGCAAGTACGTTAGCTGTAGGTGATAATGGAGGAGTTTTTGTTACTGGTTCGACAAGTGGAACAACTTTTCCAATAACTAGTGGAGCTATGAGTAGTTCTTATGCAGGAGATGACAGTGATTCATTTATAAGTAAATTTTCAAATGATTTATCAACCTTAGAATATTCTACGTATTGGGGAGGAAATGATGAGGATGCAGGAACAGGTATAATCGTTAATAATTCTAATATTGTTATTGCTGGATTTACCCGTTCTACTAATTTTACAACCTTTAATCCTATAGATTCTACTTATGGAGGAGTAAACGATATTTTTATTTCCAAATTTTCTATAAGTGGAAATAATCTAACCTTTTCCACTTATTTAGGTGGCTCTTTATCCGATACACCAAGTAGGATATTGGAAAATCAAAATGGTGATTATATTATTGTTGGTCAAACTATGTCAAATGATTTTCCAATTGTAAATTCTATTTATAATTCTTTTGGAGGATTTAGAGATGCTTACTTTCTTAGAATTTCTAATGATGGAACTAACATTTTAAATTCTTCATTTCTAGGTGGAAATGGTGAAGATTATGCTTATGATTTGGCTATAGATAATAATTCAAACTATTATTTAACAGGGTTTTCTAATTCAAGTAATTTTCCAACTTTAAATGCTTATGACTCCTCTTACAATGGTGTAAATGGTGGAAGAGATATTTTTATAAGTAAAATATCTTCAAATTGCATGAACCTATTATTTTCTACTTATTTTGGAGGAAGTGATAATGATATTGGGCATTCAATTGCTTTAGACTTTTCAGAGAATATCTATGTTACTGGCTCGTCTCTGTCAAATAATTTTCCTATAATATCACCTGTTTCAAATAATAGTCAAGGATTTGCAATAAAATTCACAAATGATGGTTCAAATTTGATAAATTCTAAAAAGATTGGGTACATTACACCAACAGGAATTACTCAAACTGTTAAATCTTATGTAATGGAAATATTGGAAAATAATGATGTGATTTTAATTGGAAAGAAAAAATTTTTTCCATATGGAATAGCTTTTATAATTCTTGATTCAACACTAAATAATGTAAAATTAAGTTCACTCTTGACACAAGGAAATTTTGATTTAATTGGACAAAAAACTTGTTTAAAAAATGGTAAAATGTTTTTAACTGGAAATACAAATAATTCTTCTTACAGTACTACTTCAAACTCTTATGATGAATCTTTTAATGGAGCTGAAGATGCCTTTGTTACTATTTTTGAAAGATTCTCTATGATTGAAGATGTTAATGTGTCATTAGTTGGTAATGATATTTCATTAACGTGGAATTCAATTCCAAATGCAATAAATTACAAAATTTATAAAAACACATTACCTAATTACGAAAACTCTAATTTGATTTCAACTATTACTCAAAATGGAAGCACTATTAGTTATACAGACCCAAATGTTTTGCAAAACTCTAATAAATTCTACTATTTTGTTACTTACACAAAGTGATTTAAGCTGACATTTTCTTCGAGCCAAATTTCTTAGAGTAAACAAAGGAAATTTCTGCACCGAGAAAGAGGATTTGGATTGAGTAGTAAATCCAAACTAAAAGAATGATTAGTGAACTTGCAGCTCCATAAACTGTTGCAAAAGAACCACTTGAAATGTAAAGATTAAGTAAGAATTTGCTTAGTAAAAATAAAAGTGAAGTGCAAATTGAACCAAGCCAAACATCGCTCCAAGCAATTTTTTCGTTTGGAATTGATTTGAACAAAGTAGCAAAAACTAAACTTGAAATTCCGAGAGAAGCGAAAAACTCTAATACTTTCCAAAAAATCCTAACTTGGGGAAGTAATTCTTGGAGAAGTCCGGAAAAAAAATTTAATGTTGCACTAATAATTAAAATGCTTAGTAATAAAAAACCTGAAAGAAAAATCGTTAAAAATGAATTCAGCCTTTCCATCAACAAATCTAAAAAGATATTTGAATGTTCCTTTGGTTTAACTCTCCAAATTTTGTTAAAAGCATTTTCAAGTTCAATTACTGCTTTGGAGGCACCAAAAAATAAGAGTGCAAAACCGAAAATTCCGACAAAAATATTTGAGTAATCTTCTCCGATTCCAATTAACATTGTTTCGATAATTTTGGCAGTTTGAAGACCGACAAAACCTTCAATTTCAGAAACAAGTTTTCCTTGAATTGCATCTTCACCAAAGAAAATTCCTGCTATTGAAGTTGTAATTACTAAAAGTGGAGCTAATGAAAAAATTGTGTAGTAAGAAATTCCAGCAGCTAATTGTGAAGCATTGTCATCAACCCATTCAAAAAATGCTTCTTTTAGAATATCGAAGAATGATTTTAGAATTTTTAGCATTTATTGGTTTTAGGTTTCCAAAAATTCAACACATAGAATTGTTAAATCATCTGTAATATTTTTGCCATTTTTATAGGTTTCCAACTGACTCAAGAGTTTATCAATAATTTCTTCGAGCGGCAATTTGCGGTTTTGAGATAAAAATTCAATTGTATTTTCAATTCCAAAAAGTTCAGTTGCTGTAATTTCGGTTTCAGAAACTCCGTCGGTATAAAGAATAACTTTATCACCGTGTTTGAGTTGGTAAGTTTCGACAGGATAAGGAATCGGGCTTTCGGGAAATGCACCAAGTGGACAGCCACCTTCTTGAAGAATTACAACTTCTTCTCCATTTGCAGGAAGAATTACTAAAGGAGGATGAGCTGCATTTGTTGCTGACATTAAACCTTTAGGAGTAATTCTAATGTAAACTCCTGTAATAAATTTTTCAGTTTCCCTTGAAACGAGCAAAGAGTTTAAAGAATCAAGAACTTCATTTGGAGAAGTATCTTGTCGAATGCTGTCTAAACCGATTTGAACCATCATTGTCATAAACGCAGCTGCAACTCCGTGTCCTGTTGCATCACCGACAAAAATATTAATTGCTCCTTCACGATTAAAATTAATATCGTAAACATCACCTGAAACACTACTACAAGGAAGGTATTTTGCGGCTATGTTTAGAAAAGGTAAGTTTCTGATTTCGGGCAAAACCGCTTGTTGTAGTTCACTTGCTAAATCCAAGTCTTTTTGTAATTGTCTGTTCGTCAATTTCAAATCTGTTTCAATTATGTTCCTTTGCTCAATCTCTTTTTTTAACTGTGTATTTATTGCTTCGAGTTTTTTGGTACGTTCATTAACAAGGCTTTCCAATTCAGCTTGGTATCTTATCATTTTATTTTCGTTCTCTTTTTGCATTATTGAGTAACGAATTGAACGCTCAAGGTACTTTGAATCAAAATCATTTTTAGAAATATAATCTGTTGCTCCTGCTTCCATTGCCTGAATGTCAATGTCTCTATCACCAATTCCAGTTAGTAGAATACTTGGTTTTGTGCAACCATTTTCATTTGCTTCTCTAATTAGTTCCAAACCTGTTCTACCATCAATCAAAATGAAATCAACCAAATAAACGTCGTAAGAATTATTGGTCATAAGTTCAAAGCCTTCATCAAAAGAAGAAGACCAATCAATTACATAGTCTTTTTCTGATATTTCGGTGAGTAATGCTTTAATTAGAAAATAAATCGATTGTTCATCATCAATCATCAAAATTTTGATACGATTAGTTTCGTTATTCATTCAAAAAAATCTAACAATTTTGTGGTATTTAAAAATGTATTTAGCCGATTCAAGTGCTTCAAAATAAAATAAAAAATTTAAAAAATTGAAAAAACAATTAACACAATTATATTTTGTGTGATTTTTTAGAAACACTTTTCCATAAAAATTGCATCAAAATAGTTGCTCAATGCTTAATTCAAACTCCTACAAAAATTTAAAACCTCATAATGCTTTTGCCAAAATTTCCCCTCTTCACCTAAATTCAATAATGCAAAAAGGCGAATTTGTAGAAATTCCTCTTGGCGAAATGGTTTGTGAACCTGAACAAGAATCTGATTTTTTATTTTTTCTTTATCACGGCAGTGCTTTATTACTTTCAAGTGAAGGTAAAGTTGTAAGTGAATTAATTGAGTTAAACGGTCATTGTGGTTGGAATGAATTTGAAGAAAAATATCCTTATACAGTAATTGTAATGTCTGAAATGGCAATCTTTTTTAAGATACATAAATCTGAATTACAAAAACTATTTAAATCAAGTCAACACATTAAAGACAATCTTTTTTTGTATCGAATTCCTTTCGGAGCTTACAATTTTTTTAAGGTTCTGAACATTCCTGGATTTAGTATTGAAAATGAAGATGTGATTTCTTCAATGGAAATAGAATTTTATAAAAGTGATACCAAAATTGTCTTACAAAATGAAGTCGCTGATAAATTTTACATCATAGTCTCTGGTGAAGTTAAAGTTTCATCAAAAGATGAAGACGGACAATATGTTCACTATGGAAATTTGTATGCAGGAGATTTCTTTGGCGAATTAGCTTTGCTTGAAGATTCTGTAAGAACCGCAAATGTAACTTGTGTTACTGATTGCACTTTGGTTTCATTGACAAAAGAAAATTTCCAATTATTTTTAGAGACACAAAAGGGTAATTACATCAAAAGCCTGTTAAAAGACAGGTCAATGTCTTACACTTTAGATATTGAAAATGTTTTGATTGGAAGCAGTTCAAAATGCCTATTAAAAATCAATTCTGATAACATTGCACCACAACACGCAAAAATTGTAAAGTTCAAGAAAAAAGACGGAAGCATTCGTTACACCGTTCAGCCAATTGCAACAGCGGCTCAGTACAAAACATTTGTGAACAAACAACTCATCAATTCTGAAACTGTTTTAGAGATACACGACGAGTTAACAGTAGGTGATTATAAAATCATAATTGATTTTTTGAAAGACTCAATACGTTTTCAAAAGATTGATTTTCACACAATGTATGTTGACAATTTATTTTACTCAATTAAGAATTTAAAAATAATTGACAACGTCTCTTTTGCTGCTGAATCTAATGAGATGGTTTGCATTTTGGGTCCAAGTGGAGCTGGGAAGAGTACAATTTTGGAGCTTATTTATGGTTCGAAAATTCAAAATTCAGGCTACATCTTTTACGACGATGAACCGCTTACAAAAAACATTGAATTTTACCGTTCGATTTTCGGCTATGTTCCACAAGACGATATGTTAATGTCAGAATTGACTGTTTATCAAAATCTTTATTTTACTGCTAAACTTAGAGAGCCTTTTGTAGGTGATGAGATTTTAGAAAAGAAGATAGACATTGTTCTGGAGCGTCTTAAACTTTATGATAAAAAAAATGAGATTATTGGTAGTCTTGAACAAAAAGGTTTAAGTGGTGGAGAAAGGAAACGCGTGAACATTGCTAAAGAATTAATTTTTGATCCACACATAATTTTCTTAGATGAGCCAACTTCCGGGCTTTCATCGAAAGATTCAGAAGAAATCGTTTCATTTTTACGAAATCTTTCTGATATGGGTAAAATTGTAATTGCTTCGCTTCACCAACCAGGTTCAAAGATTTTTCAGATGTTTGATAAGATTGTTTTTATGGATAAAGGTGGAAAATTAGTTTTTACAGGTGGAATTTTCGAGTGCTTAGATTATATGAAAGATGTAATTAAAGATTCTGACCCTTCTGTTTGTCCTGAATGCGGAACAACTCAACCTGAACAAATTTTTGAAATTCTGGAAGCAAAAAAAGAAAATGGTGAAAGAATATTTTCAAATGAGTTTTGGCAAAAAAGATTTATTGAAACAACAGGTTTAAGTGAAAAATCCGAGCCGAAAAATATTTCTTCCAAAGAAGGCACTTTAAGTGTTCCAAGATTAACTTTAAAAGGACATTTGAGTCAACTTCAAATGCTTATAAAGAGGAATTTTCTTGTCAAATTGCAAAATAAAAGCAATTTAGGAGTTTCTGTTTCTGCTCCAATTCTAATTGCAACTTTACTTGCTTTCATTTTGTATTTCACACCTGATGACGTTGAAGAGTATTCATTTTATGAAAACAAATTGATTTCACTTTACTTTTTTATTGGTGTTGTTTTTTCAATTTTTCTTGGACTAACAAACAGTGTTAGAGATATTGTTAGCGAAATTGCGATTTTTAATATGGAAAGTAAAATTAAGCTAAAAATTCCTGATTATGTTTTAGCAAAGTTTATAGTTTTATCAGTGATTTCTTTTGTACAAGTTTTTATTTTTATGGCAATTGGAAGTCTAATATTAGAGATTCACGGAAATTTTTTACTAATCTTTGTTTATTTGTTTTTGTCATCACTTGTTGGTATAGCTTTTGGGCTTTTACTCTCTTCGTTTGTCAAGTCCTCAGAAACTGCAGTTAATTGGATTCCATTAATTTTGATTCCACAAATCATTCTTGGTGGTGCATTAATTAAATTTGAAGATATGAGTAAACAACTATTTTTGAATGCTGACCAAATGATTCCTGAATTTTGTCAATTTATTCCTTCAAGATGGGCTCACGAATCGTTAATTGTTGCTCAAGCAACTTTAAATTCAAGAGATGCTGCAATTCAAAAGAGCAAAGAAGAAATTAAAAAAGTAACTCAAGAAATTAGAGAAGTTGGTAATGACGTAAGTGCAATAGAACAGCTTCGGGAAAAACGTAAAAGCCTAAAAAAGAATAAAGCACAAATAGATGTAGAGTACCCAAATTCACTTTATAAAAATGAAGTAATTGAACAAACTGTGATGAGTGGAACAGGAAATTATGCAAGTTTTTTAAATAATTTTTTCCTTTTAAAGGAGCAGAAGAAATTTATACCATATAAAATTTTTGAGATTAAAAGTGGTGAAAAAGTTGTTAAAAATGTTATTTTTAATGCACCTTATTATTCTAAACACAAAGGAATTCTTATAGGTAAGACTTATTTCGAAATTGAAACAATTTATTTTAATTTTTTAGTTCTAATATTTATGATTTTATCCTGCCTTTTTTATACAATGCTTATTTTGAAAATAAAAAAAATACTTAACCATAAAATCTTTTTTACTAAATTTTTACAAATCAATTTCTTTAAATTACTCCAAAAATGAAAACTAAATTAAGGTTTTAAGTATGTTTGTCTTTAAAAAAACTTATCGCTTTCTATTTTTAATTTTCAGTGCAATGTTAATGATGAGTTTTCAAAACATTGCTTCTGACAGAGATTCAACAGATGTTGAGGAGGAAGAAAAAGATAGAAACATTTACTATGTTTGTGTTGAAAATGCAACAGATGAAAGGCTTTTTTACTCTGCTGGTTGGTGTGAGCCAAGTGGGAAAAATTGGAATGGTTATGAAAATTATACTATTGGACCTCAATATGTTGTAACACATAAAAGCCCTCCTGGCTTACAAAGATTAAATTTGAAAATTTATTCTTCTGGAAAAGTTGGGAAGTATGCTGAATATCCTGTCTTAGGAACAATTGATGGTTGTTTAGATGGTTCTACAATTTTCATTAATTTTAATGGACGTGGATTTTTAAGAGTAAATATTACAGGCGAAGAGTAAACCTTGGAGAAAAAAATGTTTTTAAAAAATACATCAATTTTATTAATCGCAGGATTATGCACAGTTTTAGTTGCTGGTAATTCTGACAAGAAAAAAAGTATTTCAGCTGATGCAGCAAAAGTTGAAGAATTAGGTTTAAACCCTACTAAAAATGCAAAAATATTTGAATCAGTTGAAATTGAAATTCTCTTTAAACTTAGTTCATTAGGAATTCCTGTTGAAATGCCAAAACCGATTTTAAATACTTCAACTTCTGATTATAAAACTTCATTAAATCTTGGACTTGCTGTTGCTGGTTCTTTGACAAGTGTGGTAAATAAAAACACAAATATTTTCACAGAATATGCTACAAATATTCACGATTATGCCGATAGGTTGGGAGTTGAAAATACAATCTTGAGCAAATATTCTGAAATGACAAGTGCTGTTCGTGAAGGTAAGTGGGAAAATGTTGAAAATCAAATCTATGAACTAAAAGATGCAATTTCAGAACGACTTTATGAAGAGGATATGAAAAATGACGCAGTTTTAGCAATGACATCAGGTTGGATTGAAGGGCTGCATATTGTGGCAAAATCGTTAGACAAAAACTTTTCAGACAATGCAAAAGATATTATTGCTGATAGAGATTTTTCACGTTATTTGACTTATCATTTGGACACTTTAGATAAAGATATTAAAAATAAAAAAGAAGTTCGAGTGATTTACGAAGCTTTGCCTAAAATTGATAAATTGATTAACAAACCTGTGAATTATAATTTCTCACAGAAAGAAATTAAATCAATTTTAGCAATTACTACTGAAATTCGTAATGTGATTTTAAAATGAATTTCCAATGAAATATAATTTCGTAAAAGAATTGCTAACTCGGCTTAAAGATGCTCAAGACATCGAAAATGCAAAAAGAATGCAAGCCTATATGAAAACTGAGCAGTTCTTTTACGGAGTTAATTCGCCGAAAAGAAGACAAATCTTCAAAGAAGTTAAAAAGAACTTCAAAATTCAAACCCAAGAAGAATACCAAAAAATCATTTTAGAACTTTGGGAAGGAAAGAGTAGGGAAGAAATGTACTTTGCACTTGATGTTGCTGAATCGAATAAGAAATTCATTACCCTCGAAGCATTTCCATTTTTTGAAAAGTTAGTTTTTACAGCTACGAATTGGGACACTCTAGATTGGATTTGTAGCAAATTAATTAGTCCATTAATTCTCAAGAACAGAAATCTTGAAAAAACTTTAGAAGTTTGGTCAGAATCCAAAAATTTTTGGGTAAGAAGAGCTTCAATTCTTGCTCACCTTAAGCACAGAGAAGAAACTAACACAGAATTTCTTTCAAAAATTATTCTCAAATTAGCTCACGAAAAAGAATTTTTTATCCGTAAAGCAATCGGTTGGGTATTACGTGAATACTCTTACTCAGATTCAAATTGGGTTATCGAATTCGTAAAAACTCACGAGGAAATTCTTTCGGGTTTAAGCAAAAGAGAAGCTCTTAAAAGAATTAAGAGCTAAGAAAATTTATCCCCCTGAAACAGCTTGAATGATTTGAATTTTGTCTCCTTCTTTCAAATCAATTTCAAGCGAATCAAGCCAACTCACATTCTCTTGGTTGTAGAAAAAAAGAATGTGAGGTCTCAAGTTTTCATTTTCATCTAAAATGTGCATTTTCAAAAGGGGGAATTTATTATAAAGTTCTGAGAAACATTCGTTCAATTTGTTTGCAGAAACAAAAATAGTTTTTGCTCCATTTGTACAGTTTGTTAGAATCCCAGGAATCTTTACTGGAATTTTGATTTTTTTGTCTAAAGTTTTCATTCGATAATCGCTGTGTTTACACTTAGAATTCTTGGGTAAATCCCTGGCATTTGTGACCAACTTTCGCCATTGTCTTTACTACAGAACATTTGCCCGTTTGCAGTTCCAAAATAAACTCCTGTTTCCTTGTGGTTGTCAGTATTTAAAGATTGACGCAAAACTGTAACAAAAGAGTTCTTTGGTAAACCTTGAGTTTTCTCTTCCCAAGTTTTGCCTGCGTTTGTAGTTCTATAAACAGATAATTTTCCGTCTTTGGTCATTCTGTACTCATCACTTTCGAGAGGAATTACAAAAAGTGTGTCTGAATTTTGCGGTGAAATTGCCATTGGAAAGCCAAAACTTGTTGGTAGTCCGTTTTCGATTTTCGTCCAAGATTTCCCACCATTATCACTTCGGTAAACTCCTCTGTGATTTTGTTGGAAAAGGCGATTTGTATTTTTGGAGTCAACTAAAAGGTGGTGAACGCAAAATCCAATGTCTTTATGTTCTTTACACTCAATGACTTTTGTAACACCTTCGTTTTGAGTTTGCCAAGTTTTGCCTCCGTCTTCTGTATAAAAAGTTCCAACTGCTGAAATTCCAACCCACATTCTTTTTTCATTTTTTGGGTCAAGAGCAATTGAATGACAACAAAGTCCTCCTAAACCTGGATACCATTCGTTACTTGTTTTGTGATTTGAAAGTCCTTTGAATTCTTCCCAAGTGTAACCTTTGTCTTTTGAAACAAAAAGTCCTGCTTCGTCAACTCCTGCAAAAATAGTCTCGGGTTCACTTTCACGACCAGGAACAATGCACCAAATTCCATTTAGCTTTTTCTTAGAATCTTTTTCGTAACGAGGAGAACTTTCGACGACTTCCCAATTTTTGCCCAAATTCTTAGAGATGTGAACTGTTGGTCCGTAAACGTAATGTCCAACGGAAGCGTACATTGTTGGTTCTGTTCTTTGATCAAGAACAATATCTTGGACTTTCCAACCTTTTAAAATTGGTCCTTCGACTTCCCACTTTTCACGTTTCTCATCTGACCAAAGGTGAAAAGCACCTTTTTGAGTTCCAATCATTACTAAAGTTTTAGACATTTGAAATTCTCCTAAGTTTAGATTTTCTATTGTTTTGGCTAAGATGCAAAATACTTTTGACGACTGTATGTCAGTTTTGTTAAATAAATTTTAAATCTTTCAATTTTGAGGTTCAAAAAATTGTTAAATTTGAAAAACTAACTTCAAAAAATAGGTTTAAAATGAAGAATAAAGAAATAATAATTATTGGCGATAGAGTTTTAGTTGAACCTGACTCCGAAAAAAATAAGACAAATGCAGGGCTTTACCTTCCTCCGGGAATTTCTGAAAAAGAAAATGTGCAAAGTGGAACGATTGTAAATGTTGGTCCTGGTTACGTAATTCCTAATAATGATTCATCAGAACCTTGGGCAAATTCTGGAAATGAACCTCGTTACATTCCGCTTCAAGTCAGAATTGGAGATTATGCAATTTTCCTTAAAAGAGAGGCAATTGAGATAGAATTTGAAGGCAAAAAATACCTAATCGTTCCACAAATTGGAATTTTGGCAATTATTCGAGATAATCTTTTATCAAACGAAATTGATGAATTAGACTAAAATGATAAAATTAATTTCAGCCTTTGATGAAAATTTTTTAATTGGCTCAGGGAATGGATTGCCTTGGGATTTCCCAGAAGAATACGAACACTTTCTGAAGATTGTAGAAAACCAATCAGTAATCTTTGGGCGAAAATCTTTTCAAATTTTTAGTGGAGACACAAAAACGACGAGAAATTTCGTTGTTAGTCATTTGGGTATTGATTTTGAAAATGCCACTGTTTGTAGTAGTTTAAAAGACGCGATTACTGAAGCAAAACAGTTTGAGAATGACATTTTCATTTGTGGTGGAGCAACAATTTATAAACAAACTCTTGAGCAAGATTTGGTCGAAAAAATGTACCTATCTTTTATAAAAGGTAGTTTTGTTGGTGATACTTACTTTCCCAAAATTGATTTTACCAAGTGGAAAGAAGTCGAAAAAATTGAATACACTAATTTTACTTTTGTGGAATTTGAAAAATGCTAAAAAAAATAACTTTAGTTCAAGCTCTGATTTTCATTTTATCAAGCCTTGCAATTTCTCAAGACATTTTGATTAATGAATTTATGTCATCGAACACAACAACGATTTTTGACGAAGACGGAGATTCCTCTGATTGGATTGAATTATTTAATTATGGAAGTATACCAATAAATTTGCAAAACTATTCGATTTCAGATGACTCAACTGATTTGGGAAAATGGACATTCCCTTCCAAAACTCTAAATCCGCAAGAATATTTTTTACTTTGGGCTTCTGGAAAAGACATTAAAGGAGCGAATCATTGGGAAACAGTAATCAATGAAGGCGATAATTGTAAATATTTTGTGGGAAACTCAGAGCCTCCCGTAACTTGGAAAGAAATTAATTTTAATGATAATTCTTGGTTAAATGGTCAAACTGGTGTTGGTTATGGAGACGGAGATGACAACACGGTAATTCCGCAAGTTACTTCTGTTTACTTAAGGCAAGAATTCACTGTTACAGATTTACAAAATATAACTTTCGCTTTATTTTTTATGGATTTTGACGATTCTTTCATCGCCTACTTGAACGGAGTTGAAATTGCCAGAGAAAATATTAGCGGTTTGTCACCTCCTTTTAATACTTTATCTAATGGAGGAAGAGAAGCAGAAATTTACAACGGAGGTTTGCCATTAGTTTATAAATTGAATAATTTTCAAAATCTTCTAGTTCAAGGACAAAATGTTTTGTCAATTCAAGTTCATAACGCCTCAACAACTTCTTCCGATTTGACAGCGATTCCATTTTTAGTACTTGGAATGGAGAATTCTCCTTTAGTTCCACAAGGTTTAAATCCACTTCTTAGCTTTGCAATTCCAAATTTACACACGAATTTTAATTTGAGTTCAGGCGGTGAATTTTTAGTAATTTCTGATTCAAATGGACAAATAATTGATTCTTTAACTTTCGGACAAGTTCCAAGCAATTTCTCATTTGGTAGGTTCCCGAATGCAGATTCAACTTTTGTAATTTTTGACCAACCGACTCCTGAAACTGCGAATGTAAATCCTGGTTATTTAAATTTTGCAGAAGTTCCTAATTTCTCGCAACCAAATGGTTTTTACCAAAATTCGATTACAGTTAATTTAAACTCAAATTCACCAAATTCTGTAATTCGTTTCTCGTTAGATGGAACAGAACCGACTGATACTTCACAAGTTTATACAAATCCAATTTCAGTTTTACAAACGACAGTTTTAAGAGCAAGAAGTTTTGAAGTAGGTTTTTTACCAAGTGAAGTAGTTACAAAGACTTACTTTATGAATGTTAGTAAAACTTTGCCTGTTGTTTCGATTTCAACTACACCTGAAAATCTTTGGGACGAGAATTTTGGAATTTATGCTTTAGGTCCTAATGCAGACCCGAATTATCCTTATTTTAATGCAAATTTTTGGCAAGATTGGGAACGCCCAGCTCACACAGAATTTTTTGATGAAAGTGGGAATTTAGGGTTTGAGTTAGATTGTGGAATTAAAATTTCAGGTGGTTGGAGTAGAGGGCATTCTCAAAAATCTATGTCGATTTTTGCAAGAAGCGAATATGGAATAAAAGAAATTGAATATGAAATTTTTCCAGATTCTGAGATTAAAAATTTTAACTCTTTTATGATGCGAAATTCTGGAAATGATTGGAATAATACAATGTTTCGAGATGGAGTTATGACTTCACTTGTTGACGATTTGAACATTGATTTACAAAAATTTCGTCCAGCAGTTTTGTACTTAAATGGGCAGTATTGGGGAATGTTGAATTTGCGAGAAAAACTAAATGCAGATTATATTTTTCACCATCACGGAGTTAGCCAAGACAGTATTGATTTAATAAAAAATGGAAGTGAAGTTAAAGCAGGAAGTATTAATTCTTTCAATCAATTAGAAAATTATTTTGAAACAAATAATTTCACGGACAGTGCTGTTTATGATTCAGCAAGTAAAATGATTGATTTGTTGAATTTTACACAATACCAAATCTCTCAAATTTATTTTGATAACACAGATTGGCCTGGAAATAATTCAAGTATGTGGAGAAAACGTTCTTCAGATGGGAAATGGCGTTGGATGTTATTTGATACAGATTTTGGATTTAGTTCCTATACAAATAATACTTTAGATTTTGCTACTGAACCAAATGGACCAAGTTGGCCAAATCCTCCTTGGTCAACTCTTTATTTAAGGAAGCTTTTAGAAAATTCTGATTATCAAAATTACTTCATTAATGAATTCGCTTATCTCTTGAATAAAGTTTTTGTCGCAGACTCGATGGTTGCAAATATTAACTCAAAAAAAGACAAGATATTTTATGAGATTCAAAACCACTTAAGCCGTTGGAATGGAGGAAGTCTTTCACAATGGAATTCAGATATACAAAATATGATTGTTTTTGCAAACAATAGAAATCCATACGTTCGGAATCATGTGATTAATAAATTTGGACTTTCTGGCACTACTTCAAATATTTATTTTCAAGTTGCACCGTCAGAGGCAGCGGACTTGATTTTTAATGACAGAGCAATGGAAAATGGAGCATTGAGTGGACTTTTCTTCAACGGTGCAAAAATGAAATTGAAATTAATACCAAAAGAAGGTTATACTTTTGTTGGTTGGACTGGACCAACTTTTAATGATTCTTTAGAAATCAATTTTACAATTACTGACAATATCTTGAAATATGCAATTTTTGCAATTGATTCTACAACGGTAAGTGATTCAATTGTAATCAACGAAATAAATTATAACTCTGAACCGAATTTCGATACAGAAGATTGGTTTGAAGTTTTCAACTCTAGCTCTGAAACAGTAAATTTGAGTTCTTGGAAAATCACTGATTCTGACACAGGGAATGTTTTTGTTTTTCCTGATTCTACATTTTTACCTCCACAAGAATTTCTTGTCATTTGTAGAGATACTACTGATTTTGTGAATTTTAATCCAAGTGTTCAAAATTTTGTAGGCGAGTTTAATTTTGGTTTAAGTAGCAACGGCGATGAAATTAAACTTTACGATTTGTTTGGAACTTTAGTGGATTCGGTGAAATTTGAGCCTGATTCACTTTGGTCTTCTGAAGCTAACGGAACTGGAAAAACATTGTCTTTAAAAGACCCTTTGAGCGATAATTCTTTACCTGAAAATTGGTCGATAAGTTTGAGCCCCTTCGGAACTCCGGGTGAAATTAATGATTTCCCTACGAGTATTGAAGAAAAAGACTTAACACCAAAGAAATTCAGTTTAAGTCAAAATTTTCCAAATCCATTTAATCCAACAACTACGATTAATTACGAGTTACGAGTTAGGAATTACGAAAAAAGTAAGTTGACAATTTTTAATATTTTAGGTGAAACAGTAAAAGAGTTTGAGATAAAAAAACAAAAAGGAACAGTTGTTTGGAATGGCACAAATTCTTTAGAAAAACCTGTTTCAAGCGGAATTTATTTTTACAGACTTGAAAGTCAGGATTTTAAAATTGTGAAAAAAATGGTCTTGTTAAAATGATTCGTCAACAAGCAATCAAAAATGAATTTGGCAAAAATGATTTTCGTTGGAGAGGGAATGAAGTTTCCAGAGTTGAAGGATTAAGTGATGCTGTCTTTGCAATCGCAATTGCATTGTTGATTGTTTCGCTTGAAGTGCCGAAAACATTCAATGAATTACAATTGATTATGGAAGGCTTTGTCTCTTTTGGTGTAACATTCTTAGTAATTTTTGCGATTTGGTTTAGGCATTACAAGTTCTTTCGGCATTATGGTGTTTCGGATACCAAAATGATAATTTTAAATGGCTTTCTTCTCTTTTTCGTTCTGTTCTACATTTATCCGTTAAAATTTTTGACTACACTTTTGATTGATTCGCTTTTGCTCAAGGAAATTCTGGGATTTAACATTAGTGTAAATATTTCAATCGTCGGCGAGCAAGTTCCAACATTAATGATAATTTATTCGAGTGGTTTTTTTGCAATAGCGACAGTTCTTACCTTAATGTATTTTCACGTTCTGACTTTAAAAGAGAAGTTAGAATTAAATCAATACGAAATTTCACAAACCAAATTAGGAATTAATGCCTTTTTGATTTGTGTAGTTATTTCTTTTTTGTCCGTTTGCATCGCCTTCTTTGGAGAAATCGAAGATTCGAAATGGGCAGGAATGATTTATTGGTTAATCGGACCTTTAGAAGCAGCAAATTCGATTTATTTTTCGCGGAAATTTAAAAATAAAAATGCCTAATCTTTTTTCATTCCTTCAATCAAAGTTTGGATTGTAAAATCTGTTAAAATTTTAGAATCAACTTGATGCTCAATTTGCTTGTCAATAATTAACGATGAAAGTCCGTGAAAACTTGCCCAAGCAATGTAAGCGTAAGAACGAGAATTTCCTTCCTTCAGAATATTATATCTTTGTAAAAATTCAATTATCAAAATCAATTGATAAAATGCTTCGTCAGCAGCAATTTTAAGTTCAGGGTAATCACTTCTTCTCAAAGAATTTTTTCCAAACATTAATTGATAACGTTCAGGATTTTCAAGTGCAAATTCTAAATAGGTGTTGCTCATTGCTTTAAAATAATCCATTGCATCTTCGTAATCAGTTGCGTCAATTGCACTAAGCCTATTTTTCAAATCCAAAAAATATTCCGTCGCAACTGCCGAGAGTAGAGCAGACTTGTCCTTAAAATGATTGTAAGGTGCAGTTCTTGAAACACCTATTTGTTTTCCAATTTCTCGCATTGTAAGGCTGTCAAGTCCACCAGATGAAATCATCTCATCTGCTTTAGTTAATAATTGCTGCCGTAAATTTCCGTGATGGTAGTTTTGTTTTTTGGGCATTTTTCTAACTTTTTGTTAAACATTTTAAGAAAATTTTTGATAAAGGTAAAAAAAATATTGACAAGGTCAAGTTTTGTTTTTAAGTTGACAACGTCAATTTAATTTAAGCATTAAATCAAAAGGAAAATTTAAAATGAAAACAAAAAATTTGATAGCAACGGCAATTCTATCATTCTGTTTGTTTGGAAGCAAAGTTGGGTTCGCCCAAAGTGAACTTCCCAATAGAAATTGGGGAGATAAAAAAGGAGTTAAAGTTTTAAATCTATCAGGTCCAAGAGTTGGATTAACGTTAGTAACTGGAGAGGATAAAAATCGACTTAAAAATAAATTCGATGCGAATCCTTTGATTGTTCAATTTGGTTATCAATTTGAAAAAAGATTTTTTTCAACAAATAATGGAGTAACCGCTTTGACAGAATTCATTCCGTTAGTTGGTGGGCTTGACCAATCACTTCTCATTCCAAGCGTTTCTTGGCTTCTTGGAATTAGAACTGCATCAGGTTTTGAGTTTGCTTTTGGTCCAAACCTTACGATGAAAGACAAAAGTGTAAAAGACATTAAACCTGCTTTTGTCTTTGCAACAGGTTACAGTTTGAAAATGGACGGAATGTATTTTCCGTTTAACTTCGCAGTTTCTCGTTCGAGAGACGGTTTACACTACAATTTTACCACAGGTTTTAATTTATGAGAAAACCTAGCCTTCAAGTGATTTTAGTTGCTTGAAGGCTATTTCTTAAGTGAGGTAAAAAATGAAAAAATTAATAATTTTATTTCTGGTAATCTTTACTTTTCAAATTTTTGCACAAGAAAAAAGTGTAAAGCCGTTTGTTGTGGCTGTAACAATTCCACAAGTTGAGCAAGGAATTGAGGAATTTTCAGTTAGTAGTTTCAATTTCATTTTACAGTCGGAACTAAAGTCAACTTCAAACTACAATGCTTTTAACTTAGTTCCACGACATCAGATTGAAAAACTTCTGGCAGAGTTTAGTTTTGGAGAAAGTGAAATTGGTGAATATTTATTGGGAAGTGATTCTTCTCAAAAACGTGAAATTCAAAGTTGGATAAGTGCAAATATTTTAATCACATTTTTCATTTCTCAAAAATATTTCTCTTACCAATTGATTGACATTTTGAGGGGCGAAATTGTTTTTGCTGAAAACTTGAAAATTAAAGATTTAGACGAAGTTGAACTTGCATTGCTCACAGGTAAAAAAATAAAGTCTGTTCTTGAAAATCTTTACTTTAACCTAAAAATCAAAAATGACTTGGAGGCTACAAAAGTGATTTTTAGCTCAAACTTTAAAGTTGATTTACTCAAAGGAAAAGAGAAGCCATTTTTTGATGAAACAGGTTTAATTTTGGTCAATTCTTCAAACGAAGCTGATTTTGAATTTCGTTACAACAAAGAGTTAGACTTCAACAATCAACCATTTTTTACAATTCAAGTTTTTGAAAAAGGTAAAGTTTTTTTTGAGTCAAAAGTTAGAAATGAAAATTCTAAATTTTGTTTTGAAAGCTTGGTAAACGAAATTAATCACAGAGACGATTTGCAACAAAAGATTTTTGGCAAAAAAATAGGAAAAAACTAACGGCAATTAGTTTTTTCCCAAGCATTAAATCATAAGGAATTAAAAAATATCTTAAGATTTCAGAAAACTTAGTTAAAATTCAGCCAAAAGTAAAGTATTTGAACCTCAACTTCGAGAAATCTTGAAATCTCTTAACAAGCAAATTCTGAATTTAGCAATTCCAAACATTCTCACAAGCCTTTCAATTCCATTTTTAAGTTCGGTTGATACAGCTTTAGTCGGACATTTGGAAGGATTGCATTACTTGGGTGCAATTGCGATTGGCGGAATGATTTTCAACTTCATTTATTGGGGTTTTGGATTTCTCCGAATGGGAACAACAGGTTTGACTGCTCAGGCATTCGGTGAAAACAATTCCGAAGAACAGAACTTGATTTTGATGCGTGGACTTTTGGTTGCAATTCTTGGCGGTTTGGCTTTGATTCTTTTACAATTTCCAATTGCTGAACTAAGTTTTTTTCTTGTCGATGGAACAGAAGAAGTTGAAGTTTTTGCAAGGAGTTATTTTGAAATTAGAATCTGGGCTGCTCCTGCGACTCTTTTTTCCTACGTCGTTTTAGGTTGGTTTTTGGGAATGCAAAACTCGAAAATCCCACTTTTCCTAACAATTGTAGTAAACCTTTCAAACGTAATTTTCAATTTAATTTTTATTAAAGTTTTTGATTTCAAATCCGATGGTGTTGCCTTAGGAACTGTTTTCGCACAGTATTTAGGTTTCTTCCTTTCATTTTACATTTTAATTAAACATTACAATTTTTCCTTTAAACTCAACTTTGAAAAAATCTTAGACTCTGTGGCTTTGAAGAAGTTTTTTCGTTTAAACTTAGACATCACAATTAGGACTTTGAGTTTAGTTTTTGCACTGTCATTTTTTACAGCAAAGTCAGCAGAATTTGGCGAAGAAGTTCTTGCTGTCAACACAATCCTTTTCCAACTTTGGATGATTCTTGCTTACGGAATTGATGGTTTTGCTTACGCTGCTGAAAGTTTAGTCGGAAAATTCATCGGTGCCAAAAATATTGAAAATCTGAAACAAATAATTATTCAAATATTTTATTGGGGAATCGGGCTTGGAGTTTTGATTGCGTTGGTTTACTACTTTTTCTTTGAACACATTCTTTCCATTTTTACAGACAAAAATCAAGTCATTGAATTAGCAAAAGAATTTATGATTTGGACAATTCTTGCACCTTTGATTAATGGATTTTGTTTCATTTGGGACGGAATTTATCTCGGAGCAACAGATTCAAAAACCTTAAGAAACTCAATGCTCATTTGCACTTTTATAGTTTTTATACCTATTTTTTACCTGACAAAAGAAGTTTTGGGAAACAACAGTCTTTGGTTGGCAATGACCTTGTTTATGTTTGCAAGAGGAGTTACTTTGAGCATTTTTGCCAAGAGTAGATTTCATCTTTGGGTGAAAGTTTAAATAAATTTGTTAAAATTCATAAAATGTTTAAATTCAACCTAATCTTTTAACAAACTAAGGCTTTTTGTTTTGTTCTATTCATTAATGGAAAATGTTTGGCTGGCTCGTAAATTTTTGGCAAGACTTCCTTTTGAGACAAAAAGAAATGTTTTTAAAGGAGATGAATTTTATTGTCCTGTTTGCGATACAAAAATCCAAAAATTCTTGAATCATTTGGAAACAGGGAAACCAAATTCTTGGTGTCCAATTTGCGAGTCTGAACAAAGGCACAGATTAGATTTACTTTTCTTCCGTAAAAACACAAACCTTTTTGATTCAAACTCCAAAAAAATGCTTCACGTTGCACCTGAACTTTCGATAAAACCAATTCTTGAAAGAGAGAAAAATTTAGAATATGTTACGGCGGACTTGAATGACCCTGATGCAATGGTAAAAATGGATATTACAGAAATTCAATTTCCTGACGAAACTTTTGACGTAATTTATTGTAGCCACGTTTTAGAACACGTAATTGAAGATTGGAAGGCAATGGGCGAATTTTACCGAGTTTTGAAAACGGGTTGTTGGGCAGTTTTGCAAGTTCCGATAAATGTTGAAGTTACAGAAGAAGATTTTACAGTTGATTCGGACGAAGAAAGACTAAGACTTTACGGGCAAATCGACCACGTCAGAAACTACGGAAGAGATTACAAAGACAGACTCGAAAAAGCAGGGTTTGAAGTAAGAGTTTTCAAAGCAGATGAAATTGTTAGCAAAAATGCTTTGAAACAAATGTCAATAGCTCCTGAAAGAGAAGTTTTCTTTTGTAAGAAAAATTAATTTTACCTCTAAAATAAACCAAAACAAATTTGACTTTTTTAAAAGATTTAAAAAAACACCCAATCGCAGTTTTTGGACTTGCACTAATTTCGTTGGTTATTTTTACAGCTATTTTTGCTCCGATTCTTGCTCCTTTTGACCCAAATTCACAGGAACTTTCTCGAAGGTTGACTGAACCTTTTGTTACTTCAAATCTTCTTGGGACAGACGAGTTTGGCAGAGACATTTTGAGCAGAATAATTTACGGCTCAAGAATCTCCCTTTTTGTTGGGTTTATTTCGATTGGGATTTCACTCACAATTGGAATTCCACTTGGAGTTTTGGCTGGTTACTACGGTGGCAAAGTAGATTCGATAATTTTGAGATTCACAGACATAATGCTTGCGTTTCCGAGTATTCTTTTGGCAATTATGATTGTTTCTGTTCTTCGACCTGGATTGACAAATGCAATGATTGCTATCGGAATTGTTGGAATTCCCCAATACATCAGATTAGTCCGTGCAACTGTTTTAGTTGAAAAAAGTAACGAATATCCCGAAGCCGCAAATGCTGCAGGATTCGGTGATTTTCACACAATGTTCATTGAGATTTTACCAAATTGCCTTGCTCCGATAATTGTTCAAGCAACGCTTGGTTTTGCAGGAGCAATTTTGGAAGCTGCTGGTTTGGGATTTCTTGGACTTGGAGCTCAACCGCCACAACCAGAATGGGGAGCAATGTTGGCTCAAGCAAGACCTTTAATTCTTCGTGCTTGGTGGGCAATTACATTTCCGGGAATTGCAATTTTGATTACAGTTTTAGGCTTTAATCTCTTTGGTGATGGCTTGAGAGATATTTTAGATCCAAAAATTAAAGATTAAATTGTGATTAAAGTTTTAAGAAATTTAAGGTATTTAAAGTTCAAAATATTTGATTCCAAGCGTTACAAAAATTTGGTTTTGGAGAAATTTAAAGACTTAAATATTTTGGTTTTAGAAGAAACTTTTAATCCAACACTTTACTTTGCAACCGAATTTTTTATTGACTCAATCATAAATTTTATAAAAAAAGATTCCAAAGTTTTAGATTTAGGAACTGGAACAGGAGTAATTGGAATTTCTTGTGCGAAAAAGAATGCAAAAGTTGTTTGTGCCGACATTAACGAAGAGGCAATTCGTTCTGCTAAAATAAATTCACTTCTGAACAAAACAGAAAAAAACATAAATTTTAAAGTCAGCAATCTTTTTGAAAATTTAAAGAGTGAAAAATTTGATTTCATTTTATTTAATCCGCCTTACTACAAAGGAAAACCGGAAGATTTACACGATTTTTCTTGGAGGGCAGGGGAGAACTTTGAAACTTTTGTGAATTTTCTCGATGAGTTTAAGTTTTATTTAAATGAAAATGGTAAGGCATTTATTGTAATTTCTACAAATTCAAAATTGCCTGAAATTCTAAATGACTTTAAAGAAAAAATTTCGATTACACTAATTTCTCAAAAGAATTTGGTTACTGAAAAACTACTTGTTTACGAATTGGAAGAACTAAAAAATGTCTAAATATGATAAAACTACGGCTTTGATTTCACTTCTTGAAGACACTGACGAAAAAATTTCAACTGTTGCTTTTAATGAATTAGTCTTGCTCGGTGAAAAGGCAATTCCGAATCTCAAAGAAAATTATTTTGACTCTACAAACTCAGATTACAAGTCAAAAATTAATGATTTGCTGAAAGTAATTAACCAACCAATTTTGGAAGAAAAATTTAAATTCATTTTGCACAACAATACTTTTGATTGTTTGGAAAGTGGAGTTTTTTTAATTTCAAATTTAGAATTTCCAACTTTGAATTCAATAAATTACCTCGAAAAGTTAGATGATTTTGCAAACGAAATTCTTGAAGATATTGTGCATTTCGATGACCACTTTGAAGTTTTGGGAGCAATGAACAGGTTTTTCTTTGAGAAAATGAATTTCAGAGGCAATCAAACAAATTATTATGAGCCTGAAAATAGTTTCATAAATTGCGTAATTGACGGGAAAAAAGGTATTCCGATTAGCCTTTCTGTGATTTTTATTTTGGTTGCAAGAAGGTTGAATTTTCCAATTAGCGGAGTAGGGGTTCCGGGACATTTTTTGCTCAAGTTTAGAGGCAAAAGAGATATTTTTATTGACCCTTTTAATAACGGAAATTTTTTAACTGCCGAAGATTGCAAGAAGTTTGTGAAACTTCTAAACATTCCTTTCAAAGATGAATTTCTTTATCCTGTTTCTGATAAATACATTTTGCAAAGAATGTTGCGGAACTTAGTCGGTGTTTACCAAAATCTTGACCAAAAAGAAAAAATGGAAGCCTTTTTAAGATTTTCAATGATTCTCCAGAAAAGTCCTGTTGGGTAAAAATGGATTTGTTTCTAACAATTTCGACTTTTATCTTTTGCTGTATTCTTCATTCGCTAACTGCTACTTATTCAATAAAACAGACTTTCCAAAAACAGAAAATTTCAGACAAGAATTACCGACTTATTTACAATTTATTCAGTGTTTTGACTTTTGGCTTTTGGTATTATTTTTTCATTTTGAAAACCAACCAAAACTCAATTTACACTTTAGAAGGGACTTGGAAGAGCATTTTCAATGCTTTAAGAGTGTTAGGCATTTTAGGCTTTCTTTTGACACTTAGGGATTTTTCAGGAACAGAATTTCTTGGCTTAAAAGAACAGAAAACAACTTCCTTTACTACCAAAGGAATGTTCAAATTTTGTCGCCATCCACTTTACTTTTTTTCAACAATTTTACTAATTTTTGACTCTTCGCCAACAGAAAACAAATTGGTTTTTAGTGTTGGCTGTGCAACTTACTTTTTTGTCGGAAGTTATTTTGAAGAAAAAAGAATGATTCAAGAGATTGGAGAAAAATATTTGGAGTACAAAAGAAATACTCCAAGATTTATCCCATTTCTAAAATTAAATTAATTTGATGTTACGCAAAAAATGAAATTAAGAAACTGCCCACAAAACACACGAAAAACTAAACTGCGTAGAGACGCACGGCAGTGTGCGGCGTATCCGAAACAAAAATTAAATTTCAATTTTTGTTTTTTATCGTGAAGGATATTTTTTGCGTAACGTCAGAGAACCTAATAAAGATGAATGTTAAAGTCGCTCAGTGCAAATTTATTAGTCATTAAACATTAATAATTATTACGAACTCATTACTTTGAAAAATTCTTGGTTTGATTTTGTACCTTTCATTTTTCCGAGCAATTCTTCCATTGCTTCCATCGGAGTCATATCGCTAAAGAATTTTCTAAGAATCCAACCTCTACCAAGTTCAAGTTGGTTAAGAAGCAATTCTTCTTTACGAGTTGAGGATTTAATGATGTCAATTGCAGGATAAGTTCTTCTGTCGCTAAGTCTTCTGTCAAGTTGAAGTTCCATATTTCCAGTTCCTTTGAATTCCTCAAAAATCACATCGTCCATTCTACTTCCTGTTTCAACAAGAGCGGTTGAAATGATTGTCAAACTTCCACCTTCTTCGATATTTCTTGCCGCTCCAAAGAATCTTTTGGGCTTGTGTAAAGCATTTGAATCAACACCACCAGAAAGGATTTTTCCACTGTGAGGAATTACAACGTTGTGAGCTCTTGCAAGTCTTGTTAGTGAATCTAATAAAATAACAACATCTTTTTTAACTTCAACCAATCGTTTTGCTTTTTCAATAACCATATCGGCAACTTGAACGTGTCTTTCAGGTGGTTCGTCAAAAGTTGAGCTAATAACTTCGGCAAAAACTGAACGTTTCATATCGGTTACTTCCTCAGGTCTTTCGTCGATTAAAAGAACAATCATATAAATTTCAGGGTGGTTTTTAGAAATGCTGTTTGCAATGTGTTGGAGTAAGGTTGTTTTACCTGTTTTTGGTTGTGCTACAATTAAAGCTCTTTGCCCTTTACCAATTGGAGTAAACAAATCCATAATTCTCATATCGTAGTCTTTTGGGGCAGCTTCTAATTTAATTCTTTCTTCAGGGTAGAGCGGAGTCAAGTTGTCGAAGTAAGTTTTGTATTTTTGTTTTTCAGGTTTCTCGAAGTTAATTGCTTCTACTTTGAGGAGTGCAAAAAATCGCTCTGAATCTTTTGGAGGACGAATTTGACCTTGAACTGTGTCTCCTGTTCTAAGATGAAATCTTTTAATTTGAGAAGGTGAAACGTAAATATCGTCTGGACCTGGAAGGTAATTATAATCTGGTGAACGAAGGAATCCGTAACCATCAGGAAGGACTTCGATTACACCTTTAGCAAAAATGAAACCATCTTTTTTGGCTTTTGCTCCGAGTATTTTAAAAATTAAATCTTGTTTTTTAAGAGTAGAGTGATTTTTGATTCCAAAAGAAATAGCCATTTCTGTTAGCTCGGTAACTTTAAGATTCTGTAATTGTGAGATGTCTAATTTTTCGACTTCTTTTTCTTTTGGCTTACTTTCAGTTTTAGCTTCTGTTTCAAATACTTCAACAATTTCAGCTTTCTCTTCAACTTGTGGTTTAGGTCTTGGGATTCTTCTTCTTCTGATTGGTGCTGGCATTGGTTTTTCCAATTATTTTATGATAGTTTAAATTAATAATTCTTTTTTGTTATAAATTTTATGTAAGGCTTCACCCACTGTAAAATGTGAACCAATTACACAAATTATGTCTTCGTTTGTTGTTAAACTTTTAGCTAACTCAATTCCTTTTTCAACTGTTGTAGAAGCGATTGAATTTTTTGGTGCAAATTTTACTAACTCTTTAGCTTCAAGAACTTTCTCGACGTTTGGTGTTACGCAGACAAATTTTTCAAAATTGCCCTCTAAAATGCCAAAACAAGTTTTTATGTCTTTGTTACTCGCCATTCCGATTACACAAAATGCTTTTGAAGTAGGGAAATATTTTTGCAAAGTTTCGACAAATACTTTCATTCCGTCAGGGTTATGAGTTACGTCCAAAATCATCTTTGGATTCTCTTCAATGATTGTGAAACGTCCTAACCAAATTGTATTTTGAATTCCATTTCTAATAGCTTCTTTGGAAATTTTATCAAATCTTTTTGAAAGAAACATAGCTGAAGTAATTGCAAGTTTTGCATTTTTTTGCTGATGATTTCCCAAAAATGGCATTTTGATTCCGTTAATTTTTTCTTCGCCCAAACTGTAATTGAGTTCCAAATTATTTGAATTGTCATTTATGAGTTCTAAAGTAGAATTTTGTTCGGAGCTAATCAATTCCGCATTCTTTTCGATAGCAACTTCCTGTAAAACATCTAAAATTTCTTTGTTCGTATTTGAAGTAATTAACGGAATATTATTTTTAATAATTCCTGCTTTCTCTTTAGCAATTTGTACCAAAGTTTCACCCAAAATCTCTTTGTGGTCGAAGCCAATGTCCGTAATTAATGATAATTCGGGATAGATTACATTTGTTGAATCGTAAGTTCCGCCAAGTCCTGTTTCAATAATAGCAACGTCAACGTTCTCTTTTGCAAAGTAATCAAAAGCCATAGCTGTTGTAGTTTCAAAGAAAGTACACTTGTTTTTTAAAATAGAGTTTTGCATTCGATTTACAAATTCAATGACATCTTTTTGAGGAATTGGTTTCCCATTAATTCTGATTCTTTCGCGAAAGTCAATTAAATGCGGTGAGGTAAAAAAACCTGTTTTGTAACCTGAAACTCTAAAAATGCTTTGTAGCATTGCTCCAGTCGAACCTTTGCCGTTTGTTCCAGCAATGTGAATAGTTTTAAAATTTGTTTCAGGATTTTCTAACTCTTCTAAAATTGTTTGGATATTTTTTAAGCCGAGTTTAATGCCAAATTTAAAAAGGCTATACAAAAAATTAATAGTTTCGGCGAAATCCTCTTTGTGAGGTTGTCTCATTTGACAGAAATTATTTTTAATTAAGTTTTTTTGAGATGAGATTTAAAATTTAATACTTAAGAGGTATTATTTTGGAATCGGATTAAACATAAATAAATAAACTTAGCGTGTCAAGTTTTGTTTTTAGCTCAAATGGAATAATTTTGCAGATTTACACTTTATTTTTCTCTTGTTTTAAAACTTTCGTAATTTTAGTTTCACGGTCAAGAATCTAAAAAAATAGGAGAAGTCTTTGATTTCCAATAAATCTAAATTCAAAATTCTTTGTGGTATCTCAGTTCTCATTTTTGCTTGTTCAGAAAACATTGAAACCGATGAAAAAGAAGTAAATGTTTCACCAACTGTTAGTGAATTACAAGGTCAAATTGATAAGCAAACAGGTGAGTTTTTCATTCAGGTTAAAGTCGAAGACTCTGATAGTTTGGAAGACATTACATCTGTGCAATGCAAATTTTTTCGTCCTGACAGTTCGCTTGCTTATGATTCACTTTTGTTGCAAAATGATGGATTAGGAGCAGATATTTTACCAAATGACAATCTTTGGAGTGTTGCAATTCCTCCAGGTTTTGCTTTTCGAGACATTGTTTTAGACCCAATTGACGGACTTTACATTACAAGGTATTGGGAAGGAAAATACGCTTTTGAAGTTTTAGCATCTGACAAATCGAATAAAAGTTTTCAACTTCAAGATTCAATCTTTTATACTGCTGGAAATCCACCTGAAATTTTGTCAATTTTTTCTCCTGATACAGTTAGATTTTTGCAATTTAACGAACACACAGCTGAAATTATTTGGAATCAAGATTCTACGAAATTTTTCGACGTTGACACGCTTTCTTTACAATTTACAGCCAACCTTCAAGACCAACAAGGCTTAGACAATTTGAAAGCAGTTTGGATTACTGTAGAAAGCTCGTCAGGAAATATTTCTACAATTGCAATGGACGATACTGGTGACCAATTTAAAGGTGATGAAGTAGCAAACGATGGAACTTTTACAGTTACACTTTCGATTAATAAAGGCAATCCAACTTACAATTTTCCAATAGTTTACTATGGAATTGATAAAGATGGTTTGTCAGCTGAACCAGTTTTAGACACTCTTTACTTGATTAATCCTTTCAATTTTAAACCACAGAAAAAATACAGCGGAGAAATCTTTGAATAAATTTTCATTAAGTCTAATTTTACTCGGAGTTGTTTGGGCAAATTCTTTTTCAAAAATAATTCCTAAAAAAATATCTTTTGACACTTCAATTTTACAAGTTTCAGAAGACTCTTTAGAATTTTCTGAGCCTGAAAAACGCCTTGTGTCCAATTTTATAATTGACTTAGCTTTTTCAAAATCCAAAACTGTCGAAGGTAATAACAAAGTTTGGGTCGGAAATGGAATTGGAGTTTCAAGTGCTGAAATTTCACCTTTTGAAGCTAACCAAGAATTTGAATGGACGACTTTTACAAGCTCTTACAAAAATGAAATTCCTTTAGTTGTTCTTGATTCTTTGCGAGATGCTGACAGACAAAGTGCAATTGATTCTTTGGGAATTGGAGGTGGTTCAGTTGCTGCTCTTGCTGCGAATGACAAATTTGTTTGGGTTTCAACTGCATCGAGTGCTGGGGATGATTTGTCTCGCGGAGAAGGTTTGAGCTTTACAGAAGATGACGGAAAAACGTGGTTTCATTTTCCACAACCCCTTGATTCTTTGAGGAAAGATGATCAACCTGAAAGTCTTCAAGGAATTAATTTAGATGAATTCCGACTTACTTACGAAATTATTGACGGCGATACCTTAATAGCAAATCCTGTTACGACAGACATTCAAAATTTAACTTTTGATATTGCAATTGATGACTCAGCAGTTTGGATTGCAAGTTTTGCAGGAGGACTCAGGAAATCAACAGATTTGGGGCAATCTTTTGAAAGAATAATTGTACCGAGTGATAAAATGGATTCACTTGTTTACAACGGAGAAACAGACGACATTGATTTTTACATTTCTCCTGTTGATTTGATTAGTAGCGGACAACAGCTTTTGATTGGAAGCCTAAATTATCGCGGGTTCTCAGTTGCTGTTGGAAAAGATGCAATTTGGTACGGTTCAGCTGGTGGAATTAACAAATCTCTTGACGGAAAAATCGGAAAAGAATGGGCTCGTTACTCATTTTTAAACAGCAATTTACCTGGTAATTGGATAATCTCAATTGGAATTCAAAATCTATCTGGAAGTGAAACAGTTTGGGCTGGAGTTATGCCGACCGACATCAGTGGTGAGAAATCTGGAATTGCAAGAAGTGTTGACGGCGGAAAAACTTGGGAAACAATGCTCACAAACACAGGCAGAGTTTTCAATTTTGCTTTTGATGGCGATTACGTTTATGCCGTTAGTGAATTTGCAGTGTTCGTTACTAAAAACGGTGGAAACACTTGGGCAGAATTACCAAGGATTACAAGTGGTGGCGACCAAATTTTAACTCAAGAATTTTACTCAGCAGGTTTTGACGAATACACTGGAATTTGGATTGGAAGTGGTGATGGTTTAGCGATTACTAGTGATAAAACTTTAAACTGGAAAATTCTAAGAGTTTTTCCACCTTCAAATCCACAAGCAGAAAATTATGATTCTGACGTTCCAAATGTTTATGCTTACCCAAATCCATTTTCTTCGACAAGAGACAACAATCTTGACGGAGATGGTCATTTGAGAATTCATTACTTTTTGGAGAATGAATCGAAGGTTTCGCTTAAACTTTTCAGTTTTGCAATGGAACACGTCATTTCTTTAGTTTCTAATTCTACTCGAAGTGCAGGAGAAACAGATGAGATTTGGAATGGAAAAGATAAGTTCGGAAGGTTAGTTGCAAATGGAGTTTATTTTTACCGACTTGAAAGAGAAGGTAAAAAAGACTTTTGGGGTAAAATTGTAATTGCGAATTAATTTCTAAAAATTATACAAAATGCTTGAGCTAAGTTTTTTGTATGAGAAATTGTAATTTCGATTTGAAATTCTTTAAATTTTGAAGATAATTTTACAAAAGGTGATCCGTTTTCTCTGTTAAGAATTTCGATTTGATTCCAATTTAAATCTTCACGTTCAGCATTGAGTGCTTTGAAAACAGCTTCTTTGGCTGCAAATTTACCAGCAAGTGATTCAATAAAATTTCTACTTTTACAAAGTTCAACTTCTTGTTCAGAAAATATTTTTTTTAAAAATTTTATTCCGAATTTTTCGTAAGTTTGGCTTATTCTTTCGATTTCAATTAAATCGGATCCAATTCCATAAAAATTATACATAAAAAAGATTTTTCTTTGAATGATTGAAAAGAATTATTTTTTTGCAAAATAACAAAAATTTTGAGATAAAATGTCAAAAGAAGAAAATAAACCAGCAATTTACGATGAAAGCAAAGTTAAAACCCTTTCATCATTAGAACATATTCGCCTTCGTTCTGGAATGTACATTGGAAGACTTGGTGATGGCTCGAATCCAGACGACGGAATTTACGTTTTGGTTAAAGAAGTGATTGACAATTCGATTGATGAATACATAATGGGATTCGGAAAAAGAATAGACGTAAATATTGACTACGAGACGAAAATTGTGTCTGTGCGAGACTTTGGAAGAGGAATTCCACTTGGCAAAGTTGTTGATTGTGTTAGCAAAATTAACACTGGTGCAAAATACAACGATGATGTTTTTCAATTTAGTGTTGGGTTAAATGGAGTTGGAACAAAAGCTGTTAACGCACTTTCAGAAGATTTTACTGTTACTTCTTATCGAGAAGGTAAATTCAAATCTGCGAACTTTTCAAAAGGGAAATTGCTAACAGAAAGTGATGGAGCGAAAAATGAAAAAGACGGAACTTACTTTGAATTTACTCCTGACAGAGAAATATTTTCAAAGTTCAATTACGTAGATGATTTTCTAAGACGAAGAATTCGTTACTACACTTATTTAAATAGTGGTTTAAAACTTTATTTAAATGGTGAAAAATTTCAAAGTAATGAAGGTTTAAAGGACTTACTTGAAGATGAAGTTCAGGACGATAAACTTTACCCTATAATTCATCATAAAGGTGAAAAGATTGAATTTGCGTTTACACATTCGGTGAATTACGGCGAAAATCATTTTTCATTTGTAAACGGTCAATTTACAAATGAAGGTGGAACTCACTTGAGTGCTTTTCGTGAAGGAATTTTAAAAGGTGTTAATGAATTTTCCAAAAAATCTTTTCAAGGTGTTGACGTTAGAGATGGAATTATCGGAGCAATTTCGATTAAGTTGAAAGACCCGATTTTTGAATCTCAAACTAAAAATAAACTCGGAAATGCTGACATTCGTGGTTGGATTGTTAATGAAGTTAAAGAAGCAGTTTCGGTTGAACTTTACAAAGATGAGGAACTTGCAAAAATAATTTTGGACAAAGTTTCTCACAATGAAAGAATTAGAAAAGAGCTTCAAAATGTCAAAAAAGAAGCTCGTGAAAAAGCTAAAAAGATTTCGATAAAAATTCCAAATTTGAGAGATTGCAAACATCATTTTGGAGATAAACACGAAGATTCTGACAAAACAATGATTTTCTTAACTGAAGGTCAATCTGCAAGTGGAAGCATTGTGAGTTGTCGCGATGTTTACACACAAGCAGTTTTTTCACTTCGGGGAAAGCCGTTCAATTGTTTTGGAATGAAACGTGACCAAATCTATAAGAATCAAGAACTTTACAATATTATGAAAGCACTTGACATTGAAGATTCGATTGATGATTTGCGTTACAATAAAATTGTTATTTCAACTGATGCAGATGTTGATGGTTTGCACATTAGAAATTTACTTTTGACTTTCTTTTTACATTACTTTGAGACACTTGTAGTTCGTGGACACGTTTATGTCTTGGAGACTCCGCTTTTTAGAGTTCGAGACAAAAAAGAGACAATTTATTGTTTTTCCGAAAGCGAAAGAGTAGAGGCTTTTAAGAAAATCAAGAATCCAGAAGTAACTAGATTCAAAGGGTTGGGTGAAATTTCTCCAAAGGAATTTGGGCAATTTATTGGAGATGAAATTAGATTAACACAGGTTGGAATTGAACATATTAAAGAGATCAGCAAAATCTTAGAATTTTATATGGGGAAAAATACCCCAGCTCGTAAGCAATACATTATGGAAAATTTGGTTTAAAAGTAGGGAACAATAATTATTGTTCCCTATGAATTTTTTGTTCCCTACAAAATTCTAATTTTATGAATTAATCATATGAACATCGCGTTGTGGGAATGGAATTGAGATTCCTTCTTTATCGAATTCGATTTTGACCTTTTCGTGCATATAAAAATAAACTCCCCAATAGTCTGCTGGTTTAGCCCAAACATTACATGCAAAATTTACTGAACTTGCACCATGCTCTTTAACTGCAATTACTGGAGCAGGGTCTTTTTGGATTCTTGAATCACTTTTTACTACTTCTTCGAGAACACTTTTTACTTTTGTAATATCATCACCATAACCAACTCCGAAAGTCAAATCAATTCTGATGTGTTCTTCTGCAGACATATTTGTGATACAACCATTTGAAATTAATCCGTTTGGAATGATGACTAACCTATTCTGAGGTGTGTTGATAATTGTGTTAAATATTTGAATTTCTTTAACTTTTCCAAGAAATCCTTGAGCATCAATTAAATCTCCGACTTTGTAAGGTTTGAAAATCAAAACTAAAACTCCACCTGCGAAATTTGATAAACTTCCTTGCAAAGCTAAACCGATAGCCAATCCAGCAGCACCAATAATTGCTACAAATGAAGTTGTTTCAATACCAATCATCGAAGCGATACTCACTAAAAGCATAGCTTTCAGAGCAATATTGACCAAATTTACAAGAAACTTTTGCAGTGTTTCATCGAACTTGTTCTTATTAAAGACGGTTTCCACACCTTTAGTTAATTTACTAATAACCCAAAGACCTATAATTAATGTAAGAACTGCAAGTAAGACTTTTGAACCATACTGAATTACATAGCCTTGTACAGTCGAAATGATTTCTGAAAAGTCATTCATTTCTTCACCTTAAAATTAAATTAATGATTAAAAAATACTTTAGAACTAAACTAATTGATAAAAAAAATGCACGACTAATTTATTGGAGAAACAATCTTAAACCAATAAAATTAAAGTCGTGCAAATCTATTAGCTAAATGCTAAAACTTATTCATTGTGATTAAAAACGTGAATATCTCTTTGTGGGAAAGGAATTGAGATGTTGTTAGCATCGAATTCGTATTTTACATTTTCGTGCATATCGAAGAAAATTCCCCAATAGTTTGCTTTTTCACACCAAGCTCTTACAGTTATGTCAACTGAACTTTCGTTTAAGGTTGAAACCACAATTTGGTAATTTGGTTCTTTTAAAACTCTGTCGTCTTTTTCGAGCATATTTTTCAAAATTTCTTTTGCGGCTTTTATGTCGTCTCCATAACCGATTCCAAAAACCATATCAACTCTTCTTTTATCTTCAGCACTTACATTTGTAATTGCACCATTTGAAATAGGACCATTTGGAATAATTACTCTCTGGTTATCAGGTGTTGTTAAAATTGTATTGAAAATTTGTATTTCCTTTACAACCCCTGCATAACCTTGAGCTTTAATAAAATCTCCGACTTTGAACGGTTTGAAAATTAAGATTAAAGCTCCACCTGCAAAGTTTGATAGACTTCCTTGCAAAGCTAAACCAACAGCCAAACCTGCTGCTCCAATAATTGCCATAAATGAAGTTGTTTCAACTCCAAGTGTTGAGGCAATACTAATAAGTAAGAGAACCTTTAAACTTATTCCGAGTAAGCTAATTGCAAATTTTTGAAGAGTAATTTCAATGCTATTTTTCTGCATTACTTTCTCTAAAACTTTGACAATTTTTTTAATGATCCAAAGACCAATAATTAAGGTAATAATTGCTAAAAGCACATTTGTACCGTACTCGATTGCTAAATTTGTTACGGTTTCCATTATTGAGTTAATATTATCCATTTTTTTCCTAAAAAATTAATTTGTTAAAAAGAGAGCCTGTGTCGCAAAATTAACCACACAGGCAACTTTAATAAACTCCTACTAAAGATCAATTAAAGTATTCTTTTTCTAAAAATTGTAGAGGATTCCGACTGCTAAAACTTCTTTGAATTGTAAAGCCGTATCTCCATCTTTGTCCTTAATATCATCGTCATAAATTAGATGAGTTGAAAAACTTGCAGAAATGTACTCATTCACTTTCATCAAAAGTTGTGTTTGCCAACTAATGTCAAGAAATGGATCTTTGTAATTGTTGAACAAGTTTAGCTTTGTCTGAAATTTTACATTTTCCATTAAAGCTCTTTTGTACATTGCATTTAAATACGCACCAACTTCGCTTCTTCTACTGTCGCCAGGATTAACTCCGTAAGCTCCAGCATCAGAAAGTTTATCGTCAAGAACAAAAGTTGACTTACTTGAAAGTGGTGAGATAAATACAAAAAAGTTATCGTTTGGTTTGTACTCAATACCAAGTGCAACTGTTAAATAAGCAGGTGCTAAAAATTCTGACGACTGAACTTTGTCAATATCTGCTACTCCATCTCCATCAGAGTCAACGTCATATTTGTAACCTTTTGCGAATTGAGTCTTGAATTCTGCAAGAGCAGTGTATTGCCAAAACTCAACAAAATCACGTCCTGCTTTTGTTGTAAAAGCAATTTTGTCATCAGATTTACGAACGGAGTTTTTTTCATCTCCTTGTTTTGTCAAACCATAAGCAAGTTCCAGTTCATTATCCCAACTGTATTTGCCTTTTCTGTAATTTGCAAAGTAGTCAGTGAATAAAGAAAGTGACATTGAACTTTCGCCTCCGCCAGACCAATCTTTTAGTCCAACTTGGCTAAAGTTTGCACCGTAGCTTCCGCCTGTTTTCCAATTTGGTTTTTGTTCTTGAGCGGCTAAAGAACCGACAAGCACAATGGAAGAAAAAACTCCTGTTAGAATCAGTTTTTTCATTTTCATTTTCCTTCTTGTTAGATTGTTTTGTTTTTAGTGAATAAAAAATTATGCCAATTAATTGAGTTTTGATAAGCTGAATTAAAACAGTGATTTGTGAAATTGTTATGGCTCAAATAAAAATTTAATTTTGTTCTTTGAGAAGATTTTTTTAAAATTTTTTTAGTCTTTAACTCTTTGGAATACAGTGATTTGTGGGGGAAAGTGTATCTAAAATGGAACAAAATGAGCCAATGTAAATGAACTACGCTTTAAAAAAATAAAGTAACGAAAAAATTATTCTCTTTAAAACAAAAAAAGCCCCGACAAAATCGAGGCTTTTAAAATGAGGTTGTAAAAATTTAAGTTTTATTTATTGACTCTGTTTCTCTGAGCACTTTTGCTTTGCTTAGTTCTACTTTGAGTCGTTTCTTGTAATGACGAGTCAAAGATTTTTACAGATTCTTTAGTCTTAGCTTTGAAAGTTTTAGAACTTCCTTTAGTTGTTGTCGAAGTGATTGGTGAACTCAAGTTAGTTCCACAAGATGCAACAACAGAGTAGTAGTAATTTGTGTTGTTAGCTAAAGCGTCAATGTGAGTCCAAGTTAAATTAGTTCCAACATCTACGAAGTTAATTTGTCCGTTCAAAACTGTGTCAAAGTAAACTCTGTAATTGTCAGCTTGTGGAGATTCAGTCCAAGAAAGTCGAATGTTATCGCCACTTTGCTTGATTTCAGTAATTACTACAGGTTGTTGTGGGTCTGGACAAGTTACAGAATAAATGCCTAAATCGTCAATGAACCAACCTGCAAAATTATTTGAAGCTCCGTCAACTGTGTCAAATTTGAATCTAACTTTAACAGTTCCCCAAGTTGGGTCAAGTTGGATAAATCTTTTGTTCCAAATTCCCATCAAGTCGTTTGTTAATTGTTCACTGTGAACAGTAGTTGCAAAATCATCATTACTTACTTCAACCCATCTTTGGTCGTAAGAATTTGCACTTGTCTCAGTCTCGTAAACATAATCAAAGACTAAGTGTGGGTCAGATAAGTTGGTTAAATCAACAGTAAAGTTTGAAGTCGCAGTTCCGTTGTTTGCAGTGTTGTTTTGACTGTCGTAGTTTGAACCATTTGAATATTTCAAGTAACCATTTCCGCTTGAAGGAATTGTAACTCCAAGAACATTCTTTGGAGTTGAAGCATTTGCCCAACCAACTGTTTGGTCAGAATTTGAAATGTTCCAGTTTCCAGCAGCTGATTCAAAAGAATCGCCAGCAATCAAATCACCAGAAGCAAAAGTTACAGAGAAGTTTGCATCAACATCGTTATTAGCTAAGTTTAAGTCAACTGCACTTGTAAGGTTTGCAACAGCATTTAAAGTGAAATTTCCAGCACTTCCCCAAACAGGAGAGTTAAAAGTGATTGTTGTATCATCAACAGAAGTAATTGGACCAAAAGGCAAAGTAGTAATTTGAGTTCCGTCATCGAACCAATCAATTGTCAAAGTTCCACTTGCATCGTTACATTCTAAATTTGTGATAGTAACGTCAAGTTTAGATTTTACTGCAACGAGTGGAGAATTTTGGAAAGAAATTGAAGTGATTGCAATGTCATTGTTAGCTGTGTCGTGTTGGAAAGTATCGGTTCCAGTGTTATTTCCAGCATTTGGGTCTTTGCCAGTTAAAGGAGTAACAGTCGCAGTTACTGTTTTAAAACCAGTTGAGGCTGGAGAAGGGGAAACACCTGAAAAGCTAAAAATTTGACTTCCACTCAAGTTTGTAAAAGTTTGTTTCTTATCGAAAGAACCATTTCCGTCAGTGTCAACAGAAAGAATTCCGTCTTCTGGGAAACCACCAAGATTAGTAACAGTAACGTCAACAGTAATTGTTTCAGTTGGACAGTTGAAAGATGGAGAAGTTATATTTACTAAAGTAACCTCTAAGTCTTGAGAGTCTTGGAAATCGAATTTTGCTACAAAAGAATCTTTGTAACCATTCCAAGTTTGTTGGTAAGCTCCAAGAGTTGTTGGAATTCCAGTTGTTGCTTCACCAGCAATGTAAGCAGCTCCAGTTTGGTCAACAGCTAATGCCCAAGATTGTTCATCTTTTTCAGTTCCAATGTAAGTAGAGTAAAGAACTGCACTTCCTGTTGAATTTAACTTTGTAAAGAAAATATCTCTTTCACCGTTGAAAGTGTCATCTAAAGCATCAGTAGTTGTTGGATAATCTCCTGAAAGGTGATAACCAGAAACATAAACATTTTCATCTGTGTCAACGTCCATTCCGTAACAAAGGTCATTTTTTCCACCACCAATGTAAGTGTTGTAAATTAAGTTGCTTCCATCAGCAGTTAATCTTGCAACAAAAACATCGCTGTACCAACCGTTGTAAGTTGTGTCAGCAGCTCCTTCAGTTGTTGGAAAAATTGTTGAGCCTGTGTTTCCAGCAACTACTAATTCGTCATTACTGACAAGTTCGACTCTCCAGACATAATCGTTATGATTTCCGCCGATTAAAGTAGAATAGTGTAAAGTGTTAGTTGCAGGGTCTAATTTTGTTACAAATGCTTCACTTTGTTGCTGGTATTCAGTTTGGAAAGCGTTTGGAGTTACTTCAAAATTGTAAGAATGAGTGTGCCCACCAACATAAAGATTTCCACTTGCATCTACATCAATTCCTCTTCCATAATCGTCAGCTGAACCACCAAAGTAAGTTGAGTAAACAAAATTTCCGTTACCATCTAAAGAAGTGATGAAAGCGTCAACTGAACTGTTTGTTGCTAACTTATAGGCTGTTCCAGTAACCGAGAAAGTGTTTGACCAAGTGCTACCTGTTACGTGAGCATTTCCTGAATTATCAACTGTAAGTCCCCAACCTTCATCAATACTGTTTCCACCTAAGTAAGTAGAGTATAGTAAAGAGCTTCCATAATTATTAAATTTTGCAACAAAGGCATCCCCGCCGCCATTGTAAGTTTGGTCGCCTGCAAAAGCTGTTGTTGGTAAATCAGTTGAGTTCGTGTTTCCGATTATGTGAATTTCACCGTTTGTATCATTTACCACTAAATCAGTTACAATCTCTTGTGCTGTTCCACCATAGAAAGTTGAGAAAATTAAAGAACTTCCAAAATAGTCTAATTTAGAGATATAAGCTTCACCACCATTATTAACAATATCATAAGCTCCAGGTGTTGTTGGGAAAAGAGCAGATTTTGTCATTCCACCAATATAAGCATAACCATTGTCATCAACATCAATTGCGTGAGCAAAGTCGTCAAAGTCAGCACCCAAGTAAGTGATGTATTCATCAGAATTTGCAGTTGTTCCTGCTGGGTCAACAGTGTAAACTAAAGTTGCTATGTTATTTCCTAATACATCATCAGAAGCATTTGTGAGAGCTAGATTTAGTGCAAGTGTAAAACTTCCAGTCGTTCCAAATATTGGAGTAGTAAATGAAAGAATTTCAGTCTCTTGTGCTTCTAAAGTTCCATAAGGGACTGTCTCAACATTAGAGCCATCATTAAACCAATCAATTGTTAATGTTCCAATTGCATCATTACAAGTTTTATTTGAAATTAAAACGCTTAATTCAGCAATATCATTAACTTGTGGATTAAAGTTCCAACCAAAAGATGTAATTGCAATATCATTTGCACTATTTGTATGGTCGTAAGTTGAAGTATTCGAATTGTCAGCTATGTTTGAATCATTTCCACTTAATAGAGTTACAAATGCAATAGGAGTAAAAGGTCCAGTTGTATCAGGTGAAGTTGTATTGAAAATTAGATTTGTGGAATTTCCTGCATTTAATCCAGAAAAAGATTGAGATAAATCGAAAGTTCCATCTCCGTCAACATCTAATTCAACTAAGCCATCTTCTGAAATTGAGCCATTATTAGTAACTTGAGCGTTAAATGAAATTGCATCAGTTGGGCAACTTCCATAATTGTAAGTTACAGAAAGATTTGAAAGAGTTAAATTACCTGCATCAGGTTGGAAACTGAATTTCTTAGCAAATGCTTCACTGTGTCCATTATAAGTAATGTCAAAAGAACCGCCTTGAACTGGGTAGTTTTGTGAATAAGTTGTTCCACTCACAATTGCATCACCAATTTTATCAATCACAACTCCATTAATTTGGTCAATTTGACTTCCACCTAAATAAGTAGAATAGTAAAGATGACCTCCATTTGGAGAGAGTTTGCTAAAGAAAGCATCTCTGTTTCCGTTCCAAGTTGCATCGAAAGTTGATGCAGAAAGGGGGAAATTACCTGAGTAAGTGTAACCAGAGATAAAAGAATTTCCGTCAGAGTCAATTCCTAGATCATAACCGTAATCGTCATTATTGCCACCAACGTAAGTTGAGAAATCTAAGTTTGAACCTGTTTGATTAATTTTTGCAACAAAAGCATCTCTAACACCACCGTTGTAAGTCGTGTCGTAAGCAGTTGGAGTTGTTGGGAAATCTGTAGCTTCTGTCATTCCACCAGCAAAAAGATTTCCATTCGCGTCAACTTGAATTCCCCAAATATGGTCGTTAAAACTTCCACCAAGGTAAGTTGCGTAAAGCAATGAAGTTCCAGAGTCATTGAATTTTAAAGCAAGTCCATCGCCAAGTTCGTTGTATTCGTCTTGTAAAGCTCCAGCAGAAATCGGGAAATCGTGAGCAAAAGTATGTCCACCAACGTAAACGTCTCCACTTGAATCTTCAACAAAAACCGAAGAACCGAAGTCGTCGTTAGTTGTTCCAAAGTAAGTTCCAAAAACAGCGTCGCCAATTGAGTCGAATTTGAAAACAAAACCGTCAGTGTTTCCATTTGTAGAAGTTTGGAAAGCCCCACCAGTTACTAATAAATCATTTGAATCTGTAAAACCTGTTACAGTTGCGTTACCAGAAGTGTTAACAGAAATGTCGTCTAATTGCTCAATTGAATTTCCGCCTAAGTAAGTAGAGTAGAGTAAAGCACTTCCATAAGTGTTAAATTTTGTTACAAATAAATCACCAGCGTTATTATAAGTTTGGCTTAGTGAAGTCAGTGTAGTAGGAAAATCATTTGAAGCTGTGTGTCCTCCAACATAAGCATTTCCGAATTGATCAACAGTTACACCTCTAATTTCGTCATAACTACTTCCACCAAGATAAGTTGAGTAACAAAGTGCATCGCCTTTAGTTTCTAATTTTGATAGGAATGCTTCTCCGCCTGTGTTGTTGTTGTCATAAGCTCCTGAAGTTACTGGAAAAGCCGTAGAGCTTGTTTTTCCTCCAACGTAAGAATAACCCCATTTGTCAACAGCTACTTTTGTTCCGAAATCGTCCCAAATTGAGCCTAAAAATGTTGAGAAAGTCGGCAAAATTCCTGAATTCACAGTGTAACCAAGAGCCGCTGCGTTGTTTCCAGTTACTTCATCTGCACCGCTTGTTAAGTTTGCGACAACTTCCAAAATATAAGATTCGTTGTAAGCAAAATTTGGGTCGTTAATAAAAATTGTTTGTGAACCTTCAAAAGGAATTGGTCCAAAATTTACATTGCTTTCACAAACGTTAGCACTAAACCAATCAACGTTTAAAAATCCCAAAGCAGGATTACAGCCATTGTTGTAAAGTGTTACTTCCAAAGTTGTTTGATTTCCAACTTCTGGATTTGTTGTAAAATTAACTCCTGTAATTTGGACTTCGTTAATGTAAGCGTTGTGTTCGTGGTTTGCTGTTGCGGGAGTGATTGTGTTTAAATTAAATCCGCAATCAGTGTCGCTTGTTACTAAAGCACTTGATTTCGCTGTGAAAACTGCTGGTGAAGGATTGTAAACAGAAGGTGAAAAAGCATTAACAGTAACAATCGTAACATTGTTTGGAGCTAAACCAGTAAAAGTAGCACTTGCGTCATTGCTTCCGTCTCCGTCAACGTCAACGAAAACAGTTCCGTTTCCTGTCGTTCCACCAACATTTGCAACAATTGCGTCAAAACTCATAGGGTCATTAGGGCAATTAGTGAATTTGTTTACTGAAAGAGCATCAACTCTAAAGTTTGCTTTGTGATAGTAAGAAGTAGAAGCAGAGTTATTTGCTGTGTTTCCTTCAGTTCCGCTTGTGAGTGTAGCAGTTGCTGTCAAATTATTTGCAACTGTAATTGAAAAAGGAGCAGAACCTCCGCTGTTGTAGGAAGTAGTATTAAAGGCAATTGTTGTTGTATCTCCGGGAGTAAGACCTGTAAAACTTTGTGTTAATGTTGGGTCAGAACTGAAAAGTTGAACATCTCCATCAGCGTTAACTCCTCCATTATTCCTAACTTGAACATCAACTGTCATCGCAGAACCGGGACAATTTGGTGTCGCAGAAGTAACTGTTGTGCTTAGAACTTCCAAATCAGCTTGGTTGTTGTATGTGTTTCCACTTACAGTATCGTTTATAGCGGTACAAATTGATGGTCTAAAAATGACATCAAAAGGCACTGGAGCAGTAAGTGGATTCGTTCCATTTGAAACATCTGAAATTGTTAGAGTAGTTAGCCCGTCAGGTGCTATTGCACCATAATTTAGCAATGTTGTATTAGTTCCATTGTTATTTACAAAAACAGGACCTAAGCTAAGACTTGTTGTTCCGCCGATGTTTTTTAAAGTAATTAAAAAATCAATTGGGTCTCCAGCATTACTTGGGTCAGGAGTTACTACAACATTATCAAGGACTAATTTGTAGCCAAAATTCAATGCTAAATTATTTGTGTTATCGGCAGTGTTGAACTCTGTATCATTGTCTAAGGTTACACTTCCAGCTACATTAAAAGGAGTAGAAGAGGTTGTTGGGGGAGCAATCGCATTATTGATTACAAAAACATTTGTACCTGGAACTAAGTTTGTTTGTAATGAGGAATAATCAATTCCATTTACATTTATTGTAGCTGTCCCTAGTGCATTGGAAGCATTTTCTACAAATTCACTTCCTGAATTAAATACAAAAACCAATATCGTGTTTATTTGTTGTCCTGCACAAACAGCATTATTATTACCAGAAAATATTAAAGAATCAATTTTTAATTCTGCTGTGTGAAAATACGTATCAACTCCAATAGCTCCTGAAGTACTCACAGTTACTAAAAGTGATTTTGGCGTAGATGAAACTGGTGAAACAGCTGATAAACTGTAATTGTAAGTAACTGTACTTGAAGCTGTTTGGGTTTCCGAAGCGAAAGTACCAGTTACTCCGTCATTGTTGAAGTCCAAATCAAAGGATTGTGGAGTTAGCTCATTATTTATGACCGTAATTGAAACGTTCATAGTTTCGTTTGGGTCATACGTGAACTTATCCAATGTAACGGATGAAATTCCAATATTTTGCCCAAAAGAAGAACTTATTGTAAAGAATACAACAAGACAAGTAAGCATTAACTTGATTTTTTTCATTTACTACCTCGCGAGAATAAAAGGTTTATGTTTTACATAGCCTTTCTTTGTGGACGTGAATTTAACAAAAAATTATTTTTTGTAACATTAAATTTTGTAAAAACTTATCACAAAGATTGAATTTAATTTAAGAACTGTTTTGTTCTTTTTATAGGTTTTAGTTCATTCTTGAGTGAGTTTTCTATGAGTGAAGGAATTTCCAAGGCAAACGGATGACTTTTGTCGGTAAAAGGTTATTTTGGTTCGATAAGGGTTTTGAGCGATTTTTGGAAATCTTCTATTTCATTTTTATCAAATTGATTTTCTTTAAAATGGAATTTCTGTCCTCTTGCTTCGCCCCAGAGAAGAGTTAAGTATTCTTTCTTTTTGATAGTTTCCGTAAAAATTTTAATTTCTTGAATTTTATGCTTTTTTTGAATTCCTTCAACTTGCTCTTTTACTTCTTCTTCGTTCACTGCTTTTGCTAAAAGATTAACCAAAATTTTTCTAAACCAACTTCCACCAGGATTTTTTGCACGTTTTTTTATTGTCTCTAAATTTTCTAATCTTTGTGTTACTAATGAATGAAAAGCATTTTGCTCTAAGATTAATTCAATGAATCCGTCTTTTGTTAAAACTAACTTTCCATTGTTTTCTGTTTCGTTTTCTTTTGCAAGATTTGTCAATTTTAATTCTGAAATAATTTCTGCCAAAACTTTGCTCACTTTTTAATTAACTTTACCGAAATTTGCCAAAGTTAATTTTAAAAAAGTAGATTGTAAAGTTAATGTTTAGTGTAGTTATTCCTGCTGCTGGAATTGGAAAAAGAATGAATTCAACAAGACCAAAACAGTTTTTAGAAATAAATTCAAAACCGATTCTTGCTTACACTTTAGAGAAATTCTCAAAAATTAAAGTAGTTTCTGAAATCGTCATTTCTACTTCTAAAGATTGTTTTAGTGAGGTTGAGCAAATTGTGTCTAAAATTAGCTTCATAAATTTCAAAATTGTTGAAGGCGGTAAAGAAAGACAAGATTCCGTTTTTAATGGACTTAAAGCCTGCAAAAATCAAGATTTTATATTAGTTCACGACGGTGTAAGACCTTTTGTTAATGAAAATGAAATTTTGGAAGTATTCAAAAAGGCTCAAGAACTTGGTGGAGCAATTTTGGCTGTGAAAGTTAAAGACACAATCAAATTTGGTGAAAATGGATTAGTCAAGGAAACTCCAAATCGCGAAAAACTTTGGTCTGTCCAGACTCCTCAAGGATTTAGGTTTGAAGTTTTGTTTGAAGCAGAAAGAAAAGCTAAAGAACAAAATTTTTACTCAACAGACGAGTCAGCTTTAGTCGAAAAATATTTCCCAAGTCAAAAGATAGGAATTATTGAAGGAAGTTACTCAAACATCAAAATTACTTCACCTGAAGATTTGATTTTAGCTGAAAAACTTTTACAATTATCAATGAATAGTGAACAATGAAAAATATTTTAATTCTAATAATTCTTTTAACTTTTTCAAGTTTTGTGAAGGCAGACGATTCTTTAAGAGTTGCAACAACAATGTCAAAATTAGATTCTTTAAGGGCTTTAGTTAAAGAGCAAAATGAAAGACTGAAAAACCCTCCTGTTGAGCAAAAATTATCACCTAAGTTAGACTCTTTAAGAAAATTAGTTCAGTTAGACCAAGCCAAAAAAGACTCGGCAAAAATTGTAGTTGAAGACACAATTGAAGTCGTTATTGATTCGCTTGAAACTGAAAGATTCCAAAAGATATTTTTTAGAAATAATTATAAAAGAAAAGATTCACTTCTTGTTTCAATAATTTCAAAAGAAGAAATCGAAAATTCTTTTTACCAAACTCTGGGTGATATTTTAGATAAAGAAATCGGTTTTAATTCAATTGGATTGGGAGAAGTCGGAAGGCATATTGGTTTGCGTTCAAAAGGCGGAAAAATTCAGCACACGAAAGTCTTATTAAACGGAATACCATTTTCACTTTTGGGAACTGGTTTGACTGACTTAAACAAAATTCCAGTTACAGAAATTGAAAGAATCGAATTTTCAACTCACGGAAACTCTGCACTTTATGGTTCAGGAGCTATTTCAGGTTGGATAAATGTTGTTACCAAAGAATATTACCCACTAAAACCAAAGTCGAAAATTGCATTGGAAAGAGGAGGCTATCGTTACCGAAACGTTGACCTTTTAATAGGCGGAAGAATTGCAAGAAATCTTTGGGGAAGTGCTTCTGGAACAATCAAAAAGACAAAAGGTTACACACTTGGGTTTAATAACTCAACCAAAAGCAGTTACGAAGGACAAAAAGTTTCAATCAATTTACTCTACGATTTTAACCAAGATTGGTACTTAAAACTTTATGGGCTTTATAACAAAACCGAATTGAATATTCCGCAAAGTTTAGACCCTTTCTTGGTGGATTTGAACAATAACACATTTTATAGCAGACCAGATTATTCCTCAAAATTTAGTAGCGGAGATTATTTTGATAATTTTGAAGAAGAATATCACTTTCATCTGAAAACGGAAGGAAAGTTCCTTCACTCGACAGATGACGACTTTAAAGGAGATTTGTGGTTTTACAATGGCGACAGAACTTTGGCAAAAGATGTTGAAAGTCTTAACTCAATTTCTCGAACTGAAATGTCTGTGAATAAATTTGGCGGAAGAACTTCTGAAAGTATTGAAATTAATGAGCTTGGCTACACTGAACATTTTACTTCTGAAATTGGAATTGATGGTGAACTTGTGTGGCAAAATTATGACCTTGTACCAAATGATTCAATTCCACAAATTGAATCGAAAAGCGGAAACTTCGGAATTTTCTTTGCGAACTCGACAAGACTAAACAAGAACTTTTCAGTTTATGGAAGTATTAGAAGAGATTTTTACAAAGCATCTGACAAATTTCTTTCAAATAGCGGCTCAATTTTTTTAATCAAAACAACTCCATTTGATTTTAAAGATTTTTGGATTGAAACTGCTGCTGCGAATAATTTTAGAAATCCAAGTTTGGTAGATTTACGATTTAACGGACTTAGATTTTTTTCAGATAAAAATTTGAAATCTGAAAAAAACAATGAAATTTGGGCTAGTTTAAATTTTAAAAATTTATTTTTTGAAAAGACCCGTCTCGAATATTTCGACACAATTGTAAAGCATTCAATTGTTTACACAGAAATTTCTGATACAACCACAACCGTGAATGTTTCAAATTCTACAAAAGAATTAAAATATCGCGGAATCGAATTAGCTTTTGAAAATGCAGAGTTTTACAAATTTAATTTTGGATTTGGAGCTGATTACTTTTTTGCTTCTGACGAAATAAATTTTCCAGACCTGACTTTCAAATGGCAAATTGGTTACAAAGACAAATTTTTCAATGACAATCTTAAAGTTTTTGTGAATTTAAGCGGTGAAACTTTTTCAAGAGGAAAACGGCAAGGTTTTGATTTTGAATCAGCAACCTACTTCAACACAAATTCACGTTCTCCTTTAAATTCTGTTGTGAATGCAAACATTCGTGCAATTATCAGTGACTTTGAGCTTTTCTACAATTTCATAAATATTGGCAATGTCAATTATTTTGAAGTCAAAGGGTATCCTGAACTTCCTTACCAAACTCATTGGGGAATTCGCTGGGTTTTTAATGATTAAAACTCATTTTTTATTGACTTGCGACATTTGTGTTAAAAGTTAAGACCTCGTTGTTACCACTTCCAAATCCACATTTTTATATTCTTACCGAGTTTTTGAATTACTGAATGAATTCTTAGACTGCACTATTTTTTTACGGGTAGCAAGGAATTCACTTTTGTGGATTCCTTCTTTTTGGTAACTAATTTTCACATTAAACTAAATTTTCAGGAGTTAAAAATGAAATCATTAACTAAAGCGATTTGCGTTGTTTTGATTAACATTTTACTTGTCTCTACGTTTGCCTTTGCTGGCGATAAAGAGAAAAAAGACGGGATTGGCGAAGTAATTTATTCAACAATTTCTGATAAAGGTGTTGAAGCAGGAATTAAAACTTATAAAAAGATGAAAAAGAAGAAGGCAGATAAATATTATTTCGGTGAAGGGGAACTTAATAATTTAGGTTACAAATTACTTGGTGAAGGTAAAGCAGAAGAGGCTCGAAGAATCTTTGAATTAAATATTGAGGAGTTCCCAAAATCTCCAAATACTTATGACAGTTTAGCAGAAACTTACTTTAATGAGGGTGATGAGAAAAGTGCAACAAAGTATTACAAAAAAGCTTTGGCAATGATTGAAGATTCAGAACTCACAGACCAACAAAAATCATTTCAAAGAAAAAATGCAAAAATGAAATTGGTTGCAATGAACGAAGGAAAACAATTCGATTTTTTCCTTGGAGAGTGGCAAACAGAATCAAGTTTTAATCAAGGCGAAGGAAAATGGTTTACTTGGACTGACACTTGTAAAACTGCAAAATTTGCTGATGGAAATGGAATTGTAGATTACTGGGAATCAAAATCCGCTCCTTCACGTGGGCTTTATATGCGAACTTTTAACATCAATACAAATGAATGGGAAATTACTGGGCAAGGAAGTCTTGGAATGACAGGTTTCACAGTTTGGAATGGAAAATGGGAAGAAGATGGAGTTGGAACTTTTTTTACTACAAATGAAAAAATGAAAACTACTTCAAGAATAACATTTTCAAATATTTCTGAGAACTCTTTTGATTGGAAAATGGACAAGAAGAAAGATGGCGAAAAAGAATGGGTTACAACTATGAAAATGAAATTTAACAGGCTTAAAAAGTCTAATGAAGTTGACTTAAATTTAACTGCTTTGAAAAATTAATTTTTTTCAAAAAAAATGAAACAAAGTAAAATTTCAACCGAAATATGAGTCGGTTAACTTACTTACAAATTTCCTCCGTTTAAAGAATTTACTTATTTTGATGCAGGTTGTGCTTCCCTCCACACAATCTGCATTTTTTGTTTTAACAGTTTTATGCTTCAAGCAAAATTACAAATCCAAGATTTTAAGCAGTTCTTCAAAATCATCAATCAAAAAATCAGGTTCAAGTTTTCTGATTTCCTCCAAATTCCCCAATCCGTAAGTTACGATGCACGAACTGACTTTAGAATTTTGTGCAAAGGTTAAATCAACAATGCTGTCACCGACATAAAGAATATTTTTTGCATCGCCTTTTATCTTTTCAATCAATTCAGGATTCGGCTTAAGAAGCCCAAAATAATCTGCTCCATAAACAAAATCAAAATTATCGAAAAGTCCAAGTGAACGAATAATTTCTTTTGTGAATTTGTCAGGCTTGTTTGAAAGAACTCCTAAAGGAATTCCCGAAATTTGTAAAATTGTTTCTCTAACTTGTGGGAAGAAGTTTGTGTTTTCCAAACATTTTTCTTTATAAACCTCTTGGAATCTGTTCAGTGCTTTTTCAACTGAAATTTCAGAATCTTTTGGAAGGCTTCTTTCAATTAGCTTCTTTGCTCCGTTTCCGATGAAAGATTTTATCTTTTCAACAGAGTGAAGCGGTAAATCGAATTCAGAAAGCATTTGGTTTGTTGAGTTTGCGAGGTCAAGCGAAGAGTCAACCAAGGTTCCGTCAAGGTCAAAGATTATTAAGTCAAATTTTGGCATCTTATGGGTTTAACCTCACGATTTTCCAAGAATTATCATTTTGTAAAGAATACTGGAACCTGTCGTGTAGTCGGTTTTCTTGGTCTTGCCAAAATTCAATTTTAAAAGGTTTAACTACGAAACCTGACCAGAAGTCAGGTCTTGGAATTTCTTGGTTTTCAAATTTTTTCTCAAAATCAGTTACTTTTTTTAAAAGAATTTCACGGCTCGCCAAAACTTCACTTTGTTCAGAAGCCCAAGCTCCGATTTGACTTCCTCTTGGACGACTTGCAAAATATTCATCAGCAATAGAGTCAAGAACTTGTGAAACTTTTCCTTGAATACGAACTTGTCTTTTTAGGTTTTGCCAATGAAAACAAAGTGATGCAAAAGGATTTTTTTCTAAATGTTTACATTTAACAGAGTTCAAATTTGTGTAAAAAGTAAATCCATCTTCGTCAAAACTTTTCAGCAAAACAACTCTTGAATCTGGGAAACCGTTTGCGTCAATTGTGGAAAGGCACATTGTTTCAATAATTGGAACAGTTTCAATTTTATTTGCTTCTTGGTACCAAATTTTAAATTGTTCAAAAGGGTTCTCGTTTACCTTTTCCAAAATCATTTTTTTACCTTTCCGATTTGAGTTCTACCATAAATTTATAACTAAAAAATATTCGTCGTAATAAATTCCATTGTGTTTCATTGCATTTTTCTCAAAACCCCATTCGTCAAAACCTAAACTTTTGTAAAGTTTAAAGGCTCTTTGGTTTTCTGAGACCACTGAAATATTAATTAATTCAAGTCCTTCTAAGGTTTTAGCAAGTCTTAAACATTCATCCATTAAATCTCTTGAGTAGCCTTTCCCTCTAAATTCTTCTTTAATAAAAACGCCCCAAACCATTGCTTTATGCAAAGTTTTAATTCTTTGTTCTCTGAACAAACCTACAATTCCAACTAGCTCGTTTTCTACGAATTTTCCCAGAATGAAATTATTTTCGTTGTGTTGTTCAAACTTTTCTGTAATTGCTTTTAAATCGTGGCAATGGTCTTCGTCGTAAGTCGTTAAAAAAGCCTCAGGGTTTACTCTGAGGCTCTCTAATCTTATTTTTATAAAAGAATTAATGTCTTCAAAATTCAATTTTCTAATCATTTTAAAAGTAACATCTTTTCGCTTTTAGTGAATTTTCCTGCTTTCAAAGTGTAAAGATAAATTCCTGAACTCACTTGTTTTCCGTCAGAATTTGTCCCGTCCCAAACTACTGAACCTTTGGAATTAGAAATTTCAAACTCACGAACTTTTTCGCCTAAAAGATTAAAGATTTGAATTGAACCAAATTCGTAATTCATAATTTGTAATTCATAATTAATTGTAGTGCTTGGGTTGAATGGGTTCGGGTAATTTGAAAGTAAAATGAAATTTTCAGGCTTTGGATTTGAATTTTCTTCTACTCCAACAACAGTAACATTTTGGTAAAACACTAATTGGCTTTGAATTGAATAAATTGGTTGAGTATGACCAGTAGAATTGTAGTTACAATCTGGGCAAAAATTTGGGTCAGTAACACAATTTGGATTATTTGGACGACAAACATTTTCATAAGGGACTAATAAGTCAGGTCTGTATTCAGCAGTTGCAGTTTGTCCAGGAGTTACTAAGCTTGTAACGTCCCAAACCAATGGATCAACTTTGTCTCCAGGACACCAACCAAATCTTCCCGGAGTCCAATTTCCACCTTGAGGAGAACAAGTGTTTTGAGGGCAATTACTTCGCCAAAAGTTGTGAGCCTTAATGTTTCCATTCATAAAAAAGTAGTGTGAAGAATTATAAAATTCTGCTGCATTGTCGTAACCACCTTGTCCGTGTCCTGTTGTCATAACTCTCATTTTCACAGAATCAGCATTTATATCAATCATTACATCAATTGGAGCTAAAGTGCTATCGATTGGAACTGCTGGATCACCGTAAACTACAGAATAATTCTGCCAGAGGTTTTCGACTTTGTAAGGAAAGCTAACTACTTCACCAACTTCTGCTTCAATAAATTGAAATTCTGTTGTAACAATCCAGCCTCTTTCACCACCAATCCAAGATTCGATTTTGGTTCTCATTTTTAGTGAATCACTCAAAAGTGTTTGGTAATCAGTAACATCAATTTCCCAAGTACAAGAACCTGGTCCATTAAATTGCGATTGACTAATACTGTAAGGTGTAATAATTCTTGCAACTTCGTAGTAAGTTGTGTCATTTGTGAACAAACCTAAGTAACCTGTTCTATCCCAAGGATCACATTCTGCTCCAGGAGTTGCGTATGGGCAAGCAATTGTGTAAAAGAGTGTAACTTTACTAAAAATTTTTCCACTTGTGCTTGGAAGAACAAAAACTGAGTCGTGAGGTGTAGCCCAATTGTGAAATTCTTCGTCGAATGTTGTAACGTAAGTTGTGTCACCTGGAAGAGCGAATGAGTTTGAATAAACTCCAAAACATAAAAAGGCAAGAGTTAAAAAAGAGTAGATTTTTTTCATTTTGTCCTCGAAAGTAGGTTAGTTAAGAATTGAGTAAAATTAACCTAAATCAATTTTGAAAACAAATTGAAAATCCAAACTGAAAAAATTGAAATTTACTTGTCCAAAAAACAGACCCATAAAGTATTTGAAAAGATGTCAAATTTTGAAATTTGTCCGTTTCCTATCGCTGGAACTAATATTTTTTTGAGGATTCTTTTTTCGTGTTTGACAAGAATTGTTACTTCTGAAACTTCATTTCCGGTTCTTACTAATTCTGAAAGAAAGCCCTTGTTAAACTCTGCATCTTTTAAAAGAGACTGACTTCCTTTTTTAAGTTTTCCCACATAAATATCAATTTTAGGAGTTATTCTGTTTTCTTTCAACTCTTCGTTAATCAATTCTTCATTCAAAACTAATTCATAAAAATGTGTTGAAGTCTCAGAGACTTTAACGTCGAAAATTAAAGAGAAAGTAATTACTTGAAAAAATGCGATTGAATAAATTAAAAAGGTTTTCATTTTTTTATCCTGTTGGTTTATTTTTAAATACACAGGAATTTTAATGAAAAAAGTGGGTTGAGAAAATTAGGTCTCGTTAGAAAAGCAATTTTCCTCGTTGATTGGAAAACTGACTCGTTGAAATGAAAAGTTTAAGGAGGGAAAATCTATCAGATGGATTTGAGCCATCTGATAGATAAGATAAATCTTAAAATTCGTAAGTTGCAGAAATCATTGTTTTAAGAAGCGATTCTTTGACTTTTACAGTTTCTTGCTGCTGAATTGGGTTTTGGTAGTAAAGCGTTGGAGTGAAAAGATGTGGTTGAGTATATTCGATTTGCCCAAGAGACATTCCAACATCAACTGTTAAGTTTCCAAAATTCCAGCCTGTTCCAAGAGTAACATTTGTGTAAATAACGTCCTCAAAATAATAAGTTGGTGAGTAATCAAAACCTATTCTAATTGGAACTCCATTTTCAAAAATGTATTCAACTCCGAGTTTGAACTCCCAAGTGTCTTCAAATTTATTCACTGGAGCAATTAAAGAATCTTCGTCAACTGTTCTGTAAAGATTTGTTGAGCGGTAAATGTTTCTTTCAGATTCACCTGTAAAAGTCGTGTCTGTGTTGATTGAACTCCATTTTGTCATTTCAACGTCGAAATAAACTTTTGCATTAAACTCATTTCTTGGTTTGAAAGTCGTTCCAAATCCCATTGAAAGAGGAGTTTTGTAAGAGTATTCGCTACCGATAGAAATATTTTGTAAAGAAGTAATGTCTGTTAAATCTTCAATCGTAAAAGTTGTGTCTAATCCAGTTGCAGAATCTTTAAAGCCAAGTTTCTTGTTTTCAAATTTAAATTCTACAGGAGTTTGAACAAAAGCTCCAAATGAAAATCTTTCGTTTAAATCGTAATTTGCACCAAAATTTAAACCAAAAGGAGTATTGCTAATTTCGTCAGTAACAGTAATTTCGTAATCAGTAACAGCAATAATTTGGTCGTTACTAATATTTTTGCCGCCTGTTGTGTCAAGCAGTCTTTCGAGGTATTTAGTTTTGCCACCAATTTTGTAAAGAGCTAAAGAAGCACCAATCGAAATATTACTAAAAGTTTCTGAAAACCCAAAAGACAAGGCATCAATCGAGCCTTCCATTTTCCTTGTCGCTCTTGCAATAATTACATCTCTTGTGCTAAGCGAAAAAGGGTCGTTGTTACGAATGTCTTCTGTGTAATTGTAGTCAAAAGAGTAAGCAGGAAAGTAACCAACTGCCAAACCAATTTTGCTATCAATTGCATCAAGATAAAATCCGTAACTCATTGCAAAGTATGGGTTGTAATAAATGTCATCGTTTTTTGCAACGGTTGTTTCAATAGTTCTTGAGTCGAAAGAGTCATAAATTGGCATTGCACGACGTTCGTTGATTCCAGTAAAGTAACTGCCAACTGAAAATTTGAAATTGCTACTTTTGCCAAGTAATGCAGGATTTTTCATCAATGAACTTGGAGAGTAGTCAGAAGTAATTGAAGTTTTACCTAAAGACAAATTCCGTGCATTCATTCCTTCAAATTTTGAACCGTAAGCTTGGTCATTAAAACCGAAAGAAAATGCTTGAGAACTTATTAAAACTAAATTTATTGTTGTAAGGAGTTTTTTCATTTAAGCTAACGCTCCATTAAAAATTATAATCAAATTGTAGGAAAAATACATTTTCAGGACTTTTATCAACTCTGTCACCAAAGTAATCAGGTCCTGTACTTGAAGCTCCTTCAGGAGCAATTGCGTTAAAATCTCTTGCTTCGTGGTTACGAATTTCGAGCTGGTGGTCAACGATGTAGTGTAATCTCATTGAAATATTTGGAGTAATTGCACTTGTTAACAATGCTCTGTAACGAATTCCATTTCCATCAAAAACTCCAAAGTGTGTGTCTTCAAAAGCCCAAAAGAATCCACGATAAATTCCTGCCCAAAGTTTGAGCTTAAGTTTTTCAGAAAAGTTATGATTGATTGCAAATGAAAGAACTTCTGAATTATCGCCAACATTTCCAAAGATTGAGTTTCCACCGCCTTGATTGTCTGTTAAAGTTGTGTTAGAAAGTCTTGGGCGAGAGCGGAATTTGATACTAGAAATAAAATATCTAAGTTCGATTTGATTTCTTTTAGAAAGAAACATTCTTGCAGAAAAGATATTTTCGTTGTTATCAAATCCGTTTTTAGAAAGTGCATTTGAGCCATCTCTGGATTGAAGTTTATTTCTCCATCGAAGTCTTAAATTGAAAGTTGGTCTGAACTCAACGTTTGTAACAAATCTAAAATTATCTGCAAAATCAGGTTTTCTTGTCCAAATGTCATAATTTAAAGAAACCACGAATCTTCTTGAAGGTTGGTAACGAGTTGCAAAAAACATTCCTTCTTCCGATTGTGGAGTGTAAGAATTTTCTTGTAAAAGAAGCATATTTGGATTTAAAACTCTAAAGTCATCTTCGGCAATTGTGCCTTTAAAACCAGAGTAGTTTGCAAAACCTCTGTTGTAAGGATTGTCAAATCTTCTGTCGTAATTTCTGTAAAGAGCCAAGAAATTAAAAGTGTCGTATTGGATGTAAGCACTCAGCACAACTGCTTTTGGACTGTCTTTGAAGCCAAGAGCTTTTGTTGAGTCAACTTCAAATGAATTTGTGTTTCGGTAATCCAAAAGTGAAGCAACTTCACCTTGAAAAGAATAATTTCCTCTAACGTATTGAAAGTCAGTTCCAACAATTCTTCTGTAAGATGTGTTTTCACCAAAAACTGTGTTTGCGTCTTTTGAAGCGTAACGATTTTTGATTTCACTGTCAATTGTTTCTACTCTGTCAAGCTCGCTTGTTCGGATTAGGTTTTCGATTCTTGGAGTGAGTTCTTTATTGTATTGGCTTTCATAAAATGAGAGTCCAAGATTCATTCCGGGTTGGAAAGAGTATTGAATTTGCCCACCATAAGTAAATTCTTTGACTTGGTCTTTTTCAACAACAAGTGAGTCTGAAATTATTATTCCGTTGTCGTCATAGAATGGAAAGTCATTTCTTGAGTCAGAAATAAAATATCCGTCCCAAGCATTTGAACCGGGTTTTGAATCATTAACAGCATCTTTTTTGTCAAGTGAAGCAAAGCCTAAAACTCTAAAATCTTTTATGTAACCTTCAAAAGCCATTCCTCGAAAAGCAAATTCGTCAGTTGAGCTTAAGTCTCCGATAACTCCGTCAGTTCTTTTTCTGAAACCCAAACCTGTGCTTCTTGAAGAAAATGAATCTGTGTTTTCCATTACCAAACCTTGTCCCCAAGAAATGTGGTAATTTCCGAAGTAGAGTTTTCTTAATTCGTAGTCTTTGCTTCCGATTTTTTCAAAACCGTGATACCATTTTACAGTTGGTCCGTCAGAAAAACCTGCATCTTCTCCTGCACGTCTGTGGTAAGCAACTCCACTTTTCATATTTCCTTTTGAAAATCTGAGCTTGTGTAAAACGTGAGGTCTGTCTAAGTTGTTTGTTGAACCGATAATGTCAGTTGAAGCTTCGTCATCACCAGAAAAGTAAGGCAAGTTTGAAATTGTTGTTCTGTAACTCAAGTGAAATTTATTGTCTTCTTCTTCATTGAAATCAATAAAATTTCGAGTATTTCTGTAACCAAAATTTGAAAGACCATCGATGTTTCTCAAATCTCTAACGTTTCTTACTCTAATACCTTTATCTACGTGCTTAATTACAGCTGCTGCATCAATTGGAGAAACTCCACTCAAACGATTCAATTCCGAATAACGAGCATCTTTTAACTTTGTAGGTTTAAGCAAAAGTTCAAGATATTCATCATTTTGCCTTGAGCCATCTTCTTCTGTATAACGCTCAACAAGCCACTGTAACTCGACTAATCTTTTTGTGTATTCATTTTCGTATTCTACAGGTTCGACTTTTACTAAATCTTTCAACTCATCAAATGTTTCTTGAGTCATTCCGCTTACGTAACGAATTTCATAAACTGAATCAAGATACTTTTTATAAGTAATGTATTCGTAAATTTCTTTTGCAGATTCTTTAGGAATTGGTAAAGATTCAATTTGTTCTAAAGTTGCTCTGTTCAAATCCAAAAGATTTTCGTTAGCAAAACCAAAACTGAAACTGAAAAATAAAAAGAGTAGAGTATATTTTTTAATTTGTCTCATTTTTATCTTTTAAGAATTTTGTCTAAGTCTAATGCCAAACCGAATTGATTTGTAAAATCTAAAACAGGGTGTTTACTAAAAGAGTAATCGAATTCTACTCCTCTAAATCTTAGTCCAAATCCTGCAAAAAGCGTGTTAGGATTTGAGTTAATTCCTGCTCTTAAAGCAAGTTCTTCGACAACCCAAAATTCAACCCCAGTTTTAACTTGTGAATCTCTTCCAAGCTCACGTTCCAAATCCAAAGTTGTAATTACTTGTTCGTAAGGCTCGTAAGCAAGACCAACAACTAATTTTCTCGGTAAGTCTTCTTCGTGAATCCCTTCACCAAAAGAAGGTCTGTTGATATTCATCAAATAACCACCAAAAGAAGTACGTTGCCATAAAGTTGCTTGAACTCCAATGTCAATTCCAACAGTTCCACCGCTTCCCAAATCTTCACGATTTCCAACAGCATCTGGAAGTGATTTTCCAAGTGAAAGATTGTAATATTTTGCTGAAAAACCGAAACTAAGACTACTGTTCGTATCTTCCATTAATTTCACACCGTGTGAAAAACTAATCACAGATTCTTTCCAAAGTTCATTATCAACACTGTTATAATTTCCATTGTTGTAATCAACAGTGAAAAATTCAGCAGAAATTGCCGAAACTCCGAACTTGTTTTCAGAACCGAACAATCTGTGCCAAGGAAGAGTTACAGAACCTGAAAAATGTTTTAGGAAACTTTCACCATAAGGTTTGTTGTAAGAAATTCCTGCAAGAAATCCGTCAACACGGCTTAAACCTGCTGGATTGTAACGAACTGCAAAAGCATCGTTTGCAAGTGCTACAAAAGCGTCACCCATTGCTTTTGCTCTTGGACTAACAGAAAGTTGGTCTGTTCCGCCTGCTGCAAAAGCGTTCCCACAAAAGGAAGCGACGATTAAAGATGTAAAAAATAACTTATTTTTCATATTTATCTCAAATTTTCAATTTCTAAAACTTAGTACCAATTACAAGTGGAATAACTTTTTTATGAGTCTTACCATTTTCAAAATCAGTGAAAACGTAATGGCAAAGGTAAACTCCCATTGGCTGTCTTTCGCCGCCGTCATTTGTTCCTTTCCAAGAAACTGTTTTCCAAATGTTTGATTCTCCGCCTTCTTCTGATTCAACTAAAGATGCGATTGAGCGACCTTTTAGGTCAAAAATTCGGATTTTTGTTTTTCCTCTTGAAGGCACTTGGTATTCAATGTCAAATTTTTGGCTTAAAGAGTGGAGCAAGACTCCATTGTATTTAAGTCTTAAGCCAAAATCAGGAAATTCACTTGTATCAATTACATATTCTTCAACGTCAGAAGCATAACCAAGAATAAGTTGTGGGTCAGTTCTGAAAACATCAACCATCAAAATTCCGTCGTAAACTTTTCCAACTTCGAAAATACTTGCAGGAACAATTCCTGTAGATTCCCAAATTCGGATTGTAAGTTCGCTTTCTAAAGTATCAGCAACTTGGACGTTGTAACCTCCACCAATTGGTGTGCTTGGAACAGTTAGAACTGTAAATCTAGTTTTAAAAGCTGTTCCTTCATAAAAATGATTCTGTCCATTTTGAGCAGTTACATCGTTGAAAGTCGCAAGGTTTAACATTGGTTCGATTGAACCGATTTGACCGTGCTGAGTAACTGAAGTTAAGTTTGTAATTTCTGTAGTTTTTAAATCGTTGTTTCCAGCTGTTCCACTTAAGTAATTTTCAATTTGTCCAGACATCGTTACAACAGTTCCTCTTTGGATTCCGTTGATTTGTGAATCGAAGACATTCACACCTCTTCCACTTGCGTCTTGAATCCAAGTTTCTGCTAAGGAGGAAATCAAACCTTGTTCGTAAGTTATCACTCCAACAATTGTAACATTTGCACCTTCAAAAGATTCTTCATCGTCTTGAATTTCTGCTAAAGTATTTGTTACATTAGGACTTCCTTTTCCAAGAATAAAAACAGGATTTGAAGCAGTCGTTGTCAATGTTCCATTTGTAAGAGCTGTTTTAGTTTCAAATGAAACTACTTGGTCTGTGCTTGGGAAACTTGTTCCTATTAGTTTGAGGGTTCCTGTTTTTCCTTGTGAAAGTTGGGCATTTGATATTGAAATTTCTTGACCATTAATTTGAGGATTCAATCCAACAAAAGCATCTCCCGAAAGAGTTGCATCTGTAAAAGTTACTTCTTGTGGAATTGTAATTTGAACTTGAGAAATTCCAAGTGTATCTGGTCCAGCTCCTTCAAAAGAGATTTCTAAATCTCCACTGAAACCTAAATCAAGAAAAACATTTTCAATTGTTACAATTCCTGCACCGTCTGAAACTGGGTCAACTGGAGGTTCTGTAAATTCTCCTCCAAGTGTAACATCAGAAGCGTCTGCGATTGGAATTTGCAAAGCCCCGTTAAATTGGTCTGCAATTCCATTTACAGTAACAGTGTCGCCAACTGTAAAAATTGCATTTGGGTCAATTCCACTTGTTTCCCAAACTCTTGCGTCAAATTCTTCTGAAGCAGGATTTCCGTGTAGTGTTACTGAGTAACCACCTCCAAAAGGTCCTGCAATTTCGTCAACAATACCTACTAACTGAACCCAAGTTCCTTCGTAAGTCGCAATATTTGCTGTAAGATCTGAAGGAGTAAATACTTTCGGTTCTGGTAAAGGATTTCCTGAACTAATTAAAGTTACAGTTGAAGTTGGTTGTAATTCGATTTCGACTGTTCCACTAAATTCTGTAATTCTACCAAGAATTTGTAATTTGTTACCTCTAACAAAAAGTTCTGAAAAAGTTACACCGCCTTCTGAGCCTCTGTAAACATTAATTCCAAAACCAGATTCATCTTGAGCGTAAGTATCAATTCTATCGTCTCTCAAAATTCCAAAAGGTACAGTTACAACAGCTTCAATAGTTACTGTTTGTCCGTTGTAAGTAGAGAAATTGTTACGAATGTCTGCAATTGGAATTGGAGCGGTTGGGTCTAAATTGACAGCAACTGCAGGTTGTGCTGCAATTTCTGTTAAAGTTCCACCTGAACCAGCAGTTTTTACAGTAAAGATTGAATTTTCAGAAGAACTTGCAGAAGTCAAGTTTGCAATCGAAATTTCCAAAGGAGCAGAAGTTGAAATATTTGCTCCTGTTACATTAACTTGAGTTGCGGAAGTTGTTCCAACAGTTCCTGTTCCGTTTAAGGAGACAGAACTTGAGTTTCCGTCGAAAGTCCAAGTTGAAGGTAAATCAATTGAAACTTCTGTAATTGGTGCTCCAACAGTTCCAGTCAAAGTAAAAACCAATGTTGTAGCAGTAGAGGTTTCAACAGTTTCAGGAGTTAAAGTTATAGTTCCTGAACCATCAGCTCCTGGAGGAGAGATTGTTGAAACGGATTTTGGAGTTGGGTCTCCTTCGCCAAAAGAAGCAGAAAGTGCTTCACTTGTTTCGTCGTGAGCTGTAATTCCGTTTCCACCAGTTTGAGTTTCGCTAATTTCAGAAGAATCTGAAAACCTTTGCCAAGAAGTTGTAAGTCCGTGAGAGTCAGTACTAATCGGAATTTGATTTGCAACTTCTGTGTCATTTGCATAAGTAGTTGCATCTGTATCTGCGTCAGGTCCGTCAATGCTTATTCCGGTTTTATCAACTGCTTCGGCTTTATCGCCCCAAACAACGTAATCAACGTCTTGAACTAAGTCAGTCATTCCGTCCCAATGGAAAAGAATAACAATTTCACCACCATTTGAAAGTCCTGCATTAGATTGAATAGCAGTTCCATTAGTAAACCCAGGAAGCATTAATTCGACTCCAGCTGTACTGCTTGTTTGCATTTCAAAATCAGGATTCATTCCATAAGTTGTATTAAAATCTGTTGCAGGTTTTAATGATATAACTTTGTATTCACCTGCCGCAATGTCAACGTTTGGAAATTTTGCAACGAAATCACTTGAGCCTGTTCCTGCGGCTAAACTTGTATCAGGAAGATTGTAATAAAAAAATCCTGAACTAGAGTTTGTTGCATCAGTTAAATAGTAGTTCGACAAATTTATTGTTTGCGAAGTCGGATTGTGAATTTCAATAAACTCACCTGCAGTTGGTTGAACTGCAATTTCCGAAATGACTAAATGGTCGGGTGTTTGTGCTTGTAAGGAAGCAGCTAAAAGAAAAGTAAATGTAGAAATCGTAAAATATTGTTTCACGATACCTCCGAAAAATTAAAAAATATTCTTCAAAAATGAAGCCCCAAACTAACATTCTTTCACTTAGTAAGTCAAGTAAAGAAATTGCTAAATTTGAATTAAGTTTTTACTACAATTTATTTTTTTCAAGAAATTCTAATACTCTTATGTTTTTAAATCTGAATTGAGGGATTTTCTCTCTTAAAAATAATAAATGATTTAGCAAAATTTGTTTCTCTAAAAGGTCTTGGTCTACCAAATTTATTTCTGATTCTAAGTAGTTTTCTAATTGATTTGAAATTTGTCTGTTTTGCTTTTCACCATTTTTTATTTGTAAATAAAGTTCTTCAATTGTCGTTTTTGTTGCTTTAGGTAGAGTATTAATAATCTTACCATTTTTATTTTCGTAACTAAAAACTTGAATCATTTGCAAGTATTCCCAAAAACCCGATTTTTGTTTTAAGGCATTTCGAGTAGAAATCTCAGCCTTCTCAGGAAGTTTTAAATCAATGTAACAAGTGCCCTTGAGAAGTTGAACTTTTGGGTAATTCGGAGAAATCAATTCTAATTTTTCAAAAGCATCTAAAGCACCAACATAGTTTTTAATTTTCAAATTTGTAAACCCTAACTCATAAATTGCTTTTAAATTGAAAGGGTTATTTTTTATGGATTTCTCCAAAAAATCAACTTTTACGGCAGAGGAATTTTGAATTGGAATAAAATATGACTTTTGTAGGAATAAATCTGAGGTGATTTTGGAAGAATCAGTGTTTAGTGAACTGAAAATTTTGATACTTGCAAAAATTAAAATTAAAGCTGGAATTCCTAATCGCAAAAAATACGAATTAGGATTGATTTTTATTCTCATTAAGTCGGTTTGGCTTCCGTGCAGAATTCCAAGACTTAAATAAAAAAGTAAAATATTTGGAATTGTTCTTAAGGAAACATTAAAGACTGCATTTGCCAATCCGCCAATTATTACCAATGTTAAGAGAAGTCCTGATTTATTTTTGTCTTGAGAAAAGCCTCCGAACAAAATTAGCAAAATCAAACAACTCCAAAAAACGAATCCGATTAAGCCAATCTCTGAAATTATCTCCAAAAATTCGTTATGAGCGTGTAAAACTACGTCTTCACTCTTTTTTAGCCAATAATCGGGACTTCTAAATTTTGGAAAAAATATTTGAAAAGTTCCGTAACCTTTGCCAAAAAACGGAGTGTCTTGAATTGAGTTAAGACTTGAATTCCAGATTATTTTACGAGATTCAAAAGTTTGGATTTCAGTTTCAGGGCTAAATTTTAAAAATAAGGGAGCGGATATTACGCAAAGAAAAAATAAAGTTAAGAGAATGTGTTTTTTAAAGTTCGAAAAGTAGGCAAGTAAAAAGTAGAGTAGAACTTGAATTCCAAGTGCAAAAAAAGCACCTTTTGATTTTGTTAAAATCAATCCCAAAACAGCACAACAAATTGCAAAAATTGCAAAATGTTTTATTCTTTTACCCTTAACGTTTTTTTCCAAAAAAAGGAAAAGTAAGGGTAAAGCTAAAACTAAGAAACCTGCAAAGTAATTCGGGTTTCCAAAAGTCGAAATAAAAAAGTCTTTACTATTCGCTAAGTAAATACCAGTAATTCCTGTGGCAAATAAAACTCCAAGAAAAACAGTTAGACAAACTAAAAAGGCTAAAGTTTTTAGGATTGAATTAAGGTTGTTTTGAGCAACAAAAATTCCTGAGTAAAAAATCAAAACTTGAGCAAAGAATAATTCAATTCCTTCTTTTGCAAAAAAACTATGTTCCGATTTGAAAAAACTGTAAAAGACACAAAGCACCAAACAACCTAGAGCAATTTGGACTTTTTGGTTTGGTAGAACTACTTCACCTTTAAAAAAACAAGTAATAAAAATTAGTGAAGCAGAAAGTAATGAAAGTGATTTGAAAACAATTGGTTTGGCGATTGTTGGGTCGTTAGCTCCGACGACAATCACAAGAATTGTCAAAATTAAACAAGCATTTATTGAAACAATTGGTAAATTTTCAATTGATAAAAATTTGGGCTTTGAGTTTGGAGAATTTGAGGTCATAAAATTTCTTGATTAGTTTTTTGATTTAGTACTAAAAGTTACTAAATTTCGCCGAATTTTAAATTAAAGGTAATTTAAAAAATGATTCCAACTTCGCTTTTTCTTTTTTTAAGTGCAATTCTTTTTGCAATTGGTGTAGCAGGAGTTTTGATTCGTAAAAATGCACTTGTTATTTTTATGTCTGTTGAACTTATGCTGAACGCCATAAATTTAAGTTTAATCACATTTTCAAGAATGCACGGAAATCTTGATGGACAAATTTTGGTGTTCTTTGTGATTGCTGTTGCAGCAGCAGAGGTCGCAGTTGGTTTGGCTTTAATAATTGCAATTTTCAAGAAAAATGATTCAATTAACGTTGAAGAACTAAATTTGATGAAAATGTAATTTCAATAATTTGAAAATATTTTAGTTTTAAAGGTCGTTGCTTTTTAGTAACGACCTTTTTTTGTTTTAAGACTTTAGGAATTTGATTTTGGTAATTTTAAAATGAAATCTTTATTAATTGTTGCAGGTGAATATTCTTCTCACGTTTACGCAGAAAAAATCATCGAATTGATAGGCTACAAAATCAATATTTTTTATGTTTCTCCTTTCTTAAGTGAGCAAGTTCAGACAAAAATACTTTTAAATGGTCTTTCAGAAATAGGATTTGGAAATTTACCAAACAGGATTGCAAAGGCTTTAAATTTCAAAAAGCAAATCCTTGAGCTTGTTAGAACTGAAAGAATAGAAAATGCACTTTTGATTGATTTCCCAGGATTCAATTTGCCTCTTGCAAAGTCATTGAAAAAAAATAATTCTAAAGTTTTTTACTTTATCGCACCGAAATTTTGGATTTGGAATTACAAAAGAGTAGAGCAACTTAAAAATTTTACAGATTGTGTTTTTTCGATTTTCCCTTTTGAAAATGAAATTCTCAAAAAGGAAAATGTGAAAAGCCTCTACTGTGGAAACGTTTCGAAAATTTTAGTTGAAGATTTTAAAACAAAACCTAAAGACATTGATTTACTAATTCTTGCAGGTAGTCGAGAAGCTGAAGTAAAAAACTTTTTCAATAAGTTTGATATTACAAAAATTCTAAAAAGTGTAAAATTTCAAATTTCAGCTTTGGAACATTTGAAAGAGTTTTATCCAAATACAGAAAATCTCAATTTTGGGAATTCTCTTGAACTTTTAGCAAGGAGTAAAAAGGCAATTGTAACTTCTGGCACTGCGACTTTGGAAACGGCACTTTTGGGAATTCCGCAAGTTGTAGTTTACGACCCAAATTGGCTCACTTTTCAAATTGGTAAAAATATTCTCAAAATCCCTTTTGTGGCATTGCCAAATATTTTATTGAAAAAGAAGGTTGTTCCTGAACTTTTGAGTGAGGATTTCTCAACTGAAAATGTTTTAAAATCGCTTGAAGAAATTAATTTAAGCAATTCAATTTTAGTTAAAGATGAGTTGGCTGATTTGCTTGGAAATCAAAACCCTTTTAAAATTGTAGCAAATGAACTTTTAGTTTCCTTGACCTAAAGAAACTCCAATCGAAATTCCAAAACCACCTAAATCTAAGTCTAAAGGACTTGTTCTTGCGTATCTGTCAATTATGTTTGTGTATTCAAGAGTATTCTTAAAGTCATCTGAAATGTCATCGTTAATATCCAAGTTTCCATCTAAATTTGTAATGTTTGCGATTCTGTATTTTATTCCGAGATTTAGAGTAAAGGTATCAGAAAGTTTAATTGTTGTTCCTGTTTGAAGTTGAAAACCAAAACCGTGACCATTGTAAGTATTGTTTACTTCTGTGCTTCCTCTGTCCCCAAAATCCATATTGAAGTCTTCAAAACCCCAAGCAAAAATGTAACCAACTCCAACTCCGACGTAAGGTCTGAAAGTCTCAAAAGGATAAAATGCGTAAGTATTTACAAAAACCGGCAAGGACTGAACTGAGTAGTTATAATTACCAACACCATTTACATTGCTTCCTTCTATTACAAAAGTATCTGAGAATTTAAACTTACCTTCATCAGAACGAATAAAACCAAATCCACCGCCGACAGTCAAATTATCGTGAAATTGGTTTACAATTTCTGCACTAATTTCGATGTTGTTTGTAGTTTCGGTAGCTTTATAAGTTTCGCAGTCAGTGCAATTTGCATCAAAACTTTTCAGTCTGTCATTTAAATCAGAAATCCCTTTTGGAATGTAATTTGCGTGAATTCGAAAGCCACTTTGTGTTTGTGCAAAAACCGAAGTGATTGTTAAAATATTTATAAAAATTGAAGTTAGGAGTATTTTTTTCATCGTTTTGTCTTTATTAAATTGAAGTTTTCAAGAACTTGTTAGAATGTACTTAGAAAGAAGAATTTCTGTATTAACTTTTTGAAATTTTTATAGTGTAGCTGGGATTAATGTTTTAATTACTCTAAAAATTTAGCTTGTTTAATATAATTTCAAAGTAGGAAATCAATTGTCAGATAGTTTAAAACCAAGTAAAAATATTCGTATCGAAATCGATGTTAGGGAGGAATTTTTTAGATTAATTGCTTCTTTGCCTTGGAATTTAGATTTTGATAAGTGGGAGAAAAACAAGGTAAATAAACTAAATATCAAAAGTGGAATTGCACGACATCGGCTAATTTTTGTGAGAATCGGAAAGTATAAATTTGCAATCAAAGAAATGAGTAGAAGGGTTGCGAAAAAAGAGATTCAAAATTACCAAAAATTATTCACTTTAGGAATTCCAACTTTAGAGCCTGTGGGAGTTGTTACAAAATTTGAAGAGCCAATAATTGAGGAAAGCGATTTCGGAATAAATGTTTTTGAAAATGAAATTGGTTTTGCAATTACAGTCTTGGCGGAAAAAGTTCTACCTGATTCTTATCTTTACAAACGAGAATTTACCGATAAAAATAGACTCAAAATCTTAGATGCTGCTGTGAAATTATTTGTTCAACTTCATTCAAAAGGAATTTATTGGGGTGATGCTTCTTTGGCAAATTTGTTAATTCATTTTGGGAAAGAAGTCGTTCCGAATCTTGGTAAAAGGACAGTTTTGAAAGCTATTTTGGCAGATGCAGAAACAATCGAATTTCCGATTCAAATTTCGGACTCACTTCGTAAAATGGATTTAGAACATTTCTTTGAATACATTGATTGGTTTGCTGAAGACTTAAGAGCCTCAGGAATCTTGAAAGACATTGGTGAAGTTGAGAAAGAGAAATCCTACATCTTAGAAAATTATGAAATGTTAATAGAAATCGAGGAAGCAGAAAAAGATTTTGAGAAAATCACTAATCTTAATGTCAAAAAAGTTATTGGTGATTTTAAAAATGTAAATTATGCAGAAGATCTGTTAAAACATATTAGAGAACATAAATGGTATTTGAATCAAAAGTCGGAAGAAGAAATTTCATTAAAAGAAGCTGCTCAAGATTGGTTAGAAAATATCTTCTTGCCGATTTGTGATATTTTTAGGAATGAAAATTTGTTAGAGATTTTTCCTCACGAAACGGCTGCTGACCTTTATGTTGAAATTATGCAACACAAATATTTCCTCTCAGAAAAAGCAGAAAAGGACATCGGATTTATTAATGCAATGAAAAGTTATTGCAATAACTTTGGTGAGCAACAAACTTCTCCAAAACTTTTGAAAATTCTAACAAATGCGATTCAAAGCATTTTAGGCAAAAAGTAAATTTATAAATTTTGAAAATTAAGGTGAATAAAATGCAAAAAATTGACAGCTTTAAAATTATCGGGATTTCAGTTGAAACTACAAATGAAAATGGAAAATCAGCAACTGACTTAGGTGGACTTTGGATGAGATTCTTTAGCGAAAGTATTCCTTCACAAATTCCGAATAAAATTAGTGATGAGATTTACTCTATTTACACTGACTACGAATCGGATTACAACGGTAAATACACTTCAATAATTGGACTCAAAGTAAATTCATTAGAAAATATTCCTGAAGGTTTTGTTGGAAGAGAATTTGAAGGTGGAAGTTTTACGAAGTTTGTAGCAAAAGGCGAGTTGCCAAATTCAATCGTTGAAACTTGGATGGAAATTTGGGCAAAAGATGAAGTCTTAGGCAGAAAATACACTTATGACTTTGAAGTTCACGGAGAAAATTCACAAAAGGGTGCAGACTCAGAAGTTGAGATATTTATAGCTATTTAAAGTTTTAGGTTTTGGACAATTTGTAGCTTTTAATGGCAACCACAAGGGTTTGCCAGTACGAAGATTTTCCAAGCTACTTAGAAAACTCTGTAAAGAAAAATTGATTTTCTTTACAGAGGTGCATTTGTTTGTAAAGATTTCTCAATTTTCTTAACAGACATCATTTTTGATTTTAAAATTTGTTTTAAGGTCTTGCTGTCGTATTTTACTCGTACCGTTTTTGTAAAAATTGGTACACGTTAAATAAATATGCGACAAAATGCACCACATCAAAAAATTAGAAAAACTGCCTCCAAAGCGTGAAGAAGTCGAAACGATTAAAATTTTACGCCAATTAAGCAAAACGTCAAAAGTTTTGGGAGAGTTAAAAGGAATTGCGAAAACAATTCCGAATCAGTCAATGCTAGTTAATGCAGTCGCTTTGCAAGAAGCAAAAGACAGTTCAGAAATTGAAAATATAATCACAACTCAAGACGAACTTTATAAGGCTCTTTCGACAAACAGCAATCATTCGACAGAAATCAAAGAAGTCATTAACTACAGAAAAGCAATTTTCTTAGGTTATGAAATTATCCAAAAACAAGGATTTTTGAGATTAAGCGATATTGAAAAATTACAAAATACAATTGTCGAAAATGATGCAGGAATTAGAAGCGTTGCGGGAACTGTGTTGAAAAATGATAAAACTGGAGAAGTTGTTTACACACCGCCACAAGACAAAAAAGAAATCTTGGATTTACTTTCAAATTTCTTAGAACATTTTAATTTGCAGAAAAGTGATTTGTCTCCACTGATTAACTTAGCGATTTTACATTTTCAATTTGAGAGTATTCACCTATTTTATGATGGGAATGGTAGAACAGGTAGAATCTTAAACATTTTATATTTAATCATTAACGAGATGTTAGACAATCCAATACTTTATCTAAGCTCTTACATTAATGAAAACAAAGCCAAATACTACGAACTTTTGAGCAAAGTCAACAAAGAAGATGAGTGGGAAGAGTGGATTTTATACATTTTAAAAGCGGTTGAAATAACGTCTCTTAGGACAATTGAAAAGATAAATTCAATTAGAATTTTGTTAGAAAAGACAATTGAGCTTGCACAAGCAGAAGCGAATAAAGTTTACCGAAAAGAACTAATTGAGTTGCTGTTTGAAAATCCGTATTCCAAAATTGAGTTCGTAGTCCAAAAACTTGGAGTTGAAAGAAAAGCAGCGTCAAGGTATTTGAAAACTTTGGAAGAAATCGGGATTTTAGAATCGCAAAAAATTGGAAGAGAAACGATTTACGTGAATATTGAATTGATTGAAATTTTGAAGAAGAATTAAGAATGTAAATACTCAGAAGTTGAGATATTTATAAATTTGGCAACCACAAGGATTTGCCCGTACAAAGGGATAATTTTGTAGCTTTATGCTTTCGGGGCAACCACAAGGGTTTGCCCATACAAAGAAGTAAAAGTGTGCTGAAAATGTAATATTCTTACAAAGCAAGTAAAGTTGTAGTTGTAATGGGTAACCCTTGTGGATACCTAATAAAAAAGTGCAAATTACAAAGTGTAAGCAAAAAGTAAGGGCAAACCCTTGTGGTTTCCCTCTTAAAAAAAAGCAAACCTTTGTGGTTTCCCTCTTAAAAAAAAGCAAACCTTTGTGGTTTCCCTCTTAAAAAAGGACAAAATTAATGTTTGAACAGACTTTTAAAAATATCGATGACATTTTGCACAAAGATGCAGGTTGTGGAAGCGAGTTAGATTACATCGAACAGACTTCTTGGATTCTTTTTCTAAAGTATTTGGACGATTTGGAAAAAGATAAAATTAATGAAGCGGAGCTAACAGGAAAGACTTACACAAAATTCATTGACTCTGAATTTCAATGGGAAAAATGGGCGGCTCCGAAACTCGAAAATGGAAAAATTGACCACAATGCTTTGTCAGGTGATGACCTAATTAATTTTGTGAATAACGAGCTTTTTCCTTACTTGAAAAAGTTTAAAACTAATGCCGAAAATGCTGACACAATCGAATACAAAATCGGTGAGATTTTTGGTGAATTGAAAAACAGAGTGCAAAGCGGTTACAATCTTCGTGAAGTTGTGAACCTGATTGACGAACTTCGTTTTAGAACGCATAAAGAAAAGCACGAAATGAGCCATCTTTATGAAAGCAAAATTAAAAATATGGGAAATGCAGGACGAAATGGAGGAGAATATTACACTCCAAGACCTCTCATTAAAACAATTGTAAAAGTTGTTGCTCCCGAAATAGGAAATACAATTTATGACGGTGCTGTCGGTTCTGCTGGATTTTTGGTGGAAGCTTTTGAATTTCTCAAAAATAGCAAAAATCTTTCGTCAGTCGATTCCGAGACTTTGCAAAAAAGGACTTTTTACGGCAAAGAAAAGAAGTCTTTGGCTTACGTTATCGGAATTATGAATTTGATTTTACACGGAATCGAAGCTCCAAACATTGTTCACACAAACACACTAACTGAAAATATTTCTGACATTCAAGAGAAAGACCGTTACGATGTTATTTTGGCAAATCCTCCTTTTGGTGGGAAAGAACGTGCAGAAGTTCAGCAAAATTTTCCAATCAAAACAGGCGAAACCGCTTCTTTGTTTTTGCAACATTTTATAAAAATTCTGAAAGCAGGCGGAAAAGCAGGAGTTGTAATAAAAAACACTTTTCTAAGTAACACCGACAACGCAACCGTTTCAATTAGAAAAAAACTTTTGGAAGACTGTAATTTACACACTGTTTTGGATTTGCCCGGTGGAACTTTCACTGGTGCAGGAGTTAAAACAATTGTTTTGTTTTTTGAAAAAGGTAGTCCGACTAAGAAAGTTTGGTTTTACCAACTGAACTTGGAAAGGAACTTGGGGAAAACAAATCCTTTGAATGAAAATGATTTGGCGGAATTTGTTAAACTGCAAAAAACAAATGCCGAAAGTGAAAACTCTTGGAGTGTAAAAATCAAAGACATTGACCAAAGCACTTTTGACCTTTCGGTTAAAAATCCTAACACTCCCGAAGAAGCACCTTTAAGAGAACCAAAAGAAATCCTTAAAGAAATGGCAGAATTAGACAAAGAAAGCGAAACAATTTTAAATTCGATTTGGGAAATGGTATGAAAAAAGGTTGGGAGATAAAAAAATTAGGTGAAGTTTGCCAATTTCAAGGAGGTTCACAACCTCCTAAAAGCGAGTTCATTTATGAACCAAGAGAAAACTATGTAAGGTTTTTACAAATTAGAGATTTTAAAAGTAATAAACACTTAACTTTTATTCCAGAATCGACAAAAAATAGATATTGTAATGAAAGTGACATTTTATTGGGTCGTTATGGAGCTTCAGTGGGGAAAGTTTTAGTGGAAAAAAAAGGAGCATATAATGTTGCAGTCATGAAATCAATTCCAAATGAGGAAATATTGAATAAAAGATATTTATACTTTTATTTTAATTCTGTTGATTTTCAAAAGCGTTTAAAAAATGTTGCATCTCGTTCAGCTCAAAATGGATTTAGCAAAAATGACATATTTAATTTTCCTATTTTAATTCCGCCACTTTCGGAGCAGAAGCGAATCGTTGAGATTTTAGACAAAGTCTTTTCCGCAATTGACAAAGCCAAAGCAAATGCCGAACAAAACCTGAAAAATGCCAAAGAGCTTTTCGAGAGCTACCTAAACGGAATTTTTGAAAACAAAAGTGGAGATTGGGAAGAGAAGAAGTTGGGAGAAGTTTGCAGAATAATTTCTAAGTTAATAGACCCTAAAAAACCTCAATATCAAAACTTCCTCCATATTGGTGCTGGTAATATTGAGTCAAAAAAAGGAACCATAAAAAAATTAAAAACAGCAAAAGAAGAGAATATTATTTCAGGGAAGTTTTTATTTGATGAAAGAATGGTACTTTATAGTAAAATACGTCCAAACTTAATGAAAATTGTGAAATGTGACTTTGAGGGACTTTGTAGTGCAGATATTTATCCTTTATCTCCAATAAATAAAGAAATTACACAAAGTTTTTTATATTATTTGTTTTTTACAATAAAATTTACTGAATATGCAATTGAAGGTTCGCAAAGAGCAGGAATGCCAAAAGTAAATCGAAATCATCTATTCAAATATTCATTTTATTGTCCTTCAATCCAAAGGCAACAAAAAATTGTTGAAAAATTAGAATCTCTTTCAGCCGAGACGAAAAAATTAGAATCAATTTATCAGAAAAAAATAGAAGATTTTGAAGAGTTGAAAAAATCGATTTTACAAAAAGCCTTTAACGGTGAGTTATAATTTTTATGTCAAAATACAATCCAAATATTCATCATCGCAGGTCAATTCGATTAAAAGGCTATGATTATTCACAAAATGGATTTTATTTTATAACAATTTGTTGCCAAAACAGATTGCATTTATTTGGAAAAATAGAAGATGGAAAAATGATTTTAAATGACGCAGGATTAATGATTGAATCTGAATGGTTAAAAATTACCGAACGTTTTAAAAATACAATTTTGCACGAATTTATAATTATGCCAAACCATTTTCACGCAATCTTAGAAATCAAAAACGAAAACGAAACAGGAAAAGGGCAACCACAAGGGTTTGCCCATACGGAAAACGAAACGGAAACGGGAAACGTAACGGAAACGGAAAATGAATCAAACGTAAACGTTGTCCCAAACGATAAACCCGAATCAAACATCAACGTAAGGGCAACCCTTGTGGTTGCCCAAAACAATATCGAAACGATTGCCCAAAACAATATCGAAACGATTGCCCAAAACAATATCGAAACGATTTCTGAAAACAACGCAAATGCAAAAAATGATGAAAACGCAATGGGAAAAGGGCAACCACAAGGGTTTGCCCCTACGGAAAACGTAACGGAAACGGAAAATGAAACGGAAAACGAATCAAACGTAAACGTTGACCCAAACGATAAACCCGAATCAAACAACAACGTAAAGGCAACCCTTGTGGTTGCCCAAAACAACGTCAAAACGATTTCCCAAAAAATGGTTTCCCCAAAAAACAAAACGGTTGGTGAAATGATTGGTGCATTTAAATCGATTACAACCGTTGAATACATTAAAGGTGTTGAAAATAAAAATTGGAAACCTTTTGACCGAAGAGTATGGCAACGAAATTATTGGGAAAATATTATCCGAAATCAAAATTCATTCGAAGTAATTTCAGAATATATTTTAAGAAATCCACAAAATTGGAAAGAGGATAGATTTTATAATTATGAATGAAGCCGAAACAAGAGCTGAATTAATCGACCCAAAATTAAAATCTTGTGGTTGGGGAATTGTCGAAGGTTCCAAAATTCTTCGTGAAAGAGATGTTTGTAAAATTACAGACGGGAGAATCCAAGTTGGTGGAAAAAGGAAAAAGCCATTGATTGCCGATTACATTTTGGTTTACAAAGGAATCAAACTTGCAGTCGTAGAAGCCAAAAGTGAAAATTTGGAAGTCGGCGAAGGAGTTGCACAAGCAAAACAGTACGCAGAGAAATTAAATGTAGGTTACACATATTCCACAAATGGAAAAGAAATTTACCAGATTTGTATGGAAACAGGCGAAGAAGGTTTGGTTTCAGATTTCTTCTCACCTCAAGAACTTTGGGAGAAAACTTATCCGACTCCTAAAAAATCTGAACTTGAGAAATCAAAAAGTTCTTTAGACTTAAATTGGCTTGAAACTTTTTTAAACGTCCCTTTCGAAGATAAAAGCGGAACTTGGAAACTTAGGTTTTACCAAGAAATTGCAGTTCGGAAAACTCTTGAAGCAGTTGCCAAAGGGCAAGAAAGAATTTTACTTACACTTGCAACAGGAACAGGTAAAACAGCTATCGCTTTTCAGATTTCTTGGAAACTTTTTCAAACTCGTTGGAACTTGAACCGAGACGGAAAAAGACAACCAAGAATTTTATTCTTGGCGGACAGAAATGTTTTGGCAGACCAAGCATTTAATTCATTTTCATCTTTCCCCGAAGATGCAATGATTCGAATCAGACCAAACGAAATAAAAAAAAGAGGGAAAGTTCCGACAAACGGAAGCATCTTTTTTACAATTTTCCAAACTTTTATGAGTGGCAAAGACGAAAGCGGAAACCCGAAATATTATTTTGGAGATTACCCAAAGGATTTTTTTGATTTCATAATTATTGACGAATGCCACAGAGGTGGAGCGAATGACGAAGGAAATTGGCGACAAATTTTAGATTATTTTTCACCTGCTGTTCAACTTGGTTTAACTGCGACTCCAAAAAGAAGCGAAAATGTTGACACTTACAAATATTTTGGAGATGCAGTTTATACTTACTCGCTTAAAGAAGGAATCAACGATGGATTTCTAACACCTTTTAAAGTCAAAAGAATTAAAACGACTCTTGACGAATACGTTTACACAAACGATGACGACGTTCTTGAAGGTGAAGTAGAAGAAGGTAAAATTTACGAGGAAGCAGATTTTAATCGTAAAATTGAAATTAAAGAACGTGAGAAAAATCGAGTTGAAATACTTTTGAATCAGGTTAATCAAAAAGAAAAAGCGATTATTTTTTGTGCAAACCAAGCTCACGCTGCATTAATACGAGATTTTGTAAATCAATTAAAATCAAGCAAAGCCGCTAACTACTGTGTTAGAGTAACAGCGAATGACAAAGAAATTGGAGAACAATTTTTACGTGAATTTCAGGACAACGAAAAAACGCTTCCAACAATTTTAACGACTTCACAAAAACTTTCCACAGGAGTTGATGCAAGAAACATTCGGAATATTGTTTTACTCCGACCAATCAAAACAATGATCGAGTTTAAACAAATTATTGGAAGAGGAACAAGATTATTTGAAGGAAAAGACTACTTCACGATTTACGACTTTGTCGGAGCTTATCATCACTTTGTTGACCCAGAATGGGACGGAGAACCAATTGAATCTGAACCTTGTGAAGATTGTGGTGAAACAATTTGCATTTGTGAAAAAGCTGAACCAAAACTTTGTGAAGTTTGTGAGAAGCGACCTTGTATTTGCCCGAAAAAACCTTGTAAAAAATGTGGACTAACTCCTTGCATTTGTATTAGGAAGGTAAAAATAAAACTTCGAGACGGTAAAGAAAGACAAATTCAGCACATTACTTCAACTTCATTTTGGAGTGCAGACGGAAGACCGATTTCAGCCGAAGACTTTTTGAATAACTTATTTGGGGAACTTCCGAATTTGTTCAAAGACGAAGAAGAATTACGAACTTTGTGGAGTAATCCGATAACAAGGAAAACCTTACTTGAAAAATTGGAAGAAGCAGGATTTGGAATAACTGAATTAGAAACTCTTAAGAGTTTAATCGAAGCGGAAAAAAGTGATTTATTCGATGTCTTGGAATATGTTTTTAACAGTGAAATAAAACCAATAACAAGAGAAGAGAGAGTTATAAGGGCAAAAGCTATGATTTTTGCTTTGCTTGATGACAAACAAAAAGAATTTATAGATTTTGTCTTGAGTAAGTATGTTGAAATTGGTGTTGAGGAGTTAGACCAAGATAAATTGCCGATTTTACTTAAAAATAAATACAATTCCATCGAAGATGCTAAAGAAAAACTTGGTGAAATCTCAAACATTAGGTCATTATTCTTAGAATTTCAAAGACATTTGTACGATAGGAAAGTTGCATAAGTGGTAACAAAAGGGCAAAGTCAAAAGGGCAAAGTCAGAAGGGCAACCACAAGGGTTGCCCTTACACAGTATGTGATATAGCATAAGAGAAAAGATGTAAAGGTGCTTTGTAAGGGTTTCTCTTGTGGAAACCCTAGACATCACAAGATACCAAGATGTACAACTCACTTTGTAAGAGTTTCTCTTGTGGAAACCCTAGACATCACAAGATACCAAGATGTACAACTCACTTTGTAAGAGTTTCTCTTGTGGAAACCAAAAACGCCTTAAAAATCCTCCATATCAACTAACAAAGCATCTAAAGTAACCCAAAGTTCTTCGATTTCTTTTTTTGTAGTTTCGATTGTTTTGGTTAAGTCTTTGACTTTGATTCTGTTTAAGTAAACTTCTTTTTTTGCAAGTTCTGATTCAATTTTTACAATTTCAGCTTCTTTAGTTTCAATTTCTTTTTCGATTTTTTTAATCTTCTTTTGAAGGTTACTTTTTTTTCTTTTGATGTCTTTCTCTGCTTCACGTTTTGCGATTCTTTCGGCTTTGGTTTCATTTGTCTTTTTGCCTTCTCCTTCAGTTCCAGAAGACAAAACTTCCTTTTCTTTTTTCTCTAAGTAGCTTTCAAAATCCAAAAGGTGAGCTTTTAAAGTTTTGTTTTCGATTTCAATTACTCGGTTGACAAGTCCGCTCAAAAATTCCCTGTCGTGAGAAATTACCAACAAAGCACCTTCAAAAGCATTCAAGGCTTGTTTCAAAACTTCTTTTGTGTAAATGTCCAAGTGATTTGTTGGCTCATCAAAAATCAGAAAATTTGAAGTGTGAAGCATCATTTTTGCCAAACAAACTCTACTTTTTTCACCACCACTAAGAACTCCAATTTTCTTCTGAATGTCATCGCCACTAAATAGGAAATTTCCCAAAATCTTGCGAAGTTGAGGATAGTGTTCCAAAGTAGTTTCGTTTTCCATTTCTTCTAAAATCGTGTTCGTGTGTGTCAACTCGTCTGCTGAATGCTGAGAATAAAAGTCCATTTGAACCAAAGTTCCAAATTTTGCAATTCCATCGGTTGGTGCTTCTTTTTGGGAAATTATTCTACTTAGTGTGGACTTTCCTGTTCCGTTTGGTCCGACAAAAGCAATTTTATCGCCACGTCGAATATCAAAATTGACATTTTCAAAAATTAATTTATCGCCGTAAACTTTTTTAACTTTTTCAAGATTTGCAATTTCAAGGCTACTTCTGTGAGGAGTTGGGAAACGGAAATTTGCAGTTTGGATAGAAGCATCGTCAACTTTGACAACGTCCATTTTTTCGATAAATTTGATTTTACTCTGAACTTGTTTTGCCTTGCTTTGTTTGTAACGAAACCTTTCAACAAAACTTTGAAGACGGTCAATTTTCTTTTGTTGCGTGGTTTGAAGTTGTTCTTGACGCTCAATTCTTTCCCATTTAATTCTTACGTAATCGTCATAATTTCCAGTGTATTCTACAAAACTCTGATTTGTAATTTCCACAGTTTTATTAATTACGTTGTTCAAAAAGCGAATGTCGTGAGAAATGAGAATTACACTTCCTTCATAGCTTTTAAGGTAATTTTCAAACCAAAAAATACTGTCCAAATCCAAGTGGTTTGTAGGTTCGTCAAGTAGCAGAAGATTCGGGCTTTGAATTAGCAATTTTGCCAAAGCAATTCTCATTTGCCAACCACCTGAAAAACTTTCGACAGGAAGGTCAAATTCACTTGCTTTGAATCCTAAACCTGTTAGGACTTTTCCAGCGTTTGCTTCCATTTGCCAACCACCGTGTTCATCGAAAAAATGATGTAAATCTCCAAATTCTTCGATTAACTCTTCGTTCATTGGGTCGTTTTCAATTTCTTTTTCCAATTTTTTGATTTTTGCTTGGGCTTCTAAAAGTTCAGGAAAAGCGTTTAAAGATTCTTCGAGTAGAGTAGTTCCGTGAACTTCAATAGCTTCTTGTTCTAAGTAACCGATTCTGTAATCTTTTGGAATTACGACTTTTCCTTGAGCTTCAACTGTGCCGTTCAAGATTCTAAAAAATGTTGTTTTCCCAATCCCATTTGGACCGATTAAACCAATTCTTTCTCCGTTTCTAATACCAAGTGAAGCATTTATGAAAATATCTTTTGAGCCGTAGTTGAGGCTTAGGTTTGTAACTTGTATCATTTTCTAATATTTTTTCTAATTTAAAATTTTGCGGAAAATAGTTAAATAATTAAGAATTCGGAATTAAGAATTAAGAATTATTAGATTTCTGCAAATTTAATCTTTGATTCTAACATTTTTGCAACATTCAATAAGTCTTGCAAAAAGTGTAAAAAAAGAATAAATTTCCGCTTCTCAAAAACGACTCAGAATTTTAATTTTCGGTGATAAATTTGGATAAAAAACTTAGAGTTTTAATTGCAAAACCTGGACTTGACGGACACGATAGAGGTGCAAAAGTGATTGCAAATGCTTTGCGTGATGCAGGAATGGAAGTAATTTACACTGGACTTCACCAAACTCCTGAAATGATTGTCTCAGCCGCAATCCAAGAAGACGTTGATGCAATCGGACTTTCGATTCTTTCGGGTGCTCACAATATGATTTTCCCAAAGATTTTAGAACTTCTCAAAAATGAAGAGGCTGATGAAATTTTACTTTTTGGCGGTGGAATTATTCCTGACGCAGATGTAAAAAGCCTCAAAGAAATTGGAGTTGGAGAAATTTTTACTCCCGGAACTCCAACTACAAAAGTGATTTCATTTTTAGAAAACTGGGGAAAGTCAAAGTAAATTTTGAATGCAAAAAAAGTAACAGTTTATTCTTTAGGTTTGGAAGATTACGAAAAAATCTGGGACTTGCAAAAATTTCTTCAAGCAGAAGTTATTGAAGGAAAATTAAACAATTCTTTACTTTTACTTGAGCATTCACACACTTTTACTCTTGGCAAAACTGGAAGCGAAACTAATTTGCTTTTAAATGATTTTGGGCTTCAAAAAAATCAAGCAAAATTTTTCAAAATCGAACGTGGTGGAGACATAACTTATCACGGACCTGGACAACTTGTTGGCTATCCGATTTTGAACTTGAATAATTTTAAACCTGACCTTCACATTTACCTTCGAGATTTGGAAGAAGTGATAATTCAAACACTTTCAGAATTTGGAATTAAAGGTGAAAGGCTTAAGGGGTTAACTGGCGTTTGGGTGAAAGGAGCGAAAGTTTGTGCGATGGGAATTAATACAAAAAAATGGGTTACAATGCACGGATTTGCACTAAACGTAAATAGCGATTTAAGTTATTTCCAAAAAATTATTCCTTGTGGAATTACTGACAAACCCGTTACTTCAATCGAAAAACTTTTAGGGAAATCGATTTCAAGGGCAGAAGTTGAGCCAATTTTAATTAAAAAATTCAGTGAAATTTTCGATGCCGAAGTTAAATTTGGGGAAAATGAAGAAATTTTTACACTAAACGAAAACTAAAGATTTAAAAATATTTTATCAGAGGAAAATAAATGCCAAAATTACCACATTCTAAAAAAATCATAATTGAAGATTACAGAACAGCTTTCAGAAGTCGAACAGTTAGTTTGGTTAGCCGAAAAGAAGTTTTTATGGGTAAGGCTAAGTTCGGGATTTTTGGAGATGGAAAAGAAATTCCTCAAGTTGCAATGGCTCACGCATTTAAGGAAGGTGATTTTCGTGCAGGTTATTACAGAGACCAAACTTTTATGTTTGCAACTGGAATGACAACTTACGAACAATTTTTCGCACAACTTTACGCAGACACAAATGTTGAAAATGACCCAGCTTCTGCGGGAAGGCAAATGAACGGACATTTTGCAACAAGATTTTTAGATGAAAATGGTAATTTTAACGATTTGACAAAGTCGAAAAATTGTGCAGCAGACTTGAGCCCAACAGCAGCACAAATGGCAAAATCTCTTGGTTTGGCTTACGCAAGTAAACTTTACAGAGATATTCCTGAATTAAAAAATGCTCAAAAAGGATTTTCAAAAAATGGAAACGAAGTAACTTTTACAACCATTGGAAACGCAAGTACAAGTGAAGGAATTTTCTTTGAAGCTATTAATGCTGCTGGAGTTTTACAAATTCCAATGGCAGTTTCAGTTTGGGACGACGGATTTGGAATCAGTGTCGGAAACGAATTTCAGACAACTAAAGAATCAATTTCAGATGCTTTGGAAGGATTTCGAGAAACGGAAAGCCACAAAGGATTTAAGATTTTTCACGTAAAAGGTTGGGATTATGCAAGCCTTTGTCAGACTTACAAAAGCGGAATTGAAGAAATTCGCAAAAATCACACTCCTGCAATTTTTCACATTTATGAACTGACTCAACCTCAAGGGCATTCAACAAGCGGAAGCCACGAGCGATACAAAACAAAAGACCGTTTAGGTTGGGAAAAAGAATTTGACGGAATCGCTCAAATGCGGAAATGGATTATTGAAAACAAAATTGTCAGTGAGTCTGAAATCGAAGCAATCGAAAAAGAAGACAAAAAATTTGTAGCAGAAGTGAGAGATTCAGCTTGGAAAAAATACGTTACTCCAATCAAAAATGAGCTTAATACTTTTGTTGAGAAAATTGAAAAAGTAGCTCAAAATCCTTACATAGCCGAAAATATCAAAAACAAAATTCAATCAGAAGTTACAAAACTAAATGCAATGCAATCACCTTACAGAAGAGAACTTTTGAAAGCCACAAAACGAGTTTTGATTGCAACTAAAGAATTGGATTCTCAAGCAAGAACAGATTTACTTGAATTTTCACAAAACTATTACAACGAGAGTGAGAAAAAATACGTTTCTCACCATTTTAGTATTTCTGAAAACTCACCTTTCAAAGTCGAAAACACTTCTCCAAAATATTCTGAGAATTCAGAAAATGTTGACGGAAGAATTTTGATTAAAGAATGTTTCGATAAAAATATGGAAAGAGATTCGAGAATTTATGCAATTGGTGAAGACATCGGACAAATGGGTGGAGTGAATTTAGCTTTTGAAACTTTGCAAGAAAAATTCGGACTTCTTCGGGTAACTGATACAGGGATTCGTGAGGCTTCGATTGTTGGACAAGGAATTGGCTCTGCGATGAGAGGACTTAGACCAATTGCTGACATTCAATATTTAGACTACTTACCTTACGCTTTACAAATAATTTCAGATGACTTAGCAACTTTGCAATACAGAACAAAAGGTGGACAAAAATCACCTTTGATTGTCAGAACAAAGGGACACAGATTAGAAGGGATTTGGCACTCAGGTTCTCCAATGGCAATGATTTTGAATGCAGTTCGTGGTGTTCACGTCTTAGTTCCAAGAAATATGACTCAAGCGTCAGGATTCTATAATACACTTTTCAGAAGCGACGACCCAGCGATTTTAGTTGAAGTTTTGAATGGTTACAGAACAAAAGAAACAATGCCCGACAACATTGGCGAATTCACTTTAGCTTTTGGGATTCCTGAAACCTTGCAAGAAGGAACAGACGTTACGGTTGTTACTTACGGAGCTTGTTGCAAGATTGCTGACGAAGCCTCGAAACTTTTGGAGGAAGTCGGAATTTCAATTGAAATTATTGACGTGCAGACTTTGTTACCTTTTGACTTAGAGCATAAAATTGTTGAATCTTTGAAAAAGACAAACCGAGTAATTTTCTTCGATGAAGATATGCCGGGAGGAACAACTGCTTTTATGATGCAGAAAGTTTTGGAGGAGCAAAAAGGATATTTCCATTTGGATTCAGAACCAAGAACTTTGAGTGCAAAACCAAATCGACCTGCTTATGGAACTGACGGAGATTATTTTACAAAACCAAGTGCAGAAGACCTTTTTGATGTCGCTTACGAATTAATGAATGAGGCTAATCCAAGCAAATTTCCGAAAGTGTTTTAAATATTTACTCTTTAAAACCTGAGTAGCGGATTGGATATTTTGGATTGTTATTTTTTAAGAAAAGAACTTTGAGCTTTAGAATTTGCTCAAAATGTAACCAATCGTGAGCGAGCCAAGAGCAGAGTAGTTCACCTGTTGTGAAATTTCCTGCTGGGTGCAAAGAGTAAATCAAATCCCAATTTGGGTTTTCTAAAGACTTTAACCAAGTCAAAGACTTCATTCTTTCTTCTAAGAAATCATTTAGTGTTTTTTCAAAATCTTGCTCGTTGTACTTGTTTGCATAAACTAAACCTTCTGGGTCGTAACTGTACCATTTTTTGTTTGGGTTTTCAAAAGTTGATTGAATTCTTAGTCTAAAATCCAATTTTTCTTCGTCTAAAAAATGACCAACGACTTCAAGAATTGACCAAGATTTTTCTTTTGGCTTCCAACGAAGTTGCTCTTCAGAAAGTCCTTCTAAAAGACACATCAGAGTATTTACATTTTGTGTGAAGTCTTTAATGACTTTATTCAAATCAATTTCCATTTCAAATCCTAATGCTTAAAGTTTCCGGGAGTAATATTTGCGGCTTTTTGGTAAAGATTAAAGTATTCAATCGCTTTTGTTGACTTACCTATTTCTTTGTAAGAAACTCCTAAAGCTTCGTAAGATGGTGCGTAATCAGGGTCGTAATAAACTGATTTCTCAAGATATTCAATTGCTTTATGAAAATTTCTTCTGTCTTTGAAAATGATTCCGATTTGATAGTAAGGGATAGCATAATCTTCCTTCACATTTATAGCTTTTTGGAAACTATTTAATGCGAGTTCTTCATCGCCTTTTTTTAAGTAAGTGAGTCCTAGATTTTTATAGGCTTCAAAGTTTTTAGGATTTAATTTTATAGCTTGTTTGTGTAATCTTACTGCTTCTTCCAAAATTTTGGATTTGATTCTAAAGGTTTTAACGTAGCACATTCCAAGTCTTGTAAAAGCCATATCAAATTTTGGATTGAGTTTGATTGTTTTTTTGTAGTATTTTTTTGCCTCTTTGATGTTACCATCTCCAAAATTTGCATTTGCAATCTCAAAGGTTGCGTGGTAATAATTTGTATCAAGGCTTAAAGCGTATTGATGATGAATCAATGCTTCACCCCATTTCATCTGACTTTGATAAACTTTTCCAAGATTGTTATAGGCAACAATTAAATTTGGGTCAAGTGTAAATGCTTTTTTGAAAAAGTCTATTGCCTTTTGTGGTCTGCCAAGTTTCAGGTTCACTTCACCAAGATTGTTAAAACCATAAGCATAATCGGGTTTAATTTTTAATGCTTTTGCATAATATTCTTCGGCTTTCTCATAAAATTTTTTATCAAAATAAGCGTAACCAATTGCATTGTAAGCCTCTGCAAAATTTGGGTTAATTTGAATCACTTCATTAAAAGATTGAACAGATTTTTCCAAATCATCAAGATAATTTTGATAAATTTTACCAAGTTTAAAGTAAGAATCAATGTGGTTTGAATCAATTTCGACAGTTTTATTTAAGTAAAAGAGTGCTTGGTTTACGCTATCCATACTAATATAAATTGAACCAAGATTGTAGTAAGCATCAGCAAAGTCGCTTTTAGTCTCAATTGTTTTGTTAAAAAAATCTACTGCATCTTTTTGACTTCCATATTCTAAGTAGAGTTTTCCAAGTCGGTTATAAATTGATGCTTTTGCATAATCTACTTTTTCATTAGCACAGCTTAAAAGGTTGAGAGCAAGAAAGAGAATAAAAATATTTGTAAATCGAAAAATCATAAAAAATAAGGTTTAAACCTATTTAAAAATTAATTTAGCTTTAAAGCTAACCTTTAATACTTTATTAATCAATTCAATAATTTTACTTAAAAATTTCAGGATTTTGAAGTGAGTAACCATCAATTTGAATTTTCATTGAACCATTCCATTTGAATAATTTTGGTTCACCGTTTATGATTTCACCGAAAGTAAATTTCTTTCGCCAATCACCTAAATTCAAGTAAAAACCATTTGATGACCTTAAAAGTCTTGGCAAGTGATAATGACCTGCTATTACTCCGTCGAATCCATTTTTTAAATTATCATTTGCGAAGGAAACTAGACGAAAGTCGTAGTCATCGGGAAATTCTTGAGGAAAACTTTTGGATTCGTGTAAGTAACGATTTTTGCTTGAAATTTGGTCAGCGAGATAAATTCCAATGTCAGGGTGAATCCAAGAGAAAAATTTATTACAAACATCGTTTTTGAGCATTTTTTTTACAAATTGGTATTTCAGTTTAGCATTTGCTTCATCTCCGTGAACACAAAGAATTTTTCTGTCTCCACTTTGTAATGCAAATTGAGATTCTTTGCCAAATGTTTGTAAACCAATTTCTTCTTCCAAAAAATTGCCTAAAGAAAAGTCGTGATTTCCTGCAAGGTAATAAACCTTTGTTCCTTTAGAAATTAAGGTTTCCATTGTTCGTAGAAGCTTGTAATGTCTTTTTGGGATTACTTGTTTGTACTCATACCAAAAGTCAAAAAAATCTCCTAAAATTACCAAAGCGTCAGTATCTAAATTTTTAGTAAACTCTTGGAAATATTCGAATTTATTTTCGATTGTATAAAATTCGCCAAAATGAGCATCAGAGATTAAAGTAGCTTTTTCCAGTTGAATTTTTTTGATTTTTCTTCCTTTGGTTTTTTGTTTTCAATTTCACAATCTTCGCAAATTGCTTCTTGAATATTAAATGACCACAAAGTGAACCAGCTTTCGCATTGTTTACAAAAGTATTCATTGCTGCACAAACTCAAACAACCTGTGTCGTTACAAGAAGTGCATCGAGAAATTATTCTGTTATATCCAGTCATTTATTTAAAATCTATTGCTAATTGGTTCAATTTCTCAGAAAAATTTCCATTCGGATTGTAGAGTTTGAAAAGCACATTTTTTTCGGATTGAAAAGTCAAAACACCTTCTCCATAAAAATTTCCTGTTTCAATTTTCTGTATGTTTCCCCAATCAATGTGAATGTGATTTGTTCCATCTTCACAATCAAGTCTGTCTTCTGAATGCAAGAAATTTAGCTTGAATTTTCCAACAATGTTTGCACTAATTCCATTTGTTCCACAAGCAAAAATGAGTTTTTCGCACTTTGTGATTTCATCGAACAGGGGTAACAAATTTGAGTTCACTATTTTTGAAGGCATAAAGTTTACTTTTTGAGTGTAATTCCGAAATTTAAAATATCTCTGTAAATACATCTGTTTTGAACGACTGTTAAACCTGAACTCAAAGCCAACTCAGCAGCTTCCGAATTAATTACGCCGTCTTGAAACCAAATGGATTTTGCCTTAATTCTTGTCGCTGCTTCACTAATTTCCAAGACGAAATTTGGGTCTCTAAAAACGTCAACAATGTCAATCTTTTCTTGAATTTCGTCAAGTGAGTTATAACATTTTTCACCTTGAAATTCTTCGAGGTTTGGATTTACAGCAAAAACTTTGTAGCCAAAATTTATTAAAAATTTACCAATGCTGTTACTCGCTCTTGAAGGATTTTCACTTGCTCCAACGAGTGCGATTGTTTTTGAGTTTGCTAAAAGTTTGGTGATTTCTTCGGTGTTTGCACAAATCATTTAAGTTTTTTCCAAAAAAAGACCGCAAAAGGTTTTAATCAAAAGCGGTCTTTTATAAAATTTTATTGTCATCAGAAATTGAAGACAATAATTAATTTAAATTGCAATTACTTCTTGAACTTCAGGAACTACTTCCTTAAGTCTTCTTTCAATTCCTTGCTTCAAAGTTGCAGTCGAACTTGGGCAACCAGAACAAGAACCTTGCATTTGAAGAGCAACAACTCCTTCTGAATAACCACGAAAAATAATGTCACCTCCGTCCATTGCAACAGCAGGACGAATTTCGGTATCAATAATTTTAATGATTTCTGTTTCAATGTCAGTGCTACCTTGAATAGCTTTTACAATAATTGATTCGTCAGAAATTACAGGGTTTCCAGCCTCAAGATGAGTTTTGATTGTTTCTTTAACTTGTGGAATTAAAGAACTCCAATCAGCACCATTTTTAGTTACAGTTACAAAGTCATTTGAAAAGAAAACACCAAAAACACCGTCGATGTCGTATAATTTTTGTGCTAATTCAGAACTGATTGTACTTTCGAGTGTCGGAAAATCTACACTTCCACTTTCCACCAAAACCTGATTTGTTACAAATTTCAAAGTATTTGGGTTAGGAGTTGTCTCAGTGTACATTTTTACTTTAATAGACATTTTTGAGCCTTTGTTAAATTTTTCTTAAAAGTTTACACGAAATTAATCTGCAAATTTACTAAATTATTCCATTAACTACTAAATAAAATTTAAACTCAAGATTAGAGTAAGCAAATGAAAGTCAAAATAAAATATTATCCTTACATAGGGGATAATATCAAAAAATACAAAAATGCAAAAGAATTAAGACAATCAGAAGAAGCAAATTCTTCAACTGAATTTTTCGATACTAAGTCTGTGAGAGACTTTGATACAATTTACCAAAATTTACACACAGGCGAATATTTGTTGAAAGTTGGCGATGAAGCTTGGCATTTTAAATGGCAATAAATTCTGTTAAAATGAATATTTTTGTGAATTTTGAGACAAAAGATGTTCCAACGAATTCTGAAAAAATTATTGATTTAGTTTACGAAATTGTAAAAAATGAAAAAAAGGAAATTCAGTCATTAACAGTAATCATTGTTTCAAATCCAAAGATTTTGGAAATTAATAAAAATTACTTAAATCACGATTATTTTACAGATGTAATTGCTTTTAACTTGGAAGAAAAAGGTGAACCGATTGAAGCTGAAATTTATGTTTCAAATGATGAAGCAAAAATTCAGGCTGAAAATTTTGGAGCAACCCACGAACACGAATTATTACGTTACATTGCTCACGGAACATTGCATACTTTGGGTTACGAAGATTTTAACTTCGATTTAAAACAGGAAATGCACGAAAAAGAAAATTTCTATTTAAATAGAATTTTCTTTGACTCTACGAATTAAAATTTTAGTTTCAAACCAACTTAAACCAAATATCGGATAAAATTAGACTTTGGACGAGTACCACCCGTTTTTAGAAGTTTTAATACTAATTCTTTTACTAATTATTTCAGCAATTTTTTCTGGAGCTGAAGCAGCGTTTCTTGCAATTGACGAGAAAGATTTAGAAAACCCTAACGACAAAAATGAGAAATTTAAAAGAATTGAAAAATTAGCCAAAGACCCTCAAAGGCTTTACGTTGCTTTAACAACAGGTAAAATTATTTCAAACATTACTTTTGTTATAATTTTTTATTCTCTTGTTTGGCAACTTACAACAAGTTTTGAACTAAACTCTTATATTCCAATAGTTTCTACGATATTTATATCAGCAATTTTGATAGCAATTTTAAGTGAATTGATTCCAAAAATTATTGCTTTAAATGACCCGATGAGTTTTGCTGAAAAAACATCATTTGCAATTATTTTCTTCCAAATCCCAATTCTTCCGTTCAGTGAATTAATAAATCTTTTGACAGGTTTTGCTGGTAATAATTTTGATTTTGGTTTATGGCGTAAACACATTTCAGAAGATGATTTGAAGGTGATTGTTGGAGTTGACCAAGAGCAAGGTGAAAACCTTGAAGATGAAGAAAGAGAAATGATCCATTCAATTTTTGGGCTTGGCGAAACCACTGTTAAAGAAATTATGATTCCAAGAATTGACATTGTTTGTGTTGAAATGAGTTCAACGATTTCCCAAGTTGTTGAAGCTATTCTTGAGAATGGTTTTTCCCGAATGCCTGTTTACGAAGAGAAAATTGACAATATTAAAGGTGTCTTATATTCTAAAGATTTGTTACAACTAATGGGCAGAAACGATAATAAGACTAAAATCTCCGAAATTGTTCGACCAGCGACTTTTGTTCCTGAATCAAAAATGGTTGACGATCTTTTACGGGAGTTTAAAAAAGATAAAGTTCATATGGCGATTGTTGTTGACGAATACGGCGGAACTTCTGGTTTGGTAACTTTGGAAGATGTAATAGAAGAAATTGTTGGTGAAATCCAAGACGAGTATGACAACGAAGATTCTTTGTTTGAAGAAGTGGACGAAAACACTTTCATTTTTAACGCAAAAATTGAAATCGAAGATGCTAACAAAGTTTTGGAGTCTAATTTTGCCGAAGACGAAGAATTTGAGACTTTAGGAGGTTTGATTTACGACATCACTGGAAGTGTTCCAAATAAAGGCGATGTTATTAATTTTGAGAATTTTGAATTCAAAATTATTGACGTAGATAACCGAAGAGTAAGCAAAGTAAAAGTAACAAAAGTTCCATTAAATGATGAAAACTCAGATTTAACTTAAAGTTTAGAAAATCAAACAATTTAGTTTTTGCTTTCTACTAAATTTTCAGTTTATTTATGGATTAGATTTTAAACAAACTTGTATTTTAAAAAATTCAGGAGATAAATTTTTCTATGGATGTCAAACTAATCGAAAAATTGATAAACATTGTTGATAAAAGCGGTGTCAATGAAATTGAAGTTGAAGAAAAAGAGTTAAAAATCAGAATCACTAAAAAACCTGAACAAATAATTTCTGAAAGCACTTCACCACAATTTTTTCAAATGCCTATTCCACAGGGGCAACAAAATTTTCAACAACCAGTTGCTTCAATGCCTTCACAAACTACAAATGAGCAAACTGCCATTGAAAAACCAGTTGAAACTAAAGTAAAGCCTTCAAACTTAATTGATATAACTGCTCCAATGGTCGGGACTTTTTATGAATCACCTTCTCCAGATGCAGGACCTTATGTTAAGGTCGGAGACAAAATTTCAAAAGGACAAGTTCTTTGTATAATTGAAGCGATGAAATTGATGAACGAAATTGAATCTGAGATTTCGGGAACTTTAGTTGAAATTAATGCAAAAAATGCTCAACCTGTTGAGTATGGTTTTGTAATGTTTAAAGTAGAACCTGACGCTTAAGGAATTTGGGGAGATTTATTTTTGAAAATTTTAATTGCCAATAGAGGTGAAATAGCTTTAAGAATTATTCGTGCTTGTAAAGAACTTGACTACGAATCTGTTGCAGTCTATTCTGATGCAGACCAAGATTCACTTCACGTAAAATTCGCTGACGAAGCTGTAAGAATCGGACCAAATCCGAGTAACTTAAGTTATTTAAAAATTCCAACAATTATTAGTGCTGCGGAAATTACAAATGCAGATGCAATTCACCCTGGTTATGGATTTTTATCTGAAAATGCGGAATTTGGAGAAATTTGTGAGGCTTGCAACATCAAGTTTATCGGACCTTCTCCAGCAACAATTCGCAAAATGGGAAACAAATCTTTAGCTAAAGAAACAATGGTAAAAGCTGGAGTTCCTGTAATCCCTGGAAGCGACGGAGTCTTAAAAGATGAAGAACACGCTTTAAAGATTGCTAAAGAAATTGGTTTTCCTGTAATCATAAAAGCTTCTTCAGGTGGTGGTGGAAGAGGAATGAGAATTGTTCGTTCCCAAAAAGATGTGAACAGTGCATTTGCAATGGCTCGTGCTGAAGCAGTTGCAGCTTTTGGAGACCCAGCACTTTATATGGAAAAATTTGTTGAGAACCCAAGACATATTGAAGTTCAACTTCTTGGAGACATTCACGGAAATATTATTCACTTAGGTGAACGTGAATGCTCAATTCAAAGACGACACCAAAAATTGATTGAAGAATCTCCTTCTCCTGTAATCAGTGAAGAATTAAGAAAAAAGATAGGTGATGCAGCTGTCAAAGGTGCAAAAGCAGTCGGTTATTATTCAGCAGGAACAATGGAATTTTTGCTTGATAAAGACAATAATTTTTATTTTATGGAAATGAACACAAGAGTGCAAGTTGAGCACCCTGTTACGGAAATGGTTACAAATGTTGATGTTGTAAAATCTCAAATTATGATTGCTGCTGGTGCAAAAATTTCTGATAAAGTTCAAGGTTACAAGTTAAGAGGCCATTCAATTGAATGCAGAATTAATGCTGAAAATCCTTTTAAGAATTTTATGCCAACTCCTGGGAAAATAACTTCTTATCACGCTCCTGGAGGACTTGGAGTTCGAGTTGATACTCACGCTTATGCAGGTTACAATGTTCCACCTTACTACGATTCGATGATTGCAAAATTAATTACTTGGGGTAAAAACCGAGAAGAGGCAATTGTTAGAATGAGACGTTCTTTGAGTGAATTTACAATTGAGGGAATTTCAACAACAATTCCATTTCACGAAAGAATGATGCGGAACGAAGATTTTATTTCTGGAAATTTCGATACAGGGTTTTTGGAACGAAATGATATTATGAAAGATTAAAAACAAAAAGAGCAGTTAAATTATAACTGCTTTTTTTGTTTAAAAAAGATTGTCGCCTTGTTTTGTTTCGTTAGGCTTTTTGATTACAAAAAATGTTTCGATGTCGTAAACATCTAAAATAACATTGTTGATTATTATTTTTTGTTCTTCAACGCTTTTCAAGATTCCTTGAATCTCATTACCATCTTTTGTTAGAATAATTCTAACTTCTAAATTAATTAATGACCTCAAAATATTGAGTTTGGAAATCGTTTTTTCGTCCATTTTGCTAACACCTCCCAAAGGTTAGTTTAGCTAAATGAGCCAAAGATTCTCTTAATTTTGCTCATAAAGCCGTTTTGTGATTTTGCATTCATTTGAGTTTCAAAATTTTGCCAAATTATGTCATTATCAATTTTTATGCCTTCAATCACCTTTCTTGGGTTAGTTTTTAAAAGTAAATCAGCCACTTCAGGGCTTTTTAGATTTGAAATTACTTCGTAGCCTTTATCCATTAAAAAACATCTTTTCCCTAAACTATGCGAATCAGAAGCTGCAAAACTGTAAGCGTCGTAAGAAAAGATTTCTTCGCAAGCCTTTTTGGTTGAAGAACCAAAGTCTCCCAAAAGGCTTCCAATGTCCATTTGTAACAAAGCTCCGTATTTTACTAAATTGAATAATTCGTCTAAGTTAGCAGCCATTCTACCATTTCGTTCAGGGTGAGCAATTATCATCGTAATTCCTTCCATATTCAATTCGTATACTAATTCACCAGTTACATCAGGAAAATCAAATGCAGGAAATTCTACGAGGCAGTAGCTTTTCATATCGTTGTAAGTTCCACAAAATTTCTTGACAGTTTCTAAAATTCGTGGGTGAAACATAATTTCACAGCCTAAGACGAGCTCAATGTTAATTTTATTTTTCACGATTTCATTTCTTAGAATCTCAATTCTTTCAATCATAACATCAATTTCAGCATCTTTTGTGATTTCGTGAACGTGAGGCGTACAGCAAACTACAGAAATATTTTGCTCCTCAGCCTGCCTTAACATCGCAATTGATTGTTCTAAAGATTTAGAGCCGTCATCAACTCCGAAAATTACGTGATTATGTAAGTCAACCATTTTTAATTTCTTATCATTTTTAAGTAAAGTTCTGATTCATTTGTAATTTTGGGTAAAATATCTAAACAGTATTGAGAAATAAATTCTAATCTTTCTTTTTCTGAATGAATTTCTAAAAGTCTTTGTTGCATTTTATTAGGCATTCCAATTTTTGTTGAGAGAAAATAAGACAAAGGATTCAAATCTTGAAACATTGATAAATCAGTTTCAATTCCGAAGTGAAAGTATTTTTGAATTCTGTTGTAATGCCCTAAGGTTTCAGTAATTGTAAATTCATCTGTAAAATTATTATCAGAAATTATTTCAACATCACCCATTAGTAAATTTTCTTTGTAGTAAGAAGCTTGTAGTTCAAATTTTTTAGAACCAATTACAACAATGTCCATTTCTCCATTTTTGTGAGTTTTAAGTAAAAATTGAACTTTAGCAAAGGTACCAATACTTTCATTTTGCCCATCTTTTTTAGAGAGAATAATTCCAAATTCTTCGCCTGTTTCCAAAGATTCGTTTACCATTTTTTTGTAACGTTCTTCAAAAATGTGAAGTGGGAATAAAATTCCAGGCATCAAAACTATGTTTAAAGGAAAAAGAGGAATTGTCAAAAATTGCGAGTCCATTTTCAAACTTTCGTTTCATTAAGTCAAAATAAAATAATGCAATTTAAATTAAAATATTCGACACTTAAGAAAGTTAGAATATTTCATTTTATAAAATTACAATGCTTAAAGGTAAGCCTTACTAACAAAATTATCAATTTCAAAAATTTGGAAATCTGCATTAATTCATTAAGTTCAACCCTTAGTAAGAATGTTTAGTAAGAATAGGGATTTAACGCTTAATGAAATGGTCGATTTTAGAAAAAATCAGTAATAATTCAGATTTAACTTTCAAAGTAGAAAATACTGAAAATCACTCTTCAGGAATTCTAAAAAAAATAAAATTTGAAGAAGAAATTCAAATAAAAATCGCAAAAATTTGCTTCTTTTCAGAAAAAACTATTGAGTCAAATTACTTAGCGAAAGTTTTGGATTTCTACGAAGAAGGTGAAGAAAAGGGAATTATTCGTGAATTTGTGAATGGTGAGAAAATTTTAGAGTCCACTGAAATTAATTCCAAAAATAAAAAAATAGATAAAATTATTCAAATTTGCTTTGGGTTAAGAGATTTACATTCTTATAAATTTGTCCACCAAAAGCTAAGACCTAACAATATTTTTATAACTGAAAATGGTGAAGTGAAACTAACTGACTTTGCTTTTTTTCAAAATTACAAGAGTAATTTAACCGAAAAAGAATCTGTAAAATACGTATCGCCTGAACAATGTCTTGAAAAAGTTAAATTGGACTTTCGCAGTGACTTTTATTCACTTGGAGTGATTGCTTTTGAACTTTTTTATGGTGAAGTTCCTTTTAATGGAAATTCTGCAAAACAAATTATTAATGGGCATTTGAAAGGCAAAGTCAAGATTCCAAAAGAATTGCCTGTTCAAGTTCCAAAGAATATTGAAAAAATAATTTTGAAACTTTTGGAGAAAAATCCAAAAGATAGGTACCAGTGTATTTTTGAATTAATTGAAGACTTGGAAAAAGTATCTCAAAATGAAACACAGTTCAAATTTAATTCCAAATTGAATTTCCCAAAGTTCATTGACAGATTTTCGGAGCAGTTAAACTTTGAGGAATTTATGGAAAGTGAAAAAACTGTTCTTTTAATTAAAGGGGACGAAGGAGTTGGCAAGTCTAAGTTTTGGGAAAATTGCAAATTTGAGCTTCTGCAAAAGGAGCATTTAATTTTTGAAACTAAATGCTCAGAAAATTCTTATGACTTTGAACCATTTGAATCTATAATTTTCCAAATGTTTTCAAAAATTGGCGATTTCGGTAAAAAACAACAAAAAGATTTGATTGGAAAATACCTTACAACTCTGAAATTTATTTCGCCTGAAATTTTGAAAATTCCGACAATTCAAGATTTTCTTGCACAAAATCCGATTAACCAAAATATTTTAAATTTTAAAGAATCGATTTTCAATTTTATCGAAGAATTTTGTGGAATGACGAATGAGAATTTGCTGATTTACTGCGAAGAATTTCAGTTAACTAATAAAAAAACTTCAGATTTATTTTTAGAATTTGCAGAGTTCTTTAGCCAAAATAACTTGAAAATTGTTTTGAACTTCGCTTCTGATGAAAATTCTTTTAGAAGAGGTTTTGACCTTGAAAAAATTGAAGTCCTTTTTTTTCCGTCTTTGGATAAAATTCAGAGTGAAGATTTTCTTTCCTCGATGATTGATAAAATTGCGTTAAGTATTAACAAAAATGTCCAATCAAAAATATTCTCAATCTCTAAAGGTAATATTTCCAACTCGATAGAAGTTTTTAAGCATTTTTATGAAACGGAAAAAATCAAAATTTCAGAAAGTGAAACAATTCGTTTTGCAAATCCAGAAGCAAAGGATTTTGAGTCTTTGGAAGAAATCTTTTTTGAAAAAATATCAAACATAAATATTACTGCTCAAACGGTTTTACAACTTGCATCAATCTTTAATGAAAAATTTGAAGTTTCTGTTCTATCTGAACTTACGAATATGAAAATTGATGAAATTATTATCGAACTTGAAGAAACAAGAAAATTAGGAATCGTTGACTTTGACCTTGAAACAGGAAAATATTTTTTCGTTCAGCAGTTTTACCAAAATATTTTTTACAAATCTTTCGCAGACGAAGAAATCATAGAATTAAGCGAGCAAATTGCTTTTGTAAGTGAATCGCAAAGCCCTGAAAATTTTGAAGAAATTCTCAAAATTGCAAGATTTTACCATAAGTCAAAAAATTATGAAAAGGCATTTGAGTTTTACTCAAATGCTGTTGAAATTGCTTCTGAAGAATTTTCGATTTTTAAAGTTTTGCAGATTTTAGGACAGGCTAAAAGGCTTCCTGAAGAATTTTTGATTAAAATTTTTATGCTAGAATTTGAGGTTTACTTTAAAGTCCAAGACTATTTTCGTGCGGAAAAAGTTCTTGAACTTGCTTTCAAATTTGCGAAAAAACTTAGAAATTCAGAAAGCGAATTTGAACTTTATAAAAATATTGGCTTGGTTTACTTGAAACAGAAAAAATATTCGGAAGCAGTTTACGCTTTTGAAAAGTGCTTGGAAGTTTCGGAAAGTGTCAATGACGGGTATTCAATTGCTACTTCTTTGTTTCTTTTGGGCAAAACGAATTTTCTAATTCATAACTTTCAGAGAGCTGAAGAATACTTTTTGAATTGTCTGAATGAATTTCAACCAAGTTCAATTCCGCTGAATTTTTTAGGGAAAATAAATTTTTCAAAAGGAAAATTTGAAGAAGCAGAAAGTTACTTTGAAAAGGCTTTCTTGGGAGTTGAGATAAAAGATGAAAGAACTTACTTCGAGACTTTGGACAATCTTTTTCAAATAAATTTCCAAGCAAATAATTTAGAAAGAGCAAGAGGCTACGTAGAAACGGCAATTGAAAAATCTACGCAGGTCAATAATTATCAGTTCCTTGCAACTTCGATTTTCGATTTAGGAATTCTCCAACTCGAAGGAGAAGAAAAAGTTGATGCTTTGGCGAATTTTGAAAAAGCGAAATTTCTTTTTAGCGAATTAGGTTTCTTGAGGCAGTTTGTTCAATCAAATTTGAAAATGATTGCAATTAATTTGGACGAAAATAATTTGCTTGGAATGAATTATGAAACCCAAAAGACCAGAGAGATTTGCGAAGTTTACACTTTTCTTGACGAGTTAAACGAAGCGAGAATTTTGGAGCAAAGGCTAAGTTATTTGCAAGGAAACGAAGAGGAAGCAATTGGCGAATTAAAATCTTTAGCAGCAATTAGCACTAATAAAAAATACTTTGCAAACTTTTGTTTTGAACTTTACCAATTGTTAAAAAGTTCCTTTGAAAATGGTTTTGAGATTGCAACAAAACTGGAAATTCTTGATTACAAAACTAAAGCTGAAAATCTTTTTCAAGAAATTTTGAGCAAAGAGTTTGACTTTTTTGTTAAGAAAAAATTAGAGGTTTTTCAAAATGATGATTTTAACGCTTCTGAAAATTTATCGATTAACGTTAAAAACCTTTTAAGAAATTTTATTGAACTATTAAACCCTCATACTTCATTAAACGAACTTTTAGCGTTCTTGAAAAATGAAACAGGTTCGGATTTTTGTGAAATACTTGTTGAAAATGAAGGATTTCAGAATCCAAATTTTGGAGTCGAAAAAGAAGATTTACAAAATTCAATTCGTAACGAAAAAACGATTTTTAAAGAAAACTTAATTTTAATGCCAATTTTTGATTCAGAGAAAAAGTGTAGTCAAATTTTATGTAATTGGAAAAATGAAAATTCAACAAAATCTTTCTCAAAAGTTGATTTGCAAAAATTTGAATTTGTTTTTGAATTGATTTTACTGGTTTTAGAAAAAATCAAAGATGTAGAAAAAATTTCATCTGTCAGTAGTAGGCACTTTGAAAAATTTGTTGGAAACAGCAAAGCAATGCTAAATCTTTACAAAGAAATTGAAGAAGCGGCAGAAGTCGATTTTACTGTTTACATTCACGGACAAAGTGGGACAGGAAAAGAGTTGGTTGCTGAGTCTTTACACAATATTAGCGAGAGAGCGAAGCATAATTTTGTTGTAATAAATTGTGCTTCGATTCCACCAAACTTAGCAGAGAGTGAACTTTTTGGACACGAAAAAGGTTCGTTTACAGGTGCAAGTTCTCTGAAAAAAGGCAAGTTTGAACTTTCGCAAAACGGAACAATTTTCTTAGATGAAGTTGCAGAATTGTCTTTAGAAATTCAGGCTAAATTATTGAGAGTAATCCAAAATCAAGAAATTTGGCGAGTTGGAGGTGAAGAAGCGATTAAAATCAATTCTCGTTTGGTCGTTGCAACTCATAAAGATTTGGAAGAGGAAGTTCGGAAAGGAAGGTTCAGAGAAGATTTGTTTCATAGAATAAATGTAATTTACATTCGCGTTCCAAGTTTGAAAGAAAGAGTAGAGGACATTCCTATTTTGGCAGAATTTCTGTTGCGTAAATTTGCGAACAAGGCTAATAAAAAGATTTTGGGATTTACAAACGAAGCAAGAGAAGTTTTGCAAAAAGTAAATTGGAAAGGTAATGTTCGTGAGCTTGAAAACACGATTGCAAAAATTGTAATGAAAGTCGAAAATAACTCGTTTGTCAATTCCTTGCACATTAAAAACCTGTCTCAGAAGTTCAACATAATTTCAGATAATTCTAATATAAATCGCGAATTGAATAAAATTCCGCTTGAAAAGAAAGTCGCAAACGTTGTAGCTGATTTGGAAAATGGCTTGAACCTTACAGGAAAATTGGCTGTTTTTGAAAAAGAAGTGATAATCTTTGAACTCAAGAAAAATGGTTTGAACAAAAGTAAAACTGCAGAATCTCTGGGGATTGACCGAAAGAAACTTTACACCTTAATTCAAAAACACAAAATCAAATTGAAAAAGGGAAAGTTCTAAAATTTGAAACTATTAAAACTAATCTTTGTAAAACTCAACTTTGATTTTACTTGAGAATCATTTTGGATAGTGTTAATTTGGTGAATCTAATTTTTGACTAACAATAAGTATAAATAAATGAATAAAAAAAAATCTTACCTTTGGATTAATGTTGCAATTTTTGCTGCGATTTTTGTCCTTTTACCCTTACTATTTTTCCCACAAGAGAGAGTTCCCGAATTATCTTACAACCAATTTAAAGCCGAATTAAAAGAAGGAAGAGTCCAAGAAGTTAAATTTATTCAAGATGTAATAATTGGAGTCAGAAAAGCTGAATTTGGTGAAGAAACTCCTCAATTTCAAGATGCTAATCCTTCTCCTTTTAACTTTATGGCTCAAGAAGAAAGAATAAACCCAAGCCGAAAATTTAAAGTTGTTTTGATAAACGACCCAACTCTTGTTGAAGAACTTGACAAACAAAATGTTGAGTACAAAAGAGTAATTAACAATAATTGGTTTGAAAATAATTTTTCTTGGATTTTCTCTTTAATTTTAATTGTCGTTTTGTGGAGTTTCTTTTTCAAGAAAATGGGAGGTGGCTCATCAGGCGGAATTTTGAGTGTCGGGAAATCAAAAGCAAAACTTTACAATGAAAACGATAACTTAAAAGTAACTTTTAAGGATGTTGCAGGAATTGACGAAGTAATTGAAGAAGTTACAGAAGTTGTAGAATTTCTTAGAAATCCCAAAAAATTTCAGAAACTCGGCGGAAAGATTCCAAAAGGTTTTTTGCTTGTCGGACCTCCTGGAACAGGTAAAACTTTACTCGCAAAAGCACTTGCAGGAGAAGCTGGAGTTCCATTCTTTAGCTTGAGCGGTTCGGATTTTGTTGAAATGTTTGTTGGAGTTGGAGCTTCAAGAGTTCGTGATTTGTTCAACACGGCAAAAGAGAAATCGCCTTGTATTGTTTTTATTGACGAAATTGATGCAATTGGAAGAAGCCGTTCAAGAGCTTCTATGCAAGGTGGAAATGACGAACGTGAAAATACTTTGAACCAACTTTTAGTTGAAATGGACGGATTTAACACTGACAAAACTGTTTTGTTAATCGGTGCGACAAATCGACCTGACGTTCTTGACCCAGCACTTCTGAGACCTGGAAGATTTGATAGACAAGTTGGGCTTGACAGACCTGATTTGCAAGGAAGAATCAAAATTTTTGAAGTTCACACAGGTAATATGCCTTTAGACGACAGTATTGATACAAAAACTTTAGCTGCACAAACTCCGGGTTTTGCAGGAGCAGAAATTGCAAATATTTGTAACGAAGCATCTTTACTTGCTGCAAGGTACGACAAAGAAATAGTTGAAATGATTGACTTTCAAAATGCAATTGAAAGAGTAATTGCAGGACTTGAAAAGAAAAATAAATTGATAAATCCACGAGAAAGAAAGATTGTCGCTTACCACGAAACTGGACACGCTTTGGTTGGATATTTTTTACCATTTTCTGACCCTGTTCACAAAGTTTCAATAATTCCAAGAGGAATGGGAGCTTTAGGCTACACAATTCAAATGCCATTGGAAGACAGATATTTGCTTTCAAAAGAAGAACTTTTGGACAGAATTTGTGCTTTGTTAGGTGGAAGAGCAGCAGAAGACATAATTTTTGAATCAATTTCAACAGGTGCTTCTGACGATTTGAATAAAGCGACTGACATTGCCAAAAGCATTGTTAAAGTTTATGGAATGAGCAAGAAATTGGAAAACATTTCATTGACTGAATCACAGCAAAATAATTTTCTCGGTTACGGAGCAGCTTCAAGAGATTACAGTGAAAAGACTTCACAAATTATTGATGAAGAAATTTTAAAAATCATAACCGAATCTTACGAAAGAGCGAAACAAGTCCTTTACACACACAAAGACAAACTTGAAGAATTAGCTCAAAAGTTGCTTAAAGAGGAAATTATTGAAAGAGATACTTTAGTTGAAATTTTAGGACCAAATCCAAATAAAGTTGATACTTTCAGCGAAGAACCAAAAGAAGTAAAAGATGCAAAGGCAAGTTAAATGAGCTTTTTTAGTAAATTAAAAAAATCACTTTTTCCAGTTGAAGAAAGTAAATCGGATATCGAAAAACGTAATTTTTTCAACATTCGTTGCGGAGATATTTTGACTTATTACGGAGAAGATTATGTTGTCTCGGCGACTTTCATTTATGAAGATGGTGATTTTAAATGGTACAGTTATGGGTTTAAAGATTTAGAAGAAAATCAAAAATTTTTGTCTGTTGTCGAAGATGATAGTTTAGAATTAGTAATTTGGGAAGAAATTATAATTCCCGTAAACGAGCCGATTAGTTCAACTTTCTCTCATTCTGGAAAAAGTTTCAATCAAACTGAACACGGAATGGCAAATGTTACAAGAACAATTGAAAGTGGGAAAAAATCACAATTTCGCACAGAATATTGGGATTTTGAAGCAAAAGATGGCGAAATGCTTTCAATTGAAAAAGCAGGCGGTTCATTGACAGTTTCGATTGGTAAGTCAGTAAAAGATTTTGAAATTGAAATTTTACCAGGTTCATAGGAGCAAAAGATGAGCGAATTAATAACAAACTTTCCTGAATTACTAAATGGAATACTTCATTCAGTGATTTACTTTGTAATGGGAATTTTGATTCTCATAATTGGAGGTAAAGTATTTGACTTCATCACTCCTTACGACTTAAAACACGAACTTTCAGAAAATGATAATGTTGCAGTAGGAGTTACACAAGCTGGTTTTTACATTGCACTTGGAATAATCATTCACGCAACTGTTTCTGGAGATAGTTACTTTTATGCTGAGGATAAAAGTCTCGCAGCAATTTTTATAAAAGATATGATTTTGACAGTTTCTTATTTTATCATTGGGCTAATTGCTCTTTCGTTAGGAAGATTCATTTTGAATAAAACAATGGCATTTTCAATTGATAAAGAAATTGTTGAAGATAAAAATATAGCAGTTGGTTTACTCGAAGCATCTTTTTACATCACAATTGCTTTGGTAATTCACGCAAGTTTTTCGTAACTTTTCAAAATTTTTTCGTAAAGAGAAATAACTTCAATTAACGGAAACCTAAAAAAAGGATAAATAAAATGGCACGTAGCATTTTTAATAGAATTTCAGATGTAGTTAAAGCAAACATTAATAATTTAGTTGACCAAGCCGAAGATCCAGAAAAAATGATTAAACAAATGGTCATTGAAATGGAAGAAGCAATTAGCAAAGCGACAAATTCTGTCGGGGTTGCTGTTGCAAATGAGAAAAGATTAGAAAGACAATACAAACAAAATTTGACCTTAGCAGAAGAGTGGCAACAAAAAGCTGTTTTGGCAATCCAAAATAGCCGAGACGATTTGGCAAAAGCAGCACTTGAAAAGAAGAATAATTACCAAAGAGCTGCTGATGATCTACTTCCAAGTTACGAGCAAGCTAAAACCACAGCAACTCAGCTTAGAGAACAACTTCGCGAGTTAAAGAAAAAGTTAGACGATGCAAAAATCAAACGTGATACTCTAATTGCACGTTTTAGAGCGGCAAAAGCGAAAGAGGAAATCTCAGCTTCAGTTAGTGGAATTGGTGGCGATGCTTTCGGTGGCTTCGATAGATTTGAAAGAAAAATCGAAGACAAAGAAGCTCAAGCTGATGCAGCTGCGGAAATTGCAGGTGAAAGTAGCTCAGATTCAAACCTTGAAAAGGAGTTTGAAGCTCTTGAAACTTCAAGTGTAGTTGATGACGAGTTAGCTGCTTTAAAGGCAAGTATGAATAAGTAAGAAAAGTTATTTGAAAAATAAAAAAGCAAGGCATTTTGTCTTGCTTTTTTTGTTTACAAAATCGTTAATAAAATTTTATTTATTGTATTTTGATTAAAGAGATTATTTAGTAAATTCAAAGGCTTTAAAATAATGTAAGTTGCTGACTATCAAAATTAGTCAGGTAGCTTCTTGTTAATATTTATCAAACACAGGAGCAATTTGTATGGATTCTCAACCAGAAAATGTCGCAAATAACGAAAACGAAAATGACAATAAAATTGTTATTGCCGACCAAAATAATAAACAAATCAGAGATGAAATTTATAACTTAGAATACAGTCATTTTGGAGATGACGGAAAAAGAGATTATAAACTTTTTTTCACTCACGCAAAAGAAATAACTAAGTTGTTTAAAACTTTAGAGTTACTTCCAGATGACCGAAAAGTTTTGTGGAGAACATTTAAACATCTTTGTGATGATGTTCGGAAAAAACAAGATAAAGAATGGGAATCTAAAAGAGGTGAATCTGAAAAAATTGCTGCTGAAATAATGGAGCAAATCGAAAAAGCAGTTGAGTTAGGTTCTGATGCTAATACTCAAAGTGAATTCGATAAAGCTAACAATATTTTAATCAAAAGTTTGAACAAGCTAAAAAAAATAAGCGATTACCTTCTTAGAACTGAACGTAAAAAATGTTGGAACGCTTGGAAGAAAGCTAAAGATGACCACGAGACGAGAAGAGAAAAAATAGGCGAAACTGCTTTTAATCACCTTTCAGAAGAAGCAAATAAAATTTTAGCAATTGCGACAGAAGAAAATCCACACGATGCAATAAAAATGATAAGAGAAGTAAGAACTGAAATCAAAAATTCAATTCTTACAAGAAAACAATATAAAGATGTTCACGAAATTCTTCAAAAAGCTGGCGATGTGGCAATTGGAAGAATTAAAGACGGTAGTTTTGCAACTTCACGCGGAAGAATCAGAAGTTTGCTTGAAGATGATTCTAAAAGATTACAAGACAAATTGCCTAAAATCAAATTTATGCTTGGCAAAAAAGAAGAAGAACTTGATAAACTTGAAAATGAAATCGATTACCTTGATGAATTAATTGAGAATTATGAGGGTAGCGATAATGCTTACATCTCAAAAATCGAAAATTACATCGGTGAGAAGGAAGAAAAAATCGAAGAAGTCTTTAAAGATGTCAAGGATTTAAAAGCCAAAATCAAAGAAATTGAAGAAGAATAAAAATTCAAGCCTAACAAATTTTGTTAGGCTTTTTTTATACCAAAATTATTAATTCTTTAAATAAAATGATTTGTAAGCCAACCCACTTTTCTTATTTTTAGACCTTATTTTATTACTCCCAAATCAACCTTTTCAACTTACGGTTTAACTTTATGAAATACCTAAAACCCTTGATGAATCAAAATTTCATCGAGTACGCTTCTTACGTAATTAAAGACAGAGCAATAACACAAATTGAAGATGGTTTAAAGCCCGTTCAAAGAAGAATTATGCACTCTTTGAATGAAATGGACGACGGTAAATTTCATAAAGTTGCAAACGTTGTTGGAAACACAATGAAATATCACCCTCACGGAGATGCTTCAATTTATTCCGCTTTGGTAAACATCGCTAACAAAGATTATTTTATCGAAAAACAAGGAAACTTTGGGAATATTTTTACAGGAGATTCAGCTTCTGCGGCTCGTTACATTGAGTGCCGTTTGACTCCTTTGGCAAAAGAAGTTCTTTACAGCAAAGAAATAACAGAATTTTTGGACAGTTACGATGGAAGGAATCTTGAGCCTTTAGTTTTTCCTTGCAAAATCCCTTACTTACTTCTTGCAGGAACAGAAGGAATTGCTGTTGGAATGTCAACAAAAGTCCTTCCACATAATTTCAACGAAGTTCTTGAAGCTCAAATCAAATTTTTAAAAGAAGAAGAATTTGAGATTTTTCCTGATTTTTTACAAGGTGGTTTAATTGATGTTAGTGAATATGAAAAAGGAAACGGAAAAGTAAAAATTCGTGCAATCATTGAACAAAGTGCAAACAAAGTTCTCGTGATTAAGGAAATTCCTTACGGAACAACAACCGATAGTTTAATCACTTCAATCGAAAATGCAGCGAAAAAGAATAAAATCAAAATCAATTCGATAAATGATTTTACTTCTGAAAATGTTGAAATCGAAATTACTTTGTCAAAAGGTTATGACGCTCAAGATGCAATTAAAGCACTTTATGCTTTTACCGATTGCGAAATTTCTACAAGCGTAAACTTGATTGTCATTGAAAATGGAAAGCCGATTTTTAGAAATATTAACGATGTTCTGCAAAGATGTACCGAGCTTTTAGTCGAAAATCTTAGAAAAGAACTTCAAATTGATTTGGACAAAAATCAAGAAAAGCTTCATTTTAAAACCTTAGAACAAATTTTTATTGAAAACAGAATTTACAAAGATATTGAAGAGTGTAAAACTTACGAAGCAACTCAGAAAGCAGTTTTAGACGGTGTGAATAATTTTCGTGAGTTACTCCAAAGAGACGTTAATTTGGACGACGTTGAAAAATTATTGCAAATTCAAATCAAAAGAATCTCGCGTTATGACATTGAAAAAAATCGTAAAGAAGTAAAGGAAATCAACAAAAAGATTCGCGAAATTAAAGCGAATCTCAAAAATATTATCACTTATTCAATTAATTACGTCCAAGCAATTCTTGACAAATTTGGCAAAAATTATTCCCGTAAAACTAAGATTTCGAGTTTCGAGGAAATTACTTTGAAAGAAGTTGCTATTAAAAACACAAAACTTGGCTATGACAAAGCAAGTGGTTTTATTGGTTCAAGTGTTAAAAGCGATAAGTTTATTGAAACTTCTCCTTACCATAAGATTTTAATGATTTTCAAAGACGGAATTTATAAAGTTATCAATGTTCCTGACAAACTTTTTGTTGGAAAAGGCTTACTTTACTTCGACGTTGTGAGCAAAGAAATTACTTTTAATCTAATTTATAGAGATAAAAAATCAAATTATTGTTACATCAAAAGATTTCAAATCTCAAAATTCATTTTAGAAAAAGAATACAATTTATTTGATTCAAAATCGAACAAATTAGAGCAATTCAATTGGAAAGAGAATTTTGCTTTTAGAGCAGAGTATGAAAAGACAAAAGGAATGAAAGTTTTATTCAATGACTTCTTAGCAGATGACTTTTTAATAAAAGGAGTTGGAGCAAAAGGTGTTAGAATTGCGACAAAAAATATCATAAAATTTAGAATCCTAAATAATTCGCAAACTGCTGAATTAGAACAGGCAAAAGAGGAAAATGAAAGCAATTCAGCCGAAACCCAAAAGAAAATTCAAGCAACTTCTGAACCCAAAACGGTAACTCAAGAGCCTAAGAAAGCACTTGAAGAAAAACCAAAAACTAAGAACAATGAAAAACTTGATGAAAAAGATATTGTTGGTAAAATTAAATTTAACTTAAAGAAAATTGACCCAAATCAAGGCAAGTTTGACTTTTAGTTTTAAATAATTTTTAACTTTTCTAATTCGGAAATTTTCTCCTTAGGGTAGTTTAAAACTTCCTCTAAAATTTCTTTTGAGTGTTCGTTAAAGTGAGGAGGTTTAGCAATTTCCCGGACTTTTTCAATTCCGTCAAAAGCAACACTTCTTACACCTAAAATTTCATCAGATTTTAAAATCATTTTTTGCGAAAGTTCTTGCTCAAAAACTTCTTTTAAATCAAAAATACCACTTGCAGGAATTTGATTTTTATCTAATTCATTAATCAAGAAATCCCTTTCAAAATTGGAAATTAGTTTAGCCAATTCATTTTGAGTTTCTTTTCTATTTTGGACTCTGTTAAAATTATGTTTGAACTTTTCTTCAAAGGCTAAATTACTGTTTCCCAAGATTTTACAAATGGCTTGGAATTGTCTGTCATTCCCAATTGCAAGGACAATTTCTTTTTTGTCTTTTGTGATAAAAATACTTCCGTAAGGAACAATGTTCGGGTGTTCAGAACCGATTCTTTGTGGGACTTTTTTACCAACTAACCAGTTCGTTGCTTGGTTTACAAGCGATGCAAGTCCAGTGTTATAAAGCGAAGTTGTTACAAATGAACCTTTTCCCGTTTGCATTCTTTGAATTATTGCCAAAAGAACCGCTTCTTTGAGTTGGTGAGAAGACAAAACGTCCATTAAAGCAACTGGCATTTTGGTTGGAATCGAACCTTTCTCACCATTCATAAACATAAAACCTGTTGCAGCTTGAACAATTGCGTCGTAACCTGTTTTGTCCGAATCAAGTCCAAATCCAGTGATTTGGGCATAAATTAATTTTGGATTTATTTTTGAAAGAGTAGAGTAATCGAGGTTAAATTTTACATCATCTTTTGGCTTGAAACTCGAAATAACTAGGTCAGCATCTTTCACTAAATCATAAATAATCTCCTGACCTTCTTTTTTAGAAAAATCAATTCCAATCGATTTTTTTCCCCAATTTACACTTGAAAAATAAGCTGTAACATCATTCTCTTTTGATTCGGATTTTAGTTTCCAACTTCGAGTAACATCACCATTAGTTTTAGGGTTTTCAACCTTAAGGACTGTTGCTCCAAGTTCAGCGAAAAACATTCCTACAGAAGGTCCTGCGAGAACACTTGCTAATTCAATAACTTTAAACTTTTTGAACATTCTTAAATAGGTTTTCTAAAAAGTCTTCTGTTCTCGGACAAACGCCTTTTGGGAGTTTGTCCCAAAATTTAAGTAAAGCTTCGTAATCGTCAACATCTGACCAAACTCTTAAAACATCGTGGCTAAGTTTTAAATCAGCAAATTTCTCAATTGTTTGCGAAAAAACAACTGCCGTACTCCAATCAATATTTTCAAAAACATCGGTTTCAGGTTTGCTCAAACCAATTAAGTAATAACCTCCATCATTTGCAGGTCCGATAACTGCATTACTTTTTTGCAGGTTTTCAAAAGCCTTATGTAAAATATTTAAAGGTAAATCTGGGTGGTCGCTTCCAACAATTACAATTCTGTTATAACCTAAACTGAAAAAGTAATCAAAGGAATTTTTGAGCTTTTCACCCAAATCGCTTCCTTCTTGAATTTGGAATTTCAAATTTGGATAAGGAAGTAACTTTTTCAAATCTTCCAAATCTGTTTCAGAATTCTGGCTAAAAGAAATGTAAGTTTCAAACTCAGTGAGTGAAAAAACTCTTTCCACCAAATCTTGCAAAAAACAGGTGTAGAGTTCAGATGCTTGTTTGTGTGAAATATCTGGAGTCAACCTTGTTTTAACATTTCCTGGAAGAGGGTTTTTGGCTGCGATAAGTAAAACTGGTTTCATTGAATTAGTTGTCTTCCTTTTGACAATCGGAACAAACCCCAAAGATTTGATGTGTATGGCTTAATGGTTTAAAATCAAAATTTTTACAAATTTGGTTTTGTATTCTTTCAATTTCCTCGTTGTGAAATTCAATAACTTTTTCACAAAAATTACAGATTAAATGGTCGTGGTGGTCTTGACCGAAAATTGGTTCGTAGTGAGCGTGGTTTTGTCCAAAAGAATTTTTTTCTGCCAAACCGCATTTGATAAGTAAATCCAAAGTTCTGTAAACAGTAGCACGTGAAACTCTAACTCCTTTGTTGTGAAGTTTTGCAAAAAGTGAATCTGCTTCGATGTGAGATTTTATTGCAAGAACCTCGTTCAAAATAATTTCACGTTCTGGAGTGTAACGCATATTATTTTTCTTAAGGTATTTTTTGAGAATTTGCAATGCTTCTTTGTTTGCTTTAGACATAAAAAAACTTTCAGAGAATTATTAAAAATTGATTTATAGAAACAAAATGATAAAAGAAAACTTCCATTTAATTTCTAAATGGAAGTTTTAAAAATTTTATTGAAAATTAAGAACTAAGGTTTAGAAAGCAAAGTGTTTTTCGATTTCGATATCGCCGTCAGTGTAAGTTATTTTTTCTAAGTCAGAAGGTTTGATGGTATCTTTTCCGCCTTGAAAGAAAACAACTCCACCTGTGCTTTTAAATGAAGCGAGTTTTTTGGATTCAAATTTCTTAAGTCCGTCTTCTGCACTTTTTGCGTCGTATTTAATAGTTTTTCCATCTTTCAGAACTAAACTAAAATTGTCAACATTGACATTCATTTCAGATTCTGTGTTGTTAAGAATGTCAATCAAAACACCTGTCAACTCTTTGTCTTGTTTAATGTCATTGATTCTGATTGAGTAGTCGTCAAAACTGAACATATTTCTTGTAGTTTTGTAGATTTTTTGATAAAAATCATCGTAATCTACTGCATTTGGTAAGTACTTTTCAGCTAAACGAAAGTTTTTTAATGCTTCGTATTTTAAAGCATCATCTTTATCGTCGAAAGCATTTTGTGCTTTTTCAAGGTAATAATTTCCTCTTGAACTACTTAAATCATCAAGTTGTTTTTTGGCTTCTGCATTATTTGGTGCAAAACTTAAAAGCTCATCGTAATACTCGAATGCTTTGTCATAAACTTTGAGTTTATTAAAAGCATCTGCCATTGCCATAAAAAATTCTTCTTTTACTTTTTTTGTCTCAGCAGAAATTGTAACGCCTTCCAAATCCTTTTCAGCAGCTTCCATTGCACGTTCACCAACTTCTGGTTTACGAGTTTTTTCTACAACAATCTTACCTTGAAGTAAACGTGCTCTTGCAAGAACGTCTTTCATTTCTGGGGTTGGATTTTCCGCTTTGCTCAAAATCCGAATTGCTTTGTTAGGTTTTCCTTCGTTGATTTCTTTGAGTGCTTCTTCAACTGGATTGCTTCCACAGCCGATGACAAAAATTAAACTAACGATTAAAAGTTGTAACAACTTCATTTTAAAATCCTCCGTGTGGGGTTAAAATTTTACAAAAATAGCAAATTGGTTTTGCAAAATCTATAATTTTACAAATGCTTTAATTTACAACTTCAGAAATCGGCTGTAAATTTCCGTCAACTAAAGTCCAATTTCCAATTCTTGCCATTTTTGTTGGTTCGTAGTTAATCTCTTCACCCAAAATTGCTTCGATAATTTCGTAAGGTTTAGCTCTTGATTCGATGTTATTAATGCTAATTTTTACAAAAAATCCACCCTTCTGCCCAAGAATCAAATCGCTTGGGATTTCATTTTCATTTAGAATTTCGATTTCACGAACAACTTTTCGAGCGTCAACTTTTTTGACTTTGCCTTTTCTTTCAATTTCGATATCCAAAGTTTCTAAGTCTAAGAAATTATTAATTTTCTCTTGAAACAAATCTTTTTCAATTGAATTATCAACTCTTAAAATATAATCAAGAACTTTAATTACTTTTGAAATACCTTTTTCACCTTTTGGCACACGAGTTACAGAAAGTAATTCAAAACCTTCTGGAGCAACTGCTGAAAGTTTCCTAAAAAACTCATCAACAGGAATTTCGTGAAGCAAAGAAATATCCATAAATTCTTGCAAACCTTCAACGCCAAGACTCAGAGCTGAACTAAAACTCATTTGTGGTTTCGGACTAAAACCTTCTGAGTAGAAAAGTTCAATTTCTGCCCGTTTGAAAATTCGTGGAATAGTACGAATCAAATCCAAATGACCTTGCATTGCAAAAACACCTTTTTTCGCAAATCCAAGACGGTATTTCACAGGTTCACCTTGTTTGAAATCGTGAGGAGCAAGTCCAGAATTGTATCTTTCTTGTGCAGATTTAAAAGCAGTTTTTTCAAAACTTGGCTTCAAATCTTCTTTCGTGAAAGAACCCATTTCTGTTAGAAAATCTTTTCGTTCTTGTCGCATAAAATCCATATCGCAAGTAACTCCGCAGTGGTAACAAACAAGAATTTTGTTGTCATTTTCTGCATCTTCAAGATTTGTGTGGTGAACTTGAGCTCCAACTGGTTTTCCGCAAGGAGGCGAAAGTTTGTCTTTCATTGATCTTTTGTATTCAGTTTTGAGGAATTTTTCTTCAAGTTGCATATCCAAATGGTCCCAAGGAAGTTGAGTGTCAACTGGAATTGTTCCAAGAAAAATATCGTAATCCAAACCGACTTCTTCAAGTGCTTCGAGCCAAGCATCAAATTTTAATTCTGAATCCCAACCGTCAAATCTTGCACCTTTTTCCCAAGCCTTTTCAATTACTTCGGAAATTCTTCTGTCACCACGTCCAACAATGCACTCTAAATAAGAAGTCTTAGGGTTGTGGTATTTGAAGTCGAGTTTGTTGTAACGGCAAAGGTCTTTCAAAAATCTCTGCTTTTCAACAATAGTTTCAATCGAATCCATTGCACACCACTGGAAAGGAGTGTGAGGTTTTGGAACGTGAGAAGAAGTCGAAACATTAATGTTCACTCTACCTTTTTTGTGGTATTTGTAAGCAATGTCTCGCATTTGAATTCCCATTTTTGCGATTCCTGCAATGTCTTCTTTTTCCTCTGTTGGAAGTCCAATCATAAAATAAAGTTTGACTCTTTGCCAACCACGTGAGAAAACATTTTCAGCAGTTTTGAGAATGTCTGCTTCTGAAATATTTTTATTAATTACATCTCGCATTCTTTGCGTTCCTGCTTCTGGTGCGAAAGTCAAACCTGAATTTTTTACAGAAGAAATTTCATCTAAAACATCTTCTGTTAATCCGTAAGCACGTAAACTTGCAACTGAAAGTGAAACTTTTTCTGGACGTAACTTCTCATTAACTTTTTTGATTAAAGGCGAAATGCACGAGTAATCAGCAGTTGAAAGAGTAGTCAAACTTGCTTCGTCGTAACCGCCTTTTTTGATTGCTGAAACTAAAGTGTCAACAATTTGATTTGGGTCTCTTTCGCGAACAGGTCTGTAAATCATTCCTGCTTGACAAAATCTACAACCTTCTGTACAACCTCTTGCAATTTCAACACTCATTCTGTCAAAAATCGCTTCTGCTGCTGCAACTGGACTGTCATCTGGAAATGGAAATCTGTTAATGTCTTCAAGAATTACTCTTTGTGGCTTCTCGGGAACGCCTTCAAATTTAGGATTCGTTACAATTTCAAATCCAAAATCAGAGATTTCAGTTTCGTAAAGAGCTGGAATGTAAAGCCCGCCGATTTTTGAAAGTTCGACTAAAATTTCAGTTTTGTTTAAATTAGCTTCTTTGAGTTCAGCGTACTTCAAAAGCAATTCGGGTAGTTTTTCTTCTGCATCGCCGAGAAGAAAAACATCAATAAAATCTGCAATTGCTTCTGGGTGAGTTGCACTTGGTCCACCAGCAATCAAAAGTGGAAAATCTAAATTTCTGTCTTTGCTTCTAAATGGAATTCCTGAAAGGTCAAGCATTGTTAAAATGTTTGTGAAGGTCAGTTCGTACTGTAATGAAAATCCAACAACATCAAAATCAATAAATCTTTTATGAGTTTCCAAAGAGAGCAGAGGCAAATCTCTTTCACGAAGTTCTTTTTCAAGGTCAAGCCAAGGAGTGAAAGCTCTTTCAACAAGAATTTTTTCATTTTTACAAAGAATATTGTAAAGGATTTTTGTTCCGAGATGGCTCATTCCGATGTCGTAAAGGTCAGGAAACGCCAAACACATTGTAACGTCAACAGAGTTGAAATCTTTCACAACAGAGTTGTATTCGCCACCAAGGTAACGAGCAGGTTTTGCGACTTTGTGAATAAAGTCAGAATAAGGATGATTTTGTAACAAGAGGATTCTTTCGGTTAAGCTAATTTAGAGTTCTTTTTTGGAGGGCTAAAGATAAGTAATTTTTCTTTTTAGCCAAAAGGTAAACGAATAGTCGGATTTTATGATTGAGTTACTAAAATTTATCTTTTACTTTTTTGTTCAATTAAAATTAAAACTAAGATTGGTTGGAATTTGAAACTCGAATACACAAAGCAAAACATCATCACAGGACTTTTGATTTACGGAATTGGTGATTCTGTTGCAAGTCTTCTGACAGGTGAATTTTTACTCACACGACTTCTCGGAATGATTTTGATTGGCGGAACTGTTTACGCATTTGAAATCCCGAATTTCTTCAATTGGATAAATTACAAAATTCCAGAAACTGATAAGAGTTTTAAAGCTTTGATGAACAGAGCTTTACTTGCCTCTGCTTACTTTAATCCACTTTGGGTAACGAGGCATTTATTTTTCCTAAAAGTAATTTCGTTAGACTTTGGAGGAATCAATTCGTCACTTTGGGGAATTGGTTGGGATTCATTTGTTGGCTCAATTCCAATTTCAATTATCGGCAATTACCTTATTCAAAACAAAGTTTCAAATGAAAGACGTTTCTTGAGTAGTTGCATCTTTTCCGCTTTTATGGCAGTTTACTACGCAATGAGTGAATTACTCTTTGCAAATTAGTTCAATCATAATTAATGTTGTTCACTTTGGAAAATTGTTCTTTATTTTATTCTTTCATATAAGTTTTAGGTTTTAAAATTACAATGCCACTAAAAATTTTTCAGTATTTATTTTTATTATTCTCAGTTTCATTAATGTTTTCATTCAAAAATATTGAAAATGAGGAAAACTCAACCTTAATACTTTTCAATAGTCTTGAAACTGATAGTCAAAAGCCCAAATTTGAGGTTTTTGAAAAAGGAATGATTGGTTATTCTAAACTCAAAGGAATGGGATTGTTAGGAGGCAAAAATTTATTAACAATAATAGATTTTAGTCTGTCTTCAAATAAGAAGCGAATGTGGGTAATTGACTTGAAAAAGAAAAAAATATTGCATCATCTTCTTGTCTCTCACGGAAGAAATACAGGAAATGAGTTTGCTACCAATTTTTCTAATGTTCTTCAATCTAAGAAAAGTAGCCTCGGTTTTTATGTTACAGGTAAAACTTATTACGGAAAACACGGTCTTTCACTTTATTTAGATGGTATGGAAGAAGGAATTAATGATAATGCAAGAGAAAGAAGCATTGTTATGCACGGAGCAAAATATGTTAACAAAAATTTTATAAAAAAATATGGTAGATTAGGAAGAAGTTATGGTTGTCCTGCAATTTCAATGAGTAAACACAAAGAAGTAATAAATTTATTAAAGAACAAGTCTTGTCTTTTTATTTATTACCCTGAAGCCAAATATTTTAAAAATTCAAAATTGATAAAAAACAATGAATAAATACTTTTTAATACTTTCATTTTCGTTTTCAATCTTAATTCTTCCTTTAATTTTAAATGGCAATGAAATCGTCAGGTTAAAAATTGAAAACAGCTCAAATGTTTCTTTTAGTGCTTTGAATGAACAAATTCACTGCTCAAAATCTGTTTCACTGTTCTATCAGAAACGATTTTTCAAATTAGCTTGGAATTCCAAGACTTCATCTGAATTATTAACAGCAATTAAAGAAGCTGACCAAGAAGGTCTTAACCCAAGAGATTATCATTTTGAAAAATTGCAACAGTTTTTGACAAATTCGACCAAAACAGAGTTTCAAAAGGCTGAATTAGACATTCTTTTGACGGACGCATTTCTGCTTTACACTTCACATTTATTTTCGGGAAAAGTAAATCCGCAAACAATTGATGCAGAATGGCACGTTGTAAGACGAGAAGGAAATCCTCTTGAAATTTTGGAAAATGCAATTGAATCAGGAGATATTAAAAATGCAATCCAAGCAACAATGCCTAAACACGAAATTTATAAAAACCTTAAGAAAACACTCAAAATTTACCGTGAGAAAACCAATGAGAGTTGGGCAAACATTCCAATTGGAGAAACTATTAAAGAAAATGGAAACGACGAACGCCTTTCAATTATTAGAGAAAGACTTTTCATTCTCGGAGATTTAAAAGACAAGACTACCGAAAATCCAAGTTTTTATGACGAGAATCTTTTCAAAGCAATTCAGCTTTTCCAAAAAAGAAATGGGTTAGAAGATGATGGAAATATTGGTAAAAAAACTATTGCAACATTAAATATTTCGCTCGAACAACGCATTAATCAAATCGAAGCTAATTTGGAACGTTGGCGTTGGCTTCAACAAGAATTTGGAAATTATTATTTAAAAGTAAACATTGCCAATTTCGAGTTAGAAGTTATAAAAGATGGAAAGTTAATAAGGACGCATAAAATAATTGTCGGAAAGCCGTTTCGTAAAACTCCTGTTTTTAGCTCCAAAATGCAGTATTTAGTTCTAAATCCAACTTGGACTGTTCCTCCTGGAATTTTAAATGCTGATGTTTTGCCCGCAGTGAAAAAAGATGTTTCTTATCTCGAAAAGAAAAAATTATCAGTTCTTGACAATCAAGGCAATCAGATAAAAATTTCTGAAATTGATTGGAATAGTAAAGCCGTAAAAGGTTACACTTACCGTCAACCTCCAGGACCTGAAAATGCTCTTGGAGCAGTAAAATTTATGTTTCCTAACCAATTTCACGTTTACTTGCACGACACTCCTTCAAAAGAATTATTCTCAAAGAATGAAAGAGCTTTTAGCTCAGGTTGTATTCGAGTTCAAGAATCATTAGTATTAGCGGAATATTTTTTAAACGATGAAGTTAATTGGAATCGTGAAAGTATTAACAAAGTTGTGGAAACCAGAAAAACACAAACTGTGCAACTAAAAGAACAGCCAAATGTTCACCTTTTGTATTGGACAGCTTGGGTTGATTCTAACGGAAATGTGAATTTTAGAAATGATATTTATGAGCGAGATAAACCATTATTAGACCAACTAAATGAAAAACCTCCAATTCTAAGAACGAACTAAAAATTTTAGAGTTTGGTTTATTCAATTGAAATTAATTCTAAAGTTGTTTTTTGCTTAACGGGTGGTAATTCAATACTAACAAAAAAATTCTCATAATTATTCTCCATTTTAATTTTTAATAATCACTTTGAACAGCCCTGTCTGAAACATTTTGCCAACTTCCTGAACGCCTTCTGACTTGTCTTTTAAAATTTCTGAAAAGTGCATCAGAATCGATTTCTTGATTTGGGAAAGTGTCTTTCACTGCTTCTTGCATTGCTCTTTTGAAAAATGAACTTAAATCCTCAATAATTTCTTCAGGCTTTACTCTTGCCATTTTTTTACCTCATAATTTTCTGATTGTCTGACTTTTAGTTCAGGCTATCAGTTTTTGCAATTTCGATTAATTTTCTAAAAATACTTTCAATTTCATCTTTTTCAAAATTCAAAGTTGAACTCCCAACTGTAAATTCAAACATTGATTTTTCATCTTTTGAAATCTCTCTAAAATAACCTGAAATTTGAATTTTATCTTCTTCGATAATCTTTTTTGAAGCCAATTCTAATTTTTCTTTTGGAAAATTTAAGTAAAGGTGAAACATATTTGTTTGTGGCGAATTTGGAATTAGTTCTAATTCTGGAAATTTACTTAAAGTTTTCGCTATTTCTTGAGCTTTTGAAACGTAAGAATCAATTTGTGGTAAATGCTCTTCAAGTCCTTTTTGGGACGAAAGGACGTAAGGGTAGAGTGAAATTAAATTTCCTCCGTGCCTTCTTTGCCAAATTTTCGCTTCTTTTATCAACTCCTCAGAACCAGCCAAAATTGCTCCTGCAATTCCACCTAAGATTTTGTAAAACGAAACGTAAACACTGTCAAACGGCTCGCAAATTTCTGCGTAAGATTTTTGGTAAAATGGTTTGCATTCCCAAAGTCTTGCTCCGTCAAGGTGCAGAGCAATTTCTTTTTCTTTTGCCCAACTAAAAATTTTAGTTAATTCTTCCCAAGTCGGAAGTTGTCCGCCGATTTCTCTTTGTGGAAGCTCTACAAGCAGAGTTGAAATTTCAGTTTCGATTTTTTGAAAGTCTTCAATTTTCCACTTTCGGTTACTTTCACCCACTAAAACTGAATCTAAGTTGTGAAGTTTTGAGTAGGCATTTTGTTCGTGAACTTCAAGGTGAGACAAAGGGTGAAAGGCAACAGTGGAAATATTTTTCCAATCGGAGTAAATTCTGAGTGCGATTTGTTGTGCCATTGTTCCACTTGGCATAAAAACTGCGGATTCTTTACCCAGTAGTTCAGCAATCTTTTTCTCAAAATTGGAAATTAAATCTCCTGTTCCATAAACATCGAGTTTGGCATCAGATTTTGTAAACTCAGATAATTCTGAAAGAATTTGTTTTGGATTTTTTCTTTTGTGTTGGGTTAAAAAACGAATATTTTCAGCCATCAATTTTTCCTAATTTTAATTTTAATGAATTTACAAAAGGAATTCAAAATGACTGCAAAAAAATGGAACGACCACTACTTACAAAACGATTTTCCTTGGGATTTAGGTGAGCCTTCACCAATCTTTGTAAAATACTTTGAAAATTTTGATGGAAAAAATCAAACTGCAATTGTTCCCGGAGCAGGAAGAGGTAATGACGCAATTTTCTTAGCTCAAAAAGGTTTTGGAGTAACAATTCTTGATGTCTCTGAAAAGGCTTTGGAAATCGTTCAGGAAAGAGCAGAAGAGTTGGATTTAAAAATCAATTTGGTTTGTGGAGATGTTACAAATTATACTTTTGAAAACAAATTTGACTTTTGGGTTGAACACACTTGCTTTTGTGCAATTCACCCAACTGAAAGAGAAAGTTATATAAAAACTGCAAGTAAAAATCTGAAACCAAACGGAACTTTCATTGGGGCTTTGATGAGTTTTCCACTGACGGAAGAAGGACCTCCTTTTGGCGGAAGCAAAGAAGAGTATTTGGAAAGATTTGAAAAAGATTTCGAAATTTTAAAATTAGAAAATAACAAACATTTTGTTGAGAGGCGAAAGGACAGAGAATTTTTTATTCTTGCTAAGTTAAAAGTTTGATTTTAATTTAGTTTTCCAAACAAAACTCAATCAAAAGAAATTCAAATGAAAAATTTTATTACGGCTTTTATTTTAATTGTATTCGCAAATTGCCTTTCTGCACAACCTTGGATGGAAGGTTTAGACAGAAACGCTAATTTTTACGAAATTCAAGAATCTTTCAATAATTATTGGGAAGGAAAAACTCCAGGGAAAGGACAAGGTTGGAAACCGTTTAAACGTTGGGAACATTTTTGGCGAGATAGAATTGAGCCAAATGGAGATTTCCCGAATCCAACAGTTTTGTGGAATGCTTGGCAACAAAAGAAAGCAATTTTTGGTGGAAAAGGAACAAATCAAATCAACACTGCAAACTGGACAGTTATTGGTCCTGAAGTTCTCGTTGCTTATCCAAATGGAGATGCTCCAAACAATGGAAGAGTAGATTGCATCGCAGTTGACCCAAATGATTCAAATACAATTTGGATTGGAACTCCTTCAGGTGGGCTTTGGAAAACTACAAACAATGGGCAAAATTGGATTCCAATGACTGACGATTTTCCGACACTTGGAATTTCTTGGATTTTGATTGACCCGAATGACACAAATATTATGTACATCGCAACAGGAGACAGAGACCACGGAGCAACAATTGGAATTGGAGTTTTGAAGTCAATTGATGGAGGAAATACTTGGAACACAACTGGTTTAAGTTATAATATTCAGAATTATAAAAAAATTTATGAATTAATTTTTGACCCTACAAACTCTAATACAATTTTTGCTGTTACAAGTGGTGGAATTTTGAAATCCACTGATGCTGCAGCAACTTGGACAACAAAGGAAACAGGAACTTTTAAGGACATTGAGTTTGACCCCAACAACACAACAATTTGGTATGCAGCAAAACAAGGTAGTGGAATCTACAAATCTACTGATAATGGTGAAACTTGGAATTCAACTTTTAGCGGATTCAATGGAGTAAACTACGGTAGAATTGCAGTTGATGTTTCGGGAGCTACTAATCCTTCTACAGTTTATTCTTTATTCGAAAACCCAGATGATATGACTTTGTTCAAAAGTGTTTCTAACGGAACAACTTGGACTCTTGTAGATTCTGCTGTAACAAGTAGTGCTCAAGCTTGGTACGATTTACATTTGTGTGTTTCTCCGACAGATGAGAATAATGTAATCGTTGGAGTAGTTGGAAATTATCGTTCCATAGATGGCGGTATTAATTGGGTTACAAATGAGCAAGTAACAAATTTTCCAACTTCTACATTTATGCACTCAGATTATCACACAAGTGTTTTTGAAGATGGAAATACTGTTCTTCTTGGAAATGATGGTGGCGTTTACAAGTCAACAAATGGTGGTAGCACTTACGAAAATATTAGTGGAGATTTGGGAATTCGACAATTTTATAGACTTGGTGTTTCAAAAACTGACCCTGAATTCATTTTAGGCGGTGCACAAGATAACGGTACTGCAAAAGTTGATAACGGAGTTTGGACGAGTATTTCTGGCGGTGACGGAATGGAATGTGCAGTTGACCCGACAAATTCTAACATAGTTTATGTGAGTTTTCAATTAGGTTATTTTTTGAAATCTATATCCGGTGGTTCAAACCTTTTTGCAGTAAACGATGGAATCAACCAAGATGGAGCTTGGGTAACACCATTTTTAATTAACCCGAATAACCCAAATGAACTTTATAGAGCTACAAATATGGTCTTTAAAAGTACTGACCAAGGAGCAAATTGGTTTCCGATTAGTGATAATTTTGGGATAGGAAGATTGACTTCACTTGCACTTGCAAACTCAAATCAAGATGTAATTTATACATCAAATATTTACAATATTTTAAAAACAACAGATGGTGGAAATTCTTGGGCTAATGTAAGTGCTAATTTACCAACAAATTCAATTACTTATATTGCAATTCATCCAACTGATGAAAATATAGTTTGGGTAACGATGTCTGGGTTTACAAGTTCAAGTGGAGAAAAAGTTTTTAAAACTACTAACGGAGGGCTAAGTTGGACTAATGTTACAGGGAATCTTCCTGATATGCCTGTAAATTGTATTGCTGTTGACCCACTTTTGCCAAACCAAGTTTATATCGGAACAGACTTAGGGATTTTTCTTTCAACAACAGGAGGAGGAAATTGGCAGGATTTTAGTAATGGTTTACCAAATGTTGTAGTTGAAGAAATTGAAATTCACTATCCTTCAGGAAAAATTAGAGCTGCAACTTATGGTAGAGGACTTTGGGAATCTTATTTGCAAAGTTCCTCAAGCCCGGTAGGAATAACTTTGACAAATGATGTTACGCTTTCTTTACAACCAAATGGCTTTGTGAACAAAAGTATAAATTTAATTAATGGGACTTTAGGCTCAGTTCTTTCCTATAATTCAACTTTAATAAACTCTCCTTCTTGGGCATCAATTTCTCCACAAAACGGTTTATTGGTCGGGATAACGAATGAAATTTTAACATTGAGTTTAGATGCAACGAATTTAACAAATGGAAATTATAACACGACTCTTGAACTTACAACAAATGACCAAGCAAACCCTGTTATCAATATTCCTGTAAATTTAACTATTGACCCAAATGCTGGAAATTCTCCAAATCCTCCAACAAATTTATTCCTATTGGCAACATCTACAAGTGATATTTATACTTTTTGGGCTGACCAATCGAATGACGAATTAGGTTTTATTATTGAGCGTTCTAAAAATGAAAACTCAGGCTTTACATTTGTAGATTCTGTTGATGCAAATATTACAACTTTTGTAGATACTAATTTAGAAGCAGCTACAAAATATTTTTATAGAGTTACGGCTTACAATGCAACAGGAAATTCACATTACACAAATACTCTTTCGGCAACTACTTTGGACGACGTTCCGCAAGCTCCAACTAATTTGATTGGTGATACTCCTAACTCTTTGCAAGTAAAGTTAAGTTGGATAGATAATTCGGATAATGAGACAAATTTTATAATTGAAAGAAAAACTGATAATGTTTGGTCAAGTTTTACGGAAATTGGAAGTGTTGAGGCAAACAAATTGACGTTTTCAGATAATAATTTAGTTGAAGGAGTTCCTTATACTTATCGTGTCAAGGCTATAAATTCTATTGGAAGTTCAGCTTATTCAAATCAAGTTACGGTTGTTCCGATTGATAACACAACTACATTACCGATTAACGAAGGATTTGAAAATTCTCCTTTGGGTGAATGGTGGAAATTTCATTCAGATAGTCCTTATGGTCAAATTTTGGTAACAAATACTTTAGGGTTACCGACTCACAGTGGAAACTACCATTTAACAATGTCAGTCAGTCAGAATTTAAAATATAGTACTAATTCAGCGACTCTTGAGATTAATCCTGAAAATAATTCAAATTTAATTCTTTCATTTTGGTGGAAAGATTTTGGTGATGAGAATAACATAGAAGATGGAATTTTTATTAGTAATGATGGTGAAAATTATGTTTTAGCTTTGCAATTGCTTCCGGAAAATTACTCTGATTGGACAGAGTTTACAGTAGATTTGAGCCAAGTCGCTAATTCTGTTGGAATGACTATTTCGCACCCATTTTTTGTTAGATTTCAGCAAAGAGACAACTTTCCAATTTCTGACAGTGAAGGATTTGCATTTGATGACATTTCGATTACAAGTAGTGAATTGTTACCACCACAAGTAACTTTAAACTTGGTTGGAAATGACATTCAGCTTAATTGGGATTTAGTTCTTGGTGCAAATTTTTATAAAATCTACAAGAGTATCGGAAACCCAAACTTTAGTCCAAGTACTTCAAATTTAGTCGGAGTAACACAAAATTTGAATTACTCAGATTCAAATCCATTTAGCCTTGGTAATAAAATTTTCTACATTGTTACAGCAAACACGGATTCACTTACCGCTCCAATTAGTATTTCTAAAAAATTGGAGATACAAAAATAATTAGTTCAAAAAATCAAACTCAAAACTCAAATAACTTAAAAATGAAAATAATTTTATCACTTTTGCTTAGCTTACTTTTTTCGGTAAATCTTTTTGCTCAACCTTGGATGAAAGATTTAGATAGAAATGCTAATTTTTATGAAATTCAAGAAGCGTTCAATAAGCATTGGGAAGGAAAAACTCCAGGAAAAGGACAAGGTTGGAAACCGTTTAAACGTTGGGAACATTATTGGCGAGATAGAATTGAGCCAAATGGAGATTTCCCGAATCCAACAGTTTTGTGGAATGCTTGGCAACAAAAGAAATTAAATTTTGGAAATGGAAAAGGAACAAATCAAATCAACACTGCAAATTGGACAGAAATGGGACCTTTGGGAAATGTTTTTTATCCAAATGGTGATAGCCACGGAGCTGGAAGAGTTGATTGTATCGCAGTTGACCCAAATGATTACAATACGATTTGGGTTGGAACTCCTTCTGGTGGGCTTTGGAAAACAACTAATAATGGGCAAAATTGGACTACAATGACTGACGATTTCCCGACACTTGGAATTTCTTGGATTTTGATTGACCCGAATGACACAAATATTATGTACATAGGAACTGGTGACAGAGACCACGGAGCAACAATTGGAATTGGAGTTTTGAAGTCAATTGATGGAGGAAATACTTGGAACACAACTGGTTTAAGTTATAATATTCAGAATTATAAAAAAATTTATGAATTAGTTTTTGACCCTACAAACTCTAATACAATTTTTGCTGTTACAAGTGGTGGAATTCTAAAATCAACTGATGCTGCGGCAACTTGGACAACTAAAGAATCAGGAACTTTCAAAGACATTGAATTTGACCCAAACAATACTACAACTTGGTACGCAGCAAAACAAGGTAGTGGAATTTACAAATCTACTGATAATGGTGAAACTTGGAATTTAGTTTTTAGCGGATTCAATGGAGTTAATTATGGTAGAATTGCAGTTGACGTAACAGGAGCTACAAACCCTTCTATAGTTTATTCTTTGTTCGCAAACCCAGATGATATGACTTTGTTCAAAAGTGTTTCTAACGGAACAACTTGGACTCTTGTAGATTCTGCTGTAACAAGTAGTTCTCAAGCTTGGTACGATTTGCATCTTGGAGTTTCTCCGACTGATGAAAACATTGTATTAGTTGGTGTAATAGAAAATTTTCGTTCTGTTGACGGTGGTTCGACCTGGACTTTAAACAATCAGCTAATAAATAATTTCCAAAGTAATGTTCACGTTGACAATCACACAGTTGTTTGGGTTGATAGTTCTACGGTTCTGATTGGAAGTGATGGAGGAGTTTACAAATCAGTAAATGCTGGAGTCTCTTATGAGAACATTAATGGAGATATTGCAATTAGGCAACTTTATAGAATTGGTGTTTCAAAAATGACACCCGAAATGGTTCTTGCAGGAGCTCAAGACAATGGAAATGCAAAAGTGGAAAATGGAGTTTGGACAAATATTTCTGGTGCTGACGGAATGGAATGTGCTGTTGACCCAACTGACCCAAACATAATTTATTTTAGCTTCCAACTTGGATATTTTAAAAAATCTACAGATGCAGGTACTACTCACGTTGCTATTAATAATGGAATCAATGAAGATAGTCCTTGGGTAACTCCATTTATAATTAATCCTTATAACACTAACGAACTTTTTAGGACTACAAATAGAGTTTATAAAAGTACTGACCAAGGAGCAAATTGGTTTCCGATTAGTGATAATTTTGGGATAGGAAGATTGACTTCACTTGCACTTGCAAACTCAAATCAAGATGTAATTTATACAGCGAATTTTCATACTATTTTAAAAACTTTAGATGGTGGAAATTCTTGGACTGATATAAGTTCTAATTTACCACTTCATTCAATTACTTATATCGCAGTTCACCCAACTGACGAAAATATAGTTTGGGTAACGATGTCTGGCTTTACAAGTTCAAGTGGAGAAAAAGTTTTTAAAACTACTAACGGAGGTTTAAGTTGGACAAATATATCTGGGAATCTTCCTGATATGCCTGTAAATTGTATTGCTGTTGACCCAGTTTTCCCAAACCAAGTTTATATCGGAACAGACTTAGGAATTTTTCTTTCAACAACAGGCGGAGGAAATTGGCAGGATTTTAGTAACGGTTTGCCAAATGTTGTAGTCAACGAAATTGAAATTCATTATCCTTCAGGAAAAATTAGAGCTGCAACTTATGGAAGAGGACTTTGGGAATCAAATTTGGAGAGTTTCTCAAATTCAGCAGGAATAATTTTGACAAATGATGTTACACTTTCTTTGCAACCAAATGGTTTTGCGAACAAAAATATAAGTCTAATTAATGGGACTTTAGGAGCGGCTCTTTCTTATAATTCAACTTTAATTAATTCACCTACTTGGGCATCAATTTCTCCACAAAACGGTTTATTGGTCGGGATAACGAATGAAATTCTAACATTGAGTTTAGATGCAACGAATTTAACAAATGGAAATTATAACACGACTCTTGAACTTACAACAAGTGACCAAACAAATCCTGTTATCAATATTCCTGTAAATTTAACTGTTGACCCAAATGCTGGAAATTCTCCAAATCCTCCAACAAATTTATTCCTATTGGCAACATCTACAAGTGATATTTATACTTTTTGGGCTGACCAATCGAATGACGAATTAGGTTTTATTATTGAGCGTTCTAAAAATGAAAACTCAGGCTTTACAGTTGTAGATTCTGTTGATGCAAATATTACAACTTTTGTAGATACTAATTTAGAAGTAGCTACGAAATATTTTTATAGAGTTACGGCTTACAATGCAACAGGAAACTCGCATTACACAAATACTCTTTCGGCAACTACTTTGGACGACGTTCCGCAAGCTCCAACTAATTTGATTGGTGATACTCCTAACTCTTTGCAAGTAAAGTTAAGTTGGACAGATAATTCGGATAATGAAACCAATTTTGTGATTGAGAGGAAAGTTGATAATATTTGGTCAAGTTTTACGGAAATTGGAAGTGTTGAGGCAAATAAATTGACATTTTCAGATAATAATTTGGTTGAGGGAGTTTCTTACATTTATCGTGTCAAGGCTATAAATTCCATTGGTAGTTCAGTTTATTCAAATCAAATTACGGTTGTTCCAATTGATAACACAACTACATTACCGATTAATGAAGGATTTGAAAATTCTCCTTTGGGTGAATGGTGGAAATTTGAAACAAGCAGTACTTTCGGGCAAATTCAAGTAACAAATACCTTAGGTTTACCGACTCACAGTGGAAATTATCATTTGACAATGGATATAAGTGAAAATTTAAAAGTTAGTACTAATTCTGCAACAGTTGAGATTAATCCTGAAAATAATTCTAATTTAATTCTTTCGTTTTGGTGGAAAGATTTTGGTGATGAGAATAACATAGAAGATGGAATTTTTATTAGTAATGACGGTGAAAATTATGTTTTAGCTTTGCAATTGCTTCCGGAAAGTTACTCTGGTTGGACAGAGTTTACAGTAGATTTGAGCCAAGTTGCTAATTCTGTTGGAATGACTATTTCGCATCCATTTTTTGTTAGATTTCAGCAAAGAGACAACTTTCCAATTTCTGATGGAGATGGAATTGCATTTGATGACATTTCGATTACAAGTAGTGAATTGTTGTCTCCACAAGTAACTTTAAACTTGGTTGGAAATGACATTCAATTAAATTGGAATTCCGTTCTTGGTGCAAATTTTTATAAAATCTACAAGAGTATCGGAAACCCAAACTTTAGCGTGAACAATTCAAATCTCTTGGGAATTACATCAACTTTGAATTTTACAGACCAAAATGCTTTTAGTTCTGAAAACAAAATATTTTACATTGTTACTGCTAACACAGATTCAACTTCTGTACCAATTAGTACTTCTGAGAAATTAGAAATTCAGAAGTAAAATTCACTCTAAACTTAAAAAGAATTCAAAATGCAATTTCTTTTAACAATTTCCTTAAGTCTAATTTTTATTACTCAATTATTTGCACAACCTTGGATGAAAGATTTGGATAGAAACGCCAATTTTTACGAAATTCAAGAAGCCTTTACCCAACATTGGGAAGGAAAAATTCCCGGAAAAGGAGAAGGTTGGAAGCCTTTCAAACGTTGGGAACATTTTTGGCAAGACAGAATAGAACCGAATGGAGATTTCCCAAATCCAACTGCTTTGTGGAATGCTTGGCAACAAAAGAAATTAAATTTTGGAAATGGAAAAGGAACAAATCAAATCAATACTGCAAATTGGACAGAAATGGGACCAGAGCAAATTGTTCTTTATCCAAGTGGAAGCGGTCAGGGAAGCGGAAGAGTTGATTGCATTGCTGTTGACCCAAACAATTCAAACATTATTTGGGCTGGAACTCCTGCAGGCGGACTTTGGAAGACAGTTGATAACGGACAAAATTGGGAACCAATGACTGATGAGTTGCCAACACTTGGAATTTCTTGGATTTTGATTGACCCGAATGATACAAATATTATGTACATCGCAACAGGAGACAGAGACCACGGAGCTACAATTAGTATTGGAGTTTTAAAATCAATTGACGGCGGACAAACTTGGAACACAACTGGTTTAAGTTACAATATCCAGAATTATGCAAAAATTTATGAATTGATTTTTGACCCAACGAATTCTAATACAATTTTTGCTGTTACAGGAGAAGGAATTCTAAAATCAACTGATGCTGCGGCAACTTGGATAACCAAAGAATCAGGAACTTTCAAAGACATTGAATTTGACCCAAACAATACTACAACTTGGTATGCAGCAAGACAAAGCAATGGAATTTATAAATCTACTGACAACGGTGAAACTTGGAATTCAACTTTTAGTGGATTCAATAACATTGATTACGATAGAATTGCAGTTGACGTAACAGGAGCTACAAACCCTTCAACAGTTTTTTCATTGTTTACAAATTCAGATGATGCAACGCTTTTTAAAAGTGTAACTAATGGAGCGACTTGGACTTTGGCTGATTCTTCAGTAACAAGCGGAAATCAGGCTTGGTATGATTTACATCTCGGAGTTTCGCCAACTGATGAAAACAACGTAATTGTTGGAGTAGTCGGGAATTATCGTTCTGTTAATGGTGGTTCAACTTGGTCAATCAACAATCAAGTAACAAATCTTTCAAGTTCGATGCACGTTGACAATCACACGGTTGTTTTTTATGACGGAAACACAGTTTTAATCGGAAATGATGGTGGAATTTACAAGTCAACAAACAGTGGAGCTTCTTACGAAAATATTAGTGGGAATTTGGGAATTAGACAATTTTACACACTTGGAGTTTCACAAATGACCCCAGAGTTTGTCCTCACAGGAGCTCAAGACAATGGAACTTCAAAAATAGACAATGGAGTTTGGACAAAAGTCTCTGGTGGTGATGGAATGGAATGTGCTGTTGACCCAACAAACCCGAATATCATTTACACAAGTTACCAAAACGGTTCATTTTTAAAATCAACAAATGCTGGAGTAAATAATTCTGGAATTAACAATGGAGTAAATGAAAATGGTGCTTGGGTAACTCCTTTCGTGATAAATCCTTACAACACTAATGAACTTTACAGAACCACAATTAAAGTTTACAAAAGTACTGACCAAGGTGCAAATTGGTTCCCGATAAGTGATGATTTGGGAGCAGGAAATTTGACTTCACTTGTGCTTGCAAACTCAAACCAAAATGTGATTTATACTGCAAACGGAAGTAATATTTTTAAAACTACAAACGGTGGAAATTCTTGGATTGACATTGGTGGGAATTTGCCAAGTAATTCAATCACTTACATCGCAGTTCACCCAAATGACGAACACACAGTTTGGGTAACTCATTCGGGTTTCACGAGTTCGAGTGGCGAGAAAGTATTTAAATCAACTGACGGCGGTTTGAACTGGACAAATGTTTCAGGGAATCTTCCCGATATGCCTGTAAATTGTATTGCAATTGACCCACTTTTTCCAAATCAAGTTTATATTGGCACTGATTTAGGAATTTTCTTTTCAACAACAGGTGGAGGAAATTGGCAGGACTTTAGTAATGGTTTACCAAATGTTGTAGTTGAAGAAATCGAACTTCATTATCCTTCAGGGAAAATCAGAGCAGCGACTTTTGGTAGAGGGCTTTGGGAATCGAATTTGGAGAGTTTCTCAAATCCTTCAGGTATTATTTTGACAAATAATGTTACGCTTTCTTTAGCTCCAAATGGCTTTGTAAATAAAAGTATAAATGTTGTTAGTGGAATTTTGGGTTCGATTCTTTCTTATAATACAACATTTACAAATTCACCAACTTGGGCAAGTATTTCTCCACAAAATGGGTTAGTTACAGGAATTAGTCAGGAACTTTTGACTTTGAGTTTAGACGCAACAAATTTAACAAATGGAATTTACAACACTACTTTAGAATTTGCCTCAAATGACCCTGTAGACCCAATTATTAATATTCCTGTAAATTTGGTTGTTGACTCAAATGCAGGAACTTCTTCTCAAGCTCCGACAAATTTATTTTTATTAGCGACCTCTACAAGTGAGATTTACAATTTTTGGATTGACCAGTCAAATGATGAATTAGGATTTATCATTGAAAGGTCAAATAATCAAAATTCGGGTTTTTCTGTCGTTGACACAGTTGATGCAAACATTGAGACTTTCATTGACACAAATTTGGAAGAAAAAACAGAATACTTTTACAGAGTTACAGCTTATAATTCTATAGGTAATTCTCATTACACAAATACTTTGAGTGCAACAACTTTGGAAGGCGTTCCTCAAGCTCCGACAAATTTAATATCAGATAATTCAAAGTCCTTGAAAGTCAAGCTAAATTGGACAGAAAATTCTTATAATGAAACTCATTTTATTATTGAAAGAAAAATTGATAATATTTGGTCAACTTTTACAGAAGTTGGAACAACAAATGAAAATGAGTGGAGTTTTACAGATTTCAATTTGGTTGAAGGTGTTAGTTATATTTACAGAGTGAAAGCTGTAAATTCTATTGGAAGTTCGAGTTATTCAAATCAAATTTTAGTGGTACCAGTTGACTATTCCACAACTTTACCTTTTTCGGAAGGATTTGAAAATCAGCCTCTCGGAGAATGGTGGAAATTTGAATCAAGTAGTTCCTTCGGTCAAGTTCAAGTTACAAATTCATTAGGGCTGCCAACTCATAGTGGAAATTACCATTTAACTATGGATTCAAGTGTTGATCAAAATACAAGTACAAACTCTGCAACAATTGAAATAAACCCTGAAAATAATTCAAATTTGATGCTTTCATTTTGGTGGAAAGATTTTGCCGATGAAGACAATTCAGAAGATGGAATTTTTATAAGTGATGACGGTGAAAATTATGTATTAGCTTTTCAACTTCTACCTCAAAGTTTTAGCGGTTGGAATCAATTTGCAGTGAATTTAAGTCAAGTTGCAAATTCAAACGGAATGACAATTTCACATCCATTTTATGTTAGATTTCAACACAGAGACAATCATACAATTGCAACAGACGGTTTTGCTTTTGATGACATTTCAATTACAAGTAGTGAGTTGATACCTCCTCAAGTTTCTTTAAACTTGGTTGGAAACAATGTTCAGTTAAGTTGGAATTCAATTGTTGGTGCTAATTTTTACAAAATTTATAAAAATGCAGGAAATCCAAAATTTAGTATTGGAACTTCTTCTCAAATTGGAACAACTCAAAATTTGAATTTCTCAGATCAAAACGCTTTTAACCTTGGAAATAAAGTCTTTTACGTAGTTACTGCAAACACTGATTCACTGACTGCACCAAGTTTAATAAAAGAAATTGAGTTAGAAAAATAGAATAAGAAATTAATGGTAAGTTCTTAGGCTGATTGTGTAAAAAACAACCTAAAGGCTGAACTCATTTCAAATTTTAAATAATATGAAGAATTTAAATGAAGTGGTTTGATAGAAAATTTGCTTTGGAAACTCCAATTTGGCTTTTCCCAAATCTACTCGAAAGGCTGAGAGGAACTCCTTTAAGATTAGAAGAAAGAACTAGAAACCTTTCTCCAAGTATTTGTACCACTAAAATTGATGAAGCCTCTTGGTCAATTCAAGAAAATGTTGGACACTTATTAGATTTGGAAGAACTTTGGCTTGGAAGATTAGATGATTTCGAAAACAAAATAGAAACTTTACGAGCTGCGGATTTACAAAATCTAAAAACCGAAAATTCTAATCACAACGGAAAAGACTTAAAAGAAATTTTGGTTGATTTTAGAAAAGAAAGGGGTGAATTAGTAATGAGACTTGAAAATTTGTCAACAGAAAAAGTTTTTACTTCCGTATTTCACCCAAGACTAAAAAAGTTGATGACAGTTGTTGATTTGTGTTTCTTCATTGCTGAACACGATGACCATCATCTCGCGAAGATTACTGCAATAAAAAAAGCCTAACAAATTTAATTGTCAGGCTTCTTATGTTTGTAAGAGAGAGTTTAGCTACTTCAGCAAAATCATTTTATTCGTTTGTGTAAAAGTTCCTGCTGAAATTTTGTAGAAGTAAATTCCACTTGAAACAGATTTTCCGTTGTTGTTAGTTCCGTCCCAAATTACATTGTGTGAACCTTCGTAACGGAATCCATTTGTGAGTTCTTTTACAAATTCACCTATTTCATTGTAAATCTTGAGACTTACTTTTGAATCTTTTGCAAGATTGTAAGAAATTGTTGTACTTGGATTAAAAGGATTAGGATAGTTTTGTTTTAACTCGAATTTTCTGACTTCCTGTGATTGGACTTCAAAAAGAACACTTTGAGCAGATTCTTCGTGCTTAGTTTCAATTCCATTTGTTTCAACGTCTGAAATTAGGTAAGTGTAAAATTCGCCATTTTGTAATTTTGAGTTGTCATTAAAGGTGTAAAAAGTTTCTAAAGAAGTGTTCCCTTGCCCTTTAAGTTCAGTGTGAGATTTGTGAGAAGCGATTTTTACAAAATCCTCATTTCCTAATTTTCTATAAACATTAAAACCTTCGTTTTCAGTTTCAGAAGCTGTTGACCAATTAAGTTGAATCGAACTTCCAATTTGACGAGCAGAAAAAGAACTTAATTCCACTGCAAGAGGAGAATCTCCGCCACCAATTGCAAATTCACTAAAACTTGGCGTGTTTGCGACAAGATTATTTCCATCAACGGTTGTTGCAAGTGCTGAAAAGGTTCCACTTCCAGGAGTTGAACGATGATAAATTATTGCTGTATTAGGATTATTCATTTCAATAGGAAGTGTTGTCATATCAATTTTAATTTCAGCATTTGCAAAATTCAATCCCGAATTTGTAATTACCCAACGAACTTCTTGTACCGTTCCTGAAATTCCATTTGTTCCTGTTGGGGCTTCTGGAAAAGATTCACATTGAACACTTGCAGAATTCGAGACACCAGTAAAAGAAATGTCTATTCCTGTGTCCTCATTTGGAGTTGTGTTATCACCAGAACCTTCGTCAAAACTCACATCAACATCTCCAGAGATTGCTTTTGTTACATCACCATTCCCGAATGGGTTTATTGAATAAATGTATGCTGCTCCTCCATCAGTTGCAACTCCATCATTTTGATAAGCTCCAACAATTGCAAAACTTGAAGAGGCTGCGATTTGGAATCCAAAATTATCTCCTGAAGCTCCATCATCTGCTTTGAATTTTGCCTGTTGGACCCAGTTGTTTCCTTCTTCTGCGAAATGATAAGCAGAACCAATTTGAGAAAAACTTCCATCATTTTCATTTAAACAACTAATAAACAAGTCAGTTCCGTTTATATCTACCGACCAACCAAAAAATTCATTTGCACCAATATCACTTGCAAAAAGTTGAGCCTCTTGAGTCCAAAAACCACCTGAAAATTTATATACATAAGCGGAACCTGAAGCTGATTCTGTTCCATTATGAAATGGAGCACCAATTACAGCATAATTTTCATAAATCCCAACTCCTTGTCCAAAGAAAGCATTTGAATGAGTATCATTCGGAATTAATGCAGTTTGTTGAGTCCAAGATGAACCATTTCTTTCAAAAATGTAAGCTATTCCAGCATTATTTGTGCCGTTTGCTCCAACTATAGCTTTATCTCCACTTATTGAAACTGAATACCCAAAACCATCATTAGAACCTGAACCAGAGCCTACAAGTTTGTTCTGCTGATTCCAACTTGTCCCACTTCTATGAAATATGTAAACTGCACCTGTATTTTGAATTCCACCGTGTTCAGCTCTTGGAGCTCCAACAATTATGTAATCTCCATCAATTTCAACAAATGAGCCAAATTCATTATTAGCCGTTGGGTCTAAGCCCGAAATCTTAGCTTGCTCAGTCCAAGAATTTCCAGTCCTGACAAAAACATTTGCAGAACCTGCAATAAAAGACGAATTAGAACCAACAACGGCATAATCTCCACTAATAGCAACAGCCTTTCCGAAATTAACACCTTGTGCAGCATCACTTGCCGTTAGTTTTGCTTGTTGGACCCAAGCAGTTCCAGACCTTTTAAAAATGTAAGCTGAACCCGAACTTAGAAATCCATCGTCATCATTTGGAGCTCCAACAATTGCGTAATCTCCACTAATGTCAACATCTTGACCTAAAAAATCATCTGCTACCAAGTCATTAGAAACAATTTTTTTCTCATACTCTGCGAAACTATTCGAAAAGAAATTAAAGCTAATTACTATGGTTAAAATGGATTTAGCTAAATTTTTCATTTTGTTAATTCCTATTGTTGTTTAGAATTTAAATTTTCCAATATCGCTTCTTTTCCAATTTCCAACTTTAAATCTGATAATTTATTTGAGTAGAATCATTTTGTTAGTTTGTGTGAAAGTTCCTGCTGAAATTTTGTAGAAGTAAGTTCCACTTGAAACAGATTTTCCATTGTTGTTAGTTCCGTCCCAAATTACATTGTGTGAACCTTCGTAACGAAAACCATTTGTGAGTTCTTTGACAAATTCACCTATTTCATTGTAAATCTTGAGACTTACTTTTGAATCTTTTGCAAGATTGTAAGAAATTGTTGTACTTGGATTAAAAGGATTAGGATAGTTTTGTTTTAACTCGAATTTTCTGACTTCCTGTGATTGGACTTCAAAAAGAACACTTTGAGCAGATTCTTCGTGCTTAGTTTCAATTCCATTTGTTTCAACGTCTGAAATTAGGTAAGTGTAAAATTCGCCATTTTGTAATTTTGAGTTGTCATTAAAGGTGTAAAAAGTTTCTAAAGAAGTGTTCCCTTGCCCTTTAAGTTCAGTGTGAGATTTGTGAGAAGCGATTTTTACAAAATCCTCATTTCCTAATTTTCTATAAACATTAAAACCTTCATTTTCAGTTTCAGAAGCCGTTGCCCAGGAAAGCTGAATTGAGTTTTCAATTTGACGAGCTGTGAAATAATTTAATTCTACAGAAAGTGGTGCATCTGCTGAGACTAATGAGAAATCAGCAATAGAAATACTGACTCCAGTGACAATTGTCTCAGTTCCTGTTCCGTCAAAATTGCATCTAAAAATTTTATCTTCTCCACCGTCTCCCCAATAGATTTGAGAATTTGTTACATCTAAATGAATATCTTCAGGATTAGATAAGGCTGTAAGAATGTCTGTTGGATTTGAACCATCTAAGTCTGTTCTTACTACTTTTCCAGTATTTAAACCAGTGTTTTGGTCTGTGTAGTAAAGTTTATTATTCGTCAAATCTAAAGTAATGTCTTGAATATTACTTGTTGCTGTAACAATAGTTTGTTGGTTAGAGCCATCAAAGTTTACTGTTTGGATTGTATTTGAAACTGTAAAATAAATTAAAGAGTTATTAACATCTAATGCAATATCTTTGACACTACCAGATAAAGAACTAATAATTGTAGAGTTGTTCGAACCATCTAAATTTCTTTTTTCAATAAATGGGTTAAAGCCACCTACAAAACTAACATTTCCGTGATAAATATTTGAGTTTGTTTCATCAATTGCCATTGCAGTTCCTGCACCACCTGTTGTATTGAACAAAGTTTCCAAATTTGTACCGTCTAAATCAGATTTGCGATAATTAAATCCGTTTTGGTCAACCCAATAAATCTTTGATTCTGTTTTATTAACTGTAACGGCTCTTGGACCGTTAAAAATTGCTGGAGTAATGTCTTCTACATTTGAGCCATCTAGATCTGCTCTTTTCAAATTTGGTTGGTCGGACCAATAAATTTTCTGTGCATTGACGTTTGCGATAAAGCAAAGTGGTAAACTTAAAGAAATGAAGGCTTTTGTAAATTTGTGCATTTTTTAGTTCCTTAGTTTTAATTAATAAATCGCCTCGTAGCAATAAAACTACGAGACGAAAGGCTATGTAATTAATTACCTCAAAGTAGTTACTAATTCTGTGCCAAATTTTCCAAAGGTTGTATAAGTTGTGTAAAATCAATAATTTGATTCAAGCCCATTGTTCCTTTAAACAAAAAAAGGGTCTAGAGTGAACCCAATGATTTTAAAATCATTGGGTTCACTCTAGACCCTTTTTTATAAATAATTTAAATTATTGAATTTATGGTGGTTCGTATTAGATCCTTTTGCTGTAATGCTTTACTAAAGTGAAGAATGTGGTTCAACAAGCTCATACTTAGAAATCAAACGTTTGAGCCTATTTCTACTAATTCCTAATTCTCTTGCCGATTGCCGTTTGTTCCAATTTGTGGACTCTAAGTTTGTTAACAAGATTTTTTTACCCAAGTTTTCTAATTTCTCATCAAAAGATTTTCCATTAAGGATTACTTCTAAAGGTTCATCTGAATTTCGTTTGGTAATTTGATTTGGGAATAAATCATTTTCGCTTAATGACTTTTCAATTTGAAGATTTATTACTGATTTTGTAATCACATTTTCTAATTCTCTGACATTCCCCTTCCATCTTTGTTCAAAAAGAGATTTAATTCCACTTTGTGAGAAACCCAAGAATTTTTTGTTCAACTCCTTACTGACTTTTTCTAAAATTGAATTTGCTAAAAGTGGAATGTCTTCTAACCTTTCCCTCAAAGGAGGAACTTCGATTTTCAAAACATCTAATCTGTGAAAAAGGTCTTCACGGAAATTACCTTTCTGAACTTCCTCGCTAAGATTTTTGTGAGTTGCAACAATGATTTTTATGTTTACTTTTATTCCTTTGTTTCCACCGACTCGCCAAATTTCCTTTTGTTGAATTGCTCGGAGCAGTTTTGCTTGAATTTCCAAAGATAATTCTGCGACTTCATCAAGGAAAAGTGTTCCTTCGTTTGCAAGTTCAAATTTTCCTGTTTTATCAGAAATTGCTCCACTAAACGCACCTTTTGAATGTCCGAAAAGTTCACTTTCAGCTAAATCTTTCGGAATTGCCGAGCAATTAATTACTACAAAAGGTTTGTCTTTTCTTAGACTTAATTTGTGCAGAGCAGTTGCAACTAATTCTTTCCCTGTTCCGGTTTCGCCGTAAATGTAAGTTGTGTAATCAACTGTCGCAGCATTTTGGATTTGCTGATATAATTTTTGCATTTTTAGGCTGTTACCAATGAAGATTCCTAATTTTTTAACTTCTGATTCAGTTTTAAGAACTTTGTTTTCGTTTTGTTTTTGCAAAATCGGTGAAATAAGTTTTGCAATTCTTTCGACTTGTTGCAAATCAGGGATTCTAAATTTTTCTAATTCCAATTTTGAGCGTTCAACGTAAATTGCTCCAATAACTTTTTTATTTAGACTTACTGGGACAACTAAAACCGAAAGGAAAATCTTACCGACAACACTTTGGTTTGAACTAAAATTTGGATTCTCTAAAGCATTCTCAATTAGAATTGGTTTATGATTTTTTATTGATTCTTCAAAAATACCTTTGCTAAAATCTAAATCCTCATTTGAAATTTCATTCGTTGAACTTGCAATTTCAAATTTTTTGGTAATTGGATTCTGTAAAATAAGAATTGCCGAAGTTGCATTTGTTTGTTTTTTCAAAAATTCTAAAAGTTCGCTAAAAAGATTTGAAGGTTCAATCCATTTCACAAACGAGGAAATTAAATCTAAATCCAAGCTAATAGAAGGTTTTTCAAGAAGTTTCAGTTCTTCTAAGTCCTTAGAAATTTCATAATTAAACTTCTCTTTCAGAACCTTTTCAGTTAAACTTTTTGTTTCTAAAAGAAATTCTTGAAAATCAAAATCCTCTGAAATCAAAATTCCCAAACTTCGGTCTTTTGCAAAAAGATTACAGAATGAAATTCTTAAAATTGCTGATTTTCTTTCATCATTTTCAGATTGAATAAAAGAGTAAATATTTTGAATTGCTTGCTCTTTATTTCCCAACATAAAATCAATTTTATTTTTCAAAATTTGACAATTGAAAATTACATTCTCATTTTCAAATTTTTGGGCAAGTTCTTGGCTTTTAGATATATTTTCTAATGCTTTTGGGTAGTTTCTGAGTTTATAATTTGACTTAGAAAGATTGTATAATAAAATTGGAGCTTTGAACTCCATTTCAATTTTACTATAAATTTTAACAGATTCTTCATAATTTGAAATCGCTTCTAAAAAATTGCTTTTAAAAAATTCAATCTCTCCCAAAAGATAAAATGAATTTGCAATTTGAAATTCATCATTAATTTTTCTTGATACTTCAATGCTTTTGTCAAGCATTTTAGAGGCTTCATCAAAGTTTCCGTAGGTTGTATAAAATAATGCAATGTCGTTGTAAGAATTTCCTACTTGTCTAAAATCTTTAATTAGGATTGCTTGTCTGATAGTTTTCAAAGAGAATTCAATTGCTTTTTCAAAATTTCCTAATTCAAAATTACAAAGGCTAACACCGTTTAACGCTCTTAAATATGTATCAGAATAACTGTTCTTCTCTAAATTTTTAACAGCTTTTTCAAAATAAAAAGATGCTTTTACAAAATTTGTTAAGTTTTTATAAACCCAACCGAGAAAAATTAAACCCGTAAAATCTTTCCTTGAACTTCCTTGCTTTTCTTCAAAATCATTAATCTTTTTTGCATAAATCAAAACCTCATCGAATTTTCCGACACTTCCAAGAATAGTACATTGGTAAGTATAACAACTAATCACTTCATCATAAATTTTATTACTTTCAGCAACTTCTAATGCTAAATCTAAATATTTTTGGGCTTCAGAAAATTTATTTTGATAAATAAATGAACGAGACAATTCTTTATGAATTAAAATTATAAATTTAAAATCTCTTAATTTGATGTAAAGGTTTAAAGATAGTTTAAAATATTTTTGAGTATTTTCAATATTAAATAATTCAGAATTAATTCTACCCAAAGCAAAATAAATATCAGCTATTATTTCATTTTCAGAATTTGAATCAAATGCCAATTTTAAATTATGGGAATAAATTTTTTCGGCTTGTTCAAAATCACCCAACTTTTCTAAGCATTCAGCCTTTAGGTTAGAAATATTTATTCTTTCGGAAATATTTCTCGCTTCAATTGCAGTAATTGCATTTGAAATAAATGTTTCTGCTTTCGCATAGTCATAAACCTCTTTTAAAGAAACTCCAGCTTTCAAACAGTAATTAAAAGTTTTTTTCTTCACACCAGCTTCAAAGTAATGATTAGCAAGTTCTTCCAAAATTTCAAATTCATTAAAACGCTTCTCTAAGTAAACTGCTATCTTTCTGTGAATTGACTTTTTGGTATTTGGTTTTAGCGAATTTGAAAGGCTTTCTCTAAAAGAGTCGTTTACGAATTCAAAAATATTACTTTCCGATTTTTCTAAAATACCTTCAAAAGTCGAGTTTGCTAATTTACTTTCAACTTCATTTTCTTCTAAAGAAAGGACTTCTGCCACTACTTTCGTTGTAAAAAACTTTCCGAGAAGTGCACCAACTTCGAGTAACTTTAGTAAATTTTTAGGTAAGAAATTTAGACGTTCACCAACAACACTTTGAATTGATTTTGGTAGTTTTAGTTTTGTGAAAGATTCTTCACCTAAATCCCAATCACCCTCACTTTTATTCAATTCCTTTGTTTCTAACAAGTGAAAAATTAGCTCTTGAACAAACAAAACATTTCCACCTGTGCGTTTCAAAATTTCTTCACAAAATCTTGTGTTTACAGGGTCAGCTTTGCCAAACATTTTTGTGAGAAATTCACGGACTTCTTCTAATTCAAAATTTTCGAGAGTGAGAATCTTAGAATCATCAATTTCTTCTAATACATTTTCAATTTGTTCTTTTCTAATAGTTCCCAAAACTAAAATTGAATTATTAGATAAACTCCTTGTTAAATAACCAAGAAACTTTAGACTAAGTTCATCAATCCATTGTAAGTCGTCGAAAAAGAAAACTAAAGTCTGTTTTTCTTTTTGAATATTATTTAGGAAATTTGTAAATGCTTCAAAAAGTCTAAGCTCTGATTCAATACCCTCAAGAGCTGGAATTTCCAGTAAATGTTTAAAAAAAAATTTTTGTTCAAGTTGTGGAAAAATCTTACAAAGGTCTTTTCCAAATCGTCCAATTTTTTCAGCTTGTTCTTTGCCAGAAAGTTTCTCGATTTGTTCTAATGCTTTTGCAAGAATTGTTTGAAGTGGTTCAAAAGTGTTTCCATTTTGTCTGCACTTTGTCTCAAACACTAAAGTTGAGTTTTTTGGTAAACCAAGTCTGAATTCTTTCCACAATTTTGTTTTTCCAACTCCTTGTTCACCACTAATTAGAATTGTTTTCAGCTTGTTAGTTGTTTCTGAAAAGATTTTGCTCAACTCTGAAAATTCTTTTCCTCGTCCAACGAAACCCGGAGTTAAAAGAAAATCACCGAAAGTTTCCAAGTTTTCAACTTTTCCTTCTTTCAAAAAAGTATCTAAAATCTTTGAGACTTCTTGAGCAGATTGAAATCTATCTTTTGGATTTTTTTTTAGGAGTTTGGCAATTACTGTATTCAAAACTTCTGGTAAATCAGGAACAAATTGTTTTGGAGAAATTAGTGGAGTACGAATGTGACCAAGTGCAATTTCTGCCAATGAATCTCCTTCAAAAGGAACTCTGCCACAAACTAATTGGTAGAAAAGAACTCCAAGTGAGTAAAGGTCAGAACGGAAATCAATTTTAGCAGAGTTTTGGCATTGTTCAGGAGAAGAATATTTTGCAGTTCCAAGGAAAGCTCCCGAAGCTGTGAGAGTGGAGGAATCGTCAAGTTTCACTAAATCAAAATCAGTGATTTTAATTTGACCATCTTTGGTTTCAAGAATGTTTGCAGGTTTCAAATCTCTGTGAATGATTCCTGTTGAGTGAAGTGCTTCAAGCCCATTTGCAATTTGAATTATTTTTGAAATTTTATTTTGTAGAGACGCAAGATTTTGCGTCTCTACAAGGGAATTATTCTTTTCACTATACGCGAGATTTTGCGTCTCTACGGAATCTACAAATTCCATCACAAAACCAATTTGGTCTTTTTCCTCATACCATTCAATCATTTTTACACAATTTGGGTGTGATACTATTTGAGCTGACTCAAAACCACGTTTGATTCTTTTCAGTTCTTTAGGGCTTTTGTAATTTTCGTGGATTAATTTTAAGGCGTAGAATTCACTGTTAGTTGTTTCCTGGACTTTGTAAACTGTGCCGAAAGTTCCTGAGGCGATTTTACGTATGATTTTGTAAGGCATTCTGTATCTCTGTTTAATTGGGTTAGAAAACTTAAAACAGAAATCTAGATTTCACAAAACAAAAAAGCCCGACAATTTTAATTGTCAGGCTATTCTAGTAAGAGAGCAAATTTATTTTAATAAAATCATTTTGTTAGTTTGTGTGAAAGTGCCTGCCGAGATTTTGTAGAAATAAGTTCCACTTGAGACAGATTTTCCGGTTTCATCTGTTCCGTCCCAAACTGCATTGTGTGAGCCTTTGGCTTTCGGTTCGTTGACAAGTTCCTTCACAAGTTTTCCGTTTAAATTATAAACTGCAAGTCTAACATCTTGGGTTTTCGCAACTTGAAAATTAATTGTTGTGCTTGGATTAAAAGGATTAGGGAAATTTTGAGCTAAAATGTAGTCAAGTTTTGTTTGTGAAATTTCTTCATCAAAAACAAATTTTATGCTTTGAGAATTTTCTTGGTGCTTGGTTTCAACTCCGTTTGTTTCAACATCAGAAATTACGTAAGTGTAAAATTCACTGTTTTGTAATTTTGAATTGTCAGTGAAAGTGTAACCTGTCTCAAATGTTGTGTTTCCTTGTCCTTTGAGTTCTCTGTGGCTTTTGTAAGAAGCGATTTGGACAAATTCACTTCCACTTGTTTTTCTGTAAATGTTGAAACCTTCGTTTTCAGTTTCGGAAGCTGTTGACCAATTAAGTTGGATTGAATTTTCAAATTGACGAGCAGAGAAAGAATTTAATTCTACCGAAAGTGGTGCGTCTGTAAGATTAAGTGCGATTGCAGAAGGAGAACTTAGTCCTGTAGTAACTAAATCTTCCACATTAGAACCGTCTAAGTTTGCTCTTTGGATTTTATCTGCTGAAGTATCAGTCCAATACATTTTCGAATTTGGAATATCTAAAGCTAAACCTACAGGGGAACTTAATCCTGTAGTAACTAAATCTTCCACATTAGAACCGTCTAAATTAGCTCTTTGGATTTTATCTGCTGAAGTATCAGTCCAATACATTTTTGAGCTAGCTATATCTAACTTAATAAATCTGCAATTATCTACCCCTGATGTAACTAAATTTTCTACACTTGAACCGTCTAAGTTTGCTCTTTGGATTCTATTCGTTCCTGTGTCAACCCAATAAATTTTGGAATTTGTTAAATCTAAATCAATTCCAAGAGGAGTATCCAGATTTGTAACTACTTCTTCCACATTTGTGCCATCTAAATTAGACCTTTGAATATTTAAGTCACCGTAGTTTGACCAATAAATTTTGGAATTAGTCAAATCTAAGGTGATTCCTACAGGAAAACTCAACCCTGTTGTAACAAGGTCTTCGATATTTGAACCATCTAAGTCAGAACGTTGGATTTTATTTGTCGAACCATCCGCCCAATACATTTTGGAATTAGTTAAATCTAAGGTCATTCCAAAAGGAAAACCTAACCCTGTTGTAACAAGGTCTTCGATATTTGAACCATCTAAGTCAGAACGTTGGATTTTTTTTGTTCCATAATCCGTCCAATACATTTTATCTGCGAAAGAAGTTGAAGCTAAGGTTAAGCCTAAACTAAGTGTTAAGAGTGTTGTTGTAAGTTTTTTCATTGCCTTGTTTCCTAAATTTTAAATCTTTAATTAAAGTGCAAGCCTCATTTTGAATGAGGCCTTCACAAGAGGAGAGAGCAAATTTATTTCAACAAAATCATTTTGTTAGTTTGTGTGAAAGTTCCTGCTTGGAGTTTGTAGAAGTAAGTTCCGCTTGAAACTGATTTTCCATTTTCATCTGTTCCGTCCCAAGCTGCATTGTGTGAACCTTCGTGCTGAAAGCCGTTTGTGAGTTCTTTTACAAATTCACCTTTTTCGTTGTAAATCTTGAGACTTACTCTTGTGTCTTTGGCAAGTTGGTAAGAAATTGTTGTGCTTGGGTTAAAAGGATTAGGGAAATTTTGAGCTAACTCAAATCTTTTTACAGCTTGAGTTTTTATTTCAAAAAAGACGCTTTGAGAATTTTCTTCGTGCTTTGTTTCAAGTCCGTTTGTTTCAACATCAGAAATTACGTAAGTATAAAATTCATTGTTTTGTAATTTTGAATTGTCAGTGAAAGTGTAATTTGTCTCAACAGAAGTGTTTCCTTGCCCTCTGAGTTCTCTGTGGCTTTTGTAAGAAGCGATTTGGACAAATTCACTTCCACTTATTTTTCTGTAAATGTTGAAACCTTCGTTTTCAGTTTCGGAAGCTGTTGACCAATTGAGTTGGATTGAGTTTTCTATTTGGCGAGCGGAGAAAGAAGCAAGTTCTACTGAAAGTGCAATGTCAGGAACACCAAGAACAATTGCACCGGGTTCCGATAATCCTGTAACAAGGTCCTCAACATTAGTTCCGTCAAAATTGCAACGTTGGATTTTGTTATTGTCAGCTTCTGTCCAATATATTTTGGAATTTGCAATATCAAGAGTTATATCAAACGGCTCATCTAAACCTGTTACGACATCTTCCACATTTGAGCCATCTAAATTAGCTCGTTCAATTTTGTGTGCATCAAAACCTGTCCAATATATTTTAGAATTTATTGGGTCTAAAGCCATAAAATAAGTAGAATTTATTCCTGTTACGACATCTTCCACATTCGAGCCATCTAAATTTGCTTTTTGGATCTTACCTGTTCCACCATCATTCCAATAAATTTTTGAATTTATAATATCTAAATTTATATCTACAACTCCGCTACTAAGTCCGGTGACAATGTCTTCCGCATTTGAGCCATCTAAATTTGCTCGCATTATCTTATCACCATTATTAACCCAATATATTTTGGAATTTGTTAAGTCTAATGCAATTCCCAAAGGATCAAAGTTAAATATAGAGTCAAATACTGTTATCAAATCTTCTACATTCGAACCATCTAAGTTCGCTCGTTGGATTTTATCTTCTCCATAATCAGCCCAGTACATTTTTGAATTATTAATATCTAATGCTATTCCATAAATATCGCTATTACCTGGAATTGAAACTAAATCTTCTACACTTGAGCCATCTAAATTTGCTCGTTGAATTTTATGATCTATAGTATCACTCCAATACATTTTAATTGCGAAAGAATTTGAGGCTAAAGTTAACCCTAAGCTAAGTGTGATAAGTGAAGTTGTAAGTTTTTTCATTGTCTTGTTTCCTTTGGTTTGTAATGAATTTGTTGTTTGACAAAATTGTTAGTTCCAAACTCAATGCCAAAAGGGAATTTGAAAGTATAATTTGTTAATAAATAAATATTTAGAACAAATAAAATAGATTGATGCTAAACTAAGAACTTGGAACTAATTGTTACATTTTTGATTTTCCTGTTTGTAAGTTATTGAAAAAACAGGTGTTTCGGTCGCTATAACAAATTGTTACAGTCTTTAGTCGTAGGGTTTAAATGCAGAATAAAAGTTAGAAAGTATGAGATGGGAATTATAAGTGGAACAATCTGTTACACTTTGAAGAGGGAATAAAGATGAGTTCGAGAAATAATTTTTTGAAAAAAAGCTCTTACAAAGATTGTATGGGCAAACCCTTGTGGTTGCCCTTTCTCAAAGATATTTATCTTGGCTTCCATAAAGAAAACCCTTACGAAGAGCGTTAGGAGCTAGATAAAGTTCAGTTTTTTCTCAAACTCACGTTAGTTTAGAATCTGATGTTACGCAAATTAGGAAAAGTTTGATTTTTTTATTTTGACTTGTGTTTAATCCACCTCTGAAAAAAATTCTAACGCTTCGCTTGAATTTGTTTTCTGTCTCCTCCTTGTAAAGGAGGAGAGTTTTCGGTTGTATAAAGCACAACTTGTTTTTTTCTACCCTTTTGAAGGAGAGGAATTTTTTCGTTTGAAACTTTAGTTTCTGAAAAGGAAAAAATGGGGTGGTTAAAGCAACGTCAAATTTTATCAGAAAATTTAGCTTTTACCGAGTTCTTATTTTCTTTTGCGTAACATCAGTTAGAATGATAGAAAAATGTCCGAGTTTTCGATTATCGATTCATTCTAAAAGTCTTTTTATCAAGCTCACTTGGCGAAGAATTATAAAAAAGGTTTTAAAGTCCAGAAAAGTTAAGTTTAAAACTCAACTTTTTTTCACAAGATTAAAACGTGCAATTATTCTGTTGATTTGCATTCTACTAATTCCAAGCTTCGCGGATACTTTTGTTTTATTCCAGTTGTACTCATTCAATGCTTGGGTAATAATTGCTTTTTCGACAGTTGCTAATTTTTCATAAATTGTTTCACCTTCTAATTTGTGAACCAAATTAATTAGGTTTTCAGAATTTAGATTTTGAGATTCGTTAGGGGTAATTTGAATTACTTTTTCAGACTTTTTGGGATTTAGAAAATCAAAATCTTTTAATGTCAAAGGCACATCTTTTTTCTTTTTGACTGAGGCTTTGATAATTCTGTTTTCTAACTCTCTGACATTTCCTTTCCATTTATAATTTTCAAAATCCTTAATAATATCTTTGGAAAGCCCTTTGTTTTTTTTACCTGATTCCAAATTGAATTTTTCCAAAATGTGAAACGCCAAAAGTGGAATGTCTTCAATTCTTTCCCTTAGTGGTGGAACTAATATTTTCAAAACATCTAATCGGTGTAACAAATCTTCACGGAAATTCCCTTTTTGCACTTCCTCTTCTAAGTTCTTGTGAGTGGCAACAAGGATTCTTGCATTTACCTTCGTGGTTTTTTCAGAACCGATTACTCTTAGCTTTTTTTCTTGAATGACTCTAAGTAGTTTTGCTTGGTTGTCCAAACTAAGGTCGCCAACTTCATCGAGCAAAAGAGTTCCATTTTCCGCTAATTCAAAAACACCTTTTTTATCAAAAGTAGCTCCTGTAAAAGCTCCTTTTTTGTGTCCGAAAAGTTCGCTTTCTGCTAAGTCTTTTGGAATTGCCGAACAGTTTAACGCTACAAAAGGCTCATTTCTTCGCGGTGAAAGTTTGTGTAAAGCATTTGCAACAAGTTCTTTTCCTGTTCCTGTTTCTCCAAAAATGTAAACTGGGAAATTGTAGTTTGCAGCATTTTCAATTTCTTCATAAACTTTTTGCATTTTTGGGCTGTTACCGATAAAAATTCCTAATTCTTGAATTTGAGATTTGATTTTTAAAGTTAGGTTTTCGTTTTGTTTTTGGATTACAGGCAACAAAACTTTACCGATTCCTTTTACCTTTTCTAAGTCGGAATTTTGGTAAACATCATTTTCAGGATTTGTTCTATCTAAATAAATTGCTCCGATTGCTTCACCATCTTTCCCAAATGGAACGGAAATTACAGAAAGGAAAATTTTACCAATGATACTTTCATTACTTTTGAATTTCTCGGAATCCAAAGCATTTTCTACCAAAATTGATTGATTGGTTCTAATTGCTTCCTCCAAAATCGTTTGACTAAAATCAATTTCTTTGTCTTCGTAATTTTTGGAAAAGAAACAAGGTTCAAATTTTCCTGTTATTTTATTTCTAAGGACAATAAAGCAATTATTAGATTGTGTTTGCGTAGTTAGGTATTCAACTGATTCGCTCAAAATTGTTTCGGGTTCCATCAAAGGAACAAGTGAGTTTAAGAAACCTGAATGAAAGATTCCCGATTCATTTTTGAGGTTTTCAAGAATGATTAGTTTTTCTTTAAGCTCAAAACTTTCGTCATTTTGGATTAATTTTCGGAAAAGCTCAAGTGTTCTTTTTCTGTAACTTTCAAAATTTATTTTTTTGCCGGGGAGCAAAGTAAGATTTTGATTTTTTGCAAAAAGTGAACAAAACTCAAAAAGTGCTGTTGCAAGTAATTTCTCATTTTTTTCTGTTTCAGTAATTTCTAACAAACCTTCCAATGCTTTTTTTTGCAAACCGAAGTTAAAATCAATTTTTAGAGAAAGGATTTTGGATTTGGTAATTGTTTGAAGGTCGTTTACTTTTTCTGCTAAGTTTTTTGCTTGTTTGTTTTCTTTTTGTGCACTTTCCAAATCACCAAGTTCAAAAAGCGAATTTGCTTTGAGAAACAAAACTCCTCCGACCGAATAGTCATTATTTCTAAAAGGAATTGATTTGGAAAATGATTCAGCAGATGCTTCAAACTCTTTTTGAGCAAATTGATTTAAGCCTTTTGTTTTATAATAAGTTGCAAAATCTTTTTTTGTATTAGAAGTATTTGCAAGTATCCAAACTTTTCTTAAGCACTCATTACTTTTTTCAAAATTTCCCATTAAAAATTGAACTGAAGAATAGTTTTGGAAGCCTTCCAAAAGGGCTTTTGGGTCATTAATTTTTTCGGCAATAGAGATACTTTTTTCCAAATAAGGAATTGATTTTGAGTAATTGGCTTTTATGAAAAAATAATTGCTAATCCCGAAAGTTGCTGTAATTATTCCTTCATAAAATCCGTATTTTTGGGTTTTCGTAAGATTTTTTAGAAAAAGGTTATAAGATTCTTCGAGTTTCCCTAAGTTTCTTAAAATTACTCCTTTAGAAGTCTCATAAAAAATTGATTCTGAGATAAATTTTAATTCTTTAGAAAGTTCTATGCTATTTTCTAAGTATTTTAAGGCTTTTTCAAATTCCCAAATATTTTGGAAATTAACTGCAATATTAAAATTGACTTTCATTTCCAGCTCTTTTAAACCATTACTTATCGCTAACTTTAGTGCTTTTTGGCAATAAGAATTTGATTCTTCAAAATCACCTTTCATTGTGTAATATTGACCTAGCTTAAACAAGGCTTTTGAAAGTCTTGTTTCATCTCCTAACTTCTTAGAAATTTTCAATCCTTCATTTAAAGATGCAAAACCTTCTTCAAACAAAAAGTTTTGGATTTCTTCGTTGCCTACTACTAAAAGAGAATCTACAATTAAATTCTCATCATTCAATTCTAATGAAAGCTTGTGTGCCTTTTTTGCAATCTTCAAAGGTTCGTTAGGAACACCCAAAGTTCTCATAAGAAGTGCTTTTTTTATCGTCAAAGAAATGATTTTGACTTTATCTACTTCTAATTCAATAGCTTTTGTCAAAAAATCAATGGCATTTGAGATTGAGTATTTTTTTTCAGCAACCTTACTTGCAGACAAACAATACTTCTTTGCTTTTTGTTTTAATTTTGCTTCGTAAAAATGATGTGCAAGCTGTAAAATCAAATCTTCGTTTTCACCGTCAAACTTTCTTTCGAGATATTTCGCAATTTGTTTGTGGAATTTAATTTTATTCTTTGACTGAATTTGTTTCTCTAAAGTCTCACGAATTGAGTCGTGATAAAATTCATAATTCTCTGAAAATGATGTCAAATAATTTTCTTCACAAGATTTTAAAAGTGCTTTTTGAATTTCGACTTCCAATAAATTTGGCAAAAGAATTTTGAGTAATTCAAAATCAAAACTTTTACCAATTACCGAAGCAATCTGCAAAATGTTCTTAACCGATTTTGGAAGAACTTCCATTCTTTTTGTAATTGTCGAATGAATACTTTTTGGTAATTCTTCGGACAAAATCTCACTTTCAGAAAGAACCCACTTATTTTTTTTCTTATAAATTTTCTTCTGCTCCAATAAGTGAAACATAATTTCTTGAATAAAAAGTGGATTTCCTTCCGTCTTCTCCAAAATCAACTGTGCAAAATTGGTTTCTACAGGTTCAACTTGTCCGAGCATTGAAGTCAACACTTCTTTTACTTGCCCAAGAGTTAAAGACTCAAGTTCTATTTGGGAGCAATTTTCTATAAAATTCTCTTTGAGTTCGGATTTAGAAAAATTTGGTCTTAAAGTTCCTGCAAACAAAAGTTTTTCATTTTTAAAGTTGTTTTGTAGAAAGTGTAAAAATTTAGTTGTTTGCGAATCTGCCCATTGTAAATCGTCAAAAAACAAAACTAATATCTTTTCTTTCTGCAAATTTTTGAGCAAGGTTACTACTGCCTCAAACAATCTAAAAATTCCATCTTCTTGAGAAAGTTTTACGGTTTGAGGTAGTTTTTCAAAAAAGCTAAGTTGTGAAATTTGCGGTAAAATAATTTCCAAGTCTCTACAGAAATTCCCAAAATAGGGAAGTTTTTCATTGTCGGAAAATCCTTCCAAAATCTCTAAACATTGAAATAAAACTTCTCTTAACGGTTCAAGACTTGTGGAATTTTCCTTGCATTTTGTGTTAAGGTAAAGTGTTTCTCTATCAGAAAATCCTTCTTTAAATTCTTTCCAAAGTTGGGTCTTACCACTTCCCGATTTGCCTGAAATCAAAACAAACTGTGGTTTTCTTTCCGAAGTTTTTGAAAATGATTTTTCAAGTTTCTTAAAATCATTTTCTCTTCCGATAAATCTTGGATAAAGAAGAAAATCACTTGAAGTTTGGATTTGAGTTTCGGTTGGAGTTTCTAAAAATACGTGGAGTTTTTCGACTACTTCTTTTGCCGAATTGAACCTGTCATTTCGATTTTTTGCTAATAATTTTTTGACAACATTTTCAATCTCAATTGGGATTTCGGGATTAAATTGAGTCGGAGAAATCAGAGGAGTTCTTATATGTCCAAGAATAATATTTGTTACGGAATCTCCATCAAAAGGAAATCTGTTAGTTAGAAGTTTATAAAAAATTATTCCGAGTGAGTAAAGGTCGCTTCTGTGGTCAATTTTGCTTGAATCTTTGCACTGTTCGGGGGAAGAGAATTTTACTGTTCCCAAAAACGATTTTGAATTTGTAATTGTTGAAGCCTCTTGTGTTTTAACCAAATCAAAGTCTGTGATTTTAATTTGTCCGTTTTTATCCTCAAGAATATTTGAAGGTTTTAGGTCTCTGTGAATTATTCCTCTTGAGTGAAGTGCTTCAAGTCCATTTGAAATTTGAATGATTTTTGAGATTTTATTTTGTAGGGAACAAAGATTTTTGTTCCCTACGGAATCCACAAATTCCATCACAAAACCGATTTGGTCTTTTTCCTCGTACCATTCAATCATTTTAACACAATTTGGGTGTGAGACTTTTTGTGCAGTTTCAAAACCTCGTTTGATTCGTTTCAGTTCTATAGGGGTTTTGTAATTTTCGTGAATTAATTTTAGTGCGTAGAATTCACCTTTAGTTGATTCTTGAGCTTTGTAAACTGTTCCGAAAGTTCCAGATGCAATTTTTGAAATGATTTTGTAAGGCATAAACATCTTTGTTTTAAAAATTTGTAGAAAAACATAAAACAGAAATTATGTTTTCACAAATTAAAAACTGAAATTACATCCAATTGAAAATTTTCTTGTAAAAGTTTTATAAAAATACTAAAGTGCAAAAAGTAAAAATTTTAAATTCAATAATTTAGGCTAAAAGATTGAGCAAATTTATTTCGATTTTAATATTTATTCTAACGAGTAATTCTTTCGCACACATTGGTCACAAAGCATTTTTTACTTTTTCTGAAAAAGCCGAAAAGTTACAACTTGTAGTAAAATTCAAAATTTTTGATTTAAAAGAAGAACTAAAGACTAAAGATTCTTGTTCAGATTCTTCGGAGTTGTTTTGGTGTATTGAAAAATATTTAGAAAACAATTTTGCTAGTTTTGCAAGTGAAGTGAAAATTGAGTTTAAAAATATGGCAATAGTTGAAAAAAACGATTATTTAATTCTAAATTTTGATTCTAATCTTTTGGTAAAGGAAATCATTGAGCTAAAAATTGAAAATACTTGTTTTAATACTTACGATGAAAATTATTCAAATATCATAAGGTTTAATCTAAGGAATGAAGATTTGACTTATAAAATGACAGATAAAAGAACCAAAATTATTCATAAGTTTAGGAGTGAAAAATGAAAAAACTTTCATTTTTAATTCTGATTGGGTTAGCCTCGCAAGGTTATTCTCAATGCGATTCAAATGCAATTTTCAGTAATACAACCACAAATGCAGTTTGTTTTACAACTGACGGAGCTGTTAGAACTGTTTACTCAAATTCTCTTCCAGATCACTCAACAGGAACTTTTCCAAACCCCGGAAACCCCAATGCAATTTCTGCTCAGCAACTAACAAAGTCGATGTGTGCTTTTCCGACAATGGCAACTTCTAAGACTTTTCTTGATGAAGGAACGACAGGAGGCTGTGCATTTTGGGAATTTGGAATTGCTACTAATGGATTGATATTTGACCCAATTGCAGCAGAATTTTTTGAAAACCCTAACACAGGTCAACTTAACACAGATTGGAATTTGAACGCTCTTTCAAGTAATGTTAACTTAGGTTTGGATTTTAACGATGCTCACGTTCAGCCAAATGGAAAATATCATTATCACGGATTTCCTTCAACTTTGGGAACCGATTTTGGTGCAACAGCAGGAAGTCATTCTCCATTAATTGGTTATGCCGCAGACGGTTATCCGATTTATTACAAATATGTTTATGATGACCCAAACGATGCAAATAGTGCAATCGTAGAAATAACTTCTCAATATCAACTTAAAAGTGGAACTCGCCCTGGAGACGGAATTACTGCTCCTGACGGAAATTATGATGGAACTTACACACAAGATTACGAATTTGTAAGCGGAACGGCGAATTCTTTGGACGAATGTAACGGAAGGTTCGGAGTTACTCCTGAATATCCAAACGGAATTTACTATTACGTTTTAACAGAAGATTTTCCTGTAATTCCAAGATGTTTGAGTGGAAATCCTGATATGATTTTCACAATTGGACCTCCGTTTGCAGGTTGTGGAGTTTCAAATTCGAGTTCAATTTGTATGACAACTTCGATTAATGAACACATCTCAAATGACGAAGCAACTGAAATCGCAAACAGCATTTCAATTTCGCCAAATCCTTCAAGTGGTGTAATTCGATTTAAGATGAATCAATTTGTGGCAAGTAGAGTAGAGGAAATTAAAATCTTCAATATCTTGGGGCAAGAAGTACTTTCAACTTCATTTGCCGAAGCCAAAGAAATTGACATCTCAAGATTAGCTGTTGGAAATTATTTCCTGAAACTCAAACTTGGAAACATTTCGATTAGCAAAAAATTTATTAAGAATTAAAATTGAAACCTGAAAGGTTTTATACCTTTCAGGTTTGGTTTGTTGGATTATTTTAATAAAATCATTTTATTTGATTGAGAGAAAGTTTCAGTTATAAGTTTATAAAAATAAGTGCCATTTGAAACTTGATTTCCATTATTGTCGGTGCCATCCCAAATAACTTTGTAAGACCCTTGTTTTTGGAAGCCATTTGATAAGCTTTTTACAAAATTTCCCTTTTCATTGTAAATTTTAAGGTTTACTTCTGAATCTTTTTCAAGTTGATAAGAAATTGTTGTTTTCGGGTTGAAAGGGTTTGGGTAATTCTGTTCTAATGCAAATCTATTGACTTTTTGTGTCTTAAGTTCAAATAAAACACTTTGTGATATTTCTTTATGTATTGTTTCGGCTCCTTTTGCATCTACATCAGCAATTAAGTAAGTGTAAATTTCACTATTATTAAAATTCGAGTAGTCAGTAAATTTATATTGAGTATCGAAAGATGTGTTACCTTGACCTATCAAACTTATGTTAGTTCTAAAAGAAGAGATTTTAAAAAAATCATTATCAGCAAATTTTCTATAAATATTAAAACCAGCATTATCTTTTTCAGAACCTGTTGCCCAGTTTAATTGGATTGAGTTTCCAATTTGATGTGCATTAAAGTAGGAAAGTTCAACAGAAAGTGGATTATCACTTATGGATAAGGCTAAACTACGAGGAGCTGGAATTCCTATGATTACATCTTCTAATGAGGTTCCATCAAAATTTGCTTTAGAAATTTTATCTGTTCCAGAAAGAGCAAAATAAAATTTAGAGTTTGCAATATCTAGAACAATTTCTTGAGGGTGAGAGTTTTCGCTTAATTCTGTATCTGTAAAAATGACTTCTATATTGGAACCATCTAAATTAGACCTAACAACTCTTGGGTCACCTTGATCAGTAAAATACAATTTAGAATTTATTAAATCCAAAGCAATACCTTTTGGGTTTAAGAAACTGCCACCTGGAATAATTATTTCAATATTAGAACCATCCAAATTAGCTCTATAAACTCTTGCTTGAGCTGCGTCTGTCCAATATACTTTTGAATTTACTAAATCTAAAGTTATTCCATATGGGTATATTAAACTAGTTATCAAATCTTCAACATTCGAGCCATCTAAATTAGCTCTTTGCATTTTATTCGTGCCAGCGTCAACCCAATACATTTTAGAATTATTTAAATCTAATGCTAAATCAAAAGGATCGACAAGGCCAGTTGAAATCAAATCTTCAACATTCGAGCCATCTAAATTAGCTCTTTGAATTTTATTTGTACCAAAATCAACCCAATACATTTTGGAACTATTTAAATCTAATGCCAACCCTTCAGGACTCATCAAGCCAGTTGAAACTAAATCCTCTACATTTGAGCCATCTAAATCAGCTCTTTGGATTTTATCAGAGTTGGTATCAGTCCAATAAATTTTTTGTGCAAACGAATTAGAAGCAAATGCTCCAAAGGCAGAAGATATAAGTATAAACTTAATTGTTTTTTTCATCTTAATCCCTAATTTTAAAATTGTTATATTTTTCTATTATTTTAGTAAAAGCATTTTCTTAGCCGAAGCAAAGTCAATTCCTTCAATTTTATAAAAATAAACTCCACTTGCAACAGATTTTCCTGCATTATTTTTACCGTCCCAAACAACAGTTCCTTTTGAGCTTGTCAAACTAAATTCTTTGACCTTCTTTCCTAAAGTATCAAAAATTAACAACTTAACATTTTCGTAATTCGTAATTTCTAATTCGTAATTTATTGAAGTTGTTGGGTTAAAAGGATTCGGGTAATTTTGAGAGAGTTGGAATGATTTCGGGTTAACGTTTTCATTTTCTTCAATGTTTGTGAAAACCTCCAAAGCATTTCCTGTTCTTTGTGGATTTGCTCTAAAAACCGACCAATTTGAAAAAGCTGTGTTTTTGAAATCAATTACTGCAAAATTTCCTGTGCTTGGCATTGTGATTTCAAAATCTGAGTCAGAGTCAAGTCTGCCAATGGAAGCACTGTATTTTAAAGTTCCGCCAATTTCAAGAGGGAAATTATCAATTGCATCACCATTCATATCAATTGCGTGAATGAACCCGTTATTGTCTCCGAAAAGTAAATCGAAAGTTCCGTTTCCGTTCAAGTCTGCCAAAATCGGTGTAGATTCTGTAATTCCTGACAAGGCGAAAGGAAATCCGAAAAGGTCGCCTCCATTTGAGTCAGTAATGTAAACAGTTCCATTATTGCTCACAAAAGCGATTTCAAGCCCCAAATCATTATTCAAATCTGATGCAATGATTCCAGTTTTGATAGCTGAGTCAGCAGTTTTGGAAAAAAGTAAAGTTCCGTTTGAAGCAATTGCTAATAATTCTCCACTTGTCAAACCAACCAGAATTTCAGGATTTGGAGTTGAATTTAACTCTGCAAGTGTAACTCCATTTGTCGAAACAGAATTTGCATTGTAAGGAAATCCTGTAATGTCTTGAGCGTTTGTTGTTGAAACTGCGTGAACAGAGCCGCCGTTTGCATTTGAGGTAAAAATGATTTCGTGGTTTCCGTCTCCGTCAATGTCAGCAGTCGCAGGAGGAGAAAGAACAGTTCCACCAATTGGCACTGGAAATGCTCCAAAATTATTTCCTGCAAAATCAATTACGTTCATATGCCCTGTGCTTGTTACTCCGATAATTTCTTTAGTTCCGTTTCCGTCAACGTCAGCAATCATTGGGTTTCCGAAATAAAGACCTGTACTTGAGTGTTCAAAAATTACAGTTCCAGTGTAGTCAACTGCAATTAATTTTCCATTCATCGTACTTGCGACTAATTCCATTTTCCCGTCGGAATCGAAGTCAGCAGCAGCAAGTGCAGTTCTAATTCCTCCTCCAATATTTACAGGAAATCCGTTTAACTCATTTATTCCGTCAGCTGTAACAGCGTGAATATTTCCTGAATCGTCGCCAAAAACCATTTCGTTTGTTCCGTTGTTGTCGATGTCAATGAGCAAAGCAGATGAACGTGAACTTGTTACAAATGGAAAACCTGCTTGGTTCAAAGTGATGTCAATTTCTAACGGATAAATGACTTCAAAAGGGTAATTTGTGTTAGCATTTGCGGTGAATTTCAAATCAATTGTAGTTGTAAAGGCTTCGTTTGTGTTTACATAAAATTCTAAAGGCATTGTTAAATTGTCTGTAGAGTCACCATTTGCTAAAGTTCCGAGTGGTAAATTTCCGCTTAAAATTGTGATTCTTGGGTCGTCAGATTCCAAAGTTGCTTCGGCATTTTGGGCATCAGCCCAACCAGCCCAACTTTTTACTTTAAAAGTAACTTGAACTTCTTCGAGTGGATTAATAATTCCGTCAGCGTCAGAGTTTACAGTTTTTTCAACAACCCAACTTTCTTCCAAATCAATGTGCGGATAAATCACACCAAGAACACGAATACTGTCAATAACAACGTCAGTTAATGGTCTGTCATTTGCGTTTGTCGGAACTTCACTAATCGCAAAAACATTGTCCATTCCTTCGATAATGTGTCCAAAAATTGCGTGAGCATTGTCAAGCCAAGGAGTCGGAACTACTGTTATAAAATATTGTGAACCTCCAGTATTTGGTCCAGCATTTGCCATTGAAATCACTCCTGGTCCATCGTGAATTAAATCTGGATGAAATTCGTCTGGAATTGTATAACCTGGTCCACCACTTCCTGTTCCTGTAGGATCGCCGTCTTGAATCATAAAATCTGCAATTACTCTATGAAAAATTATATTATCGTAAAAATTTTGATTTGCGAGAGAGATAAAATTATTTGCCGTTATTGGTACAATGTCTTCTCTCATTTCTCCTTTAAAGTTTCCCATTGAAGTGTACCATTCAACGATTGTCTGTGATTTTGCAGAATTTGCAAAAACGAGACCAAGAACCAATGCACTTGAGATTGATTTTGTAATTGTAAACATTTGTTTCTCCAAAGTTTTAGATAGGGTTTAGAATCTGAAAAAAGTATTCAAAATTTTAATTTTTGTATTAATCAATTTTCCTTAGAAGAACATTTCTAACCTGTTCAGGTAAGAAATTTACTGCAGTTTCAATAATTGATTCGACGATTCCAAGTAGTGCTTTTTCGCCGTTCCAATATTCCATTAAAATACTTTCAGGAACTGAAGTCAAAATTCGTTTTAAAGTTACTGCAACAAGAAAAATATCGTCAATTTGCCCAATAAATGGAATTGCATCAGGCATTAAATCCAAAGGTAAAATTACGTAAGCAATTGTTCCTGCTAAGATTTTCTTTTCAATTGAAGGAACTCTTGAATCTTTGATTAGTCCGTACATTAAAGCCATAAAGTTTGGGATTAACATCAAAATTTCTGTCATTGCTTCTTTAAAATTATTTGTAGGAGATTTTGAAAATTCCATTTTATTTTTCCTTTTTAATTCCGTGTGTAAATTCCATTGGTTTTGTGAGAATAAAAGTAACTATACTTTTTGAAACCATTGTGTTTTCGATATCAAAGATTTCAACTTCAGCAACGTTAATTCTTTTGCCTTTACGAATTACTTTTGCTTTAGCTGTTACAGTTGATTTTGCACGAGCTAAGTAGTGGATTTGCAAGTCAATTGTTGCAAAGCTCATTTGTCCATTAAAGTTTGTTGCCAAAGCATAAGCAGTCGCGGAGTCAGAAAGCATTGCTAAAATTCCGCCATTAATCGTGCCTTTGCCTGTCGGATTTGAAATTAAACTCGAATGTTCAATAATTAATTCTGCATAATCCAAGTCGAAATTACCTAATTTGACATTAAATATTTTTGAAAGTTCAGAAGAGTTTAGGCGATTCTCGAAACTTGTTTTTAATTCTTTTTGGTTTTCTAACATTTGAAATTTCTTTTTTATGAAAAAGTTTAACTTTTGATTTAAAACAAAAATTATTGGAAAAAAGTTTTTAACTTTACTTAATTAAAATAATAATGGATTTTAATGTTTTTTACAAAGTACAAAAAGGTTTTCCAAAAAAGTATCTTTTCTGAACTCTCAGAAGAAGAATTCAACTCTTTAGAACCTAGTTTTAAAGAAAAAGAGTATAAAGCAGGTGAAGTTTTATTTGAAGAAGGAGACACAGGAAACGTACTTTTTCTTTTAATTGAGGGAAAACTTAAAATTTCAAAACGTGCAGAATCTAAAAATATCGCAATCGAAAAAGTAATAAATGAAGGTGAGTTAGTTGGCGAGATGGCAGTTTTGGAAAAACGACCTCGTTCAGCTTCTGTTTTTGCATTAACTGATGTAAAAGTCTTGTTAATTGAAGAAAAAAAATTCTTGAATTTTGCTGGAAGTAATCCTGGATTAGCAATAAAATTATCAGTGAAACTAAGTCGCCGAATTCGAAGAACAGACGAGGATTTAGTTGAAATGATTGCTCAAATGCAACGAAAACTGAATAAATCGATAAATAGATTCTCGAGTATTCTTGACATTAGCAAAGAAATAAATTCCTCTTTAGACCTAAATCAAATTTTACGTTATGTTTTAAACATTGCTAAAGAAAATATAAAAGCAGAAAGAGGGACAATTTATATTTATGAGGCGAATAAGCAAATTTTAGTTTCAAAAATCTTTGACGGTGATGAGTTTAAAGAAATTCGATTGCCAATTGGAGTTGGAATTGCTGGAAAAGCTGCTTTAAAGAAAAAAGTTTATAATGTTAAAAATGCTTACGACGAACCTGAGTTTGATAGTAGTTTTGATAAAGAAAGCGGTTACAACACACGAAATTTGATTTGTGTCCCAATTATTGGAAATGAAAATAATCTCATCGGAATTTTTCAACTTCTGAATAAAATAAAAGGCTCTTTTACTGACGACGATGAGGAATTTTTAAAATTACTTAGTTCGAGTGCAGCAATGGCAATTCAAAATGCAACACTTTATTCTCAAGTTGCTAGTGCAGAAAAAATGAGTACAATCGGTAAAATGTCAAGTCTGATAATTCACGATGTAAAAAATTCATTAGCGGTGATTCACGGTTATGCAAGTATAATAGATATGAAAATTGGTGAAGACGAATTTCTAACATCTCAAATCGGCAAAATTAAAGACAAAGTTTTTGATACTAATGAAATGCTTATGGAGATTTTAAATTTTGCAAAAGGTCAAGAAAAATTACATTTACGACCAACTTCAATTTCTGAAATCCTTGAAGATATTAAAACTGAAAACACTCACGACTTGTTATTAAAGAAAATCAAAGTTAGTATTGAAATTAGATTCGAAAAAGATTTTAACTTAGATAGGAATCAAATCAAAAGGGCAATTAATAATCTTTTCATAAATGCAATTCAAGCTTTAGATAAAAATGGTAACATTGAATTAGTAGCAATTGAGCATTCAAAAAATATTGAAATTCAAATTCGAGATGACGGAAACGGGATTCCTGTAGAAATTCGAGATACTTTGTTCGAACCTTTTACAACTTTAGGTAAAGCAAAAGGTTCAGGGCTTGGAACCGCGATTGCAAAGCGAATTGTTGAAGCTCATAAAGGTTCAATAAATTTAGAAACTAAAACTGACGAAGGAACAGTTTTTAAAATATTCCTACCTAAATTAGAATTAAATTAAATGGAATTTTCAATTTATTCTGACAAAAAGTTTATGGAATCAGCATTCCTTGAAGCTGAAAAAGCCTACGAAAAAAAAGAAATTCCAATTGGTGCAGTGATTGTTTACCAAAATCGCATCATTGCAAAATCCCACAATTTAGTCCAAACTTTAAAAGACCCAACTGCTCACGCTGAAATTTTAGCAATAACCTCTGCTTGTGCAAATCTTGATAGCAAATTCTTGTCTGAGGCTACAATGTACGTAACTTTAGAACCTTGTACAATGTGCTTTGGAGCTTTGGTTTTGTCTCGCCTTAAGAAAATTGTTATTGGAACAAGCGACCCCAAAACAGGAGCTTGTGGTGGAAAGTTAGATTTGGCAAGTAGCAATCTTTACAATCATAAAATTGAAATTGAGAAGGGTGTTTTGGAAGCCAAATGTTCAGGGATTTTGAAAGAGTTTTTTAGGAATCTTAGAATCGAAAAGTCAAAGCAAAATGAAAATCTTGAAATTAATTTGAATTAAAATTTAATTGTCAATTTGGATTTTCTCTTTCACAGGATTCTTCTGCATCTCTCTTAAAACTTCACTTAACTGTTTTGTTGAATTCCAGCCCACAAAATTCTCAAAATGTTCTTGAAAATAAAGTTCTATGTGTTTTGTAACTTCTAAAGCAGTTGAGTTGGCAATTTCAAAACTTGTAACAGATTGTAACTTTGAAGTTTTAATTTTCTGAATTGCAAGAATTGCATTTTTTGTAATAATTGGAATGTTTGCACTTGTGTTATGATTATCACACAAAATTCCACCATCAAATTTTGAGAATCTCCATTTGTAACCATTATCAAAAACTTTTTCGCATCTAAAACAATTAAAGAAATTCATTTGATAACCACTTAATTTTAGAAATTCAAACCAAAAGAAAAAAAGTTGATTCCAATTATTGTTTCCAGATTTATTCAAGAAGAAAAGTGAATTTGCAGCAAGCTTAAAAAGCTCAGGTGATTCATCTTCGGTTTCAGTGAGTTTTAGAATCGTCTCAAGAATTGCATATCCTAAATAAAGTTTCTTTAAGTCCTGCTTTAATTTAGTGAGAGAAGTTAAAAGTTCTGCTTGAGTTAAGGTGTAAATATCTCGGTTTGGCTTTTTATAAATTATTGCTTGGATAATATTGGTGGGTTCTAAAATTCCAATTAATTGACTTTTAGACTTTCTGACTCCTTTTGCAATCAAAGTGATTTTGCCGTATTCTTCTGTAAAAACAGTAAGAATACGACTAGTCTCGTGAAAATTGACACTTCTTAAAATAAGTGCCTTAATTTTTTGGATAGCCATTTTTAGTTTCTAAGCTTTGAAACAGCGTCTTTCCAAGAATCTTTTTCCATTATTTCTGATTCGTCAATAAGCATAATTGGAATGTCATCGACAATTTTATAACTACGTCTTGAATCTGGATCAGTTGAAATAAGTTTGTTGTTAGGTTCGTCGTAAAGCAATTTTGCTTTTGTTTCTGGACAAACTAAAACTTCTAATAATTTCGGATTTAATGCCATTTTTTCTTACCTTTTTGTTAAAATTTAGATTGCCAAATTAACAAATATTTTCTTGTCTTGAAATAATTAAAAATCTTAGGTAAAAAAATGAAATTTGAATTTACAAACTCTGAAAATTTTAAAATTTATGGTGATTTCTTTGAAGGGAAAAAGAATGCTCCAATAATTTTTATCTGTCACGGTTTCAAAGGTTTTAAAAATTGGGGTTGGTTTCCTTTTGTTGCAGAAGCTTTAGGAAAAGAAGGTTTTAATGTTGTTAGTTTTAATTTCTCGTTGAATGGAGTAGAGGAGGATTTTGAGAATTTTACGAATCTCGAAAATTTCAAAGCAAATACTTATTCTCGTGAGATTTTAGATTTAAAAGAAGTTGTTGAGTTTGTTAATTCAGGAAAATTACAGCCGGAACTTCAAAATTTGCCTTATGGGTTTTTAGGACACAGTCGTGGTGGCGGAATTGTAATTTTGGCTTCAAAAATTTTAAAACCTAAATCAGTTGTAACTTGGGCTTCTATCGAATCTGTAGTTAGATTCTCTGAAAATGACATCAATAATTTCAAAACAAAAGGTTTTACAGAAGTTCTGAATGGTAGAACAAATCAAATTATGCCACTTGGGAAAAATCATTATGAAGATGCTCTAGAAATTCAGAAAAATGGAGATGTCAAAGAAACTTTGAGAAAATTAGAAATTCCAGTGCGACTAATTCACGGTGAAAATGATTTGGCTGTCAAACTCGAAAAAGGAAAAGAATTGGCAGCAAACCTTCCAAAAAATAAATCAGATTTTAAAATAATAAAAAATGCAGGACACACTTTTGAATCTGGACATCCTTTTAAAGGAACTTCAAAAGAACTAACTCAAGCAATCAAACTAACAACCGAATTCTTTAAGTCAATGAACAGCTAACCGCCAATTTGGGACATTGTTCGAGTTGGTTTTACAAACGCATCTTTATTGATTAAGTGACCTGGTTCTTTAATCCAAACTCTTTCTTCAATGATTTTAGCAATTTCATCATCAGTTTTGCCTTCACGAAGAAGAGCTAAAAAATTTGTTTCTTCAATTGAAAAAAGACAAGTTCTGAATCTTCCATCAGCAGTAATCCTAACTCGATTACAACTTCCGCAAAAGGGTTCTGTAACTGAACTAATGAAACCAACTTTACCTTTACCGTCAGCAAAAGTATATTCGGCAGCTGGAAGCCTTTCGTCGTGAGGAACTTCTACAAGTGGTGAAATTTGGTTAAGAACGTCTTTAATCTTTTGAGTCGGAACAACATCGTCCAAAGTCCAATCATCTGCTCCAATAGGCATAAATTCAATAAATCTAACATCAAGATTTTCGTCTCTTGCAAAATGACCAAATTCTAACATTTCGTGATCATTCATTCCTTTGATTGGGACAAGGTTTATTTTTATTGGAGAAAATCCAATTCTTTGAGCTTCTTTGATTGCTTCAATGACATCATTTAACTGGTCTCTGCGAGTCATTTCAAAAAATATTTTAGGGTCAAGCGAATCAAGAGAAATGTTTACTCTTGAAAGTCCAGCGTCAAAAAGTTGTTGAGCATATTTTTTGAAAAGAAGTCCGTTTGTTGTCATTCCGATGTCTTGGATTTGTGGAATGGCATTTAGCTTTTTAATTAATAGATGTAAATTTTTTCTGACTAAAGGTTCCCCACCAGTTAGTCTAATTTTATTTACTCCGAGTTCGGCAAAAATTCGGACAAGTCTCTCTATTTCTTCAAAAGTGAGAATTTGTTCTTTCGGAAACCAATCTAAACCTTCTTCTGGCATACAATAAAGGCATCTTAAATTGCATCTATCAGTAACTGAAATTCTCAAATTGTCAATTACACGACCAAGTTTGTCTTTTAACATTTTTGACCTTTATCTGAAATAGAGTTTAGATTCTTTATCATCGGGTTCGTATTTTTTAAGTTCGCTCAATACTTTTTCTAGTAATTCAACTTTTTCTTTATAAGGAAGAAAAACGCTTTTAAAACCATTGATTATTAATAACTTAATATCTTTTAAGCTAAAGCCAAATTTTTTGTGAACAACCCAAAGTTCATTTGAAACAGTTGTGTCTGACATTAATCTGTTATCTGTGTTTACTGTTACTCTCAAACCGTAATCGAAATAAAATCTAATCGGGTGTTCTGCAATACTTGAAATTGTTTTTGTGTGAAAATTGCTTGAAACACAAATTTCTAATGGAATTCTCATATCGTTAATGAAGTTCAGTAAATCACCATCTTCTTTGAGTCTTGTTCCGTGACCAATTCTGTGAGCTCCACAATAATGTAATGCTTCGTGGATACTTTCAGGTCCGTAAGCTTCTCCTGCGTGAACTGTTGATTTTACATTGTTGTTGCGAATTAAGTAAAATGCTTGAATGTGTTCCTTTGCTGGGAAATTTCTTTCTGCTCCTGCCAAGTCAAAGCCAACAATTCCTCTATTTTTAAAAGCGACAGTTAGTTCAGCTAATTTTAAAGAAACCAAATTACTAATGTTTCGCATTCCACAAATAATAATTCCTGTCTTGATTCCTGTTTCTTTTTCAGCTCTTTTTAAACCTTTTCTTGCAGCGTCAACAATTGGAGTTAAGCTGAGACCTTTTTGTTGGTGTAAGATTGGTGAGAAACGCACTTCAATGTACCAAACATTTTCATTCCAAGCATCAATCGCTAACTCATAAGAAACGCGTTCAATCGCATCTGTTGTTTGCAAAACCGAAAGAGTGTATTCAAATTTTTCTAAATATTCTTCAAGGCTTTTGCAGTCATCTCCTAAAGCCATAAATTTTCTAAGTTCATCAGGATTAGAATAAGGCAATTTTACTTTTTGCTGTTCAGCCAATTCAATCATTGTTTCGGGTCTAATTGAACCGTCCAAATGGCAATGCAAGTCTGTTTTTGGAAGTTTATTGATTAGTTCTTTTGTTATTTTCATTTATTTACTTTCATACTTTTTCTAAATGAGTTGAATCTGTTACTTGAGATAATTAAATTCACTCTCCTTTTATTCAATTAATTGTCAAATTTAATGAATTGAATAAAAATACACGAACCTTTTTAGAAAGAAATTTTATGAATATTGAAATCTTAGAAGCTCTTAAAAGTAAAAATGAAAATAAAGTTTTTGATTCTTTCAGAAATGAAAGTGATTTACAAAATGCTCTAAAATCAATGACACTTTTAGCACTTCACGAGAAAACAGAGATAAAAAATAGACGAGCAATTGAATTAACGAATTCATTAAGAGATTTACAGAAACTTGATTTGGAAACAAGTTTGTTAAATGAAGCATTTGAATGGGCTTTGAAACTTCTTCTACAAATGGAATTTGAGGAAATGAATAAAGAATTGATTTTGCCTGACCCTTCTCAAATTGGGCAAAGCATTTACATTGGAGATTTTGAACACGCACTCAGAACTGCAAATTTGAAAGAATCTTTTAATGTTCTTGCACAGAGTATGCAAGTAACGGATTCTAGAAATTTTCTGATAGAAATAATTCTTGGCTCAGCTGTTTCAAATTTTGATGACGATTGCCAAACAATTAGGTTCGTAAATTCTTGTTGCCGTTCACTTGGTCTTTTAAGTTCAAAATTCATAAATTTCATTTTTTACCCTTGTATCCAAGAAATTTGCAAAAGTGAAATCGGTTACATTGAATTGCCTGAACACATTAAACCAGAAATTGATTTCACAAAAGTTTACGAAGATTCATTGAAACTGAAAACGGAAAATCAAGATATTTTTGCAAATTTACTTCATCTCGAATACATTTATAAAAATGTTAAGGTAAAACCAATTCAGATTCAAAGAAATATTTCTGCTCACGTAAAGTTGCTTTTTATGGAAAAGGAATTAAATCAAAGCCAAACAATTTTTGATAAAAAAGATTTTGAAAGTGCATTAAATAAATGCTTCAAAAATGAAGATTTTAATTCAGAAAATATTTTAGGTTTTTGTTTTTTGATGGGAAAAAAAGTGATTTCAGAAAAGTCAAACCTTTCAGGCCTTTAAGACCTGAAAGGTTTAAAATAATTCTTTAAAACTCGTCGAAAGTTTTTTTGATGATTGCCATACATTCTCGGATTTGTGCTTCAGTCATTACTAAAGGAGGAGCGAAACGAATAATGTGGTCGTGAGTTGGTTTTGCGAGAAGTCCGTTGTCTTTAAGAGCAACACAAACGTCCCAAGCAGTTTTACCTTCTTTTGGTTTAACAACTACTGCATTAAGAAGTCCTTTTCCTCTTACAAGTTCAATCATTGGGTGATTAATATTTTCAAGTTCAGAGCGGAAAATCTTTCCTAATTTTTCAGCATTTTCAGCTAATTTTTCATCTCGGAGAACTTCCAAAGAAGCGATTCCAACTTTACAAGCTAATGGAAATCCACCGAAAGTTGAACCGTGTTCACCTGGTTTGATGCAAAGCATAATTTCTTTACTTGAAAGAACTGCACTGATTGGTAAAACTCCGCCACTAAGTGCTTTTCCAAGAATCAAAACATCTGGTTTAACACCTTCGTGGTCGCAAGCTAAAAGTTTTCCTGTTCTGCTAAGTCCTGACTGAACTTCGTCGGCGATGAAAAGAACGTTGTATTTTTCGCAAAGAGCTTTTGCTTTTGTCAAATAACCTTCAGAAGGGACATAAACTCCAGCTTCACCTTGAATTGGTTCAACAATGAATCCTGCAACATTTGGATCTTTAATTGCTTCTTCCAAAGCTTCTAAGTTGTCGTATTCAACAATTCCAAAACCTTCTGCTTTTGGTCCATAACCTTTGAAACAATCCGGGTCAGTACTCATACTAATAATTGCGATTGTTCTCCCGTGGAAGTTACCTGAACAAGCGACAATTTTTGCTTTGTCTTGTGGAATACCTTTTTTATCATAACCCCATTTTCTTGCGAGTTTCAAAGCAGTTTCAACGCCTTCAGCTCCAGTGTTCATTGGTAAAACCATTTCAAAACCAAAATACTCAGTGATAAATTTTTCATACTCTCCGAGACAATCGTTGTAAAAAGCACGAGAAGTAAGTGTCAAAATTTCTGCTTGTTCTTTTAAAGCATTGATAATTTTTGGGTGACAATGTCCTTGATTTACTGCACTGTAAGCAGAAAGAAAATCAAAGTATCGGTTTCCTTCGGGATCCCAAACGTAAACACCTTCTCCTTTTGAAAGGACGACTGGAAGAGGATGATAGTTATGAGCTCCATAATTTGATTCCAATTCCATTGCCATTTTTGACGAAATTTTAGTCATCTTTTGTCCTAAATTAAAATTTTATTTTGATATACATTTTCGGAGGTGAAATTTACTAAGAAAAACGAATTTTTTCTATTGAAAATTTTTGGTTTTAAAAATTCGTTGATTTGATTTTTTTTTATTATTTTAAGGGAACAAACAAATTTAGGATTTTTAGTACGATGCAAAAGAACTCACTTAAAAACATTTTATTTTTTATTGGATTATTTTTGTTCACTATCCAATCAGTTTACGCTTTAGACGGAATTAGTTTTAGCGTCCAAGTATTAACACCAAAAGTAAAAATAGGCGGAGAATTAAAATTAAATCTTGTTGTTTACAATGATTCTAAAAATACTGTTTGGTGGAACAAAGATGGAGCTTTATGGGTTTATGAACTCAGGAGTAATGTTGAGTTAAAACCAGAAGTAAGTCAAGTCGAAATAGCCCCTAAAAAATTAAAAAGAGATGATTTCCTTTTACTTGAAATCGGAGATGAATATGTCAAAACAATTTCAATCCCAATTAAACAAAATATGTTAATTGATGGATATAACACAAAAGTTCCAATGTTTATGGTTACAAGTAATTTAGCTCAAGCCGATTCCATTGGAATGGAAATGAAACACATTTTTCCGAATGAAGGTGAATATACTATTAGACTTATTTATGAAAATAAATACGATTTCCCAGGTTCTAAGATTAAGACCTTCACAGATGAAATCAAAAGTAATAAAGCATACTTTAAAATCGTGAAGTAAACCTACTATGAGAGTCTTTTTAGTAACATTACTTTTTTTATGCACAATTTCTTGTTCTGAAACCAAAGACAATTCATATTTGAAATTTGGTTGGCAGGATTTTGAAAAGGGAAGTTATTCAAATGCAATTGCTAATTTTGAAAAAGCGGTTGAAAGAGGAGAAGATGAAACCGAAATTGAAACAGGGATTGCTTGGTGTCATCTAAAATTAGAAAACTTTACTGAAAGTTTTACTTTTTTTAATTCCGCTTTAGAACGTAATAAAAATTATAAAAATGCAATTTCAGGTTTAGGCATTTTAAATTACGAAAGTCTTGATTTTCGACGTTCTGCCTTAATTTTAGAGAGCCTTTTAGAATT